>CAWKGV010000003.1:212500-688807 GCA_963849305.1 uncultured Pseudomonadota bacterium
AAAGCACCCCGACGAGGGGAGTGAAAGAGACCTGAAACCGGATGCCTACAAGCAGTCGGAGCCGCCGAGCCGCGCGGGTCGCGAGACCCGTGCGAGGGTGTGGTGACGGCGTACCTTTTGTATAATGGGTCAGCGAGTTGCCGTATGCGGCGAGCTTAAGCCGTCAGGTGGAGGCGCAGCGAAAGCGAGTGCGAAACGCGCGTTTCAGTCGCGTGCGGCAGACCCGAAACCGAGTGATCTAGCCATGGCCAGGCTGAAGGTGGGGTAACACCCACTGGAGGGCCGAACCCACGCCTGTTGAAAAAGTCGGGGATGAGCTGTGGCTAGGGGTGAAAGGCCAATCAAACTCGGAAATAGCTGGTTCTCCGCGAAATCTATTTAGGTAGATCGTCGCGTGTTTGCCTTCGGGGGTAGAGCACTGGATGGGCTAGGGGGGCCCAAAGCCTTACCAAACCTAACCAAACTCCGAATACCGAAGAGCCTAGCGCGGCAGACAGACGGCGGGTGCTAAGGTCCGTCGTCGAGAGGGAAACAGCCCAGACCGCCAGCTAAGGTCCCGAAATCGTGGCTAAGTGGGAAAGGATGTGGGAATTCCAAAACAACCAGGAGGTTGGCTTAGAAGCAGCCATCCTTTAAAGAAAGCGTAATAGCTCACTGGTCTAGCAGAAATCCCGCGCCGAAGATGTAACGGGGCTGAAGCCACGTACCGAAGCTGCGGAATCAGTGGTCAGTGGTCAGTGGTCAGTAGTCAGGAGAAAGCATGAAGGCGGATGGGGTCGAGGGACTTGAGGTCTTTCGCCGCGCCTACGCCGTGTCGCTCGATTTGCATCGGGCGAGTTTGACCTGGCCGAAGGTCGAACAGTATGGCGGGATTGCCGATCAAGCGCGGCGGTCCTCAAAGTCGGTCTGTGCGCTCCTCGCGGAGGGTACCGGTCGGCGACGCGCCTCGCGGGCGGAGTTCGAGCGCTATGTGATCATGGCGCTCGGCTCGGCTGACGAGGCGAGGCTGTGGTGTCGCTATGCCGAGGATCTCGGCTACGCGTCCCGCGAGCAAGCCGAACGATGGCGCTGCTCCCTGGCGGAGATTGCGCGCATGTTGCACGGCCTGCTGGATCGATACCGGCAAGGTCGGGATGCTTTCTCCTGACCGCTGACCACTGACCACTGACCACTGATTGGTAGCGGAGCGTTCCGTAAGTCTGTGAAGGAAGCGGGGTGACCCCTTCTGGAGATATCGGAAGTGCGAATGCTGACATGAGTAGCGACCAACGGAGTGAGAAACTCCGTCGCCGAAAGTCCAAGGGTTCCTGCGCAAGGCTAATCCGCGCAGGGTGAGCCGGCCCCTAAGGCGAGGGCGAGAGCCGTAGTCGATGGGAACCAGGTCAACAGTCCTGGGCCTGCTGGCAGTGACGAACGCGAAGCGTGGTGCGGGCTTATCGGATTGCCCGTGCCTGTGGAGCGTTCCGGGAAACAGCTCCAGCAACGAGACCGTACCCGAAACCGACACAGGTGGACTGGTAGAGCATACCGAGGCGCTTGAGAGAACGATGTCGAAGGAACTAGGCAAATTGCTCGCGTAACTTCGGGATAAGCGAGACCTGGGTTCGGGCAACCGGGCTTGGGTGGCACAGAGCAGGGGGTGGCGACTGTTTAGTAAAAACACAGGGCTGTGCGAAGTCGCGAGACGACGTATACGGCCTGACGCCTGCCCGGTGCCGGAAGGTTAAGGGGAGGGGTGCAAGCTCCGAACCGAAGCCCCGGTAAACGGCGGCCGTAACTATAACGGTCCTAAGGTAGCGAAATTCCTTGTCGGGTAAGTTCCGACCTGCACGAATGGCGTAACGACTTCCCCACTGTCTCCGGCATCGGCTCAGCGAAATTGAATTCCCCGTGAAGATGCGGGGTACCCGCGGTCAGACGGAAAGACCCTATGAACCTTTACTGCAGCTTTGCAGTGCCATCAGGAAAGCTCTGTGTAGGATAGGTGGGAGGCTTTGAAGCCGGGGCGCCAGCCTTGGGGGAGCCACCCTTGAAATACCACCCTGAGCTGTTCTGATGTCTAACCGCGACCGGTCAGCCCGGTCCGGGACCCTGCATGGCGGGCAGTTTGACTGGGGCGGTCGCCTCCCAAAAGGTAACGGAGGCGCGCGATGGTGGGCTCAGGCCGGTCGGACATCGGTCGTTGAGTGCAATGGCACAAGCCCGCCTGACTGCGAGAGCGACAGCTCGAGCAGAGACGAAAGTCGGCCATAGTGATCCGGTGGTCCCGCGTGGAAGGGCCATCGCTCAACGGATAAAAGGTACTCTAGGGATAACAGGCTGATCTCCCCCAAGAGTCCATATCGACGGGGAGGTTTGGCACCTCGATGTCGGCTCATCACATCCCGGGGCTGGAGCAGGTCCCAAGGGTTCGGCTGTTCGCCGATTAAAGTGGTACGTGAGCTGGGTTTAGAACGTCGTGAGACAGTTCGGTCCCTATCTGCCGTGGGTGACGGAGACTTGCGAGGCGCTGTCCCTAGTACGAGAGGACCGGGATGGACGCACCTCTGGTGCACCGGTTGTCGCGCCAGCGGCACCGCCGGGTAGCTATGTGCGGACGGGATAACCGCTGAAAGCATCTAAGCGGGAAACCCTCCTCAAAACCAGGTCTCCCAGGGGTTCGCCCCGAGAGGGCCGTGCAAGACCAGCACGTCGATAGGCCGGAGGTGCACGCGCGGCAACGCGTTGAGCCAACCGGTCCTAATCGCCCGATAGGCTCGAAATCCAGTGGATCAGCGATCGGCGATCAGTCGTCGGACTGCTGCTCCGCCATGCACAGAAATCATCCTCAGCCGGCACACAACACACACACACCCCGCACCAGAACCTGCCAGCCAGGTGGTCTTGCCCGATCCATGTCCCCGGGCTCGACCCGGGGAACCGATCACCGAACAGGATGGGCTGGACGACCTGGTGGCCATGGCGGGGGTGCCGCACCCGATCCCATCCCGAACTCGGCCGTGAAACCCCCCAGCGCCCATGGTGACTGTGGCTCAAGCCACGGGAGAGTAGGTCGCCGCCAGGTCTTCCAACCCATCCCCCCCGGATCAACGTCCGGGGCTTCGACCCAACCCGCGCGGGGTGGAGCAGCCCGGTAGCTCGTCAGGCTCATAACCTGAAGGTCACAGGTTCAAATCCTGTCCCCGCAACCACCTTTATCGAACGCAAGAACAGGTCGCCGCATGGCGGCTGGGTCCCGGTCTGCTGACCGAGGCCAATCATCGCGGTGATCTCGCCGACCAGCATCAGCCCCGTCTCTTCTCTGATCGGGCAAATCGGATCGCCGAAATAAAAATTTTTGAAAAAAACTGTGGTCAGCGGATCAGCGAATGATGATCTCGACCCGGCGGTTTTGTGGCTCGCGCACGCCCTGGCCCGTGGGTACGAGCAGATGCGTTTCGCCGAATCCTTGTATGGTGATCGCATTCTCTGGCACGCTGTCGCGGACCAATTCCGCGGCGACAGCCCGGGAGTGGCGTACCGAGAGGCTTTGATTATAGCGCGCCGTTCCGGATGTATCAGTGTAGCCGTTGACATCGATCGTGTACTGCACGTGGATCGAATTCTCTGCCGCCTCGTGGATGATCTGGCGTGCGCGATCGGTGAGTGTCGCCTTATCCCAATGTAAGCGTTTGGTGTGACCCGTCTGGCGGCGTGCGGCGCGGTCAGAGATGTTGCTGCTTCGGGAGCCTCCTTCTGGAGTGTTCCAGAAGGAGGCTGAATGACCGAGGCGGAGATCGTCACGCGCCGGCGGAAGTGGACGGGGGAAGAGAAGGCGGCTCTGCTCGCTGAGGTGGAGGCGGAAGGTGGCCGCGTTGCGATGGTCGCGCGGCGTCATGGGCTATCGGAGAGCCTGCTCTACAACTGGCGATCGGTGGCGAAGGCGGCCATGCCGCCGCACAGGGCGGAGCCGATGGAGTTCAGGCCGATTGGCGTGATCGGTCGGACAAATGAAGCGCCGCCGGCACTGCTGGTGGCACCTGAGCCGCGGTTGCCGACAGGCGAGCAGCGGGAAGAACGCACCAGCAAGATCGAGATCGCGCTTCCCAATGGCGTGCGGGTGAAGGTCGGTGCATCCGTCAGTGAGAAGGCTCTGTCGCGGGTATTACGTGCCGTGAAGGGCGCGGTGTGATCAGCCTCGCACCTGGCACCAAGGTATTCCTCGCCTGCCGTCCGGTTGATCTGCGCAACGGGTTCGATGGCCTGGCAGCCAAGGCACAGCAGATCATCGGCGCCGACCCGTTCAGTGGTCACCTGTTCCTGTACCGCGGCAAGCGCGGTGACTATTTGAAGGCGCTGTACCTGGGACGGCAGCGGTCTGTGCCTGTTCGCCAAGCGGTTGGAGAAGGGCCGCTTCGTATGGCCGCCGATTGTTGATGGCGCGATGACGCTGACGCCGGCGCAATTGGCGCTGCTGATCGAGGCGATGGACTGGCGCAGAACGGTAGCATCGCCGTTGCCGGCGCGGCCAGTGCTGGTCTGACAAGGCAGCGATTCATTGTTGATGATGGTCGGCGAATCGCCGCACCTGCCAAGGCTATCTTATGTCGCTCGCCATGGCTGACCTGCCCGCCGATCCCGAGGCGTTGCGCGCGTTTGCGCTGGCCTGTCAGGCCGAGCTGAAGGCGGCCGAACTTTCGGTTCAGCTGCGAACACTGGAGATCGAGAAGCTGAAGTTCCAGATCGCCAAACTGCGACGCATGCAGTTTGGCCGTTCGTCGGAACGGATCACCCGGCAGATCGAGCAGCTCGCCCTGCAGCTTGAAGAGCTGGAGACCAGCGAGGCCGAGGATATCGTCAAGGCGGCGGCGGAACATCGGCCGCCGCCGCTGCGCCAGCGTGCGACGCCGAAGCGCAAGCCGTTGCCCGAGCACCTGCTGCGGCAGGAGATCGTTCATCAACCTGCGGCTGATGGCGCCTGCGTCTGCCCGGACTGCGGTGGTGGCATGGCGAAGCTCGGCGAGGACGTGACCGAGGTGCTGGACTATGTGCCTGGCCGCTTCCAGGTGATCCGGCATATCCGGCCCAAATACGCCTGCAAGGCGTGCGATGCGATCACCCAGGCACCTGCGCCCGCGATGCCGACACCGCGTGGTCGTGCCACACCGGCGATGCTCGCGCATCTGCTGGTGTCGAAATACTGCGATCACCTGCCGCTCTACCGGCAGAGCGACATCTATGCTCGCGACGGGGTCGATCTCGACCGATCCACGCTGTGCGACTGGGTCGGTCAGGCGGCATGGCTGCTGGCGCCGATTGTCGAGGGGATCAGACGACACGTGTTCGCTGCGGAGAAGATCCACGGCGATGACACCACCGTGCCAGTGCTGTCGCCAGGTCTCGGCCGAACCAGACCGGGCGGCTCTGGGTGTATGTGCGCGACGATCGACCATTCTGCGGCACGGCGCCGCCGGCGGCCGCCTACTTCTACAGTCCCGATCGTGGTGGCGCGCATCCGGCAGGGCATTTGGCAGAGTTCACCGGCTTCCTTCAGGCCGATGGCTACGCTGGCTTCGAGGCACTCTACGATCAGCGCGCCACCGATCGGAGCCTTCGCACGAACCAGGCGATCACCGAGGTCGCCTGCTGGGCGCATTGCCGGCGCAAGTTCTTCGATGTCTGGAACGGCAAGAAGTCTCCGGTCGCCAAGCAGGCGATCGAGCGCATTGCCACCTTCTACGCCATCGAGGCCAAAGCGCGCTTCGCGCCGACCGATGAGCGGCTGATGCACCGGGCCGATGCCGCGCCGCTGCTCGCCGCGTTCTTCAATTGGGCAGGCAAGGTCGTCACCAGGCTATCGGCCAAGTCAGAGCTGGCCGAGGCATTCCGCTATACGCTGAAGCGGCAGGAGGCATTGTCGCGCTTCCTCACCGACGCAAGGCTCGAGATCGACAACAACATCGCCGAGAACGCCATGCGCGGAATCGCGCTCGGACGGAAGAATTACCTGTTCGCCGGATCAGATGCCGGTGGCGAGCGCGCCGCCGCCATCTACTCCATCCTGCAGACCGTCAAGCTCAATGAGATCAACCCGGAAGCGTATCTGCGCAACACCCTCGACCAGATCGCCAATGGGCACCCGATCAGCCAGATCAACGAACTAATGCCGTGGACGCCCTCAACACCGCCCTGATCCAACGGTCGTCACCAAACGCTTACGCATCGACCAAGCCTCCCATAGCATTGAGGTCGTCAATCCGGCGGGAGGCGGCGTCTATACGATCGATGTCACCGATCCGGGGCGTCAGGCGGCCATGGCGACGTTGAAAATCGGTGACACGATCACCGCAATGGTCAGCGAAGCCCTCGCCTGTCGATCCAGCCGGCGCCCAAGAGTTGGTTCTGAGAGAGCTTGCCAGAGTGACGAAAGGTTACCATCGGTTGCGGTTTGTGCGTATTCCGGAGCAAGTCGGCCAGGCATTCCGATTTGATGTCGGCCACTGATTCCGAGGTGATGTCGGCCATTCCGATCTGATGTCGGCCACCCCCTGAGGGGTGGCGTTGCCCGACCGCTGGGCAGGTGAGCGGTCTTCCTCTCGTCAGGGGCGAGAGGGGGACCGATGCCGGCCGAGAGAGTGTCGATGCGACGCGTGCGTGAGATCCTGCGGCTGAAATACGAGTTCGGCGCCTCGGACCGGGCGGTCGCGGTGGCGATCGGTGTCGCCCGTAGCACGGTGCAACTGTGCCTCGCTCGCGTCGCTGCGGCGGGGCTGAACTGGCCGTTGCCGGAGACGCTGACCGACGCGGGGCTCGAGGCGATATTGTTCGCGCCGCTCCGCGGCTCCAAGCCGGGCGGCCGGCACAAGGCGGAGCCGGATTGGACGCTGATCCATCATGAGCTGCGCCGCCCCGGGGTGACGCTGCTGCTGCTCTGGGAGGAATACCGGGCCATCCATACCGACGGCTACGGCTACAGCCGCTGGTGCGAGCTCTACAGGGGGTGGGAGAGCCGCCTGTCGCCGACCATGCGGCAGGCGCATCCCGCCGGCGAGCGGCTGTTCGTCGACTACGCCGGGCATACGGTGGAGGTGGTGGACGGCAGCACCGGCGAGCTGCGCGCGGCGCAGGTGTTTGTCGCGGTGCTGGGCGCGTCCAACTACACCTACGCCGAGGCGACTTGGACCCAGGGCCTGCCGGACTGGATTGGTGCGCACGTCCGCGCCCTCGCCTTTCTCGGCGGCGTGCCGCGCCAGATGGTGCCCGACAACCTGCGCGCCGGCGTGCTGCGGGCGAACTGGTATGAACCCGGGATCAATCCAACTTACCGCGATCTGGCGGCGCACTACGGCACCGCGATCTTGCCGACGCGGGTGCGCAGGCCGCGCGACAAAGCCAAGGTCGAAGCTGGTGTGCTGGTGGTGGAACGCTGGATCCTGGCGCGTCTGCGCAATCAGCGGTTCTTCTCCCTGGCCGAGCTCAACGCGGCAATTACGACACTGGTCGCCGATCTCAATGCCCGGCCGATGCGCAAGCTCGGCGTCAGCCGCCGCCAGCTGTTCAAGGAGCTGGACCGGCCGGCGCTGTCGCCGTTGCCGGCGGAGCCCTTCGTCTACGCCGAGTGGCGCATCCGGCGCGTGGCACTCGACTACCATGTCGACATCGACGGGCATTACTACTCGGTACCGCACCGATTGCTGCGCGAGCGGGTCGAGGCCCGCGTCACTGCCCGCACGATCGAGCTGTTCCACAAGGGGGAGCGCGTCGCGGTGCACGTGCGTGGCGGCGTGCGCGGCCGGCACACGACACTGCCGGAGCACATGCCGCGGGCGCATCGGCGGCATGCCGAGTGGACCATTGAGCGCATCGGCCGGGAGGCCGCGGGGATCGGCGCGGCAACGGCGACACTCGCGGCGTTGATCCTGGAGAGCCGGCCGCACCCGGAGCAGGGCTTCCGCGCCTGCCTCGGCATCCTGCGTCTGGTGCGCACCTACGGCCACGACCGGGTGGAGGCGGCCTGTACGCGCGGCCTGGAGATCGGCGCGCGCTCCTACGGCAGCGTGCAGTCGATCCTGCGGCACGGGCTCGACCGTCAGTCCCCCGAGGCGCCGGTCCGAACCGGTGAGCTGCCGCTGGTCCACCCGAACATCCGCGGTTCCGGCTATTACCACTGAGGAGAGCCCCGTTGCTAACCCATCCCACGCTCGACCAACTGCGCCAGCTCGGCTTCGCCGGCATGGCGCGCGCCTTTGAGGAGCTGACCGCCAGCCCGCGCGGCGTCGAGCTCGATCACGCCGAGTGGCTCGGGCTGCTGCTCGACCGCGAGCTCGCCGATCGGCAGGACCGCCGCCTCAAGGCGCGCCTGCGCTATGCCCGGCTGCGCCACCAGGCCGCCGTCGAGGACGTCGACTACCGCACCGCACGTGGCCTGGACCGGGCATTGTTTCAGAAACTTGCCCTGGGCGGCTGGATCGAGGCGAAGCAGAACCTGATCATCGAAGGCCCGACCGGAGTCGGAAAATCGTGGCTTGCCTGTGCCCTCGGCCACAAGGCCTGCCGCGACAACTACTCCGTGCTCTACCAGCGCATCCCGCGTCTGTTCGCCGACCTGGGGCTGGCGCGCGGTGACGGTCGTTACGGCAGGTTGATGCGGGCATTCGGCGGGGTGAAGCTACTGATCCTGGACGACTGGGGGCTCGAGCCGCTCGGCCCGGAACAACGCCGCGACCTGCTCGAGATCGTCGAGGACCGTTATGGCCGCGGCGCCACGCTGCTCACCAGCCAGATCCCAGTGGATCGCTGGCACAACCTCATCGGCGACCCGACCCTGGCCGACGCCATCCTCGACCGGGTCGTCCACAACGCCCACCGCATCCAGTTGCGCGGCGAATCGCTGCGAAGAAAGAAAGCTCAGGAGCACGCTATCATGGCTTGACTGATGCGGTTTGCAAAAAGGAGGCCGGAGATGAGATTTCGGGGGTTACTGCTGGCCACCAGCATATTGGCGCTGCCGCTGGGCGCGCGGGCGCAGATGGTCGCCGATCAGCCACTCGGCCTTCCGGTCTCCGGCCTCTATGTCAGCGCGGCGGGCGGGTTCAATCTCAAGGGCAGCGAGTTGATCAAGAACCTGAGTTCTAACCTCCGCACGCTCAGCACCGGGATCAGCACCCCGAACCTCAATGTCCAGACCGGGACCGGCGCGGCGGCGATCGGGTCGATCGGCTGGGGTTTCGGCAGCGGGCTGCGCGCTGAGCTGAGTTCGATTACCGATACAACTTCGGCGTGACACCCCCACCCCCACCGCCGGCACCCGTCCCCGTGGCCGCCCCGGCGCCGGCACCGGCCCGCTCGTATTTGGTGTTCTTCGATTGGGATGTAAGCGTTTGGTGACGACCGTTGGATCAGGGCGGTGTTGAGGGCGTCCACGGCATTAGTTCGTTGATCTGGCTGATCGGGTGCCCATTGGCGATCTGGTCGAGGGTGTTGCGCAGATACGCTTCCGGGTTGATCTCATTGAGCTTGACGGTCTGCAGGATGGAGTAGATGGCGGCGGCGCGCTCGCCACCGGCATCTGATCCGGCGAACAGGTAATTCTTCCGTCCGAGCGCGATTCCGCGCATGGCGTTCTCGGCGATGTTGTTGTCGATCTCGAGCCTTGCGTCGGTGAGGAAGCGCGACAATGCCTCCTGCCGCTTCAGCGTATAGCGGAATGCCTCGGCCAGCTCTGACTTGGCCGATAGCCTGGTGACGACCTTGCCTGCCCAATTGAAGAACGCGGCGAGCAGCGGCGCGGCATCGGCCCGGTGCATCAGCCGCTCATCGGTCGGCGCGAAGCGCGCTTTGGCCTCGATGGCGTAGAAGGTGGCAATGCGCTCGATCGCCTGCTTGGCGACCGGAGACTTCTTGCCGTTCCAGACATCGAAGAACTTGCGCCGGCAATGCGCCCAGCAGGCGACCTCGGTGATCGCCTGGTTCGTGCGAAGGCTCCGATCGGTGGCGCGCTGATCGTAGAGTGCCTCGAAGCCAGCGTAGCCATCGGCCTGAAGGAAGCCGGTGAACTCTGCCAAATGCCCTGCCGGATGCGCGCCACCACGATCGGGACTGTAGAAGTAGGCGGCCGCCGGCGGCGCCGTGCCGCAGAATGGTCGATCGTCGCGCACATACACCCAGAGCCGCCCGGTCTTGGTTCGGCCGAGACCTGGCGACAGCACTGGCACGGTGGTGTCATCGCCGTGGATCTTCTCCGCAGCGAACACGTGTCGTCTGATCCCCTCGACAATCGGCGCCAGCAGCCATGCCGCCTGACCGACCCAGTCGCACAGCGTGGATCGGTCGAGATCGACCCCGTCGCGAGCATAGATGTCGCTCTGCCGGTAGAGCGGCAGGTGATCGCAGTATTTCGACACCAGCAGATGCGCGAGCATCGCCGGTGTGGCACGACCACGCGGTGTCGGCATCGCGGGCGCAGGTGCCTGGGTGATCGCATCGCACGCCTTGCAGGCGTATTTGGGCCGGATATGCCGGATCACCTGGAAGCGGCCAGGCACATAGTCCAGCACCTCGGTCACGTCCTCGCCGAGCTTCGCCATGCCACCACCGCAGTCCGGGCAGACGCAGGCGCCATCAGCCGCAGGTTGATGAACGATCTCCTGCCGCAGCAGGTGCTCGGGCAACGGCTTGCGCTTCGGCGTCGCACGCTGGCGCAGCGGCGGCGGCCGATGTTCCGCCGCCGCCTTGACGATATCCTCGGCCTCGCTGGTCTCCAGCTCTTCAAGCTGCAGGGCGAGCTGCTCGATCTGCCGGGTGATCCGTTCCGACGAACGGCCAAACTGCATGCGTCGCAGTTTGGCGATCTGGAACTTCAGCTTCTCGATCTCCAGTGTTCGCAGCTGAACCGAAAGTTCGGCCGCCTTCAGCTCGGCCTGACAGGCCAGCGCAAACGCGCGCAACGCCTCGGGATCGGCGGGCAGGTCAGCCATGGCGAGCGACATAAGATAGCCTTGGCAGGTGCGGCGATTCGCCGACCATCATCAACAATGAATCGCTGCCTTGTCAGACCAGCACTGGCCGCGCCGGCAACGGCGATGCTACCGTTCTGCGCCAGTCCATCGCCTCGATCAGCAGCGCCAATTGCGCCGGCGTCAGCGTCATCGCGCCATCAACAATCGGCGGCCATACGAAGCGGCCCTTCTCCAACCGCTTGGCGAACAGGCACAGACCGCTGCCGTCCCAGTACAGCGCCTTCAAATAGTCACCGCGCTTGCCGCGGTACAGGAACAGGTGACCACTGAACGGGTCGGCGCCGATGATCTGCTGTGCCTTGGCTGCCAGGCCATCGAACCCGTTGCGCAGATCAACCGGACGGCAGGCGAGGAATACCTTGGTGCCAGGTGCGAGGCTGATCACACCGCGCCCTTCACGGCACGTAATACCCGCGACAGAGCCTTCTCACTGACGGATGCACCGACCTTCACCCGCACGCCATTGGGAAGCGCGATCTCGATCTTGCTGGTGCGTTCTTCCCGCTGCTCGCCTGTCGGCAACCGCGGCTCAGGTGCCACCAGCAGTGCCGGCGGCGCTTCATTTGTCCGACCGATCACGCCAATCGGCCTGAACTCCATCGGCTCCGCCCTGTGCGGCGGCATGGCCGCCTTCGCCACCGATCGCCAGTTGTAGAGCAGGCTCTCCGATAGCCCATGACGCCGCGCGACCATCGCAACGCGGCCACCTTCCGCCTCCACCTCAGCGAGCAGAGCCGCCTTCTCTTCCCCCGTCCACTTCCGCCGGCGCGTGACGATCTCCGCCTCGGTCATTCAGCCTCCTTCTGGAACACTCCAGAAGGAGGCTCCCGAAGCAGCAACATCTCTGACCGCGCCGCACGCCGCCAGACGGGTCACACCAAACGCTTACTCTGGGGCGACAAAGTTGGCACTGTTCCGGTCTGTTGCGGTACGCACGAACTCCATGATCCCGCGCTTGGCCGGACCGTCATTCCAGGACGGCAGAGGGCTCGATGCTGTCTGCGCCGCCGCGGCGAACGGGACCAACGAGGCGGTGGCGATCCCGACCGCTGGCACGACGGAGATGACTGTGCGGCGTCCCAAGCCTTGAACCGGCGCGAAGGGGTTCATGACTGCCTCCTGGGTGAGAGACGAAAGCCACGCCGCCGGATCTGGCTGGTCAGGACCCCAGCGCCACCGGCAAGTCGCCGCGAGTTGAAGCGGCTTCGGAGACCATGCGCGGTGCAAAATACTGGGTGAGGATCGGTCCCAGGATGGCAGTCGTCAGCATCAGCACCAAGACCGCATTGAGCGTTCGTTGGTCGAGCAGGCGTTGTCCCGCAGGGTTGAACGTATCATATGCTACGAGCGCCGCCGCAAGCGTGGCAGCCACCTGCGGCAAGGTGAGCGACCACATCGTGTTCCGCGCAGCAGTCGAATACCCGAAAGCCAATCGTGCCGGTTCCGCAGCCACAAACTTGCCCAACAGTAGCGCGCCGATGATGCTGATGACTAACGGAAAATTCCCGATAAGGCTGGAGAGGAAGACAGGCGGATCAATCAGGAATCCGGTCACGATGAAGAAGATGGGGATAAAAAACGAATTTCCGATGAACTCCACTTTCTCCTTCGCGGGTTTTCCCTGTACCGCGGCATTGATGGCGACGCCGGCGAGGAATGCCCCTACGATGCCCGGCAGATTGATGAGCTGCGCCAGGAGGCCCGCGACCGCCACGATCGCCAGCATCAGGACGAAGTAAGCGTCCTCATGATCCTCGACCTTTCTCAGCAGGTAGGCTCCCAGGCTGCTGAGACCGAAGAGTATGAGCGGCACGAAGATCGCAATCTCGATCAGTTGCACGGCTAGCCCGGACGGTGAAAACCCGCTCTGGTAGGTCGAGAGGCAGACCGCGAAGACGATCAGCGACAAGGTGTCGGAGATTACGGTCGCACCCAAGGTCACGGTCACCGGCTCCAACCCGCCAGCACCGAGCCCGCGGACGATCGAGACTCCGAGCAGCGTATGCGAGGCAAGCAAGGAACCCAGAACCACCGCCGCGATCGCTCCATAGCCGAGCAGGAAGCCGGCTGCGGCACCAAGCAGCAGGGGAATAAGGGTCGTTAGAAGGCCGAAGATTGTTGTTTTGCGTTGGGCCTGCCGGAAGAGGTTGAGGTTGATTTCCAGGCCGGCGATGAACATCAGCAGCAACTTGCCTAGTTCGGCGAAGAAGTCCGCGATGGGCCTGTTATGCCCGATGACGTCCAGGCCGTACGGCCCAAGCACCACACCGCTCAGCAGTAGGCCCACCACAGCCGGAAGTCGGGCCCGGCGGGACAAGACGGGGATGCCGATGATGATCGCCATCCCGACGGCGAATTTCGCCAAGTTCGGAAGTAACAGAGCATGCGAGCGAAGGACTTCAAGTGCGTGCATTTTGCCCCTCCGTCGACCACTTCCGCCGTCCGGCTTCTTCCGTTCAAACTCCTGCCATGCTCGCGACAGTGACGCCGGTGATATTGCCCTGCGCGTCGAGGCCGAACAGAAGGCTGGCGGCATCGCCCCGCGGGAATATGAGCTTCACCAGGTAGAATGTCTGGTTGTCTGCCGAGCGTTCTCGCATGATTTCGGCGCGCATCGGCGACGCCCCATACTGGTTGAGGTGCTGCGACATCGCCTGCACCGCCTCAGGCGTCAATTGCGCGCCGTAGACGGCGGTGTATTGCGAGCGGTCGAGCTTGCCGGCCTGCATCTGGGTAAACCAGCGTAGCGCCAAAGCCGTCACGCCGTCCTCCGTCGGCACGCTTGCCGGCACACCTGCTGGGGGCGCCGGATTGGCGAGCGTGGCGGCGATACTTGCTATCGACAACGCGCCGGCCAGCGCAAACAGGCTGAGGCGATGCATCGGTATCGCTCCTTGTCGGCACTTCGTATCGAATTCCTTCATCGTGCCCTGCGCTCGGAATGGGGCACCAGGG
This sequence comes from uncultured Pseudomonadota bacterium, assembly GCA_963849305.1. Classification (GTDB taxonomy): domain Bacteria; phylum Pseudomonadota; class Alphaproteobacteria; order Acetobacterales; family Acetobacteraceae; genus CAWKGV01. The sequence goes on from CAWKGV010000003.1 coordinate 226,453, forward strand.
GAGGGGGTGGCCGATGCCACCCCTGCCGGATGTGCGATTTGCGCGCCCGCCCCTTACCGATTACCCGCGGCCGCTTTTCAGCCGCCCCCACCACCGACATGCGGCATAGGCTGGCCCTTCATCAGGGGCACGGGGTTGTCCGGGGTTTGCAGGTTCGGCACCAGATCGTTCGAGGCCCCACCCGGGTATCTCTTGATGTTCGGACATTTCACGATTGATTGATCGAACGCGACGATGACAGGTTCGATGAGCGACAGAACCCAGCCATTGTCCTGACCGGCATATTTGCCCGGCGATGACGACAGCACGCGGGTCGGCGCCGCGCCATTGAAGGTCATGTCGTACTTCTCGTACGGGTCCATGGTCAGGTTGTACGTCGCGCCAATAGCACCCAGAGTTGCTTCCGATCCGAGCCACGAATCCTTTGCCGTGTAGAGGTACTTCCACGCGATATGTACCCAGGGTTCATTCGGATCGCCGCCGATGTCGGCGCGTGCACCCCAGAAGTTCTCGCCGTCGACGTAGACCCACGAGTTGCGCGCCGAGTGCTGGGCCTTTCCCAGGATGTAGGCGCTGTTGTCGATGCTGTCGAAATAGATGCCCTTGCCGTCATTGCCGACCCAATCATGCGGCGGCGGCGTCAGCCCGGCCATCGCGGCGAGGGTCGCCCAGGCGTCGATATGCGACATCATCTCGTTGTATTGGGCGCCAGCCGGGATGTGGTTCGGCCACCACATGATACCGGGAACGCGCCAGCCGCCTTCGAACGGACTCCCTTTCTCGCCGCGGAACGTCGTGGTTCCCGCATCGGGATATGCATCAAGCCAGGCGCCGTTGTCGGCCGTCACGATGACGATCGTGTCGGGTGCCTGTGCGCGGATGGCGTCCATCACCCGGCCGATGTCGGCGTCGAGTTCCAAAAGGGAATCCGAGTAGTCCCCGAGGTGCGACTTGCCTTGAAACGCCGGCGCTGCATGAGTCGGGTTGTGCATCTTCAGATAGTTGACGTCCATGAAGAAAGGCTTGTTGTCCTTCGCATGCTGCTGGATGTAGGCGACCGCGTTGTCGGTCTGGCGAATGTCGAACGTCGCCATGTTGGCATAATTGATTGTGCCGACGTTCCTGGCCGGCTGCCCGGCCACGCCTTCCCACTCACCCACATTCACGATGCTGTTGTACATCTGGTTGAATTGCGGATTGTAGGACGGGAACCACGGATGGAAGAAACTCGACGTGTCACTGTAGGCATAGACGCCTGCATAGTACGCGGCGAAGTTCTTCATCTCGTCGAAGCCGTGCTCGATCGGGTAGGCGTCGGGCTTGTCGCCCACCCGAGAAATACGTCGAGTAGCCGTTCTTCTTGAAGAATTCGGCGATCGTCGGCGTCTCCTTTCGGATGGCGTTCGGGTCGCCCGGGGCCACCACGATCGACAGCGCTGACCGGATCGGGATGCGGCCGGTGAGGAACGACGCGCGGCCGGCCGTGCAGCTCGCCTGGCCGTACCAGTTGGTGAAGACGGCCCCCTCCTTGGCGATTCGATCCACGTTGGGTGTCGGATGACCAAGACCCGCTCCACCGCCCGAATAGGCGCCGAAATCGTTCCAGCCCGTGTCGTCGGTCATGAGCATGACGATGTTGGGCCGCTTCTGCGTTGGCGCATTCTGCTGTTGCGCTCGGGGACCGGCCACCGGGAGCGCCGACAATGCGAGACCGACCGCCAGCGTGCCGCCGAGCAGCCACCGTTTGTCGCGAGGTATCATTCCATCTGCCTCCCTTGCTTAACTTTGTCAGATCTTTCCAGGCGCCTTGCCGCCCGCTTGGGGCGGCCATTGGCCGGGCTGTTATTGCACTTACGGTCGGTAGGATCTCGGACCGACGTTCCCGACGCTATGCTTTTTTGGCAGATGGATGAAACCAATGAGCAGCCGTTCGCGGCTACCCGGGTGGCCTCTGCAGCGTGGCGCGGGGCGCCTCACCGAACAGGGATTCGTATTCCACGGCAAACCGGCCGAAGCTCCAGAATCCAAGATCCGCAGCAAGAAACGTAAGCCTTCGCCCCAGGCACGCTGCACGATCTTTGACGGTCGCATCTCCACGCCGTTCAGGAGTAAACGAGCGCCCGGTTGCGGATCGAACGTGATGATCGCGCCCCCCAGGGTCTGGCGCCGCGAACCGAACTTCGTGCGAACAGCGGCGCTTGGGCCGCCGCATCCAGACTGATCAGCGACAGACCAGTCGCCCGTAGGCATCATAAACACAGGCCCCGGCCGGGTAGTAGGTAGCAGGAGGAGGTGCCGCGTACACTGGTGCCGCGTACACTGGTGCCGCGTAAGCACCGGCGACCGCACCGGCGTATGCGTACCGTCGGGTCGTTCGCCGCGCCACGCCGGCATAACTCAGAGGCGTGAGCGGGCGGCCGATGATGGCCTCGGCCTGGGTCGTCCAGTGGCCGGTCAGCGACGGTGTCTCGCTTGCGAACAGGCCGCCGCTGATGGCGAGGCCCGCCAATGTGATCCGCAATGCACACTTCATTTCTTGGCTCCTTCCGTCTCGGCCGGAACTTCATCGAAGCTCGCGAGCGCCTTGAAGTCAACCCTCTTTGCGTCGGCTGGTGGCGTGAAGACGAACGCATCATCCGGGATTTGCACGTCCGTCTTCCAGTCTTTAATCCGCAGCGTGTACTCGGGTGCGGTGGCGATCGTTTTGCTGACGATGAGGTACTGGCGCGGGATCGGGGCTTTACCCACCTGCACCCAGAGCTGCCAGTCCGTCTCGTGGTCGCGGAACGCCAGCTGCTCGCAATCGGCGCCGTCGATCACGCCCTGCCCGATGTGCTTCGCGTCCAGCACATCCTGTGTCAGCGCCGCATAGCCGTTGGTCAGCAGCAGATCGGCTCCCGGCGCCTCGATGAAGTACTCGCGGCTCAGCCGATCCAGCAGTTGATCGATGGACCCGGGAGCATCCGCCTGCGCGTAGGTCTTGCGATACCGGTCGAAGGCCGTGAACTGCTTCCCATCGAAGACGAACTCGACATCGCTGTACCCGCCGGTCCGGGTGGCGCGAATCTTGTCCGGCCTGTCGACGAGCACATGGCCGGAACTGCTGAATTGCAGCTTCTGCATGGCTGGCGTGACGACCTCGACGTCCGAATCGTAGCTGAACGAGAACCTCTTCTGGGCCGCCAAGTAATCGAACATGGCCTTCAGAATCGCTTTGGCATCGTCGCTCTGCGCCCGAGCGCGTGGGCCGCACAGGCCCGCTGCTGTTAGCGCCGCCGCCACCGAGCGGCCGATTACTGCACGGCGAGTCGCAACAAGGCTCATTTCCCTGGCCTCCCAGTGTCGGTACGATATGACTGCGAACTCTGATCGAAAGAAGGCCGCAGGTCGAGACCCCCGGTCCTCCTCTGGAAGCACCGTCCCGCGAAGAAGAGAGGGCTAGTTTCGCTCTATGGCCACCGTTTCTTGCACCGTCCACAACTCGACATAAAGGCAACTTCGTTTGGGTCGGGCCCGACCATCCTTCAGCCGCTTCGTGTTCGGCGAAATCCGAAACTTTGCCCTGTCCAGCGATCGAAGTTCGCGACATAGCTGGAGATGGTGTAGCGACGGAACGTTGCCAGCAGCCGCGCTTGATCCTCGGGCGGCAGCCTCGCCCAGCGCGGGCCTAGCGAGGCCCGAAGAACCGCGCCGAAGTCGATCGCGCCATCCGCCGCCGGCGCGAGTTCGGAGAAACAGTGGGAGAAGTCGGTCCGCTTGCCAGCCTTCATCACCGCGAGCAGCGCATCGCTCAGTCGTTCAATCGGCGCAATCGCCTCGGCCTCGGCTGTCTTCGCGCTGGCTGGCGCGAAGGCGAGAGTGAAAGGGAAAACGCTTGCAAGATTCAGGACCTTGCGACGATCTAGCAACCCAACCTGCGGCTCGGTGTCGCGCATGTCGGTCATGTCTCCACCGCAAGGGGAGTTCTGTGGGACCGCGGACCGTACCTTCCGCTTTCGCAAAGCATGTTCGAGAGGCGGAGCGGGCGCTATCCGATTTCAGCAGAGGACGAAAGGGGGCTTTGTCTAGAACCTGAAGCCAAACCCAACCACGGGTCCGTAAGCGGTGATGTCGAGGGAGCGCTTGATCGCGCCCGACTGGTTGCCGCGACCGAGCGAGGCCAGGGCGCGGATGCCGCCCGTGACGTCGAGCCACTTGAGTATGGAGTAGGAGACCAGCGCCGATGCGCCCCAGCCCCAGACACCGCCATCCACGCCGAAGCCCTCCGCCATGCCCCCGAGTTCAAACCGCCAGTCGCGCCAGGGATAGAAGTCGGCTCGGAACCCGGCCCAGGGTTGGACGAAGCTGTTGCTGGCGTCCACGCCGGAGAGCGGTGACTGTTCTATCTTCGCCGTCACGTCCCAGCTGAAGACGGAGAAACCGGCGCGGGCGTCGATCGTAGTCGGGATGCCGGCGACTGCGCCGGAATAGACCTGGTAGCCAAGACCGGGGGCGATGCGGAACAGCTTGGCGGTATCTTTCACCGAGCCGCCCGGACCGGCGGCGGTCAACTGGAACGTACTGCTGTGGAAGGCACTGATCCATTGGGTATCGAGTTCGAAGGACCAGGGACCGTAACGCACCAGGCCATCTCCGAGGATCGCGCCGTGCAACGAGTGCGCCAGGTCAGCAACACTGGGCGGCCCGCTGTGGAAGCTGAAATCCCGGCCACGAAACTCGCCACCGATGCTCGCGGTTCCGCTGGTGGCCGGCAGCCAGAGATAGGGGGTCAGTTCCACCTGCACCCGATAGCTCCCATCCGGCGCGTAGCCGTCCCGCGGGGAGAACTGCGCGAGTGCCGGCCCGGCCGACAGAATAAGCGCAATGCTCCCCGCGGCACAGCGCAGGGCCTGCTTTGAGACACTGTTCATGACGCGCAACTCCTTCCTTCAAACTGGAATGAGGGGATTGAACTAAGCCGCCCTCGCGGTAGCTGCGGTTGCGTGCTCGATAGCAGAGGCGCTGGGTCTGCCAGGGTTCGGGTGTAACGACACCACCAGACTGAGAGCCAGGCAGCGTAGGAAATAGCCGTTCCTTCCGACATCTGTCATTTGGCCGGCGTTCTGGGTTTGAGTTTGGCCAATGCGCGGGGTCCTTGCAATAGTCTGGTTGGCTCTCACACCTGCCCTGTCGTCGCTAGTCCGACCGGGCGTGTCTCTGCAGGCCGGGTGCTACCCGCAATTGCGCGCGGACCATTTCCAAGCGTGGCTCGGGCTATTCGTGTCCGCTACTTCGGCCGGAACCCCTGGATCGTCCAGACGAGCGGCGCGACATCCGCTGCGATGTGGCCCGTGCGGGGCAGGTTTAGGTCCACGACCAACAGCATGCCGCCGGACCACATCAGCCACAAAAGCGACGACAGCACGACCTGCCGCCTGCCGGCGATACCGAACTGGTAGCCCAGGGCACCGATCGACAGCAGTGAACCGAAATAGAGTCCCAGCATGATGCGGGCCGGCACGCGGCTTATGTAGGCAAACTGCTGCGAGTTTGAATCATCAAACATTTCGTTCAGCGCATTGACCAGGGCTGTTGTGACCGCGTTCGGCGAGCGGTGCGCGACAACTTGCGTGGTCTGCCAAATATCGGTTTGCAGAGCATTCGTCCGGGCAACCAGCACGGGGACATCGGCATCCGAGGCAGCGGAGGTGAAGTCGAGGCGAGCGCGGGCGTAGTCCTCGATTTTCGCGGCGATCGAGTGCGCTTCCTCCCCGTCAATCAGTTTCGTCCGCAGCCAGGCCGTCCCGATTGCGTTCGCCTCTGCCAACACCAGCCCGCGGCGCATCTCATAGCGGTTCTGCGCGAAGCTGATCGACAAACTCAGGGTGAACGTGAGCAGCCCGATCATCCCGGCGGTCAGCGTGGAGACGGCGGACAGCTCATCTCCCTTCGCTGGTAGCCTGGCGCGTTTGAGGCGCCCGAGACCATAGCCGACATCAGTGACAACCAGGAGCGACACAAACAGGAACGCCATGGTCGCGGCCAGTCCTAGTTCGGACAGATACCTAAAGAACGACAGGATCATCTGATTTTCCCTCATAGATCGAGCGTGTCACGGCGAGTCTTGACCACTTGGGCAGTCCGCGGAAAGTCTGTGCCGTGTGTGTGAACAAGGGGCGCAGGTCACAGCCACTATGCGCCGCCGGCGTCCGCGACATGCTTGGTGCCGTCAGTGAAAAGCGCTTTGCGCTTGATGCCGGGGCGATACCAGTGCTCGGTGCCAGTGAACTGTCTCAGAGCCGCCTGCCCCGATCTGTGAGGGCAAGCCGAATGGCCGAGCTACTCCACCACCATCCCACTTCACGCTGCGATGTTTTCCCCGAACGGGATGGTCGGAAGACGGGGCGTGGCTATACGAGCGCAGGACGCCAAGCTCGCCACCCGATACGACAAGGCCGCTACTAACCTCATCGGCTGCGTGCTCGTCGCCTCGATCCGCCGGTGGGTAAGTCTCACCATGACCTAGCCTCGCGAAGTATTGAACACGGCCTGGTCCCACCGCCAGAGCTGCTGGAAGAAGGCGCGCGCGAGGCTTCGATCGCCCCGCTCGCGGCAGATCTCCGCGATGGTGCGTTCCCCGTCGATGGCGGCCAGCAGCCGCTCTTGCGACGCGCCGATGGGCAGATAGAGATCGGTATAAGTGTGATTGCGATTGATCAGCACCGCCGCCGCTCCCGGCGGCAGCCGGTCCCGCACGGCGAGCGTATCGGGCAGCCGAATGGGCGTGTAGCGGAGCCACGCCTCGCCGTCGAAATCGACGGGCGCTCCCTGCGCCAGTCGGTCCTTCCGGTAAGCCACGACGGCGTGGCGGACCATGGTCCCGCGGAACAGTTCGATGGCGGCGTGTTGCGCTTCGGCGGTCAGTCTAACCAGCCTGGAGTGGTGAGGCGTGGACGCCAGCGCGCCACACCAGGGCAGGTAAGGCGCCTGGCGCACCCAGCGCCCGAACGCCAGGCCAGCGCGGTCGAGGAAGTCCAGCAGCTGCGGGACCGAGTACCGACCGGTCTTGAGGATGGAGCAGCGCATCGGCCAGCCCGGCCCTGTCCGCGAAGTCGGGTGCGTTGCGCAGGAGAGGCGTAAGGGGATGGTCCGGCGGCAGCGCCTTGAGGCTCGCGGCGAGGTCGCCGATCTCGGGCGCCGTCGCGCCCACCCCGAGGCGCCGACAGTAGTCCTGAAGCAGGTAGACCCCCGCGCGGCCATAGGGCGCGTAAACCATGACATTGAGGGCGCCGGTCGGCGCGAGCACGTCGCGGAGCGCCCGCAACCCCGCATCGGGGTCCGGCAGGTGGTGCAGCACGCCGGTGCAGACCACGTGCTCGAAGTCTTGGCCGAGTTCGGCGGCGCGCTCCACTTCGAGCTGGCGCAACTCGAGATTGGTGAGCGCGTGTTTCTCCTTCAGCCCTTGCGTGAACGCGATGCTTCTGGCGCTGACGTCGATCCCAACGACTTGGGCGCGGGGCCAGCGCAGCGCATAATGGGCGGCCTGGGTGGTGCCGCAGCCGGCCACCAGTATGCTCCGGTCTTCGCGGTAGAGCTCGGCGGGCCAGAAGAGATGGGATTCGGCGCGTCGGCGCCGGTCGTCCCAGGTCTGACGGTAGGCTTCCAGGTCGTCCACCGGCGGTGGGTAGGGATGCCGTTCGTAAAAGGCGCCCACCTGCCTGGCGATGGCGGCGCCGGTCGTCGCGGGAACCTCGTCGTCGTTCATGACTGCGAGAGCCTATCCCTACCCGAGTGAATTCACTCGGGTAGGGATCGCGCTTCCTGACGGCAGGACTCCGCGGCTTTAGGTGAGGGGCTTCGACAAGTGCGCCAGCACCGCGTCCAGATTGAACGAGGCGGGTTTCTGCCGCGGCGGGAACTTCGCGAAGTCCGCGATCTGCGCGGCGACCACCGCCTGCATCTCGTACATCTGGGGCACGTGATCGACCATCCAGTCCAGATAGGTGTTGGAGTTGAATTCGGCCCGTTCGAACGGGTCGCGACGGAGGCTCATGATATACGGCAACCGAAGCTTCACGAACGGCTCGGCCCACTGTCTCATCGTATCGGCGCGTTGTACCGCCAGATTAAATTTCCAGTCGCCGACCCGCACCGCGATGACATCGCCGTCGTCGCTGAAATAGACGATGGCGTTTCTCGGGCTCTCCGCCACCTCTCCGGTGAGGTATGGGACCTGGTTGTAGCCGTCGAGATGGACGCGGAAAGACTTGCCGTCAACCGTGCAGCCGTTGAGGAGTTGCTCGGTGACGTCGGGGTTGCCTGCGATGGCGAGCAACGTCGGAAACATGTCGATATGCGAAACAATGCCGTTCAGGACCGAGCCGGCCTTGATCTTGCCCGGCCAGCGGATGAAGCAGGGCACGCGCCAGCCGCCTTCCCAGTTGGAGTTCTTCTGGCCGCGGAACGGGCTGTTCGCGCCGTCCGGCCAGGTGTCGTTCTCTGGGCCGTTGTCGGTGGAGTACATGACGATGGTGTTGTCGGCGATGCCCAGTTCGTCGAGCTTGTCGAGCATCTGGCCGATCTGCTCGTCGTGGACGACCATCCGGTCGCTATAGGGATCCTGCCCGCTCTTGCCGAGATTCTTTTCGGCGACGTGGGTCCGGAAGTGCATGGCCGTTGAGTTGTACCACATGAAGAATGGCTTGTCCGCTTTGGCCTGCGTCTCCATCCACGCCAGAGCGCGATCGGTGATCTCCTCGTCGATGGTTTCCATGCGCTTCTTGGTGAGCGGGCCGGTATCCTCGATCGTCTGGCCGCCCTTGCCGTCGGACAGGCAGTGGAGCACGCCGCGGGGGCCGAACTGCTTCTTGAACGCCGGGTCCTTGGGATAGTCGGGCAGTTCGGGCTCTTCCTCGGCGTTCAGGTGATAGAGATTGCCGAAGAATTCGTCGAAACCATGCACGGTCGGCAGGAATTCGTCGCGGTCGCCCAGATGGTTCTTGCCGAACTGGCCGGTGGCGTAACCCAGCGGCTTGAGGAGTTCGGCGATGGTCGGGTCTTCCTTCTGCAGGCCGACGGTGGCGCCGGGCATGCCGACCTTGGTCAGGCCCGTGCGGATCGGGTTCTGGCCGGTGATGAAGCATGCGCGGCCGGCGGTGCAGCTCTGCTGGGAATAGTAGTCGGTGAAGGTGACCCCTTCGTTCGCGATGCGGTCGATGTTGGGCGTGCGGTAGCCCATCATGCCGAGGCTGAAGCGGCTTATGTTCCACATTCCTATGTCGTCGCCCCACAGGATGAGGATGTTCGGCTTACCCGTTTTGGCCATCTCGATCTCCTTCAGGCTTGGTTATCTCAGAACGACTTCGCGGTTGGCATCTCCCCGGCCTGGCAGCTACACGAAGCGCAGCAGCACGGCAAAAAAGGCGAACATGCCGATGAAGATGAGGAGGACTGCGATCGCGACGATCGGTGTCTGCTTTCCCTCCTGCGTCATGCCAGCGATTGGGGTAAAGCTTCCGCCCCACAGGTAACGTAGTGTCCACCGGTACTCCCAAATCGAAACCACAAGCCCCAGGATGCCGCAGGCGATCAGCGCCAGTCCCAGGTATCTCGGGGCCTCCGGAAAACGCGCCGGGATGACCCCGGGCATTTGTTGCATACGATCGAAAAACTGGACGATCGCGAAGCCGAACCCGATCAGCGAGACCGCCGTGCGTACCCACGACATCAGCGTGCGTTCGACGCTGAGCCGCGTGCGCAGCCAGGCGAAATGATCGGCCGCTGTTACCCTTACTTCGAACCTGCCCGCGATTGGACCGGTGAGGGGCGGTCTGCTCTCGGACGGCGTGCCGTCGGTCTGCGGCAGGTTGCTCACGCCGAACCCTCCCGCGATGCGGCGTCGCGACGGACCCGTTCCAGCATGGACCAGGCGTATGCCGGCGCCCTCACCGGAGCTCGGTCGACGCACCGCCGCGCCACCAGCGCGCGATACGCGTGACCGGACCGCGGATCAGCAGGTAAGGAACAAAAGCCAGCAGGAGGGCGACGACCAGCGCCTCACCCGGATAGAACGTCTTGAACACCAGGAGCTGGTAAATCACGTCCATTATCACCCCGAGAAGAATGATCCTGGCGGTCGCGGTCAATCCTTCGCGCAGACGTCCGACGCGCTCTCGCGGATTACTCGCGACCGTCCAGAAATACGGCGACCGGCCGGTCCGTGCGTCCTTGAGGCCACCGTGGATCGCGGCGATCGCGGCCATCGACGGCTGCAGGATGAAGCGAAACCTCATCGGCCCACTCGGCCGTTCGACCAGGTCGCGCCAGAAGCGCTCAAACACCTGCACTGTAACGCCATGCCAAAGCACCCCGGCCGCGATCAGCAATATGGCGATCCCGATGACCAGCTTGGGCATGATCCCTAGTTCTTGCGATCTAGCATCGGTCATCGCGACGCTCCCGCCCGACGAACGACGCAGCGGAAGCCCACATGGCTGGTCGATGTGTCGACCGGCTCTGGATGACGCGCGGCCGGGCGGTAGCGGCGGCAGTAATTCGACGCGCACAGATGCGAACCGCCCTTAAGCACCTTGCGAGGAATCTTGATGTTGGACAGGCAGGGGTCGTAGCTTGCTTCCTCGTGGCCACCCCGCGGATTCTCCGGGATGCAGCAGGCCTTGGAGACTTCGGCCTCGTGTTTGGGTGAGTACCAATCGGTGGTCCATTCCCATACGTTGCCGATCATGTCGTAGACGCCATAGCCGTTCGGCGGGAAGGCGGTCACCGGCGAGGTGCGTTCGTACCCATCCAGCTTGAGATTCTCGTGCGGGAACGCGCCCTGCCAGGTGTTTGCCATCTGCCTGCCGCCAATTGTAAGCTCATCGCCCCAGGCGAACTCGGCGCCGTCAAGCCCGCCGCGTGCCGCAAACTCCCATTCCGCTTCGGTCGGCAAATCCTTGCCGGCCCAGTGCGCGTACGCCAAGGCGTCCCGGTAGGCGACGTGAACGACGGGATGATCATGCAGCCCGCTGATGGAACTGCGCGGTCCATAGGGCCGCTTCCAGTTGGCGCCGAACTTGAATGTCCACCACTCGCCCCAGTTGTGCGTATCGACCGCATGCTTCGGCGGGTTGAACACGAGCGAGCCCGCCCTGAGCATGTTCGGCAGGGCGCCCGGATAGTCGGCCGGGTCCGGCGCGATCTCGGCGAAGGTGACATAGCCGGTCGCACCAACGAAATTGCGGAATTCGCGGTTGGTTACCGGAACGCGATCGACCCAGAAGGGGTTGACCGTCACCCGATGGACTGGCGCCTCATCCGCATAGTGCCTGTCCGACCCCATGCGGAAGGTGCCGCCGGGAATCCAGATCATGTCGGCGTGGCAGGAGATCTCCGAGGCCAAACTTGGCGGCCGCCTCGGGGCAACGGCGTGAAGCTTCGTCATCGTCTTGTTCTTCCAATTGGCGCCTGGCCACACCACCGCCGCCCGGCAAACGCCTCCGGCGATAACGACCACGATTTGGAGATGGGCAGATTAAAGATAAGCAGCGGTCCGCACCACTACGCCGGTACGCTGTGCAGCGTGGTTGAGGGTAGCTCGCCGAACAGGGCTCTGTATTCCACGGCGAACCGACCAAAACTCCAGAAACCGAAATCCGCAGCGATGGACGTAACGGTCGTCGTCGCTGCATCGGCCCTTCGCAGGGCCCTCCTCGCCAAATTCATGCGCCGAAGCAGAAGGTATCGCTTGGGCCCGATCCCTAGAACTCTCTTCACAGCACGCGTGCAAGGTCCGGTGCGAAGTCCCAATGTTGGCGCAGAGCTCGGGGATGTAGAGGGGCTCCTCGGGATGCTCCTCGACCGCGGCATGGAACCGGCGCATGATCGCCCCGTGACGACGCCGCGCGGAGGAGTCCTGTTCACGACTTCCGGGGCCGACGCATGCGACCAGGGCATCGATCAGCGTCTGCTCCAGGCCGTGTGCCGCTTCGGCATGCTCAATGATTTCCGGCGCACTTTTCGCCAGATCTCCGGCCGTCGCGTGTAGTCGTCGCAGCCGGGACATGGCGGGCGGGGGAGGCGTGACTCTCATCGTACGGCGGGGCGGAGTCAGGTCGCAGCCGGACAAAGCCGCACCGATCGAGGCCATCCGCTCCAGCGGCAGCGACATCGAGGCCCAGCGGGCGGGCCCAAGGGAACGCTGGAAGAAGACTTCCCCCTCCGTACGGCGCATTATCACTGACGGTGGCACCTCCACGCCATCCGAGAGCAAGCCGGCACCAGGGTGCGACCATAAGGAGAAAATAGCGCGGCCGTGGTTTATTGCGAAGCGTCCGACGCGCGGAAGATTATCGTCAAACCGCTGTATCCAGAGATGGTGCAGATCGATGCGGGTCAGATGGCCGGCAAACTGACCTCGTGCGGTGACCGTAAGCTCGGTTTCCGTTGCACGCATCGCGGCAGCGTACTCGTCGGGTCGGGCGAAGCTTCGGACGGCGCTCGAAGGCATGCCAATCTCGTAACAAGGGGGAGTCGGGTGGCCGACTGTTGATTCCAGCTAAGGACACTCTGAAAAAGCCGCTCTCGACACGGTCACGGAACAGCCTGTAGGGCGGGTTCTGCGGATTTCGTGCGGGGCCGATATGCGACAAGCGACTCTGGCGAGCGTCAACTTCGAGCGCTACAGCAAAACCACGCGTCGCGCCGCGTTCCTTGCCGAGATGGACCGCGTTGTGCCGTGGCAGGACCTCTGCCGGCTGATCGAGCCGGTCTATCCGAAGCCAGGCCACGGCCGTCCGCCGATCGGCCTTGAGCGCATGGTGCGCATTTACTTCCTGCAGCTCTGGTTCAACCTCTCGGATCCGGCGGTGGAGGAGGCGCTGTATGATTCAGCCTCGATGCGGCAGTTCGCCGGCATCGATCTCGGTCGGGAGCCGGCACCGGACGAGACCACGGTGTGCAAATTCCGCCACCTGCTGGAGAAGCACGAACTCGGCAAGCGGATACTCGAGACTGTCAATGAACATCTCGAGAACCGAGGATTGAAGGTGGGCACTGGCACAATCGTCGACGCGACCATTATCAGCGCCCCGAGTTCGACCAAGAACGCGTCCAAGCAGCGCGATCCCGAGATGCATCAGACCAGAAAGGGCCAGCAGTGGTATTTTGGCATGAAGGCGCATCTCGGGGTGGATAGCAAAACCAAGCTGATCCATTCCGTGGTTGCCACCGCGGCGAATGTGCATGATGCGGCGGTGCTTGGTGATCTGCTGCACGGCGAGGAAACGCGGGTGTGGGGTGACCAGGCCTATCGCGGCCAACGCGAGGTGATCCGCGAGCATGCGCCGCACGCGCAAGACTTCACCAACCGGCGCTATCGGCATCGTGGCGTGGTCGATGAGGCGGAGAAGGCACGCAACCGCACCAAATCGACGGTGCGAGCCAAGGTCGAGCACAGCATCGGCGTGATCAAGCGTGTGTTTGGCTTTGTGAAAGTGCGCTATCGTGGGCTGGACAAGAACGCCCACCGGCTGTTCGTGACTTGTGGACTGGCTAACCTTCATCTCGCTCGCAAGGTGCTGGTGCGCGCCTGACGGGAGATCTGCGCCCAAAATGGCGCCCTGCCGCCGGCGAGGGAGGCCAAATCGTCGTAAAAACCCGACTCCAAGCGCAATTTGGTTGCTGTCGTTCCTTTTCTCGACCGAGCCGGCCCGGTTACTCCTTGATCAGAGTGCCTAAGTTACCAGCAGCCTATCTTGTCGCAGCTTGATCGCTATTCAGGTATTTACCATGCCTCCGAGCATGATGGACGTCAAGTCAGGAGCCGCGAGTGCGCCTCACGCCGTAGGGTGAACCGCCAGAGCGTGCAAACTGCTGGGGACCGCACTGAGATTGCTGCTGGTGATCACCACGCCGCCGGTCGAACCATACACACCGAAGCCGCCCGCGGTGGCCGTGAGGTTTAGCGTGTCCGTCACCTTGCCCGCCGCGAACAAGGTCAACACGCCGCCCGCAAAATTGTAGCTATCCGCCGGCACGCCGATCAGCCCGATGATCGAGGGGGTGCTCGTCGTCGTCCCGGCCGCCGCGGCATTAAGGAAATTCACCGTGCCGGAGAACTCCAGCGGATCAAGCAGGGTAAGGTTGGCGTTGCTGTTGGCGAGCAGGCTCACGGTCGCCCCGGCGTCCACCGCCTTGGTGATCTCCATGTTGCCCACGAACCCGACGGTGTATTTGTCAGTTCCGAGCGAGTGAGTGTTGATCCGGGCGAACGTGCCGTTGCCAACATTGATCTGGCTGTTGGCGAGATTGGTCGTGGCGTCGCCGCCGATGTCCATTACGTTGTTGCCGCTCAGAAAAACGTTGCCGGTCAGGCTGGCGTCGGTTGCCAGCCCGATCGCGGTTACGTTCGTCGCGGTTGTGGGGCCGCTGACCAGATTGAGCCCATCGGCGCCGCTGACCGCGATGTTCGCGTAATGGTTGACGGTGGTGTCGCCCGCGGACGGCCCCACCACCACGCTCGGGCTGGCGCCGTCGCTGAGGTTCAGCGTGGCCGGCGCCGGCGCCGTGGTGCCGGTCTGGGGCGCGCCCAGAAATATCGGATCGCCGGATATGTTGCCGCCTGGCACGTTGGCCACGCCCATCCGTTGCGCCAGCACGTCGCCGATCACCGGCGAGCCGACCGGCAGCCAGTTGCCGGCCGTGTAAACGCTTTGGTCGCCGGCAGCGCCGGTCCAGGTCCGTAGTGGCATTGTCTGGTTTCTCCCCCTTCTTCGACGTCCACCGACCGCGTGCGTCGCGGTCACGGGTTATAATGTTTACTCAACCATTGGTTGAATACGTTGCAAACGTCACGGCCATTTCCATACCAAAGAAAGAACTCATCCGCCGTGCGAATCTGGCAAAACTGCCTCGTCCACGCCCGAAGATGTCGGTTGACTTGCGCCAAAAAAGGATGGGCAGCAGCCTCGTCTTGCCACAAACACCGCTCTCTCATTGGGGCTCCAAGTCCCGGCGCGGCCCTGCTGCTCCGCACTGGAGCGGTAGGGAATGCCAGGCAGGTACCGATATCAACTTTCAGTGAGCCCGACGATTACCAAGCTGCATTGCGCCTGGATGCTGAACTCGACCTCTTGGTTGCTGGCAGCGGCGAGTTCCGGGCTCGGCTGACCCGCATCGCACTGCCCCACGCCAGTCTGTCGGCTGGCACGGAGCATCTCGCGCGGATCGCCGTCATCAGTGTGGCGGACCACCTGGTGCGGGTGTCGCTGCCCGTGCATGGCGGCGCCTCGCTGTTCTGGGACGGCAACCCCTCACGCTTGGGCGAGATCGTGACGCACGGCCAGGGCCAGCGCGTGTTCGAGCGAACAGAGGGGCCGTGCCGCTGGAGAACCATCTATCTCCCCGCGAAGGATCTCACAGCGTTCGGCCGCGCCGTGACGGGCGCCGCATTTGACGTTCCGCCTGGAGAGTGCCGGTGGCGACCCAGCTCCGGAGCGCTGAGAACCCTCACCGCCCTGCACGATGATGCCATTCGTTCGACCACGGCCCAGTCAATGGCGGTCGCCGGCGTTAAGGCCGCGGGCGGACTGGTACAGCAAGTGATCCACGCGCTGATCGAGTGCCTACTGGTAAAGATGACGGATAAGGGCGCTGCGGCCCCGGTGCCGCCAAGTCGCACTCTTGAGCCGGTTCGACGACAAGTGCGGGCTGGCGCGAACTGGACACCTGCCATCCCCGACATCTGTGCGGTGCTCGGAGTCCCGGACCGCACCTTGCGGGCGTATTGCCAGGCACATCTCGGCATGGCCCCGAAACGTTACCTCCATTTGCGCCGATTGCAACTGGCACGCCGCGCGCTGCGGGCCAACGGTTCCGAGGCGGCGAGCGTAGCGGAGGTGGCGCGTCGATATGGCTTTAGCGGACTTGGCCGGTTTGCGGCCAACTATCGCGAGCAATACGGCGAACTGCCCTCAACCACCCTGCGATACAGCGCGGGTGATTGGTTCGCGGGCTCCGCCCCGGCAGCTAAGCCGCCTTGCTTTTTACCCCGGTCGTGATCGGGGGCTTCGGCCGGCCGAACTCTTTGCAAATTTCTGCCGGACTTGCCAGTTCTGGATAGCCAGCGGTTCCGATGGGCCGTAGCAGAGTCGCACCAAAAGGATGCGCCGACATGACACAAGCTGCGTCTCACCGTCCCTCCCTGTGGGTCAAGGCGACCGTTGCGGCGAGACGATAGCAATGGAACATCCACCTATTACGCATGCGACACTCGCCCAACGGGCGCGCCACGAGCTGGCGCAGTACGTCATCGTGTCCGCCTATCTCTATGTCTGCTTCGGCGCAATTCTGCTTTACAAAGCGGCGATCTTGCGGGGTGCGGGCATCGACTTTGATTTCTACGGCCTGGCGCTCGTGAAGGCGCTGATCCTGGGCAAGTTCATCCTGATCGGGCACGCCTTCAAGATCGGTGAACGCACAACGCGCGGCCGTCTTGTGTTCGATATCCTCTACCATTCAGCGGTTTTTCTGGTTTTGCTGCTGGTCCTGTCGGTCCTCGAGGAGGCCATCGTCGCCCTTCTTCATGGACATCCGATCCGCGAGGCGCTGGCCGGGGTCGCGGGCGGCACGCTGCCGCAAGCCTTGGCGACGAGCCTGCTCATGCTGCTGATCCTGATCCCGTATTTCGCGTTCCGCGAAATCGCTATAAGTCTTGGCGAGGGAACACTCCTGAGACTTCTCACCGAGCGCCGTCTTGGTGACGCGCAAGAGCGAGCTTCGGCATGAGTTCATGTGGTGATGCCGCTCGACATCAGCGGCTATGGCTCGGTGCTAAACCGAGAAGGGCAGACGGCTGAGTGCTGTTTCAGAGGACAATGCGCGCGTCATCTTAAGTTCGGTTTAAGGACACTCTGATCAAGGAGTAACCGGGCCGGCTCGGTCGAGAAAAGGAACGACAGCAACCAAATTGCGCTTGGAGTTGGGTTTTTACGACGATTTGGCCTCCCTCGCCGGCGGCAGGGCGCCATTTTGGGCGCAGGTCTCCCGTCAGGCGCGCACCAGCACCTTGCGAGCGAGATGAAGGTTAGCCAGTCCACAAGTCACGAACAGCCGGTGGGCGTTCTTGTCCAGCCCACGATAGCGCACTTTCACAAAGCCAAACACACGCTTGATCACGCCGATTCTGTGCTCGACCTTGGCTCGCACCGTCGATTTGGTGCGGTTGCGTGCCTTCTCCGCCTCATCGACCACGCCACGATGCCGATAGCGCCGGTTGGTGAAGTCTTGCGCGTGCGGCGCATGCTCGCGGATCACCTCGCGTTGGCCGCGATAGGCCTGGTCACCCCACACCCGCGTTTCCTCGCCGTGCAGCAGATCACCAAGCACCGCCGCATCATGCACATTCGCCGCGGTGGCAACCACGGAATGGATCAGCTTGGTTTTGCTATCCACCCCGAGATGCGCCTTCATGCCAAAATACCACTGCTGGCCCTTTCTGGTCTGATGCATCTCGGGATCGCGCTGCTTGGACGCATTCTTGGTCGAACTCGGGGCGCTGATAATGGTCGCGTCGACGATTGTGCCAGTGCCCACCTTCAATCCTCGGTTCTCGAGATGTTCATTGACAGTCTCGAGTATCCGCTTGCCGAGTTCGTGCTTCTCCAGCAGGTGGCGGAATTTGCACACCGTGGTCTCGTCCGGTGCCGGCTCCCGACCGAGATCGATGCCGGCGAACTGCCGCATCGAGGCTGAATCATACAGCGCCTCCTCCACCGCCGGATCCGAGAGGTTGAACCAGAGCTGCAGGAAGTAAATGCGCACCATGCGCTCAAGGCCGATCGGCGGACGGCCGTGGCCTGGCTTCGGATAGACCGGCTCGATCAGCCGGCAGAGGTCCTGCCACGGCACAACGCGGTCCATCTCGGCAAGGAACGCGGCGCGACGCGTGGTTTTGCTGTAGCGCTCGAAGTTGACGCTCGCCAGAGTCGCTTGTCGCATATCGGCCCCGCACGAAATCCGCAGAACCCGCCCTACAGGCTGTTCCGTGACCGTGTCGAGAGCGGCTTTTTCAGAGTGTCCTTAAGTGGCTGCGTGTCCCCCCAACCATCTTCACCGAACCCGCCAACAGATGCGATACCTGCCCCCGACGACCGCTGGTTCCGGTCCGCTGACCCGCGTGCCCACGTTGGTAAGGTCCGTCCCGGGCGGCAACGGGTATTGGGTCAAAGGCGTCGGCGGGGGTTGTATGGGCTTGATGGATTGACGTCGAGATCGACCATTTCCACGCAGCCTTGTGGCTGAACGTGAGTGTTGCCAGTGTGCCAAGGTCCGTCCCGGAGCTGAACGTTGCTCACCTTGTCGAGCCAAAGGCACCGCCATTCACCTCCGCGCGGCAATCCGGAGCGGCTTCGCCCGCCGAACTGATAGGTGAGCGCTTTCTCGTTTCCCTGGGAGTGGCCAAGAATGACCGGGCAAAGCTCACGGGAGTACCCGTCGTAGTCACACAGGATCTGTTTCCGATCGGCCATGGCCTGACTGAACAAGTCGTAGACTTGGCTTGGCACGGTACCATCTCCCTTCGCACCTCGGGACATGAGGCGGCCATGTTGATCGGCAAGCACTGCGCGGTGTTGTGACGTCAGGCAGCTGCGGTATCGTGGCAATGCTGGTCGAGAAGATGCTGTCGGATTTCGCCTGTGTCGTCGTGGACGTTGCGGCCAACGTCTCCAAGGGACTGACCTGGCCCGGGATGCTAGCATTGCCCTGGACGGTGCAATCCTGGACGTGAACGATTGAGGTAGGGCTAGCTGAGATCGTGGTCGCGCAAGAGCCCGCGCAGCGCGCCCACGTCGCGCAGCGTGATCGTTCGCTCTGTCAGACTGATCCAGCCGCTATCGCGCCAGGTGCCGAGGTGGCGGTTGATGCTCTCGCGGATCAGGCCGGTCATGCCGCCCAGCTCGCGCTGGGACAGCGGGAGCTCGATTTGCAACCCTTCCGGCGTCGGGCGCGAGTGCAGGGCGGCTAGCTCCAGCAGCGCCTTCACGAGACGCACTGGGGCGGGCAGCTCCAGGCTGTCGGTGACTTGCCCGGTAGTCCTGCGCAGCCGGCGGCTGAGCAGGCCGATGACGGCGAACATCGCATCCGGGGCTGCGACGAGCGCGCGCTTGAAGGAACCACCGTCAATCGCTAGCAAGGTGCATGCGGAGAGCGCCGTTGCCGCCGCCGCGCGCGGCCAGTCATTCAGCACTGCGATCTCGCCCAGCACGCTGCCGGGTTCAGCCAGGTCGAGCACCACCTCGCGGCCGTTGGCCAGCGAGGCCGAGAGCTTCACGAAGCCATGCACGACCACCATCACGGTGCGGCCCGGATCGCCCTGGCTGAAGATCACGTCCCGCTCGACATAGCTCGGGAGCGCGGCGCGCCGGACCAGCGCGCGTAGCGCCTCCACGGGGATGAGGCGCATGACCTCATGCTCGCCGAGCAGCTTCAGGATGTCCGCTTCGCGCGGGGGGATCGCCATGATTGGCAGGATACATGGCGCCGGGAGATGGGCAATGCCGGGCGTCGGCCATGCTAGGAAGGCTACATGCTGGCCAACCGCTCGCTTTCGGCGCTGCTGCACCCGCCTCGCCCGCGCCGCCCGGGAATACGCACCGTCCGCTTGTGCAGCGGGCTGGTGCTGTTCACCTATGTATCGTTGCACTTGACCAACCATGCCCTCGGCAACGTCTCGCTCGCCTGGATGGAGCGCGGACTGCTGGCGCAGAAATTCATCTGGCAGGGGGTGATCGGCACGGCGGCGCTCTACAGCGCGCTCGCCGTGCATTTTTGCCTAGGGCTTTATGCGCTCTATGAGCGGCGTTCGCTGCATTGGAGCGCGCGCGAGCTGACGCAGCTTCTGCTCGGTCTCGCGATCCCGCCGCTGCTCGCCAATCATCTCGCCGGCACCCGCGTTGCCTTGGCTCAGTTCGGACTGAACAAGGGTTACGCGCAGGAACTCTACTCGTTCTGGATCGCCGCGCCGGGGTTTGGCTGGATTCAGCTCACCTTGCTCATCGTGGCCTGGACACACGGCTGCTTCGGTCTGGGGTTCTGGCTGCGGCTGAAACCGTGGTTCGAGCAGGCTCGAGGGGTGCTGCTGACAATCGCCGTTCTGCTACCGGTGCTGGCCCTGCTCGGCTATTTGCAGGCCGGGCGCGCGGTCGTGGCGTTGGCCGCCGACCCCGCCTGGCTCGCACAAGCGACCGCGCCCGGGCATGTCGGCACCGCGCCCCAGAGCCTCTGGCTCGCCAATCTGCGCAATGGCTTCCTGGTATTCGACGGCACGGCGCTGGCGCTGGTGGTGCTGGCGCGGGCGCTGCGCCGGCTGCACGACCGGCGGGTGGGGCGGGTGTTCGTTTCCTACCCCGACGGCCGGCGGCAGGGGATTCCGATTGGGTTCAGTGTCCTTGAGGCGAGTTTGCTGGCCGGGGTGCCGCACGCCAACATGTGCGGCGGACGGGCGCGCTGCTCGCTGTGCCGGGTGCGGGTGATGGGCGGGGGCGTGCTGCCGCCGGTAGAGGCGCAGGAGCGGCGGGTGCTGGCGCGCATCGGCGCGGAGGAGGCGACGCGGGTACGGCTGGCTTGTCAGCTTCGTCCGACCGCGGACATCGGAGTGCTTCCCCTGGTGCCACCGGAGACGCAGGCTGCCTTCCTCCCCCGCCGCGCCGCGCGGATCATGCCGCAGGAGCGGTTCCTCGCATGCATGGTGGTCGATATGCGCGGCTCGACGGCGCTGGCCGCGGCCAGGCTCCCGTATGACAGCGTGTTCATAATCGGCCGGTTCATCGCCGCGGTCTCGTCGGCGGTGGTGCAGGCGGGCGGCGTCCCGAATCAGTTCCTGGGCGACGGCGTGTTGGCGTTGTTCGGACTTTACACCGATGAGCGCACGGCGTGCCGGCAGGCCGTGGCGGCGGTCCGCGGGGTGTCGCACAATATCCGGCGGCTCGGCGCGTTGCTGGCGCGGGAAGTCGGCGAGCCGATCCGGTTCGGCATCGGCGTGCAGTGCGGGATCAGCGTGGTGGGCGAGATCGGGTTCCGCGACCACGTCACGTTCACGGCACTCGGCGACACGCCGAACGTCGCCTCGCGCCTGGAGACGACGACCAAGGATCTCGGCTGCGAGGCGCTGATCACCGAGGAGGCGCTGCGCCATGCCGGGCTGGACGGCGGCACATTGCCGGTCATCGAGGTGCGGGTGCGGGGCCGGGCCAAGACGGTGCGCGCGCGGGTGCTGCATGACGGTGCGGCCGACGCGGCGGCGCTGCTGGCGCGCGAGGCGGGGGGGCTCATGGTTGGAGCCGGGCGAGCTTCGCCCTAAAAGCGCGAAGCGTATATTTTTTGGCGAGAGGATCTTCGTGCCGCGTTACACCGCCATCGACTGCTGCCGGATCAGTGGCAGCCGCAACCTGATCCCCGTGCTGGACCTCGGGGAGCAGGCGCTGACCGGGGTTTTTCCTGAACAGCGGCACGACCCGATCACCACCGGGCCGCTTCGCCTCGTATGGTGCCCTGACTCGGGGCTGCTCCAGCTCGCACATTCGTACGATCTCGGCGAGATGTACGGCGCGAACTATGGCTATCGGTCCGGCCTCAACCGCAGCATGGTGGACCATCTCACGCAGAAGATGCGCGAGCTTGAGCGCGTGGCCGGGCTTGCCGCCGGCGACACGGTGCTGGACATCGGCTCCAACGACGCGACCTCGCTCAAGGCGTTCTCGACGCCGTCGCTGCGGCGCGTCGGCTTCGACCCGACCGGGGCCAAGTTCCGGGAGCATTACCCAGACGGCGTCGCGCTGGTGCCCGATTTCTTCTCCGCGGCCGCATTCCGTGCGTCCAGCAATGCCCCGGCCAAGCTCGTCACCTCGATCGCCATGTTTTACGACCTGGAGGATCCGATCGCCTTCGCCCGCGACGTCGAGCAGGTGCTCGCCGATAACGGCATCTGGCATTTCGAGCAGAGCTACATGCCCTCGATGCTGCGGCTCACGTCCTATGACACCGTCTGCCACGAGCACCTGGAATATTACTCGTTCGGCGTTGCCTGCCGCATCCTGGACGCCGCCGGGTTGCGGCCGATGGACGTGAAGATGAATGCCGTCAACGGCGGCAGCTTCGCGGTGAGCGCGGTGCGCAAGGATGATCCGCGACGCGGCAACGAGGCGGTGGTGCATTGGTTGCTCGGCCAGGAAGAGCGGATGGGACTGGCGACGCCGCGGCCCTACCGGGAGTTCGAGGATCGGGTGTTCCGCCATCGCGCCGATCTTCGCCGGCTGCTGGAAGCGTTGGCCGGGGACGGCAAGAAAGTGTTCGGCTACGGCGCCTCGACCAAGGGCAACGTGGTGTTGCAGTTCTGCGGCATCGGTCCTGCGCTGGTGCCCTGCATCGCGGAGGTGAACGAGGACAAGTTCGGCGCCTTCACGCCGGGGACGGGTATCCCGATCGTTGCGGAGGCGGAGGCGCGGGCGATGCGGCCGGATTACTTCCTGGTGCTGCCTTGGCATTTCCGCGACGGCATCGTTCGCCGCGAGGCGGAGTTCCTGGCGCGCGGAGGACGGCTGATCTTTCCGTTCCCAGAGATCGAAATCGTTTGAACGGCGGGGAGGGCTGGTTGACCGAGGCAGGCGTGATGCCGCGCATCTATTATTGGCTGCATCACACTGGCCGTTATGAGGGCAATACGGGCGTGCAGCGCGTGACCCGCGCGCTTGCCGCCGCGCTTGCCGCGATCCCGCGGATCGACCTGGTTCCGGTTCGCTGGTGCGCTGAGCGCGAGGCGATCATCCGCGCGGAAGCAACATGGCTGCGTGGCCTCGCCGGTCACGGCGGCCCGGTCTTGCCGACGCTCCCCGATTCCGGGGAGCCGCTGCACCTCACCGGCGCCGATGCCGGCTGGCTCCGGGACGCGTGGCTCCTGTTGCCGGAGGTGCCGCATATCGGCGGTGGCGCGCCCGATGCTCCCGCCCCGGCGCTGCCGGTCGCGCTCGATTACGCGCGCTACTACGGGCTTCGCTCGGCCGCGGTGTTCTACGACCTCATCCCGCTGCGCGTGCCCGGCTACGAGGACATGGCCGCGTCACATGCCGCCTACGCGCGTGCCCTGTCGGCGGCCGACCTCGTGCTGCCGATCTCGGCCAGCTCCGGGTCTGATCTTCTGGCGTGGTGGAAGGAGCAGGGGCTCGATGCCCGCCGGCTGCCGCGCGTGCGGCCGGTCCTGCTCTCGGGCGAGATGGCGGGCAGCGCGCGGGTGCTGGAGGACGTCCCGTTGGACCTCTCCCCCAACCCCCTCCCGCAAGGCGAGGGGGCTCTCTTCTCCCCTCCCACGGGTCCGACCACAGGCCGGCCCGAGGGCAAGCCTTGCGGGAGGGCGCCGGGGGGAGGGGTCCGCTTCCTCGCCTGGGGGACGGTGGAGCCGCGCAAAAACCAGGTCGCGCTGCTGAGCGCGTTCAACGCGCTGTGCCGCCGCCGGCCCGATCTGGATTTGCGATTGGACGTTGTTGGTGGCCTGCATCCCTCCGTCACTGATGCCGTGCGGGCCGAGGCGGGGTCGTCCGACGGCCGGATAGAGCTGCATGGCTATGTACCGGATGAGGCACTCCGGGAGTTGGTTCGGGCGTGTGACGCGAGCGTCTTCGTCTCGCTTTCGGAAGGCTTTGGGCTGCCGGTCGCGGAGAGCTTGTGGCAGGGCAAGCCGTGCCTCTGTTCCGATCACGGTTCGATGGCGGAGATCGGCGAGGGGGGTGGCTGCCTACTGGTCGATCCCGCCGAGCCGAAAGCAATCGAACTTGGCCTTGAGCGCCTCGCGGATGATCCCAAGCTGCGGTGTCGGCTAAGTCAGGAGGCGCGAGAGCGGGCACTCGTGACTTGGGAGGAGTATGCCCGGGCAGTCTGGCGCGAGTTGGAGAGCGCGCCGGTGCTCTCCAGGCTGGCGGTGATCGAGGGCTCGCTCGGCGGCGGCGCCGAGATTGCGAGCGCAGTGGAGGTGGCGGGCGCGACGGTACGGCGGCTGCACTGGCGCGCGGACTCCGAGGCGGTGCTGCCGGGATTCCGGACAGCGGCGGAGGCTCCCGCGATCGGCGGCGGCGATCTGCACGGGCTCTGGGCGATGCTTCCGCTTGATACGACCGCCGGGCCGGCCGAAGCGATGCGGATTGGGGATGAAGCGCACGGCCTCGGGCTCAAGCTGGCGCTGGTCATCGGCGAAGGCCGGGTGATCGGCGGGCCGGACCTCGCCACGTTGCCGGGCGCGGACCTGGTCTTGTTCGCGTCTGAGTCCGACCGCGACGCCGCGCTTACCACTGCGCTTCGCGAGCTGCCCCGAACGGCCACGCTGCGCGACCGCTTTGTCATGGCAAGGAGTGCGGCGGAGGTGCTCGCGGCCATCGCCGCCCAGCGCCCGCGCATCACGGCGCCATCGCTGCCGCGACGTCCGCGACGCATCTTCTATTGGGTCGGGCTCACCGCGATGCAGCCGTTCAACACTGGTGTTCAGCGCGTCACGCGCCAGCTGGCAGTCGCGTTGGAACGGCTCGGGGTTGAAGTCGTGCCCGTGACCTGGGACGCCGAACGGGATCGCATGGTGCATATCTCGACCGATGAAGGCGCGATGCTCGCCCGCTGGAACGGGCCGCCGTCGCGCCCGCCAGAGCCGTTGCCGGAACGCCTGGACGGAGAGTGGCTGCTGGTGCCGGAGATTACCGTGCCGCCTGTTCCTCCGGGTTCGGACATGGCGACGCTCGGCCGGTCATTGGGTATGCGCACCGCCGCGATCTTTTACGACTTGATCCCGGAGCGAATGCCCGAGGTGTATCCGCCCGAGGCGCTGGCCAACCTGCGCGCCTATTGGCGAACCTTCGATCAAGTGGACATGGCGCTCCCAATCTCGTGGACGGCTGCGGCCGATTTGCGTCGCTACTTGGCCGGACATGGGTTTAGCGTGCCGCGAATCGTGCCCTGCCCGCTGGCCGGCGACCTGCCTGGTGCGCCGCGCGAGCGCACGGTCAAAGCACCGCCGACGGCGGGCGAGCCGCTTCGCCTGTTGGCGGTCGGCACCTGGGAGCCGCGCAAGAATTATCCCCGGCTGTTGCGCGCCCTGGCGAAGGCACGACACTTGGGACCGGTTCGCGCGATCGAGCTGACGATCGTCGGCCGCCGTGCTGACTATCACTTACTTGATCGCGAGATCGAAGTTCTCGCCCGGATGCTTGGCGGCGTGGATTTGCGCGCGCATGTCTCGGACGATGAGTTGCTCAGCCTGTTCGAAGCCAGCCACGCAACGGTCTATGGCTCCAGTGAGGAAGGTTTCGGTCTGCCGGTATTGGAGAGCCTGTGGCGCGGGTTGCCCTGCCTCTGTCACGAAGGTTCGGCGATGGCCGAACTGTCGGCGGGCGGGGGCGTGCTCGCGGTGGACATGCGCAATGACACGGCGATCGCGCGAGGCATGGTCCAGCTTGCCGGCGAACCGAGGTTGCTGGAACGCCTGGCGCGGCAAACGGTTGCGCGTCCTATCCGAACTTGGAACGAATGCGCGGAGGACGTGTTGGCTGCTCTTGCCAGCGCGGGCGCTCCTCCAGGCTGGCCGTTGCCGATGGTGCTGACCGGCGACCGGCGCAAGCTGCTGACCTGCGCGATCACCACCTACAACCGGGCACCGTGGCTGACCCACAGCCTGCCTCGACTACTGGATGCGGCGCGGCCGTGGCTGCGCGAGGTGGAGGTGGTCGTTTGCGACAACGCCTCGGCGGATGCGACGCAGGAGGTGGTGGCTCGTCATGCGGGTACAGCCGGGTTGGTTTCGCAACGTAACAGAGTCAACCTGGGAATGCTTGGTAATCTCGGCGCTACCGCACGCGCGTCGAGCGGCGCGTTCGTCTGGCTGCTGGGCGATGACGACCTGATCGCCGAGGGCGCGATCGAAGCCGTACTCACCGGGTTGGATGCGTATCCCGACGTCGAGATGGCTTATATGAACTACGCCTATACCCAGTTCGACGCGCCCGACCGGCTCTCCGATCCGTCCGAGGTGATGCATGCGGCGCTGCCGATCGGCCATGGCGGCCCCAACCGACGGGTGAATGAGTTGCGCGAAGTGGCGGCGCTCAACGAGAACCTGTTTACCGCCATTTATGCCTGTGCGTTCCGACGCGACCACGCGCTGCGCGCCTACCAGCAGGATGTGCGTGGTGCTCCGTTTTCATCGCTGCTGACCTGCATCCCGTCTTCGGCTTATGCGCTCGCGGCGTTGCAGGACCGTCCGGCCTGGTGGGTCGGGCAGCCGGCGGTTGTGGTCAACATGAACGTTTCCTGGCTGCGCTGGGCGTTGCTGTGGCACCTGGAGCGGATGCCCGACCTGTTCGATGCCGCGGAACGCGCCGGCATCGACCCCGTGCGCGTGGACCGGCACCGCGCCAAGCATTGCGGCAATGCCGGCGAATGGGCGCGCATGGCACTGTTCGAGGCCGAGGACGCGATACGTCAGGGCTTCTCGATGGCGCGGCTGCTTGAGCGGTGCAAGCATGTCGAAGTGTTCGGCCCGCAGGTGCCGAAGCTGCGCGCCGTTTATGCCGATGCCTGGGCGGCTGGGCGGGTTGTGGCGGATCGGATGTCGCCTGACGCGCTATTTGACTCCTATGGCATGACTGGTCGCAGCTGATCTGGAGAATCCAGCGCGCGGTGCGCCACAATGACATTGCCCAGCGGTCCGAGCGGGCTCACGGTCAGGGTGGCGTGGTAGCCTGTCGCCGATAGCGCGCTCAGCAAGTAGCTCGGGCGGAATACCACTTCGTGGCGGCCGAATTTGCGTGTGGCCCACAAGCCTTCGCCCATCGGATTGAGCCCCCACGGATAGGGCAGTGATTCGAGCAGCGGCTCGCCGGCCAGCACGAGCCGCCCTCCTGGCGCGAGCAGGTGCTCGCGCACCAGCCGCAGCAGGCGCAGGTGGTCGTCGCAGTGATGGAAGGCGGCGTGGAACATCACGAAGTCGAATCGCTCTGCCCCGAGCGCGTCGGCGGCATCGAGAAAGCCGGCGCGGAGCACGCGCATCGGCACGCCCGCGCGCTCCGCGCGGTGGCGGAGGATGCGGACGTAGCGGTCCTCGATGTCGAGCGCCGTCACCTCGCAGCCCATTTGCGCGAGCGGCACGGCGAGGTTGCCCCAGCCCGCGCCCATCTCCAGCACGCGGTGGCCCGACCGCACCTGGCAGGTGCTGATGACGAACCCGACCGCGGCGAGCGCGCCACCGACCTGGGCGCCGTCGCCGGTGCTGTACGGCCAGGGCCGGCTCAGGAAATCGTGGTTCGTCCCCACATCGAAGGGATGCGCCTCGTGGGCCGTTTCGTAGTCTCGCCGCGCAACTAGGCGGTATTGCTCCAGCACCTCGGCGCGATACGCCGGAGACAGCGGATCCAGGCCGGCGGGGAGCGGCATGTCGAACCAGAACTCGTTGAAGTGCGCGGCGGGGCCGCGCGGGCTGGCGGCGATCTCGGCCAGCTTGGCATCGAGGGTCTCCAGGTCGGCGATCCGTTGCCCGGGCAGCGATGGCGGGTCAGTTGGCATGGCGGGAGCCGCGCGCCAGCTCGATCACCCGACGGACCGGCGCCATCAGGCGCCAGGTCGTGGCGGTTCGCATGGCGTGCAGCAGGCGTTCGGCCTCGTCTCGCGCGGCGGCAGCGCGGGCGACTTGCATCTCAAGCGTGGCCGCACGCGCCTCGGCCTGCTCCTCGCGGTGCAGCGCGGCGGCGGCCTGGCCGTGGCTGCGCGCAAGCTCGACTTGAAGCACGGCGAGCCGCCGCTCCGTTTCCTCGGCGGCACCGGTAGCCTGCATCTCAAGCGTGGCCGCGCGCGCCTCGGCCTGCTCCTCGCGGCGCAGCGCGGCGGCGGCCTCGCCGCGGCAGCGCGCCAGCTCCACCTGAAGCACCGCGGTCTCTTCCGCCCGGCGGCGTGCCGTGGCGGCGTCCGCCCGCGCCTGCTCGATGTCCGCCCCGAGCGCGGCGGCCCGCGCTTCGGTGCTCGCAACGCGAGCTGCGGCGTTGGCAGCGCTCGCTTCGGCGCTGGCGACGCGCTGCTCTGCGGCGGCCGCCCTCGCCTCACCTTCCGCGTCGGACGCTTTGCGCCAGTTGTCGAAGACGTTCGCCGGGGCGGCCAGGAGCGGGAGCAGGTGCTCGGCATCTTCCTCGCGGCAGTAGAACCGGTTCAGCCCGTCGAATAAGACGAAACGGTAGCCGGCCGAGACCAGCTCCGGCTCCCAAGTTTCGTGCGTTGGCCGCCCGCACAAGTCGACCGCCTCCACGAGCACGACGCGCGGGCGATGGCGCGTCCAGTCGCCGGAGGCGATGACGTCGGCTTCCCAGCCCTCGACGTCGATCTTCAGGAAGTCGATCTCGCCGGCATCAGGTCCGTAGAGGGCGATGACGTCGCAGAGCGGGATCGAGCGGACGCGCTCCGGCGGCCGGCCGTTGCTGCGCGCGCAGGCGAGCGTGGCGTCCAGCGTGCCGTGGCCGCGCGTGCCGGTGGGGTGGAAATCGACACGGCCGCGCTCGCGCCCGACAGCGAGGCGCAAATTCTCGTCGCGCGGCCGCTGGGCGGCGAGTTCCGCGTGCAGCGCGGGGTCGGGCTCCACGTTCACGCCGTGCCAGCCCTGCGCGTAGAAATGCGCGGTCACGCTGTCCAGCACCGGGTGGCAGGCGCCGACATCGAGGTAAAACCCCGTCCCTTGCGCGGCGAAGGCACGCCGGAGCACGACGTCCTCGCCGTTTTGGGCATAGGACAGCATGGGTGGGCGTCTCAATCGCCGGCTCCCGTCAGAGCATCCGTTGCAGGATGATCTTCTGGACGTCGGACGTGCCCTCGTAGATTTGGCAGACGCGCACGTCGCGGTAGATCCGCTCCACCGGGAAATCGGCCAGGTAGCCGTAGCCGCCGAGTGTTTGGATGGCGGCGGTGCAGACCGCCTCGGCGGTCTCGGAGGCGAACAGCTTGGCCATGCAGGCGGCTTCCAGCGAGGGCTTGCCCTCGGCCTTGAGGCGCGCCGCGTGCAGGGTCATTTGCCGCGCCGCTTCCAGCCGCGTCTTGGCCTCGACCAGACGGAACGCGACCGCCTGGTGCTCGATGATCGGCTTGCCGAACGCCTGGCGATCGCGGGCGTAGGCGATCGCCTGCTCCAACGCCGCGCGGCCCATGCCCACACTCTGCGCGGCGATGCCGATGCGCCCGGATTCCAGGGTGGAGAGCGCGATCCGGTAGCCCTGGCCCTCGGCGCCGATGCGCTGGGTCTCGGGGACCTCCATGTCCTCGAAGGTCAGCGCGCAGGTATCGGAGGCTTTCTGGCCGAGCTTGTGCTCGATGCGGGCGACGGCGTAGCCGGGGCAGCCTTTCTCGGCCACGAAGCAGGAGATGCCGCGCTTGCCGGCGGCCGGGTCGGTGACGGCGAAGAACACGACGCTGCCGGGCAGCGCGCCGTTGCTGATGAACTGCTTGGCGCCGTTGACGATGTAGCGGTCCCCGTTCTTCACCGCGCGGGTGCGCAGGTTCGAGGCGTCCGAGCCCGCCTGCGGCTCGGTGAGGCCGAATGAGCCGACATGCCGGCCGGTGGCGAGCGCGCGCAGCCAGCGGTCCTTCTGCGCCTCAGAGGCGAACTGGGCGAAGATCTCGCAGGTGGGGGAGTTGTGGACCGACACCAGGGTCGAGACCGCGCCGTCGCCGGCGGCGATCTCTTCCACCAAGAGCGCGTAGGTGACGGGGTCCAGCTCCGAACCGTCCCATTCGGCGGGGGTGGTGGCGCCGAGGATGCCGAGTTCGCCTAGCTCGGCGATGATCTCGGGCTCGATCCGCCCGGCCTGCTCGCGCGCGGCGGCGCCCGGGGCGAGGCGATCCTGGGCGAATTTGCGTGCCATGTCGATGACGAGCGGATCGGGGGTGGTGGTCATGGCGTGGGGCCCTCCGGGGTCGGCGCGCGCGGCGCCGCGCGGGGGAGGGTAGCGCGGGGCGGGGTGGGGCGCACGGGGGTTCCAAACATGGCGCTGGATTTCCGTTGCCTACGATCGCGGGCGGTGGGTGCTGATGGCGCTGGCGGCGGCGGTGCCGGAGCTGGAGCAGCGGGCCGACCTGCTGATGCCGGCGGCGATGAGCCTGATGGCGCTGGCGAGCTACTCGATCCTGTGGTTCCGCGACGCGGGCGCGCTGAGCCGCGAGGCGTATGGGCGGATGATGGCCGAAATGGCGGTGCGCGCGGCGCGGGCGATGGCGGTGGCGGAGGAGAGCGCGCCGGAGGAGGAGCCCGCGCCGGAGGATGGGCGCGCGCGCGAGGGCGGGCGCGCGGGGGAGTCGGTGCTGGACCGGGCGCTCGCGCGGGTGCGGGCGCTACGCTCCGAGGAGCGGCAAGCGCCCGAGGACAACCCGAGCTTGGCGCAGCGGCTCTCGCGCTACGAGCGCCAGCGGCTGCGCGAGCAGATGGCCGCACAGGCGCGCTCGCAGCCGCATGTGTTGGCGCGCATACGCGGACGGCTGGATGCGGCGTTCGGCGAACGGCTGGCCCAAGTGGTGCTGTTCGGCTCCCGCGCCCGGGGGGATGCGAAGCCGCGCGCGGATTATGATGTGGCGGTGTTCCTGTTCCAGTTGGGGGAGAGGTCGGAGGACAACGACAAGCTGGCGAAGATCGCGACCAATTTGCTGTACGAGTCGAACGCGATGCTGCATTTCCGGGTGTATCGGGCGTCGACGTACAACGACCGGCACGTGCCGGAGATGACCGCGATCCGGCGGGAGGGGGTGGGGATTTAGCGGAGGTGGCACGGGCCTTGCGGGGGTTGGCGCCTGGCCGCCATGTTGCCGGCATGAGCGAGCGGGCGCGAACCGTCGATGAGGTGCTTCCCCCCCCGCGCGGCGCGCCGGCTGCGGGCGTTCCGCCGGGCGGTGGAGCGGGCGTTGCCAGGCAACGTGGAGCGCGTAGTGCTGTTCGGTTCGCGGGCCCGCGGCGAGGCGCGGCGCGGGAGCGATTACGACATCGCGGTGTTCGTGCGCGAAGGGGCCGAGCGGACAGCCGTGCATTACATGGTGTCGGACAGTGCGTATCCCTACGTGCTCGCGGCGTCCGATCTCCGCCCGATCGTCCTGCCGGCGGATTATCTGTCCGGTCGCAGCGAGTTGGCGGAGGACATTCGTCGCGAGAGCGTGCTGGTGCCAGGGCCGGAGTGACCGTCTCGCCGGCTGAACTGGCGGCGAGTTGGTGGGGGAAGGCCGGCCCTTATCTGCAGGCCGTAACGAGCTGGCCGAAGCTTGTCAGCTTATGCGCCTCCCAATCCTCCTGGCGCACGAACAACGTATGGAACTGTCGGTTCCGCTCGTCATGGGTGGTGGCGTCGGCGCACCACTGTTGGAGGCGTTCCCATTTGAGAGGATCATTCAGGTCCTCGCGGCCCTTGGTCTCAATAATCCAGATTTCAGCCTCGGTCCGCTTGACGATGAAGTCCGGATAGTAGGTCGCGATCCCACCGTCCGCATTGCGGTACTCGATGCCAAACTTAGTGCTTTGGCTGTTCTTAACAAAGGACTCGATGTCGCCGCACCGATCAAGGAACCCGGCTAGCTCCAACTCGAAACCCGAATCGCCCACCACCTTGTTAAAGATAGACTTTTGCGGGACCAGGTAAGCCTGATCCTTTACCAGAAATGGCCGCGTTTTGCTGACTCGAATCGACGAGCGTACCTCCGTCTTGCCGGAATCGCGCACGGTCAGCGCGTTCACGCCCGCCTTGATCGTGCCGAGCAGCATCCGGGTTGCTTCGATTTCCGAGAGATTGCGCAGCGTGTTCAGGTCTTCGAGATCGACCGGCTGTTCGAACAGCTCGGTTTCGATGAACTGCTTGATCTTGCCGAACAGCACGTCGAACCCGCCAACCAGGCGCAGGTCGCGCATGATGGTTCGTGTGAAGAACCCGATCATGTTCTGATAATTCGGGGTGAGCGCCGAATCCAGCACCGTGACGTGGCTTTGCTCGTCGGTGTTCAGGTCGCGGAACACGATTTCACGCTGCTGTTCCGCCGTGAATATCAGGACTGGCACCCGTTTGTGCGGCAACGCACATGGGTCAAGGTCGGACAGGTTCTTGAATTCCCGATCAATGCGGCGCGCGAGCAGCGGCAACTCGATATCCAGGCCGTCGATGTCCTTGTCCGCGTTCTCGTGATCGACCTCGACCACCATCGGCGACTTGGGGCCGCTCCGGCCGCCCATCGGCTGATATTCCAGTTCGACCCCTTCGACCTTGATGCCTTCCACGAAATCAATGAAGGCATCGGTCCCGATGATGCTGACCTTCTCGGTCACGGGCTCGCCCCGGAACATGCGCCGCAGCCCGCGTCCCAACGTCTGCTCTGGCAAAATGCCCGCCTTGGCGGTGTAGGGACGCAGCCCGACGATGGAGACCACGTTCTGCACGTCCCAGCCTTCGCGCAGCACCATCACCGACACCACGGCCTTGTAGGGATTGGCGGCATCGTCGATATCGCGGCTGGCGGCGCGCAGCCGATCGAGTTCGTCCTTGCTCTTGCCGGTGGACGATTCCGAAATCTCGCCGTTGTTCTTCGTGTGGATGACCAGCACGCCATCTTTGCCAGCAAACTCCGGGTAGCGGGAGCGCAGAAACTCCGCAACGTCATCGCAGTTGCGGGTGTCGTCGGTCATGACGAATAGAATGGACTTCTTGCCGGTCGGGAAAAGTTCCTCATAAACCTTCTTCCATTCGAGATAGCCGAGGTGCAGGTAATCCTCGTACCTCTCGGTGAACTCGGAGCTGGGTTTCTCCTGGAGCTTGGCGCGGGATGCCTGATCGGGCAGCACGGGCGTCTTCACCACGCCCTGACGGATCGCCTCGACCAGCGGATAGTCGGCGACCGTCTGCACGAAGATCGAGCCGCTATGATCCTTGGGCGTCGCCGAGAGATCAAACTGCGCCGAAAGCCCCGCCCCCTTCTGCCGCAGCCGGAAGGAGATATCCTGAATGGATTTGAACCAGGCGCTGTCCTTGTCGTGCAGATGGTGCGCCTCGTCGTTCAGTACGACGAGATCGGGCACCTCCCGAATGATGATGCCGAGATCGACCGAGGCATCCGTTGTCTTGCCGACCGGTTTGGCGCCTAGGAAGTAGCTCGACGTGTCGGTATCCTCGAAGCTCGGTGGGGCGGCACCCTCGAAGACCCGATGAATGTTGGTCAGGAAGAGATTGCCTTGCGGACCGACGAAGCCAAGATCGTCCTGGATATGCACGGTCAGTTGGAAATCGTCCTGCCAATTGCGGCCCTCATGGCCGTTATCCGGTAGGACCGGGTCCCCGAAGAAGATACGTGCGCCATCGAAATCTCGGCGTAGCCGATCCAGGACAATGATATTCGGCGCGATCAGCAGGAAATTGGTCGATAGATCGGAGTCCATCTCGTAAAGCTTGTGGAAGTAGGACCAGGCCATGAGCAGGCTGATGACCTTCGTTTTTCCCGCCCCGGTGGCGAGTTTGAGGACGTAGCGCGCCCAGTCCTCATGGAACATGCCCCTGGAGACAAGGCCGGAGCTGTCATAGCGCATCAGACCGTAGGGATCGCGGGCGCGCTCGATCTCATGGAGCCAGATCGCCGATTCGACCGCTTCTCGCTGCGCGAAATACCAGCGGAACGGCGCCACCGTCCCATCCGGCTGGGGCATCAGGTGCTCGGAATTGAACCAGTGCAGTAGCAGGGCGCGCGTGGTGGCGCTCGCGCCGGCATAGGCAGCGTCGCGCCACGCCTTTACCCCCTGCCGCACCTTGTGGACCAGGGGCGGCAACAGCATGGCGTAGCCCATTTCGCCAATCTTCTCATCGCCCGGATACCAACGTATCGCGGGATCGAGGATGACGTAGGGGTCAGTCGGGAAGTCCGGATGCAGCGCCATCAGACCGTTACTTCCACGACCTTGGTGGTGTCGTTACCGAAGATGTCGATAACCTTCACCGCGATCTTGTAGCGGCCCTTGAACGCATATTCATGGGGCGCGCTGGCCAGTTCGAGCACCCGATTCTTGCGGGTCCGGTAGGACTGCCATTGGTTCTCGAAGATGTAGTTGCCGGTCCATTGCCGGCGGTGCACCACGCGCCCCGCCTCCTCGGTGGTGATTTGAATGATTTCCTCGCGGCGCGTGTAGGTGAAATCGACTGCCCAATAGTCGATCCAGTCGGACCAGGCTTTGGTCAGTACCTCGCGCGTTGCGACACCGTTCTTGTTTTTCGAGACCTTCACCACCTGCCCGGCATCGACCGTGACCTTGGATGTCCCGGTCTTCATCGAGGACAGCAGGGCGCCGATGTCTTCCTGCCGGTAATAGACGCCGAAATCCTTCAGCTTGACGGTGACGGTCCGCCCCTTGACGACCGGCTGCACCTCGGCGAAGGCCACGTCGTAGAAAACCGCCTGCCCTTTCTCCACGGCGCGACGATCGAACACGTCCTTCGGGATGTAGCGGAGCGCCAGCAACACGCCGTTGGCGCGGGCTTCGTCCTGGGCGTGCGGGACCAGCCCCATCTCGAACTCGAACCCGATTATATCGAGTTTGGTGAGGCGCAGCTTGCGCGCCGCCTCCACCGCTTCATGCACTTGCGCCTGCGTGACCGGCGCATCGATCGGCCCGACCAGAACGAGCGTGCCCCCCTTCCGGCCGTGGAAGGGCGGCGATTGAAAGACCCGCTCCGCCTTATAGGCGGCGAGAATCAGGGTGAGGTAGTACTCCTCCTTCTGGAGCGACAGCGCGCGCCGCTGTTCCTCTGGCAAGGTCGGATCGATGCCGGCGAAGAACTGGCGCTCGTACTTGCCGAGGTTGAGAATCTCGAAACTGCGGTAGGGCTTGCCGGCCGCCTTCAGTTCGCGCTGCACGCCGATCAGGCGCTTGCGAGAGGTGTGAATGGCGAAGCGCCCGAGATCGCAGCCGATCCACTTGCGGCCAAGCTTTTCGGCGACGGCTAATGTGGTCCCGGAGCCGCAGAAGAAATCGGCCACCAAGTCGCCGGGGTTCGACGAGGCGTTGATCACACGAGCGAGAAGAGACTCGGGCTTTTGGGTCTCGTAACCCGTGTCTTCTGTAGCTTGGGAATTAACCGGATTGATATCGGTCCATACAGTGCCGACCGGGACGCCTGGCATTTCATCCAAGAACCTCCGTAACTGTGGTCTTCCGCCACCCTTTTTCGGCATTTCAATGCGGCCCTCAGCATAGAGACGATCCATCGTCTCCAGCTCATAGCGCCAACCAAGCCTCGGAGCCTTATGACCGCGCCAAGTGTACATCATGTTCGGGCGTGGATTGGGGCTAGTAATGTTATCTAGGCGATAACGGCGGCCGGTCAGATCAACATAAGTGTACTTGCTCTCGAGATAATCCGCCGAGTAAGGTTCGAACTGCGGGTTCCAAATAAACTCAGATGATTTCGATCTTCAATAGACGTAATCATGGACTACACCCCAGCGTTTGCTGTCGCCGTGAGCCGTCACTCGCTTCCATGAAATCTCGGCGGATCGACCATCCCTGCCGAAAATCTCGGCGATCACCGTCTTTACAAGCGGCCCAATTCCGGGGCCGATGTGAACGTATATGCTGCCGTCCGTGGCAAGCAAGCCCTGTATGAGCCGCAGCCGTTCGTATATCATTGTAAGATAAAAGTCGGCCCCACGCCCCCAGGTATCTCGATATGCCAGCTCCTCTATCACGCTGGGTTCTTTGCGAAGGCTCTCAGCGTTTCCGACTTCCACATCGAATGAGAAATCCGCCCCGACATCAAACGGCGGATCGATGTAGACGAGCTTGAGTCCGCCAGCAGCCTCGATCTCGCGGCGGAGCGGGCCGTTCTTGAGTGAGGCCAAGACCAGCTTGTTGTCGCCCCAGATCAGTTTGTTCGTCCAACCGCCGCTCTGGCGACCGGTTCCCTGATCGAAGGTGAAGAGGTCGGGTTCGTGGCTTCCGCCCCGGTGCGCGGCTCGTCGATATGCTCGATCGTCTGAAAGGGCAGGACGATGTTCGTGATTTCCCGCGTCTTGCCGGGCCAGATCAGCTCTGCTTCGTGCGGCTGCTCGAACAGGATGGATCTGTAATGTGGTGGCAGCTTCTGTCCGGCGTCGATCAGGGCTTTGAGCTGTTCCTTTTCTCGTTCCGTGAGGCTCATTCCATCTCCGCTTCATTGCCCAACGGCTCCAAAAAGAGCCGATTTCGAAATTGCCGCACGAAAGGCGCGACTTTCCGCGTCGGGCCGAGGCGCCGGCGAATGCCGGATGCGACACCCCTTTGGATTCGGCCGCGAGAAGAGTATCGATGCTTTCGAAGACGGCATGATCGGGCAAGTAGCTCAAAACACGCATAGGTTGCAAGAGCTAAGGCTAGTTCGTCATTGGTCCTTACCTTCCTGCCTCTTCCGAGGGCTTCAGCCGTTCCACGGTTACGAGAGCCGGGATCACGGTCCGGAAGGGACATGCGCCTTCGGCGAGGCTCGGGGCCCGTCGCCGACTGCTGCCGCGCGCAGGTTATTCGGTGTTACGCATTGTCGCAGAGCCGCCTCGAAACCGACGCAGTCGCAGGCCGTTCTTGCGCTGTTTGAACGGAGGTTGATATGCGCGGATTACTGCTTTGCCTCTCATTGCTGGGCGGTGCCCTGGTTGTGGCCGGCACGGCGCACGCACAGCCGTACCCGCCGCCCTATCCCGAGCGCCGTCCCCCGCCACCGCCGCCGCCACGTGCTTACGCGGGCGATTACTACTGGCATCATCATCATTACCACCACCGCCGGTGGGAGCACGATCACTGGTACCTGCTATTAAGGACTACCGACAGCCCGACCTGCTGATCCGCGCCACGGCTGTCGGGTTCGGATTACTTCGCCTGTTTTGGGCTCCGGGGGTTTGTACTTCGTCATAGCCGGACTTGATCCGGTCATTCAACGCAAGGTTGGTGAAATATGGGGGCGGCGTTGGATGCCCGGGTCGGAGCCCGGGCATGACGGGGAAAATCGCAGTCCTCGCGCCGACCCCTCACCCCGACCCTCTCCCGCAAGGGGAGAGGGGGCGTTCGTTTGGTGTGACCCGTCTGGCGGCGTGCGGCGCGGTCAGAGATGTTGCTGCTTCGGGAGCCTCCTTCTGGAGTGTTCCAGAAGGAGGCTGAATGACCGAGGCGGAGATCGTCACGCGCCGGCGGAAGTGGACGGGGGAAGAGAAGGCGGCTCTGCTCGCTGAGGTGGAGGCGGAAGGTGGCCGCGTTGCGATGGTCGCGCGGCGTCATGGGCTATCGGAGAGCCTGCTCTACAACTGGCGATCGGTGGCGAAGGCGGCCATGCCGCCGCACAGGGCGGAGCCGATGGAGTTCAGGCCGATTGGCGTGATCGGTCGGACAAATGAAGCGCCGCCGGCACTGCTGGTGGCACCTGAGCCGCGGTTGCCGACAGGCGAGCAGCGGGAAGAACGCACCAGCAAGATCGAGATCGCGCTTCCCAATGGCGTGCGGGTGAAGGTCGGTGCATCCGTCAGTGAGAAGGCTCTGTCGCGGGTATTACGTGCCGTGAAGGGCGCGGTGTGATCAGCCTCGCACCTGGCACCAAGGTATTCCTCGCCTGCCGTCCGGTTGATCTGCGCAACGGGTTCGATGGCCTGGCAGCCAAGGCACAGCAGATCATCGGCGCCGACCCGTTCAGTGGTCACCTGTTCCTGTACCGCGGCAAGCGCGGTGACTATTTGAAGGCGCTGTACTGGGACGGCAGCGGTCTGTGCCTGTTCGCCAAGCGGTTGGAGAAGGGCCGCTTCGTATGGCCGCCGATTGTTGATGGCGCGATGACGCTGACGCCGGCGCAATTGGCGCTGCTGATCGAGGCGATGGACTGGCGCAGAACGGTAGCATCGCCGTTGCCGGCGCGGCCAGTGCTGGTCTGACAAGGCAGCGATTTATTGTTGATGATGGTCGGCGAATCGCCGCACCTGCCAAGGCTATCTTATGTCGCTCGCCATGGCTGACCTGCCCGCCGATCCCGAGGCGTTGCGCGCGTTTGCGCTGGCCTGTCAGGCCGAGCTGAAGGCGGCCGAACTTTCGGTTCAGCTGCGAACACTGGAGATCGAGAAGCTGAAGTTCCAGATCGCCAAACTGCGACGCATGCAGTTTGGCCGTTCGTCGGAACGGATCACCCGGCAGATCGAGCAGCTCGCCCTGCAGCTTGAAGAGCTGGAGACCAGCGAGGCCGAGGATATCGTCAAGGCGGCGGCGGAACATCGCCGCCGCCGCTGCGCCAGCGTGCGACGCCGAAGCGCAAGCCGTTGCCCGAGCACCTGCTGCGGCAGGAGATCGTTCATCAACCTGCGGCTGATGGCGCCTGCGTCTGCCCGGACTGCGGTGGTGGCATGGCGAAGCTCGGCGAGGACGTGACCGAGGTGCTGGACTATGTGCCTGGCCGCTTCCAGGTGATCCGGCATATCCGGCCCAAATACGCCTGCAAGGCGTGCGATGCGATCACCCAGGCACCTGCGCCCGCGATGCCGACACCGCGTGGTCGTGCCACACCGGCGATGCTCGCGCATCTGCTGGTGTCGAAATACTGCGATCACCTGCCGCTCTACCGGCAGAGCGACATCTATGCTCGCGACGGGGTCGATCTCGACCGATCCACGCTGTGCGACTGGGTCGGTCAGGCGGCATGGCTGCTGGCGCCGATTGTCGAGGGGATCAGACGACACGTGTTCGCTGCGGAGAAGATCCACGGCGATGACACCACCGTGCCAGTGCTGTCGCCAGGTCTCGGCCGAACCAAGACCGGGCGGCTCTGGGTGTATGTGCGCGACGATCGACCATTCTGCGGCACGGCGCCGCCGGCGGCCGCCTACTTCTACAGTCCCGATCGTGGTGGCGCGCATCCGGCAGGGCATTTGGCAGAGTTCACCGGCTTCCTTCAGGCCGATGGCTACGCTGGCTTCGAGGCACTCTACGATCAGCGCGCCACCGATCGGAGCCTTCGCACGAACCAGGCGATCACCGAGGTCGCCTGCTGGGCGCATTGCCGGCGCAAGTTCTTCGATGTCTGGAACGGCAAGAAGTCTCCGGTCGCCAAGCAGGCGATCGAGCGCATTGCCACCTTCTACGCCATCGAGGCCAAAGCGCGCTTCGCGCCGACCGATGAGCGGCTGATGCACCGGGCCGATGCCGCGCCGCTGCTCGCCGCGTTCTTCAATTGGGCAGGCAAGGTCGTCACCAGGCTATCGGCCAAGTCAGAGCTGGCCGAGGCATTCCGCTATACGCTGAAGCGGCAGGAGGCATTGTCGCGCTTCCTCACCGACGCAAGGCTCGAGATCGACAACAACATCGCCGAGAACGCCATGCGCGGATTGCGCTCGGACGAAGAATTACCTGTTCGCCGGATCAGATGCCGGTGGCGAGCGCGCCGCCGCCATCTACTCCATCCTGCAGACGTCAAGCTCAATGAGATGTCCGTTGGGTCGGAGACTGCATCCATGACTTGGCGCGGAAAGCAGGAAAACAGGCGTGGATGGCCGTGACAAGCACGGCCATGACGTTACTGAGCGTGACCAACACGGTTATGACGTTACTGAGTGAGTGCCACGTGCGGCCGATCACTCGGCGTCGTGCTACTCCGCCGCCACCGCCACCGGCTCCGGCGCCTTCAGCCGCGCCAGCAGCATCTCCCGCCGTTCCATCGCCTTCGCCCGGTTCGCCTCCTTCACCGGGCCGAAGCCACGGATCAGGTCGGGCAGCTCGGCCAATCCCACCGCCGCCTCCAAGGTCTCCGGCCGCAGCGCGGCGAGGGCGGCGCGCATATCCGCCTCGTACTCGCCGATCAGCCCCCGCTCCCAGCGCCGCTCGGCCGAATGCCCGAACACATCGAGCGCCGTGCCGCGCAGCCGCTTGCCGTGGCGCAGCACCCGGAACAACGGCAGCGCCATCCAGCCGGGAATGCCGATCTTCTTCGGCCGGCCGGTCGCCTTGTCGCGCAGGCCGGTCAGCGTGGTCAGCAGCGGCGGGGCCATGTGGAACACCGGGTGCTCGCCGTACGTCGCGCCCGCGTGCATCCGCGCCACCTCGTACTCGTCCTTGTAGGCCATCGCGCGATACAGGCCCTCGGCGACCGCGCGCGACAGCCGGCCCGGCTTGCCGAACACCGAGGTTTCGCGCGCAACCACCTCGTCTACGAACGCGCGGTAGCGCGCGGCGTAGGTGGCGTCCTGATAATCCACCAACCGCGCGGCGCGGTCGGCGATCAGCGCCTCCAGCGTCTCGGGCACATGCTCCAGCGAATGCGCCAGGATGTCGTCCGCCAGCTCGGGCCGCTCGGCCAGGATGCGGCCCCAGAGGAAGGCGCGGCGGTTCACCGCGACCGCGGCGCCGTTCAGCTCGATCGCGCGCAGGATCGCGGCCTCGCCCACCGGCACCAGCCCGCGCTGCCAGGCAAGTCCCAGAAGCAGCGTGTTCATCGCTTGGGCGTTGCCGAACAGCCGCTCGGCGATGCGCACGCCGTGCAGGTATACGCTCGCCTTCGCGTGGGTCGCGCGTTCGATCGCGCGCCGGTGCAGGCCGGCATCGATGGCCAGGCGCGGGTCGAACTTGAACGCGGCGGTGGCGGCGAGATCGAGATTGCCGACCACGGCGGCGCGCGGCCCGCAGCGTTCCAGCACGCCCGGCCCGGCGCCCACCGCGAGGTCGGCGGCCACCATCAGGTCGGCCTCGCCCTGCGGAATGCGCACCACATCGAGATCGCCAACGGGATCGGCCGCCTCGCCGATCTGCACATGCGCGACCACCGTGCCGTTCTTCTGCGCCAGCCCGGTGAAATCGAGCGTGCGCACCGCGCGGCCTTCGAGATGCGCGGCCATCGCCAGCACCGCGCCAGAGGTGATGATGCCGCCGCCGCCGATGCCGGCGAACAGCGCGCGCCACGGCGTGCGCTCGGGCAAACGCGGGGCGGGCAGGGCGGCGGCGAGATCGGCCTCGCGCTCGGCCCAATGCGGGTCGGCATCGGCGGCGCGCGGCGGGCCGGCGACGGTGACGAAGCTCGGGCAGAACCCCTTGAGGCAGGAGAGATCGACATTGCACGCGGTGGGATTGATCCGGCGCTTGCGGCCGAGCGCGGTTTCCACCGGCTCGATGGCGATGCAGCCCGATTGCGTCGAGCAGTCGCCGCAATTCTCGCAAACGTCGGGGTTGATCACCACGCTCTGCGTCGCCTCGGCCATCTTGCCGCGCTTGCGCCGGCGCCGCTTCTCGGTGGCGCACACCTGGTCGTAGATCAGCACCGACACGCCGTCGTGCGAACGCAGGTCGCGTTGCACCGCGTCGAGGTTTTCGCGGGTGTCGCGGGTGGCGCCGCGCGGCAGCTTGGAGGCGGGCGGCAGGCGCTCGGCCTCGTCGGCCACCACGGCGATGCGCTTGACCCCTTCGGCCGCGACCTGGGCGGCGATCGCGGGCACGTCGAAATGCCCCTCGGCGGGCTGCCCGCCGGTCATCGCCACGGCGTCGTTGACCAAAATCTTGTAAGTGATGGCGGTGCCGGCGGCGACCGCCTGGCGGATCGCCAGGATGCCGGAATGGGTGTAGGTGCCGTCGCCGATATTGGCGAAGGCGTGCGGCGTGTCGGTGAACGGGGCGAGCCCGACCCAGGTGACGCCCTCGCCGCCCATGTGGGTGAAGGTGCGGGTGGCATCGCCGTGGTCGAGCGCCATGAAATGGCAGCCGATGCCAGCGGTGGCGAAGCTGCCGTCCGGCAGCTTGGTCGAGGTCGCGTGCGGGCAGCCGGCGCAGAACGCCGGCACACGGGCGAGCAGGCCGGTCGGCCGCTCGGGATGCGAAGTGGCGGCTTCCGGGGCGGGCACGTCCAGGCCGGCGGCGGCGAGGAATTGCGCCAGCGCGGCCGCGACGCTTTCCGGCGACAACTCCATCAGTGGCGAGACCAGCGGGGCGCCAGCGATGTCGGTCTTGCCGGCGATGGCCGGGCGCTGGTCGGGCGGCAGGTTGTAGAGCGCGTCGCGGATCTGGGCCTCGACGAAGCTGCGCTTCTCCTCGATCACCAGCAGGGCGCGCTTGCCGCGGGCGAATTGGCGCAGGCCCTCGGCCTCGATCGGCCAGGACAGGCCCACCTTGTAGAGCGCGAGCTGGGGATGGCGGTCGAGGCCCAACCGGCGAAGCGCATGGAGCGTGTCGGTGTGCGCCTTGCCGACCGTGATCAGACCGATCGGCGCGTCGGGGGCGCCGAACACCAACCGATCGAGCCGGTTGGCGCGCGCCCAGGCGAGCACGGCCGGGAGCCGGTCCATCAGCACGCGCCGCTCCAGCTCGATACGGTCGCCGGGGAAGCTGAGGCTCGGGTCGTAGCCGATCGGGTGGGGGAGCTTGGGATGATCGGGGTCGGCGAAGGCGCGGGTGGAGGGGATGATGATGGTGGCGGCCTGCTCGGCGGTCTCGGCGGTGGTCTTGAGCGCGACCCAGAGTCCCGAGTAGCGCGAGAGCGCGATGCCGGCCAGGCCGAAATCGACGATGTCCTGCACCGAGGCCGGGTTGAGCACCGGGATCAGCCAGCCGGCGAACAACTGCTCGGTCTGGTGCGGATAAGTTGAGGAATGGGCGCCGTGATCGTCGCCCGCCACCGCCAGCACGCCGCCGAGCGGCGAGGTGCCGAGCATGTTGGCGCAATGCAGCGCATCGCCCGAGCGATCCACGCCGGGACCCTTGCCGTACCACAGGCCGAACACGCCATCGAATTTCTTGCCCGGGAAGGCGTCGATCTGCTGCGCGCCCCAGAGCATGGTGGCGGCGAGGTCTTCGTTGAGCCCGGGCTGGAAGCGGATGTCGTGCGCGCCGAGCAGCTTCTGGCGGCGCCATAATTCGAGATCGAGCCCGCCGAGTGGCGAGCCGCGATAGCCCGAGACGAGCCCAGCGGTGTGCCGGCCCTGGACGCGGTCGAGCCGGGCCTGTTCCAGCAGCACGCGGACCAGGGCTTGGACGCCCGAGAGCAGGATCGGGGAGTCGAGATCGACGAAGCGGCTTTCCAGCGTGATGGCCGAGCGGCCAAGACCGATATCCATCTCGGATCGTCCCTCCAAGGCGACGGCGCAGGGGCGCCCTCGGCTTCCATTCGTAACCCATAGATGGGATCGGCCGGACCGCGCTCAAACGGGACGGCCATAATCGACAGATCATGGACGATGCTGCGCCGCACTACGGCAGGATTTT
Source organism: uncultured Pseudomonadota bacterium (assembly GCA_963849305.1). GTDB lineage: Bacteria > Pseudomonadota > Alphaproteobacteria > Acetobacterales > Acetobacteraceae > CAWKGV01. Next base: position 269,690 of record CAWKGV010000003.1, read on the forward strand.
GCCGCCCATGCGGTCGATGGCAGAATATTTGCCAACATTCACGAGAGAGGAGACTCCATGCAGGGCCTGATGCAGCAGCAGCCGCTGCTGGTGTCCTCGATCATCCGCCATGCCGCCCGCCATCACGGGACGGGCGAGGTGGTCTCGCAGATGAGCGCGAACGAGCGCCACCGCACCACCTATGCGGCGCTCGAACGCCGCGCCCGCCGGTTGGCTCGCGTGCTGCTGGGCCTCGGCGTGTGCCCAGGCGACCGGGTGGGCACGCTCGCCTGGAACACCTACCAGCATGTGGAGCTGTTCTACGCGATCTCCGGCATGGGCGCGGTGTGCCACACCGTGAACCCGCGCCTCGCGCGGCAGGACATCGAATACATCATCTCCCACGCGGGCGACTGCGTGCTGTTCGCCGATGCGAGCTTCGCGGGCCTGATCGAGAGCATCGCCCCGGCCATTCGCGAGAGCGCGCGGGCCGTGGTGATGATGGCGGCGCCTGACGAGATGCCGAATCTGAGCCTGCCGCCGGGGATGGCACTGCGTTGCTACCAGGAGCTGATGGCGGCGGCGAGCGAGGACTTCACCTGGCCGCAGTTCGACGAGAACACCGCCAGCGCGCTCTGCTACACCTCGGGCACGACCGGGCGGCCGAAGGGCGTTCTCTACAGCCACCGCTCGACGGTGCTGCACGCCTACGCGGGGAACATGGCCGATGCGTTCGGGCTGCGCGCCGTGGACCGGATGCTTCCTGGTGCGCCGATGTTCCACGCCGCCGCCTGGGCGGTTCCCTACACCGTGCCGATGGCGGGTGCGGCGCTGATCCTGCCCGGCCGGCAGCTCGACCCCGCGAACCTGGTGCGCTTGCTGAACGAGGAGCAGGTCACGGTCACCAGCGCCGTACCGACGGTTTGGCTCGCGGTGCTCAACCATCTCCGCGAGACCGGGCAGGGGCTGCCGCATCTCAAGCGCATCTTCAGCGGCGGCTCGGCGGTGCCGCGCGTTATGATCGAGGGGTTCGCCGAATACGGGGTGGAGGTGCAGCACGCCTGGGGCATGACCGAGACGAGCCCGCTGGTAAGCTGCTTCGCGCCCACGCCACGCACGGCGGAACTTACCGGCGAGGATGCCACGCGCGTGCGGCTCAAACAGGGCCGCCCGATCTTCGGCACCGAGGTGAAGATCGTCGATGCCGAGGGCAAGGCGCTGCCCTGGGACGGCGCCGCGTTCGGAGACTTGCTGGTCCGCGGCCCGTGGATCTGCCGCGAGTACCTGCATCGCGGCGCGGAGGGCGCGGCCGACGCGGATGGCTGGTTCGCCACCGGCGATGTGGCGACGATCGATGCGGACGGGTTCATCGAACTGGTGGACCGGTCCAAGGACGTGATCAAGTCAGGCGGCGAGTGGATCAGCTCAATCCAACTAGAGAATATCGCCGTCTCGCACCCGGACGTGGCCGAGGCGGCGGTGATCAACGCGCGCCATCCGAAGTGGATGGAGCGGCCGTTGCTGCTGGTCGTGCCGAAGGAGGGGCGGACGGTTGATGCGGCGAGCGTATTGGCGGTGTACGATGGCCAGATCGCCAAGTGGTGGCTGCCGGATGCGGTCGTGGTGGTCGACGAGCTGCCGCACACGGCGACGGGGAAGCTGAGTAAGGTGGCGCTGCGGGAGCGGTGGCAGGATCATTTGCTCGGGAGCGGGAACGGCGATTAGAGGCGCCTTCACGCCCTTGACGGGTCCTGGGCGACGCCTTCACCTTCGGGCATGAACCTCGATCTGACCGGCAAATCCGCCCTCGTTACTGGCTCGACCGCCGGCATCGGGCTCGCGACCGCCACCGGCCTCGCGGAATGCGGCGCGAGCGTCTGGGTGAACGGCCGCACCCGTGAGCGCGTGGACCAGGCGATCGCAAGCATCCGTGCCCGCTGCCCGCAGGCGAAACTGCAGTCGGCGGGTCGGCGATGTCGCCTCGCCCGAGGGCGCGAGTGCGATCATGTCCCATGTCGATAGCGTGGACATCCTCGTCAACAACGTCGGGGGCATCGGCGTGCGCAAGCCGTTTGAGGAACTCGATGACGCCGACTGGCTTCGCGTCTACGAGCTGAATGTGATGAGCGCCGTGCGCATGACTCGGCACTTGCTGCCGGCGATGCGCGCGCGCAACTGGGGCCGGTTGATCTTCGTCGCAAGCGAGTCTGGCGTGCAGATCCCGGTCGAGTTCCCGCACTACGGCGTCGTCAAGGCCGGGGTCGTCGCGCTCGCCCGCGGAATTGCTGAGACGCTGGTGGCGTCCGGGGTTACCGCCAACTCGGTCCTGCCTGGCCCGACCTTCGCCGAGGGCGCCGCGCGCCGTGCCGCCACCGAGGGCAAAACCGAGCAGGAACTCGCCGCCGATGTTTTCGCCAAGGCACGCCCGACCTCACTGCTGCGGCGCTTCGCTACCACCGAGGAGGTGGCGAATATGATCGTCTATCTCTGCAGCCCCGCGGCGTCCGCCACCCACGGCGCGGCACTGCGCGTCGATGGGGGCGTCATCAAGAGCGCGTTCTGATAGGGCGACGATCATGCCGCGGGGTCCGGAAAGCCGCACGATTTTGATGCTGCGCGCGCGGCACTGTGCCTGGTTTTATATTCGGTAATGGATGGAAACCAGACATAGCAGCCGTCTCGCGCCTAGGTCCGGTTCGCGCCCACTACAGTCGTTCCGGTTATGCTGTCGATCGCTCTTAAGCTACGTTCGCGAGAGATCGACACAGCGGTTGCTATGCGCTGCCAAAAACCCTTCGCTAGGCGGCCTTCGCCGCCATCGCGAACGGTACGAGGAAGTTGCCCCTGATGCCGTCCGGCTTGAGATTGGCCTTCTGGAGCGCAGCCTCGCAACGCTCGTGCAAGGCATCGGCATTCCCAGGGCTGACAACCAGATCGCCCAGAATGCTGCGAAGCGCGACCACGAGCTTTGTGATTCAGGCGAAACGCGAAGCTGCCGGCAGTACTGGCCTTCGGATCGGCGACCGCTTCTGGCAACGCCGATACCCGCACCGCGGTCCGGCTCGGGTACGTACCCTTGAACCACGCCTCGGCCTCAAGAAGTTGGGCGTGATCGTTCCTGTAGAGCGGGTTGTCCTCCTTCTTGCTCTTCGCCTCGATGACGAAGTCGAAGATGGAGTCAGTCCGCCACAATACATCGGGCCCTTTCTTGTGGACCTTCTCCGGGCGCGCGGCCTCGAAGCCAAGGTAGCTGCCGAGATTGGCGAGCGCCTCCTCGTAGCGGGCGGCCGACGCCGTCGGCACCAGTTCGGCGACGGTCTCGTCGAAGTCGGCTATCATCGCGCCCCGGAGATCGTAGTCCATCATCCGGGCCACTATCGCCGCGGACTGCTTTCCCGGGATCGGCCGCGGCACATAGGCGGGCCGTACCTTGGGCGGCGAATGATTGTTGCTGACCGAGAAGGCGTGGGTCTGCAGCTTCTGCCCGCGCTCTTCGGCGTTCATCTGGTAAGCGATGCGGGCCGCCGTCGCCGCGAGCCACGCCGGTCGCTGGCTGTCGCCCTTAAGCTCATCATCCGCTATCAGCTTCTCGAGAAGCTGGAGCGCTTGCTCGAAATGGCCGAGCCGCTGCAGCCTGAACGCTTTACGCTCCGCGCCGGCAATCCTGAGCGCCAGCGTGTTGACCGGTGCCGCTTGTGCCGCTTCGACGAGCTCGGACGCGTGATAGGCGACCCAGTCGGGATCACGGTTGAGGCACTTCATGATCGTCTGGCCGACCTCGTGCACGGTCGTGACGGCCGCGCTCATCTCCTGTCCCATAGCGAGCTGCACGCGCGTGCTCGCGGTCAGGAAGGAGAGACTACTCTTGCGGCCGATCCAGCCGACGAGCTTGCTGCCAATAAGCATGACCACGCAATGGTCGCCGCCGCCGCGTCTCCCGCGCCCGATGCCCTGCTCGATCCGTTGTGCGAGCAACGAGCTCACCGCCGAGTCAGCGACGACGTTCATGCGGTAGACATCGTAGTCGGAGGTGCCCTGGGGGAGATTGTCCATTACCAGGAAGCGGCAGGCGTTCCCGGCGAGGTCGATCCCGTCATAGCGATTGACGAGCACGATCGGCCCAAAGCTCGTTCCCGCCTGCATCGCCGCCACCTGGGCGGCCACGGCGGTCGAGCTGTTCGGATAGCTCGCGACGTCGGTCCACTTTTCGGCGGCCGGACCAGACGGCGACAAGATCACGGCCCCGCGGCCATGCTTTGCCAAATAGTCGGCGATGTTTTTCACCATCGGCGTGATCGGCGCGCCGCCAAGCTTCATGAGCTCCGGGATGAGGATCATCCGCTCGCCCACGCCGGCAAGCGAGGTCGAGGTGATCGGCTTGCCGACCGCATCCGGCGAGGCCCCGAAAGCGCGCACGATCTCGCTGTCGTCAGCGATTGTCGCCGACATGTAGATCCGGCGCGGGCAGTCCTCGAACGTCGGGAGCATGTCGACGGGCGGGAAGATCGGCGTGACCGTCACTGACCGACGGCTGAACAGGCAGTGGCAGACCGCCAAGTTGTCGCGCAGGAATGGCCACACATAGGGGTCGATCGCGTCGGCATGGGACGCAAGGTAGCTCTCAATCTCCGGAATCTTTCGCTGCCAAGCCCAGCTTGGCGCCTCCATGACCCCGTAGTCCTTGCCGCTTGTGATGTCGGCGAATGATCCGCTACGTCCGACCTCTCGGAAAGCGGTACGGAAGCGGCCTGCCAGGTCGGCATAGACCTCGGGGTGCTTTGCGGCCTCGATCGTCAGGCTGAACGCGTCGCGCACCGAGGAAAGCGCGACGTGAGCGTCGTCCAGTATGATCGCGCCGGCCTTGACGACGTCCTGCCCCGAGTTGCGCACCCCGAACTTGCTGCGGCCGTTGAACAGCGTCTCATAGGCGCCGACGAGGACTGCCTTACCGTCGAAGAACTCGCTCGCCAACGCCTGACCACGCACGTATCGGACTGTTGGGATCCCGTACTCCTGGCTCTTGGCGATGATCTGATCGACGAGCTGGTTGGTCGGCGCGAGATAGATCACGGGCTCGCCCAGCTCGTTCATCACCGATTGCGCCACCAAGACTGCGGCCAACGTCTTGCCGCCGCCGGTGTGCAGCTTGATGACCACGTCCCGGTCGGTGCGTCGCCCAAACCAACCATCGAGCACCTCGGCCTGGCTCGCGTAAAGATCGTTAATGCCTGGCGCCTTGGGCAGGCTGTTGAAGATCTCGCGCGGGTGGATCGGCTTGGGTTTGCTCTTGCCTTCGCGCAGCTTCTTGAAATCGACCATCAAAGCACCGTCTTTTTGCAATCTAGCCTCATTGCCCTTCCCGACCGTTTGCGTCAAGCGATCAAGCACACACGATCGCGGCGACCCACCCGCGCGGGGGCCGGCTGCCCGGCAACGCTCAGCGTGGCGGAGAGCGCGGTTGTCGCCGTCGCGGTTCTGAAGGTCGAGAGAGGCTCTTTGGGCGCAGCCGTCGCGGGAATCCGCGGTGCCGCATTCCTCTCTGGGGAACGTCGGGTGCCGAGCGCCAACCCCTACGGCGAGATCATCAACAAGATCTGCTCCTAAGGACACTCTGATCAAGGAGTAACCGGGCCGGCTCGGTCGAGAAAAGGAACGACAGCAACCAAATTGCGCTTGGAGTCGGGTTTTTACGACGATTTGGCCTCCCTCGCCGGCGGCAGGGCGCCATTTTGGGCGCAGATCTCCCGTCAGGCGCGCACCAGCACCTTGCGAGCGAGATGAAGGTTAGCCAGTCCACAAGTCACGAACAGCCGGTGGGCGTTCTTGTCCAGCCCACGATAGCGCACTTTCACAAAGCCAAACACACGCTTGATCACGCCGATGCTGTGCTCGACCTTGGCTCGCACCGTCGATTTGGTGCGGTTGCGTGCCTTCTCCGCCTCATCGACCACGCCACGATGCCGATAGCGCCGGTTGGTGAAGTCTTGCGCGTGCGGCGCATGCTCGCGGATCACCTCGCGTTGGCCGCGATAGGCCTGGTCACCCCACACCCGCGTTTCCTCGCCGTGCAGCAGATCACCAAGCACCGCCGCATCATGCACATTCGCCGCGGTGGCAACCACGGAATGGATCAGCTTGGTTTTGCTATCCACCCCGAGATGCGCCTTCATGCCAAAATACCACTGCTGGCCCTTTCTGGTCTGATGCATCTCGGGATCGCGCTGCTTGGACGCATTCTTGGTCGAACTCGGGGCGCTGATAATGGTCGCGTCGACGATTGTGCCAGTGCCCACCTTCAATCCTCGGTTCTCGAGATGTTCATTGACAGTCTCGAGTATCCGCTTGCCGAGTTCGTGCTTCTCCAGCAGGTGGCGGAATTTGCACACCGTGGTCTCGTCCGGTGCCGGCTCCCGACCGAGATCGATGCCGGCGAACTGCCGCATCGAGGCTGAATCATACAGCGCCTCCTCCACCGCCGGATCCGAGAGGTTGAACCAGAGCTGCAGGAAGTAAATGCGCACCATGCGCTCAAGGCCGATCGGCGGACGGCCGTGGCCTGGCTTCGGATAGACCGGCTCGATCAGCCGGCAGAGGTCCTGCCACGGCACAACGCGGTCCATCTCGGCAAGGAACGCGGCGCGACGCGTGGTTTTGCTGTAGCGCTCGAAGTTGACGCTCGCCAGAGTTGCTTGCCGCATATCGGCCCCGCACGAAATCCGCAGAACCCGCCCTACAGGCTGTTCCGTGACCGTGTCGAGAGCGGCTTTTTCAGAGTGTCCCTAAAGCTTCCGCCAACCGGACGGTCTCCTCTCGGGCCGATACCAGACCGCGGCTCCATCGCAGGAAGGTCCGCTATGGGTCGGCTGGGCCGTTCCGGAGGCTCTGAGCGGCTGCCCTGAGCTGCGGCTCCCTGTCTGAGGCGCCAGAGGTGTGTCTGGGTCTGGCCCCTCAATTGTGCCTGGTGGCCGCACCACGCCCATTTCTCTGATCTGAAACTTTGTTCTGGTATCAATAGTTCGACATATGTCTACTCCCTTTTCGGACCCAAATCAGCCTGCATTGTCGTCTGCAAGCAAACGTTCGAGCGCGGCACGCAGCCCCGAGAGGTTAAGCTGAACCACATCCCAGACAAGCCGGTTATCTATACTGGCATACACGTGGATCAGAACATTCCGAAACGCGACGATGCGGGGCAGCTCCGGGATGGTTGCAGCCTGAGCTGGATCGAGGCGCCGCAAACCGGCGAACGCCTCGCCGATGATCTCGAACTGACGCTCCACGGCCGCTTGCAGCATCTCGTCACTTTCGTACTCGTCGAAGGTCCGGCCGGCCGTGAAGCGCGTTATCCGGTCGACGGCCGTTCGGGCATCCCACAAGTATTTCGCGGCCTGGTCCGAGGTCATGCGGGCGGGAATAGGCGGCGCTTGTGGGCCTCTACCTGCCGGCGAAAATAGGGGTTCTCCAGAGCCGTCTCTGTGATCAGATCCACCTGGCGCCCGAACAGCTCTGCCAATCCCTCGCGCAGACCGAAATAGGCATCCGCGTAGCTGCTGGCCAATTTATCGAAAGCCACAAGGAAATCGAGGTCACTGCGCTCGGGATCGAATCGCCCGGTAGCGCCGGAGCCAAATAAATCGAGGCGGCGGACGTGGAAGCGCCGACATAGCGCGCACAACGCGGATAGCGCCGACCCGGTGATAGGTCCTGTCGCGATCCCGTTTCCTCGCCCCTCGCTCACCTCACCCCCGCCACGCGCAGCGTGTTCGTCGTTCCCGAATGCCCGAACGGCACGCCCGCCGCTACCACGATCTCCGAGCCGTGCTCCGCCAATCCCTCCGCCTGCGCCGCCCGCACCGCGCGTGCCACCGCCTCGCTGAGCGTCTGGACATCCTGGCTCACCACCGCATGAACGCCCCACACCACGGCCATCCGCTGCGCCGTCGCGGCATCCGGGGTGAAGCCGATGATCGGCGCTTCCGGGCGCTCGCGGGCGACGCGCAGCGCCGTCCGGCCGGAGGCGGTGAAGGCCACGATCGCCGCCGCGCCGATGGTATGACACACCTGCCGCACAGCCGCCGCGATCGCGTCCGCGGCCGAGTGTTCGGCTTCCGGCCGGCTCGCCTCGATCATCGCGCGCCAGCCGGTGTCCTGCTCCACGCGGGCGACGATCCGATCCATCATGTTCACCGCCTCGAACGGGTACTGCCCGGCGGCGGTTTCGGCCGACAGCATCACCGCGTCCGCCCCGTCGAACACCGCCGTCGCCACGTCGGAAGCCTCGGCGCGGGTCGGCGCCGGCGCGCTGATCATGCTCTCCAGCATCTGCGTGGCGACCACCACCGGCCGGCCAAGCCCGCGCGCGGCACGCACGATCCGTTTCTGCGCGAGCGGCACTTCCTCGGGCGGCAGCTCCACGCCCAAATCGCCGCGCGCCACCATCACCGCGTCCGACAGGCGCACGATCTCGTCGAGATTCTCCAATGCCTGCGGCTTTTCCATCTTGGTCATCACCCAGGCGCGGCCGTCCACCAGGCGCTTGGCCTCGACCACGTCCTCGGGGCGCTGCACGAAGGAGAGCCCGATATAGCTCGCGCCATGCTCCACGGCGAAAGCGAGGTCCGAGCGGTCCTTCTCGGTCAGCGCCGGGATCGGCAGCACCACGTCGGGTACGTTGACGCCCTTGCGATCCGAGAGCGCGCCGCCCACCACCACCTCGGTTTCCAGCGCGTCCTCGCGCTTGCGCGCCACGCGCAGCCGGAGCTTGCCGTCGTCCAGCAACAGCGTACAGCCGAGCGAGGCGGCGCCGATGATCTCCGGGTGCGGCAGGTTGACGCGCTTTGCGTTGCCCGGCGTCGGGTTGAGGTCGAGGCGGAAGGGCTGGCCGGTCTGCAAATGGACCCGCCCGCCGCCGAAGCGCCCGACCCGGAGCTTCGGTCCCTGAACGTCGGCCAGAATGCCGATGGGACGGTCGAATCGCTGCTCCAACTCGCGGATCATGGCGAAGCGGGCGGCGTGATCCTCCTGCGTGCCGTGGCTGAAATTGAGCCGGAACACGTCGGCCCCGGCCAGGAACAGCCGGGCCAACACCTCGGGCGAGGAGCTGGACGGGCCGAGCGTGGCGATGATCTTGGTCCGTCGCCGCCGGCGGACCTTAGGGCGAACGGCCATCGTCCCTCCTTCAGGCGATCAGGACAGCACGGATATCGTTGACATTGGTCAGCGTCGGGCCGGTGCGGATCAGGTCGCCTAGCGCATCGAACAAAGTGTAGCTGTCGTGTCCGGCAAGCATGGCGCGCGCGTCGAGCCCGGCGCCCCGGGCGCGGGCCAGGGTATCGGGTGTGATGATGGCGCCGGCCGCGTCCTCGGTGCCGTCGATGCCGTCCGTGTCGCCGGCGACGGCCCAGATGCCGGGGGCCTCTGCAAGCGCCACGGCGAGGCCGAGCAAGAATTCGGTGTTGCGGCCGCCCCGCCCGGCTGCGCCTTGGCCAGCGGTGCCGCGTCCGATCGTCACGGTGGTCTCACCACCCGAGAGCAGGACTGCCGGCGGCCTGAGCGGCTCGCCGTGCGCCCGAATCGACCGAGCGATGCCGGCCATCAACGTGCCAGCCTCGCGCGCCTCGCCCTCCAGCGCGTCGCCCAGGATCAGCGGCGCCAACCCCCATTCGCGTGCCAGCTCCGCTATGCGCGCGAGCGCCATCATTGGCGTGGCGATCAGGCGGAACTCGGAGTTTGGCAACTCGCCGGGTTTCGGAGTCTCCCCGGCCGCCCGCGCCAGATGCGCGGCCACCGCTGGGGGCGGCTCGACGCCGTAGCGTGCCAAGATCGCGCGCGCGTCAGCGAAGGTGGTCGGGTCGGGGACGGTCGGGCCGGAGGCGATCACGGCGGGGTCGTCGCCAGGCACGTCGCTGATCGCGAGCGTCACCACGCGGGCAGGGGCCGCGGCGGCGGCTAGCCGTCCGCCCTTGATCGCGGAGAGGTGCTTGCGCACCGCGTTCATCTCGCTGATCGTGGCGCCGCAGGCCAGCAGCTCGCGGTTGACCGCCTGTTTGTCGGCGAGCGTCAGGCCCGGCGCGGGCAGGGTTAGCAGCGCCGAGCCACCGCCGGAGATCAACGCCAGCACGAGGTCGTCGGCGCCCGGCCCGCGCACCTGCTCCAGCAGCCGGCGCGCGCCAAGCTCGCTGTTCGCGTCCGGCACCGGGTGGGCAGCCTCGATCACCTCGATGCGTCGCGTCGGCACCGCATGGCCGTAGCGGGTGACGACGGTGCCGGCGAGAGCGATTTCGGGCCACGCTTCTTCCAACGCCGCCGCCATGACCGCGGCGGACTTGCCGCCGCCGACGACGATGCAGCGGCCCCTTGGCTCTTCAGGCAGATGCGCGGCCAGCACCTGGCGCGGGTCGGCCGCCGCCACGGCAGCGTCGAACAGCGCCCGCAACGTCGATCGGGCGCGCCTATCGTCCCAGTACATGCCTCGCGCGTCGCTCATGCCAGCCCCGGAGAGGTTTGCCCGTCCGAAGTATGGCGAACGCTGGGGAGGCGCGCCATCTTTCGAGCAGTCCATAGGAGGGCCGTATGAGCGCACCCGAGTTCGACCAGCCGACCCGCACCGAATTGGAGGCCGCCGCGTTTCGCCGCCTGGTGCAGCACCTACGCGAGCGGACTGACGTTCAGAACATCGATCTGATGAACCTCGCGGGGTTCTGCCGCAATTGCTTGAGCCGCTGGTATCGCGAGGAAGCCGAGGCCAAGGGGATCGCGCTCGCCGATCCGGCTGCGCGTGAGATCATTTACGGGATGCCGTACAAAGATTGGCAGGCGAAGTACCAAAAAGACGCGACCCAGGAGCAGAAGGCCGGGTTCACCAAGGCCGATCCGGGTCATTGACCGGACTCCGCGGTTGGCGATATGCCCGCCGCCCTGCAACGATCGAGGGCGGCACGAATGGCGCTTGACGCAGTTGGCACTACCGAGGTTGGAGCTTCCGGCCCGGATGTGGGCGGGATCGCGGCTGATCGGCTGCGCAGCATCATCGAGCGGATCGAACGGCTGGAGGAGGAGCGCAAGGCCCTCGCCAACGACATCAAGGACATCTATGCCGAGGCGAAAAGTGCCGGCTTCGACGTCAAGGTATTACGCCGCGTGATTTCACTGCGCCGGCTGGAAGCGCAGGAGCGCGAGGAGATGGACGAGCTTCTCACGCTTTACATGCACGCGATCGGGATGTAGCGCGAGCCTCCTCCTGCGGGCGCATTGCCCGGGCCGCGCGTGCGGGTGATCCTCCGCCGCGGTGCAAGAGGGGGCACGAATGCCGGTAAGGACAGAACTGGACGCGCGCGGCGTCGCGACCGTCACGATCGACCGAGCGGCCAAGCTCAACGCGCTCGACAGTGACATGCTGCGCGCGCTTACCGCCGCGATCGAGCAGCTCGCCAGTCAGTCCGATTTGCGCGTGCTGGTGCTGCGCGGGGCGGGGGAGCGGGCGTTCATCGGAGGCGCGGACATCACCGAGATGGCGCAACTCGACGCAGAGTTGGGGCGGGCGTTCATCACCTTGGTGCATGGAGCGTGCGACGCCCTGCGGCGCCTGCCGGTCCCGGCCATTGCGCGCATCCCAGGCTACGCGCTTGGTGCCGGGCTGGAGATCGCGGCATCGTGTGACATTCGGATCGCGAGCACAGAGGCACGATTCGGAATGCCGGAGGTGCGGCTCGGGCTGCCCTCGGTCGTGGAGGCGGCGTTGCTGCCGCAGCTCATCGGCTGGGGCCGGACGCGCTGGCTGCTGTTCACGGGCGAGACCATCGAGGCAACGCGCGCCGCCGAGTGGGGGTTGGTGGAGGAAGTCGCGGCACGGGAGGCGCTGGATGCGGCGGTGGAGCGTGCGGTGGGCGCCATTCTTGCCTGCGGCCCGCACGCGATCCGGCTGCAAAAGGAGCTGATCGCGGCGTGGGAGGAACTGCCCCCGCGCGAGGCGGTGCGGCGCGGCATCGAAAGCTTCGTGGCGACCTGGAAGACCGACGAGCCGCTGCGGATGATGGCCGAATTCTTGCAGGAGGCCCGCCGGCGCAAGAGCCGGACTGGATAGGCGGCCGGCGCACTGTCATTAACTGATCGACAAGCAGGAGGCGGATGCAGTATGGACCGGAAGCGACACTAATCGGGTTTCGGTCTGCATTCAGCCAGAAAGACGCTTGATGAGCGACGAACCAATCCTCGCCGTGCTCAGCCGTATTGTAGGCGATCTCCTCGGCGACGACGCCATCAGACTGGCGATGGAGACGGAACGCCAGGACGTGCCGGGGTGGGATTCGTTCACCTACGTCAACTTCATCGTCGCCGTGGAGGTGCGGTTCGGCATCAAGTTCAAGGTCGCCGAGATCGAGTCGTTTCCCCATGTCGGTGCGATCGTGCGCAGGATCGAGGCGATGAACCCGCGCTTGAGTCCGTCGCCATAAGCTCACGTCGCCGGCGATGTTGTTCAACTCCTATGTCTTCATTTTCGGCTTTCTCCCGATCTCGCTGACCGGCTTCCACGTGCTCGGGGGACGCAGCCGGGATCGGGCGATCCTGTGGCTTATCGGTGCGTCGCTGGCCTTCTATGCCTGGTGGCGGCCGGTCAATGTCCTGCTCATCGCGCCGTCCATCCTGATCAACTATGCGGCGGCGCGGACATTGGCGCGGTGGGCCGAAACCCGCCCCGGCACCGCGCGCGCGCTGCTGGTCGGCGGAATCTTGTTCAATCTGACGTTCCTGGGGTATTTCAAATACGCTACGTTCATCGCGGGGACGGTCAACGACGTGTTCGGCGCCAACCTGGTGCTTACGCATGTCATCCTGCCGCTCGGCATATCGTTCATCACCTTCCAGAAGATCGCGTTCCTGATCGACGTCCACGCGGGGCGAGTGACCTCGTTCACGTTCGAGGACTACGTCCTTTTCGTGCTGTTCTTTCCGCAGCTCGTGGCCGGTCCGATCGTGCATTACCGCGAGATGGTGCCGCAATTCCATGCGGCGCGGTGTCGGCTGGAGTGGCAGGATCTGGCGGTCGGTGCGAGCTTGTTCTCGTTCGGCTTGTTCAAGAAAGCGGTGTTGGCGGACTCAATCGCCGCCTACGCGTCTCCGATCTATGCGGCGGCCGGACAGGGCGGGCGCATCGCGCTCGCCAATGCGTGGATCGCGGCGCTCGGATTCACGTTGCAAATCTATTTCGATTTCTCCGGGTACTCCGACATGGCGCTTGGGCTGGCTCGGGGGTTCGGCATCAAGCTGCCGATCAATTTCAACTCGCCGCTGCGCGCCTCCAGCATGATCGATTTCTGGCTGCGCTGGCATGTCAGCCTGACCCGGTTCCTGACCGCCTACATTTACAATCCGCTGGCATTGGCGCTGACCCGTCGACGGCTCGCCAAGGGGCGGCCCGTACTTGGCGGGCGTCGCCCGTCGCCGGCGGCTTTCGCTGCCTTACTGATGTTTCCCACTGTGACGACCATGTTCATCTCGGGTCTTTGGCATGGAGCCGGATATACGTTCGTGATCTGGGGTCTACTGCATGGGCTGTTTCTGACGATCAATCACGGCTGGCGCATGGTGCGGCCGCGCGCCTGGGCCGGCACAAAGGGTTATCGGCGCGTGATGCCGCCGGTCGGTTTCATCGTCACGTTCCTCTGCGTGGTCGGGGCGATGGTGATGTTCCGGGCACCGACCGTGGGCACCGCGCTTGGGTTGTGGCGCGGCATGGTGGGGCTGAACGGCGTGGCGTTGCCGCAAAGTATTTACGAGCAACTCGGCACGCTCGCCACCTGGCTGCACGCGGCCGGCGTGAGCGCGAGCGAGGAGAGCGGGAGCGCCTTCATCTATGGTTGTATTTGGATAGCGGCGCTGCTGGTGGTCGCGTTGGCCCTGCCGAACACGCTGGAGATCATGGAGCGGTACGAGCCCGCGATCGGAGTGAAACCTCGCGCCGCCGATCGGCCGAGCCTGGTGCCAACCTTGACCTGGCGGCCGTCCACCGTTTGGGCGGTCGGCGTGTCCGTCGCCGCCGCCGCCGGCATCCTCTCGCTCGGGCGGCTCAGTGAATTCCTCTACTGGCAATTCTAATGGCTTCGCCACGACGTTTCTGCACCGCATTGCTCATTTCGCTTGCATGCATTCTCGCGATGGTCGGGGTGTTCGATGCGGTTGTCGATCCGTATGATGTCATCGGCATGGAGCGGATCGCGGGGCTGAACGCGTTCAAGCCGCAGGCGACCCTGCACGGGCTGATGACCAAGACGTATCAGGTCGAGCGCGTCCGGCCGGTCACGGTGTTGCTGGGCAGCTCGCGGGTCGATCTCGGCCTGGACCCGGCGTCCGCTGCTTGGCCGGCACCGATGAAGCCTGTTTTCAACTATGGCATCGACGGAGGCTCGACCTTCGACGCATGGCGAAACCTTCAGGAAGCCGCCGCGACCGGCCGTCTCCGCCATGCGGTGGTGCTACTCGATTTTGAGGATTTCTGGCTGCCCAGGAGAACAGGGCCGCGCGGGCCGTCAGAAAGCGAGCGGCGTTATTGGACCACGCCGGACGGACAGGCGAACCCGGACCGACGCGCTCAGCGGCTACGCGACCTATTCCTCAGCACACTGACGCTTGGCGCACTTCAGGACAGCATCGCCACCGTCCTCGCACAGCGCCAGTCCCTGCCGTTCGACCTAAGGCGCGATGGTCTCCGCACTGACGGCGACTTCGTGCGGGAAGCAGAAGCCGACGGCTACAGCGCGCTATTCCGCGAAAAGACGAAATTCGCAATACCGGTTGCCAGCCGGGGCGCGCGATCCCTGGCCAGATGGCAGGGAGCGATGCCGAACCTCGAGATTGTCGGAGACATCATCGCATTCTGCCGGCAGCACGGCATCGCCCTGACGCTGATCATATCGCCAACCCATGCCGAGCTGCTCAATGTCTATCAGCGAGTTGGCCTTTGGCCCTGGTTCGAGGCATGGAAGAGGCAGCTCGCCTCGCTGTTGCCGCCCGAAGCAAGTTCGTCAATCAGTCTCTGGGACTTCAGCGGCTACACGCCGTACAGCATCGAGCCGGTGCCCGCTAAAGGCGATCGCCGGACTGCGCTCCGTTGGTTCTGGGAATTGCATCATTTCAAGCGGGCGCTGGGGGACCGGCTGATCGGACGGATCTTTCGGGGCACGCCGGCGGACATGGGGGCCGAGTTGACCATAGCGACCCTCCCGGACGACATCGAAACGCATCCGGACGCAACGAGCCGTTTACCGTTTTTCATCCGCTGAACCGTCCTCTAGCGTCGGGTGGTGCAGCGCGGTATCGAGCGGCTCGCCGCGGCTGGCAAACTGACTGGCGACCACGGCCGCACCGGTCTACCCTTGCGAACATGACATACGGGATCATCGCGCTGATCGTGGTTGGAGCCGGCTTGACCGCTGGCGTCCTGTCCTGGTTCGCGCGTCGACTGATTCCGCTGGAGACCCTGCGTCGCCACCGCGACGTGGGGAGCGCGGTGTTCCTGCAACTGGGCGTCATCTTCGCTGTGTTGCTTGCGTTCGTGATCAACGACGTCTGGGGCGAATACAACGTTGCCGCCCAGGCGATTAACCACGAATGTGGCAGTCTGCACGGCGCAGCAATCCTGGCCGACACGTTACCGTCGCCGCTGCGCGAGGATCTGGAGCGGGGTCTTCGCGTCTATGTAGCCGACGTGATCGGGATGGAATGGCCTAGCATGGCGCATCGCCGTGTGAGCCGACCCACACGCGAGGCGCTCCAGGCGGTTTGGACCGCTATTGCCAGAGCGTCGCCAGGCGACGCGCGAACCCAGTCGGTGAGTGCTACGATAATGCAACTGCTTGCGCGGGCGCACCAGGACCGGGAGACCCGATTGTTCGAGATGACGCTAGGCGTTCCGGCGCTGCTTTGGTGCATGTTGCTGTTCTTTGCCGCGCTGCTGACCGGCTTCATCGTGGCGTTGGGCATCGAGTCAGCCTGGTCTCAGGTGCTGTTCGTGGCACTGTTCGCGGGCGCGATCACCTTGGCGCTAATGACGGTGCGGGTGCTCGACTTCCCGTTCGAGGGCCCGGTGCGGCTGCAAGCCACCGATTTCCAGCAAACCCTGCACCGGATCGACCTACTGATCGCGGCCGGAAGCGTCGCCCGATGACTCAGGCCGTCTCCTAGACGAACCGCGCCAACCGCACGGCCGTATGACCGCGGCTGGGGCGAAGGCTCGGCATCACCAACAGGCAATCATCATGGGGCGTGCGGACCTCGGAATTGCCGTCAAGCGCGATCAGCGTATTCCGCCGGGCAATGACGTCGCCGCCCCGCCACGGCTGCACGAATACGAAGCTGGACGTCGCAGCCGTGACTGCGATCGTGACCTCGGCGGCGCGCTGATCGACGCGCCGCCGGCGGTGCAGGGCGGGGATGTCGGGGGCCATCTCCAGATGCCGCAGCAGTCCGCCGATCGCCTCGAGCATGACATCGACCGTCTGCGGCTCCCAGTGCTGCCCGGCCTCTATCAAATTGGCCGCATACGGCGTCCGCGGATCGCTGAAGCGCGCGTAGTCGATCAGCCGCTTGCCCCCAACATGCCCGTGATCCGAGACCACGAGTTCGGGCACGCCGATCCCAAACGCGAGTTGCCGCCCCTTATCAGTGCCGCCACTCAGCATCAGCGGATCGGACGGCCATAGCATCGAATGCAGATCGAGCAGCACATCCAGCGTGTCGATCAGCGGCCTGATCTCCCGCGCCCGCGCAAGCTCGGCCGACCGGCGCGGGCTGTCGAGCAGCGCGGCGTCCCACAGGCGGTTTATGTCCTCATCGGCGAAGCGCGATAGCGTCGGGTGGCGCGAATCGAACCGATCGAAGGCTTCGATATTGACGAAGCCGAAGGTGAGCCGCCCCCGCGTCGGGGTGATCTCGGCACGCAACAGCCGATCAAGGACGATGGCTCCCGCGATCTCGTTGCCGTGCGCGAGCGCCAGCACGCCCACATGAGGCCCAGGCGCGGCCGCCGCCCGCGTGGTAAAGCCGCGCACGCCAGTATTGCCCTCCCGCCACGGCGCGATACTCGGCACTGCGAGGCGTACTTCGAATTTCGGAATCGGCGGGAGAGCGAGGTCGATCATCGTTCGGGCGGCCATCGTTCAGCCAGCAAGTCGGCTGGCGAGCTTGCGGATGAAGGTGTCGCAAGCATCAAGCTCGCTCCGCGCGACCCATTCGTCGGGCTGGTGGGCTTGGGCAATGTGGCCGGGGCCGCAAATGATCGTCGGAATGCCACTTTCCTGGTAGAAGCCTCCCTCCGTGCCGTAGCTCACTTTCCCCGTGCTGTTGGAGCCGGTGAGTTGCTTCACCAACACGGCCAGCTCATGATCGGGCGCCAGCGACATGCCGGGCATGTCCACCAGCACCTCGTAGCTGAACCCAGTGTCGGGGCTCACAGCCTTCATCGCCGGCTCGATATGTTGGGCGATGTGCGCCTTGAGGCGCTCGACCTCGCGGCTGCCGTCGTCGGCGGGGATGTAGCGCCACTCCATGACGAACTCGGCGCGCTCGGGGATGATGTTGAGGATCGTGCCGCCGCTCACCATGCCGACATGGGCCGTGGTGTGCGGCGGGTCGAAGCCTTCTTCAAAGGGTCCGAACTGGGTGAAGCGGCGCGCCTCGCCGGCGACATGGGCGATCGCCTCCGCCGCGGCCTGGACGGCGTTGACGCCCTTGGCCGGCTCGCTCGAATGTCCGGGCTTGCCGCGCACCCGCACGAGCAGGTTGAGCTTGCCCTTGTGCGCGAGGATCGGCTGCATCCCGGAGGGTTCGCCGACGATGCAAAGCGAGGGGCGCAGGCCGAACTCGTCGAGGTCCGCGATCAATCGTTGCGCGCCGAAGCAGCCCACTTCCTCGTCATAAGTGATGAATAGATGCACTGGCTTGGCGAGCCGACGCGCCTTGAGATCCGGCACCGCGGCAAGGCAGGCGGCGACGAAACCCTTCATGTCGCATGCGCCCCGCGCGAACAGCCGGCCGCCATCGGGACGCAGCGCGAACGGATCGGCGCTCCACGCCTGGCCGTCCACCGGCACCGTGTCCACGTGACCGGAGAGCGCGATGCCGCCCGGCTCTAGCGGTCCGATCACCGCGTGCAAATTGGCCTTGCTGCCATCCTCGTTGGCGCTCACGCGATACGACACGCCGTGCCCGTCCAGATGCCCCCGGATGAACCCGATCAGCGCGAGATTGGAGTTGCGGCTGGTGGTGTCGAAGGCGACCAGCTTGGCTAGCAGCTCGGCGGTCGCGCAGCGCGGATCGGGTGCGGCTTGTCCGTCCATGCCGGCAGTCTATACCGCTGGTGCGAAGCGGCAACCGCGGGCGCCGCGATCCGTCGTGCCTCGAGGGAAAGACCGTTGTGTTGAAGGTTACGCGGATGCCGGCTCGTTATGGCCGCTACCCGCCATGAGTGACCAGCCACGCCTGCCGCTGCGCCACCGGGTTTGGCGGTTGCTGCCGGCCGGTCCGCGACGCGCGATGGCAGCTCGGGCATCGGTGCTCGCTGCGCCGCGCATCGCGCGCGGGCTGCCGCCGGCATGTGCCGGCATCATCGTCGCGGGCGAGTTGTCGCGAGGCTCGGGGCTCGGGGAGGGCGCACGCTTGATGCTGCGGGGCCTAGCCGCGCTTGGCGTGCCCGCGTGGCCGCTGGACGTTGGGCCGCTGCTCCCGGCGCACACGCCCGACCTTCCCACTCCGCCGGACGGCGACCCACCCGCTGGAGCGGCACTCGTGGCGCATGTCAACGCCCCGCTCTTGCCGCTGGTTCTGGCGCGCCTGCCGCGCGGGCTCGTGCGCGGCAGGCGCGTGATCGGCTACTGGGCCTGGGAGCTGCCGGTGCTGCCGCCCAACTGGCGCTTGGGAGTTCGGTTCGTCCATGCCGCCTGGGCTCCATCCCAGTTCACGGCCGACGCGCTGGAGCCATTGCTCCCCGGGCGGGTCAGCGTCGTGCCGCACCCGCTTGCCGCCGCCCCGCCCGAGCCGGCCGGCCTCACGCGCGCCGATCTCGGTCTGCCGGCGCGGGCAGTCGTGGTGCTTGTGTCGTTCAACCTCGCCTCCTCGTTCGAGCGCAAGAATCCGCTAGCAGCTATCGCCGCTTTCCGCGCCGCGTTCAGCGACCGGCAGGACCGGCTTTTGGTGGTCAAGACCGGCAATCCGCACCACGCGTCGGCTGACTTCGCGCGGATCGAGGCGGCCGTGGCCGGCGCGCCCAATATCCGCTTGGAGCCGCGAACCCTGCCGCAAGCCCACTCTCATGCGCTGATCGCCGCGGCCGATCTCATCCTCTCTCTGCACCGCAGCGAAGGGTTCGGCCTGGTCGCGGCGGAGGCCATGCTGCTCGGCAAACCGGTGATCGCGACCGGGTGGTCCGGCAACATGACCTTCATGGACGCCGATAGCGCCGCTCTGGTTGGCTATCGCCTGGTGCCCGCGCGTGACCCGCGCGGCGTGTATTCGGCCCGCGATGCGGTCTGGGCGGAGCCGAACATCGCGGAGGCGAGCGCGTGGTTGCGGCGGCTGGCCGACGATCCGGCCGCGCGCGCCGCGCTTGGCGCGAAGGGCAGGGCGGCGGCAACAGCGCGGCTTGGGCTTGCCCCGCTGGCCGAGGCGGTTCGTGCGCTCGGACTTTCCATGCCAGCAGGCGCGGGGTCTGAATGAAGGTGCTGGTCTGGCAATGGGGCCGGCGCGGCGCCGGACCACGCTTCGCCATCTCGCTCGCGGCGGCGCTTGACGAACTGCCGGGGGTGGAAGCCGTGCTGTCGCTTTCCGCTGAAGCGGAAATCCAGCGCACTGCCGGCTCTTTTCCCTGCCTGATCTTGGTGCCCACCTACCGTGGAATTCGTGGGCTTGCCCTCCGGCTACTCCTCGCGCCGTTTTTCGTCGCCGCTTTGGCCAAGCGGCTGCGCCGGGTCGGCCCGGATCTCGCGGTCTGCGCCATGCCCGCCCCGCTCGACCTGCTCTGTCTGGCTGCGCTGCGCCGGGTTGGGGTACCGGTCGCCGTGATCGTCCACGACGCCGCCCTGCATCCCGGGGACATCTATCCGTTGCAGATGGCGTTGCAGCGAAGGTTGATGCGACGGGCACAGGCGGTGATCGCCCTCTCCGATTACGTCGCTTCGCGGCTGCGGGCGCAGCGGGCCTTGCGGCCGGGTGTCCCGCTCGTGCGCGGCATTCATCCGCCATTTGCGTTCGGCCCCGCGACGCCGCCGCGCGCCCCCGGCGAGAAACTGCACGTCCTGAGCCTGGGCCGGTTGCTCCCGTATAAGGGGCTCGACTTACTGGCCGACGCGTTGCGCCAGCTCGGCCACCGGACGGCGATGGAGGTTCGGGTGGTGGGACGGGGGCCCGAGACCGACACGCTCGCCGCGCTGCGCACCCTGCCTGGCGTGACGGTGGACAACCGCTGGGTGCCGGAGCCGGAGCTAGCCTCGCTAATCGCGTGGGCCGATCTGATGGTGCTACCATATCGGGAGGCGAGCCAGAGCGGCATCGCCGCCGCGGCGCTCGCGGCCGGTCGGCGGGTACTCTCGACACGGGTCGGCGGCCTCGTGGAACAACTTGGCGACGAACCCCTCGTCACCCTCTGCGACCCCGATGCCGCGAGTCTCGCCGCTGCTATCGCCGAGCTGCTGGAGAGGCTGCCCGGCGCCGCTCCCGGCCCCGCGCCGGACGCAGCCCAGGCGTGGCGCGGCTTCGCCCAGCACGTGCTAAAGGAATTGCAGCCGCTCTTGCGAGCCCGTACCGGGAGCTGAGCCATGTCCGTCCGCATCGTTGATGTTCGCGAGATCACCCAGCCGATCAGCTCGGACATCCGCAACGCTTATGTCGATTTCAGCAAGATGACCTCCAGCCTGGTCGCGGTCGTCACCGACGCGCGGCGCGATGGGCGGCGCGTGATCGGCTACGGGTTCAACTCCAATGGCCGGTACGGCCAGGGTGGATTGATCCGCGAGCGGTTCGCCCCGCGCGTCCTGGAGGCCGAGCCGGCGTCCCTCCTGAATGACGCGGGGGACAATCTCGACCCGGATCGCGTCTGGGCGGCGATGATGCGCAACGAGAAGCCGGGCGGGCACGGCGACCGCTCGGTCGCGGTCGGCACGATCGACATGGCGGTGTGGGACGCCGCGGCCAAGATCGCGGGTAAGCCGCTGTTCCGCTGGCTGGCCGAGCGGCACGGGCTGGCTGCCGATCCGCGCGTGTTTGTTTACGCGGCCGGGGGCTACTACTACCCCGGCAAGGATGCCACCGCGCTCTGCGCCGAGATGCGCAACTATATCGATCGCGGTTACACGGTGGTAAAAATGAAGATCGGCGGTGAGCCGATGGAGGACGACCGCCGCCGGATCGAGGCGGTGCTGGCCGAGATCGGCCGGGATGCGCGGCTCGCCGTGGATGCGAACGGCCGGTTCGACCTGGAGACGGCGATCGCCTACGCCAAGATGCTCCGCGACTATCCGCTGTTCTGGTACGAGGAGGCCGGCGACCCGCTCGATTACCGCCTCCAAGCGACGCTGGCTGAGGTCTATCCCGCCGCGATGGCGACCGGGGAGAACCTGTTCAGCCATCAGGATGCGCGGAACCTGATCCGTTACGGCGGGATGCGCCCGGACCGCGATTGGCTGCAATTCGATTGCGCGCTGTCATATGGGCTGTGCGAGTATCAGCGCACCTTGGCGATGCTGAGTGATGCGGGTTGGTCCTGGCGCCGCTGCATCCCGCATGGCGGCCACCAAATGTCGCTCAACATCGCCGCCGGCTTGGGGTTAGGGGGCAATGAAAGCTATCCCGACGTGTTCCAGCCCTATGGCGGATTCCCGGACGGTTCTCGCGTCGAGAGCGGCTATGTGACGATGCCGGACCTGCCGGGTATCGGGTTCGAGGCGAAATCGGACCTTTATGGAGTCATGCGCGACTTGGCCGCGTAGGTGCACAGAACATCCGGAAGGACAAACTCGACTTGTTCCGACGGAGAACTGGCGCGATGCGCGCCGTTTCTTCAGGCTGCGCAAGGAGGCGATCTCGCTGCGGGTGGATGCCGATGTGCTGGACTGGCTCCGGCACCGGAGTGACCGCCACTAATCGGAGATCAATCGCATCCTGCGGGAGAAGATGGAAGCCGACGTCCACGGCTGAGGCCAGCGGCGAACGGCGAAGGAGGCTCCCAAGAGCCGCTGCCCGATGTCCCGCGGAAGGAACTTACCCCGGCGGTGCTCCGGCCCGGCTCAATGAGCCCATTGGGGCGCGGAGACCCGTAGCCGGGCGACCTCGGCACGCAGCACATCCGCCTCTCGCCGCAATCTCTCGTTGTCTTCGAACAAGGCGTCCACCTTCTCGACCTGCTTCGGGGACAACGTTGTGCCCCCGCCGGCGTCGATCACCCAGCCGACATAGGCATTGACACGTCGCTTGAGCGTTCCATCGATCATTCCGGTACCCCTTAGCGGTCAGCCTCCGCAGGAGATAAACGCCCTGTGTCGGGATTCGGGCAATTCATTGGACGGATCGGGGTTTTTGCGCATGGAATTGGCAACGAATGCCCGATCTGGCGTGGTCCCGGCTCCGAAGGTTGGCCTGATCGCGGAACTACCCCATCTTTGCTCCGCCGCGAACGAAAGGGAGCGAAATGGCCAAGATCGTCCTCTGCGGTTTCGACGGCAGCACCTATGTCCCGCACCATGCGGGATGCTGTTGGCCGAGAGGGGCGCGCAGTGACATCGCCATCCGAGCCGGGGAACCCGTGTTCACCCCCGCAGTTCGGGAATGATCCAAAGCGGCTTGTCGCCGCGGGCGACTCGTTCGACATTGTCGAAGGCGTTGCGGAAGCGGGTGTACTGATTGTCCCAGGTCGGCCCCGCGAAATGCGGCGTCAGAACGACGTTGTCGAGCCCAAACAGTGGGTTGTCCGCCGCGGGCGGCTCCTGGTCGAACACGTCCAGCCCAGCGCCTGCGATCGTGCCGTTGGACAGGGCCTCGTGCAGCGCGGGCTCCTCCACCACCGGCCCTCGGCACGTGTTGATCAGGTAGGCGCTGGGCTTCATCAGCCGTAGCTCGCGCGCTCCGATCATGTGCCGAGTGAGCGGCGTCAGCGGCACGTGCAGCGAGACGATATCGGAACCGCGCAGCAATTCGCTCATCAATCGGAAGCGAACGCCTATCGCGTCGGCCTGATCCTCGGTGAGCCGAGCGATATCGTAGTATTGCACGTCGAGCCCGAACGCGCGCCCGAGCCGTGCGACCTTCTTGCCGATGGTGCCCAGGCCGATGATGCCGAGCGTGCGGCCGGAAAGCTCGAACAGGCGCACGTCCGCGACGTTGTTGCCGCGCCAGCGCCCGGAGGCGACCATCGTGTGTTGCCAGACCAGCCGGCGCGAGACTGCCAGCATCAGCATGATCGCGTGCTCGGCGACCGCGATCGAGTTGGCGCCGCCATTGTTGCAGACCGGTACGCGCGCCCGCCGCGCCGCCGCGATATCGACCCTATCGTAGCCGGCGCTGAGTAGTTGAACAAGTTTCAATTTCGGCGCCGATTTGTAGAACGCGTCATCCATCGTCACTTCGCCGAGCCCGACCAGATACTCGGTATCGGCCAAGGCGGCGCGGAACTCAGGACTGTTCGCGCGCGCCGAGATCACGTCAAACCCGTCGGGGGCCAGTTCGCGCATCACCTCCATCGCGTTCAGCGGATTGTCCACGACCAGAATCCTGCGCGGCATGGCTTTGTCTCCAAGTTTTTGGACACCGGGCAGGATAGGAGCCTCAGCCCAGGCCCGGAAGAACCCCGAGCCCCATCGCCTGGCGCATGAACAGCCGCTTCAGCGGCGGGGTGCGGTCCACGGCCGAGATACCGAGGTCGCGGGCCAGGCGCAGCACTGGGTTGTCGTTGCTGAACAGCCGGTCGAGCGCGTCGGTCGCGGCCAGCATCATCAGGTTGTCCGGCCGGCGCCGGCGTTGATAGCGGGCGAGCAGGGCAGGGGAGCCGGGATCGGATCTGGCCCGGCGGGCCGCGATCACCAGATCGGCCAGCGCGATCGCGTCGCGGAAGCCGAGATTGAGTCCCTGGCCGGCGATCGGATGGATAGCGTGCGCGGCGTCGCCCACCAGCGCCAGACGGGTACCGGTGTAGCGGTGGGCCAGCATGGCGGACAGCATGTAGCTCCAGCGCCGCCCGACCGGGCGCACCCAGCCGAGATGATCGCCCAACCGGCGCGCGATCTCGCGACTGAACCGCGCGTCGTCGGCGGCCAACATGCGTGCCGCCACATCACGGTCTTCGGTCCAGACGATCGCCGACAAATTGGGCGCGCCCCCGGCCTCGGCATCCGCGCTGGGCGCCATCGGCAGTTGCGCGAACGGACCAGCAGGCAAGAAATGCTCCAGGGCGACGTTGTCGTGCGGCCGTTCGTGCGCGACCGCGCAGACAATGCTGGTCTGGCGATAGGGCAGGCGGGTGACCAGGATGCCGGCCTGCTCGCGCAGCGGCGAGTCCCGGCCCTCGGCGGCGACCACCAGCCGGCAGCGGATCTCGGCCGTCCCAGCGATCCGCAGCACCGCGCCGTTCGCCTCGCACGCGACCGTCGCTTCGGCCGGGGCGAACACCCGCAGCGTTTCGAGTTGGCGCATATGCGCGTTCAGCGCCACCCGCAGGCCGCGCGCCTCTACGATCCAGCCGAACGGCCCGGCCTGTTCGCTTGCCTCACGGTGGTCGAAATGCAGAAAGAGCGGCGAGGCGGGGCGGCCGAGCCGGCCGTCGCTGACGCGGATGTCCAGGATCGGGCAGGGCGGCTCGGGCAGTCGCGCCCAGAGCCCCGCCTCTGCGAGCAGCTGGCGGGAACCGGCGGCGATTGCGTAGGCGCGACCGTCGAACGCGGGGTGCTCCATCGGCGGCAGCGGCGCGCGATCGATCACCGCGACCGGGATGCCGGCGGCGGCGAGCCGGCAGGCCAGCGTGCCCCCGACGGGCCCGGCGCCGACGACGCAAACCTCGGTGCTGAGCGTCTCGGCCATAGGATCTCCTCCTTCGTCCCCTCTCGGGATCGCCGCAAGCTGGCTCCGGACCACCGGAACGGCAACTCTGGCCTCCGCGAGCGTCGCCTGGCAGGCTATTAGGCCCCGCCCAACCCTCACGCTCAGGTAACAAGACGAATGAGCCTTATTTGCCGCCGCGCGCCGGCGGTCTTTGCCGGCGCGCTTCTCCTGCCCGTAGCGCCGGCATTTGCAGCCGGTCCAACTTCTCGCATCGACACCGGCGACACGGCCTGGATGCTGACCTGCACCGCGCTTGTATTGGTGATGACGGTCCCAGGCCTCGCGCTCTTTTATGCTGGGATGGTGCGCAAGAAGAACGTGCTGGCCACCATGATGCAGTCCTTCAGCCTGTGCGCGCTGGTTAGCGTGCTTTGGATGGTGCTCGGCTATAGCCTCGCCTTCACCGCGGGAGGCGCTTTCATTGGCGATCTGTCGCGGCTGTTCCTGAACGGGCTCGGCACCGGCTGGGACCAGCCGTTCACCCTCGGTGCCACCAGCGCCAACCCGTTGCCCATGACCATCCCCGAAAGCGTGTTCGTGATGTACCAGATGGCCTTCGCCATCATTACCCCCGCCGTGGTCACGGGCGCTTTCGCGGACCGGATGCGCTTCTCGGCCTTGATGGTGTTCATGACCATTTGGTCGCTCGCGGTCTATGCGCCGATCGCGCACTGGGTCTGGGGGCCCAACGGCTGGCTCAACCTGCTGGGCGTAGCCGATTTCGCGGGCGGCACGGTGGTCGAAGTCAACGCAGGGGTGGCCGGTCTCGTTTGCGCCCTCGTGCTTGGCCGTCGGCTCGGCTACGGCTCGGAGAACCTCGCACCGTGGAATCTCGCCTACGCCGTGGCCGGGGCCGGGCTGCTTTGGGTCGGTTGGCTCGGCTTCAACTCCGGCGGCGCGCTTGGGGCCGGTGGGCGCACCGGGATGGCGGTGCTCGCCACTCAAATCGCGGCCGCCGGGGCCACGCTGGCCTGGAGCCTCGCGGAACGGCTGCTGCACGGCAAGGCGTCGGTGCTGGGCGCGATCTCGGGGACGGTTGCCGGCCTCGTCGCGATCACCCCGGCGGCCGGCTTCGTCCTGCCGGGTCCGGCGCTCGCCATCGGGATTGTCGCCGGTATCGCGTGCTTCTATGCCGTCACCGTGGCCAAGCCCCGGTTCGGCTACGACGATAGCCTGGATGCATTCGGCGTGCATGGCGTGGGCGGGATGGTGGGAACGTTGCTGACCGGCGTGTTCGCTTTCGGTCCGCTCACGGCCACCTCGGCGCTGCCGCAAGGCGCCTATGCCGGCGGCCTCCATTTGCTCGGGGTTCAGGCGCTGGCGGTGGCGGTCACCATCGGCTACAGCGGCGCCGTTACCTGGGTTGCGCTCAAGCTCACGGATTCCGTGGTGGGCCTGCGCGTGAGCCGCGAGCAAGAGCGCGAGGGGCTCGATATCGCGCTCCACGGCGAGCAGGTTTTCTGATACATCGCAGTTGGTTCGCGGTTATGCTTGTGGCCGCGCACGAAAATAGAGCGCCCGAGGTCCCGAGTTCGCATGGCCGCCGCCGCCCGCTCCGCTCCCGCCGGTCGTATCCCGACCGGCGGCAATCGTTTCGCCTCGCCCGCCATCCGTGCCCTGATGCGGCGCCGGACGGCGGAATTGAGCGGGCTGGCGTTCGGGATCGCGGGGGTCGCCCTGCTGGTCGCGCTGGCGAGCTACGACCCGCGCGACCCCAGCTTCGACACCGCCTCCGACGTCCGGGCCCACAACCTGGCGGGGCCGCTCGGCGCCGCGCTGTCGGATCTGATGCTGCAAGGCTTCGGGCTGGCCGCGGCGCTGCCTAGCCTCGCCATGCTGGCCTGGGCCTGGCGGCTAGCATCGCGGCGCGGGCTGGTCAGCCCGCCGGCCCATATCGCCGCCACCATCGCCGGGATCCCGGTGCTTGCCGCCGCGTTCGCGGCCCTCCCCTCGCCGCACCCGATCTTGTGGCCGACTACGGCGGGGCCGGGGGGCGCTGTCGGCATGGTGCTCGCCGACATCGCCCTGGCGGCGGGCAAGGGCGTGCTCGGCCCGCTCGGTTTGGGCCTGGTCTGGGTCATCGGCTGGGCGCTCGCGGCCACGCTTGTCTTGCTGGCCTGCGGGCTGTCGGGTGAGGAGTGGCGGGCGATCGCTCGCGTCCTCATGGTGATCGGCCGGTTCTCGGTCTCCACCGGATGGAGTGCGGCGAAAGTCACGGCGCGCCTGACCTCCGGCGGCGCGGCTTACGCGGCGCCATTGGCTCGCCGTGGTCTGCCGCTGCTGACCCGTTTGCGCCTGCGCCGCCCGGCGGCCGCACCCGACCCGGACGGGCCGCCCCCAGTGGCCACGTTGCGCGAGCCGCGCGCCGAGGGCGTGCGCTCGTTGGTACCGGAACCCGACGCCCCGCCCCCCGCGCCGGCCGCCCGATCCATGGTGCGCGCCGCGCCGACGCGGGCCAAGCCGCACCAGGAGAGCCTGCCGCTGGCCGAGCCCGGCTGGCGCTTTCCGCCACTGTCGCTGCTCAAGTCCCCGCCCGCGCGCGCCAGCAACGGCCCGACCGCCGAGGCGCTGGAGGCCAACGCGCGGCTGCTGGAGACCGTGCTCTCGGACTATGGCGTGCAGGGCAGCATCGTGGAGATCCGCCCCGGCCCGGTGGTGACGCTGTATGAGCTGGAACCAGCGCCCGGCATCCGCAGCGCCCGCGTGATCGGCCTGGCCGACGACATCGCCCGCAGCCTGTCGGTCACGGCGGTCCGCATCGCCACCGTGCCCGGACGCAACGTGATCGGCATCGAGCTGCCCAACGCCAAGCGCGAGACCGTGTTCCTGTCCGAGATCCTGGCTGCGGACGACTTGCAAAAACATCCCGGCCGGCTGGCTCTGGCACTCGGCAAGGACATCAGCGGCGCGCCGATCGCAGCCGATCTGCAACGGATGCCGCATCTGATGATCGCGGGCACCACTGGCTCGGGCAAGTCGGTCGGCGTCAATGCGATGATCCTGAGCCTGCTCTATCGCCTGGCCCCCGACCAGTGCCGGCTGATCCTGATCGACCCGAAGATGCTGGAGCTTTCGATGTACGAGGGCATCCCCCATCTGATGGCGCCGGTCGTGACCGAGCCGGCCAAGGCCGTCACCGCGTTGAAATGGACCGTGCGCGAGATGGAGCGTCGCTACCGGGCGATGAGCCAATTGGGGGTGCGCAATATCGGCGGCTACAACGACCGTGCCGCCGAGGCCCGCGCCAAGGGCGAGGTGATCACGCGCCGGGTGCAGACCGGCTTCGACCCCGACACCGGCCGGCCCACCGTCGAGGAGCAGCCGCTCACCTTGGAGGCGATGCCGTTCATCGTGGTGGTGGTTGACGAGATGGCCGACCTGATGATGGTAGCCGGCAAGGAGATCGAGGCGGCGGTGCAGCGGCTGGCCCAGATGGCGCGCGCGGCCGGCATCCACGTCATCATGGCCACCCAGCGCCCCTCGGTCGATGTGATCACCGGCACGATCAAGGCCAACTTCCCGACCCGGATCAGCTTCCAGGTGATCAGCAAGTTCGACAGCCGCACCATCCTGGGCGAGCAGGGAGCCGAGCAACTGCTTGGCCAGGGCGACATGCTCTACATGGCCGGGGGCGGGCGGATCACCCGCGTCCACGGCCCCTTCGTCTCCGACCAAGAGGTTGAAAAGGTCGTAGAATTCCTGCGCGAGCAGGGCGAACCCGCCTATGTCGAGTCCGTCACCGAGCTCGAGGATGACGACGGCGTGGCCGCCCTGCCCGGTTTCGCGGGCGGCGATGGCGGCGAGCGGGGCCTCTATGAGCAGGCAGTGGCCGTGGTGGCGCGCGAGGGCAAGGCGTCCACCTCGTTCATCCAGCGCCACCTGAATATCGGCTACAATCGCGCCGCCAAGCTGATCGAGCAGATGGAAAAGGAGGGCGTGGTCGGCCCCGCCAACCATGTCGGCAAGCGCGAGGTTCTGGTCCGCCACGCCCCCGAGGATTGACCACGTCAACGCCTGAAGCTCCCTCTCCACGCCGCGCGGACGTGGGTAGGGCCGCCACAGCCCCTTGAACCCACCCCCAACCAACCCCAGAACGAGCGTGGAACATTCCGGAGGTGCCCGAACCTGTCCGGCCCGCTTGACGCATTCGTCCCCTCCTTCGCGCCCGCCGATGCGGCCGCGATGCCCGAGCCTGTCCGGGCGCGGCAAGCCCTCCGCCACAAGCTTCGGCAAGCCGGCGCTCGCCTGTTCGCCGAGCACCTCACCTCCGGGGTCGGCATCGACCGGGTGGCGCGCCGCGCCGAGGTCGGGTGGAAGTCGGTCAAATTCCTCTACGCGAACGGCCGCGAACTGCTCGCCGACATCCTCGAGGAGCATTTGGCCGCGCTCAGCGCCGCGGTCTGCGCCGCGCATGACGAATGGAGCCGCTCGGCCCCCGAGGTGCTCCTCGAAGCGCTGATCCGCGCTTGGCTCGACGCCATCGCCGCCTCGCCTGATGCGCACCGCCTGCTGCTGCTCTGCGTCCACGAGCTGGAGGAGGGATCGCGCGAGTCCTTCCGGCTGAAGCGGCAAGTGCTGTTGGAGACGATTCTCGCCGCCGTTCCCGGCCGCGGTGCCCGGTCTCGCCGACCGCCCCAGCGCGGCCGATCTGCTGTTGCCGGTGCTCGAATCCCTGCTGAGCCCGCTCGCCCGCCCCTTGCCGCCGGAGCCCGCCGCCCGGCGCCGCCTCGCCCGCTGCATCGCCGGGATTCTGCTGGCGGTCGGGCAGGCGGAGGCGGAGGGCGCCTGGCCTCGCTTGGGCACCGTCGCCGGCGGCGCGCGCGGCCGGCTGCGCCTCGGCGCCGAGGAAGCCCGGACCCGCTGGGGCGAGGTGCTGGCGGCGGCCGGGTCGGGAACCGAGGTGGTCATCACCCGCCGCGGCCGCCCCTCGGTGCGGCTGGTCGGGGGGTGAGCGCGTGAGCGAACCGTGCGGTTCGCGCGCGCTTGGGGTCGAACCGCACGGTTGGCGTTAAGCCTCGCTCAACCTTTTCACGACCCCGCCGAAGCCCGGCCGCGCTCGATCACGAAAGCGCGAGGAAGACCGGCTGTCTCACGCCGTAAATCTTTCTTTATGAAACCGAGAGTGGTCTCGCCGGCGACGACATGATCGCGCTGGTCGGCTACGATTCCGTTGCGGGATGGCAGGCATCAAGAAAGGCCAGCGTCTTCCCGCGCGCGGCCAGACGAGCAAGCGTCCCACGCAGGTCGGCATAGCGGACGCCGGTGCGGCGCAGCCTGATCTCTCTTGAATTTCTACCTCGTGAGGAAGTAGGAAATCACGGTTGGCATCGATTACGGGGAAATGCGAGGAAATGGCCTGCGAGAGAGGCCCAGCAGATCGCCAGGCGTCTCCTTTTCAGTCGGAGGGGTTTGTTATCGTAATCGTATGGGTTTAGACGTGCGATATGGCTGAACATTGCCAACTTTCACGGCGCCAGATTTGGGCCGCCGCTCTAAACGAGTTCCAAAACGAAGCTCCTTCTGACGGCACATCACCAGATAGGGTGTCCGTGTCGGTTCCCCAAACATCGCAGGCGCGGGTAGATAACGCTCGTGCCGTGTCTTGCGGTGTGCCGGGCTGGAGAACGGCTGGATCGAGCAGGGAGCGCAGGCAAGTCAATTGCAGAATGCTCGCCCTAAGGAAAACTCGACGTGGGCTTATCGAAAGCACGATCACTCTCGCTGCCGCATTCACAAAGCCATGTTATGCCGATTTGCTTAGTCCTTTATCTCTCAAGGAATGCAGAGCAAAAACATCTCATGGAGTGAAGGGGAATTGACCCAGATGACAGTCAGCCTGGGTGGAGCACCGATACTGGACTTTGTACGCGGAAGCCTTGTTATAACGCTCAATGAAATAGGAAAGTGGGGTGTTGGAGCGGCCTCGTTCGAAGCGCTTGTGCGGACGCACGGCTACGCGACCTCTAATCTAGCTCTTTCTGTTGAGTTTATCGCTCGAAGGGAAGGCCAATGGAAGGTTATACACCATGGGACATAGAAGGCATCAACGTATTCTGCGAGGGACGACCAGGTAAACTTACATCATTCGGCGGCACAACATATGCTTATCCTGAGTTTTATTTGTCAGAGTATTATAATTGGCGAGTTAAGGACGCCGGCAACTGGCTCAAGTGCGAATGAGTTTGCTTTGTTCCTATATGGTGAATAAATGGCCGCGATCAATGTCCTTCTGCCAAACGATAGGCGCAAGGAAGGATCCCTTCGCGTCCTTGATGCGAATGGGAGAACAATACTTGGCCCGTTTCCAGTGCTTGGTAGATCAGCAAACGATATTGCAAAAAAGGCTGCGAATCCCGACCATGACAGATTAAGGAAGTATGGAGACACCCCCGTTAGGAAACTACAAAGCAGGCCGAGTGCTCAGAACCGATATTCCTGGGACTAGGCTAAATAATTCTCATTCATACGGACCGAACGGCGCTATTTTACTTTATCCTACAGCAGGGGAAGCCCTGCATGCTGCTCAGGTATTCCAGCGAGATAGCATTCTCATTCATGGTGGTGCGCCCGGACCAGACGGGACTCTGCGGCCCACTGGAGGGTGTCTGAGGTTAAGTAACTCCGATATGAAGCAGCTGTCCGATATCGTTATGCTAATACAGATGCTCGGCGATCCTATTAATGCATGTTCAATCAATCACGGTATTGAAGTGTCAGTGAGAGGTGTCGCTACGGATCCCGGGGAAGATTATGACCGAGTGTCGGATCCGCCGGATGTTACCGGCGTACCAGAGATGGCCAACCCCTATGAACCACCACACACACCTCCACCTGGATACGCGATCCACAAGACCCCGGTTAGACGAGGCCTCGCACTACATCCAGGGGCGCCGTCCTCTGGCCCATCGTCGTCGGGAAGTGGGCCTTCAGGTGGACCGGGAACTAGTGGGATTGGTCCCCCGCCAGTAACTCCCCATAATCAGGAACGAGAGCCGACGTACGTCACCCCCATTACGCCACCCAGGTCGCACACCCAAACTGTGACGCCTCAGCAACCACCTTCCGGCGTTCACGGAATGCCCGGTCATCTACCTTAGGATCGTGCCGACGGATAAGTTCCGACAGCTCATGATCCGCGGCTTTGCAAAATAAGACTTTCGCGCCAAAACTAGGGTCTTGAAACAATGCGCTTTTTTGGCGCGCAAGTTCGGTGCAGATATGCGAGCATGAAATACGGCTATGCACGGGTATCGACGGGCCGCCAGAGTCTTGACGCTCAAGTGCGGCAACTGACCAGGGCCGGATACCGGAAGGCGTTCCGCGAGACGGCGAACGGCGCCAAGACCGACCGCGCCCAGCTTCGGCGCGCCATTGGGGCGCTTCTACCGGGCGACGTGCTGGCGGTGACGCGGCTCGACCGGCTGGCGCGATCCACCCGCGACCTGTTGAACACGCTCGCGGCCATCACCGGCAAGAAAGCCGGTTTCCGCTCGCTCGCGGACGCCTGGGCCGACACCACCACGACGCACGGGCGGCTGATGCTGACCGTGCTCGGCGGCCTTGCCGAGTTTAAGCGCGAGCTAATCCGCGCGCGCACCAGCGAAGGACGGGCGCGGGCGAAGGCGAGCGGCAAAAGTCTGGGCCGACCGCCCAAGCTCACCCCGCACCAGCAGCGCGAAGCAATCCAGCGGCGCGACAGCGGCGAGCCGGTGCGCGAGATTGCCCGCACCTACAACGTGCACCACGCGACGATTTCGAGACTAACTCCATGAAAGGGCAGTGGATCGGTCGCTACACTGGCTCAAACAACGGACAGTTGATCATCGAACTCGACGACATGCAGACACATTACGAAGGGGTTGCGTTTGCATACGATGACAATTCTGCGCTCCCGAGCACGTTCGTCGCGATCAAGACACCCGATATGGGCAGCACGTTCCAACTCTGTCTCGATCTTTTGCCAGTTAACCCGCGCACGGGCGACCCGGCCACTTGGGAGCAGCTTGCGGCCCTATTCCCCCCAAACGTCATATTCCCGCGTCGTGCAAACGTGAATCTTACCCTAAGTGACGACACTCTGCGAGTAAGCTGGGTAACGGACATCCAAACGACTGGGACTGCCGAAATCCCTAAGAGCCGTGCTGGAGAACCAACAGAATACGAACCCCGGCCCGATATTGTGAACTGGGCACAGTTTAAGGCCTACGTGACCAGTCTGGAACCTCGGCGCTACATCTTTCGCGGACAACGACAACTACAAAGATTGCGGACCGGTTTTCATCGGACAGGTCGGGCAAATCTAGCGAGGTTCTCAGCGCAAGATATTCAAACTCTGCATAGGCATCTGAGTCAGAGAACAAGCCACATTTTCAATCTCAGCATAGCGGAGCAAAACGGCGCATTCTTTAACTTGGCTCAGCATCACGGTTACCCCACCCCGCTTCTCGACTGGACTTACTCGCCGTATGTGGGCGCGTTCTTCGCTTATCGCCATATAAAAAATTCCGAGGCTAGAACAGCATCCGATGACAAAATGGTTCGCCTCTTTGCGTTCGATCAAGTGTTGTGGCGTAATACGTTCCCGCAACTCGTAAAAATTACCGCTTGTAGGCTGCATTTCTCTATCATGGAGTTCATAGCGATTGACAACGAGCGCCTGATACCCCAACAGTCGATTTCCAGCTTAACCAACATCGACGATATCGAAACCTATATCCGGTCAAAAGAGAGCGACGGGCGGCAATATCTACAGATCATCGACCTACCGCTGAGAGAGCGTCCCTTAGTTATGCGAGAGTTAGGCATGATGGGCATAACGGCAGGCTCACTCTTCCCCGGACTTGATGGTGCCTGCGAGGAACTCAAAGAACGATTTTTCGACCTTTGAGGTAATGCGACCATGCTCCAAGCGCGGGGTGCGTGACTTTCCATAAAACGGTTCTGCGGCGTGTCGCCGCCCCGCGGCACCCCGCCCGGCGCTTGGCTCGACGACCTGCATCGGGCGCTCGATGAGGCAGTGGCGGCCGCCTACGGCTGGCGGCTGACCGCAAGCGATGATCGCAGCACGTTTTGACACACTCCCGGAAGCATCCATAAGCTTCCCCCGCTCCGGGGGAAACGCGATGGACACCACCATCACCGCTCTCAGCACGACCCTGCTGCGCGTCCCCTGGGCGGGCCCCCGCCCGACAACGGCATCATGCCTCCCACCCATCGCGAACTGCTGGTGCTCGAAATCAAGACCCGCGCCGGCCTCCGCGGCATGGGTTACCTGCAATCACTATCCGGCGGGCTGGAGACCCCGAATGCCTGCCTGCGCGAGATGATCGCGCCGAAGATCCTGGGCCGGGATGCGACCGAGATCGAGGGCATCTGGCAGACGCTGTGGGCGAGCACCTACTGGCTCGGCCGCGCCGGCATCGCCGTGGGCCGAGGCGGGCGAGCGGGGCCTCTACGAGCAGGCAGTGGCCGTGGTGGCGCGCGAGGGCGAGGCGTCCACCTCGTTCATCCAGCGCCACTGAATATCGGCTACAATCGCGCCGCCAAGCTGATCGAGCAGATGGAAAAGGAGGGCGTGGTCGGCCCCGCCAACCACGTCGGCAAGCGCGAGGTCCTGGTCCGCCACGCGGCCGAGGACTAGCAGGCTCTCCCCCTCGCCCCGTGAGGCTGGTCGCGATGTGACTGCCCTTCGCCCCGAGCCGTACTGTTCCGACGCGCGTGGGGCGGAAACACGGTGGTGTTAAGACCTGCTTAACGTCTTGCTCGCCGCCAGAGCCCGGCCCGGGACCTATCACGAGCCCGCGAGAATATCGGGGTCGTCTCGCACGCTTCACCCATTGTTAAAAAATTTGGAGAAAGTTCCAAAAACCACGACGCGAGGATCAGCCTCCCATGCCTACAGTTACGATCCTCGGAGCCAACGGTTCGGCTGCGCCATTGAATTTCGGCGCCGCCGGCAATGCCGCGCTTGCCCTGACCATCGAGAGCGATCTCGCGCGTGCGCAGGCGAGCAAGCAGCAGAGCGCCGACCCCGCTACTAGCCAAAGCGGAGGCAACTTGACCCAGCAAATCGAATCGGCGTTTCTCAATCAATTCCAAAGCGCGTTCGGCGGATCGAATTTTCCCGCGCTTGTCGCTCCCGCTCACACTGGTTCCCCAAGAGATGAAGCCGCTCGATACCAATACTTACGCGGCGAGCGACACTGCAGGCTGCCGATCCGGCTGCCACCGACGAATTGCTCATTCCCGCCGGCAGCACCGTGGTCAATGTTCCAGCCGGCTACAGCTTCGTGGTTGATGATAGCAACGGCGCCAACCTGACGATCACCGGCGGTCAGAACCTTCTCGGAGGATCGGGCGATATCGTCTTTTCCAACATCCCTGGTCCCTCGACCGATATCATCACAGCGGGCGATGGAACCGATTCGATCTCGCTGGCGGCTGGATCGAGCTATGACGCGGCGCTCGGTAACGGCGCCGACACGTTCAGCGCCGCCGGCACCGGAACCCTTCAGGGTGGCAGCGGCTTCAATGTGTTCGCGATCAGTGCCGGCGCCGACACGATCCTAGCCGGCGCGGGCTCGCTCGACAGCGTCTCCGGCGGCAACGGCGCGACTGACTTCGTCGCCGGTACGAACAGCCAGGCGCTTATCGAGGGCGGCACGGGCGGGACAACCATCATGGGCGCCGCCAATGGCGCGGTGTTCTATTCGAACACATCTGGCCCGAACGTGCCGAGCACGCTCCTTGTCGCCGGGGCCGGAAACGAAACGTTGTGGGCCGCGAACGCCACCGGCACGGAGTTGCTCTATGCCGACCGAGCCTCGGGCGGCGCCGACTCACTGGTGGGCGGGGCAGGGGTCAACGCGTTCGTGCCCGGAACAGGCAACGATACCATGCTCGCCGCGAGCCTGAACAACGTCTTCTACTTCGTGAACGGCCAGGCCGGCGGCGCCGATGTCATCCAGGATTTCGGCGGCAACGACATGCTCGCTCTGGTCGGGTACGACACAGTGGCCGGAAGTGCCCCGGATGGCGCCGCCCAGACCGCGCTTCACGGTGCGATCGCCACAAGCGCCGGGGTGACGCTTACCTTGCCGGACAGAACCACGATCACCTTCGCGGGTCTCACCAGCACCGATCAGCTCGCGCAGCATATCGTTTCATCATAGTTTATCTTCGAGGGCGCGGGAGCCCACCAGCGCGCCTCTCGCTAGCGCGAGAACCACGAGCGCGGCGCCCAAGTGCGGCGTTGCGACGCCGAAACTTTCAAGTGGACGGGGCGCCGCGCGCGGCGTCCCGCAGCCCAAAGGCCAGCGGCAGCGCTACCGCGCACAGCGCCCCCATTACCCAGAACCCGCCCGCCCCCCAACGCGCGTACAGCGGCCCGGAGGCCAAGGTCAGCAGCGCCGTGGCCCCGCCCACGCATAGCGTGCCGTACACCGCTTGTGCCGTCGCCGCCAACCTCCCCGGCACCACCGAAGCGATCAGCCGCATCACCGCGAGATGCATCAGCGCGAAGGTCAACCCATGCAGGGGCTGCACCGCCGCCACCGCCCCGAACCACGCTGTCTCGGCCATCACCGCCCAGCGTACCACCCCGGCCAACGCCGCCAGCGCCGAAGCGCCCGCTACACCCAGCCGATCGAGCAACGGACGACCCAGCAGCAGGAACACGACAACCTCGGCCGCTACCGCCTCAGCCCAAAGCAGCCCGATCGTCCCTGGCGCGATCCCCGCGGCCTCCCACCGTATCACAGCGAAACTATCGTGCAGCGCGTGGCTGCCCTCGACCAGTGCCGCCACCGCCACCACGCGCCGGAACGCCGTCAACCCGAACAACTCCGCGATCCCCTCAGGGATCCCCCGCGCGCCTCGCCCCGCATCCGGCCCGGCAGCCGACGATTTCATCACATTCGCAACCAATGGCGGCACCAGCATCACGGCGAGCGCGGCGGCTGCCAGCAGCCCGGCATGCAGCCACAGCATCGCCGCGAGACCGGCCCCACCGACCACGTGCCCGGCAAGCACCACGCCGACGATGAACGCCGCCGAGCCGGCCCCGCGCACCCAGCCGTAGCGGAAGCTCCGCGCCGAACCGAGCGCCAGCGCGTCCGAGAGCGGCACCAGCGGCGCCAGCATCGCGGCCTGCGCCAAGGCGATCGCCAGCAACGGGGGAAAACTCCAAACCGGCAGGTAGCCCAACGCCGCGAGCCCGGCTCCCACCGCGCACGCGGCGAATACCAAGCGCAACCTGCCCAGCCGATCCGCGAGCCGGCCGGCGAGCGGCCCCGCGATCAACCGGATGCCCGTGCCCGCGGCTAGCACGATCCCGATCGCGTCCGCGCTCAGCCCGTGCGCATGGAACAGAGCCGGCAGGAACGGCAATTCCACCCCGAACCCGGCGTAAAGCAGGAAGTACAGCGCGAGGAAGCGGGCTAGAGCGCTCCCCCGGTCATGCTCGCGAATGCGAGCAACCACGACTATGGCCCCCTGAGTAAGCCGTGGATGGTCGGCATTCGCCGACTATGAAGCGAGACGCCGGTATCACCCAAAAGATCCTACCACCGGCACGCCGTCCGGAATTCGCAACGGCACGCCGGTCAGGGCGCGCACCTCATCAGGGTCCACGCCGGGCGCGATCTCGCGCAGCAGAAATGCCATGCCGACCGGCTCGAACAGCCCAAGATTGGTCGCGACGAGCGTGACCACCCCGCGCGCCGTCACCGGCAGGGCGCACGCCGGCACCAAACGCGGGCGGCCGTCGCGCGTCGTATGCTCCATGATGACAAACACCCGCTTGGCGCAGGCGGCGAGGTCCATCGCACCCCCGATGCCGCCGCCCTTCTGCCCCGCCAGCTTCCAGTTGGCGAAATCGCCGTTGCACGCCACCTCGTAGGCGCCCAGCACGGTCGCATCGATCCGCCCGCCGCGAATGATCGCGAAGGAGTCCGCGTGATGCACGATCGCGGCGCCCGGGTTCAGCGTGACGTTCTGCCCGCCGGCATTGACGAGGTTCAGGTCTTCTTCGCCCGGCGCCGCGATCGGGCCATAACCGATCACGCCATTCTCGGAATGATAGATCACCCGGCGGGGCGCGATGTCGGTGTTGGAGCAGAGCGTCGGGATGCCTACGCCGAGATTGACGATCCAACCGTCCTGGAACTGGCGCGCGATACAATCAGCCATCTGCTGACGGCTCAGGCCCCGATTGGCGTTCATCGGGCGGCGCTCACCGGGCGCGCTCCTGCCGCCTCGCGGGCCAGATCCCATCCGGCGGAGGCGGGACCACGACCAGGCGATGCACGAAAATGCCGGGCGTATGCACTTGGTCGGGATCGATCGCGCCCAGTGGCTGGATCGGCTCGTCCACCTCCACGATCACGGTGCGCGCGGCCATCGCCATCACTGGATTGAAGTTGCGTTGCGCGCGATGGAATTGGAGGTTGCCGAATTCGTCCGCCCGGCGCGCGCGCAGGAAGGCGTAGTCCACCGGCAGGGCAAGCTCCAGCAAATAGTCGCGTCCGTTGAACGTCCTGGTCTCGCGGCCTTCGGCCAATTCGGTGCCGATCCCGGCCGGCGTGTAGAACGCCGGGATGCCCGCCCCGGCGGCCCGTAGCCGCTCGGCGAGCGTACCCTGCGGCACCAACTCCGCCTCTACCGCGCCCAACTCGTAGTAAGTCGTGAACGGCAGCACGTCGGAGCCACGCGTACCGGCGGTGAAGGCGCAGATCACTTTCGCCACCTGGCCGCGCTCTACCAACATGGCGATGTCCGGCATTCGCGGAAGCTGTGCGCCACCCGTGGTGTTGGCGATACAGGTCAGCCCCTTGGCGCCCTGCTTGGCCAACGCCGCGAACAGGTTGAACGGGGTTCCGGGCATCCCGAACCCGCCGAAGGCGATCGTCGCGCCATCCGGGACATCGCGCACCGCCTCGGCGAAGCTTGGCAGCAGCTTGCTGGCTGTAAGCACCAGCCGTTCCCCCCTTTGATCCAACCGCGCCTGGGCCAGCGGCGGTCTTCATGACCGATAACACCGGGCCTGCTGGGGCGCTACACGCCCGGAGCTTCCGGGCCGCTCTCGCCGCCGGCGAAGGCACGCCCGCGGGGCGCGGCGGGCGTGTCGTTCTGATCGCCCTCCCCTAGCCCGATGGCTGGCGCGGATCCGGCCGGTTCCGTCATGGACATGAATCTGGAGGTTCCGGTCCGAACGTTGCTCGCTCCGACCATCCAGCCATGCAGGTTTTCGCGGAGATGGCGGTTCAAGCGGCGCGCGCACCACAACAGGCTGGTTTCGATCGAAACGGCGCGGCGGTATTCGGCCCTGTGCGTAGCCTCGGCGTCGCAGGCCCGCTTCACGGGATCGGCATAGAATTGCCGGATTTTCTCGATCCCCATGCCGGGTGTGGCGAGCCATTGTGGCAGATGCACGGTGCACAACCGTTCGACATCGGTCAGCACGCGCCCGACGCCGGTGCCCGCGGCTGGGCAGGAGGTCTGAAAGGCATCGCCGATCAGAACCACACCATCGCGCAGATAGTTTCGGGCATGATAAAGGTGGTTCGTGCGGATCTGGACCTGGCTGGCAAGTCGGAACGCGCCGAGAAAACGCTCGAGACCCGGCATGGACGCGAGCAGGGTTTCGCGCGGGTTGCGACGGAATGCGCGCGTCCAAGGGTCTTGAAGATCGCGATAGGCGAACAGATTGGCGCGCGACCGCTGGCCGAACGGAAAGATGGTGAGGTAGTCGATGCGGCTACGGACTGACTCGCCATGATAGACAAACACCGGAGCGGCGAATGCGTCGCCGTGCGTGCCCAAGATGTCGAACCCGATGGTCAGCGAATGATCGGTTCGGACCACGCACCGCTCGATCCCAAGCTTGCGCGACAAAGCGTTGGCCGGGCCGGTCGCTAGTACGACCAAGCGGGCGCCGACGGCCTCACCGCTGGACAGGCGCACGCGCTGGAACGCCGGTCCTGCCTCGATCTCGCTCACGCTGCCGCCGATGAACCGAACCGAAGCCGGAAGCTGCGCACGTGCGGCGTTGACCATCGCCTCGTAGCGCAGGGCGTAATGCACGCTGTCTTCCCGGTCGATTACGCGTCCTCCGCGCACTCCCAGCGCATAGTTCGCGCGGCTCGCCCCCGCGACAATGCCTTCGAGCACCCCCAGCCGACGCAGCATCGCGACTTGGTCGCCCACGAGCTGTTCGGCACGGAAATCCGGCGGATAGACTTCGTGCCGGTCGATCAAAATGACTCGAAATCCGGCGCGGCCCAGCACCACGGCGGCGATGGTGCCTCCTAGGCCGGCGCCGACGATTACCACATCGGACAGCCGCTCGGCCCGAGCCGGGCGCACGAACGGGACGGCGGCTTGCTCCACAGCCCCGCTGGCGGACTGAGCGTCAGGCGGCTGCATGAGTTGGGCGCACCGTCAGTCTTTATCTGAAGCCACGTGCGAATTGGCTGATGGCCCGCATGTCACCAATCCG
Source organism: uncultured Pseudomonadota bacterium (assembly GCA_963849305.1). Classification (GTDB taxonomy): domain Bacteria; phylum Pseudomonadota; class Alphaproteobacteria; order Acetobacterales; family Acetobacteraceae; genus CAWKGV01. Next base: position 310,239 of record CAWKGV010000003.1, read on the forward strand.
TAGCACCTCCGTGAAATAAACAATCTGTGAAACAGCGGGAGCACAGGGCCGAACAGCCGTCTCTTTATTGATCGCGGCTGGCGCGGACGCCGATGAGGCAAGATGATGGCCGAAGGCAATCCGAGGACAGCGCCGCGCGCCTGACGATGAGTGACAGCCTCCTCCTCCGCCCGATCGGGGTGCTGACCACGCCGTTTCGCACGATTGCTGACTGCCCCCGCAACGGACGCCAACCCAACCCGCCCCCGCTCTGCCGCGCCCAGGTGTTCCCGGAGTACGTCGCCGGGCTCCGAGACCTGGACGGCTTTTCCCACCTGATGGTGCTCTACTGGCTGCATCAAGCGCGGGTGGACGGCAGCCTGGTCATTGTGCCCCCGTTCGACGGCCAGACCCGCGGCGTGTTCGCCACCCGCTCGCCGCACCGGCCCAACCCGATCGGCTTGGCCGTCGCGGCCTTCGAGGGGTACGAAGTGCCGGGCGTGCTGCGTCTGCGCTACCTCGATTGCCTCGACGGCACGCCGCTGATCGACATCAAGCCCTACCTGCCGACCACGGACAGCGAGCCCGATGCCGCAATGGGCTGGCTCGCCTCTTACGCCACGCGATCCCCTCCGAAAGGCTGACCACAAAGCGGACGGCGTTGACGCGCTGGCGGTTGACTCGTCGGGGCGGCTTCGTCACCTTGCCGTCGCGAGCGCGTTGCCAGAACGCCGTCACGGAGTGCGCGCAAGGAAACAGGGAAAGCGGATGGCCGAGCGGAGCGGCGCGGGGCTCGCGCGCGATCGTCGAGGCGGGAATGGCTGACAGCGCGCTTCTGAGCGTGCGCGGCGTGGTGGTGCGCTTCGGCGGCGTGGTGGCGCTCGGTGGCGTTACCTTCGATGTCGGGCACCGGCAGATTTGCGGTCTGATCGGCCCGAACGGCTCCGGCAAGACCACGCTGTTCAACTGCATTAGCGCCATCTATCGCTACGCTGAGGGCGACATTCTGTTCGAGGGCCGCTCGATCCACAACCAGCCACGCCATCGCATGGCCCCGCTCGGCATTGGCCGCACGTTCCAGAACGTCGCCCTGTTCCGCTCGCTTTCAGTCAAGGACAACGTGCTGGTGGGTTCCCACCATCTGGCTCGTTCCGGTTTCGTCGTGAGCGCCCTGCGCCTGCCCGTGGTCCGTCGGGAAGAACGGGCGGCGCGGGCCAAGATGCGCGAGGTGTTGCATCTTCTGGCCCTGGAGGACGTGGCGGAGATTCCGGTCGGAAGCCTGTCGTTCCCCACCCAGAAGCGGGTGGAACTGGCACGCGCGCTGATGGGCGAGCCCAAGCTGCTGCTGCTAGACGAGCCCGCCGGCGGCCTCAATCACAGCGAAGTGGACGAGCTGTCCGGCCTGATCCAGCGGATTCGCGAGCATTTCCACATGACCGTGCTGGTGGTCGAGCACCACATGAACCTGGTCATGCGCATCTCCGACAAGGTCGTGGCATTGGAGTTTGGCAAGAAAATCGCCGACGGCACGCCCGACGAGGTACGGCGCGAGCCGGAGGTCATCCGCGCCTATCTGGGCGAGTCCGAGGAGGAGGCCCACCTTCATGCCGGCGCTGCTTGAGGCGCGCGACCTTCACGCCGGCTACGGCCAGACTAAGGTTCTTCACGGCCTCGATTTCTCCGTCGCAGAGGGCCTGACCACCGCGCTCTTAGGCGCCAACGGCGCCGGCAAGACCACCACGCTGCGCGCCATCTGCGGCCTGATCCGCCCGCAAGGCGAGGTCTGGCTCGCGGGTGAGCGCATCGACCGCCTCGCCGCCGAGGAGATCGTCCGGCGCGGGGTGGGCCATGTGCCGGACGGGCGCGGCACGTTCATGGAACTCACGGTCGAGGAGAACTTGCGCCTCGGCGCCTACTCGCGGCACGACCGCGCTGGCGTGGCGGCCGATTTCGAGCGCATGTTCGGCTACTTTCCGCGCCTCAAGGAGCGCATCAGCCAGCAGGCGGGCACGCTGTCTGGCGGCGAGCAGCAGATGCTGGCTATCGCGCGCGCGCTGCTGGTGAAGCCCAAGCTGCTGTTGCTCGACGAGCCCTCGTTCGGCCTCGCCCCCCTGATCGTGCAAGACATCTTCGCGATCCTGCGCCGCATCCGCGCCGATGAACGGGTGAGCATCCTGCTGGTCGAGCAGAATGCCTCGATCGCGCTCGACTTCGCCGATCACGCCTACCTGCTGGAAACCGGGCGCATCGTGATCTCGGGTCCGGCGGCCGATATCCGCAAGGACGAGAGCGTCCGTCGCTCCTATCTCGGCTACTGAGGAGACGCCGCCAAGTGATCGGACTGGCTCATCAGATCATCTCGGGGCTCGCCAGCGGCAGTATCTATGCCGCCGTCGCGCTTGCTCTGGTCATGATCTATCAGGCGACGCACCACATCAATTTCGCCCAAGGCGAGATGGCGACCCTTTCGACCTATCTCTGCCTCACCCTGATCCATGCCGGCGTGCCCTACTGGGGCGCTTTTGTGATCGCGGTCATGATCTCCTTCGTCATGGGCGCGGTGGTTGAGCGGGTGCTGATGCGCCCGATGCTGAACGCGCCCGTGCTGTCCTCGGTCGGTGTGTTCATCGGGCTGCTGCTGGTCATCAACGCGATGGACGGCTGGATCTTCGATTACATCATCAAGCCCTTCCCCTCGCCCTTCGGCGGCGGCCAGCCGGTGCTCGGTGGCTATATCTCGGCCCATGAGTTGGGCGAGACCGGCGTGACGTTGCTCGTGCTGCTGGCCGTCTACCTTTTCTTCCGCCACACCACGCTCGGGCTCGCGATGCGCGCGGCGGCGTTCAACCCTACTTCCTCACGGCTGTGCGGCGTTCGGGTGAACCGGATGCTGATGATGGGCTGGGCGCTTGCTGCCGCCATCGGCGCGGTTGCCGGCATCATGGTGGCTCCGATCGTGTTCCTCGACCCCAACATGATGGGCGGCATCCTGATTTACGCCTTCGCTGGTGCGCTGCTCGGGGGCGTGGACAATGCGCTCGGCGCGGTGATCGGCGGTTTCATCGTCGGGGTGCTGGAGAACCTATTCGGGGCCTATGTCGTTGGCACCGAACTCAAGCTGACAGTCGCACTGCTCATAATTGTCGCCGTGCTGCTGATAAAACCCGCCGGGCTTTTGGGCCGCGCGATCCATAGCAGGGTGTAGCCATGCGCGACGACGAACTGACTGCCGGGCGGATGCAGGACGACGAGGGCAGACTGGGTGCCTGGCGCGTGCTCGCTACCGCCGCGGGCCTGGTGGTGGCGGTGGCGCTCGCGTTCCTGGTCAATGATTACCGGCTGTTCCAACTCACGATGGTCGTGGCATATGCCTGCGCCATCCTCGGGCTGACCGTGCTCACCGGCATCAATGGCCAGATCTCGCTAGGCCACGGTGCGTTCTTCGCTGTCGGCGCCTACGTGACCGCGGTTTTGATGGCGAACTACAACTGGCCTTATTGGGCGACGCTGCCACCGGCGGCGGCGGCCTCGGCGCTGGTCGGGTTCCTGGTGGGATTCCCGGCGCTCCGGCTGGGCGGGCTCTACCTCGCGCTCACTACCTTCGCGCTCGCGGTCGCTGCCCCACAGATCCTGAAGGTGAACGCGCTGTCGGACATAACCGGCGGCGTGCAGGGATTGACCGTGGACAAGCCGAACGCGCCGTTCGGGTTGCCAATCAACGCCGACCAGTGGATCTATCTGTTCACCTTGGCAGTGGGCTGCGTGATCTTCCTGCTCGGCTGGAACCTCTCGCGCGGGCGGATCGGCCGGGCGATGATGGCGATCCGGGACCAGTCGCTGGCTGCAGAATCGATGGGCATCAATCTCGCGGCGGTGAAGACGCGCACTTTCGCGGTGAGTGCGATGTTCACCGGATTGGCCGGCTCGCTCGCCACCATCGCGGTGCAGTTCGTGGCACCCGACAGCTTCAATTTCTTCATCTCGGTCTGGTTCTTCGTGGGGTTGGTGGTCGGCGGCGTCAACTCGATCCTCGGCGCGCTGTTCGGCGGCGCCTTCATCGAGTTCATCCCGAACGTCGCCAACGACATCTCCAAGGCCGCCCCGGGCGCGATCTATGGGCTGATCCTGATCGGCTTCATGTTCCTGATGCCCGCGGGCATCGTGGGCGCTCTGCGCAGCCTGGCCCGCATGATCGCGACCAGGCGCCGCCGACTCGCCTCGCCGAGCGTGCCGGCTGCGAGCCGGCGCTAGCCGTCAAGGGATCTCGTAGACCGTGACTTCGCTGGCGAGCCCGCGCAGCGCCGCACTGTGTGGTGCGGGTTGCAAGCCGCTGCACTCGAGCAGCCGGGCCGCCTCAGAGTCCTGGATGACCGGCCCAGTGGCGATGATCGCCGTCGCGTCCGCCATGCCATTCACGCGGGAGGCGACGTTGACGGTCTGGCCGAAGTAGTCCTGCCGGTCGTTCAGCAGCACCGCCAGGCAAGGCCCCTCGTGGATACCGATCTTGAGCAGCAGGTCCTGGCGCCTGTGGGCGGCGTTGAGTTCGCGCATCGCTTCACGCATGCGCAACGCAGCACTTACCGCGCGGTCAGGGGTGGGGAACGTCGCCATGACGGCATCGCCGATCGTTTTGACCACGGCCCCGGCTTCGGCGGCCACGATGTCGAGAACTACGCGAAAATGGCTGCGCACGAGGCTAAAGGCCGCGAGGTCGCCGACCCGCTCGTAGAGGTCGGTCGAGGCCTTCAGGTCGGTGAAGAGGAAGGTAAGGCTGGTAATCTTTAGCCGCTGGTCAACTTCGAGAATGTCGGTCCCATACAGGTCCCGGAACGTCTGGTTGCTGAGTAGCCGCTTGGCGGTCATGAAGGGTTTGCGACGCCCGATCAGCTCGTGCAGGCGGTCGCCGGCAATCCAGACGCCTGGCAGCACGCGCGTGTCGCTCCGGTTCTCCAGCGACAACCGAAGCGGGCCAGGGCGGAGTACCTCAGTGCCCGTCGGCGCGCGCACCTTGTTGAATACGATCGAGACGTGCTGGCGCTCGCGCGTCGGCTCGCCCTTGACGTCGATGAAGTGGGCGCTGTGGGTGACGGGCTCGAAAACGATCACGAACTCGGCTGGAAGCTGGAGCGACAGGACCGCCTTGTCGCCAGGCGGCAGATCGACGGAGTCGAGAGTGAGCTCCTCGATCAGGTCTTCGAAACCCTCCTCCGGAAGATCGACGCCCGAACTCCAAAGGATCTGGCGGCAGTATTCCCAAATCGGCAGGCTAGCCGGGTCATGGGCCGCGATCCGGCGAATGCGAGGGCTGATCGTGAACGTGACCTCGACCATCTCGTCCAGCGTCGGCTCGTAGCCGGCAGCGCAGAGCGCGCAGTCGTACGTATCCCGTTGCACGGATTTGAGCGTGGCCGCCGCATCCAGCACGCCGCCACAGCCGGGGCACAGCACATTCCAGGACAGCTCGAACAGGCCAATCCTCGTGGCGTGCAAGAATGCGGCGACGGTGAGCTCCTCGCCCAGTCCGTGCTGGGTGGCGAAATCCAGCACGTTTATGCGGTTCAGCGCCCGGTCCGGCGCCTCGCGCACCAGGCGTTCGAGAGCCCCAACCGCCTTCGCGTCGGCCGAACGGCGGAGAACCGAGAAAAGAGCTTCGGTCTCGCTCATGCCACAAATATACAGAAGCGCGGCTGCGTGCCCTACTGTATTTTAGCCGAAGGCAAAGATCGCCCAGTGCCGTTAGTCCAGGACTTTATTGGACCGGACGAAAATCGAGGCTCAGATCCAAGCTCAACAAAGTGTGAGAATTCCGCGTCGGCTGTAGCACAGCAAGACACCGCGTTTCTAAGATGTCATGCCAAATGACAAGCGGAGGAACGGAGAATGAGATCGTCACCGGCTTGGAAGCCCGGCCTCTCCGGCCATATCCAGCGTCCGGGAACAGTTCGCCATTCCGTTCTTGCCGGCATCGTGCTGTGGGCAGCCGCGATCGGCGGCTCGGCCGTCGCGCAGACGGCGCCGGCGCCCGATACCGTGCCGCCGTCGATCGAATACGGGCAGCTTTATCGTGACGTCGAGTTGCAGGCGATCTTTCCCGACAGCAAGACCTTTCCCGATATGGTGCCCGATAGCGCGCCGAGCGCGATCGTCGCCGAGTATGCTTCCAGCAAGGACCAGCCCGGCTTCGACCTCGCCGGCTTCGTCGCGCAGCACTTCACCGGACCCTTGCCCACGGGACCGACGATCAATCCCGCGCCGCCGGACACGGCGCTGCCGGCGTATATTTCCAGCCTGTGGGACATGCTGACGCAGTCGGACCAAAACACTCCAGCTTACTCCACCTTGCAGCCGCTCCCTTATCCCTACGTCGTACCCGGCGGGCGCTTTCGCGAGGTGTATTATTGGGATTCCTACTTCACCATGATGGGTCTTGAGCAGGACGGGCGCCACGCGCTCGCCGAGAACATGCTCAACGACTTCGCCTTCGAAATCGACCGGTACGGGTTCATACCAAATGGGAACAGGAGCTACTACCTGAGCCGATCCCAGCCCCCCTTCTTCTCGTTCATGGTGGAGTTGATCGCGCGGACCGACGGCGAGGCAACGTATGTGAAATACTTGCCGGAGTTGCGGGCGGAATACGATTTTTGGATGCAGGGAGCCAGCACCTTGCCTCCAGGCGCGGCATACCGCAATGCCGTGCGCCTGCTCGACGGCACGTTGCTGAACCGATACTGGGACGAGCGACAGGCCCCGCGCGATGAATCGTATCTGGAGGACGTGCAGACCGCGGCCATGTCAAACCGGCCCTCGCCGGTGGTCTATCGCAACCTGCGGGCGGCGGCCGAATTCGGGCTGGGACTTCAGCTCCCGCTGGCTGGCCGACGGCAAGACGCTGGCCACCATTCGCACCGTCTCGCTGCTGCCGGTCGATCTGAACAGCCTGTTGGCCCACCTGGAGCGAACGCTGTCCCGCGCATACCGCGCCAAGGGAGACGAAGCCAGCGCCGCGCAATTCGATCAATACGCCGAGCAGCGCGCCACCGCGATCCAGAACCTGATGTGGGACGATCAAACCGGCGCGTTCACCGACTACGCATGGCGCGAGCAGCAATTGACCCATGCCGTGACCGCCGCGACGCTGTTCCCGCTGTTCTGCGGGGTCGCGCGGCCGGACCAGGGGGCGGCCGTGGCGGCCACGGTCCAGAACGAACTGCTGATGCCGGGCGGGCTGGCGACGACCCTGGTTTCCACCGGGCAGCAATGGGATCAGCCGAACGGTTGGGCGCCGCTGCAATGGGTCGCGGTGATCGGGCTTACCATGTACGGCGAACCGGGTTTGGCGGAAACGATCGCCGAACGCTGGGTGCAGAGGAACATCGACGAATACGTCTTCGCAGGCAAACTGGTCGAGAAATACGACGTCATGGCAACCGAAGGCGACCTTACCGGAGGCGGGGGCGAATACGCGACGCAAATCGGCTTCGGATGGACCAACGGCGTCCTGCTCAGCCTCGCGGCGCTCTATCCCGACCTCGCGGCCAAGGTGGCGGCGGCGGTGCCGATGCAGCAGACCGCGACGGCGCAGTAGGAAACTCGAAACGGATGATCGGCCGAAGAGGTGCCGCGGGTCGGCGGCTAATCGAGCACATTGGCCGATCAGACGTAACCGGCCGGCTTGATATCGACAGCTCCGAGGATGCGCAGGTCGTGCGACTGCACCAGCACGACCGCGCCCTGTCCGGAGGCGATGGCGGGCAGTTTCAGCCGGCGTGGCGCACCATCCCACGCGGCCAGTACCTTCGCCGCGCGGACAATCCGAAACTCGCGCAACTGCCGCCCGTCGTTCTCGCCCGCGCCAACCGGCGTGACGCGCTCAGGGTCGTAGGTCGCGAACAGGGCGATAGCCGGACCGGGCGCGGCGCTGATCGTGGTGACGGCACCCGGCGCGGTCCGGTCGTGCGCAAGTTGCAGCGGCAACGGCGAGGCGGTAGCGATCGCCTCGGCGACCGCGCTCCGGTTGGAGCCGACCATCATGCGCGCGCCGTCCACGACCAGGGCCGGGGTGAAGACATCCTTGCCAAGCGCGCTGGCGTAGCCGCGCTGGCGCTCGGTGGAGAGATGGCTCGCGTACGGATCATGCCAGCCGAGATGGTCCCAGTAATCGACATGCCAGGCGAGCGCGATCACACCGGGCTGCCGCGCGAGTTCGCCCAGCAGTCGGTCGGCCGGTGGGCAGGAGGAGCAGCCCTGGGAGGTGAACAATTCCAGCACCACCGGACGATTGGCGGCGGTTGCCGTGGCAGGGACGAAGCCGGCGGCGGCCGCCGCTGCTGAGGAAAGGCTTCCGACGCTGCATCGATGTCTCCAGTCTCAGGGTGTCTGGCGCTGAGACTTGGGGTGAGTGGGTCCGTTACGAGAGAAAACCTCCCACTAGAGATTTCAGGACGCCAATGATCGAGGCGACCGACTCGACACCCCTGGTCCCTTGTTCGAGAACCCCGAGCAACGAAGCAATCTTGGACTTGTCCGGTGCGGTCTTCTCGACTTCCGAGGCGACTCGTTCGAGCATCTCCGATAAGAAATTCGGCCTCGGGAAGATTGTGCTTCTGCTCACAGATTGCGGCAGCTAGGTCAGCAAGCATGTCCAAGATCTTCTGTTTGCTGAAAGCTGGATCCCCGGCTTCACCAATGACGGTCTTCCGTACGCTCGCGCCTCGTCCGGACACCATTTGATCGACCGTCTGAGTTCCGCCGTGAATAATGATACCCTCGTTTCGTTGCATGCTCCGGAACTCCGCTATTGGGTGATAGGCTTGCTCTGCGCCATAGACTTAATTTTCGACATAACGGCATTGGCTCCGGTACCGACAGCCATTGCCTGGGTCATGATCGATCCTCCGGAGATCATCACGCCATTGTTGAGGATTGTGGATCTGCGCTCCTTGATGTCCGAGGTATCTATGTTGTGCTCCTCCAGAAAATCCACGATAGTGTCTATCAATGTCTGCTCGACCGTCTTTAGGTGCATGTCCCTGTCTAGTCTCTGGAAGTACACGCGGAAACGGTCTTCCCTACCCAACTGTCGAATACTTGTTATTGCGCCATAATTGAACAGCGGATTTCTTCTTATTGCTTTAACAGTTCGCCGATGCAGGAGCCAGCGCGCGAGCGGTTCGCCACACATTCTGAAAACTGAATACGGCGAGTACAGCAGTTTAAAAGGGGCGGCGATTAGGCAGCCGCAGAACTTATTGAAGAGATAAGAGACGCGCAGTTCAGGATCTATTGTATCGATTGCATAATAAGCCTGCTTTAAAGGTGGAAGAATAAAGTTGCTTGCCTCTACGAACAAATGCTGTCGGCCTTTCTTAAATCTAAGATACGTTGTTAACACCATCTCGCCGTTCCAATCAACGATGCAGGCGCACCAATAGGACCGGCGGCACGCTTCCCGGTATTCCTCGTGACCGGAGAAGATTTCGCCACTTATTCTGCGTGGTGGCAAGTCGAATGGGCTCGGCATCAGACGTCGATCGTCTCGTACGTAGCGCCCATCCGCGAGCAAGACCCGGTATTGCTCGAGCCCGTCAATCTTCAGGTCATCCAAGCGTTGCTGAACTTGGGCGAGCAACTCGTCAGTGGAGAAGTCCAGAGACTCGCTTTGGCGACTCGGATCATCCTGGCGAGGTTTGTCAAGATTGACCGAGAATGACCAGTCCTTGAGCATGAGACCCGAACCGACAAACGGCGAGTACCCGCCGTATACGATGAGGTTTTGCGGCGGGCCCGGTGCCATGGCTCTGTGGCGCGGTGCCGGTGGCGACGCGCGGGTGGAGAATTCTGCGACGTATCGTGAAGTGATCGGTCAACAGGCGCTCAAAAAACAGGATCAAACATCCGCCTGCGAGAAGCAGCAAGAACGTCATGGCATAGTAACGTAAGAAGTCTTCGGTATAGGTGGGATTTTGTAGGACTAAGCCTACGCCACCCAGCATCCCGGAGGCCAGCACTACGATGACGAGGAAGGACGTTAGCGCAACATCCCGCAATTTGCGGCGGCGTTCCGCGATCCGACAATGTCGAATAACCGCGCCGTGGTCGATCCCGAACTCGGGTGCCTTGCAGCGATACTTGGCTTGGTGGATCTGAGCGAGCACGGCCTCTCTGAAGGCGGTATCGAAATAAGCGGCGGCGGATAAATAGCGCGTGGTTTCGGAAACTCTTTCGGGAGGAACGGAACCCTCAACCTCGGCGGATGTGAGAACATCCAACATGGACGCGGACATCACCTTTTCTCCACTTCCATTGCGATCGACACATGCGGCTGAGATGTCCTACCCGGTCATGCTCTACCGCCCGGGTGAGGAGACACCAAAGTTGGTGGCCGTGCTGTGAGCTGCGCATCTTGCACTCGTGCATGGCGCGTCCACGCAATCGCCCGGGAATGCGTACAAGATCTGCGCATAGACCGCCAGCAATGTGGTCACGGCAGCGCCATAGAGCACTGCTAACCAGCGTCCGACGATAGACGCGCGCTTTCCCTGGACGGGGGCATAACGGGCAGGCAGAAGGCTCCGACGCTCGCGCCTCTCTCTAAGGGCTGGCCGCCACTGCCGTACGCTTCCACCACATCCGTAAGCCTAGCCGCATCGCGATGCAACCCCTGCGAGACCAGATGCCAAGCTCAGCAGCTTTCCCGGTTCCAGCCAAGTGCCATCTTGTCAGCTCTTCCCGGTTCCAGGGATGGCGCCCCCTTCACGATAGACGCTTGGCTTTAGCGCCAAGGCCCCGTGGTTAAACACTGAAGGAAACCAAGGCGGGAAGTTCACATGGTCGCCGGCAAGTGGTGAGAAGCCGCCGGTCGCAGCAGGATGGGCGCTCACCAGTCCTGGACCGCGATAGCTGCTGGTGGAGGGGGTTGGATTCGAACCAACGTAGGCGTGCGCCAACGGATTTACAGTCCGTCCCCTTTAGCCACTCGGGCACCCCTCCGGGGCGGCGGACTAGGGCTATTGCCAGCCCCTTGTCAACGAATGTGCGTCCTCGCGCAGGTCGCGGTGCCCTGGGCAGCCGGCTATCAGCCGCGTATATCACCAACAATGAAGCCGCCACAGAACAACCGGCCGGGAGGAGGCGGGCGTCCGCCACGCGACCGCGGACCCGATCGGGGCTTCGCCGGTTCGTCGCAACACCACGGCCAAGCCACCACGACCGCTCAGGCCGGCCGGGACAGGCGCCAGGGCAAAGCCCCCGGCCGCAAGGCGCCCATCATCCCGCTTCGAGCGCCGGGCAAAGCAGCGGGCAATTGCACGCCCGCGTGTCGCAACACGCCCCAGGGCCGCGTCACGAACGCTCCGGCCAGCCCGCCGGCCCGAGACGACCCGAAGCGCCGCGCGGAACGATCTGGCTTTACGGCATTCATGCCGTGGCCGCCGCGCTCGCCAATCCCAATCGCCGGCTCCGTCGGTTGCTGTTGACCGAGGACGCCGAGGCGGCCCTGGCCGCGCGCCTGCCTTCGCCCTGGGCGATCGGGCACGAGCGCGCCGAACGGATCCGCCTCGATCAGTTGCTCGGCCGCGACACGGTGCATCAGGGCGCCGCGCTGCTCGGCGACCCGCTGCCGCCGCCCAGCCTCGCGCACGCGCTCGACCGGGCCGGGCCGGTGATCGTGCTCGACCAAGTCACCGATCCGCGCAATGTCGGCGCGATCCTGCGCAGCGCGGCGGCGTTTGGCGCCGCCGCCGTGATCGCGCAGGACCGCAACGCGCCCGAGGAAACCGGCGCGCTCGCCAAGGCCGCCTCCGGCGCGCTGGAGAGCGTGCCCTTGGTCCGGGCGGTCAACATCGCGCGGACCCTCGTCGCACTGAAGGCGGCCCATCTCTGGGTCGTGGGACTGGATATCGGCGGCAGCCTGACCCCGCTCTCCGGCCCGGCGCTCGCCGACCGGAGGGTGGCGCTGGTGCTGGGGGCGGAAGGGACTGGCCTCAGGCGCCTCACCCGCGAAACCTGCGACGAGGTGGCGGCTCTCGCCACCAAGAGCGCCATGGAGAGCCTGAACGTCTCGGCCGCCGCCGCGGTCGCGCTCTATGAGCTGACGAGGAGGCCATGATTACCAGCTTCGATCCTGAACGGACGGCCGCGCGCCTCCACGAGCTGCGCCGATCGCGCGCGCGATTGGACCGGCTCGACCCGGCGGATACGCCGTGCGACGAGCAAGAGGCGGCGCTGGCGCAACGCGCATTGGCCCGCCGGATGGGAGCCGATCCGCCGGCCGGCTTCAAGATCGGCGCCACTGCTCGGCGGATGCAGGACTATCTCGGGCTCACCGGGCCGGCGGCCGGCTTCATGGCGGCTGCCGGTGTGCATCCGAGCGGCGTCGCGTTGCGTCTCGCCGATTTCACCCGTCCGGGGGTTGAGTGCGAGCTGGCCGTGCGCCTCGCACGCGACCTGCCGCCCGGCCCGTGCACGCCCGCTCAAGCCGCGGCCGCGGTGGGCGAGCTGATGGCCGGCATCGAGCTGGTCGAGAACCGATACGGGGAACTGGCGCGGCTCGGCACGCCGGCGCTGATCGCCGATCAGGTGTTCCACGCCGCTGCGGTCATCGGAGCGCCCGCGCCCGACTGGCGCCCGCTCGATATACCGCGCCTTGGCGGGCGCATCTGCGTCAATGGCGAGATGCGCGGGGAAGGCATGGCGGCGGACCTGCTTGGTGATCCGATGAACTGCCTCGCGTGGCTCGCGGGCTCTCCGGTGGCCGCAGCATTCGGCGGCCTCCTGGCGGGACAAATGGTCATGCTGGGCAGCGTCACCCCGCCGATCTGGCTCGAGGGCCCCGCCAGCGTGGCGGTTGAATTCGCGCCACTGCCTCCGGTCGCGGTGCACCTGACCTGAGCAGATCAAGCCCTCCACTGGGCCAAGGCATTCCTCGCCGCAGCGGCTTGCTGCGAACGGTACGCCCGGACGGTAGAATGCGTCGTGAAAGGGCACCATGCTGGCCGATTGGAACCTGCTGTCCGACGAGCTTCAGCTCACGCTTTCACGCGAGGCGATGCGGCAAGCGGCGGAGGTGAACGCGAATCAGACTGAGCTTCTGGCTGAGGAAGTCGATCGCGGCCAAATGGCGGATCGCAACGCGGCGGATGCGCTGCGTCACGGCGAGCATAGGATGATCCCGGCCGGCCGCGTTGAGTGCCGGCGCGAACCGGCCTTCGTCGCGGCGATTTGCTGCAGGCGCGAAGGTTGCACGTGAGGCCAGCGCGCCATAGTTTCAGCATCCGGCGCCCGGCAAGGCGTCGCCAAGAGTGAGGACATGCGCATGAGCGGCTCAGCCAAGCGGTCGGCCACCGTCACGCTCGACGGGTCGAACAAGTCGGCGACCTTGCCTCTGATCGAGGGCACCCTCGGCCCTGCAGTGGCCGATATCCGCAAGTTGTACAGCGACCTTGGCATCTTCACCTACGACCCCGGCTACGGCGGCACCGCGGCCTGCGAGAGCAAGATCACTTACATCGACGGCGACGAGGGCGTGCTGCTCTACCGGGGCTATCCGATCGAGCAATTGGCCGAGCGGTCGCATTTTCTGGAAGTGGCGTATTTGCTCATGTACGGCGAGTTGCCGAACGCCGCCCAACTGCACGAGTTCGAGATGGGGGTCATGCGGCATACCATGCTGCACGAGCAGATCCGCGAATTCTACAACGGGTTCCGTCGCGATGCGCATCCGATGGCGGTGATGTGCGGCGTGGTCGGCGCGCTCTCGGCCTTTTATCATGACAGTTTGGATATCAACAATCCGGAGAACCGGCACATCAGCGCCTTCCGGCTGATCGCCAAGATGCCGACCATCGCCGCCTGGGCGCATAAGTACAACATCGGCCAGCCGTTCATGTATCCTCGTAACGATCTTGGCTACGCCGAAAACTTCCTGTATATGTTCAACGCCGTGCCGGCCGAGGGTTACCAGGTCAACCCGGTGCTGGCGCGGGCGATGGACCTGATCATGGTTCTGCACGCGGATCACGAGCAGAACGCCTCCACCAGCACGGTGCGGCTGGCAGGCTCCACCGGCGCCAATCCGTTTGCGTGTATCGCCGCCGGTATCGCTAGCCTCTGGGGCCCCGCGCATGGCGGCGCTAACGAGGCAGTGCTGAAGATGTTGGCCGAGATCGGCCACCAGCGGAACATTCCCGATTTCATCAAGGGAGTGAAGGATCGAAACAGCCATACTCGGCTGATGGGCTTCGGTCATCGAGTATACAAGAACTACGATCCGCGGGCAAAAATCATCCAGCACGCCTGCCATGATGTATTGGGCGAGCTTGGGATCAAGGACGACCCGCTGCTCGATCTCGCGTTGGAGCTTGAGAAGATCGCGCTGAACGATCCGTATTTCGTTGACCGTAAACTCTATCCCAATGTCGATTTTTATTCGGGAATTATCCTTAAGGCGATGGGCTTCCCGACCAGCATGTTCACCGCTCTGTTCGCGGTTTCCCGCACCGTGGGTTGGATCAGCCAGTGGCAGGAGATGATCGAGGATCCCGAGCAGCGCATCGGCCGGCCTCGTCAGCTCTATACCGGCCACACAAGGCGCGACTTCGTGGCATTGGATCGGCGTGACTGACCCAGTCCTTGCGGGTTTCGCGCACTATCGCACATGAAAGGATCTGTTCGACGTAAATTTCACTACGTGAAATTATTCGCTTTGCCGCGAGCACCAGCACAGCCGCCAGCGTTGTCGTAAGGCGGTATATTAAGGAAACTTCGTAAAAGATTGATCGATCGGCAATTCGTTTGCGATTAGCTCCTGATCGATCGATCGCAGCAAACGGTTCCGGAAATTTTTGTTTCTGGAACGTAACATGAATCTGGCTGCTCGATAAGACGTATCCGGACCGGTCACTCCTGAATTTTCACCTTTTCTCGCCGCAAAGGGTTCCGCACACGATCGCGTGATGTCATACAGCCTATAGTTGTGTTCGCGATACGTCGTGCGAGCTTGGAGGCAACGGTGAGCCATAACAAATCCTTGGATTCAATGGTCAAAGAGCAGCTTCGCCGATGGCCCCAATGCCCGCCAGGGTTGAAACATCGTAGCTTAAAACGAGACTCGTGGTTGCGTGGCCGTCCGTCCGAGGATCTCGGTACCTGTCATCCATTCCTGAAGCTTCCTGGGAGCACACGCCTTCGCACGCTGCCCGACGGGCTTTGGCTCAATTTCGGCGGCGCACCGGCGGAGCCGTTCGTGGATATCCTCGCCGTTGAGGCGTGCGGGTCGTTGCAGAATTTGCTAGACAAACGGTCGCGCTTCGCTCCTAGCACGCATTCGCTGCTGGCGGTTTGCCCCGTCCCATGGCTGCTCGCCCCGGTCGCGCCCGGCAATCCGATGCCGCGCTGGCAGGCAACCGGCGTGCTGCGCTACGAGCCCTTGGTGCCGTTCGTGCTGCCGGTGCGCGACATCCGCGTGCTCTATGCGCTCAAGAAACATCACTACGCCGGCTTCGCCCGGCACCAGATCCCCCACGCCCACGAATATTTCGTGCCGATGGAGGCGCTCACCGCCGAAAACGGGGAGCAGGATCCGGCCCTGCGATCGCTACTCGCGCGCGCCTCGGCCGCCGCCAACTTCCTCAGTGAGCCGGAGGCCGCGTGAGCGGGGCGGGCAATGGCAGGCCCTCGCTCGCCAGCACGAGTCGGGCAATATCCGGCCTGTCGGTAATCAGCCCATCGACGCCCCAGCGAACGAACCGGACCATGTCCGTCTGGTGGTTCACCGTCCAGGCGAGGACCGAAAGGTCAAGGCCATGCGCCTCGTCGATCAAGTCGCGCGTGAGACCGATATGCTCCGGCGCCCAGATCGGCTTTGCCGTGGCCGGCCCACCCTCGGTAGCAACTGCGCGTGGGACCGAGCCGCCATAATCCGCCGGCCGCGGCCCGCCCCACCAAAGCGGCGCGGCGGCGACGGTCCGCCTGCTGGTCAGCCAGGCAAGGCGGAGTTCGGGGCGCGTTCGGCGCAGATGGCGCGGTCCGCGCCAGTCGAAGGATTCGACCACGATCTGCGCGGCCGCGCCCACCGAGTCAGCGGCGGCGATCACTGCCTCTGCCATCTCCTCGGGCGGGGCAGCGAGGCCAGGGCGGTCGGGAAAAGTCTTCAGCTCGACAATGAAACAGGTTTTCGCTAACGCGAAAGCCTGTTCCAGCCGCGGGATGCGTGCGCCGTCGCACGGAATCTGGTCCGGGAACCGCGCGGCGATCCCGCTGCCTGGGCGTGGGCGGCCCACGTCGAACACGGCAAGCTCCGCCGTCCGCAGTTCCCGGATCGGCGGCCCTGGACCGGCGAGCCAGTCGCCGTCCGCGCCGCGCGTGAGATCGGGGTGGAGCACGGGCTCGTGGCTGAGCACTGGCACGCCATCCGCGGTGAGCGTCACGTCCAACTCGATCCCGTCCACCCCGAGCGCGAGCGCGGTGGCGAAGCCCTCCAGCGTGTTCTCGGGACGGAGCCCACGCGCCCCGCGATGGCCCACCAGCTTGACCGCGTGCATGATGCACCCCGCTAGGCGGGCGCCGCTTGCGGGTCAAGCGCCCAGGGGAGAGGCGAAGGAGCGGGATGGGGACCAACTCGATGCTCGGCGTGCTGGGCGGCATGGGCCCACTCGCCGGCGCGCAGTTCATGGTGCGGCTGACGCTGCTCACGCCTGCCGCGCGCGACCAGGACCACATTCCGGCGGTCCTTTGGTCCGATCCGCGCGTGCCGGACCGGACGCGCGACCCATCCGGCGGCGGGCCAGACCCGTTACCGTTCCTGCTGCGCGGGATCGGTGGGCTGCGACGGGCCGGCTGTCACGCGATCGTCATCCCCTGCAACACCGCGCATCGCTGGTACGACGAGATGGCGGCGGCGGCTCACTGCCCCATCCTGCACATCGTGGACGCGGCGGCGACCGAGTTGCGGCGCGTCGGGATCGACGGGGGCACGATCGGGGTCATGGGCACGGCGACAACCCTGTCGATGCGGTTGTACCAGGACCGGCTCGAAGCTCTTGGCTGGCGATGCTTGGTGCCAAGCGCGAAGGAGATGGAAAGTCTGGTCAGTCCCGCGATCGCGCTCGTGAAGGCGGGCCGAGTGGCCGAGGCACATGCCCCGCTCGCGGGGGCGGTAACGAGCCTTGGCGCGCGCGGCGTGTCGGCCGTCGTCCTGGGGTGCACGGAGATCTCGCTCGGTCTTACGATGGACCTCTCGGATCGGCAGTGCGTACTCCTGGTGGACAGCATCGACGCCCTGGCCCGCGCCGCTATCGCGTGGGCGCTGGGCTGACCTCGATGCCAACGCCGGCGTTCAGTCGCAGGCGCACCCCGGCGTCGGGCCGCGATCGCCGCGCACCACGTGATGGTCGATCCATTCGGCGACCAGCCGCCGCGCCTCATTAATCGAGGCTTCGGGGTGGTGGATGCGATACAGCGCCGTGCAGGCCCCGAAGGCGGCCATATCGTCGGTGCCGCACTGGCGCAGCTCGCGGTACGCCGTCACCACCGCGCGCTCACAGCGTCGGGCGATCCGGCTCGCGTCGTTGCCCATCGGCGTTGGCCCCTTGTTGCGAGTGATTCGCAAGAACTCCCATACACTAAGGGCACGTCGCGGCAGCCGCAAGCCGCGGTGTTAGGCAGAGGCAACCAATTCCGCGAGCGCCGCGCCAACCTCTGCGGTGCCGGCCTGGCCACCCATGTCGCGGGTTCGTGGCCCGCCTTCGCGCAGCAGCATCTCGATCGCCCGTTCGATCTCCCGCCCGGCCATCTGCTCGCCCAGATGTTCCAGCATCATCGCCGCCGACCAAATCTGGCCGATCGGGTTGCAGATATGCCGCCCGGCGATGTCGGGCGCCGAGCCATGCACAGGCTCGAACATGGAGGGATGCGCCCGCTCGGGATTGATGTTGGCCGAGGGCGCGATCCCGATCGAGCCCGCGACCGCCGGGCCAAGGTCGCTCAGGATATCGCCGAACAGGTTCGATCCCACTACCACGTCGAACCAGTCGGGATGCTGGACGAAATGCGCGCACAGGATGTCGATATGGAACTGGTCCGTGCGCACATCGGGAAACTCCTTCCCGATTGCCGCGAACCGGTCGTCCCAGTACGGCATGGTAAAGGTAATTCCGTTGGACTTGGTCGCCGACGTGAGGTGCTTCTTCGGCCGCGAGCGCGCCAGGTCGAAGGCGTAGCGCATCACCCGGTCCACGCCCTTGCGGGTGAACACACTTTGCTGCGAGACCATTTCCCGCTCGGTGCCCTGGAACATGCGCCCGCCCACCGAGGAATACTCGCCCTCGGTGTTCTCCCGCACGACGTAAAAGTCGATGTCGGCTTCGCCGCGACCGGCGAGCGGCGTGCGCACTCCGGGCATCAAGCGGCACGGGCGCAGGTTCACGTACTGGTCGAAGCCGCGGCGGATCGGGATCAGCAAGCCCCAGAGCGAGACGTGGTCTGGCACGCCTGGCCAGCCTACTGCTCCGAGCAGGATCGACTCTGCTTCCGCGAGCCGCTCCATCCCATCCGCCGGCATCATCGCGCCGGTCTCCTTGTAGGTTTCGCAGGACCAGTCGTAGTGCGCGAACTCGAGCGCGAAGCCGAACCGGCGTGCCGCCGCGTCCAGCACCTTGAGCGCCTCCGGCATGGTCTCCTTGCCGATGCCGTCGCCCGGGATCACCGCGATGCGGTAACGCTGCGCCATCTCGGAGCCTCCGTCCTGAACGGGGTAGGTGAGGACGCGGCCGCCGGCACGTCAACCGGCGATGGACGCGCGGTGCGGTTGGCGTTAGTCCTCGCTGGTCCGCGGGAGGGACAGGCATGTTGCAGAAGCTCCACCACGTCGCTTATCGCTGCGACGACGCGGCCCGCACGGTCGCGTTCTACACTGATGTGCTCGGCCTCAAATTTGTCCACGCCATCGCCCAGGACCGGGTGCCGTCCACCCAGGCGTTCACCCCCCATCTGCACATCTTCTTCGAGCTGGCGGACGGCAGCTACATCGCCTTCTTCGAGCTGCCCGGCTCCCCGCCGGCCATGCGCGACCCAAACACGCCGCCCTGGGTGCAGCACCTGGCCCTGGAGGTCGCCGACGAGGCGGCGCTGATCGAGGGCAAGCGGCGGCTGGAGGCACATGGGGCCGAGGTGCGCGGCCCGGTTGATCACGGCTTCTGCCAATCGATCTATTTCTTCGATCCGAGCGGCCACCGCTTGGAAATGACCATCCGCACCGAGCGCCCGGGCGAGCTGGAGCATTTTGCTCGCGAAGCGAACGAAACGCTGGAAAAATGGCAGGCGCGCAAGGCGGAAGGAGCCTTGGCCGGCGCGTCGAGATGAGCAAACCCCCCGCCGCGCTGCCACGAACGACCGCGCTCGGGGAGTGGGACCGCGATGCGGCGCTCGTCGCCGCGCGAATATTGCTCGAGATCAAGGCGGTGAACTTCCGCCCCGAGGAGCCTTACACCTTCACTTCCGGCTGGAAATCGCCGGTCTATATCGATTGCCGCCGCATCATCTATTTTCCGCGCGCGCGGGCGAAGATCTGCGAGCTTGGGGTGGAGAAAATCCATCGGCACGTTGGCTATGAGACGATCGAGGCTGTGGCGGGCGGGGAGACAGCCGGCATCCCATTCGCCGCCTGGATCGCGGACCGACTGATGGCGCCGATGGCCTATGTCCGCAAGAAGCCCAAGGGTTTCGGCCAGAACGCGCTGATCGAGGGCGACGTGCCCGAGGGCAAACGCACGCTGCTGGTCGAAGACCTGACCACCGACGGCCAGTCAAAAATCCGTTTCGCGAATGCGCTGCGCGACGCCGGGGCGATCGTCACCCACGCGTTCGTGGTATTTTTCTACGGCGTCTTTCCGGGCGCGTTCGAGACGCTCGCGCGCATGGGCATCACGCTGCATCATCTCTGCACCTGGTGGGACGTGCTGGAAGCGTGTCGCGACCGCCCGTACTTCTCCGACGCAGCACTCGCCGAGGTGCGCCGGTTCTTGGAAGACCCGGTTGCCTGGTCGGCCGCGCACGGCGGCATCGGTTCGGCCGAGGAAGCCGAGGCGCGGAGAGCGGCTACAGAGCAGTAGGCTGGAACTAGACGGGTTCACGCAGATTGTGTGCGACGCGAGACCCTCACCCCGCCTCTCCCTCTGGGAAAGGGCGGGGTGAGGGCCGGAGCGGCAAGGACAATCACAGCTACGCCGCCCCCCGCCGCGCCTCTATCCGTGTCTCAGCAAGATGGTCGAACCGGCGCCGATAGGTGCCGAGGCCCAGCGTCTGCGAGCGCAACTCAATTATGAGATTGTGCAGCTCGGCCTCGGGGACCAGCGCCTCCACGTCGTCCCAACCCGCCCAGCCGTCCTTCTCGGCGTAGCCCAGGATTTGTCCGCGTCGGCCGGTGAGCAGGCGCTGGGCGCGGGCGGTGAACTCGTTAGGCACGCTGATGGTTACCCGGTCCACCGGCTCCAGCAGCACCGGATCCGCCTTGGCAAGCCCCTCCTTCATCGCGATCGATGTCGCCGTCTTGAACGCCATGTCCGAGCTGTCCACGCTATGGAACTGCCCGTCGGTCAGGGTCACGGAGATATCTACCACGGGATAGCCGAACGGCCCCTTCTTCGCGGCCTCCTCGGCCGCCTCGCCCACGGCGGGGATGAAGTTGCGCGGCACCGCTCCGCCCACGACCTTGTCGATGAACTCGAAGCCGGCGCCCCGCTCGCGCGGCGCGATGTCGATCTTCACATCCGCGAACTGGCCATGCCCGCCGGTCTGGCGCTTCAGCCGCCCGTGCTCGTGGACCGGACGGCGGATGGTCTCCTTGTACGCCACCTGGGGACGATGCGTGGTGAGTTTCAGCCCATAGTTCCTCGCCAGCCGCTCCACCACCGTGTTGAGGTGGATCTCGCCCTGGCCGTGCAGCACCGTCTCGCCGGTGTCCTGGACATGCTCGAGCGTCAGCGCGGGGTCTTCCTCCTGAACTTTTTGCAGGGCGCCCGACAGCTTTACGTCGTCCTTGCGATCCACGGTCGCGATCGCGAGCGAATACACGGGCTCCGGCGGCTCGGGAAAGTCCAGGGGCTCGGGCGTCGCCCCTGGAGAGATCGTAGCACCGCTCGCCACGCTTTCCAGTCGGCCGAGCGCCACCAGATCGCCCGCTTCCGCTTCGGGCACTTTCGCGAGGTCGCCGCCGGTGAACTGGTAAATGCCGCCGAGTCGCGAGCCGCCGAGCGTCGCGCCATCCTTGATGGTGCCGCGCCAGATGCGCGAATAGGACAGCTTGCCGGTGTGGCCGGCGTGAACGGTCTTGAACACCTGCGCGAGCGGCGGCCCGTCGGATTGTATTCCGCGCCGCGCGGCGGTCTCCTCCGGGGCTGGAGTGTCGTGACGGAGCGCCTTCCACAATCTGCGCACGCCGCCGCCGCTCTCGGCTGAGCCAAGCAGCACCGCGATCACATTGCCCGCGGCCAGATCCTTGCGCAGATCGCCATAGATCTCGTCGGTGCTGAGCTGCACGTCTTCCAGCACCTTTTCCAACAGTGCGTCGTCGTGGTCCGCCAACACCTCCACCAACTGCGACTTCGCCTCCTGTTCGGCGTCCTGCATGGCGGAGGGAATTTGCATCAGCTCCGATGGCTGGCCCTTGCGGTATTTGTACGCGCGTTCGCTGACGACATCGACGTAGCCGGTGGCCTTCTCGCCTTCGATGATCGGCACCTGGCGCAGCACCAGCGGGCATTTGGCGTAGGCTTGCAGCGCGGCCAGCGTATCGCGCACGCTGCCTTCCAGGGTATCGATCTTGTTGATAAAGACCATGAAGGGCACACCTTGGTCGCCCAGCGCCTTCATCAGCGGCGCGACGGTCAGCGCGCGCCCGGGCTGCGGCTCGCAGACCACCACTACCAGATCGACCGAGCAGATCGCCGCCGCCGCCTCGTGCGCCAGCTCGATCGAGCCGGGACAGTCGAGCACGGACCAGCGGTCGCCGAGATAGCTGCCGTGGCCGAGGCGGAGTTCCGTTGTGCTCGGGCGGTTGCGCGGGTCGGCCGGGCGCTTCACCGGGCTACCGGCGGCCTCCATCAGCGCCTCGAATAAGGTGGACTTGCCAGCGCCATACGGCCCCGCTAGGGCGACCGAGCGGGGTCTTCTCCCATTTTCCTGTCCTGACATCATGGCGTCTCCCAGCGCGGTTGCGATGGCCGCCGGCGGGCGCCGGCGCCCTTGCCGGCGATCCTAGCCGAGATTTCCGGACGGGGAAGCCGTCGCTCGACGGGAGCGTGATACCTGGACAGGCCGCCCCGCGGATCTGGCATCCAGCATTCGCTTTGCTGGCGACCAGCACCGGGCTCGCCTATTTTGCGGATATCGGGAGCACTGAGACCATGAACTCGGACCTCTATGAGCGGGATTTCCTGGCCTGGACGGAGCAGCAAGCCGCCTTGCTACGGGCCGGCGAACTGTCCGCGATCGATCTTGAGCACTTGGCCGAGGAGGTCGAAAGTATGGGAGCCAGCGAGCGCCGCGAGATGTGCAACCGCCTGGCGTGCCTCCTTCAGCACCTATTGAAGTGGCACCATCAACCCGAATAACGGAGCCGCAGTTGGTCCGCGACCATACAGACCCAACGCGACGAGCTGGCCGGCCTTTTGGATGACAGCCCGAGCTTGCGGGCCACGCTGCCCGACGCGCTGGCGCGCGCCTTCCGGCTCGGCCGTGGCTGGGCGCTCCAGGACACCGGGCTGTTGAGCCTCCCCGAAACCTGCCCGTGGACCATCGAGCAGGTCATGTCCGCGGTTTTCCTGCCAGACTGACGCTGCACCCGCGACCGACCCCTCCTTTGCGGGAGGGGCGCGCAAAGTCAGCCGATCGGCCCATCGAAGGCCGCCCACGCGACCGGGCTTTCGCGCAGCAGCACCTTGAGCGAGGCGACGCGCCTTCCCGCCTCGCCCAGCCGGCCTTCGCGGCAAGCAGCGGCGATCAGCCCGTGGATGTGGCAGGCCATGTATTCGGTGGTGGTGTTGGCCCCCGTCAGCGCCGGATGCTCGTCCAGGTTCCGGTAGTCGAGCGTATCGAGCACGCGGCGCAGCTCCGCCTTGGCAAGCCCGATATCGACTAGCAGGTGGAGCTGGTCGAGCGAGGGTGCGCGGAACTCAGTCTCCACGGCATAGGTCGCGCCGTGCAGGTTCCGCGCCGGGCCGAAAATCTCGCCGCGGAAGCTGTGCGCGACCATGATGTGGTCGCAGACTGTCAGGCTGAACATCATTCCTCTCCATAGGTAACGACGTGGCAGAGCCCGCCTGGCGCGAGGATGCGCGGCATGGCCTCGGGCAGCTCCTCGAAGCGAGTCGGACCTTCCAGCAGCGTGTCCAGTTCGGGGGCTGCCAGCAATCCAAGCGCCAGAGCAAGGCGCTCGGCATGGGTTCGCCGGCCGCGCATCCGGGGGGCGAGGGCGCCAACCTGGCTCGCGATCAGGCGCAGGCGGCGGGCGTGAAACGCCTCGCCTAGCGGCAGGGCGGGGGCGGCATCGCCGAACCAGCTCGCCTCGACGATCCGCGCCTCGAAGCCACCCGCCGCGAGCGCGAGGCGCAATCCGGCCTCGCTCGCCGAGGCGTGTACGATCAGATCCTGCCCGCCTGGGGCTGCATCGGGCAGGGCGAAGTCGCAGCCGAACCAGCGAGCGATGGGCGCGCGAGCGAGATCGAGATCCACCACGGTCACGTCGGTTGCCGGGATGCGCGCGAGCAGCCAGGCAGTCAACAGCCCGATCACGCCGGCACCCACCACCAACGCCCGTTCGCCGGGCAGCGGTGCCGCGTCCCAGACCACGTTGAGCGCCGTCTCCATGTTCGCCGCCAGCACGGCCCGCCGGGTCGGCACGGCATCGGGAACCGGAATGCACATCGGTTCGGGCACGACGAACGCATCTTGATGCGGGTGCAGTACGAACACGCGGTCGCCGTCGGCGATGCGACCCACCGCGCTGTAGCCGTATTTCACCGGGAACGGGTAGGCGCCCGCCATCAACGGCGCCCGCATCGTCTGGTATTCAGCGGCCGGCACCCGCCCGGCGAACACCAATGCTTCGGTGCCCCGGGAGACGCCGCTCGCCAACGTTCGCACGGCCAGAAGGCCGGGCGCGAGGCTGGGCAGTGTCTCCTCGCGCAACTCGCCCCGGCCTGGGGCCACGGTCCAGAAGGCGCGGGCGCGTCTCATCGTCCGGTGGTCGCGCCGGTCCGGTCGAGCGCGATGTCGAGCAAGAGATCATCGCCCAGCCGGTGAACCGACCAGGACAAGCGCAGCCCGTCGGCGAGCCTGGCGATCTCGGGCAGCGTGAACGCCGGGATGCCGGAGCCGATCAGCAGTGGGGCGATCGTCACGTGCAAACGGTCGAGCGCGCCGGCGGCCAGGAAGCGCGAGACGGTGATCCCGCCGCCCTCGACGAACACCCGCCGCAGCCCCCGTGCGGCCAGTGCCGCCAGCGCGGGCCCGATCGCCAGGCCCGCGCCCAGACGCGGCAGGCGGATCACCGGCGCCGTGCCCACCCGTTCCGGCCCCGGCGCGTCCCGCGCGCAGAGCAGCAGTGTCGGCGGCCCGTCGCGGAACACACGGTATCTTCCATCGAGGCGCCGATTGGTGTCGATCACGACGCGCACCGGCGAGGGGCCCTCGACTCCACGCGTGGTGAGCAGCGGGTCGTCGGTGCGCACGGTGCCGGCGCCTACTACCACGGCGTCGAACAGCGCGCGCAGACGGTGCGTGTGCGTGATGTCGTCGTGCCCGCTGATCCAGTGCGAATCGCCACTGGTGGTGGCGATCCGCCCGTCCAACGATTGGGCGATCCGCCCGAGCACGAAACCCGCGTCCACGGTCTTGGGGTCGAGAAGGGGGCCGTAGAGCGCCGACGCCGCCACAGCCTCGGGGCAATGCCGGAGTAACCGGCGCCAAGTCTCGGTGTCCGGCGCGAACATGCGCCGGCTGTACCATCGCCCGTCCAGTTACGCGCGGAACGAAAGCGCGAGCGCGGCCGGGCGCGCCGGCGTCCCCGGACCATCGGGCGGAGCGTAGCGCGGCGCGGTGCTCGCGAGCGCCCGCGAGATCGCGCGCGCGACAGCGGCGTTCACTCTTCCTTGCACAGCAATGGCGCGCTCCAGCAGGCGTCGGTTGTCGGTTGCCGTCGCCGACAACCGCAGGACGAGTGCGGCCAGGTCGGGAGGCGGCGCGGCGCCCAGCTCCTTAGCGCATCTTGCGAACAATGCCGCCGCCTCCTGCTTTTCCGTCAGCATTGCCACCGCCGAGGACAGATCCATGGCGGTCAATGCGGCGTTTTCGCGCGCGAGCACGTCGGCAAGCCGCGCTGCCGCCGAAACGACCTCATTGGTCACTGTGTCACCTCCCGCGCAGCCTGCGCGCGCACTAGGGCCTCGTACACTGGCTGGGCGAGGCCGAGCCCCCCTCGTTCCGCCACCTGCTTGCCAATTGCCTGGACCAGCATCGGCCGCCAGGCCGCCTCGCCCGCTCCGCCCCCGAAGGCGCCGCCTGTGTCGCTGACAGTATCGAACATCGGCTGGAGCAGTGCCCCAACCGCCATTGCCTCGAAATCCTTGGCCGCGGTCCAAAGCTTCGCGGCACGCTCGGGAGTCAATGCCCCCGGGCTGACACCTGCGAACGGGGCGGCGGTAATGCGAACGGTCATCAGCGCACCTCCAGGTCGGCCTGCAATGCCCCAGCCGCCTTGATCGATTGGAGAATGGTAATCAGGTCGCGCGGCCCGATGCCGAGCGCGTTCAAGCTTGCCACCAGATCGCGCAAGCTGACGCTGCCGTGCACGATCCCAAGCCGACGGTCGTGTTGGTCGTCAATCTGCACTTTGGTCCGCGGCACGACGGTGGTGGTGCCGTTGGAGAATGGGCCGGGCTGGCTCACCTCCGGCGTCTCGGTCACGCGCACGGTCAGGTTGCCTTGCGCGATCGCCACGGTGCTGACCCGCACATTGGCGCCCATGACCACCGTGCCGCTCGCCTCGTCGATCACCACCACGGCCGAGCTGTCGGGCTCGACGCGCAAATCCTCGATCGCGGCCAAGGTGGCGATCGAATCACGCCCGGCCAGTTCGAGTTGCACGGTGCGCGGGTCGGTAGCCCGCGCGATCGGGCCTAATGCGGCATCGATCGCCGCCGCGATCCGCCTCGCGGTGGTGAGGTCGGGGTTGCGCAGGCCAAGCCAAACCGCTGTGCTTCGGTCCAACCTGAACGGCACCTCCTTCTCCACGGTGGCGCCGTTGGCGATCCGGCCGGAGGTCGGCACCCCTCGCGTGACCGATGTTGCCGCGCCGCGCGCGGCGATCGCGCCGGTCGCAAGCGCGCCCTGCGCGACGGCATAGACCTCGCCATCCGCGGCAAGCAGCGGTGTTACGAGCAGCATCCCGCCGGTGAGGTCGGTCGCATCGCCGAGTGCCGAAACGGCGACATCGATCCGGCTGCCATTGCGTGCGAATGGCGGCAGGTCGGCCGTCACCATGACCGCCGCTACGTTCTTGGTCTCCAGCTTGGCCGCCTGATCGGCGGTGTTGACCCCAAGCCGCTCCAACATCCCAATGAGAGACTGTCGAGTGAATATCGCATTATCAAGCTTGTCGCCGGTATTGTTCAACCCAACTACCAGGCCATAGCCGATTAGCTGATTCGGCCGAACGCCCTCGACATCCGAGATGTCCTTGATCCGCACCTGCGCGGCCGCGTGCATCGCGGGCAGCACGAGAGCCAGCCAAAGGAGAAAGCGCAGCAGGCGCACGGCACGCTCCGGTAGGGGTGTCGAAAGGATTAGCGGTCAATTTGTCGGGCAGGGCGCAAGCGGCGTGCCAGCCCTGGGGCCGCTCGTGCCCATGGGCCGGAGCGCGGTCCCGGCCAGAAGGGGCGCCAGGGTGCGCGGTAGAAAATGCCGGTCGGAAATAGGAGCCGGGTAATGACGCGAGTAAGTGGCCTGGACGCGGTCGGGACGGCATTCCCCGCTCGCCCGCGCATGACGGCTCCGGGAACGTTATTCAGCCCGATGCCGGAGACGGGCAGTTGTGCGCTCTCCCAAGCGGAGGTGGCCGCGACGGCTCCAGCGACTCTCGCGGGCTTACTCGCGTTGCAGGAGCACAGCGCATCACGGGCCCGAGATCGCGCGGCTCGTCGGCGCGGCGAAGATTTGCTGGCACTCCTTGCTGCTTTGCACCATGCGCTTCTTGCCGGTACCAGTGCCTCGGAGCTGCTTCATCAACTAGCCGCGCTGACCAAGGGCGCTCCCTTGGCCGCCGATCCGCATCTGGCCGGCGTGGTGGCAGCCCTGGTGCTGCGCGCTCGCATCGAGATCGCCCGCCGGCAAGACGATTCTATAACGATATGAAAACGGAGACTCCGAAGAAAAACCCGAAAGCAAGAAGGTTCCCCGTGCAAATGCATTTTTCGTAGGAATTCGCCTTGGCGGCCGTGTCCCACGCCGCTATAAGCCCCGCCGTCCGCTCCGGGCCACCGGCAATAAGTCCAGGATGTTACGCATGATGGTGTCTCTTCCCCCCGACTATCGGCCCGGCGAGGATGAGGAGTTCATGAACGGCATCCAGGCCGAGTATTTCCGCCAGAAGCTATTGCGCTGGCGAGCCGACCTGCTCAAGGAAGCGGACGGGACATTGGTGAGCTTGTCTCAAGGCGGCATTCACGAAGCCGACATCACCGACCGCGCCAGCGTGGAGACCGATCGAGCGCTTGAGTTGCGCACACGCGATCGAGCCCGCAAGTTGGTCGCGAAAATCGATCAGGCGCTCTTGCGGATCGAGAACGGTACCTATGGCTTTTGCGAGGAGACCGGGGAGCCGATTGGGCTGAAGCGCCTAGAGGCGCGCCCGATCGCGACGCTGTCGATCGAGGCGCAGGAGCGCCACGAACGAATGGAGCGGGCATATCGGGACGACTGAGAAAAGTTAGAGAGGGCTCTGGCGATAAAGACAGGGCGCGGAAAGGTTACTGGTAGGGAAGAGCTAGAGAGTAAAATAGTATATGTAGCAGATATAGAAGCAGAAAAGGAATATGCTATGAAAGAGAAGATAAAGATGGGTAGGAAAAGCAAAGGGCTAGGAGTAAAGTTGTAGAGAGAGGGAGAGAAGATAGGAGTACTATAACTAGCTAGACAGCGGAGCAAGCAGTTTACAGCGCGGCAGATAGAGCTGGTAAGCAATAAGAAGAAGAGGAGGTAAAAGAGATAGAGAATGAGAGGCTGCTAGGAGAATAGAGAGAAAGCACTGAAGAACTGGAGCGGAGAGAGGCAGAATTGCGCGTAAGTGAGATAAAATGGGAGAAGGAGTAGTAATGTTAGATAAAGAGCTGAGACTAGCTGAATGGAACTGCAAAGTAGAGCAGATACTAGATATAAGTGAAGAGTTAATGGAAGAGAGGAAGGGTTATGGAGATTATATAAGATAATGGAAGAGAAAGGAGAGTTTGGCAAAAAGAGATAAAATAGGAAGTGAGAAGCTATGTAGAGAATGTAGGTAGAAATGGTGGGTAGAGCGTACCAGGCCGGAGGAAGCGTGCTGCAGGTACGCCACAACGAGGTGCAGGGCGGCGGCTTAGTGCTCATTTACAGCGACATCACCGAGCGCAAGCGGGCAGAGGAGGAGATCGGTGCAGCGCGCGACGCCGCCGAGGAGGCATTGCGCGAATAGGAGGCTGCGCAGGCGAGCCTCATCCACGCGAGAAAATGGCCTCGCTCGGACAGCTCACCGCCGGGATCGCCCATGAGATTAAGAACGCTCTGAATTTCGTTAACAATTTCGCGGACCTCTAGATAGAATTGCTGGACGAGCTGAAGGAGGCGGCGGCGAAGCAATCGCTGCGCTAGACGACGACGCGCGCGCAGAAATAGACGAAACGATAGAAGACGGTGACCAGCGATCTAGAAAAAATCGCAGAGCACGGCGCAGTGCGGACGGCATCGTCAGGAGAATGCTGGCCATTAGCGCGGCAGCAGCGGCGAGCGGCAGAGCGTAGACATCAACGCTCTGATCGAGGAATCCTGAACCTCGCCTATCACGGTGCGCGCGCGCAGGACCAGAATTTCAACATCACTCTGGAGCGCGATTTCGCGGTGGGCGTGGGGCCGATCGAGCTGGTGCCGCAGGACGTGACGCGCGTACTACTGAACCTGTTCGGGAACGGCTTCTACGCGTAGAACAAGAACAGCGCGAGGCGGAGGGTCCGCAGGTGCTGAAGGTGACGACGCGTGATCTTGGCGAGTAGGTCGAAATCCGGGTGCGCGACAATGGCATCGGAATTCCGGCGGAGTTCCGCGACAAGCTGTTCCAGCCGTTCTTTACGACAAGCAGACCGGCGAAGGAACGGGCTCGGGCTCTCGATCAGCTACGAGATCGTGACCGGGGAGCATGGTGGCACGATCACGGTAGACAGCGAACCGGGCGCGTTCACCGAGTTCACCGTGCGATTGCCACCGCAGGCGCGCGGCGACGGCAGGGAGGGCGGCATGAGCGTCAGCATTTTGATCGTCGACGACGAAACCGATGTCGCCGACCTGTACAGCCAGCACTTCCGGCACGAGCTGCGGCAGGGTCTTTATGTGTTGCATTTTGAGTACTCGGCCGAGGAGGCGCTGGAAAAGCTCGGCGGTGGGATCGAGCCGCAGCTGATCGTCATTCTGTCTGACATCAACATGCCCGGCATGGACGGGCTGGCGCTGCTACGCCAAATAAAGAATTGGCGACCTGAACTGACAGTCATGATAGTTACCGCCTATGGCGACGACGAACGGCGCCGGCGGGCTGAGAATACGGCGCCGCAAAATTCATTGCTAAGCCTGTCAATTTTGGCTTCCTTGAAGCAAGCAGCTCAAGCCGGTCGACCGTCGTGGAGGGCCGATGAGCAGCCGGCCAAGATCCTTGCCGTCGACGACGAGGCCGATTTCGAACTCCTGCTCCGCCAGCGCTTCCGCCGCCAGATCCGGGCCGAGCGAATTCGCCCTTCGCTTCGCTAACCACGGCGAAGCGGCGCTCACTGTGCTTGCGGGTGAGCCCGACATCGAACTCTTGCTGCTCGACATCAATATGCCGGTCATGGACGGGCTCACTTTGCTCGCCGAATTACGCGCGCGGGCCTCGCCGGTGCGGGCGATCGTCGTCTCGGCCTATGGCGACATGGCCAATATCCGCGCCGCGATAAATCGCGGCGCGTTCGATTTCGTCACCAAGCCGTCGATCTCAACGATCTGGAAATCACGATCCAGAAGACGCTCGACGACATCGCCCGCCTGCGAGAGCTCGACCGCCGCCGCGCTGCCGCCGAGCGCGCCCGCGCCAACCTCGACGCGCTACTTCTCGCCGAACCTAGTCGATCTCCTGGCCGAGCATGACGAGCCCCTGGGGCACGGTGCGGAGGGATACCATAGCCGTGTTGTTCGCCTCGCCCACCCCTCTCCCAGAGAAGCTTTCATACCAACGCATGTAGAAGCTTTCATACCAACGCATGTAATTGACGATTCCAGCCTTTCCTTCCGTCATCCTCGGCGAATGCCGAGAACCCACGGCTTACTTTGGTATCCGCGAGAAAGTCGTGGATGCTCGGCTGCGCCGAGCATGACGAGGAGAGGTCAGCACCTAAAAAATCCGCCGGTATTAATGCCGGCCCAGACGGGGAAACTCGCTGCCTTAAAACGCCAAGGAGGTCGCCTGCACCACCAGCGGCAGCGTGCGCACCATCGCCAGCACATCCTCGGGCACAGGCTCGTCCACCGACACCAGGCAGATGGCATCGCCGCCCGGCGCCGCGCGGCCGAGATGAAAGGTCGCGATGTTGATCCCCGCACCCGCCAGCGTCGCGCCGAACCGGCCAATGAAGCCCGGTTTGTCCTGGTTGGTCACGTACAGCATGTGGGGCGCGAAATCGGCCTCCACGCGGATGCCCTTGATCTCAAGGATCCGGGGGCGCGAGCCCGCGAACAACGTCCCAGCGACCGAGCGGGTCAGCTTGTCCGCCTCGACCGTCACGCGCACCAGCGTCTGATACTCGCTCGGGCGGTCGTGGACGGTCTCGGCCACGTCGATCCCGCGTTCGCGCGCGGCAATCGGGGCGTTGACCATGTTCACCCCCTCCATGACCGGGGCCATGAGCCCGGCCAGTACGGCGGCGCTCAGCGGGCGGTGGTTGACCGACGCCGCTTGGCCCTCGTATTCGATCGCCACGCGCCGGATCGCGCCCTCGTGCGCCTGAGTGAGCTGGCCGGCGAAGGCGCCGAGCTGCCGGCACAGCTCCATGTAGGGCTTCAATCGCGGTGCGTCCTCGGCCGAGACCGACGGCATGTTGATCGCGTTGGCGACCGCCCCGGTGAGCAGGAAGTCGCTCATCTGCTCGGCCACCTGCAATGCCACGTTCTCCTGCGCCTCGGCGGTGGCGGCGCCTAGATGCGGAGTGCAGACAATGTGCTCCAGCCCGAACAGGGGGCTGTTCGTCGCGGGCTCGGTCTCGAACACGTCGAGCGCCGCGCCGGCCACGTGATCCGACATGATCGCCTCCGCCAGCGCCGCCTCGTCGAGCAGGCCGCCGCGGGCGCAGTTGACGATACGCACGCCGCGCTTCGTCCTCGCCAGCGCCTCGCGCGAGAGGATGTTGCGGGTGGCATCGGTGAGCGGCGTGTGCAGGGTGATGAAGTCCGCCCGCGCCAGCAGCTCGTCTAGCTCCACTTTCTCGACGCCGAGATCGAGCGCACGTTTCTCGGCCAGGAACGGATCGTAGGCGACCACCCTCATATGCAGGCCGACCGCGCGATCGGCGACGATCGAACCGATATTGCCGCAACCGATCAGTCCCAGCGTCTTGCCGGTCAGCTCGACGCCCATGAAGCGGTTCTTCTCCCACTTGCCCGCCTTCGTGGAGGCGGAGGCTTCGGGGATCTGCCGCGCCAGTGCGAACAACATGGCGATGGCGTGCTCGGCGGTGGTGATGGTGTTGCCGTGCGGCGTGTTCATCACCACCACGCCGCGCGCGGTGGCCGATTTCACATCCACGTTGTCCACCCCGATGCCGGCCCGGCCGACCACCTTGAGGTTGCTCGCCGCGTCCAGCAATTCGCGCGTGACCTTGGTAGCGGAGCGGATCGCCAGGCCGTCATAGGGGGCAACGACGGCGCGCAGATCGGCCGGGGACAGGCCGGGTCTTACGTCCGCCTCAATCCCGCGGTTACGGAAAATTTCCACCGCGGCGGGCGAAAGCTGGTCGCTGATCAGGACTTTCGGCATCGGCTTACTCGGCCGCTTTCGCGGTGGCGTGTTCGGCTGCCACGAGCGCGAACGCCCAGTCGAGCCAGGGGAATAGCGCACAGATATCGGACGTCTCAACCGTTGCCCCGCCCCAGATGCGCAAACCGGGCGGCGCGTCGCGATAGGCGCCGATGTCGTAGGCGACGCCCTCCTTGTCGAGCAGCGTCGCGATCTTCTTCGCCGCCAGAGTCTGGCCATCCAACGGCAGTGCCAGGAACCAGGGTGCGACGATTTTGAGGCAGATCGAGGTGCAGGACCGGGTGGCCCGTTCTTCGGCCAGGAAATCGACCCAGGGCGTGTGCGCCACCCACTCGGCGACGGCCGCGAGGTTCGCCTGGCTACGCGCAACCAGGCCATCGAGCCCGCCGGCGGATTCCGCCCAGCGCAGCCCGTCCACGGCGTCTTCGGCGCAGAGCATCGAGGGCGTGTTGATCGTTTCGCCGTTGAAGACGCCTTCGATCAGCTTGCCGCCTTTGGTCAGTCGGAAAATCTTGGGCAGCGGCCAAACCGGCGTATAGCTCTGCAGCCGGGTGATGGCGCGGGGCGACAGCGCCAGCATTCCATGCGCGGCCTCACCGCCCAGCACCTTCTGCCAGGACCAGGTGACGACATCGAGCTTGTCCCAGGGCAGCCGCATGGCGAAGGCCGCCGAGGTCGCGTCGCAAATCACCAAACCTTGGCGTGAGGCTGGAATCCAATCGCCGTCCGGAATGCGAACGCCCGACGTGGTGCCGTTCCAGGCGAGCACGACATCGCGGGAGAAATCCACCGCCGCGAGATAGGGGAGCCGCCCATAGGGGGCGCTCAGCACCCGCGAATCGGTCAGCCGGAGCTGTTTGACCACGTCATTGGCCCAGCCTTCGGAAAAGCTCTCGAACGCGAGCACATCGACGCCACGCTCGCCGAGCAGCGACCACAAGGCCAACTCCATGGCCCCAGTATCGGACGCCGGCACGATGCCGAGCCGCCAGCCATCGGGCAAACCAAGGATGGCGCGCGACCGCTCGATCACTTCGGCGAGCCGAGCTTTAGGAGCGGCGGCGCGGTGGCTGCGGCCGAAATGGCTGCCCCGCAGCGCGTCCAGCGTGAAGCCGGGGCGCTTGGCACAGGGACCGGAGGAGAAGTTAGGGCAGGCCGGGCGCAGATCTGGCCTGCTGGCGAGCGTCCGCTCAAGCGCCATGTCGTGGCTCTCCCTTTCAGAAGAGAAGCGCCCCGGTGGGGGGGCGTGACCCGAGCGGGGCAATAGCGCGTCCGCAACGAGGGGTCAAGATTTGCGCGGGAGCCGACCTACTTCCGTGTCGTCTCGATCGCGCCGAGCCGTTCGGCGCGCGCGTCCAAATGATGTCCGATTTGCGGCTCGAAATGGCCGCACCGGCCCATCAGCTCGGCCTTGATCATCAGCTCCAGGTCGTCCCGCAACCGGCGTTGGCCAGCCCTAGCAGGACCGTGCGCATGTCGCGCGGCTCGGTGCTCATCACCCGCTGTTCGCCCTGTATTTGCCGAAGCGTGGCGCCGATCCATTCCAGGCTGACGGTTTCTTCGGCCATATCGGCAATCTGAGACGCGGTTGCGGCGGCCGCCAGGCATTCGCCCCTCGCAAGTGCCGCGCCCGAACCGCGCGGCTATCATGTGGCGCGCTCAAACTCAGAGGAGCTTCGTCATGAACGTCACCTCTCGCACAGCCACGACAGACAGTCGCACGGCCTATCTTTCCGGCTTCGGCAACGGCTTCGAAACCGAGGCGTTGCCTGGCGCCCTGCCGATCGGCCGCAACTCGCCGCAGCGATGCGCCTATGGCCTGTATGCCGAGCAGCTCTCCGGCTCTCCCTTCACCGCGCCGCGGGCGAGCAACGAACGTAGTTGGCTGTATCGCATCCGACCGACCGTCCGGCATTGGGGCCGGTTCCGCAAGGCGGATGCCGGCCTATGGCGCACGGCGCCCGCGGTCGAGATCGAGATCCCGCCCGCGCCGATGCGGTGGGATCCGGTCCCGTTGCCGACGGAGAGCCTGAGCTTCGTTCAGGGCGTGCGCACCATCACGACGGCGGGCGACGCCGGGGCTCGGGCCGGCATGGCGGCGCATGTGTATCTGGTCACTCGCTCCATGTCGGATGAGTATTTCTACAACGCCGATGCGGAAATGCTGTTGGTGCCACAGGAGGGCGCGTTGCGGCTATGCACCGAGTTCGGCGTCATCGACATCGGCCCCGGCGACATCGCCGTCATCCCACGCGGGGTGAAGCTGCGGGTGGAGCTTCCGTCGGGCTCGGCCCGCGGCTATCTCTGCGAAAACTACGGTGGCACCTTCACCTTGCCGGAGCGTGGTCCGATCGGCGCCAACTGCCTGGCCAACTCCCGCGATTTCCGCACCCCCGTCGCTGCCTACGAGGACCGCGACGCGCCGGGCGCGCTGTATGTCAAATGGGGTGGCACGCTTTGGCAGGCAGAGCTGGACCACTCGCCGCTGGACGTGGTGGCCTGGCATGGCAACTACGCGCCCTACAAATACGACCTGCGCTGTTTCTCGCCGGTCGGCCCCGTGCTGTTCGACCACGCCGACCCGAGCATCTTCACCGTGCTCACCTCGCCCTCGGAGACGCCCGGGACCGCCAACATCGACTTCGTCATCTTTCCGGATCGGTGGCTGGTGGCCGAGAACACGTTCCGACCGCCCTGGTACCACGTGAACGTCATGAGCGAGTTCATGGGTCTGATTTATGGCCAGTACGACGCCAAGACGGGCGGCGGCTTCGCGCCCGGCGGGTTCAGTCTGCACAACACCATGCTGCCGCATGGACCTGACGCGAACGCCTTCGAGGCAGCAAGCGCGGCGGAGCTAAAGCCACACAAACTGCAAAACACGATGGCCTTCATGTTCGAGACGCGCTTCCTCCAGCGGGTGAGCGGCTACGCCGCGGCAATGCCGCAGCTGCAGCCGGATTACGACCGCTATGGCCAGCACCTGCGCAAGACCTTCGACCCTGGCAAGCGGTAAGGAGCCGGATCATGGCGACCATCGACCACACTCACGATCCGGCGCTGCGCAGTTGGGTTCCTGGTGCCGACGGGCACCCCGAGTTCCCGATCCAGAACCTGCCGCTGTGCGTGTTCGCCCCGCTTGCGGGAACGCCGCGCGGCGGCATCGGGATCGGCGACCAGATCCTGGACCTTCGCGCGCTGCACGATGGCGGGTTGCTGGTGGAACCGGCGCAGGCCGCGTGTCACGCCTGCGCGGGACCGACGCTCAATCCGTTTCTGGGCTCGAGTGCGGACATGCGCCGCGCGTTGCGCCTGGAGGTTTCCGCCCTGCTCGCTCTCGGTGCCGAAAGCCGCCCCGACCTGCTGCACCGGGCTGCGGACTGTCTGCTGTACCTGCCCGCGCGGATCGGCGACTACACCGACCTTTACGCCGGCATTCATCACGCGACCAATGTCGGCAAGCTGTTCCGGCCGGACAGCCCGCTGATGCCCAATTACAAATGGGTGCCGATCGGGTATCACGGCCGCGCTTCCTCGATCCGGCCCTCCGGCGAGGGCGTGCGTCGCCCGAACGGCCAACGCAAGTATCCCGACCGGCCGGACCCGAGCTTCGGCCCCACCGAACGGCTGGACTATGAGCTGGAACTCGGGATCTGGCTCGGACCAGGAAATGCGCTGGGCACGCCGGTGCCGATCGGGGAAGCGGACCAACACATTGCCGGCTACTGCCTGCTGAATGACTGGTCGGCGCGAGACCTTCAGGCCTGGGAGTACCAGCCGCTCGGCCCGTTCCTGTCCAAGAGCTATCACACCACGATCTCGCCTTGGATCGTGGCGCCGGAGGCACTGGCGCCGTTTCGAGCTGCCCAGCCAAGGCGGATCGACGGCGATCCCAAGCCCTTGCCTTACCTGCTGGACCAAGCCGATCAGGCGGCGGGCGCATTGGACCTCGAGCTGGAGGCGATGCTGTCCACGTCAGGGATGCGCGCGCGGGGCATGGCCCCGCACCGCCTCTCGATCGGCAATACGCTGAACCTGTATTGGACGCCTGCGCAGCTGCTTGCCCATCACGCCTCAAACGGATGCAACCTGAATCCGGGCGACCTGCTCGGCTCCGGCACCATCTCCTCGCCCACCTCGGACGGCTACGGCTGCTTGCTCGAAATCACGCGGGGCGGCCGCGAACCGATCGAGTTGCCCTCGGGAGAGACGCGCACTTTCCTGGAGGACGGCGACGAGGTGAGCCTGTATGCCCGGGCGAAGCGCGACGGCTTCGCGTCGATCGGCTTCGGCGCGTGCCGGGCCATCATCCTGCCAGCCGACGTCTAAGGCTGCCTCATCGCGAGCGAGGAACAAGATGCCACGCCGATACTTGCGGTTGCCGAGTCTGCTGCTTGCGACTTGCCTGGTCTGCGGGGTCGCGGCCGCGCCGGTTGCCGAGGCGCTAGGCTCGCCAGCCGTCCATGCCGAGGCCACTTCGGCCGAGCCGAGCCTGCCTGCCGACAGCACGACCGAGCACGCGCTCGAACTGCCCGGCCGCACGCTGCGCTTCTCGGCCACCGCCGGTGCGATCCGCCTGCGCGACGACAAGGGCACGCCGGAAGCGGACATCGCCTTCATCGCCTATCAACTCGCGGGCGCCGATCGCGCCAAACGCCCCGTCACCTTTGTCCTGAACGGCGGTCCAGGCATGGCGTCGGGCTGGCTGCAGGTTGGCGCGGTGGGGCCGTGGCGCGTTCCGCTGGGCGAGGGGCCGTCCGCCCCGCCGATGCCGATCCCGAATGCCGAGACTTGGCTCGACTTCACCGACCTGGTGTTCATCGACCCCGCCGGCACCGGCTATTCGCGGCTGCTGGGCGAGTCCGCCGCCCTGCGTCGGGAGTTCTGGTCGGTGGACGGCGACATCGCCTCGCTTGCGCACGCGATGCGCCTTTGGCTTGACCGCTACGGCCGCATGACCTCGCCGATATATATTCTCGGCGAGAGCTATGGCGGATTCCGCGCGCCGCGACTTGCCCGCGCGCTCCAATCCGAGGAGGGGGTCGGCGTCTCCGGGCTGGTTCTGGTCTCGCCCGCGCTCGTTCTCGGCGGCCGGAGCGACGCGCTTGATCCGCTCGCGGCGGCGGTGCGGCTGCCGTCCATGACGGCTGCGGCGCGCGCGGCCAAGGGTCCGGTGACGCGCGCGCAGCTTGCCGAGGCGGAGCAATACGCGGGCGGCGACTATTTGACCGATTTGCTGCGCGGCGAGCGCGACGGCGCGGCTGTCGAGCGGCGAAGCGCGCGCGTCGCGGCGCTGACCGGCCTCGACCCGGCGCTCGTGCGCCGCCGCGGCGGCGAGATCTCGGTCGGCACCTTCCTGCGCGAACTCGACCGCGCACACGGACGGGTCGGCAGCAGGTACGATGCCACCATGACCATCCCGGACCCGTTCCCGTCGGAGCCGACACACCGCTACCCCGATCCGGTGCTGGATGGGTTGGCGGCGCCGATCTCCAGCGCCATGGCCGAGATCTACGCCGAACGCCTGCATTGGCGGCCGGACGCGACCTACCGCCTCGCCAACCAGGCGGTGTCTCACAACTGGGACTGGGGAAGGGGACTCACGGGGCCGGAGTCACTGACCACCTTGCAAACCGCGCTGGCGCTTGATCCGCGGATGCATGTGCTGATTGCGCACGGTATGTTCGATTTGGTAACGCCCTATTTCGCCACCCAGCTCGTGCTGAATCAGTTGCCTGATTCGACGGCGGCGCGGGTCCGGCTGATGGTCCTTCCCGGCGGACACATGTTCTACACGCTCGACGCCTCGCGCGCGGAGTTCCGGGAAGCGGCGCAGGCGATTTATGGCGTGATGCCGCGTTGGCCACCTGCCACCGCCGGATGAAAGGCTGAGCTACGTTTATTCGGAGCCGACGTGGTCTGGACAGGTGCCGCGAGCAGGGTCAGGCCACGAGCCGCGCAGGCAGCGGGGACCGCCGATCCGATCGTGGCCGAGGCGGAGCGGCTGGTCGGCTTCCTGCGGTGTAGCGGGCTACTGATACTGGCTTGCAATGAGCCTGCAATTCGATACTAGTTCTAGTCGCTGCTCTGCCTCATTCGCTCCACCGGAATCCGGCCGACGTGCGCGAATGGCTCGGCCCGATACCGGGCAGAAGTCTCAGGCGGGCCGACGACACCTGCCTGGACCGCTAGTCTGGCTCAAGCTCCAGCGGAAACGGGAAGCCCCGAGGCCGGACACTCCTGAGCGGCGCGGCCGGTGAGCTGTGCAGCTAGCGCCTTGAGTAGCTGGTGCTCGCCGTCAGCGCCGATTGCCGTCCCGAACACCACGCCGTCGGGGCGGACCAGTGCCGCGTCCACGCCGGCTCCGCCCAGCCACGCCCGGATCAAGGTGCCTTCCTCCGCAATCACCCGTACTTCCGATGCCGCCGCCGAGTTGCCGAGCACCGCAAGCGTGACACCGGCGCGTTGTGCTGCCTGACGCTCCACCTCCGAGGGCACCCATTCTGGCCGGCCGATCAGCAGAAATCTCCAGCCGATCGCGTCATCCAGCCGCATCCGCCCGGAGGGCGTGGAAACCCAAGGCTGCGGAAAAATGCTGCCTGCTGCCTTTGTCGGGACACCAGACGCGGTGCGCATCAGCAGGCCCGCCGTGATGGGAGGAAACAAGTGCTGGCGGACAATGATGCCATGACCGTCAGCCATTTCCTGAAGCATGCGCCGGTCACGCTCGTCGGCGGCGCGGCGATCACGCTCGCAAATGATGCGGCCGAACTGCTTGGTAATCTCAGCAACCGCCTGCGCGACGGGTTTACGCTCCGCTTCGTAGCTGTCAAGCAGGTCGGGGTTTGCGATACCGCGAGCCACCGCCGGCAGCTTCCAACAGAGATTCCCAGCATCGCGGAGGCCCTGATTGAGCCCTTGCGCCATGAAAGGAGGCATCTGATGCGCCGCATCGCCAAGCAGGAACACGTTGCCATCGCGCCACCGCGCCGCGACGACGGCGTGGAACCGGTAGGAGGCGTGGCGCCAGATATGGCCTTGGTCCGGCTTGAGCCAGGGCGTCAGAAGCCGCCAGACCGACTGCTCCGATGCCATCGCGGCCGGGTCCTCGTCAGGGTGCAGCATGAACTCCCAGCGCCGCAGCTGCCTCGGTCCCTGCACGTAGGTGGTCGGACGTTGCGGATTGCAATACTGTACCGTGCAATTCGGGAGGACGGCGTCGCCCGAGACGAGGACATCGACCACGAGCCATGGCTCGTCGAACGCGAGATCCTCGACGCCCACACCCAGCATGCCGCGCGTGGGACTAGAGGCTCCGTCGCACGCGAGGGCATAGCGACAGGTGATCTCACGGCGGCGCCGGCCTACTACTTCCTCCACGTCCAGGGAGACATCGTCTGGCTGCTGGCGGATGCCGACAAGCTTGAGGCCGGCTTCGACCGTTGTACCTGGCCGCTGGGCCAGCTTGCGTGGAGCAAGCGTTCCAACTCGGGCTGCAAGAACGTGACGTAAGGCGGCCAGGACAGCGGATAGGGCTCCGGGTGCGGCACAATCCGCCTCAAAACGGCCCCGGATGCCGACCGGTACTCGGACGCACAGTATTCCCCGAGCTGCGGTGCGATCTCGTCCGCCACGCCGCATGCCTGAAGCAGTCGCAGCCCCTCGTGATCGAGGCCGAGCGCCCGTGGCTTGTCGAAGGCCTGCAGCGCCATGTCAAAGGCCATGACAGTCAGGCCCTGGCTCGCCAGGAGATTAGCGGCGGCCAGCCCGACCGGGCCAAGACCGACCACCGCCACATCAAAGTCGCACGACATCACGTGATGATGACGAAGTTGGAGAAGCCGCCATTGCGGACCGCGATGCCGGAAATCGCCTCATTCACCTTTTCGAGCGGATAGCTGTGATGCTCGAAAATGGAAAGATTGAGAATACCCGCGGCGGCGAGATCGGCGAGATCCTGCCCCTCTGCCGTCGTGAACCAGGCGGAGCAGATGATCCGCATGTTGCGGTCCATGAGCCAGTGCAGATTGACAGGCACATCACCGGCCACCGCGCCGACATTCACCAGGGTGCCGCCGCGCCGCATGCTGTACAGCGCATCTAGCAGAGTCGCCTGCAGGGCGCCGGGCCCAAGACAGTCGACTACGACATCGGGTCCATAGCCCTCCGTCTGCGCCTTCGCCCAGTCCCGCATCGATCCGTCGCCAATCGCGAAGGTCTCGATCCGCTCTGGTGCGATCGCCTTGACCCTTGCAAGCAGATGCGCATCCCGGCCGGTGCCGAGAATTTTCGGTGCGCCGAGCGCGAGCGCGGAGATTAGCGCACCCAGACCGAGCGTTCCGCTCGCACCGTTGATGAGCACGCTGGTTGATGGCCCGACAGACGCCTTGCGCATCGCCGAATAGCCGGTGCCGATATAGCCGAAGCGGGCCGCCTGCTCGTACGTGACATTTTGTGGAAGCTTGACGATGGCGCTGGCCGGTGCGTGCATGAACTCTGCAAGGCCGCCGATTGGGAAGAGCCGGTAGATATCGACCGACTTCTCGCTGAAGCCGAAGTAGCCGTTGAACGTGTATCGGGGGCAGGCGATCGGCTCGCCGCGCCGGCAGTATTTGCAATCCCCGCAAGACCGGCCCGGGTTGACGTAGACTCGGTCGCCAACCTTCAGGTCGAGTACGGATTCTCCGACCTTGACGATCTCCCCGACGGGGTCGAGACCGAACACGGCGGGCAGCGGCGGTAGCGGCAAGTCCGGAAACCACGTCGCCCAATTGGCGAGCACGTTGCCCAGGTTTGGCACGATCCCGCAGGCGCGCACCCTGACGAGAACCTCGTTGCTGCGCGGTTCCGGACGGGCGATATTTTCAATGTGCATCGGCCCGCCGATCTCATGCATGCGGGCGACCTTGTTGGTTGCGGGCACTTCCATGGTTCACTCCCTGAGGCAGCGGCCGTGTGCCGCAGTTTTGTTGGACACGGTGTCAGGCCGGTATCAGGCCTCGTCTTCGACGGGATTCGCCAGGGTACCGACCCGCGAGATCACGACCTCCACACGGTCACCTGGGCGCAGAAAGACCGGCGGCTTGCGCTTGAAGCCGATGCCCGAGGGCGTACCGGTCGCAAGAATGTCGCCAGGTTGCCAGTCCAGCGATCTCGAGACGTAGGAGATAAGCGCCGGGACGCCGAAGGCGAGCTCATCGAGCTGTCCGCTCTGCATCTCCTCGCCGTTCAGCAAGGTCCGAAGGCTGATCTCACGGTAATCGGCGATCTCGTCGGCGGTCACCAGCCAGGGGCCAAGGGCGCCGGTGCCACGGAAGTTCTTTCCCATCCCATATTGGTGGGTATGAAACTGCCAGTCCCGGACGCTGGCATCCTGAAAGCCGGTGTAGCCCGCCACGTGGCGCATAGCGTGGTCTTCGGCAATATGCCCGCCGCCCCGTCCTATGACGACCGCGAGCTCGCCTTCGAAGTCGAATTGCTCTGAGACTTTTGGGCGGATGAGCGGCTGCCCGGCGGCGACAAGCGTATCGGCGAAGCGGTGAAAGATGACCGGATACTTGCCCACTGTGCGGCCGGCCTCGGCGGCGTGCGCGACGTAGTTGATCCCGACGCAAATGATCTCGCTCGGCCGCGGGATGACCGGCAGCAGCTGACAGGCTTCGATCCGGAAGCTCGCTGGCAGGTCACCGGATACTCTCCGCACCTCATGGAGCGCATCATCGCTGAGCACGGACGCAAGCTCGGTCGCACCACGGATCCTGCCGGTCAGGTCGACCACATGGCCGTCCCGGACGACACCGAAGCCGGAACGGCCGTCCTTCGTGAATGACACCAATCGCATTTGGACCTCCCGACGACCGCCGACTTTGTGCACTGGCCTAGACGCTTGCGGCATCACGGAATTCCCGTGGTGCCTGCGGTCCCCATTGGCTGCGCAATCCTTGGCTCCTCGACACAAGTCGCGCCTCGGTCTGTTCGTTCAGGACATCGGTATCGGTCCAATGCTCATGAACGCGACCCCAGGGATCCCTCCAGTAATCGAAGATCTGGCTGCCCAGAAGATGTCGGCCAATGCCCCAAAGATGCTGGTGCTGCTGGAGGTTGAGCCAGTCATGTCCCGCATGGAGGTCATCGATGTCCTGCACCTCGAAGGAGACGTGGTTGAGGCCGGCTCTGTCATGGCGACCGAACATCATGATGTGATGATCCACGTAGTCGCTCCCGCGATCCGCTCGATTGAAGCTGGCAAGAAGCTTATCCGGCTCGTCGTCCGCATGGACATTCTCGGAGATGCGGAAGCCGAGATGCCGGCCGACCCAGGCGACGGACGCCTCGATGTCGGGGGTGCTGATGACGGCGTGGCCGATGCGCTTGACCTGGCTCGGGCGTGGATCAATCCGCTGGTACTCGCCGAGGCGTCGACGCGCCGCACCGGTATTGTAGATGCCGACCCGGGTCGGAAGGCGCGCGACGGACGCAACGCCGTGGACGACCTCGATGGTAATGCCGTTGTGCTCCCGCAGACGGACACACGTACCCCCGCCTGGCTCGTTGAGGGGTTGCACATCGGATGCGCCCGCAGCGGCGCTGGCAAGGCGGTGCAGATCGGCCGGGCTGTCTGCCGTGAACCCGATGGCG
This sequence comes from uncultured Pseudomonadota bacterium, assembly GCA_963849305.1. GTDB lineage: Bacteria > Pseudomonadota > Alphaproteobacteria > Acetobacterales > Acetobacteraceae > CAWKGV01. Next base: position 353,155 of record CAWKGV010000003.1, read on the forward strand.
AGCACTCTCGGTTCGCCGAGCGTTGTGATATGAACGTGGTGCTGCTCGTCGGTGGCGCGCATATAGAGCGCGGAGTTTGTGCGTTCGGACCGCACCAGGCCAAAATCGGTGAGAAATGCCTCGGCATGATCCAGATCAGGTGACTGCAGGCGAATCCACGCGATGTCACGGATCTTGATGATCGGGTCGACCATAGGTCTTACTCCTTGTCAGTTCTCCGAGCACTCGGCTCAGACCTTGCCGCGGTGAGCGCCGATCAGGACGAAAGCCAAAGTGGCGGGCCGGGTGCCGAGATTGCGCCAGGCGTGCCGTGTGCCGTTCTGGATGACCACGTCACCCGGCTTCAGCTCCACCATCTGACCGTCGTCGAGTTCTAGGCAGATTTCGCCGTCCAGGACGATGCCATAGTCGATTGTGTCGGTGGTGTGCATGCCCGGATTGTTCGGCTCCATCGCCTCGGCGATGCCGGGCGAGAGCCGAAGTTGCTCTTCTGTGATCGCCGCGAAATCAAGCGATGGGTCCGCGAAAACAGATGCGGGCGGAAAGGACACGAACATGAAGCTGGTCTCACCGAGGCCCGGCACGAGTGTCCGCCGCTGTGCGTGGGAGGTCTCCCCGGGTGCCGGCAGGCTGGACGAAGCCGCCGTCGCCCAGATCGCGGACAAGGAGAATCCCGGCAGGTGGACCGCCTCGGTCCTGGGCAGCGGGGCATCCTCGACGATGATGGATTTGTTGGCCGCGTCACGACCGGTCACGATGCGTTTTGCCATGGCGTTCTCTCCCTAGAGCTGCGTTATCGGCCCTGCAGTCGTGGCGCGGATTGCGCGAAAAGCGGCGCGATGATCCAGCGATCCAGGCCGACGAGGCCGAAGTCGACCGCAGGGTGACGGCCGCCTTCAATTCGTATCCAGATCGTTCAGTCAATTGGGTCGGACGACGCGGTAATGGCTTCGGCCATGCTCCACTTCCTGCAGCTTGGTCGACCGCGTACCGGCGCGATCCGTTGTTTCGTGGCTAAGGCCCTTGCCGCGGTCGGAGTGTCCCGCCTAGCGCGCCAGGAGCCGTAGGTCGCTCTTCTGTCGACCGGGGCAGACTATCGCGTGTTTTTCGAAATCAAGGATAATTTCGTAATTCAGTCGCTCGGTCGGAAGATATGACTGGCGTAGGCGAGGACATTGGCGGTGGTCTGCCGGATATGTGCCTCTGCCAGTTCGAGAAGATCCGCGGCGCGGCGTCCGATCGCGGCTTCCATCAACGCCCTGTGTTCGGCGCCCTTCTGTCGCGGCGTGGGACGAAACGCGGCCGAAATCCGTCGATACCGGCCAGCGCGCTCGAACAGGCTCGAGCGGATGCTCAGGAGGATCGGCGAGCCGCATGCTGCGACTAAAGCATCGTGGAAGGCCGTATGCCGCTCATTCCACTCGGGCGACACACTGAAGCGGTCACCCAGCCGGCTCTCGACCCGGTCGAGCCTGTGGAAGCTCGCCAGCATGTTGGCCTCCCAGGCTTCCTTTCCCAGCTCGACAGAGCGCTCGAGCGCCTGTCGCTCCAGCAGTACCCTGATCTCGGTGAGATCGAGCAGCTCAGCCCGCGAGATCGGGGCGACTTGGAAACCCTTCTGTCCCTCGGCCACCACCAGCTGCTCGGACACGAGGTGTGACAGCGCCTCGCGCAGCGTGCTGAAGCTGACCCCGTAGATGGCCTTCAGGGACTCGAACCGCAGGCGTTCCCCCGGTCCCAGGGTCTGTACTGATGATGTCCTCGCGGAGCCGTTCCAGCACGTCCGCCGCGAGCGTGGCGTTTTCGGGAGTTCGCGAAGCGGTCGTTGCCATGACACACCCTCCAGGGACGCTATCTGCACCTGATGGCACCGATAGCATGTCTGGCGGATTTTCGAAATATCTGAGAACCGAGGCCGGCGAGTCAGGTCACTCCTGACGGCGCACCTTCAGATTGGCGAGCCTGGCCGGGGTCGTGGCAGCCTGCTTGGCTTGACGACGTAGTCCACCAATCCCTACCGATGCACCCAGGTAGCGCAGGATTGCCGATCCATGGCGGAGGCTTTGGCGGCCATTGCGCGCGAGTGGCCATCCAGAACCGTCGCGATCCCAGCATCCGCCGCGCCACTTTCGGGTCATCAACACGAGCCGCCGCCGAGCGAAGCTGCGCTGCGTGAAATCCGTCCGCGTAATCGCACTGCCGCCATCTCCGTCCTCACAAATCAATCAGCAGCAGCATCGATTCACATCCCGGCCTTTGGGAATATCCCGAGAATCAGAAATTCAGCGCCCTGGTATTAGGGTCTGTCGTCAATTAGGCGAGGCGTTGCAGGCCCGGGTGAGTCCGGACTGCAACGTCCAGCGGCAAATGAGCACGAGGTGGGAAATAGCCGATTCCGGCGCGGCGCGTTATCCGATTCGTAGACGGTCAGCTTTGGGAGTTGACCGATGCGCCGCTACGGACTTCGCGACGATCAGTGGGACCGGATCAAGGATCTGTTGCCGGGCCGCGAAGGCTCGGTCGGCGTGAGGGCAACGGACAACCGCCTGTTCGTTGAAGCGGTGCTCTACCGCTACCGGGCCGGCATTCCCTGGCGCGATTTGCCGGAACGCTTCGGCGACTGGAAAAATGTGCATCGGCGCTTCACCCGCTGGGCCGAGTCCGGCGTATGGCAGCGTATCTTCCAGCATCTCGCAGCCGATGCCGATAATGAATACGCGATGATCGACAGCACCATCGTGCGCGCCCATCAGCATAGTGCCGGCGCCCAAAAAAAGCCGGCGAGGACCAGGCGATCGGGCGCTCGCGCGGCGGATTGAGCACCAAGATCCACACCTTGGTCGATGCGCTCGGCAATCCAGTCGGCTTCCACCTGAGCGGCGGCGAGGCGCACGATCTGATCGGAGCCGACCACCTGCTTCCGGATCTGCAGGCCGACATGCTGATCGCCGATAAGGCGTTCGACGCCGACGAGCGCGTGATCGCGCCGTTGGCGGCAGCCGGGAAGGTTGCGGTGATCCCGCCAAAGGCCAATCGCCGGTCGCCTCGCCAGTTCGATCGCCATCTCTACAAGGCACGCCACTTGATCGAGAACTTCTTCGCCAAACTCAAGCAGTTCCGCGCCATCGCCACTCGCTACGACAAGACCGCGCGCAACTTCCTCGCTGCCGTCCACCTCGCCGCCAGCGCGATTTGGCTCAATTGACGACAGGCCCTAGCTGGCTCGGTTGAATTATCCTACGTTTCATCCATGAGCCAAGGCGACCACCGATCTCCGGGCTCAGACGAGTCCGCGAACGCGTGCTCTCGACCCAGAACCCGGGGCCTGCAACGGGCGATGAGAGTCCTGCGCCGGGCCGGTCTGGCAACGGTGGCGATCGGGCTCGCGGCAGCGCCGGCCGCCGCCCAGCAAGCCGGGGCACCAGCAGGCCCGCCACCAGCGCGGGGCCGGGCGGCAGCCAGACCAACGCCGGGGCGGGCCTGCAACCCAGTCAGGAACTGGCTCAGCCCCAGGTTCCCGCGCCGCCGCTCGCTCCCGAAACCCACCTGTTCGGCAACTGGGGCGGCGTCCGGACCCGGTTGCATGACCTCGGCATCGACTTATCGCTCGATTACACCGGCGAAACCGCCTGGAACGTCTCCGGCGGTATTCGGCGCGGCGCGACTATGCCGACCAGATCGCGCTGCAAGCCGATCTCGACTGGGAGAAGCTGGCCGGCATCGCGGGCCTGACCACGCATACAACCATCATTAACCGCGCAGGTCGCAACGCCAGCGCTGATTATGTCGGCGACACCGTGCTCCAGGCCCAGGAGATCTACGGCGCCGGCTTCGACCAGGCGGTCAATCTCGTCTGGTTCTATGCCGAGGAGAAGCTGCTACACAATCGGCTGAACCTCGCAGCCGGGCGCTTCGCGCCAGGTACGGACTTCGCCGCTTCCCCTCTCTACTGTAATTTCATGACGCTTACGATCTGCGGCCATCCGCGCGGCCTGACCGCGTTGCAGGGCTTCGAGGACTGGCCCAAAAACGTTTGGGGCGGACGGGCCCGCTTCCGCCCGACCCCGGACACGTACGTCATGGCGGGTGTGTTCCAATCCCAGCCTTTCCCGACGAGTTCGGAGTCTTACACCCAGGGCGGGTTCAGCGGGTGGGATTGGAGCCTTCGAGGCACTACGGGCGCGAGTTTCCCGGTCGAACTCGCCTATGAGCCGATCGTCGGCCGCGACCTTCTGCCCGGCCATTACAAGGTCGGGCTGAACTGGGATACCTCCAACTACCCGGACCTCTTCGAGGGCGTGAATGGCGCGCCGTTCGTGCTGTCCGGATTGCCCCCGCAGACCATCCACGGCCGGCTTCAGGTCTGGGTTACATTCGATCAGATGCTGTTCCGTACCAGCAGGTACCAAAACGACGGGCTGATTTTGCTTGGAGCATATGTCCACGACGATCCGCGCACGTCGCTGTTCAAGGACTTCGTCTGGGTCGGCCTGCTGTACAAGGGATTCTGGCCCGCTCGCCCTGGCGACCAGATCGGGTTCGGTTACACTTACTACGACATAAGCAGCAATCTGACGCGCACCGAGGAGCTGCAGACGGCTCTCGACCTTCCGCTTGAGGGGGGCGCGCGCGGCGTGCAGTCGCACGCTTCGGTCCTGGAGCTGAACTACAACGTGCCGGTCTATCGGGGTGTGCAGGTGCAGCCGGAGCTTGAGTATTTCATCCGGCCCGGCGGCACCCATGCTGTCCCGAACGCGTTCCTGATCGGGCTGAAGACTCATGTCAGCTTCTGACGCCGCGTCGTCGCGGTCCCGCAGCCCTGGTAATCGCGTTTCAGTCCGAGACGATCTCCGTGCCCCGATAGCCCTGCGCGAACAGCAAGGCGCGCAGGCTCGCATGGTCCACCCGCGCCCGCGCCTCGGCCGCCACCACCGGCTTGGCGCGGAAGGCGACGCCCAGCCCGGCCTCGCGCAACATGGCGAGATCGTTCGCCCCGTCGCCCACGGCGAGCGTCGCCGACATCGGAATGCCATGCTCGGCCGCGAGCCCGCGCAGCATTTGCAACTTGGCGTCGCGATCCAAGATCGGCTCCGCGACGCGGCCGATCAGCACCGAACCGTCATCGAGCAGGGTGTTGGCGCGGTGGGCGTCGAAGCCGACCAGGTTCGCGACCCGGCTGGTGAAAAAGGTGAAGCCGCCGGAGACCAGCGCCGTGAGGGCGCCATGCGCGCGCATCGTGGCCACCAGCTCCTTGGCCCCCGGCGTCAGGCGGATGCGCTGCCAGGTCTGTTTCAGTGCCTCGAGCCGCAGACCCTTTAGCATCGCCACCCGCTCGCGCAGCGCCTCGGCGAAGTCGATTTCTCCATTCATGCTGCGGCGGGTGATGGCGGCGATCCGATCCTTGAGCCCGGCGAAATCGGCCAGTTCGTCGAGCGTCTCGCCGGTGACGATCGTGCTATCCATGTCGGCGATCAGCAAGCGCTTGCGCCGGCCCTCGGCGGCAACAGGAATGGCGTCGATCGGCGCGTCATTCAATGCCGCGCGGACCGTGTCCCTATCGGGCGGAGCGTCGAGCGGGATATCGGCCGCCTCGCCGGGGGCGAGCACATCCGGCTCGCCCCCGGCGACCGCCTGGCGGACGCGCGCGATCATCTCGGCATCGAGCGACGGTGCGGCGGCAATCAATGTGAGCACATGACGCATGGCGCGGACCCTGGCAGCGGGATGCCTATGGCGCAAGCGAGAGGCTTTTCGTGCTCAATACGTCGATCTCGTCTCGGCCTGCGTGGTTTCGCGATCGGTCAGACAGGCCCGAACAACAGCGGCCAAGGCGATCGTCGCGAGAAGGGCGCGAGCGCGTGCCCGATTTCCCACCTGAACCGATAGCTTGCCCAGTTCGCCGGCAGGGTCGGGAGCCGCGTCCGCCGATCGCGCCGCCGTGGCACGAGCAGCGCCAGGCTGGTCAGCCAGGCGCCGATCTCGACCGGGCCACCGAAGAACGGTCCCCAGCCCCGATACAAGTGCTGCTGGACCGCGAGCCATAGCGTCCCGTCGAGCGCCAGCTTGTTCGGTAGCTCGAGCACGTGGGCGATCGGCGGCAGCAGGGCCAGGGCCGCGAGGACCAGGTTTGCCCAGCGGAGATACGCCATGAGCCTTAATACCTCCGCCTGGCTCGGAAATGGATGACTAGACGACCAAGTTCGAGGCCATGAAGCGCGCCCTGATCGTCGCTGGGCCGACCGCAAGCGGAAAGTCCGCGCTGGCGCTAGCGCTCGCCGAACGCCTCGGCGGCACGATCATCAACGCCGACTCGATGCAGGTTTACCGCGAGCTGCGCATCCTGACCGCGCGCCCGACACCGGCGGACGAGGCGCGCGTGCCGCACGCGCTCTATGGCGTGCGCGCCGCCGCCGAGCCTGGCAACGCGGCGTGCTGGCGGGATGCGGCGCTCGCGGCGATGGAGGCGGCGCGCACCGAGGGCCGGCTGCCGATCCTGTGCGGCGGCACCGGGATGTACTTGGCAACTCTGACCGGCGGCCTCGCCGCCGTTCCCGATCCCGGCGCCGAGGCGCGGGCGGAAGCGCGCGGGCTGCTCGCCGCGCTCGGGCCGGCCGACTTGCACGCGCGATTGGCCGCCGTCGATCCGGCCACCGCCGCCCGGCTGCTTCCATCCGACAGCCAGCGGATCACCAGGGCGTGGGAGGTCTGGCGCGGCACCGGCAGCGGGCTCGCCGCCTGGCAGGCGAGCCCGCCCGAGCCCCGCCCCGATTGGCGCCTGGCCGCCATCTTGCTCGATCCTCCGCGGGCCGAACTGCGCGCCGCCATCGCCGCCCGCTTCACGCAGATGCTCGCCGAGGGCGCGCTGGAGGAAGTGGGCCGGTTGCTCGCGCAGGGCCTGGATCCCGCATTGCCGGTCATGCGGGCCCACGGTGTGCCCGAACTGGCCGCGCAGCTTCAGGGCGAACTCACGGAGCAGCAGGCCGCCCAGCGCGCGATCCTCGCCTCCGGCCGTTACACAAAGCGCCAGGCGACCTGGTTTCGCCATCATCACCTAACCGGCGCGGGCGACGTGCATACAATCCATGCGCGGTGCGGCGATTCAACGCAACTTTCAGAACAGATTCTGCCCTCAATTCGCGATTTTATTCACGCTTCGGCTTGACGCACCGCACCATGCGTCTTATCCGTGCTAGTTCCTGCCAGCTCGCCATATGCTGGCCCGATATCGAGCGGTGAAGAGGGAGAGTCATGTCGGCCGAGGCCATGCAATCGGGGGCAGAGATCCTGCTTCGCGCCCTGAAGGACCAGGGCGTCGAGGTCATCTTCGGCTATCCCGGCGGCGCCGTCCTGCCGATTTATGACGCGATCTTCCAGCAGAACGCGATCCGCCACATCCTCGTCCGCCAGGAGGGAGGCGCGGTCCATGCCGCCGAGGGCTATGCCCGCAGCACGGGCAAAGTGGGCGTGGTGCTGGTCACGTCCGGCCCCGGCGCCACCAACGCCGTGACCGGCCTCGTGGACGCGCTGATGGACAGCATCCCGATCGTGTGCCTGACCGGCCAGGTGCCGACCCATCTGATCGGCAACGACGCCTTCCAGGAGGCGGACACCACCGGCATCACCCGCCCGGCGACCAAGCACAACTATCTGGTCAAGCGCCCCGAGGACCTGGCGCGGGTGGTTCATGAGGCATTCTACGTCGCCCGCGCCGGCCGGCCCGGCCCGGTGGTGATCGACCTGCCGAAAGACATCGTGATCGGCAAGGCACCCTATGCCTCGCCCGCCACCGAGCACCCCAGCTACCGGCCCCAGACCGAGCCCGATCGCGGCCAAATCGCCCGCGCCGTCACCCTGCTCAAGGGTGCCAAGCGGCCGGTGATCTACACCGGCGGCGGCGTGATCAACGCCGGGCCGGCTGCCGCCGAGGCGCTCGCCCGCTTCGTGCGCGCCAGCGGCTTTCCCTGCACCAGCACGCTGATGGGCCTCGGCGCCTATCCGGCCTCCGACCCGCAGTTCCTCGGGATGCTCGGGATGCACGGCACCTACGAGGCGAACCTCGCGATGCATGGCAGCGACGTGCTGCTCGCGATCGGCGCCCGGTTCGATGACCGGGTCACTGGCCGAATCAACGCCTTCTGCCCCGGCGCACGCAAGATCCATGCGGATATCGACCCATCTTCGATCAATAAGAACGTTCCGGTGGACGTTGCCATCGTCGGGGACGCCGGGCGCGTGCTGGAGGCGCTGCTAGACGCCTGGAACGCCGATCGCGCCCGGCCCGACGGCGAGGCGGTCACCGCCTGGTGGCGCCAGATCGACACCTGGCGCGGCAAGCAGTCGCTGCGCTTCAAACAGGACATGCGCCCCGGCGCGACCATCAAGCCGCAATACGCGATCCGCCGCCTCTATGAACTGACCCGCGAGATCAAGCGGGACATCTTCATTACCACCGAGGTCGGCCAACATCAGATGTGGGCCGCGCAACATTTCGGCTTCGAACGCCCGAACCGCTGGATGACCTCGGGCGGGCTCGGCACCATGGGCTACGGCCTGCCCGCCGCCGCGGGGGTGCAGATCGCGCACCCCGACGCGCTGGTGATCGACATCGCGGGCGAGGCCAGCGTGCTCATGAACATCCAGGAGATGGGCACGCTCGCGCAATACCGGTTGCCGGTGAAAGTTTTCATCCTGAACAACCAGTACATGGGCATGGTGCGGCAGTGGCAGGAGCTGCTGCACGGCGGCCGCTACTCCGAGAGTTATTCGGCGGCGCTACCCGACTTCGTTAAGCTGGCCGAGAGCTTCCACGCGGTCGGCTTGCGCGCCAATCGCATCGAGCAACTCGACGACGTGATCCAGGAGATGCTGGCGACCGACCGCGCGGTGATCGCCGATATTGGCGTCGATCCGAAGGAGAATTGCTTCCCGATGATCCCAAGCGGGGCCGCGCATAACGAGATGATCCTCGGCCCCGAGCACGAGGACGAGGCCGCCGGCATCACCGACGAGGGTTTGGTGCTGATCTGAGATGCCAGCCGGCGATCCGATCCGCACCGCCACGATCTCGGTCTTGGTGGACAACGAGTCCGGCGTGCTGGCGCGCGTGATCGGCCTGTTCTCGGGGCGGGGCTACAACATCGATAGCCTGACCGTGGCACAAGTGGACGACGCGCTCGGACGCTCGCGCATCAACATCGTCACCTCCGGCACCGAGATGGTGATCGAGCAGATCAAGGCTCAGCTCGATCGCTTGGTGCCGGTCCATCGCGTGGCGGACCTGACTCGCGAAGGCCCGCACATCGCGCGCGAGATGGCGCTGATGAAGGTCGTCAGCACAGGCGAGCAGCGGGCCGAGGCGCTGCGCCTGGCGGACGCGTTCCGCGCCCGCGTCGTGGACGCGACCACCGAGAGCTTCGTGTTCGAGATGACCGGGGCCACGGACAAGCTCGATGCGTTCGTGAACCTGATGCGCCCGCTGGGGCTGGCCGAGGTATCGCGCACCGGCGTCGCGGCCATTGCCCGAGGAGCGCGGACGATCTGATGTCCGCCCTCACCCCACCCTCTCCCAGAGGGAGAGGGAGACAGAACAGCCCTCTCCCTCTGGGAGAGGGTGGGGTGAGGGCCGCGTTGCAAGGGGAGGAATCGCATATGCGCGTCTATTACGACCGCGACGCCGACGTGAACCTGATCAAAGGCAAGCGCGTCGCCATCATCGGCTATGGCAGCCAAGGTCATGCCCATGCCAATAACCTCAAGGACAGCGGCGTCGCCGAGATCGCGGTCGGGCTGCGGCCCGGCTCGGCCGGCGTCGCCAAGGCGCAGGCTTCGGGGCTCAAGGTGATCGATCCGGCCGAGTGCGCCAAATGGGCGGACGTGGTGATGGTGCTGACGCCCGATGAAGGGCAAGGCGACCTCTATCGCGAGAAGCTCGGCCCGAACATGAAGCCCGGTGCCGCGCTCGCCTTCGCGCATGGGCTCAACATCCATTTCAACCTGATCGAGCCGCGCACGGACATCGACGTGTTCATGATCGCGCCGAAGGGGCCGGGGCACACGGTGCGCAGCGAATACCAGCGCGGCGGCGGCGTGCCCTGCCTGGTCGCGGTGGCGCAGAATCCCTCCGGCAACGCGCAGGAGATCGCGTTGTCCTACGCCTCCGCGATCGGCGGCGGGCGCGCGGGCATCATCGAGACCACCTTCAAGGAGGAGTGCGAGACCGACCTGTTCGGCGAACAGGTGGTGCTGTGCGGCGGGTTGGTCGAGCTGATCAAGGCCGGCTACGAGACGCTGGTGGAAGCGGGGTACGCCCCCGAGATGGCGTATTTCGAGTGTCTGCACGAGGTGAAGCTGATCGTCGATCTGATCTATGAGGGCGGGATCGCCAACATGAATTACTCGGTGAGCAATACCGCCGAGTATGGCGAGTACGTCTCCGGCCCGCGCATCATCACCCCGGAGACGCGCGCCGAGATGAAGCGCGTGCTGGCCGATATACAGTCGGGCAAGTTCGCCCGCGACTGGATGTTGGAGAACAAAGTCAACCAGACCAGCTTCAAGGCGATGCGCAAGCGTTCCATCGAGCATCCGGTCGAGCAGATCGGCGTGAAGCTGCGGGCGATGATGCCGTGGATCGCGAAGAACGCGCTGGTGGACCGGGCGCGGAACTAATAAATGCGCCCTTCCCGCGAAGGTGGTGGGCCGGCGCCGAGCATGACGAGCAGGAGGTCGGAACTTATATAAAGTCGTTGTTACGAGATCCGACCGGACAGCCTTGAGCGCGTCACTCCGCGGCGGCATCGAGAACGGCTTGCGAATAGGGGCCGAGGATCGGTCCTTCGCCGGCCACCGTGGTGCGCCGGAAGACACGCCGATAGCGGGCCATGTCGTAAGCGCGTGCCCGATGCAGCAAGCAGCGGTTATCCCACACGACAAGATCGCCCTGCCGCCAACGATAGGAGCTGTCCGTGTGCCATCGCGCATTGACCTTCTGGAAGATCACCCCTGCAATGCCTCCCGAAGCATCGGTGACCACTGGAGCCGCCAGTGGCAGCCTAATACCAACGGCCCCTGGCTCTGACCTCTCGTCCGTCATGGTCGGCGAAGGCCGACCATCCACGACTTGCTCGCTCTGACGCGAAGAACTCGGCATTCGCCGAGGATGACAGTAGTGGTCGAACGGTCAATTCAATAAGCCGGTGGTATGAGATCGATGCCGGTGATCTCCGCACCGAACGCCGCGTCAATGGGGCGGATCGTCGGCTTTCCAATACCGTTTGCTGCGTCATGTCGGTTCTCCTTAAACAATGACGGGTCGAGAAACAATGACGGGTCGAGCGCCGCCCTCGAGATCCTGGAGCCTCTTCGATGCCGCCGTGGTGGAAAGTCCTAGCGCCCGCCCTCCGAGATCGTCTCCGCCGCCATAACGCGAACGAACGGGTTCAGGGCGGTCAGGCGATCCACGGTTCAGCCGCCATCGCGGGGTCGATCCTGCGCGCGCGGCGCCGCCGCGCGCACCAGCCGGTCGTTGATCGCCAGCCCGAGGCCGACACGCGGCACCGGCATCGCGGCAATGGACCGGAGCCCTAGTGCCGTCCCGTCTGCGTCGAGCTGGCGCAGCCCCGAAAACAACCTTGCGGCTCCTTCCGCCAGGTTGCCCGTTTCGCTGAGATTGAACGCGATGCGCGCCCCGGGCAGCGTCGGCCCGAACGCGAGCAGCGCCTCGTCCGCCGCGACCGAACTCGCATCCAGTCGCACCGGCAGCGACGGTGCATAGTGCGACACCAGCAGCCCGGGCGATCGCAGTGAGCGGGCGGTCTCTGCGGCGGCCAGCGGGATGCCTCGGCCCACGGGCCCGAGCAGTGCCTCGATCGCCTCGGCGGTCGCGCCGCCCGGGCGCAGCAGCACCGGCCGGGAGCCGGTGAGATCGAGCACCGTGGATTCGATGCCCAGCAGGCACGGGCCGCTGTCCAGCACCGCGGCGATCCTGCCGCCGAGACCATCCAGCACATGCCGCGCCGTGGTCGGGCTGACCTGGCCGGAACGGTTGGCCGAGGGAGCGGCAACAGATCGGCCGGTCGCGCGGAGCAGGGCAAGCGCTGTATCCTGCGCCGGCACGCGTACCGCCAGCGTGTCCAGCCCCGCCCCCGCCAGCAGCGCCGTCGGGCAGTCCGGCCGACGCGGCAAAACCAGCGTTAGCGGTCCGGGCCAGAACGCGCCGGCAAGGCGGCGGGCCGTCCGGGTGGCCGCCACGTCCGCGAAGGCGGCCTCGGCTTCGGGGTAGTGGCAGATCAACGGGTTGAAATGCGGCCGGCCCTTGGCGGCGAAGATACCCGCCACCGCGCCCGCGTTCGTCGCGTCAGCGCCAAGGCCGTAAACAGTCTCGGTCCCGAACGCGACCAGTTCGCCCGCCCGCAGCAGCGCCGCGGCACGCGCGAGCCCGCTTGCGTTCGCGGCCAGCACCTCAGTCATGCGCGGGACATAGCGAGGCGCGCGAGGCATGGCAAAGCCTGGCCCCGCTGCTACATTGATGCATCCCACACAACCGTCCCGGAGTTCCGCCCGTCATGCTCGATGTCGCCTTCGTCCCATCCGCGCTGCCGAAATCGGGCGCGCTCGTGCTGCTGGTGGGCGAGGAGGCGGAGCCGTCGGGCCTATGGCGGCAGCTCGACGAAACAACCGGAGGCGCGATCACGCGCGCCTTCGCCGCCGCCGAGTTCAAGGGCGCCAAGGGCAAGACCTGCGCCGTGCTCGCGCCGGGCGCGGGCCTGTCGCGCGTGTTCGCCGTCGGCCTCGGCAAAGGCGAGGCGACCCAGCGCACGCTCGAGGAGGCTGGCGGGCACGCGGCGGCCGCACTCTTGCGCGAGCCGGAGGTGACGATAGCGGCCGAGCATCTCTCCCCGGAGCAGGCGGCTTGGGTAGCGATGGGTGCGGTGCTGCGCGCCTATCGTTTCGACCGCTATCGCACCAAGGAAAAGCCGGAGGACAAGCCCAAGCTTGCGCGTCTCGCGGTCATGAGCGGCGATCCGCGAGCGGCGGGCGCCGTCTGGTCGTCGCTGGGAGCGGTGGCGCGCGGCGTCTATCTGTCGCGCGATCTCGTCAGCGAGCCGCCCAACGTGCTCAACCCAGCGGAAATGGCGGAACGGTGTCGCAAGCTCACCGAGCTTGGCCTTGGGGTGCAGGTTCTGGGTCCGGCGGAGATGCGGCGCCTCGGCTTCGGTGCGCTGCTCGGCGTCGCACAGGGCAGCGCGAACGAGCCACGCATGGTGGTGATGCGCTGGAACGGCGCCGGCGGGTCGGGCAAGCCGGTCGCGTTCATCGGCAAGGGCGTCACCTTCGATACCGGCGGCATCAGCATCAAGCCAGCCGCCGGCATGGAGGACATGAAGTGGGACATGGCCGGTGCCGGCACCGTGGTCGGGCTGATGGCGGCCTTGGCGGGACGCAAGGCCAAAGTGAACGCCGTCGGCATCGTCGGACTGGTGGAGAACATGCCGTCCGGCACGGCGCAGAGGCCGGGTGACGTGGTGACGAGCCATTCCGGCCAGACGATCGAGGTGATCAACACCGATGCCGAAGGCCGGCTCGTGCTCGCCGACGTGCTTTCGTACTGCCAGTCGACGTTCGATCCGCAGTTCATGGTCGATCTTGCTACCTTGACCGGCGCGATCATCGTCGCGCTCGGCAACGAGCACGCCGGGCTGTTCTCCAACAACGACGAGCTGGCGCGGCGGCTGGAGGCGACGGGCAGCGCCGTGGGCGAGCGGGTGTGGCGCCTGCCGCTCGATGAGGCATACGACAAGCAGATCAAGTCGGAGATCGCCGACATGAAGAATATCGGCGGCCGACAGGCCGGCTCGATCACCGCGGCGCAGTTCCTGCAACGCTTCGTCAATAGCGCGCCCTGGGCGCATCTCGACATCGCCGGCACCGCCTGGGCCAGCAAGGACGCGCCCTGCGTGCCCAAGGGAGCGACGGCGTTCGGCGTGCGGCTGCTCGATCGGCTGGTGGCCGAGCACTACGAGCAGCAGTGACCGAGATCGGCTTTTACCACCTGACCGGCACCGGTCTGGACCGCGCGCTGCCGCGCCTGCTCGCGCGGTCACTCGCCGCCGGAAACGCGCGGTGGTGCTGTGCCGGAGCGCCGAGCAACTGGCGGCGCTGGATGCAGCATTGTGGGAGGCGCCGGGCGAGTGGTTGCCGCACGGCACGGCGGCGGATGCAGACGCGGACCTGCAACCGATCTGGCTGACACTGCAAAGACGAATCGCCGAACGACGCGCGTTTCCTGTTCTTGGTCGAGGGTGCCGAGAGCACGCGGCTCGATGGCTTCGAGCGCGTGTTCGACCTGTTCGATGGGCGGGACGAGGCGGCGCTGGCGGCTGCGCGCGAACGCTGGAAGGCGGCGCTCGCCGCAGGCCACGCGCTCACCTATTGGCGGCAGACGGATGGGGGATGGGAGCGGGGGCCTTGATGCGCCCGAGCGCCGACAATTCCTCTCTTCTCGGCTACGGCATTCCTACATCGGAGGACTCTGATCTCTTCCTCCCGCAAAAGTTGGTGCGGAGCTTATCATTCAGAAGAAGCGCCGGATCGGGGAGGGGCTTGGCCATCAAGGGCACTCCAATTCCGCACTTTTAGGACCGCATTTTTTGCGATGTCGATGAGCGGCCTGTTTCGCCCGGTTGCCACAGATACTCATGCTGCACCATCTGCGAGCCCGCCCGCGCGTGTGGTCTGCGAACATCAGCGTGCAGGGAGGGCCTTCACATGCTTTCACGTTGGAGAAGTCCTCCTCGCAAACGAACTTCGCCAGCGCGTCGCCGATCGGCATGAGCAGGGATTCCGGTGAGCGCCAGCGCCGCATTGCCTGCACCTTCATACTGATATGACTCCCGTGCTCGTGCGTCACGATCTGGCTAAATCCTTCGTCGCGTTCGAGCAGCCGGTTTAGCGGCCCGAGCTCGTCAAGGTCATCGGCCGTAAGGGGCCGCCCTTTGCGCTCACGAACAAATGCCCTGAACCACTCGCGCAGCGATCGTGCCTGAGCGGCGGTGTTATCAAATTCCCCCGGCATCGCTTGCGCCCGAAGCCGTTCGAGGGCTGACGGCGGCACAAGACGCGCCTGCTCCAGCCACGCCAAGAACCCTTCTCCGTCATCGATCCAGTCGACCGGCACGTCGACCGGCGTCGCGACAGAATTCAGGAAATCCAACGCAAGCGCGTCGGCAATGAACATGGCGGGAGGTCGGCTTTGGCGCATCCGGACTGATCATCTTATTCGGCAACCGAAAATAACCTCTTCAAAGTCAGTTGACAAGTTAGGAACGCCGATCTAGCGTAACCGCCAGATACGGCACGGACTGGTTACGTCTCCGCCTGCCGACGGGCGATCGCCGGAGCGAAGAAGCCACGGAGGGACTAAAAATGGGCGGCAAAAACGTAAACGTAGTGCTCGCTCACGGGGCGTGGGCCGATGGATCAAGCTGGACCAAGGTGATCGCCTTGTTAAGGGTCGAGGGCATCAACGTGGTCGCAGCGCCCTTGCCCCTCACCTCTCTGGCCGATGACGTGGCGGCGCTCGATCGCACGCTGGAGCGCGTCGATGGTCCCGTTGTGCTGGCGGGGCACGCCTACGCCGGTGCCGTCATTGGTGCCACCCGCAGCGAAAAGGTTAGCGCCCTTATTTACATCGCTGCGTTGGCTCCCGACGAGGGAGAGACGGTCGCCGATGTGTTCTATCGCGCCGAACCGCATCCCATGGCGCCAAAACTGGCTCCTGACAGCCACGGCCTGATCTGGCTTCCTGCCGACGCTTTTCCAGCCGCCTTCGCGCAACATGCTTCCGCTGAAGAGCAAGCGCTGCTCGCCGCCGTTCAGCGGCCGATTGCGGTGCCCTGCATCAGCGTCAAGGTTGACCGGCCGTTTTGGAAGGACCGCCCAAGCTGGTTTCTGGTGGCCGACGAGGACCGCATGATCGTCCCCGACACGCAACGCTTCATGACGGCGAGAATGAAAGCGCAGGTACAAATCCACCGGATCGATCACACGCCCATCGTCACGGCACCCCGCATCGTCACGGACATAATCCTGGATGCCGTACACGAGAGCGCGGGCCCGTGAGGGCGGGCGGTGCGCGAACAGAAAACAGCCGCCGACCGGGTGGGCGCTTTCACTGATGGCGTTATCGCGGTGATCATCACGATCATGGTGCTGGAGCTCAAGGCGCCCGACGCCGCGAGCTTTGCTGCGCTTCTGCCTCTCTGGCCGACCGCGATCAGCTACGCCGTCAGTTATCTGTTCATCGCGATCATCTGGCTGAACCATCACTACTTGTTGCGCTTCGTCGAAAATACGACGCCCGCGCTGATATGGGTGAATTTCGCACATCTCTTTGGCGTGTCGCTCGTGCCCTTCGCAACCTCTTGGATTGCGCGCACCCAGTTAGCGGCCGCCCCTGTGGCATTTTATGCCGGGATCTTCGTCTGCGTGAACCTCGCGTATCTGGTGTTCGAGCGGCAAGTACTCGACCAGGCTGACAACACGCAGATACCAGCACTTGCGCGTCGGAGGGCGCGTCGCCGATCGCTTGCCACACTGGCGATCTTCGCAAGCGCCATCGTCGTTTCAGTCTTCGCACCGCGCGTCGGCTTCGCTCTCATCTGCTGCGCCCTGCTCCCTTACCTCGCGCCGGAAGTGCCCGGGCGCTCGGCTGCGTGGCCAAGGCGGCACCTCGCCCCTAACCAGCGAGCCTAACCTAGACACGGCTGTTGACAGGTTGTGGCCTACCTGCATGACCGCAGCAACCCCATTAAACAGGTTACTAAGGAGAAATGCCATGACCGCCGTCAAATATCGTTCGGCCGACATCGACGGCCTGAAGGTTTTCTACCGTGAGGCCGGGGCCGCCGATGCGCCCGTACTGCTGCTGCTGCACGGCTTTCCTAGCGCCGGGCACATGTTCCGGGATCTCATCCCGCTCCTGGCCGATCGCTTCCACATCGTCGCACCCGACCTGCCGGGTTTCGGCCAGTCGGACATGCCGCCACCTGGCACATTCACCTATACGTTCGAGCACCTCGCCGATGTCATCGACCGGTTCACGGAGGTGGTCGGCCTCGCGCGTTTCGCAATCTACGCGTTCGACTACGGCGCCCCCACAGGTTTCCGGATTGCCGTCAGACATCCGGATCGCATCACGGCGATCATCTCCCAGAATGGCAATGCCTACGAAGAAGGCCTGAGTGACGGCTGGAATCCCATCCGCGCCTATTGGCAGGAATCGTCGCAGGCCAATCGCGAAGCGCTCCGCGCTTTCCTCAAGCCCGAGGCGACGCGCTGGCAATACACCCACGGTGTGACCGACGAGACGATGATTTCGCCGGACGGTCAGTCGCTCGACAATTTCTACCTGGCGAGGCCTGGCGCCGACGAGGTCCAGCTCGATCTGTTCGGTGACTACAAGAGCAATGTCGCGCTTTACCCGACCTTTCAGAGCTATTTTCGCGCCCACAGGCCGCCGTTCCTCGCCGTGTGGGGCAAAAACGATCCGTTCTTCCTGCCGCGGGGCGCCGAGGCGTTCAAACGCGACATTCCGCAAGCGGTCGTCCGGTTCTTCGACACCGGTCACTTCGCCCTGGAAACGCATGCCGTCGAGATCGCAGCAGCGATCCGCGAATTCCTCGCCTGACCCGCAATCCGGTCGTAGTCCACGCCGAATTGGCCATCGGCCTCCAAAACCGAGGAGACATCACATGCCAAAGTCAGTCGCGATCGTCACCGGTGCCAGCCAGGGCATCGGTCGCGCAACTGCTATCCGCGCCGCCGGTGCTGAACCACTCGTCATTGATCTCGATCTTTCCGAGGTCGCTGCGGCGAAGAAGGTCGTCGATGAGACGCTCGCCAAATTTGGTCGTGTCGACGCGCTGCTGAACATCGCAGGCGCGGTGCCACAGGTCGACGTCTTTGAGATGACCGATGAGCAATGGGATGCCGGCATGAACCTCAAGCTGCACGGCGCACGCCGGCTGGCGATCGCGGCATGGTCGGCACTCAAGGAAGCCAAAGGTGCCGTCGTCTTCATGTCGGGCAACTCGGCACTTTTCCCGAAGGCCTCTTACGCGGCCGTTGGCACGATCAATGCCGCGATCGCGGCGCTCGCCAAGGCTTTCTCGGATCGCGGTATTACCGATGGCGTGCAAGTCAACAGCGTTCTGCCCGGACCCGTAATGACCGGCCGTCGCCGCTCTTACCTCGTTCATTGGGCGGAGATCCACAAATTGTCCGTCGAAATGGCGATCGAGAAGTTCCCGAAGGACACCGGTATCGCGCGCTACGGCGAGCCGGAGGAGAACGCCGAGTTGATGGCGTTCCTGGTGTCACCGAGTGCCCACTGGATGACTGGCACGATGCTGCGCATTGACGGCGGCGAAGTGAAGTCGGACCAGGCAGGGGCCGCGATCCTCGCCCCTGTCCGGCTCGGCGAGAGGAGCCAACGGCGCCCTGGCGCGCTGAACCCTGGCAAACTCCTACACCTTCACCGGCCAACTCCGGCCTTGCCGGCCGCGAAGCGCACCGCCTCCTCGGCCGCGCGGAACAGCGCCCGCGCTTTCTGCCGGCATTCCTCGTGCTCCGACTCCGGGTCGGAATCCGCGACGATGCCGGCGCCGGCCTGCACGTGCATGGTGCCGTCCTTCACCAAGGCGGTGCGCAGCCCGATGCAGGTATCCATCGTGCCGTTGGCGGCGAAGTAACCGATGCAACCGGCATAGATGTTGCGCCGGCTCGGCTCCAGCTCCTCGATGATCTCCATCGCCCGCACCTTGGGCGCACCCGAGAGCGTGCCCGCGGGAAAGGAGGCCACCAGCGCGTCCAACGCATCCAGCCCTTCGCGCAGCCGGCCTTCGACGTTGGAGCTGATATGCATCACATGGCTGAACCGCTCGACCACGAAACTCTCGGTCACGCGCACGCTGCCCAGCTCCGCCACGCGGCCCACATCGTTGCGGCCGAGATCGAGCAGCATCAGGTGCTCGGCCCGCTCCTTGGGATCGCCCAGCAGCTCCGCTTCCAGTGCCTGGTCTTCCTCATGGGTCGCCCCTCGGCGCCGCGTGCCGGCGAGGGGGCGCAGCGTGACGATGCCGTCGCGCAGCCGCACCAGGATCTCCGGCGAGGAGCCGACAATGGCGAAGCCGCCGAAATCGAGGAAGAACAGGAACGGCGCCGGATTGATCCGGCGCAGCGCCCGGTAGAGGGCGAAGGGCGGCAGGGCGAACGGGGCGGAAAACCGCTGGCTGGCGACGATTTGGAACGCATCGCCCGCGGCGATGTACTCCTTGGCGCGCGCCACCATGTCCAGGAAGGCGGACTGGCTGACATTCGAGACCGGCGCCGGCGGCGCGGGCAAGGCGACCGGCGGCGCCGGATGGGGCAGCGGGCGTTCGAGCGCCGCCTCGGCCTCGGACAGCCGGGCCTGCGCCGCGTCCCAAGCCGCCGCGGCGGAATGGCCCTCGCTCGGGTAGATCGGGGCCGCCAAAGTCAGTTCATCGTTCACGTTATCGAAGATAGCGAACAGCGTCGGGCGGACCAGCAGGGCGTCGGGGATGCCGATCTCGTCCGGGTTCTGCTCCGGCAGACGCTCCATCAGCCGCACCATGTCGTAGCCGAGATAGCCAACCAGACCGCCCGCCATCGGCGGCAGCGTCGCCGGCAACTCCAGCCGGGTCTCGGCGACGACCGCACGCAGGCTTTCGAGCGCGGGCCGCTCGTCGGCGACGAAGGCGTGCGGCGCGGAGCGCGCGTGCCGGTTCACCTCCGCCTGACCCCCTTGGCAGCGCCAGATCAGGTCGGGCTCCATGCCTATGATCGAATAGCGCCCACGCGCCGCGCCACCCTCCACGCTCTCCAGCAAGAACGAGTTCGCGCGGCCATGCGCCAGCTTGAGGAAGGCGGCGACCGGGGTCTCCAGGTCCGCCACTCCCCGCCGCCATACCAGCGAACCGCGGCCGGTTTCGTAGGCGGCGCGGAAGGCGGCGAAGCCAGGCGCAAGCACGACGTTCATCGAGGGGCCTCCGCGCGTAAGGCGGGTTTGGTCACGGCAGCTTTGATCACGGTTGGGCGAATGAGTTCGAACACTGTGGCGTTGACGTGCGGATGGGCTCGCTCGCGCAGGGCGGCGGTGAAAATGGCAGCGATATCGGTGCCGCTCGTGCGCGTGAGCACTTGCTTCATCTCGTCGTAGCGCGCCGGCTCGGCCTTGGGGTCCGGCGTCTCGATCTTGTCCGGTACCGCAACGATGAAGGCGTCTGCCGTCTCCACCATCGTCGGCTCGCCCTTCTTGAGCCCGAACAGCACGCGCTGAAGCTGCGCCGGGAGGGTCGCGTTCGGCTGGTCGCGGGCCACGAGCGGCGTGGTGCGCACCGACAATCCCGCCTTGGTGGCGGCATCCTCGAGCGATTCTCCGCCCTTCACCGCGGCCATGATCTGCGCCGCCTGTTTCTCCTGGTCCTTTTGGCGCGCGGCGGTCGTGAAATCGGTTTGCACCTGATCCTTCACCTGATCGAACGGCTTCACCGAAGGCGGCTGCACGTCCTCGACCTCGACGGCGTAGAACGCGGACCCCCCGGTGGACGGCGTCTGCACTTCAGTCAGTTCCGACGGCGGCTCGCCCGGGGGCTTGCTAAACGCCGCCGCGATCAGCGCCTTGCGCAGCTCGGGCGGGCCGGGGATCGGCGCCGGCTTGCCGTCCTTCGTGTTCCCAGCGGCATCGAGCGTGCCGGTCACGCCGGCCAGACCCAGATCGCTCGGGAGCTTGTCGAGCCCGGCGCCCGTGCCGAGGATGTTGTCGGCCTTATTGGCCTTGTCATAGAGCTGGTTGGCCGCCCGCTCGGCGAGCACCCGCTGCTTCACCTCATCCTTGACCTGCTCGAAGCCCTTGTCGGTGCCCGGCTCGGTCTTGACCACCTTCAACACGGCCCAGCCCAGCGCCGCCTTCACCGGCCCGGTCACCGCGTCGGGCGCGGCGGCGAATGCCGCCTTGGCCAAGAGCGGCATCGGGAATCTGCTGCTCCGTCGTCTGATCGAGCTGGACCGCCGAGCCCCCCTGCGCTTGCGCGGTCTTCGCCATCGCCGTCCAGTCGGCGCCGCCGCTCCATTGCGCGGCGAGCGCCCTCGCCTTGGCCTCGTCGGGCGCCATCGCGACCTGGATCGTGCGCTTGGCCGGTTGCCCGAACAGCGCCTTATGCTCGTCGTACCAGGCGCGGAGGTCCGAATCGGAAACCGTGAGCGTCTTCTCCAGCGTCTCGGGGGAGAGCACCACCGCCTTGATCCGCCGGAACTCCGGGACTCGGAAATCGTCCGGGTGATTGGCGTACCACCGCTTGAGTTCGGTCTCGCTCGGCGTGGGAGGGGCGGGGGCGGCGGCGAACGGCAGTTCCACCATCCGGGCCGACCGCTTTTCGGTCGCGAAATCGAACACGGCCTTCACCAGCGGAGCCGACGGGGTGGCCCCCGCGGTCAAGGCGTCCATGAGCTGGCCTTGAGCGAGCTGGGTGCGGACCATGGCCAGGAACTCGCCCTCGGTGAGCCCGTTGTTGCGCAACGCCGCATCGAGCAACGCCCGATCGAATTGGCCGCTCTTGTCGTGGAAGGTGGGCATCGCGAAGACCGCCTGGCGCATCGCGGCGTCGGGAACCACGACGCGCAAGCGATCCAGCTCGTTGGTCATCGCGATCTGGCCGATCATCTGTTGCAAAGCCCGGTCCGCGATGTCGCGCCGCATCGCCGCCGTCATGTCCTGTCCGGCGGGGAGTTGTTGCTGGGCGCGCGCCAGTTCGCGCTGGAACACGGGCTGGAATTGCTGTGGCTCGATGGTCTCACCGCCCGCCTTGGCCAGCCATGTCTGGTGAGCGATCAGCCGGACCACGTCGCCCACGCCCCACACCACGAACGAGAGCACCATGATCCCGAAGAAGATACGGACCGGCCATGTCTCGAGATAGCGGCGGAAGGAGGTAATCATCCAGGGTATCCGATCGGCGGGCGCATAGTGAGCGAGAGCGCGACCATATACGGGCCACGACCGGGCTTTGCCAGCGCCGGGCTTTGAGGTACTTGCGGACCGGACCAGAGGAAACGCCGATGCGCCAGGTAATCGCCGGGAATTGGAAGATGAACGGGCTTCGGGCGCAGTCGCTGGAGCTTGCGCGGGACTTGCGCCGGGGCGCGGGCGATGTCGCGGCGGAACTGCTGGTCTGTCCGCCCGCCACCACGCTCGGCGTCGTGGCCCAGGCGCTCGCGGGCTCGCCGGTCATGCTCGGCGGGCAGGACTGCCACCAGGAGCCGAAGGGCGCGCATACCGGCGATATTTCCGCGCCCATGCTGCGGGATGCAGGCGCGACTTGGGTGATCCTCGGCCATTCCGAGCGGCGGGAAGACCACGGCGAGACCGACGAATTGGTGCGCGAGAAGGTGCTCGCCGCCGCCGCCGCCGGCCTGACGCCGATCGTTTGCCTCGGCGAGACCGAGGACCAGCGCCGGGGCGGGCAGGAAACCGAGGTCGTCGGCTGGCAGATCTCCGGCAGCCTGCCGCAGGGATTCGGGGCGACCATCGCGGGCGTGCTGGCCTACGAGCCGGTCTGGGCGATCGGGTCCGGCAAGACCCCGACCGAGCAGGAGGTGGCGATGATGCACGCCTTCATCCGCGAGGAATTGGTCCGCCAGTTCGGCGAGGCCGGGCGCGGCGTCCGTATTCTGTATGGCGGCTCGGTCAAGCCCGCGAACGCGTCCGCGCTGCTGGGGGTGCCCGACGTGGGCGGCGCGCTGGTGGGCGGGGCAAGCCTCACGGCCGAGGACTTCCTGGCGATTGCCCGCGCGGCCCGGGGCAGCTAGAAGCCGGCAGCCGCAAGGACCAGCTCGAACAGATGTACGACGTTCTGATCGCTATCCATGTCTTCGTCACCATCACCCTGATCGGCGTGGTGTTGATTCAGCGCAGCGAAGGCGGCGGGCTTGGGATCGGCAGCTCGCAGGGCATGGGCGCCTTCATGGGCGGCCGCGGCACCGCCAACCTACTGACCCGGGCCACCGCCGTCCTTGCCTTCGTCTTCCTGTCGCTGTCACTCGCGATGGCGTTGCTGAACCGTGGCACGAGCGGGGCGGGCGGCGTGTCGATCCTGAACACGCCGATGCCGGTCACCTCGCCAAACGCGCCGGGGCAGGTCGGTACGGTTCCGGCGCCGGTGCGGCCGGGCGCGCCGCAGCCTCCACGCGCGACCCCAGGTGCGGGCGGCCCGCCGGCCTCCGCGCCAGTGCCGCATTGACCCGTGCTGGACTGACGCGCCGCGCACGCATGCGTGACCAGCGGGCGACGGGCTTCCCGTCGCCCGATTCGGTTCCGTATGAAGGGCGCCCATGACGCGGTTCGTCTTCATCACCGGCGGCGTGGTTTCCTCGTTGGGCAAAGGGATCGCCTCGGCCGCCCTCGGCGCACTCTTGCAGGCGCGCGGATACTCCGTGCGGCTGCGCAAGCTCGACCCCTATCTGAACGTCGATCCGGGCACCATGAGCCCTTATCAGCACGGCGAGGTGTTCGTCACCGATGACGGCGCGGAGACCGACCTGGATCTCGGCCACTACGAGCGATTTACCGGGGTCCACGCCACCAAGGCCGACAACGCCACCACCGGGCGGATCTATTCCGAGGTGATCGCCAAGGAGCGGCATGGCGACTATCTCGGCGCGACCGTCCAGGTAATCCCGCACATCACCGATGCCATCAAGGAGGCGATCCTGCGCGAGACCGCGGGCTTCGACTTCGTGCTGGTGGAGATCGGCGGCACCGTGGGCGACATCGAGAGCCTGCCATTCCTGGAGGCCATCCGCCAGCTCGGAAACGAGCTGGCGGTCGAACACGCGATGTTCCTGCATCTGACCCTGGTGCCCTACATCTCCTCATCCGGCGAGCTGAAGACCAAGCCCACCCAGCACTCGGTCAAGGAACTGCTCAATGTCGGCATTCAGCCGCACATGTTGCTGTGCCGCTGCGACCGGCCGATCCCGGACGGCGAACGCCGGAAGATCGCGCTCTTCTGCAACCTTCGGCCCGAGGCGGTGATTCCGGCGCTCGACGTGGATACGATCTACGCCGTGCCGATCCGCTACCACGCGGAGGGCATGGACCGCGAGGTGCTGCGCCATTTCGGCCTGTCGCCGGACCGGGCGCCCGATCTCGCGCGCTGGCAGCGCATCGTGGAGGCCGTCCACGCCCCGGAAGGCGAAGTCCGCATCGCCGTGGTCGGCAAATACACCAACCTGCTCGACAGCTATAAGTCGCTGGCCGAGGCGTTGACGCATGGCGGCATCGCCAACCGCGTGCGCGTGCGTCTCGATTGGGTGGACAGCGAGGTGTTCGAGCAGGCCGACGCCGTGCGGCGGCTGGAGGAGGTGCATGGCATCCTGGTCCCCGGCGGCTTCGGCGAGCGCGGCACGCCGGGCAAGATCGAGGCGGTGCGCTTCGCGCGCGAGCGACGGGTGCCGTTCTTCGGCATCTGTTTCGGGATGCAGATGGCGGTGATCGAGGCGGCGCGGAACTTGGCGGGACTGCGCGATGCCTCATCCACCGAGTTCGGGCCATGCGAGACGCCGGTGGTGGGCCTGCTCACCGAATGGGCCCGCGCCAACGAGATCGAGCGGCGCATGGAGGGCGGCGATCTCGGCGGCACGATGCGCCTCGGGGCCTATCCCGCGGTACTCGGCGAGAGCAGTCTCGTGCGCGAGATCTACGGCGGCGCGGTACGGATCGAGGAACGCCATCGGCATCGCTACGAGGTGAACGTTCACTATCGGACCATTCTGGAGTCCACCGGCTTGCGGTTCTCGGGCATGTCGCCCGACGGGGTGCTGCCGGAAATCATCGAGCTGCCCGAGCATCCGTGGTTCGTGGGCGTGCAGTACCACCCGGAGCTGAAGTCGAAACCGTTCGCCCCGCATCCTCTGTTCGCCGGGTTCATCGGCGCGGCGGTGAGGCAGGCGCGGCTGGTGTGACCGCGCTCGTCGTCGCGGGATTCGCGGGCGCGGCCCTGATCATCTTCGCCTATTTCGCCAACCAGCAGGGCTGGCTCGCCTCTGACGATTGGCGGTTCCCCGCGGCGAACCTGGCGGGAGCCGCGCTGATCATGGCTTCGCTTTACGTTGAGTGGAACTTTCCTTCGGTCGTGATCGAGGGGTTCTGGATCGTTATCAGCGGCTACGGCCTGGTCAGGAGCACCCGCCGATGAGCAACGTCTCCCCCCGCGTGGTGCGCGTCGGCGCGATCGAAATCGCGAACGACCGCCCGTTCGTGCTGATCGCCGGCCCTTGCCAGATCGAATCGCGCGCGCACGCGCTGGAGATGGCGGCGGCGCTGCGCGAGCTATCGGACGCGACCAGCGTGAAGCTGATCTACAAGTCGAGCTTCGACAAGGCGAACCGCACCAGCGCCAGCGCCGCGCGCGGCATCGGCATGGCCGAGGGGCTCGCGATCCTGGCCGAACTGCGCGAGCGCACCGGGCTGCCGACGCTGACCGACGTGCATTCGCCCGAGCAGTGCGCTCCGGCCGCGCAGGCGGTGGACGTCTTACAGATTCCGGCCTTCCTCTGTCGCCAGACCGACCTGTTGATGACGGCGGGCAGGACCGGCAGACCCGTCAACGTGAAGAAGGGACAGTTCCTCGCGCCGTGGGACATGGCGAACGTCGCGGCCAAGATCGCGAGTACGGGCAATCAGGGCATACTGCTCTGCGAGCGCGGGGCGAGCTTCGGCTACAATACACTGGTGAGCGACTTCCGCGCGCTACCGATCATGGCGCGCACAGGCTATCCCGTGGTGTTCGACGCCACGCATTCGGTGCAGCAGCCTGGCGGGCAGGGGACCTCCTCCGGCGGCCAGCGCGAGTTCGCGCCGGTGCTGGCGCGCGCGGCCGTCGCCGTGGGCGTGGCGGCGGTGTTCATCGAAACCCACCCCGATCCCGACCACGCGCCGAGCGACGGGCCGAACATGATCCCGCTCCGCGAGATGCGGGCGCTGATCGCGCGGCTAAAGGCGATCGACGGGCTGGTCAAGTCCGGTGAGCCGATGGATTGACGTTCGTCCGTTTCGACATCTGGCGGATTATGCCGGAACGCGGCATTCGCCGAGGATGACGGCAGAAGGCCGATAGTCATAGTTATACTCGATAGCATCAGCCGCCGGTGCTGGCGATCGCGAGATCGATGTGCCGAAGGGCACTCGGTCGATCGCCATGGGTCAGCGAGCCGAGCGCGTCGGCGATCTGCGATGTCACGCGAGTACCCCATCGCGACGCCCCGGGTAAGTCCGAGCCAATCGGCTGGAAAACGATTTGGGTTTGGGCAAGCTCGAGCTGCAGCCGGGCGGCCTCCAAGTTGTTGGCGGCAAGGGCGACGCGGGCACCCCGCAGCCGCTTGAATGCGTCCAAAGGCTGTGGCCGGGCTGGAGCCCGCGCCGGTTCGGGCAAAGTTTGGGGCGACAGAGTGTTCGGCGCTTGGCGTACTGGCGATGGAAAGCCGCGCAGGCCGCTTAGCTCGCGTGGCACCGCGAGCGGGACCGGGTTGCCGGGGCGGCGCATCGGACGCAGTGCTAGCCCGTACGCTCGCGCAGGCTGGGACGGCTCGCGCGGCTGTGGCTCCGATCGCGGATGCTGTAGGCTGCCCAAATCCAAGGCGGTAGCCGGCGGGTGAGGGACGACGATCACGGTTTGGGGCAACCACGTTGAGGTCGCGGGCGGGGGCGCCTGTTCGCGACCTGTGCCACTGGGCTCCGTTGGGCGTTTCGGTGTGACGATCACATCCTGCGGGTCAGGTCCGGGCCATCTCAGGGGCGCCGCGGCCATGTTGTCCGGCAAGGTCACAGGCGGCACGGAGGAGACGTACATCAAGCCGAGCAGCGCCGCGACAATGGCCATGCCCGGAAAGGCGAAGCGCAACACGCTGCCTCCTCGCTCCCAAATGAGCACCAGCCCACACACTACTCAGTCATGAGTTAGTCCGGTAGGTCGCGCCGAAGGGTCAAGTTCGCGGCTGGGCTTCCACGAAGGGAGCGCACATCCAAGACCAGCCAGCCAGGACCGTTTCGGCAAGCGATGCCAACCAGATGATACTGCCGCGATGACGCGGTGATCCGTTCCTCGTAGTCGCGGCACCAGCCGTAGGTGGCGGACCTTACGGTCTCGAGTGGAAGCACGCTCCCGTGCGCGTCCTGCTCCGGCGCCTGCCACAGCCGCACCGAACCGCTTACGTCGTGCTCCAGCGCATCCTGAACCGCTGCATAGCGGCGCGCCTGGCTCAACCCGCCCAACGCCGGAAGTCCGCCCGGCAGCTCACGGTTCGGAGTGGCGCAGGCCGTTACGGCGCAGAGTGACGCGATCGCAGTGAGACGCTTTGAAGTAGCCCGCATAATCGATTACCCGTTATGGCCTGGCCGAAGCCTGGGGTGAGCAGTCGTCCGTGACTGCCACACTCGTCGGGTCGGGTAAACGTGCGGCGAGATGCATACCATTCTCGGGGGAAATTGAATGACTCGATTTGTACTGTCCCGCACTGAGACCGCGGCTGACCGGCTGGCCGCGCAGGGACCGGCGCGTGGACACCGCGCGCTCCTCGCCGGTGCCGCTTGCTTCGTATTGGCTGTCGGTGCTGCTGGAACGCTGTCGCTTAACTCTCTCACGGTCGCTCAGGCCAAAGGCGGCGGAGGTGCCGCGGGCGCGGCGGGTGCGGCCGGAGCGGGCGCGGGCGGGTCCGGTGGTGGCCACGGTAGCGCTCCAGGCGCCGGAGTTGGTGGCCCAGGTGCGGCCGGCGGTGTTGGAGCCGGAGGTGCCGGCGCGGGTGGGACCGGTGGCGGCCACGGTAGCGCTCCAGGCGGGGCCGGAGTTGGTGGCCCAGGTGCGGCGGGCGGCGTTGGAACTGGAGGCGCCGGCGTGGGTGGGGTCGGCGGAGTCGGTGGTGCGGCGGGCGGGGCCGGAGTGGGTGGCCCAGGCGCGGCAGGCGGCGCTGGAGCCGGTGGTGCCGGCGCGGGCGGGGCTGGCGGAGGTGCCGGCGGCGCGGCGGGCGGGGCCGGAACGGGCGGCGCGGGTGCGGGCGCCGCTGGAGCCGGTGGTGCCGGCGCGGGCGGGGCTGCCGGAGGTGCTGGCGGCGCGGCGGGCGGGGCCGGAACGGGCGGCGCGGGTGCGGGCGGCGCCGGAGCCGGTGGTGCCGGCGCGGGCGGGGCTGGCGGAGGTGCCGGCGGCGCGGCGGGCGGCGGGGCCGGAACGGGCGGCGCGGGTGCGGGCGCCGCTGGAGCCGGTGGTGCCGGCGCGGGCGGGGCTGCCGGAGGTGCTGGCGGCGCGGCGGGCGGGGCCGGAGCGGGCGGCGCGGGTGCGGGCGGCGCTGGAGCCGGTGGTGCCGGCGCGGGCGGAGGTGCCGGCGGCGGCGGCGGCGCGGCGAGCGGGGCCGGAACGGGCGGCGCGGGTGCGGGCGGCGCCGGAGCCGGTGGTGCCGGCGCGGGCGGAGCTGCCGGAGGTGCTGGCGGCGCGGCGGGCGGGGCCGGAACGGGCGGCGCGGGTGCGGCTGGCGGAGGTGCCGGCGGCGCGGCGGGCGGGGCCGGAACGGGCGGCGCGGGTGCGGGCGGCGCCGGAGCCGGTGGTGCCGGCGCGGGCGGAGCTGCCGGAGGTGGCGGCGGCGCGGCGGGCGGGGCCGGAGCGGGCGGCGCGGCAGGCGCGGGCGGTGCGGGCAGCGCCGGCGGAAGTGCCGGCAGCGCGGCAGGCGGGGCCGGAACTGGCGGCCCTGGAGCCGCTGGCGCTGGCGCGGGCAACGGCGGCGGTGGAGTTGGTGGCGCGGCAGGCGGCGCCGGAACGGGCGGCGCGGGTGCAGCGGGCGGGCCGGGAGCCAGTGGTGGCACGGCTGTGGGCGGAGTGGGCAGTGGCAACGGTCCGGCAGCCGGTGGCCCGGGGGCTGGTTCGAGCGCCACTGGTTCGAGCGCCACAAGCGCAACCGCGGGCGTGGGCAGCGCCGTCGGGCCGGGCTTCGGGGGTGGCGGGGTGCCATGGCTCGTTGCTCCGCCCTCGCCGGTCGCGCGCGACACCGCGCACGCGCTGATCGAGAAGGACATGAGGCGACTTGGGCTGGGCGGGGATCCGCTGAGTACCCGCTCAGGAGCGGAACCAGATCGCCCGCGGGTGGCCGAGGTGAAGGGAGGGAGTCCGCCTCCGCATCCTTCCCTCGGGCCGGTTTTGCCGTGCGGCCGCGCGGCGCCATTGGCAACATCTTGTTCCGAAGGAGACCTCGCATGGATTTCGCCAACCGGAGCGTGATCGTGACCGGCGGGACGGGCGCCCTTGGAACTGCCGTTGTTGGCGCTTTGCTGGCGGCGGGCGCGCGCTGCTGGGTTCCCTATATCGTCGCCCAGGAGGAGGCTTCGTTCCCTCATCGCCAGTCCGAGCGGGTGACGATGGTGCCCGATTGCGAGCTGACCGACGAGGCGGACGTAGGCCGTCTGTATGGCGGCGTGTCCCATCTCTGGTCCTCGATCCATATCGCCGGCGGCTTCGCCATGAGCAGGCTGGCCGAGACCGACAAAGCCGGGCTCGTGGCGATGATCGAGATGAACCTGGTGACCTGTCATTTGTGCTGCCGCGCCGCGCTGCGCGCCATGACCAATGGCGGGCGTATCGTGAATGTCGCGGCGCGGCCGGCGCTGGAACCCCGGACCGGCGCCGGTTCGACCGCCTACACCGCGAGCAAGGCGGCTGTGGCCGCACTGACGCAGGCGCTGGCGGAGGAAGTCGCCGGCCAGGGAATTCTGGTCAACGCGGTGGCGCCCTCGATCATCGACACGCCGGCGAACCGGGCGGCCATGCCCAGCGCGGATCACGCGAGCTGGGCCAAGCCCGAGGAGATCGCCGCGACGATCGTCTTCCTGGCCTCGCCCGAGAACCAAGTGACGCGCGGGGCGCTCGTTCCGGTTTACGGCCGCGCGTAGCCTAGCTGGGGTTCCCCGCCGAGAATTCGGCGTCCTTGGCGGTCGCGCGCTGTGCAGCCGGCCGGTCCATAAGCCGCTTCGTATAGGCGACGAATTCCGGCAGTTCGGGCACCGCCTTGAACATCATACCCCAACGCAGGCCCGATCCGATGATGACATCGGCGGCGGTGAAGCGTTCGCCCATGAGGTACGAGCCGCGCGACACCGCGTCGCGCAGCACGCCGATCACAGTGTCGAAATCCCCCCAGCCGAGCGCGCCTCGCGGCGCCTCTTCCTTACGCGGGAATGAGCGATCCATGATCGCCGGTTCGAGGCAGCTCGGGCCGAAGAACAACCATTTCAGGTACGGCCCTCGCTGCTTGTCCTGCACCGGCACGTTGAGACCGGCGGCCGGGAAGCGGTCGGCGAGATAGCAGCAGATCGCCGCGGCCTCGGTGATGACCACGCCATCGTGGCGCAGCGCCGGCACCTTGCCCATCGGATTGACCGCTAGATATTCCGGCGCCCGGTTCTCGCCCTGTTTCATGCTGAGCAAGTGGATGTCGTATGGCTCGCCGATCTCTTCCAGCATCCAGAGCACGATCGAGGAGCGCGACGGGGAGATATGATACAGAACGAGCTCGGACATTAAGATAGTCTCCGACATGCGTGGGGAATTTCGAATGCTGCCGGGGAATTCCCTCTCTGTCCAGGCAGGCGGTGGACGGACGCGGGCAAACCGGCTCTAGTGGCGGCCCATGAGCCGACACCCGCCAGGCCGCCGGGCCGATTACCGCTGGTTCCACGAGATCACCACCCGCTGGATGGACAACGACGTGTTCCGCCACGTCAACAACGTGAACTACTTCTCGTTCTTCGATACCGCCGTCACCTATTTCGAGATGTCCACCGGCACGGTCGATCTGCTTGATGGCCCGGTGCATTGCGTGGTGGCCGAGGTGATGTGCCGCTACCATAGTTCGATCGCGTGGCCGGACCGGATCGCGGTCGGCGTGCGGGTTGCGCGCATCGGCGGCAGTTCCGTCCGCTACGAGATCGGCATCTTTCGCAACGAGGACGACGCGGCCGCCGCCGAGGGATACTTCGTGCATGTGTTCGTCGCGCGCGGCACGCAGAAGCCGGCGCCGGTGCCGCCGGCCGCGCGCGCGATCCTGGAAACGATCGCCGTCACCGGCTGAAACCGAAGGAGGAACGGATGGATCTTGGCA
The DNA here is from genome assembly GCA_963849305.1 of uncultured Pseudomonadota bacterium. Classification (GTDB taxonomy): domain Bacteria; phylum Pseudomonadota; class Alphaproteobacteria; order Acetobacterales; family Acetobacteraceae; genus CAWKGV01. The sequence goes on from CAWKGV010000003.1 coordinate 384,367, forward strand.
TCAAGGGCCGCAAGGCTATCGTCTGCGCGGCCAGCAAGGGACTGGGCAAAGCCTGCGCCACGTCGCTCGCGCGCGAGGGCGTCGATCTGGTCATCACGGCGCGCACCGCCGACGAGCTGGAACGCACCGCCGCCGAGATCCGCAAGGCGACCGGCGCCAAGGTCACGGCCGTTCCGGGCGATATCAGCACCGAGGCCGGGCGTGCGGCGGCGCTCGCGGCCTGCCCGGAGCCCGACATCCTGGTGAACAACGCCGGCGGCCCGCCGCCCGGCGATTTCCGCGAATGGGACCGCGAGGCCTGGATCAAGGCGATCGACGCCAACATGCTGGCGCCGATCTTCATGATCAAAGCCGTCGTGGACGGCATGATCGCGCGCAAGTTCGGCCGCATCGTCAACATAACCTCGGCCTCGGTGAAGTCGCCGATCCCGCAGCTTGGCATGAGCAACGGCGCGCGCGCCGGACTTACCGGCTTCGCCGCGGGGCTCGCGCGCCAGGTGGCGAAACACAACGTCACCATCAACAACCTGCTTCCCGGCCCGTTCCTAACTGACCGGCTGCGCAGCGGTGCGGCGCATCTCGCGCGGCGGAACGGACGGACGGTGGAGGAGGAACTGGCACGGCGCGGGCAGGAGAACCCCACCGGGCGGGTCGGTGACCCGGCCGAGTTCGGCGAGGCGTGCGCCTTCCTGTGCGGGGCCAGCTCGGGTTATATTGTCGGGCATAATCTGCTGCTCGACGGCGGCGCCTTCAACTCCTCGATCGCGTGATGGTTGCAATGGACCCCACCTTCCTTCCCGCATGGCGCCTGGCCGAACTCACCCGCCAGCGCGAGATCGGCTGCCTGGAGCTGCTTGACCACTTCATCGCCCGCGTCGAACGGCTCGACGGTCGGTTGAACGCCGTGGCGGTGCGTGATTTCGAGCGCGCCCGCACGTGCGCCCGCGCGCTCGATCGGCGCGGCCAGGACCGGACCGAGACGCTGTTCGGCGTGCCGATGACGGTGAAGGAGAGCTTCGACCTCGCTGGCCAGCCGACCACCTGGGGCCTTGAGGAGCGCAAGTCGCATCGCGCCGAGCAGGATGCCTTGGCGGTGCAGCGCTTGGAGCAGGCCGGGGCCGTGGTGTTCGGCAAGACCAACGTGCCGGTGAGCCTCGCCGATTGGCAGAGCTTCAATCCGGTCTATGGCACCAGCAACAATCCCTGGGATGTCGCGCGCACGCCGGGCGGCTCCTCGGGAGGTGCGGCGGCGGCGTGCGCGGCCGGCTTCGGTGGGTTGGAGCTGGGCAGCGACATCGGCGGCTCGATCCGGGTGCCGGCGCATTTCTGCGGCATCTTCGGCCACAAGCCCACCTGGGCGCTGTGCCCGCCGCGGGGGCATTCGCTGGTCGATGCCGCCGCGATCACCGATATTACGGCAATCGGGCCGTTCGCCCGCTCGGCACGCGATTTGGCGCTGGCGCTGGACGTGATCGCCGGCCCCGATCCCGCCGAGACCGGGCTCACGCTCAACCTGCCGGAGCCGCGCGCACGCAGCCTGCGCGACCTGCGCGTGGCGGTGTGGTCGCACCAGCCGGGGCAGGCGACGGATGCGGAGACCACGGCGCTGATCGAGGCCCTTGCCGGGCATCTGGAGCGGGAAGGGGCGGAGGTCAGCCGCGCCGCGCGTCCCGACTTCGACCCGACCGAGGCATTCCAGCTCTACATCTCCTTGCTGGACGCGGCGCTCAGTGCGCGGCTGCCGGAAGATGCCCTGGCAAGCAAGCGCGAGAAAAAGGCACGGCTCCGCGATGATGACATGAGCGCCGATGCGCTCTTCGTCCGTGCCGTGGACATGACGCATCGCGAGTGGCTGCGATTGAACGAGCGACGCCACCAGTTCCGCCGCACCTGGGCCGCCTTCTTTCAGGACTGGGACGTGCTATTGTGTCCGGTATTCGCCACGCCGGCGCTGCCGCACATGCAGGAGGGTGAGACTTGGGAGCGCAGCTTCACGATTGACGGCCGCACCATCGCCTACAACGACATGCTGTTCTGGCCCGGCATCACCTGCGCCTTCCATTTGCCCGCAAGCGTGGCGCCGATCGGGCTCTCGAAGGCCGGGCTGCCGATTGGGGTGCAGATCGCCGGCCCATTGTACGGCGACCGCACCACCATTCATGTCGCGAAACTCTTGGAGCAGTCCTGGCGCGCGTTCATCCCGCCACCCGGCTGGGAGTGAGGGTCCGAAACGCTTAGCGGATCGGACTGATGCGGCGGGATCAGTCGCGCCCGCGGGTGAGCAGGCGCCCGGCGCGCGCGGGAGTGGCGCCGTCGCGCTTGACGTAGGCGGACTGGCCGTTCACCCAAGTCTCCAAAATCCCTTCCGCCGGCAAGGTCGGCTGCTCGAACGTGGCCGCATCGCGCACCCTGGCGGGATCGAACAGCACCAAATCTGCGTAAGCACCCGCCCGGACCACGCCTCGGTCGACGAGCCCGAACACCTCCGCGGTGTGGCCAGTCATCTTATGGACGGCGGTTTCCAGGCTGAACAGGCCGAGATCGCGCGCATAGTGCCCAAGCACGCGCGGGAACGTGCCCCACAGGCGCGGATGCGGAGATGCATCGTGCGGCAGGCCGTCGCTGCCGATCATCGCCAGCGGGTGCACCATGATGCGGCGCACGTCCTGCTCGTCCATTTGAAAGAAGATCGCGCCGGCCGGTAACAGGCGTTCGGCGGCCTCATGCGACGTCGTGCCCCAGCCCTTGGCGATGTCGTCCAACATGCGCCCGGCCATCTCCGGGTGCGGGTCGGACCAGGTGATCCGTACCGGCACGTCGGCGCGCAATCGGTCTGGTATCAGAACAGTGGACCCAGCGGCGTAGGGATAAACGTCGAACGCTACTTTCTGCGTCCTGGCGCCTTGGTCGATGCACGGCAGGGTCTCGGCCGATCGGCCGTAGTTCTCGGGCATGGTGCATTTGTGGTGGCTGATCACCACTGACACGCCAGCCTCGCGGCCGATCTTCAATGTTTCCTCGATCAACTCCAGCACATGGCTGGCCTCGTCGCGCATGTGCGTGACATAGAGCCCGCCGGCATCGCGCAGCGCCTCGGCGACCGCGATCACCTCCTCCGTGGGCGCCATCATGTTCGGCGGATAGTAAAGGCCGGTGGAGAATCCCGACGCTCCTTCGGCCAGCGCCGCGGCCAATCTCCGGCGCATGTGCTCGGCTTCCTTATCGGTCGCTGCGCGCTGCGTGTCGCCGCGCATCGCCTCCACGCGCAACGACATGTGCCCGATGAGCGCCATGGTGTTGACCGGCGAGGGATCGCGGCTGAGGCGGTCGGCATACTCCCCGAAGCTATCGAACCGCCACCAGTCTTCATCGCCAAGCAGGTCGAGCGGCGGCGGCGGGCGGCGCGTCATCCGCACCGGCGAGAGGCTGATCCCGCAATTGCCCACCACGACCGTGGTGACGCCCTGCGACATCTTGCAGGCCATGCACGCCGGTCCGCAGAGCACCGCGCGGTCGTCATGCGTATGCGCATCGATGAAGCCTGGGGCGAGCGCCTTGCCGGTCGCGACAATCTCGCGATCGGCGGCAACGGCGCCAAGCTCGCTCACGACCGCGATGCGATCGCCGGTCACGCCGACATCGGCCTGGAACCGGGGCGCGCCGGTACCGTCGAACACGGTCGCGTCCCGAATGACGAGGTCGCAGCGCAGTGGCGTCGTGGCTCCCATGACCTTATCCCCTGAGTTGCGCGGTCGCGGCTTCGTCCAGCGAGCCGTCTTCGTGCAGAGCGACGTTGTAGAGCATGCGCGCGTTCTCGATCGAGACAAGCCCATCGCGCACGTCGCGCGCGACCTGCGCCGGATCGCGCGTCGCCGGATCGCCCATGCCGCCGCCGCCCGGCAACTCCAGCACCAGTCGCTCGCCGTCTGGAATGATCTGGAATCCCTTCGTCCGCAGCTTCTGGCCGGATTTCAGCCGCACCACCCCGGCCGCGCCCTCCTTCCCGCCATCGCGCCCTTTCGGCGCGTGAGCCACGCGATCGAACACCGCGTTCACCGCGAATTCGAGATCGCCTTGCGCGGCGATCTCCATGATCTGCCCGGCCCCGCCGCGCGTGCGCCCGGCCCCGCCCGAGTCCGGCTTCAACTCCTTGCGCCAGAAGATCACGGGTGCGACCGCCTCGGTGGCTTCCACGGGCATGGTGCGGACGCCGGAGGGAAAGGCGGTACCATCGAGCCCGTCGGCCGTGCGCCGAGCGCCGGTGCCGCCGGAATTGAAAGTGATGATCTCGAAATCCGCCACCACCGGGCGGTTGCCGCGCGCTTGACCGGAGACCGAGGCGCCGCCCCGCAGCGGCGGGTTCCACAGCGCCGAGGCGCCCTCGGCGGTGACGCGCTCGGGCACCGCTTGGTGGAGACAGCCCATCATCAGGTCGGGCAGCAGGTGGCCGATGACATGGCGCACGGACACCGGATAGGGCCGGGGCGCGTTGAGGATGCAACCCTCGGGGATGCTTATGCGGAACGGTTGCAGGCTCGCCCAGTTGTTCGGGATCTCGGGGGCGACCACGCATTTGATGCCAAAACAGGAATACGCACGGCAGTAGGCGGGCGGGACGTTGATCCCACGATTGGAAAGCCCCGACGTGCCGGCGTAGTCGACCGCGATCGCATCATGCGCAATGGTCATGACGGCACGCAACGTGATCGGCTCCTCATAGCCGTCGGAGCAAATCTCGGCCCGATGCGTGCCCTCGGGCAGCTTCGCGATCTCGGCCAGGGTGGCGCGCAGCGAACTCTCGAAGATGAAGCCGGCGAGCGGATCGAGGCTCGCCATCCCGAACTCGTCCATCATCTCGGCCAGCCGCTTCGCTCCCGCGTCGTTGCAGGCGCAGAGGGAATAGACATCGCCCTCCAGCTCCACCGGCAGGCGAGAGCCGGCGCGGATGAAGTCGAAAAACGTCTCGTTCGGCCGGCCCTGATCGAAGCACTTGATGATCGGGATATAGAGCCCTTCCTCGAACACCGAGCGGCCTTCCGGCCCCATGCCGAGCCCGCCCACGTCGATCACATGGGCGGTGTTGGCGAACAGGCCGACGATCCGATCCCGGTGGAAGGCCGGCGTAACCACGGTGAGGTCATGCAAATGGCCGGTGCCGAGCCAGGGGTCGTTGGTGATGTAGTGATCGCCTGGCCGCATCGTCTCGACCGGGAACTTGCTTAGGAAATGGCCGACGCTTTCGGCCATCGAGTTGACGTGGCCGGGGGTTCCGGTGACGGCTTGGGCCATCATCCGGCCTTGCAGGTCGAAGATGCCGGCCGACAGGTCGCCGGCCTCGCGCACCGTGGTCGAGAAGGCGGTGCGGATCATGGTCTGCGCCTGTTCCTCCACCACCGCGATCAGGCGGTTCCACATGATCTGCCGTTGGATCTGCGCGAGCGCGTCGGTTTCATTGGACATGAGGTTGCGCTTCCTGCCGCAGCAGCTCGATATAGCCGAACCCGTCGATGGTCGCGGTCCAGCCGCAACCGATCAAGGTCGAGGTCTCGTCCTCGGCGATGATCGCCGGGCCGGCGATCTGGGCGCCGATCGGTAGGCCACCACGGTCATGCACGGGCCAGGCGGAAACTTCGCCGGTGGCGGTATCGCGCACCGACTGCGTGCGCGCGGCCCGCTCCGTTGCGGCTGCCGCCTGGCGGGGCGCTGCCGCGGCAACCGGCTTCGGGATGTCCGCGGCTATCGTCGCCACTTGCACTGCGTAGCTCATGATCTCCACGTCCGATCCAGGCACGGGGCGATCGTAGAACTTCGTGTATTCGGCATCGTACGCCGCGCGAAGGGCAGCGACCCCGTCCGCGTTCAGCGGCGTCGCCGGCAGGGGCACCGGGATTTCGTGTCCCTGGCCGACATATCGCATGTAGGCGAGCCGTGACTGCTGGGTAGGCGCACCGAAGCTGCCTTGGTCCACGACCGCCTGGGCCTCGGCCGCCATGTCGGCGAGCAGCGCGTTCACCGCCGCTGCATCGAAACTTGAGAACCGCTGATAGAAACTGCGTACCACCTCATACGCCACGGGCGCGCGCAGGAACCCGATCGCGCTGCCCACGCCCGCGCCGGAAGGCACGAGCACCCGCGTGATGCCGAGCTTCTCCGCCACGCGGCCGGCATGGACCGGGCCGCCGCCGCCAAACGCGATCAGGGTTCGCCCCTCGAACGTCTTGCCGGATTCGATGGCATGAACGCGCGCGGCGTTCGCCATGTTCTCGTCCACCATCTCCACCACGCCGAGCGCGGCCATCTCCTCCGTGAGCCCCAACCGGGCGGCGACGTGCTCGCCCATCGCCGCCCGCGCGGCCCCCTCGTCCAGCGGGATCGTGCCGCCCGCGAATCGCGCCGGGTCGTAGCGGCCGAGCAGCAGGTTCGCGTCCGTCACCGCCGGGGCGGTGCCGCCGTTTCGGTAGCAGGCCGGCCCCGGCTCGGCGCCGGCGCTTTCCGGCCCGACCGCGATCCGCCCCATCACATCGACATGCGCGAGACTGCCGCCGCCCGCTCCGATCTCCACCATCTCGATCACCGGGATGCGCAGCGGCAGACCCGAACCCTTCTTGAACCGGCCGACGCGGGCGACCTCGAAGCTGCGCGCGGTCTGCGGCTTGCCATCGTCGATCAGGCAGATCTTCGCGGTCGTGCCGCCCATGTCGAAGGACAGCACGCTGGCGATCCCGCATTGCCGAGCGAGATCGGCCGAGAAGATCGCCCCGCCCGCCGGCCCGCTCTCCATCAGCCGAATCGGGAAGCGGCACGCCGTCTCGATAGTGGTGAGGCCGCCGCCCGACAGCATTAGGAACACCGGCGCCGTCGCACCCAGCTCGCGGAGACCGGCCTCCAGCCGGCGCAAGTAGCGCGCCATCAGCGGTTGCACATAGGCGTTGGCGACGGTGGTGGAGAACCGCTCCCACTCGCGCATCTCCGGAGAAACTTCGCTGGAGAGCGATACCGGCAAGTCCGGCAACTCCTCGGCCAAGATCTCGCGCACCCGCCGCTCGTGCGCCGGATTGACGAAGGCGTGCAGCAGGCCGATGGCCACGCTCTCCACCCGCTCGCGCTGGAGCAAGGGGACCAGCGACCGGACCGCGCTGGCATCGAGCGGCCGTAGTTCGTTGCCATCCCGGTCAAGACGCTCCGGCACCGGCAATCGCAAGTGGCGCGGCACCAGCGGCGTCGGCAGCACGATGTTGAGGTCGTACTGGTCGTAGCGGCTTTCATTGCCCATCGCGAGCACGTCGCGGAAGCCTTCGGTGGTCAGCAGCGCCGTGCGCGCGCCCTTGCGCTCGATCACCGCGTTGGTGGCGAGCGTGGTGCCGTGTATGACGATAGCCAGATCGGCCGGCGCCAAGCCCGCGGCGTCCAACACCGTGCGGATGCCCGCCATCACGCCCTGCTCGGGCGCGGCCGAGGTGGTCAGCACCTTGGCGGTGAAGCGCCGTTCGGCGTGCTCGAGCGCGAGGTCGGTGAACGTGCCGCCGATATCGACGGCGAGACGGGCAGCGGCACGCGAAGCGGGCATGGTGATCCGGGCGGTTCGTTCGATCGGCGGCGCAGTCAACCGCGCGGCCGCGACGCTGGCAAGGCGGATGGATGGCGCGCCGGCCGGAACCCATCGACCTTCCTTGCGTTTCGTTCACCAGGATACAGCAAAGGAGCCGATGATGCGGATCTTCGGGACAGCGGCGCTCGGACTCATCTTGGCGATTCCGGTGGCGCTGGCAACCGCCCCGGCACACGCGCAGGATCAGGGCAACGGCGTGCTCGGACAGATGCAACGCCTAATCAATCCGAATGACCATAGTCAGGATGCTTACCAGCGCGGCCGCGAGGACCAGGCGCGTCAGGAACAGGCTCGCCGGGAGGAGCGGTGGCGTGAGCAGCACGCCCAGCGAGACTCTGACCACTATGGGGACCACTACGGGCGGCCATACCCCGACCAGCGCGGTTATTCCAATGGCCCGCCCCCTCCGCCGCCGCCCGCCTACGCCAATGGGCCATATTACGGACACTGACCCAATCGGCAGCTAGCGGCTTTTAGGTCGGCGGTTCGCGCGTCGGCGTGACGGCGACCGCCGCGCCCGGGGCGGGGGTCGCGACCTCGGGCGCATAGAGCCTGAGGTAGTTGCGCGACAGGATGTGGTACACCCCCTCCGCACAGAGTAGCCGCGAGCAGGCGGCGCCGATCAGCGAACTCGCCATGAGCGGCACCATCATGCTGTTGTCCGCCGTCATTTCCTCGACGATCACGAACGCCGTGATCGGCGCCTGAACAACGCCCGAGAAGTATCCCACCATCCCGAGCAGCACGACGGCGCCCACCGGCACGCCCGGGAGTAACCGGCTGACGTCGTAGCCGATGCCGGCACCCACGGCGAGCGATGGAGAGAACAGGCCACCCGGTATGCCGGCGATCGACGAAAAGGTGGTCGCCACCATCTTGAGCAGCGCGAACGACAAGGGGAGCGGCTCGCCGTGGTCGATCAGCGCCTTGACCTGCGGGTAGCCGGTGCCGAAAATCGTGTCGTGCGAGGCCAGGCCGCAGAGTGCCACGGCGAACCCGCAGCCGGTCGCGAACAGCACGGGGTGGCGCTTGAAGGACCGCCCGATGGGACCAGGCAAGCCGCGCGCCACGGCGATCAGGATGCGGCTGAACACGCCCCCGAACAGGCCGCCCGCGATCCCACATATGGGAATGGCCGCCCAGCCGGCGCTCGTGTTGAGGGCGGAGCTGGTGACGCCGAAATACGTGTAGTTGCCGAGCACCGCGACCGAGACGATGCCGGCGGCGATGATGGCCCCGATGATGAGCCCGTTCGCGCGCTCGTCGAACGAACGGCTCATTTCCTCGATGCCGAAGAGCACGCCGGCGAGCGGCGTGTTGAACGCCGCCGCGATGCCGGCCGATGCGCCGGCCAGGATCAGGCCGGGTTGGCGGGCGGGCGACAGACGCCCGATCGTGTACATCACGGCGGCGCCCACTTGCACCGTCGGCCCTTCGCGGCCGATCGAGGCACCGCACAGCAAACCGGCCAGGGTCAGCGCGATCTTGCCGAGGGCGAGGCGCAGCGAGACCAATTTGCCGCGCTCGCGCGCGCCCCAGAGCTTGCGCGCGGCGATCGCCTGCGGGATGCCGCTGCCCTCGGAGTTGGGAAAGAACCGCCGCGTGATCCAAGTCAGGCAGGCGAAGCCGAGTGGGGTGACGATGAGCGGTGCGTGCGGCCAGAAGGTGAGCAGCCGTTCGAATTGTGAATAGGCGGCGTTGGCGCCGAGTGCCATGACCACGCCACCGACGCCGACGAGGCAGCCGCCGAACAGGAAGATGACCCGCTTACGCCAGCGCAAGACCTGGAGCCGAGCCTCTCGCCGCGAGAGCCTGGGTTTGCGCCAGCCAGGGGTGAGTGGCTGGGTGGCAAGAGCCGGGCGGGCGGCGTCGATGGGCATTCGTGGGCTCGCCTGCGCGCTGAGGTTGGGACGGAAGCGCCCTCACATTCGCGCATATTCAGCCCGCTGGGGAGGGCAAAGTTCAGAGTGCGAACAGGCAACAGGCTTTTGCTAAGCGGCGCATCTGTCTCGCAATGATTTGTTGCAGTCGCGCCAAGTCGGTGCCGCAATCGGGCCTTAGCTTGTTGTGGCTTCAACAGGAGAAGAGTCCGATGCGCAAGATCTTAGGAGACGTGACCGCGATGGCGGTGTGTATCGGCGTGCTCGGCGGCGCGCTGGCGCTCGGTGGCACAGAGGCAGTCGCCGCACCGGTCGGTGGGATTGCCCAGCAGACGCGCTCCGCGCCTCCCGGTATCGTGGCAGTCGATTACTATTGGCACCATCATCATTGGCATCATCGCCGATGGGAGCACGACCATTATCGCTATTACGACTAACCCTCACCCTCGTACGGCCATCTCACCCTCTCCCCTTGCGGAGAGGGATGGGGTGAGGATCTTTCGCGCATGGTTCGCGTGCGAAGTTCAGTTCGGGGGCTGGAGGTCCGGGCGGGAATCGAACCCACATACGCGGATTTGCAGTCCGCTGCATCACCACTCTGCCACCGGACCCGTATCTGCCGGCTCTTAGCAGCGTTGTTGGGGATGGTCCAGGGTGCTGCCGGCCGGGTCTTGATCCGGCCGGCAGCGTGCGGGCAAGAAGCGGCGCGTGCAACCGGCTGCTGATCGAACAACGCAACTACTGGCGGATGGGGTGGGATTCGAACCCACGAACCCGTTGCCGGGTTGGCGGTTTTCAAGACCGCTGCCTTAAACCGCTCGGCCACCCATCCGCGCCCGCCGCCGGCGCGCCACAGGCCGTACTTAGCGCCGCACCCCCGCAAGCCACAAGACATTGCGCGCGGCCGTGGGCCAGCGTATCCCCGGTGAACGGAACCACCGCCGCAGCAATATGCAATCGCAGCGAGTTATCCCATCGGGTGTCGTTGATGACCCCCGCTCTCTCCCGTCGTCCTCGGCGAAGGCCGAGGATCCACGACCTGCTTCGGCCTTATGGCGAGGAAGTCGCGCATGGTCGGCCTCAGCCTGTCCTCAGGCCCGCGTTCGGCCAGACCCGGAGGCCGATCATGACGATGGGAGGTCGAAATCCGGCGCGGGCGAGCGGGAGACGCGCGCTGCATTCACCGTCGGCGCCGGTCAGGCATGAGCCGTTGGGGCTGGGGCGCGCGCTTCGGTTGTGCCGCGGCGGCTGCGCTCGCCTTTGCGCCCGCTTACGCGGACCCCCCGGCCGATCCATCGTCCATAGTCACCATCACGGTGGAGAACGACGCCACCGCCGGCACCGATCGTTACTACACCGCCGGCCAGCATCTTGGCTGGACCTCGCCCACCGATCAGGTTCCGACCCCGCTCGCCGAGCTCGGCCACGATATCTGGGGCGGCGGCCAGCAGCGACTCGCGCTCGGGCTGTCACAGATCCTGTTCACCCCCCTCGACACCCAGATCTCCCCACCCGACCCGCGCGACCGGCCCTATGCCGGCCTGCTGATCGGCGACATGGCGCTCGATCCAGGACACCGATCGAACCCGCAGCGTGCTCGACCTCGATCTCGGCGTGATCGGCCCGGCGGCGCTTGGCGAGCAGGTCCAGAACGGGTTCCATCACCTGATCGGCGACACGCCGAACCGTGGCTGGGACTCGCAGCTTCCCAACCAGCCCGTGGTCCAATTGCTGGCCAGTCGCACGTGGCGGCTGCCGATCGCGGCACCCGGCCCGTTTGAGATCGACGCGCTGCCGACCCTCACGGCCGGGGCGGGGACATGGCGCATCTACGGCTTGGCCGGCGCCCAGATACGGTTCGGCCAGGGGCTCGATGCCGATTTCGGCGCCCCGCGCATTCCGCCGGGGTTGAACGGCTGGGACGCCTACAACGCCACCCGACCGCTCGCCTGGTACGTCTTCGCCGGCGTCGATGGCCAGGCGGTCGGCTGGGACGAGACGCTGGACGGCGAGCCGTTCGGCGCCAGTGCTCACGTCACGCGCATCCCGTTCGTGGGCGAGTTCGAGGCCGGCATCGCCGTCATGGCCTTCGGCGTGCGCCTCAGCTTCACCGACGTGATCCAGACCCACGAGTTCCACGGCCAGGCCAGCGGGCCGTTCCAATTCGGCTCGGCGACGGTCTCGTTCAAGTTCTGAGCGCCCGCCGCGCTACTCCGGCGGCAGGAAATGCACCTCATGCTGGCCGGCGAGCCGGACCACCTCGGCCGGGTCCGCGACGTTATCGATCTTGCCGAACAAATCCCACAACATGCCGCTGGGTGAGACCCAGAACAGGCATGTCACGTCCGCCCCGCTGTTGTTGAAGATGCCGTGCGGGATGCCGCGCGGCAGGCGGATCAGGTCGCCCGGGCCGGCGCCGGCAGGCTTGCCGTCCAGCAGCAGGTCGAAACGCCCTTCGAACATGTAGATGAATTCGTCCTGGGTCGGATGGATGTGCGGTGGGACAAAGGTGCCGGGCGGGAACGTAGCGTGCCACGACATCGCGCTCTCCGCGCGCTGCAGCGGCTTGTATGTCTGGCCGAGGATATTCCAGACGATACCATCGACGCTGCCGCCGGCCACGGTCACGCCGGCGGTCATCATGCGAAGGCCGGTCATCGTGGAAGGGGTCTGGCTCATGTGTTGCTCCCGGTTCCTCAGACACGCAGAACGGCCAGCGCGGGCTCGCATGTCGCGCCTGCCCGCGCGATACGGCCCTTCCGGCTCACGGCAACAGGGTCGGCCAGGCGGGTCACGGACGCAAGGTGCTTGCCGATCACCAGGATCACCTCGCTCTCGGGCCAGGCAAGCAAGGATCTCGGCCCGCCGCTCGCCCCGCTTCAGAGCGGCCGGCGTGCGCCTCTTTTCGCTAGACCAGCAGCGACGGGTGGCGGGGTCGCAGTCTTGACGCCCTCAGCATCAATCCGACGCATCTCGCGATAAATCGCCTGTGCCCGCTCCGTCGAGGGCAGGCTCTCCCAAGCTCTTCCAAAAGCCTGCTTGGCGGCTGCATGAGCGCGATGAAACACGTCTTCCATCCCTGAACCCTCTTGGTTGGGGCGCGTTCCAAGAGCGTTAGCAGAGTGTGATTATAATTGAAATCTTTAGTAAATGGACCGGTCCAATTCACACGCGCATTCGCGTGGTCGCGACATCATTCGTGATGCCGGTCCATTTAATAGGCGCAATGCAGGGCTTTGGCTGCTTTTTGCACCTCGGGCACCGACTGGAACGACAAGCAGCGGCGCCGTTACCGTTGAGTTATTGCCGTTTTGACGATAACCCACGTGGCGCCGTCTTTCGACAGCGAGAACTGCCATCGGAGCCGCATCTCGGCCGCCGAGATTACAATCCGCGTAGGCTGGCGGACCGGCTAGTTCCGGTCGGGCAAAAGCAACTCGAACCCGCGCGGGAACTGCAACGATGATGCCCCTGAGGTTTACGATCTGCTCGATGACTCTTAAAGCGGGTCCAATGTCCTTCATCCGATAAGGCTTCGTGACAACAGCCTGGCCGTCGGCCGTGGTTAGAGCGACGGAATGGCGGTTACCCGTGGAATATAGGATGCCGATGTTGGCGCTCTTGCGAAGATGGGACGCTACCGCCGTGCCGAGACCTCCATCCGCAAGGCGGATATCTATGACCGCGAAGTCCGGCATGTGCTGGTCACCCAGATCGATAGCCTCGCTTACGGTGCGGCCGATGCCGCACACGTCATATCCTTGCTGAACCAGAGCGCCTTCCAGCAAGTCGGCAATCATCAGGTCGTCCTCCACGATCAGAACTTTTGCCATTGACGATCCCCTTTCCAAGGACCAAAGAAAGAGCCTGCAATTTCTGCCAGGCGCCGATCGGCGACTTACCTGACCATTGCCACTAAAATATCACGCACTGGTGAGCACAACAAGAATTATTTGGAGAGCACGATGAAGTCCCAAGCCGATCCTGTCAGGGACATAGGCAGGATTCTTCGCCAACAGAGGGCGCTAGCTGGCTTTGGGACTTTTGCGTTTCGCGAGACCAGCCTGCAAGCGGTGCTGAGTGAGGCCGCGCGGATATGCGCGGAGTCCCTCACCGTGCCGTATTGTAAAATCTGCAAGTATCGACCCGAGGAGAATGATCTTCTCATTGTGGCCGGGCACGGCTGGAGAGATGGCATCATCGGTCGCGTTGTTTCGAAGGCTGACGTGACCTCGCCTCAAGGGCGAGCCTTCATTACCGGCGAGCCACAAATCTGTGGGGATATAGAAGAGCCCGGTAATTACGCTCCGCCGTCCTTCTACAAGGAGCACCACATCGTTTCGACAGCGGACGTGATCGTGACCGCGGAAGAAGGCGTTCCGTACGGCGTATTGGAGGTCGACAGCACCGCAGAGCTGGCCTTCGACGATCACGACGTCGATTTCCTCACCGGCTTCGCCAACGTCCTCGCGCAGGCAGTCACCTCGAGTACCCGTGCGGCAAACCTTCGTGCCGCCGTTGAGCATATGAAGCACTTGGTGGAGGAGAAGGAGCTTCTTTCCCAAGAACTCCATCACCGAGTCCGCAACAGCCTGCATCTCGTATACGGGCTGGTGGACGCCGAATTCGATGCGGCGAGCGGGGACAGCAGGGAACGTCTCAAATCCCTTGCTCTCAAGGTCATGGGTCTTGCCCAGGTCTACAACCACCTGCTCGGCACCGGGATGAGCCGGGCAATAAACCTTGGGACCTACATCGACTCGCTCTGTATTACATTACCGACGCTGCACGACGACTGTCCCGGTGTTAACCTGAGCTGCGTTACGGAACGGCTGTCTCTCGACCTGGACACGGTCACTCTGTTGGGCATCATCGTGGCGGAACTCGTCACCAACAGCTACGGGCACGCATTCCCGACCGGCACCGGGGAGATCACCGTCGCCTTGCAGGGCACGAAGACGGGACGTGGGATGTTGATCGTGAGCGATGACGGCGTGGGATTCGATGGTGGAGGCGAGAACAAGAGGCGTGGTCTGGGCCTCGTGAGGCGCCTCATGCAGCAGGTGGGAGGCGCCATCAGTGTCCGTTCCGATCACGGGACCACCTGGACCCTCGACTTTCCTGTGTCGGTCACGAGCCAGATCCGGGCGGCATAACCGCGAGCCACCGAACACCGAGCCGCGAGAACGCCCGCCGAAAGGGAACGGCTCAGCCGATCGCGCTGGCCGACTTGGCAAGCTCACGCAGAACGAACTTCTGCACCTTGCCGGTGGAGGTCTTGGGCAGATCGCGGAACAGGAAGGTCTTCGGCACCTTGAAGCCCGCGAGATGTTCGCGGCAGAAGACGCGCATGTCCTCGGCGGTGACGGTGGCGCCGGGTTTCAGCTCGATGAAGGCGCAGGGCGTCTCGCCCCATTTCTCGTCCGGCTGCGCCACCACGGCGGCGCCCATCACGGCGGGATGGCGATAGAGCGCCTCCTCCACTTCCAAGGAGGAGATGTTCTCGCCGCCGGAGATGATCACGTCCTTGGAGCGGTCGCGGATCTTCACGTAGCCGTCGGGCTGCATCACCGCGAGGTCGCCGGTGTGGAACCAACCGCCCTGGAACGCGGCTTCGCTCGCCGCCGGGTTGGCGAGATACCCCTTCATGCTGATGTTGCCACGGAACATGATCTCGCCCATTGTCTCGCCGTCCCAGGGTACTGGCCGCATCGTTTCCGGGTCCAGCACCGTCATTGCCTCCTGCATCGGCGCGCGCACGCCTTGGCGGCCGTTGCGCTCCGCGCGCCGCGGCAGCGGCATCTCCGCCCATTCCGGATGCTTGGCGCAGACGGCGGCGGGGCCGTAGGTCTCGGTCAGACCATAGACATGCGTGAGGTCGATACCGATCCTCTCCGCGCCCTCGATCACCGCGGCGGGCGGGGCGGCCGCGGCGACTTGGCCGGCGATTGTGTGGCCGATCCCCGCCCGCAGCTTCTCCGGCGCGTTGATCAAGGTCGAATAGACGATCGGCGCGCCGCACATATGAGTGACTTTGTGGTCGCGGATGGCTTGGAACATCGCCCGCGCCTCCACCCGGCGCAGGCAGATATTGGTGCCCGCGCGCTCGGCGACCGACCAAGGGAAGCACCAGCCGTTGCAGTGGAACATCGGCAGCGTCCACAGATAGACCGGATGCTGCGGCATTCCCCAGTTCACGATGTTGCTCAGCGCGTTCAGATAGGCGCCCCGGTAGTGATACACCACACCCTTCGGGTCGCCAGTGGTGCCGGAGGTGTAATTGAGCGAGATCGCATCCCACTCGTCGGGCGGGTTCTGCCAGGCGTGTTCGGGATCGCCGGTTTCTAGGAGCGTCTCATAGGTCATCTCGCCCAGCAGCTCGCCTCCCGGCGCCGCCGGGTCGTCGATGTCGATCAGCAGCGGCTTCGCGTCGAGCAGCGACAGCGCCTTGCCGACGAGCGATGAGTATTCGCGGTCGGTGATCAGCGCGCGCGCCCCGCCGTGGCGCAGCATGAAGGCGATCGTCTCGGCATCGAGCCGCGTGTTCAGCGTGTTCAACACCGCGCCGATCATCGGCACGCCGAAATGCGCCTCATAGATCGCGGGCACGTTGGGCGCCATCACGGCGACGGTGTCGTTGCGGCCGATCCCATGTCGCGCGAGCGCGGAGGCGAGCCGCCGGCAGCGCGCGTAGGTCTCGCGCCAGGTCATCCGCCAGTCGCCGTGGATGACGGAGACTTGGTCGGGGTAGACATATGCGGCCCGCTCCAGGAACGTGACCGGGTTAAGGGGCGTGTAGTTCGCCTGGTTGCGATCGAGGCCAACAAGATAGGCGGGGTTTCCGGACATCGGCTTTTTCCTCCGGCGCCGATCTTAGGCGGGGACGGACCCGGACGCGAGCACCGTGCCGCGTTGACGGGGCTCACCATCATCTTAATCATCTTAAATCAAGGAGCCCATCCAGCTGCATCAAGGAACGCGCCCCATGTCCACGACCCTTGCTGATAAAACCTGCACGCCCTGCCGCGGCGGCATTCCGCCGCTCACCCCCGAGCAGGCGAGCCGCTACGTGTCCCAGGCACCGCAATGGAAGTTGCTCGACGACAGCCGCAGGATCGAGCGCACGTACTGGTTCTCCAACTTCCGCGAGGCTTTCGGCTTCGTGCAGCGCATGGGCGAACTAGCCGAGGCGGAGGGCCACCATCCGGACATCGCCTTCGGGTGGGGTCGCGCGACGGTCTCGCTCCAGACCAAGAAGATCAAGGGGCTGCACGAGAACGATTTCATCATGGCGGCCAAGTTCGACCGGATCGCGGAGGGGCAGACCCCGGCCGCATAGCTTTCCATCAATGCGCCCAGGCCACGTGAACGCCGTCCGGCAGCTGCTCCTGAACGAATTTCCCGAGCGCCCTCACATCATCGCTGCGCGGAAACGCAGTACGCCACAACAGGCCCACCCTGCGGTAGGCGCCGGACGCGGTGAATCGGCGCACCTCCACGCTCAACCCCTTGGCCGCCAGGCGTGGGACGGCGAGCGCCGGCAGCAGCGTGCATCCCAATCCGGCCGCGACCATTTCGCAGATGGTCTCCAGGCTGGTGGCCCGCAGGTCGTCGGGCGATGAAGCGGGATCACTCGGCTGCTGGCCGCAGACCGCCAGCGCCTGTTCGCGCAGGCAATGGCCTTCGTCCAGCAGAAGCAGCTTGTGCCCGGCGAGGTCGCGCTCACTGACGGCCGGCTTGTCCGCCAGCGGATGACCGGCGGGACAGGCGAGCCAGAAGGGCTCGTCGAACAGGGGCAGCGAACACAGACCGAGCTGATCGTTGGGCAGCGCCAGCAGCAGCACGTCCAACTCGTGCGCCACCAGTTCCTTGAGCAGATTGCCGGTGGTGTCCTCGCGCAGGATCAGGCGCAAGTCGAGGTAGGTTTGGTGCAGCCTGCGCAGGAACAGCGGCAGCAGGTAGGGGCTGAGCGTTGGGATGATGCCGAGCCGAAGCGCGCTCGCGAGCAATCCCTTGTCATGGCGCGCGAATTCGCAAATCTGCTCGGCTTCCTCGAGGATCGCCGCGCCCGGGCGACGATGCGCTCCCCGATTGGCGTGATCGAGACCGACCTCGTGGTGCGCTCGATCAGCCGCGCGCCGAGGAATTCCTCCAGCTTCCGTAATTGCGTGCTTAAGGTGGATTGGGTGACGTGGCACTTGTCCGCGGCGCGGCTGAAGTGCTGCGCGTCGGCCACCGCCACCAGGTACCGCAGCTCGGAGAGGGTCATTGGTGCTTCCATCGACGGCGACGATGAATTCTATCGAGCATTTGGATTAGACAAACAAGCCGGTTGCCACAAAGCTGGCAACGCGAGCCAGGCCCTGGTCAGCCCAAAACCGGCAAGGAGGATGATTTATGGCGAAGACCGTCGCGATCGAAATGGTCGAGAAAGCCGGCGTGGACATTCCGCAGTTGATCGAACTACTCGGTACGAAATGCCGCTGCCGAACTCACAACGTTTTATTACTACACGATCCTTCGGGTGAACCTCATCGGGATGGAAGGCGAAGGGCTGAAGCAGATCGCCGAGGATGCCCGCATCGAGGACCGCAACCATTTCGAGGCGCTGGTACCGCGCATCTACGAGCTTGGCGGCAAGCTGCCGCAGAGCATGAACGAGTTCCACGACTGCTCCGCCTGCCCCCCGGCCAACTTGCCGCCCAACCCGAACGACGTGCAGGGCATCCTGAAGGTTCTGCTGGCCGCCGAGCAATGCGCGGTGCGCGGTTACACGCATATCTGCAATTTGACCGCCGGCAAGGATCATCGGACCTACGATTTGGCGTTGGCGATCCTGCACGAAGAGATCGAGCACGAGTTCTTGGTTCGCGGAGTTCCTTGGCAACGGCCCGAGCGGCCACTATAGCCGCGAAGGTCGGCCGAACTCGCCGTATGTCAGCAAATTCCTCAACTCCGGACAAGGCTGAGACGGCGGGGGGCGGAGCCTCATCCGCCCCCTGTTTCACGACCAAGCGGTTCACACCACTGGAGCTATCAGCTTACGATGGCACCGCTCCCGGACGGCCCATCCTGACCGCCTATCACGGCTTCGTCTATGACGTGACCGACAGCTTCATGTGGAAGAAAGGCCGGCACTTCTGGCTGCGTGCCGGGCAGGATCTGAGTGGCCGCATGAACGAGGGGCCGCACGGGGAGGAGATGCTCTCCAAGGTGCGCTGCATCGGTGTTCTGGTCGCCGACAACAACATGGCCATCACCGAACCTAGTGGACCGGCGCCGTCGAGGGGCGGTGCGCCGCCCTGATCAGCGATCCGAGATTACCCCCACCGTCCTCTCGTTCTCCCGCTCGACCGCCCAGCCGACACCATCATCGGCAAGCACCAACGCGGAAAACCATTGCAGCACGCCAACTTGGCGTTCATACTGACTATCACAATCAGCGTGCAACCGACACGTTGCGAAACATAATATTCCGTTCGAAGCAGCTTGGGAGGTCCGAATGAAGTACTCTGCGCTGATCGTGGTCGCCGTTTGCGCGCTGGCCTCCGTCTCGCCGGCGGGAGCCGTTACCTGTGCTCGTGGCGTTTATCGTGCCGGATGCGTCGGCCCCAATGGCGCCGCCGTCGTCCGCAGACCTTACGCGACACCTTACGTTGCACGTCCACCCACCTACTACCGCCCGCCGGCTGCGACAGCCTCCTGCGCCAATGGCGTTTACCGGGCGGGTTGCGTCGGGCCCAACGGGGCGGCCGTCGTTCGCAAGCCATATTGAACGCAGGCGTGAACCGCCGAGCCACGCCGACCTGCGGCTGACTGCCTGCAAGTCGTCAACGGATCAGCCTGACCCGACGCCCCTCCACGCCAAGGGCTAGCCGCCCTTCTTGCAGCGCCAGCGCGTCCTCGCCGAACACCTCGCGCCGCCAGCCGTGCAGGGCCGGCACATGATCGAACTCCCCCGCCGCGAGGCGGTCGAGATCCTCGGAGCTGGCCACGAGCCGGGCCGCGACATGATGCTGCTCGCACTTGGCCGCCAGCAGCACCTTGAGGAGTGCCACGAGGGCAGGGGAGGGACGTGCCGTGTCGCGCCCAATCGGCGCTTCGGGCAGACTCGTTTCCGGCTCGGCCCTGGCTTCCGCGAGGGCGGCGAGGAGCGAGGCGCCGGTGCGGCCCTCGGCGAAGCCGCGCGTGATGCCTCGGGCGCGGCTGAGACCTTCGGGAGTTGCGGGTGCGGTGGCCGCGATTTCCGCCAATGCCTCGTCCTTGAGCAGCCGCTGGCGCGGGATGTTCACTCGCTGCGCCTCCCGCTCGCGCCAGGCCGCCAGGGCGCGCAACATGCCGAGGAACCGGCGATTGCCGCTGCGCGGGCGCAGTCGCTCCCATGCGGTCTCCGGAACAATGCGATAGGTGGCCGGATCGGCGAGCACCGCCATCTCCTGCGCCACCCAGTCGAGCCGGTGTTCCTGCTCCAATCGGGCCCGGAGTTTCTCGTACACAGCGCGCAGATAGGTCACGTCGGCGGCGGCGTAGGCGATCTGCGCCTCCGACAGCGGGCGCGCGGACCAGTCGCTGAAGCGGTGGGCCTTCTCGATATGCCCCCCGGCCAGTGCCGCCACCAGCGCGTCGTAGGCCACTTGGTCGCCGAACCCGGCCACCATGGCGGCGATCTGGGTGTCGAACAGCGGGGTCGGCACCACGCCGAATTTCAGCGTGAAGATCTCGATGTCCTGACGCCCGGCATGGAACACCTTCAGCACCGACGCATCGGCCAGCAGCCGCCCGAGCGGCGCCAGATCAAGCTCTGGCGCTTCCGCATCGACCACCGCCACCTCGCGGCTGCCGGCGAGCTGCACCACGCACAGCTCGGGCCAGTAGGTCCGTTCCCGCATGAATTCGGTATCGACGGTCACGAACGCCTCGGCGGCGAGCCGGGTGCAGAGCGCATCGAAGGCGTCGGTGGTGGTGATCAAGGCTGGCGGAGGGAAATCCGGGCGGGCGGGGCGGGCCATGTCGAGTGTCTGTGTCGTGCGAACTACTTGGTGGAGGCGGGTGGAAAGCTCGCCTCGACGCAGGCGACGCGCGCTTTTCCCTGGGCGGCGCCGGAACCGCAGAGATAGGTCTCGCCGGTCTCGGTGTTGATCACCCAGGCCGCCGGCAGCTTGACATCGGGCAAGGGAATGAGCCGCCAGGTGCCGGCCGGCGCGTGCTGCGCGTCTTGCGGTGGACCCGCGGCCAAACTCGCTTGCGCGCCGAGCAGCGCGGCCGCGGCAAGGGAAGCTGATAGGCGAACAATCCGGTTACGGATCATGGGCTTGCTCCTCCGAGCCTCGTTGTCCCATGCTGCCCGCCATCGCATAAGCCGGCAACAGCGCCCCCCACGCGGGCGTGATGGGTCTGTCGAGGCCTCGAGGGCGGCCGGGGCACCTGTCAACGACCTTGACTTGCCATTAGGCGAAAGGGTTGTGTGCCGCCCCGAAACCAGCCGGAACGAAGCCATGCATCTTTATCGCACCCACACCTGCGGCGCGCTGCGCCTGGGCAACGCAGGGCAGACCGCCCGCCTCTCGGGCTGGGTGCATAGTAAGCGCGACCACGGCGGGCTGCTGTTCATCGACCTGCGCGACCACTACGGGATAACGCAATGCGTGTTCCCCGCCGGCAGCCCGGCGTTCGAGGCGGCCGACAAAGTGCGCGCCGAGAGCGTCGTGACGGCGACCGGAGAGGTGGTCCCGCGCGCGCCCGGGACGGCGAATCCGCGCCTGCCCACCGGCGAGGTGGAGCTTCGTGTGGACGCGCTGGCGGTGCAGTCGGCGGCCGAGCTGCTACCGATGCAGGTCGTGGGCGATGAGAAATATCCGGAGGACATCCGCCTCAAATACCGGTTCCTCGATCTGCGTCGCGACAAGCTGCATCAGAACATGATGGTGCGCGCGGGGGTGATCGCATCGATCCGGCGCCGCATGATCGAGGCCGGGTTCACCGAGTTCCAGACGCCGATCCTGACCGCCTCCAGCCCGGAGGGGGCGCGCGACTTCCTGGTTCCGTCCCGGCTGCATCCGGGCACGTTCTACGCGCTGCCGCAGGCGCCGCAGCAGTTCAAGCAACTCATTATGGTTGCGGGTTTCGACCGCTATTTCCAGATCGCGCCCTGCTTTCGCGACGAAGCCTCCCGCGCCGACCGCTCGCCCGGTGAGTTCTACCAGCTCGATTTCGAGATGAGCTTCGTCACCCAGGAGGACGTGTTCAACACCATAGAGCCGGTGATCGCGGGCGTGTTCGAGGAGTTCGCGCAGGGCCGCGCGGTCTCGCCGCCGCCGTTCGTGCGCATCCCGTACGAGACGGCGCTGCTGGAGTTCGGCACCGACAAGCCCGATCTGCGCAACCCCTTGCGTATCCGCGACGTGACCGAGCATTTCGCCGGCTCGAACTTCGGGCTGTTCGCTCGGATCGTCGCCTCGGGCGGGGTGATCCGCGCGATCCAGGCGCCGGGCGCGGCCGGTCAGCCGCGTAGCTTCTTCGAGAGGCTGAACGAGTGGGCGAGGGCCGAGGGCGCCGGCGGGCTCGGCTACGTGATCTACGATGCGGATGGGCCGAAAGGGCCGATCGCGCGCAACCTGGAACCCGCGCGGGCCGAGGCGATCCGCGCCGCTTGCGGGCTTCAGGCGGGCGATGCGGTGTTCTTCTTGGCCGGCAAGCGCGACGAGGTGTGGAAATTCGCGGGCCAGGCGCGGATGCGTGTCGGTCAGGAACTCGCGCTGTGCGAGACGGGCGCATTCCGGTTCTGCTGGATCACCGACTTTCCGATGTACGAGCTGAACGAGGAAACCGGGCAGATCGACTTCAGCCACAATCCGTTCAGTATGCCGCAAGGCGGAATGGAGGCGCTGACCACGCAAGACCCGCTCACGATCAAGGCCTTCCAGTACGATATCGTTTGCAATGGGGTGGAATTGTCGTCGGGCGCGATCCGCAATCATCGTCCGGATATCATGATCAAGGCATTCGAGATCGCGGGCTATGCCGCGGCGGAGGTGGAGGCGCGGTTCGGCGGCATGTTGAACGCCTTTCGCTATGGCGCGCCGCCGCATGGCGGGTCGGCGCCCGGGATCGACCGCATCGTGATGCTGCTCGCCGACGAGCCGAACATCCGCGAGGTGATCCTGTTCCCGTTGAACCAGCAAGGCGAAGACCTGATGATGGGCGCCCCCGCACCGGTTTCTCCCGCGCGGCTCAAGGAGTTGTCGTTGAAGATCGAGGCGCCGCCGAAGGCGAAGGTGTCATCATGAGCGATATGAGCGTGACCGTCCGTCCGCTCATCGCCTCCGACCACGACGCCTGGATGCCGCTCTGGCGAGGCTATCAGCAATTCTATCGGACCGACATCCCGGCGGAGGTGTCGCGCGTGACTTGGCAGCGGCTGCTCGACCCTTTGGAGCCGATGGGCGGCGCGCTCGCGCTGGGTGATGGGCGGCCTGTCGGGATGGTTCACTGGGTTCGTCATCGTTCCTGCTGGACCGTTGAGGATTATTGCTATCTGCAAGACTTGTTCGTGGCCCCGGAGGCGCGCGGACAAGGCGTCGGCCGATGCCTGATCGAGCATGTCTATGATACCGCCCGCGCGGCGGGGTGCGGGCGCGTCCACTGGCTGACCCAGGAGACCAACCGTAACGCGATGCTGCTGTATGACCGGATCGCCGAGCGGTCGGGCTTCGTGCAGTATCGAAAGATTTTCGGCTGATCGCGGCGCGAGGGCATTTCGGCCGCGCGCCGTTCTGGCGCGCGGCTGCTTGCCCCCCTATTGTCGCCCGTCCGTCTGGAGATTGATCTCATGCGCCGTCTTGCCGTGTTCGCGGTTTTTTTGCTGGTGTCGGTTCCGGCCTTCGCCGCCGGTTCGGCCATTCATCTCGCCGCCCACAAGGCGTTGTACGACATGACCCTGGATCGGGCGCGGGGCGACGTGGTCGCCGCGAAGGGCACGATGGGATACGAGGTGATCGACGCCTGCGACGGCTGGGCGGTGCGCCAGCGGCTCGACATGATCGTGACCAACTCGCAAGGCCAAAACATTGAGATGATCTCGGACTACGCCACCTGGGAAGCTAAGGACGGCCGCAAGTTCCGCTTCCACATGAAGCAAACGACGGACGAGGCCGTGACCAGCCAAACCGACGGCGACGCGACGGTGGAAGCGGACGGCGGCCCGGGTGTCGCGCATTACACGACGCCCACCCATGCCGACAAGAAGCTGCCGCCCGGGACACTGTTCCCGATGGCGCACACGGCGGCGATCATCGAGGCGGCGCGCGCGGGCAAGAAGATCCTGAACCTGCCGCTGTTCGACGGTACCTCGGAGCAAGGAGCCGAGGACAGCTCGATCGTCATCACGGCATGGGACAAGCCCGAGCCCAGCCAATGGCCGGCGCTGGCCAAGCTGCCCAGTGCCCGCGTGACGCTGGCGTTCTACGACTGGGGTTCCCAGGACATGATCCCGGACTACCAGGTTGGGATGCGCTATTGGGAGAACGGGGTCGCCGGCGACATGACGATGGATTTCGGCGACTTCGTGATGCGCGCCAAGCTATCCGAGTTTACCCCGCAACCACGCAAGTGTTGAGCGCACCCCGGCGCCGCCGCGCCCTGGATCAGAGCGGCACGGAGGTCGCGTCGTAGTCGAACGCCCAATCGTAACGCTGGCGCACTCTGTCCGGGCGCCACTCGCGTTCGACGTAGGCCGCCGCGCCATCGGGGTCGGCCAGCGCCGGGTCATGAAACCGCCGGGCGTTGTCAAGCGAGGCCAGCACGGCGCGCGAGGTGCGCGCGAGCCGGGCGGCGTCGTAACGGCGGAACCCTTCCTCGGGATCGTCGTAGGCGTCGAGGCAGCGCGCGAGCACCATGCCGTCCTCGATCGCCATGTTGGCGCCCTGCGCCATGAAGGGCAGCATCGGGTGCGCCGCGTCGCCGAGCAATGCGACGCGCCCCTCGTTCAAGCGCGGCAGCGGGTCGCGCCCGAGCAGCGCCCATTTGAACGGCGCGTCGATAGCGTGGATGATGCGCTGCACGTCCGCGTGCCAGAAGGCGAGGTCGCGGGCGCATTCCTCGACCGTGCCGCGCTCGGTCCAGGACTCGACCTGCCAATCGTCGCGCTCGACCACGCCGACAAAATTCAGGATCTCCCCCCGGCGCAGCGGATAGGTGACGACGTGGCCGCCCTTGCCAACCCAGTTCGCGCCCACAAGCCGGCGCTGGTGGGGCGGCAGGCGCTCCATCGGCACGAGGCCGCGCCAGGCCATGATGCCGGTGAACCGCGCCTGGCTGGTGCCGAAGATCGCCTGCCGGATGCGCGAATGCACGCCGTCGGCGCCGATCAGCGCATCGGCGCGGATGCGCTCGCCCGAGGCAAGACGGAGTAAGACCCCGCTACCATCTTGCGCGAAGCCGGTGCAGGCCGCGCCGAGCCGAAGAGCATCCGGTTTGGCGGCCCGGACGGCGTTCAGCAGGATGGTGTGGAAGTCGCCGCGATGGACCATCCAGTAAGGGGCGCCGTAGCGCGCCATCGAGTGGTCGCCGAGATCGAAGACTTGCCAGCTCTGCCCGGTGCTCCAGAGCCGGATCTCCTTGCCGGCGGGCGGGCAGACCACGCATTCCATCATCGGGCCGAGACCGAGCGCCAGTAGCACGCGCGTGCCATTGGCGGCGAGCTGCACGCCGGCGCCGAGTTCGCGCAACTCCGCCGCTTGCTCGAACACCTGCACGTCGAAGCCGCGCGCAATCAGTGCGAGCGCGGCGGTAAGGCCGCCAATGCCGGCCCCGGCGATCAGCACTCGGCGGATCATGCGCGTCGATGCAGGCCGGCGACGGCCTTGTAGCTCTCGGATAAGGCGCGCAATTCGTCGGCTGCGATCACATCCTCGATGCGCGCGAAGGGTCTGTCGCCGGTTCGTTCGTACACCTCGCGCAAGATAGCATCGGGCGGGTCGCGGCGGTTGGTGAGCACGATCTTGGTCGTCGGCTCCAGGCGGAGCCGTTCGTACCGGGCGAGCGCGGCAACGTGGTCGCGCTCGCTTGCCAGGCAGTCGGCCAAGGCGCTGGCATCCAGGATCGCCTGGCCGGCGCCGTTCGAACCGCGCGGGACCATCGGGTGCGCGGCATCGCCCAATAGCGTGATGCGCCCGAAGCTCCAGCGCGGCAGCGGTTCTTGATCCACCATCGGGAACTCAAGCACGGTCTCGGCGGCGCGGATCATCGCCGGCACATCGAGCCAATCGAATCGCCATCCGGCGAATGCGGGAAGAAAGTCTTCGAGCCGGCCGGGGCGGTTCCAGTCGCGGTCGCGGTGATGCAACGTCTCGATCTCCGCGACCCAATTGACGAGTTGGCGGCCCGCGCCGTCCACATCGTCGCGGATGGGGTAAATCACCATCTTGCCGGTCGCGAGCCAGCCGGCGCGGACCATGCTGGCCCCGGTGAGGAAGGGTGGCCAGACGCTCACGCCGCGCCACATGTTATACCCCGAGTAACGTGGCGCGCCTTCGTGGGGGTAGAGTTGCCTGCGGATCGCCGAATGGATGCCGTCGCAGGCGATCAACGCCGCACCGCGCTGAGGCGCGCGGTCGCGGAAATGGACGGTCACGCCGGTTTCGTCCTGTTCGGCGCCCAGGCAGTGCCAGCCGGTAGCGATCCGGTCGGCGCCGATAAGCTGCTCGACCGCGCGCAGTAGAAGCAATTGCAGATCGCCGCGATGGACTGAGAATTGCGGGTGATCGAAGCCGGCAGCGCAGCCGGCAGGCTCACGCCAGATCAGTTGGCCGAAGCGGTTGAAGAAAGCGCTCTCCCGCGTGGTGACTGCGACCGTGGCGAGCGCGTCCTCCAGCCCGAGACGCGCCAATTCCCGCGAGCCATGTGGCAGGATGTTGATCCCGACACCGATAGCGCGGATCACGGGCGCGGACTTATAGACCCGGCACGGAATGCCCGCCCTACGGAGCTCGAGCGCGAGCGTCAGCCCGCCAACGCCAGCGCCGACGATCAGCACGTCGCGGTCTGTCTCGGTCATGCCGGGCATTGTCGGCCGAGAACGGCGACCCGCCAAGGATCGTAGGCTGGTTCAGCGGCTGGCCGAGGTCACACCGGGCTTGCAGGGAACCGGTTCCAGCCATCCGCGGGTAGGTGCGCCGGCCCAGCGATACCGGAACAGCTTCCGGTCGGGCAACGCCGCGCACAGCGTCCGGTCGTGTTCCGCGCCAAGATCGACCAGCATCAGCACGGGCCGGTTCAGACCGCCCATGCCGTTGCGGGTGTAGTCCTCGGAGTCGATCGGCTCGCTTCGCTGTTGCCAGGCAACGTACCGGGCCGTCCAATCCGCCACCAGCATGGCGGCCGGCGTTGGAACCTTGCTCGCGTCCCGGAACGGCTGCAACCGCATATCCGCCTGCCGAGGCGATTGATCCAGTGCGGCCTCACGCGGTCGCGCAGGTCAAGCCAGATCACCGCGAGCAGAGCCGTCTCGACCAGGGCATGGTTGTAGAACGACGCATGATTGAACAGCGCGAACGGAGCGAGCAGCGTGATCGCCACGGTGGCGGCCCGCGCTGCGGCCGGAATTCCGAGCTGCCGCAGCGCAAGCACGAGAAACACGCCCGAAAACATACCCAGCACTGGATTGGCGAGAACCCGCGGCAAGCTGAGCCGGGAGAACGCCGCCAGCACGGCCGGCCAGCCAGGCGGATACTGCGAGACCCGCTTGCCCTCCTGTTCGGCCACGTAAAGCGTCCGCATGTATGGGCTAAGGGCCGGAGGATCGGGCGTGTTCCACAGGCGGCCATGCGTCAGGGTGTTGGCGAGATAGTTGTAGCCATACTCGTCCGCGGATGCCGAGAAGGCTTGGAATGCGAACACAGCCAGAGCAATGCAGAGCAGACCGGAAGCGATCACCAGGGCGTAATCGGTATTTTCCGGCACGGGTCGCGATCTGCCGGACAGGGCGAACCACGCCACGAGCAGGCCGGTCGCGATGGCATAGACCATGCGCATGCCCGTGGCGGCCGCAACGTCCGGGCGCCACAGGTAGAGCAGGCTCTCCAGAAAGCCCGAGATGGCCATTGCACCGCCGATGAAAACCCAAAGGTTCCTACGGAAAGCACTCTGTACCGATCTGGCTCCGACGCTCAGCACCGGCCGGTCTCGCGCATCCAGACCCTAGCAATCAATCTCAATGGGCGATCTCCCGGCGATGGCGTCATCCGAACCCGATCAACACGCAAACGCACACGATCCTTCATAAACAAGCAGGATGTGCGCTAGCGACGAGCTGAGGTGACGCCGGGATTGCAGTGGATCGCTTCCAGCCATCCCCGGGTCGGGGCGCCGGCCGTGCGATAGCGGAACAGCTTACGATCAGGCAGGGCCGCGCACAGCGCCGTATCGTGTTGCGAACCAAGGTCAAGAAGCAGGAGCACCGGCCGATTCAGTCCGGCCATGCCATTGCGAGTGAACTCCTGATTGTACATCGGCTGGGGGTGACTCTGCCATGAAACGTAGCGTGCTGACCAATCGGGTATCAGGACGCCGGCGGGCGCGGGGGCCGCGCTTGCAATTTCTAGCGGCTGCATGCGTGTATTCACATCTGTGCGGATGAAGGCTCCGTACCCCAGCGTGAACCCGGCGAAGACGGCAACTTGCATGGCGGCCAGCCGCACCGGGTCGAGCCGCCACCGGCCTACCTGCCACACACCCGAAACACTGCTCAGGCCGCAAGCGACGGTCAGCATCATCGGCGCCCAACCGATGAACCAGTAGCGCGGCCCGTGCTGGATTCCCCCGTAATCTGGATAAAATGTAAAGAACGCGACCGCCGCCGGGAGGATCAGGTCGAACCACCGCAGCGTACCAGTGCGAACTCGCACCCACAACGCGATGACATAGAAAAGGAGCAGCGCGGTTGAGGCGAAATCCATCCAACTGGTGGACCAGCGGACGAAGAACTCCGCAGCGAGCAAGGGGGAGTGCTGTCCTTGTACCCCGTAACCGTACAGCCCCATGCGAAACCACGGGTTTGACCAGGTAAGCGTCGTTTCGAGCGGATTGCCGGTAATCTTCCAATTGTACAGGCAAAACAGCAGCACGATCGGCAGTGCCCCGGCGGCGGCGGGCAGCATCCGAGGAATGAACGCCAACCTCCGCCGCCACAGGCCATCGACCATGAAGAGCGCCCAAGCAATCGCGAACGCTTCGTAGCGCGTGGTCAGGAGGACGGAGAAGGCTAGGCCGATGCCGACGCGGTTGATCCAGTGCGGGTTCGCGCCGTCGCGTAGGTCGAGCCAGATCACGGCCAGAAGCGCCGTCTGGACCAGGCCATGATTCAAGAAGGAGGCATTGGTGAACAGCGCGAAAGGGGCAAGCAGCGCGATCGCCACCACCGCCGCCCTCACTGCGGCCGGAATTCCGAGCTGCCGCAGCGAAAGCGCGAGAAACAGGCCCGAAAACAGCTGCAACACTGGGTTGGCGAAGAACCGCGGAACGCCGACGAAAGAGAACGCGGCGAGCACGGCCGGCCACCCGGGAGGGTACTGCGATACACGCTTGCCCTCCTGCTGAACAATGTACAGCGTCTCCAGATACGGCCTCAAAGCGGCGGGCTCTGGAGCATTCCACAAGTGACCGTGGGCCAGGGTGGTCGCGAGATAATTGTATCCATATTCGTCGGCGGATAACGGGAAGGCTTGGAAGGCAAGCACTGCCAGAAGAACGCAGACCACACCGGACGCGACCACCAAGACGTAATCGGCATTGTCGGGCACAGGTCGCGATCTGCCTGACCGCGCAAACCAGACCACAAGCAGGCCAGTCCCAACCCCGAAGATCAGGCGTAGGCCCGTGGCGGTCAGCAGGTCGGGGCGCCATAAGTAGAGCAAACTCTCTAGCAAGCCCCATAGCGCCATCCCGACGCCGATCAGTGGCCAAACGTTCCGTGTGAAACCAAGCGGCTTCGATCCGAGACCGATGTTCAGCACCGGCTGACCCTGCTCGCCTAAACCGAGTGGTGTCACGGCGCCGGACCCCTTAGACTCGCACTTGCATTCAAACTCGCAGGATTAACCAGGATCAATAGCGCGGCCTTAGCCTGCATCTCGTTCGCAAGGCAAGTGCGTTAAAATCTTCAGGTGCCGAAGTTGAACGTTGTGACCTGTCTAGTGCAACTGATGTTTGAGCGCCAAACAAGTTCTTCAACCAGACACCCTGCCCTGTCACAAAGCCGCTAGTACCTAAGGCGCGCTAAATCGGTCATTCGTCACTTTCTTGTTTGTTACAAATCAGGGGTCACCATACTGCCGGATCGTCGCGGCGACGATCCGGCGCGCGTCGTCCACGAGAGCGGCATCCTCGCCACGCCGGTCGAGCAGGTCGGACCAGGCGAACAGATCCGCGATCCGCGCGATCCGGTGCCAGTCCGCGGGCAATTTGCCCCCGGCCGCGCAATAGCCGCGCGCGAGCCCGTCCGCGAAGATGGTGGGCTCGCCGAGAGGCGGACGCAAGATGTTGGCGAAATCAAGGGCCGGGGTCGCGCTCAAGGCGAATTCCCAATCTAGGATCGCCGCGACGCGCCACCCGGCCCCATCGCGGCGCATGAGGATGTTGCTCGGGTTGAAATCCGCATGGGTGAGCCGCGGATCGCCTAGCCAAGCGTCGAGCCGCTGTCCCTCACGCTCCACGAACGCGAAGCATTGGTCGG
The DNA here is from genome assembly GCA_963849305.1 of uncultured Pseudomonadota bacterium. Lineage (GTDB taxonomy): Bacteria > Pseudomonadota > Alphaproteobacteria > Acetobacterales > Acetobacteraceae > CAWKGV01. The sequence continues at coordinate 414,584 of CAWKGV010000003.1, forward strand.
TCAGCTCCGTCCCGAGACGTTCGCCGCCCCGCCGTTCGCGCAAGCAGCCGCGCATGAAATCGAGCAGACCGGTGCGGCTGAAATCGAGCGCGACCGGCACGCGCAGATCATCGGTAAAGAAGCCCGCTTGGTCGAAGCGGAACGCATGGACACGGGCCAGCGCATCGCCGACCGCCGCGCCGATCGTCGCGAGCATGGCGGGCGCGGCGGTATTGATTGCGTGGTCCAGCCGTTCGCCCTCGATCCACTGGAGCACGGCGTATGGTCCTCCGGTGACGGGATTGGCCTCGGCGAAATGCAGGAACGGGGCAGTCGGGACGCGGCCGACCAGAAGGCGGTCGAGTTCGGCCTCCTTGCGCGCCTGCGGCGGGTCACGCCGGAAGATCCGCAGCAATACGCGCACCGGCGGGTTGGATAGCGTCACCTCCAGGTTCGTGTTGACCAGCCCGCCGCTGACCGGCCGGATCGAAACCACCCGTGCGTCGCCGACGGCGGGGCGGACCAGCGCTGCGACTTCGGCCGCGGTCAGGTCCACCCATTCGGAGAGCCGCCGCCAGCCGTGGCGCACGGTCCCGAACTTACGCGCCGCGCTCCTCGCGCCAGAGGCCGAGCTTCTCCTGCACCGGGCGATCGGAGAAGCTGAACAGCACCGCCTCGCTGGCGGGGCGGTGGTGGTGCCAGTGCCAGCTCGGCACCACGAACACGTCGCGCGGCTTCCAGCGGAACGTCTTGTCTCCGATCACGGTCTCGCCCTCGCCCTCGATGGCCGCGTACACGGTGCCGTCGGTCGCGCGATATGGTGATGTGTCGAAACCATCGGGCAGAAGCTGCATGAAAGCGCCAATGGTCGGCATCGCGTGCTCCCCGGTGGCCGGGTTGACGTAGCGCAGCTTGTGCCCGTGACAGGCATCGGGCTCGCCATTGCGCGCCAGTGTGGCTAGCGCCTCGCGCGAGCGCGCGTACGGGTAGCTGAAGACCGGCGAGCTTTTGGCGGCCGGGTGCCAGTCCACTGGCAGCATGTTGTAGCCGAACCGCGCCTGGCTGTCGCCCTGCGGGCGCGTCACGGTCTGACTGTCGGCGTTTGCGGGCTCGGCAAAGCCCGCGCCGAACATACGCACGATCGGGATGTCGAGCCCATCGAGCCAGACCATCGGCCCACCCGCCTCGTTGCCGTGGTCGTGCCAGGTCCAGGAGGGGGTAATGACGAAATCGCCGGGCTCCATCAGCGTGCGCTCGCCCTCGACCGCGGTATAGGCGCCGTGGCCTTCTACAATGAAGCGCAGCGCTGAGGGGGTGTGCCGGTGCGCCGGCGCTACCTCGCCGGGCATGATGAGCTGCAACCCGGCGAACAGGCTTTGCGTGATCGCGGCCTGCCCGCCCAGGCCGGGATTCTTCAGGATTAGCACCCGGCGTTCCGCTTCCTTGGCGGTGATCAGGCTCGCCGACCGCATCAGGTGCGGGCGCACGACGTTGTCGTAGTCCCAATAGGCGGGCTGGGCGGCAGTCGCGGGGGTGCGGCTGACCAGCTCGTGCAGGCTTTCCCAGAGCGGGGCCATGCTGTGCGCCCCGATCTGCTCGTAGAAGGCTTGGCGCTCGGCGCTACGTGGGTCGTCCATCGGACGGTCCTCCAGGTTCGGGGTCTAACTTATTGTAGATTACCGCGAAGGCATGGAGGCGCGGGATGCTTTCTCCGTGTCTTCCGGTGGATGCTTCTGCTCAAATCAGATCACCGCCACATCAGCCAAGCGCCGTAACTCGGCGGCATCGAGGCCGAGCAGGCCCTGGTAGATCTCGTCGTTATGCGCTCCGAGCGCCGGGCCCAGCCATCGCACTTCGCCCGGCGTGTCGGTTAGGCGCGGCACGATGTTGGGGACGGCCAGCTCGCCCGCGCGGGGATCGTGCATGGTCAGGATGTTGCCGCGCGCGGCGTAGTGCGGATCGGCGAATATCTCGTCGATCGCGTATACCGGCCCACACGGCACTTGCGCCGCCTCGCAGAGACGCAGCAGCGCGTCGCGGTCGTGCCGGGCGGTCCAATCGGAGACGCGGGCATCCACCGCATCTCGCTCGGCCTCGCGCGCGGCGAGGCGGCCCCAGCGCCCGTCGCCGGCCAGATCGGGAGCGCCCATCGCCTCGGTCAGACGGGCGAAGATCTTGTCGTTGGTGCAGGCGATCGCGATCCAGCGGCCGTCCTTGGTGGGGTAATGGCTGTGCGGCACGGCGTTCACGGTGCCGGGGCCGATGCGCTGGCGGACGAAGCCGCGCTGCTGATAGGCGGGCACCAACTCGTCGAGGATGCGGAAGACTGACTCATAGAGGCCGATATCCACCACTTGCCCGCGCCCGGTCTGCTCGCGCGCCCGCAGCGCCACCAGCGCGCCCAGGGCGCCGTAAATACCCGAGAGGTAGTCGGGGATGGTGGCCGAGCCGGGTGTCACCGGCGGGCGATCGGGGTAGCCGGCGAGGAAGGAGAGCCCACCGAACGCGTTGCCGATCCGCCCGAAACCGGGGCGGTCGCGATAGGGGCCGGTCTGTCCGTAGCCGGAGATGCGCACCATGACCAGGCGCGGGTTCACGGCACTCAGTGCGTCCCAGCCGAGCCCCCAACGTTCCATCGTGCCGGGCTGAAAGTTCTCCACCAGCACGTCGGAGATCGCGACCAGGCGCTTGAGCAGGGCGGCACCCTCCGGCTTGCGCAGGTCGAGCGTGATGCATTTCTTGTTCCGCGATTCGGACAGCCACGGCAGGGAGTCGCCGCATTCGGTGAGGGTGCCGAACCGGCGCGTCGCATCGCCGATCCGGGGCAACTCCGCCTTGATCACCTCGGCGCCGAACTCGCCCAACTGGGTGGCGCAGAACGGGCCGGCGAGGAAGCTCGCCACATCGAGCACGCGTGTGCCCTCGAGTGCCTGGACCATGCTCATCTCATTTCAGCTCGCTCGGTTCGCCGCTTCGGCGCGCTCGATCACACGGCGGGCGCGATGGACGATCGGGTAGTCGATGAATTGGCCGTCGAGCTGGATCGCGGCGAGCCCCCGCGCTTCGGCTTCGGCAAAGGCGGCAACGACGCGGCTGGCCTGCTCGACCGCGTGCCGATCCGGGGTGAACGCGGCGTTTGCCATTGGCACCTGGTCGGGATGGATGCACATCTTTCCCTGGAAGCCCAGGCCGGCGGCGCGCGTAGCGGAGCGTGCGAAGCCGTCGGCATCGGCGAGGTCGGCCCAGACGGTATCGAGCGGGGCTTCAATCGCGGCCGCGCGCGAGGCGACGACCATGCCGGCGCGGAATGGCGCCAACTCGGCCTCGTCGCGCGACCAGGTCATCGCGAGATCGAGGGTGAAATCGCCCGCGCCGAACGCAAGCCGTCGTACGCGTGGGGCGCTGACGGCGATGGCAGCAAGATGCGCATAGCCGAGCGCGGTTTCGATGATCGGGATGAGATCGACGTGGCCGAGGATCAGGCCGCGTTCGCGCTCCAGTGCTCCGATCACCCAATCCGCCGCCTTGATCTGGTCCGCGCTCTCCGCCTTCGGCAGCACGATGCCGTCGAGACCCGGGCGAACCACCGCGACGAGGTCGGCATAGCACCACTCGGTGCTCATCGCGTTCACGCGCACATAGCCCAAGCAGCGGCGTCGGCCGGCGAGGGCGTTGGCCACTCGCTCGCGGGTGGCCGGCTTCTCCGCCACGGCGACCGCGTCCTCGAGATCGAGGATCACGGCGTCGGCATCGAGCCCGAGCGCCTTTTCCACGCGCCGCGCGTGGTTGCCAGGCGCGAACAACAGGCTGCGCAGCAGGGTCATCTCGCGCCTCTGGCTGGGTGTTGCCGGCGCAATTTCGTCATGCTTTGGCGGGCGTGTCCAATCCCTGGCCTGAGCAGATTTACCGTGGAGACGCGGAGAAGACCAAAGATAATGCTTCACAAAAGGTCTTCTCCGTGCCTCCGCGTCTCCGTGCTAAATTCTTCCTTCGCTCTTTGAGGCCTATGCGCGGCAAGTGGCGCTGCCACTGGTTAACAAGCAGGTGCGTTTGGATCGCGGCTACGGATGGATGTCGTGGTCGAGAGGATGCTGGTCATCGAAGTTAAGGCCGTCGAATCGCTGCGGCCGCTACACGAGGCACAAATGCTGACCTATCTGCGGCTGAGCGGGTGCAGACCGGGCTGCTCCTCAACTTTCATTCTGTGGTGCTGAAGGACGGGATGCTGCGGCTGGTGCTGTCGCCAAAGTAAATCTTGGTCGGAGCGGCGGGATTTGAACCCACGACCCCCAGTCCCCCAGACTGATGCGCTACCAGGCTGCGCTACGCTCCGACCTTGGACGCTTCCGTTTAGCAGCGCCGGCCCGGGGCGGCAACGGCACTCACGGGAGCAGCGCCCGCAAGGCCTCCAGGTCGCGCAGTAAGTCGGCCAACGTGCGGCGCAGCCGTTCGACCTCGGCCTCGGCGCCCGGCTTGTCGTTCGCGCGGACGCCGCGTGGCTGGGCGGACGGCGTCAGGCCCGGGATCGGCAGCAACTCGGAGTGACTCGGCACCGGAAGGGACCGCTCGACCGCCGCCTCGACCTGCTCGTCGGGCGTGGCCGGCGGGATGTCGTCGGACAGCCGGCCGCCGCCCTCGCGCAGCAGGCGTTGCACACCCTTGATCGTATAGCCCTGGATGTAGAGCAGGTCGGAGATGCGGCGCAGCAGGGCGATGTCGTCCGGCCGGTAATAGCGCCGGCCGCCGCCGCGCTTGAGCGGCCGGACCTGGGGAAACTTGGTTTCCCAAAAGCGCAGCACGTGCTGCGGGATGTGCAGCTCGTCCGCTACCTCGCTGATGGTGCGGAATGCGTTCGGCGCCTTCTTCGGTCGCGCGCGGGCCACGGCGCCGTCGCTGGCGGGGTCGTCGGCATCGCTCATTCTGGGTCTTGGTCGTGCTCGAGCACGACCGTCCCGTCATGGGCGAGCGACTGACCGTTCACCCGTGCCTTCAGCACGTGGCTCGGGCGGAACACCAGCACGCGCCGGGGCAGGATCGGCACTTCTTCCCCGGTCTTCGGATTGCGCCCAATCCGACGGCCTTTCTGGCGCACCGAAAAAGTTCCGAACCCGCTGATCTTGACCGACTCCCCCCCTTCTAAGGTGGTGGCCAGGCGGTCCAGCACCGTCTCCAGCAAGTCGGCCGACTCGTTCCGCGAGAGACCGACCTGGGTGTAGATGGTCTCGGTGAGGTGCGCGCGAGTTACAGTGTTCATCATCTGACGGTAATGAGCCATGCAGGGGCCGTCAAGATACCGCAACATCAGGAACTTGCCAGCGACGGCCAGAGCACGTTCGCAAAACGGCAACCGAGCTTGCCGTGGCGCCGGATCAGGGCATTGGCGGCGCACGTTGCGCCACGCTCGCTCGTTCCCGCATTCGGTGGAAGCTGCCGATGACCCTGCTCGCTCGGCTGCTCGGTATCCTGCTTCCCGCCTGTGGCGCGTCCGGGGCGGCGGGATTGGCCGGTCCGCCGTTGATGGACGTTGCGCGGATCGTGCGCCCAGCGAGCCCCAACACCGCGCTCGCCGCCCCGGCGGCCTTCGTCCCGGCCCCCGATATCGTCACACCTGAATTCCGCCTCGCGCCGCCCCGGTTGTTCGCTGTCCTGCGCCGCGTGGCCGCGATGCAGCCGCGCACCTATCTGGCCGCCGAATACGCGCCCGAGCGGCAGGCGCATTGGGTGGCGCGCAGCGCGTTGCTGAACTTTCCCGACCTGGTCACGGGGCAGGTGCTGCCAGCTGGCGAGGGCCATAGTGGCCTCGTGATCTATTCGCGCAGCGTGTATGGGTATTCGGATCTCGGGGTGAATCGCCAGCGCCTGACCGCCTGGCTCGCCGCCATAAACGCAGCGGTCAAACAGATGAACGGCGCACCATGAAGGCTATCGGCTCATTCCTTACCGACGTGTGGCGGCTGTCGCGGCCCTATTTCCGCTCCGAGGAGAAGTGGTCCGCCTGGGGCCTGCTAGTCGCCATCATCGCGCTGAACCTGTCGATGGTCATGATGAACGTGGTGCTGAATTTCTGGCACGGACTGTTCTACAACTCGTTGCAGACCAAGGCTTGGTCGGCGTTCTTCCAGCTGCTGTTCACGTGGCGGCGAATGCCGGGCGGCTTGCCGATGCCGGGTTTTTGCGAGATCGCGGCGGTCTATATCCTGGTCGCGGTGTACGCCACGTATTTGAACCAGTGGTTGCAAATCCGCTGGCGCCGCTGGCTAACGACGCGGTTCCTGAACGAGTGGCTGGCCGATCGCGCCTATTACCGGATCAGCCTGACCACCGACCGCGCGGCGATCGGTACCGACAACCCGGACCAGCGTATCGCCGAGGATTTGCGCGACTTCGTCGCCACCACGCTCTCGCTCGGCGTGGATTTCTTGTCCAACGTCGTCTCCTTCGCAAGCTTCGTTGGTATTCTGTGGAGCCTGTCCGGTAACGTTACGATCTGGGGGGTCACGATTCCGGGCTACATGGTCTTCGTAGCCCTCGGCTATGCCGTGGTCGGTACCGGGCTCACCCATCTCGTGGGCCGTCCGCTGATCGCGCTCCGCTTCCGCCAGCAACGGGTGGAGGCCGATTTCCGCTACGCCTTGGTGCGCTTCCGCGAGAACATGGAGGGTGTCGCGCTCTATGGGGGGGAAGCGGAGGAGAAGATCAACCTGATCGACCGGTTCCATAGCGTGATCACGAATTGGTGGGGAATTATGGTCCGGACCAAGAAGCTGAACGGCTTGGTCTTTGGCTACAATCAGGTGGCCGGGATCTTTCCGATCGTGGTCGCGGCCCCGCGCTATTTCAGCGGCGCGATCCAGCTTGGGGGGCTGATGCGGATCGCTGGCGCCTTCGCGCAGGTGCAGAGCTCGCTTTCGTGGTTCGTCAACGTGTACGACACTCTTGCGCAATGGACCGCCATCGTCGAGCGGCTCACGACGTTTCACCGGGCGATCGTGCTGGCGCGCGCGGTGGCCGGCCAGGGGCTCGCGGTGCGGGCCGCGCGCGACGGGGTCGTTCGGCTGCGCGATCTAACGCTTGAACTGCCCAACGGCATCAAGCTGCTGGAGAACGAGGACATCGTGTTCCGGCCCGGCACCTCGGTCGTCGTCACCGGGCGGACCGGTTCGGGGAAGTCCACGCTGTTCCGGGCGATCGCCGGCATTTGGCCGTTCGGGCAAGGCTCGGTGGAGCGGCCGGCCGAGCGCTGCCTGTTTCTGCCGCAGCGGCCGTATATCCCATTGGGCACGCTGCGGAACGTCATCACCTATCCGAGCGCGCCGGACAGCGTGCCGGGGGATGATGTCGCGCGGGTGCTGTCGGATGCCGGGCTGCCCGGCCTGATCGCGCATCTCGATGAGGACGAGAATTGGCCGCAGCGCCTGTCGGGGGGCGAGCAGCAACGGGTCGCGCTTGCCCGCGCGCTGCTGGCAAAACCGGACTGGCTGTTCCTGGACGAAGCCACCGCGAGCCTCGACCCGGAGTCAGAGGCGCATCTTTACCGCACCCTCAAGGAGCGATTGCCGCGCACGACGATCGTCTCCATCGCGCACCGGCCGACCGTAGCCGCCTTCCATGACCGGCGCCTGGTATTCGAGCGCGAGGACGGCCAACCGGGCCGGCTGCTGGCTCCGATGCCCGAGCCTGCTGCGGCGGGGGAATGATCGATTGCTGATCTCCCGCTCCCCTCCGCGGGAGAGGGCCGGGGGAGGTTACTGCCACTTCGTTGTTCCGAACGCGGAGATCCCGACGAGCTTGCGCTCGCATGCATCGGTCACGTCTGCTTTCAGCAGGAAGCTTAGCATGCGTTCACCTGCGTGAACGCATGACGGGCACGGGCATTCGGAGCGCTTGAGCCGCGTAAGTAAGCTAGGATTCTATCTGGTTCGACCCGTCCCCCGGCCCCTCCCGCAAAGGAGGGGGAGTTTGCGGTCAATCCGCGGCTTCGGCTTCGGGCTGCTCCAGCGCCTCCGCATGGGTTTCCAGCCGGCCGAGCGATTTGTGCAGCGATGACCATTCGGTGCGAACTCAGCCCTTGCGCGAGTTCCGATTCCAGCTCGCGGGCGAGTTGGGTGAGCCCGCGATGCACGCTCGCCCCCTTGCGGGTCAGGCGCAGCAGGCGGCCTCGCCCATCCTCAGGGTCCTGGGTCTGCTTGATCAGGCCACGAGCCACGAGACTGGCCGCCGCTCGGCTTACCTTGACTTTGTCCATCGCCGCCATGGAGCCGACGGCGCTCGGCGATAGCGTGCCGATCCGGCCGACCACCGCGAGCACTCGCCATTCCGAGATCGCGAGGCCGTGTGCCTCCGCGAAGCGCCGGCCCATGAGCCGGGAGACGCTGGAAGCCGCGACCGCCAGCTTGTAAGGAAGAAAATCGTTCAGATCGAAGCCGTCGCCGTCGAACTCCGACTCGGTTTCCTGGTTGGCTGCTTTCGTACGCATTTGATTTCTGTTCTCCCGGACCGGCGCCCGGCAAGAACTCGATGCTCCGCCAGGCTGGATACATCTAGAACTGTTTTCGCCGTTCTGTAATGGGCGCACCAGCAAATTTCACCTAATCGTGGTTTGGGCGAGACACTTGCATTCAAGACGATCGGGACCGATCGTGCCGGCGGCCGCTGAGACCCTCCCTGGGTTGACACGTCCACCGCGCTTCATCCTACGATCCGCGACGGCTTCTCGTAATAGAGACGAAGGGACCGATTCGGTTTCGTCTCTAACAGATGGGCTGGCAGAGGAAAAAACGGGCCAATGAAGCTCTACACCTATTTCCGGTCGTCGGCGGCGTGGCGGGCGCGGATCGCTCTGGCGCTGAAAGGGATTGCCTGGGAGGCCGAGTTCATCCACCTCCTCAAGGACGGCGGGCAGCAGCACAGCCAAGCCTATCGGGCGAAGAACCCGACAGCGCTGGTGCCCACGCTGGAAACCGATGACGGCGCGCTGATCACGCAATCGCTTGCCATCATCGAGTGGCTGGAGGAAACCCATCCCAGCCCGCCGCTGCTGCCCGAGGATTCGCTCTCGCGTGCCAGGGTCCGCGCGGTGGCGCTGACCGTCGCCTGCGACATCCATCCGCTGAACAATCTGCGAGTCCTGCGGTACCTCAAGCACGAGCTAGGCCAGTCGGACCAGGCCCGCGACGAGTGGTACGCGCATTGGGTGGGCGAGGGCCTTACCGCGATTGAAGCGATGCTGCGTGGCGGGCGGGGGCCGTTCTGTTTCGGCGATACGCCCGGTCTGGCCGATATCTGCCTGGTGCCGCAGATGGCCAACGCGCGCCGGCTCAACTGCCCGCTGGACGGCTATCCTACATTGCTGCGCGCCGAGGCGGCGGCGCTGGCGCTTCCCGCGTTCCGCGATACCGCGCCCGAGAACCAGCCCGATGCCGACTGAGGCGCGCGACCTTGTCCGCGATTTCGACCTGCGATCACTGCCGCCCTCCTTCTACGCCGATCCGTTCCCGACCTATGACGCGCTCCGCGAGCTTGATCCGGTGCGGCTTATGCCGGACGGCTCCCGCTTTCTGACGCGCCACGCCGATTGCGTCCGTGTCTATCGCGACGCGAAGACCTTCAGCTCCGACAAGAAGCTGGAGTTCCGGCCGAAATACGGCGCGAGCCCGCTTTACGAACACCACACCACCAGCCTGGTGTTCAACGACCCGCCGCTGCATTCGCGGGTTCGTCGGCTGATCGTCGGTGCGCTGACGGTGCGCGCCATCGAGGCGATGGAACCGGCGCTCGTCGGACTGGTCGATCGGCTGCTGGATGCGGCCGAGGCGAAGGGCGAGATCGATGTGATCGAGGATTTCGCGGCGGCGATCCCGGTCGAGGTGATCGGGAATCTATTGGCGGTGCCGCACGAAGATCGGGCGCCCTTGCGGGGCTGGTCGCTCGCCATCCTGGGTGCGCTGGAGCCGGCGCTCACGCCCGAGCAGCGCGCGCGGGGGGAGGGGGCGGTGACGGAGTTCGTCGCGTACCTGCGCGATTTGGTCGCCGATCGGCGCAAGCATCCGGGAGATCCGGCCAAGGACGTGTTGACCCGGCTGATCCAGGGAGAGGGGGATGAAAGGCTGTCGGAGGCCGAACTTCTGCATAACTGCATTTTCATCCTGAATGCCGGCCACGAGACCACGACCAATTTGATCGGCAACGGTCTTGATGCGCTGCTGGAGTGGCCGGGCGAACGGCACCGGCTGACGCGGCAACCGGAGTTGGTCCGCAGCGCGGTGGAGGAGTTCCTTCGCTTCGACAGCTCCAATCAGCTCGGCAACCGCATGAGCACGGTGGATGCGGAGGTGGGTGGCGTGCGTCTGCCAGCTGGCACGCTGATCACGCTCTGCATCGGCGCCGCCAACCGCGATCCGGCCGTGTTCGTAGGCCCGAACCGGCTCGACATCGGCCGAGAGCCGAACCGGCACCTTGCCTTCGGCCTTGGCGTCCACCAGTGCGCCGGTCTATCGCTAGCGCGGCTTGAGGGTCGCGTGGCGATTTCCCGCTTCCTGGCGCGCTTCCCGGATTTCCGGCGGTCCGGCGAGCCTGTCCGCGGCGGGCGGGCGCGCTTCCGCGGGTTCCTGTCGGTCCCGGTGAGGGTGCGATGATCAAACGGCGCGACCGCGACTCGGGGTGGGGCAATCGGGGGATCGGCCGGCGCGGCGCGCTTGCCTTGGGCGCGGCTATGGGCGTGGCGCCCATGCTGGACGGGCGGGCACGCGGCCAAGCCGACGGCAGGCGGTCAGGGAAGGTGGCGATCGGCGTCCTGACCGATGCCTCCGGCCCTTATGCCGACAGCGGCGGTCCGGGCTGCTTCGCTTCAGCGCAGATGGCGGCCACGGATTTCGGTGGCACCGTGCTCGGCCGGCCGATCGAGATCCTGATGGGCGACACCCAGAACAAGCCCGATATCGCGAGCGCGGTCGCGCGCAAATGGTACGATTCCGGGGTCGATGCGATCACCGATCTGCCGGTTACGCCGGTGGCGCTCGCCGTGTTGAACGTGGCGAAGGAGAAGCGCAAGACGGTGATGATCACCGCCTCGGCGATCAGCGAGTTCACCTCGAAGTTCTGCACGCCGGTTTCCACCCATTGGGCGGACGACACGCACGCGATGACCACCGGCACGGCCAAACAGGTGGTCATGACCGGCGGCAAGAGCTGGTTCTTCATCACCGTGGATTTCACCTTCGGCCGCCAGCTTCAGGCGCAGGCGACCGAGGTGATCGAGCGCAACGGCGGCAAGGTGCTGGGCGCCGCGCCGTTCCCGATCGGCAACACCGATTTCTCTTCCCAGCTTGTGCAGGCTGGCAGCTCCGGGGCCGAGGTCGTGGGCCTGTGCGCGGTGGGCGGCGACCTGATCAACGTCATCAAGCAGGCATCCGAGTTCGGCCTGACGCGCGACAAGGGCCGCCGGCTCGCGGGGTTCCTGGTCTACATCACGGACATCCACGCGGTCGGGCTCGACGTGACCCAGGGGCTTACGTTCTCCTCGAGCTTTTACTGGGACCAGAACCGTCAGGCCCGCGCCTTCTCCGAGCGCTTCTTCGCCGCGCGCAAGGCGATGCCGACGCGCAACCAGGCGGTCAATTACGTCGCGGTGCTGCACTATCTCAAGTCGGTGGCGCAGGCGGGCACGACCGGTGCGCTGGCGGTGGCGAAGGCGATGCGCGCGCTGCCGGTGGACTACATGGGCCATCCGGCCCACGTGCGCGCCGACGGTCGCGTGCTCTATGACGTGACGCTCTATCGGGTGAAGCGGCCGGCGGAGAGCCAGGGGGCGTGGGATTTATACGACGCGGTCGCGACCTTGCCGGCCTCCGAGGCGTTCCTGCCGATCAATCCGGCCTGTGAAGCGTGAGCGGTTCCCCGCGGGTGCTGGAACGTTTGCGCCGCCGACTGATCGAGCGTCCCAGCGCGCTGCGGGCGAGCAGGCTGGGCGCGAGGGAATGGGGGCCGACCGGATCGGCGATCATGCTGCAAACCTGCGACCCGTTCCTCTATTTCGACCTGCTGGCGGCCTCCTCGCGCGCCAACCGGGAATTCTGCCGCCGCTCCGGCTTGGCGTATGCGGCCTTCATCGGCATCAAGCGCGGATTTCATCCCTGGCAGGCGATGTTCAACCGCATCGTGCTCCTGATGGAGTATCTGGAGCAGGGTTACGGCGGGTGGGTGCTGTATCTCGACGCCGATGCCTATGTCTGGGATCTTGGGTTCGACATCCGAGGTTATCTGGCGGAGCGGTCTCGCTATGGCGCGGTGCTGACGCCTTCGGGGATCGACGTGCCGGATTGGAGCGTCAATGACGGCGTGGCGTTCTTTAATCTTGGCGTGGAGCCGGGGCGGCGGCTGGTGACGGCCTGGCACGAGGCCTTCATGCGCCTCACCGACGACGAGCTGCGCGCGGCCGGCCAGTGGGAGCTGGTGGTGAACGACCAGGACATGCTTCAGGGCGCCCTGCGCGCCGAGCGCGAATTTCGCGAGTACGTGCATCTGGAAAGCCCGGAGCTGATCAACTCCCGAGATGCCCGTTACATCCGCCAGGTGCTGCGGGCGCAGGAGCCCGATTTCGCGGAACGAACACGCGTGATCGAGGCGGAGGTGGCGGAGGCATTAGGCCGGGCACGGCCCTCACCTCAACCCTCTCCCGCAGGCGGGAGAAGCGGGCAAATAGCCTCTCGAGCGTGAGTGGGCGCGGGAGGTAAGGGTGCCGCGCCTCACTTGGTCCCGAACAGTCGGTCCCCGGCGTCGCCGAGCCCTGGGCGGATATAGCCGTGTTCGTCGAGTTGCCGGTCGAGCGCCGCAGCGTAGATGGCGATGTCGGGATGTTCCTCGGCCAGCAGGTTCAGCCCCTCCGGGGCGGCGAGCAGGCAGGCGAAGCTGATCTGGCGCACGCCGGCCTGCTTGACCCGGTGGACCGCGGCGATGGCGGAATGGCCGGTCGCCAGCATGGGATCGACCACGATGGCGAACCGTTCGGCCACGTCCTCCGGCAGCTTCAGGTAGGTACTCCACCGGAACCAGCGTTGCCGGGTCGCGATAAAGCCCGATATGGCCGACGCGTGCCGAGGGAACGAGGTCCAACATTCCCTCCAGCATCCCATTCCCGGCTCGCAGGATGGAGACGAAGCAGAGTTTCTTGCCCGACAGCACGGGCGCTTCGGTCTGCTCCAGGGGAGTTTCGATCGTGACGGGCTCAAGCGTCAGCCCGCGCGTCAATTCGTAGGCCATGAGCATACTCACCTCGCGGGCGAGGCGGCGGAAATCGGCGGTGGCCGTGTCCTTGCGGCGCATCAAGGTGAGCTTGTGGCGCACCAGCGGGTGGTCGAGGACGGTGACGTTGGCGAGGCCCGGCATGATGGTCCCGTTAGAGTGAGCTGTCGGACAAGTTCCCGACCAAAGCGGGGTTGAGGAGGCGGGTTGCAAGCCCCGGCATCCGGCCGCACCATGCCGGCCATGACCGGATCGGTCCCACGTCTGAGCGGGGTTTTGGAGACCTCGCTCTATGTCGCAGACCTTGATCGGTCGCAAGCGTTCTATCGTCGCCTATTTGGTTTCGAGACGTTCGTCCATGACGGGCGCATGTGCGCCCTCGGGGTTCCGGGTGAGCAGGTGCTGCTGCTGTTCAAGCACGGTAGCACCGATCGTCCCGCGCCGCTCTCGGGTGGCGGCGTCATTCCACCGCACCACGGGACCGGCGCGCTGCATGTCTGCTTCGCCATCCCGTTCGGCGAGCTTACGGCGTGGGAGAGCCATCTCCGACGCGAGCGTGTCGCAATCGAGAGCCGGGTTAGCTGGCCGCGTGGCGGCACCAGCCTTTACTTCCGCGACCCGGACTGGCATTCGATCGAGATCGCGACGCCGGGCCTCTGGCAGAACTTTTGAAGCCATAACTTTGCCGGCAGCACTACGAAATTCGAAGGCAGCCCAAAGATACCGTAATGAGCATCAATTTTTGGAGACACGGTTGCGGTCAGCGGCACGGTGTGTTCAAGCTGTGACGCCGCATAAAAAAACGAGCAGTCGGGGTGACTGGTCGGGGTCCGGCAGCGGAATGGCATGCATTGCGCCGACTTGGCACTGAAGGTCGTGCCGTATCGGATCTTTGGGCCGCGTGGCCTCGCCTTGCCAGGCGGGACCACGAGGCATCCCTCCGCACGCCCGAATTTGCTGTTTTGGTTTGCGCGTCGTATAATACCGATGGCGGTTATTAATGCCTCCTGCCTTCCCTACCGTTCTCCTCGGCGAACGCCGAACATCCACGACTTGCTTCGGTGCGGGCGAGAAAGTCGTAGATGGTCGGCCTCCGCCGACCATAACGAGGAGAGGTCGGAACTAAGGCGCATTGGTATGACTGTTCCTTCATTCACTCTCCGAGGCGCTGCGCCGGCGGCAGGGTGCGATTGCACCTCTCCGCGGATTTATCGCGTGTAGAAATGAATTTCGCAATCATAACTTCTGACAAATCCCTCGCCGCCGTAATCGAAGAATGGAGGCTCGTCCAATCCCGCGTGGCGCGGTTTCCGTTTTCCGACCCCGCCTTGTTCAACGCGTGGTGGCAAACTCGAGGCAAGCAGGGAGGCCGCAAGCTGCACATCGTGACGGGCCGGCACGATGGACGGCTCGTGGCGCTCGCGCCGCTGGTCGTAACGCGACGGTGGGGTACGCGCGTTCTGGAGTGGGGTGGCGGCGAGATCTTCGATTATTGCGATTTTCTGATCGAGGCCCAGACCTTGGCGGAACCTCTGTGGGACGCCATTCGGCAAAGCGGGCTCTACGATTTCGGCCTGTTACGAGACGTTCATCCCCTCACGTGTTGCAGTAACGTTCCTGGAAGTTTTGCTGAGCGTGTCGGGAGCAGGCGCGTCTCCCAGATCAGATTCAAATGGCCATCTAGCACCGCCTGGATGATCGAAGCGCTTTCGGCATCGACGCGAGCATATTACCGTCGGGCCGAACGGAGGCTGTTGCAGAAGGGACCGCTCCGGTTCGAGGTTTGCCGCGATAGGACTTTGCCGGCGCGAGTGCTCGGCGCTCTCTTCCGACAGAAGAATGACTGGCTCCATACGCACGAAAAGCAGTCTTGGCTTTCCGACGATCCGGCCAGTGGCGCATCCTTGCTGGAGCAAATCGCCGTTAGCGCGGCCGAGGCCGGGAGCCTGCATTTTTGCTGGTTGCAATGTGGTGACACGATCATTGCTACGCATCTAGGATTCGAGCACCGGGGATTGCTCCTTTGGTATCTGCCGGCATACGCTCGGGACTGGGCCAAATTCGCGCCGGGCCGGCTGCTTCTTTTGAAGCTGATTGGCTGGGCAATCGATCACGGCTTGTCCGGGTTCGATTTCATGCGCGGCGAGGAGCCGTACAAGGAGCAACTCGCCAACGAGCACGCCGAACTGACAGACTTCATCTTCGCCGGCTCGAACCTCGCCAAGTTGGCAAAGCGACCACTTCTCGCCTGGTATCTGCGCCGGCACTCCGGAGCGCCATTCGAAGACCGACCCAGGGCAAAGCTCGCCGGCGAGCCCGCACTTTGATCATCGCTCTTCCTGGGCTTGCGACCATCCCGCTCTGCCTTCGCCACTCCATCTCGGAGAACCTCGGCCATGTCCCGAGCTAGCGCGACGCCCCTGGCCTGCGTGATGGGCAGCATGGAGTTGGTTCGCCCACTGGGGCTAGCCGGCATACATTGCGCCGTCGTCGCCCCGCCTGACGGCTTGCCGCGATACTCGCGCTTCGCCCGGGCCATCATTCCGTGGCCCGAGGAGGAGGTCTCGGAAGGCGCCGAGGAGTTGCTCGATTTGCTGATGGGCTTCGCGCGGAGCCAGCCGGAGCGGCCAGTGCTCCTTTACGAACACGATGCCCAGCTTCTGTTCGTCTCCCGCAACCGGAAGCGGCTGGCGGAGGCGTTTCGCTTCGTCGTCGCCGATGCCGTACTGGTCGAGGATCTGGTGGACAAAGGGCGGTTCCAGGTACTGGCCGAGCGCCTGAACCTGCCGGTCCCGCCGACGCGGCGGGTCCGCCCGGTCGTCGGCTCGGCGCCCGAGCACATTGATCTGCGTTTCCCCGTGGTGATCAAGCCGCTCTGGCGCCGCAAATCGTGGACCGCCATCGGCGAGACGGCCAAGGTGGTCCAAGTCGATACCCCGCAGGAGCTGCGCGAGGCGTGGCCGCGATGGGCCCTGCAAGGCATGGACCTGCTGGTCCAGGAACTCATTCCCGGTCCAGAGACCCAGATCGAGAGCTATCACGTCTATGTCGATGACCTCGGTGTGACGGTGGCCGAGTTCACCGGGCGCAAGATCCGCACTTTCCCCACCTCCCATGGGCATAGTACCGCACTGACGATCACCGAGGCCGCCGACGTCGCTGTGCTCGGCCGCTCCCTGGTTGCCGCGCTCGGTCTACGCGGCGTCGCCAAGTTCGACTTCAAGCGCGATGCGGACGGGCGACTCCACTTGCTGGAAGTTAATCCACGGTTCAATCTGTGGCATCATCTGGGAGCGATCGCCGGTGTGAACCTGCCGGCGCTCGTGTACGCGGACGTCACCGGCTCGCCCCGGCCGGCCACATCACAGCCGCAGGCGGGCGTGCGCTGGTGCCGCTTCTCCGAGGACTGGCGCGCGGCCAAGGCAAGCGGCGTGCCGCTCGGGACGTGGCTGCCCTGGGCGCTGGGCAGCGAGGCCAAGTCGCTGGTCTGGGATGATCCGATGCCGTTCGCGCACGCCATGTGGCGCACGCTCTCGGGCCGGATTGCGGCAAGAATATCCCGTTGACAAGGGGGCAGGCTGCGCGACACCGCTGTCCCCACATGAGGCTTGCCATCATCTCCGATATTCACGCCAATCTGGAAGCGCTGCGTGCGACGCTGCGCAACATCTCCGAGGACTGCGTCGATCGCATCCTGTGCCTCGGTGACATTGTCGGCTACAACGCCGAACCTGAAGAGTGCGTCGCCGAGCTTCGTCGCTGCGCCCCGCTCTGCGTGGCCGGCAACCACGACCGGGCGGTTTGTGGACAGATCAGCACGGACGGGTTTTCCCCGACCGCCGCCCGGGCGGTCGCCTGGACGCGCGGCCGGCTTCCCGCTGATGCGATCGGTTTCCTCTCCGGCCTGCCGTTGGCGCTTAGCATCGAGGACCACCTGGTCGCCGTACACGGGGCATTGCACCCGCAAACCGGCCAGGAGCTGATGCGGCTGGACAGCGACGAGCGCAGGCTGCTCAGTCTTGAAGCTTTGTTCGCGCATCCCTCCGGCGCGCGGGTCTGCGCTTTCGGACATACGCACGAGCTTGGCATTCATGAGTACCGGAACGGCGCGCTGCGCCGCCACGAGGCAGAGGAAGTCTCATTGCGGGAGGACGCGGCTTACTTGGTCAATCCTGGGTCCGTCGGGCAGCCGCGGACGGCGGAGCGGCGCGCCACTTACCTTGTCCTGGACACCGCGTGTCAGGCGGTTTCGGTTCGCCGCGTCGAGTACCGACGTCCGGGCGGCCTTTGCGAAGACACGCGCGGCAGGGCTGATGCCTCGCTCATATCCTTTGCCCGCGGGCATCCGCTCGCGGCTGAAGCGGGGTGCGAAGGCGCTCGTCCTCCACGGTTTCCTGAAACCGATTGGCTGAAACAGCGCCGTTGCGGTTTGGCATCCCTCACGCCCGGCGGGCTATTGCTCCGGCACTGACCGGGTGCCGGTTCGGCGGCCCCAGAGGGCTCTGAGGGCGATGGGCATATTGAGCTACGCTCCGGCCTATCTGGTCCAGCTCATCGCTTCGTTCGTCGGCATCTATGCGATCACGCGCATCCTGACGCCGTACGAGTATGGCCTCTACGCGCTCGTCCTGAGCGTCATGAGCCTCTGCCAAAGCGTCTTCTTCTCTTGGTCGGACGTGGGCGCGCGGCGCTTCCTGGAACGCGCGAGCATGCAGGACAAGCTACCGGTTTTGGCCACGACCATCTATGCCGGGCTCGCTCTGAGCACACTCTTGCTGCTCGCAGCGTTGCTGGCCGTCCCGGCCGTTCCGCGCCTTCCGGCGGGGTTTGGCATTCTGCTCGCCATCGGTGCCGGCGCCATGCTCGCACGGCAGTTGTCGTTGGTTGGGAAGAGCTTCCAACTCGCCGCGCTGGCGCGCACACGCTACATGTTGATGGACTGTTCTGAAAGCGTTATTGGGTTGGCGGCTGGCCTTGCACTCTGCTGGTACGCGCGCATGGGCGCGGCGGGCATTTTGGTCGGTTTGCTGCTGGGGGCGGCGGCCGTCATCGTTTTCGACTTCCCCGCCTTCGTCCGGCGGCTACGCGGCGGGGTGCTCGACCTAAGATTGCAGCGCGAGATCATCGGGTTTGCGGCCCCGATCTCTATCGTCTTCTTCGCGGAGTACATTATCGCTTCGGCTGACCGGTTATTAGTGGAATATTATCTCGGCTCAGGCAAACTTGGTATTTATGCTGTCAGCTACAGCATCGCCGATCGTGCCGTGAGCGCCGTGTTTCTGGCCCTCGCCATCGCCGCTTACCCGCTGGTGATGCGCGCGCTGGAGCGCGAAGGGCCGGAAGCCGCCCGCAGGCAATCACTCAAATACGCGGAACTGCTGATCGCACTCTCGCTGCCGGCCACCGGCGGCTTCATCGTCGCCGCTGGCCATCTCGCGAAGGTGTTCATCGGACCGGCTTTTGGCCCGCAGGCGGCGGCTTTGATGCCGCTGATCGGCGCGGCCGTATTCCTGCACGGACTGCGCGCACATTATTTTGCTCAGTCGCTGCACCTGAGCCGAAGAACCTGGGCGATCCTGGGTTCCTCGATCCCGGCCGCGGTCGTGAACCTGGTGGCGAACGTCGTGCTGCTGCCGAGGTTGGGGTTGATGGGAGCGGTCTGGGCCACTGTCATCGCCTATGTCTTGGCCCTGGCCATCAGCGTGTTGCAGATGATCGCGGTCTTTCCGCTGCCCTTCCCAACCCGAGAGGCCATCAAGGCGCTTGTCGCCACCAGCGTCATGTGCTGGGTGTTGAAGTCGATCGCGTTCCCCGAAACGGCGATCGGCCTGGTCAGCTTGGTCCTGACCGGGATCGGTGCTTACGGAACTCTCGCCTTCGTCTTCGATGTCGGCCGGCTCCGCAGCGCGGCGCTCGCGCTGCTGGCAAAAGCAGACGGTGCTCTTCCTCCCTGAAAGCGGCTGAGGCCCTTGGAGGCCGGCGCCTCCCGATTGTAGCATTCACTCCAGGGAGGAAGGGGCACCAATGAGCACGAGCACCAGCGGCACGATCTCGCATTATCTGCCCGTTCGCGAGTTCTGGCTCAGCCAGCGCAATGAGCCGGTCATGGAGCCTGAGTTACCGATCGTCGATCCGCACCACCATCTCTGGGACCGCCCGACCTGGCGCTACATGCTGAGCGACCTGCTCGCCGACCTCAATGCCGGACACAAGGTGGTCGCCACCGTGTTCGTGCAGTGCCGCGCCTTCCACCGCGCGAGCGGGCCGGAGGAGATGAAGCCGGTCGGCGAGACCGAGTTCGTCAACGGCGTGGCGGCGATGAGCGCGTCCGGCGGCTACGGCCCCGCGCGGATCTGCGCGGGCATCGTGGGACACGCCGACCTCCGGCTCGGCGCGCGCGTCGAGAAGGTGCTGGAGGCGCATCTGCGCGCCGGGGGCGAGCGGTTCCGCGGCATCCGGCATATCACGGCCTGGGACGCCGATCCGGTGATGCTGAACCCGGGTTATCCAATGCCGTCGCGACTGATGGAGGATGCGGCTTTCCGCGAAGGCTTTACCAAGCTCGCGGCGATGGACCTGACATTCGACGCTTGGCTCTATCACCCGCAAATCCCCGAGCTGACCTCGCTTGCCCGCGCCGTCCCGGAGGCGCGGATCGTGCTGGACCATGTCGGCGGGCCGCTTGGTATCGGTGGCTATGCCGGCAAGCGCGAGGAGGTGTTCGCGACCTGGCGTCCCGCCATCCGCGAACTTGCCTCCTGCCCGAACGTACATGTGAAGCTGGGCGGGCTTGGCATGCGCATCAATGGCTTCGGCTTCGACGAGCACCCCGAGCCGCCGTCCTCCGAACAGCTCGCGGCGGCCTGGAAGCCCTACGTCGAGACGTGCATCGAGGCATTCGGCGCCCGGCGCTGCATGTTCGAGAGCAACTTCCCGGTGGATAAGGGCTCCTACAGCTATCTGGTCGGCTGGAACGCCTTCAAGCGTCTCGCCTCGGATGCATCGGTGGCGGACAAGGCCGACCTGTTCAGTGGCACGGCCACGCGCTTCTACCGCCTCGGCACATAGGGAGCCGACATGAGCTATCAGCCCTTCGACCTCTCCGGCCGCGTCGCCCTCATTACCGGCGGCAACAGCGGGATCGGCCTCGGCATGGCGCGGGCGCTAGCTGAGGCAGGGGCCGACATCGCCATCTGGGGCACGAACGAGGAGAAGAACCAAGCGGCGCGCGCCGAGATCGAGCGGACCGGCCGGCGAGCCGTGGTGCTGCGCTGCGACGTGGGTGAGGAGCAGGCGGTGCAGGCGGCTTTCGCCGAGACGGTGGCGGCGCTCGGGCGGGTGGACGGCTGCTTCGCCAACGCGGGCGTCAGCGGCCGGGGTGTGCCGTCGTTTCTGGAGATGAGTGCCGCGGAATGGAACCGCGTGCTGCGGGTGAACCTGAACGGCGCGTTTTACACCTTCCGCGCGGCCGCGCGGCACATGGTGGAGCGTGGCGGCGGCGGGGTGCTGGTGGGCACCGCCTCGCTGGCCGCGATCGAGGCGGCGCCACGCAGCGAGCATTACGCCGCGACCAAGGGCGGCATGATCTCGATGACCCGCGCGCTCGCGGTCGAGTTCGCGCGTCACCGCATCCGCGCCCACGCCATCCTGCCCGGCTGGATCGAGACCGACATGACGGCGAACGCCATCGGCAACCCGAAATTCCACGACAACGTCATGCCGCGCATCCCGATGCGCCGCTGGGGCACCGGCAGCGATTTCGGCGGCATCGCGGTCTATGTCATGAGCGCCGCCGCCGCCTATCACACGGGCGATACGTTCGTCATCGACGGCGGGTATTCGCTGTTCTGACCAGTCGAGGGGCGCGACAGGACAACTCGTCCGAAAGGTGTGACACGGGCAACAAGCAAACATGATGCTCTAATCATAGTGTCGCACCGCACTCACCCCATCGCCGCCGCGAGCAAGAGGCCGAGCCCTAGGTCAAGCGCGACCATGCAAGCTGCCGGCAGGGCCGCGACATCGAGCGTCAGCCGCGCGGCGAACCATTCGAGCCAGAGCGCCCAGCCGAGCGCGATCAGTTCCGCCGCCTGACCAACCGAGTCCGGTGCGTTAAGCAGCACCGGCACTGCCGCCGCGACTAACAGCACGTACTGCACGGCGTTGCACCAATTCCACGCCGCGATGAACCGAGGCCAGCACCGCTCGCGTCCCAGCACGGCCGCGAGTCGTCGCGACAGGACCGCGTAGCCGGCCCAGCCGACGATATAGGCGAGCAACTCAAGCGCGAGCGCATGGCCCGGCCGGGGGGGCAGGCCGACATGCAACCAGTCGATCAGGCGCAGGCAGAGGAACGCCGGCAGGCAAAGTGGCGCCGCCCAGAAACTGCGGGCGGCACCTGCGAGATCGGCCTCCACCCAGCGCAGCCCCTCGGGCCGGCCGCGCGCCAGCAGAAACGCGCCCTGCAACCCGCTCGCCACGGCCTGCGCGCGGTTCATCCGGCGCCCTTCAGCAGCGAGCCAATGCTGGAGGCGAGGAGAGTCGGCCCGATCACGATAAGAACGGTGCCGATATTCACGATCAGTACCAGCGCCACTGCCCGCAGCGCCGAGATTCGCAGCCCGTGGCGCGCGATGAACCAATGCATCCACAGGCCGTAACCGCCAAGCGCGCTCATGACGCCGAGCAAGGCCGCTGGGCCGGAGCCTCCGCTTGCCAGCAGCGGAGAGGCGAGGATCAGCAGCATCGTCGCCAATGCCGGGAGTACCCATTGACACCAATTGAGCGCCGTGGCGAAGCGGAGCCACTCGGCCTCGCGCTTCCAGAGCCGCGCGGGCTCATGGGACAGGACCGCCGGGGCGATCAGGGCGCAGAGCGTGGCCACGAGCTGCGAGATCGCCGGCCACCCGCCCCCATGCAGCAGCACCAGGGCGCTGCCGACCAGGGGAAAGGCGATGAGCGGTGCGAGACTGGCCAGGAACGCCTGCGATGTGCCCCCGAACTGCGCGAGCCCATCGGCCCGCCCGCAGGCCACACGGACGATGCCCCGCATGATGCTCGGCGCTCCGGCTGCGTGTCGGCGCACGCCCGGCCTCAGACCAGCAGAGTAGCGAGCACGGCGCGATAGATGCGCGCGAGCGCCCGCAACTCCTCAAGCGCCACGTGCTCGTCCGCCTGATGCATCGTCGCCCCCACCAAGCCGAACTCCGCCACCGGGCAATACCGGGCGATGAAGCGCGCATCCGACGTGCCGCCGCCGGTATCCAGCGCGGGCTCGACCCCGCTCGCACGCGCCACCGCTTCGCGCAGTCGCCGGACCGTCTCACCGGGTTGAGTGAGAAACGATTCGCCGCTCACCGACACGTCGAGGTCGAACCGCCCGGCGTGCTGCGCTAGGACGGCGCGCAGCCACGCCGCGAGCGAGGCTCCGCTGTGGCCGTCGTTGAAGCGGATGTTGAGCGCGGCCCGCGCCATGGCCGGGATCACGTTGGTCGCCAGGTTGCCGACATCGATACTGGTGAGCTGCAATGAGGAGGCTTCGAAGAACTCGGTGCCGGCGTCGAGCGGCGCGGCGATCAGCGCGGCGAGCGCGCGCACCAGGCGATGCACCGGGTTGTCGGCGCTGTGAGGGTAAGCGACATGGCCCTGGGTGCCTTGGACGGCGATCCTGGCGTTGAGGCTGCCGCGCCGGCCGATTTTGACGGTGTCGCCGAGGAGCTGCTTGCAGGTCGGCTCGCCCACCAGACAGAAATCCGGCACCTGCCGGTTCGCCGCCATCCAGTCCAGAACGCGGGCCGTGCCGTCCACCGCCGCCCCTTCCTCGTCGCCGGTGATTAGCAGGCTGATCGAACCGTGCCGCCGGCCGGTCGCGAGGTGCTCGGCGGCGGCCGCGACGAAGGCCGCGATCGCCCCCTTCATGTCGCACGCGCCGCGCCCGAACAGCGCGCCGTCCCGGATCTCCGCGCCGAACGGGTCGGTGCTCCACCGCGCCTCGCCCGGCGGCACCACGTCGGTATGGCCGGCAAAGCAGACATGTGGGTCGGCCATGCCGGTCCGGGCGAACAGGTTTTCGATCTCGCCGAAGCGGAGCCGCGTCACCGCAAAGCCCAGCGGTTCTAGCGCGGCTGCGAGAATATCGTGCGCGCCGGCATCCGCCGGAGTGATGGAGGGGCAGCGGATCAGCGCCTGGGCGAGCCCCAACGGATCAGCTGGCGAATGGGCGAGGGCGGTCAATCGCGCAGCAACTCGTTGATCGAGGTCTTGGCCCGGGTGCCGGCATCCACGCGCTTGACGATCACCGCGCAATAGAGCCCCGGCCCGGGCGAGCCGTCCGGCAAGTTGCGGCCTGGCAGGGAGCCCGGCACCACCACGGAGTAGGCCGGCACCCGGCCGAGATATGTTTCCCCCGTGGCACGGTCGATCACCTTGGTCGAGGCGCCGATGAAGGTGCCCATCGCCAGCACACTGCCGCGTTCCAGGATCACACCTTCGGCCACTTCGGAGCGGGCGCCGATGAAGCAGTCGTCCTCGATGACCACCGGATTGGCTTGCAGCGGTTCAAGCACGCCGCCGATGCCCACGCCGCCCGAGATGTGGCAGTTCTTGCCGATCTGGGCACAGCTCCCGACCGTGGACCAGGTGTCGATCATGGTGTTGCGGTCGACATATGCGCCGGCATTGACAAAACAGGGCATCAGCACCGCGCCAGGCGCAATGTAGGCGGAGCGGCGCACCACCGCGCCCGGAACTGCGCGAAAGCCGGCCTCGCGGAAGCGGTTGGCGCCCCAGCCCGCGAACTTCATCGGCACTTTGTCGAACACGTCCGCTCCGCCGGGACCGGGCAGCGGCGCCGAGTCCATCAGGCGGAAGGACAGCAGCACCGCCTTCTTGAGCCACTGGTTCACCCGCCAGCCATCGGCGGCGGGCTCTGCCACGCGCACCGTCCCGGCGTCGAGCGCCTCAAGCGCCGCCTCGACCGCTTCCCTTGCCACGCCGCCGACCGCCGGCGAGAGGGTTTCGCGGCGCTCCCACAGTTCCTCGATCGACTCCGCAAGCGGGTGCTCGGTCATGCTGATGTCCCGGAAACCGGCAGATGACCATGCGCAGTCCCTCCGGTTTCTGTCAACGCGGCGTGATTCGAGGAAGAAACGATTTCTTAGCCCCAACTGGTGTTCCATCCCATCCGAGCCTCGATCGGACTGAGCAGCAAATGAACGACGTGTCCCCCGATGGCATGCTTCGCGTGGAGACCCGCAGTCGATTTGCGGGTCCGCTGCGGAGCGTCCTGCTGGAAAGCCGCCAGCGGTGGCGCGACATGGTGAGCTTGGCGGCCGCTCTCGCCTTCGAAACGGATGCGCAAGGCCGCTTCACCTTCATCGTGCCGGAACAGCCGCTCGGCTGGTCCGCCGCGAAGCTGCTCGGGCAGGCGGGCGAGGTTCTTCTAGCCGAGGTCGGGGCCACTGCGGGTTGCAACCCGTTTCGGCCGCGTGGGGTGCTGCGGCGCCAGCGGGCCTGGCTTCGCCGTGCGGACGGCACGACGGCCTGCCTGGTCTTCGCGGCCGCCCCGCTGCTCGATCGCCATGGCCGGACGATCGGCGCGCGCGGCCTCGGCATGGACATCACCGAGCAGGACAGCAAGGAGGCGCAGGCTGCCGCGGCGCTGCGCCGGGGCGAGGTCATCGACCACATCCTGTGGCGGATGCGTCAGGAAGTGATGGCGCCGCGCATGATGCAGGCGGCGCTGCATGCCCTACTCAACGCGCTCGGGGCGGAAGGGGCTGCGGTCGTCGGCCTGCTCGGAGAGGTGGCCACTCCGCGCCATGAGGTTGGGGCAGGGGCACGAATGGTGCTCGATACCGCCGCAGTCCTCTTGCGGGAGGCCGACCCGCGCGGGCCTGCTCTGGCCGGGCTGGCCAAGGACCGGCCGGTTCTGGTCGCCGCCTGCCAGACCCGGTTCGGCGAGGTGGCTGGTCTCGCGGTCTGGCGCGCTGCGGGGCAACGCCAGTGGGACTTCGACGATCAGCTGCTTGCGGGCGCGGCCACGAGCATCGTGCGCGTCGTGCTGGAGCATGAGGCCATCCAGCGCGAGTTGGCGTGCCAGGCCCGAACGGACCCGCTCACCGGGTTACTGAACCGGCGCGCCTTCCTGGAAGAGCTGCCGCGCCACATCGAACGCCTGGAGCGCGATCGGGCACCCGGTACGCTGATGTTCGCGGACATCGATTACCTGAAGTCCGTGAACGACGGGCTCGGCCACGAGCTGGGCGATCAGCTCCTGTGCTGCGCGGCCGAGCTGCTGCGCAACGCTGTCCGCCCTACTGACCTTGTCGCCCGGCTCGGCGGCGACGAGTTCGCCGTATGGCTCAACGGGGCCGACCACCTCACGGCCGCGGAGCGGGCGGAGGGCCTGCGGGTCAACGCCCCGCGCGTGTTCGCCGACTTGGCCGAAGGAAGCGTCGCCGGCGTTGGCTTCTCGATTGGCATCGCGACCCGCCAGCCCGGCGGCGGGGAGGAGATCGAGAGCGTCATGCGCCGCGCCGATCTCGCCATGTACGAGGTGAAGCGGGCCGGCAAAGGCCACTGGCGCGTATCGCACGAGGAAGCCCAGTGAGCGCGGCTTCTGCGAGCGTCACCATCCCATCGGGCTTGACCGCGTCGGCGTCGGACGAGGCGGCGCGGGTGCGCCTGGGCGCCAGCGCGCAGGCGCCGGATACGGTGCTGGAGCGCCTCGCCGCCGATGCCTCGGTGATGGTCCGGGCGGCGTTGGCGTTGAACCTGGCGGCGCCGCCGCGCGCCAACCAGATCCTGGCACGGGACACCGACGAGCGGGTGCGCGCCCTGCTCGCCCGCAAGCTTGCCGGGCTCGCTCCTGAACTCACGGCCGGGGAGCAGAGCCGCCTGCAATGGCAGGCGTATGACACGCTTGCCGCCCTCGTCGCCGACGAAGCGGTGCGGGTGCGCGCCGCGGTCGCCGAGGTGGTCAAGGAGATGCCGGACGCGCCGCGCGAGCTGATCCTGCGGCTTGCGCGCGACTGCGAGATGCCGGTGGCCGGGCCGGTCATCCAGTTCTCGCCGCTGCTGACACCCGAAGACCTGCTAGCGCTACTGGACGCACCGCCATCCCCGGCGACGGCGCTGGCCGTGGCCCGCCGTCCGGAGCTGAACGAGGCAGTCGCCGATGCGATCGCAGCCGGCGAGGACAGCGAGGCGATCCGCGAGTTGCTGACCAACCCCTCGGCGCAAATCCGCGAGGCGACGATTGACGCGCTGATCACCAGGGCGGTCGATCACGAGGACTGGCACGAGCCGCTGGTGCGACGCCCCTCGCTGCCCGCCCACTCGGCGCGCGCGCTCTCTGAGATCGTCGCGGCGCACCTCCTCGCGGTTTTGGCCGATCGGGCCGATCTGGACCCGAATTTGGCGGGCGCGCTGCGTCAGCGTGTGGCGGAATGTCTGCAAACCGGTGATCCGCTCGTGGCGGGGAAGGGGGCGCTTGCGGCCCGGCGCGAACTATCCACCGAACAGGCACTCGCCGCGGCGGAACGGCTGGCACGGCAGGGCAGGCTGGGGGAGGAAACTGTGCTCTCAGCCCTGGAGGCCGGCGAGCCGCGGCTGGCCACGGCTCTGCTGGCAGTGGCGGCGACGGTCCCGGTCGCGGTGGTTGATCGGGCGGCCTCGCTGCGCAATGCCAAGGCGCTGGTGAGCCTGGTCTGGAAAGCGCGGTTCAGCTCGAAGCTACTCGGCCCGTTGCAGATCAGCCTCGCGCACGTGCCGCCCGCTTCGATGCTCCTGCCAGGTACCGACGGCGCGTTCCCACTCGCGGTGGAGGAAATGCGCTGGCAATTGGATTTCCTGCGCCGGGTCGGACGCTGAAAGCGGCCTAACTAAACACCGGCCATCGGCCGCAAGCGCGAGCCGTCGGTGAAGCGTTCGAAGCGGAACGCCGCAGGGTCCACGATCGTCGCGCCGCCAGTAACAAGGTCGGCGGCGAGCCGGCCAGCGGCCGGGCCGATGCCGAATCCGTGGCCGGAGAAGCCGGTCGCCACGAAGAAGCCTGGCAAACGCTCGACCGGCGAGATCACCGGCACAGCGTCCGGCGTGACGTCGATCATGCCGGCCCATTGCTGCGCCACGCGCGCCTTCTCGAACGCCGGGAACACCGCGCGCAACGCACCGAGCGCAGCGCGGTTGGCCGCTTCGAGCGGCTCCGGGTCCAGCACGCGCGCGCGCTCGAACGGCGAGGGCGCATCGAGACGCCAGCGGCGTGGCGTGCGCCATTCCTCCATAAACCGCCTGCCGGCCCGCACCTTCACGCCCGCTTGGCCGGAGCGCAGGAGCGGCAGGAAATCGAACAGGAGGCGGAAGCTGTCCGGCACCACCTCGGCCACGCTCGCGTTTAGGTTCGCCACCGTGTAACCGCCGTCCAGCCGCTTGCGGAACGCGAAGCCCGGCCCGCTCGCCGCCGTCTCCGGCGCCCCATCCAGAGGGTCGGTGCGCAGCACCGAGGAGCGCACCTTGAGCTGCGGCAGCTTGAGCCCAAGATTGCCGCAGAAGAGCCGCGACCAGGCGCCGCCAGCGAGCAGCACGGAGCCACATGCGATACGGCCCGTTTCGGTGATCGCGGCGGCCACGCGCCCGCCGGCGGTCTCCATCCCGCGTACCGCGCAGCCGGTGAGGATAACGGCCCCTCGCTTGCGCGCCGCCTCCGCGATCGCTGGCGCTGCGAACTGCGGCTCGGCCCGCCCGTCGCTCGGCGTATAGAGCGCGGCTCGGAAGCGGCGTGCCGCGCCCGGCAGCAGGCGATCGATCTCGTCCGGGCCAATCATGCGCGTGTCGAGCTGGTACGGCCGTGCGTGATCGAGCCAGGCCGCGCGTTGCGCCTCCTCCTCCTCGGTGGCGCAGAGATACATGATGCCAGTCGTGCGGAAGCCGGTTTCGGCGCCGACCATCCGGTTCATGTCCCGCCAGAGCTTCAGGCTTTCGATGATCAGCGGGATCTCGCGCGGATCCCGACCCATCTTGCGGCACCAGCCCCAGTTGCGGCTCGACTGCTCGCCGGCGACGTGCCCCTTCTCGCAGAGCACGACGGACACGCCCTTATCGGCGAGGAAATAGGCCGCGCTGACGCCGATGATGCCGCCACCGACCACGACCACATCGGCCCGGGCGGGGACAACCACATCGGATGCGACCGGGTTGACTCGCGGCGCCATGATGACCCCCGGCGGCTCGGAACAGGGGAGCGTCCGCGAGCCAACATCGCGTGTCAATTAAGCAGCGTGTCGATCGCGTCATATCGTGCTTGCGTTCGTCTCGCCCCGTCAATAAGAGCGCCCTCTATCGGCGGGGGCGAGCGATGTGCGGCCTGGCAGGCATCTTCCATCCTGACGGTGCCGGCGACGTGGATTCGCGGCTGCTCCGGCGCATGACCGCGGCGATCGCGCATCGCGGGCCTGATGGCGACGGGTTCCATCAGGAGCCGGGGCTCGGGCTCGGGCATCGGCGGCTGGCGATCATCGACCCGAGCGCCGGGCAGCAGCCGATGTACAGCGAGGACGGCTCCGTGGCCCTCGTGTTCAACGGGATGATTTACAACTTTCAGGAGTTGATCCCCGAACTGCGGGGCCTCGGCCACGACATCCGCACGCGCTGCGATACGGAAACGATCATCCACGCCTGGGAGAGTTGGGGGCCGGGCTGCCTGGAGCGGCTGGACGGGATGTTCGCCTTCGCGCTCTGGGACCGGCGCCAGCGGGTGCTGTTCCTGGCGCGCGACCGGCTCGGCAAGAAGCCACTCTACCATGCCGTCCTGCCGGATGGACGCTTCGTGTTCGGCTCCGAAATGGCTGCGTTGGCCCAAGTCCCGGCGCTTTCCCGGCGCTTCTCGGCGACCGCGATCGACGATTTCTTCGCCTTCGGCTATGTGCCGGACCCGGACACGATCTACCAGGGGGTGTTCCGGTTGCCGGCCGCGCATTTCATGCTGCTGCGTCCGGGCGAACGGCCGGGTGCCGCCCAACGCTACTGGCGTCCGCGCGCGACGCCGCGCGCGATCGAGCAGACCGAGGCGGTCGCGGCGTTGACCGACCGGCTGACCGCCAGCACCGCCGCGCGGCTGGTCTCGGATGTCCCGCTGGGCGCATTCCTATCCGGCGGCCTCGATTCGAGCGCCGTGGTCGCTGTGGCCTCGCGACTGCGTGCCGCCCCGCTCGACACCTTCACCATCGGCTTCGACGGCGCGGAGGACGAGACGCCTTACGCCGAAGCGGTGGCCCGGCGATACGGCACCGTCCAGCACAACGAACGGGCCGACGTGGTGGACATGATCGATGCGGCGCGCGAGCAGGGACGCATTTTTGGCGAGCCGTTCGGTGATCAGTCCTCGGTGCCGACCTATCGTGTCTGCCGGCTCGCGCGCCGGCATGCCAAAGTGGCGATTTCCGGGGACGGCGGCGACGAAGTGTTCGCGGGCTACCGCCGCTATCGGTTCCACGTACTAACCGAGGCCGCGCGCGCTTTCCTGCCCGCGGGCGTGCGGCGGCATGTGGTCGGCCAGTTGGCGCGTATCTATCCCAAGCTCGATCGCGCGCCACGCTGGCTGCGCGCCAAGAACACACTGACCGAGCTGAGCCTGGACAGCGCGATCGGCTATTATCGCACGATTGCCCGCATCCAAGACGAGCAACGGCGAGCCCTGTTCTCGCCGATGCTCCATGCCGAACGCGACGGTCATGACCCCGCGCGCCGGATCGAGCGATTGATGGACGAGAGCGGGACCGACGACCCGCTGGCGCAGACGCAGTATGTCGATCTCGCCACCTGGCTCTCCGGCGGCATCCTGACGAAAGTGGACCGCGCCAGCATGGCCAATTCGCTGGAGGTGCGCGCCCCGTTCCTCGACCACCGCCTGGTCGAATGGGGCTTGTCGCTGCCGGCCGCACTCAAGCTGGGCCGCCGCGAGGGTAAGGTCGTGCTCAAGCGTGCCCTCGAACCGCTACTGCCGCGCGAGTTGCTCGATCGACCGAAGCAGGGTTTCGCCGCGTCGCTGGCCGGCCTGTTCCGTTGCGACATGGCGCGCGCGCGCGAGCGGGTGCTGTCCGAGGCGATGCTCGACAGTGGCCTCTTCAGGCCGCCCGCGCTGAGCCGGCTATTGGACGAGCATGGCTCCGGTCAATTCGATCATAGTTTGAAGCTGTGGCTGCTGCTGGTGTTCGAAGGCTTTCTAATCGCGGAGCCGGATCGGGCGTGCCCGGGCAGGGAGACGGCGGTCGCGACATCTGGCGCGGCAATCTAGGCAAGCTCCAGCGCCACGCGCGCGGATGACCGACACAGCCCTCACGCCGGCTCCCTGAGGGGGGCCAGCAGTGCCGCCTGAACGTCGGTCGGCTGCCGCTCCAGGGCGCTCAGCAAGGCACGCAACGTGCCTCGCAACTCGTAAACCTGATCGAGCAACGACAGCACCAGCGGGATCGCATCCTCGCGCACGTCCATGTCGCGGCCAAGCGCGCGGATCAGGCGCACACGGGCGATGTCGATGTCGCGGAACTCCCAGCCACCGTCGGCGGCGTCGGGCCGCACCCAGCCGCGCTCGATCCAGGTGGTCAGCTCGATCGACTGGATATCGCCGATCAGCGCGGCCACGGCGTCCAACTCCATCACGCGACCTCCAAGCCCTCGCGCGGGTCGAACGCGTGCCGTGGGGTCCAGTTCTTCAGGAAAGCCGCCAGCTCCGGTTCATCCCCCGGCGGTAGCACCACTTTCAGCTCCACGAACTGATGCCCGCTGCCGATCCCCCGGCCGCGGAGCCGTAGCCGCGTGCCGGTGCCGGAGTTGGGCGGGATGGTCACGCGCACCGCGCCCTTGATTGTCGGCACGGTGAGCGCCGCGCCGAGCACCGCCTCCTGGATGGTGACCGGCAGCTCGACGAGGATGTCGTCGCCCTCGCGACGGAACAGCGGATGCGGCGCGACGGTGATCTCGACCAGTGCATCGCCCGGCGGGCCCTCGCCGATGCCGGGCATCCCCTGGCCTTGCAGGCGCAGGATATGGCCGTCACGTACGCCGGCCGGAATGCGCACGTCGAGCGTGCGGCCATCGGGCAGCGTGATCCGGCGCGTCACGCCATTGGCGGCCTCAAGGAAACTGATCGTGAGTCCATATTGGGCATCGCTGCCGCGAAGATTGAAGCCCCGCGCTCCGCGCCCGGCGAACGCGGAGCCGAAGATGCTTTCCAGGTCGTCGGGGTCGAATCCCGCCTGGGCGCGGTACTTCCGGCGCCCGGCGGAGTCGGCGAAGTCGCGGTAGAATGGGTTCTCCGGCGGCTTCTCGTTGCCCGCGGCGTCGATCTCGCCTCGATCGTAGCGGGCGCGCTTCTCCTTGTCGGAGAGGATGTCGTTTGCGGTGTTGATCTGCTTGAAGCGTTCCGCCGCCTCCGGCTTGCCGGGATTGAGATCGGGATGATAGCGCTTGGCGAGCTTCCGGTACGCGGCGCGGATCGCGGCGTCGCTGGCGGTGCGCTCAAGCCCCAGAACTTGGTACGGGTCGTCGGCCATGACGGTTCAGGCGCCGGCCCAGCTGGGCTGGCGCTTCTCCAGGAAGGCGTCGATGCCCTCGGCGGCATCGCGTGCCAGCATATTGCGGGTCATTACCTCGGATGCGTAGCGATAGGCTTCGTCGAGCGACAGCTCCGCTTGCCGGTAGAACGCCTCCTTGCCGATGGCGAGCGTGAGTGGGCTCTTTGCGGCGATCCCCTCGGCCAGCGCGGCCACCGCTTGGTCCAGTTCGGCCTCCGGCACCACCCGGTTGATCAGCCCCAGCTCACGCGCCCGCCCCGCGTCAACCGGATCCCCGGTCAGCAGCATCTCCATCGCCTGCTTGCGCCCAACCGCGCGCGAGAGTGCGACCATCGGCGTGGAGCAGAACAGGCCGATATTCACGCCCGGCGTGGCGAAACGGGCGGTCTCGGCCGCAACGGCGAGGTCGCAGCTGGCCACGAGCTGGCAGCCGGCGGCGGTGGCGATGCCGTGGACCCGCGCGATCGCCGGCTTGGGCAGCCGCACGACCGCGAGCATCAGCCGCGAGCAGGCGGCGAATGTCTGCTCATATGCGGCGCGTTCGGGCCGGGCGCGCATCTCGCGCAGATCGTGGCCGGCGCAGAACGCCGGGCCGGCGCCACCGATCACCACCACCCGGACGGCGCGATCCTCGGCGATGCGCCCAAGCTCCGCTTCGAGCCGCTCCATCAGCGCGAGCGACAGCGCGTTGCGCGCCTGGGGCCGGTTGAGAGTAAGCCAGGCGACGCCGCCTTGGTCGCGGCGGAGTAGGATGGACCCGGTCTCGGGCGAGTGCATGTTCATGGCCGAAAGCTCCTGAGCCATCCTATGATTGTGACGGAGCCCGTCCATTCCAAGTTGCTGAGGAGCCCGCCCATGACCGCTGATTATGGTGCGCCAAAGAATGAGCCGAAGGGCGATCTGGCGATACGAATGCTGGCGATGCCGGCCGACACCAACCCGGCCGGCGACATCTTCGGCGGCTGGGTCATGTCGTTGATGGACTTAGCGGCCGGCATGACGGCCTCCGCCGCCGCCAAGGGTCGGGTCGCGACCGCTGCCGTGTCGAACCTCGCGTTCCTGCGGCCGATCAAGGTCGGCGATGTGGTTTGCTGCTACGCCGAGCTGCGGCGCATCGGCCGCAGCTCGATCACGCTCGGGGTTCAGGCCTGGGTGCTGCGCGAGGGGCGGGAGGAGCGGTTCAAGGTGACCGAAGCCGAATTCGTGCTGGTGGCGGTCGATCCCGCCGGGCGCCCGCGCCCGGTGCGGCCGGCGGCGCAATAGACCACGGTCCTTTGGACGGACCGACTGGTGTGTTTGATCGACCCCTCCCCCCGGCCCCCTCCCGCAAGGGTAGGGGGGAGCAGCGTCACCTAAGGTTCACGGCACCGGGTTAGAGGGAAAAGCGACCTGGCCGCCTGGGAGCAGGCCGGCCTGCTGGCCGTCCGAACCCACTTGCAGCAGCTTGTGGTTCGCCGTGCAGCTCCAGCTTGATGCCTGCTTCACGTCGCCGTTGCCGTTGTACGTGGCCTGCTCGGGGAACTTGCAGAGCGGCATCGTGCGGGTAACAGGCTGGGTCGGGTCGTTGTTGGTGTAATGGGTCGCCACGATCCCGTTCGGCGCCTGGCCCTGGTCCACCCACGCATCGAGCGCGCTCAGCGTATCGAACACGTTCGG
Source organism: uncultured Pseudomonadota bacterium (assembly GCA_963849305.1). Taxonomy (GTDB): domain Bacteria; phylum Pseudomonadota; class Alphaproteobacteria; order Acetobacterales; family Acetobacteraceae; genus CAWKGV01. Next base: position 448,030 of record CAWKGV010000003.1, read on the forward strand.
GCCGGGGCCGCCGCCGCAATGCTGCATGTCCGGCACCATGAATAGGCGGATGCTCTTCTGCAGCCCGGCATAGGAGCCGGATGCGAGCTTGGCGAGTTGTTCGTACAGAACCACGGAGCGGAATGGCGGCAACGCCGGGTCGCTGTAGCCGTGATACCAGAGCAGCTTGCGGCCCTCAGCGATGAAGGTCTGGAAATCGCCGGGCGAACCCGCATCGCCTGGGGCGGTCCGCGCGTCGAACAACGCCAGCCCCTCCGGCGACACGACGCCGTCGATGCCGACCGGGTAATCGAATACGCTATAAGTCGGGTCCAGGGTGACGAGGTATTTCAGGATGTGGTCCGCGAACTCAAAGCCGGCCGGTGCGGGGGCGAAGCCGTTGTTGCCCCAGGGCTCGGAGGTGCCAGGCGCGGTCGGGGGCGTGGTGCCGACGGTCCAGACATCCATCCCGCCATTGGACAGGTCGGTGATCGAGTAGCCGGGATACAGCAACTCCCCGGCGCTGTCGCGCAGCGAGCTGATATAGGTGGTCAGGAAGTCGGCCTGGTCTTGAGTCAGGCAGCTCCCGGTCTGGCCCGCCGCGCAGACCAGGTCGGAGGGCTTAAAGGAGCACTTCGCGGGGTTCTGGATCAGCTCGTCAGTCACGCCGTCCGCCGCGTCGCAGGCGGCATACACCGCGGCGTCGATAGCCGGCAGCAGGCCGGCCGGAAGATAGCTCGATGGGGTCGCGAACAGTGCCTTCGCGTCCTTGGCGCCGGCGAGAATGGTGCGGATGTCTTGGAACGGGGCGCCGGCGACGATCCCGTCATAGTCTTCGGGGTAGCGCGCCGCCTCCACCATCGCCTGCCGGCCGCCGTTCGAGCAGCCGTCGAAATAGGACCGTCCGATCGCGTTGCCGTAATAGGCTTCGACTAGTTGCTTGCCCGCCACTGTCACCTGGTGAGTAGCGCGATAGTAGTAGTCGGCGACCTTCGCGTAGTCCGGCTGGCCCGGCGCGACCAGCGCCCAACTCGCATCCGTTTCCCCGCCCGAGTGGCCGGTGTCGGTGATTGCGATGGCGTAGCCTTTGGGCAGGGCCTCGGCGACGTCCACCGGGTTGGCGGCATTGTCGGCGTAGGCGGCTCCCGCCAATCCGCCGACCCCGAAGAACAGGAACTTGCCGTTCCAACTGGCCGGCAGGCGCACCTCGAACCCGGCCGAGCCGACGGGAGCCTGCTCGTCACTGGTATCCAGCGTGCCGATCACGTCGCAATAGGCCGGCATCGAGGATGCGGCGGCCACGTTGGTCGCGGAGATGATGGTTACACCTGGAACCAAAGTGGACAGACCGGCCATGGTGCAGCCGGGGGTGGAGGCGGATGCGGTGCTCGCGGTCTGGGCGCCGGCATGCGTTGCGGCGACAAGCAAGCCCAGCAGGGCACCTCCAGCCAGCAGGGCTGATTTCGCGCTTGGACGCGGGCGCGTGCCCCTATGATCTCTCATCGGCGTTCCCTCTTTGTCGTTGCTGGCGTGCCTTGGCTTGAAAACAATCGCCGGGTAAATGAACGCAGCGTTACGGCAGCAGCGAAAGCTAGGAGTTGTTCACAATACCGTCAGGCATTGCACGACGCGTTTGCGTGTGGCCGAACCGCATCGCCGCCGTTCGCTTGCGGGGGTCGGGCGCGCGGTCTATATCGTACATGTCGACTACATTCCGTCGCCGACGTAGCTCAGTGGTAGAGCAACTGATTCGTAATCAGTAGGTCCTCGGTTCGAATCCGAGCGTCGGCACCACAGTGACGCCGATGGCGGAGTGCCCTTGAGCACGACTCCAGTTCCGTCACATGCTCCACCACCGCCGTCCGGGATGGCATCGGGGATTGCAAGGATGGGTGAGCTGAAGCGCCCCGCGAATCTGGGTTGCGTTAGGACTGTCAAATCGCGGCGACGGCCGGCGTCTCGACCGCCAACGGAGTGATGCCTCATGCGTGTTGCGGACATCGTCAAAAGCCGCACCCCCTGGGCGATCCGGCGTTTGTCGCGGCGCCTCAAGCGTGAGCTTGAGTGGGCCCGCAACCGAAGCCTGCCGTTGCAGGCGGTGTTCGAGACCATCTATGCCGAGAATGCTTGGGGAGGCGAGCAGGGCAGCTTTTACTCCGGTCCTGGTTCGGACGGCCTGGCCGCTGACATCTACGTGGCGGAGGTTAAGCGGTTCATCGCCACGCACGGCGTTCGGTCGGTGGTAGACCTTGGCTGCGGGGATTTCCGCGTAGCGCACAAGATTGTCCATCAAGGGCTGAGCTACGTCGGCGTCGATCTCGTCCAGCACCTGGTGGATGCGAACACCGAGCAGTTCGGTGCCGGGAACATCCGCTTCGAGTGCCGCGACATCACCGAGGACCAGCTCCCCAGCGGCGATTTGTGCCTGATGCGCGAGGTCTTGCAGCATCTGTCCAACCGGCAGATCCGCCGAGTGCTCGCGAAGCTGGGGAGTTTCAGGTATGTGATTTATAGCGATTACCAGCCGCCCGCATGGGCGAGATGCGTGCCGAACCGGGACATCACCCCGGGCCTCTATACGCGCATCTGGAAGAATTCCGCCGTCTTCCTGGACCAGCCTCCGTTCAACATCCCCACCCGCCTTCTGTTCGAGGCTCCCGCGAGCACGGTCCTGCGTTCGCGGGACGAGCGGATTCGCAGCTACTTGATCCGCAATCCGGGGTGACGGCCTCGCCCCGCTAGCGGTTCCATCCGATCCACTCGCACACGGCCCGCCCCATCACCAGCTCCTGTTCGCGCCCAGCGAGCCATGGCAGTTCCTCGGTGAACATCGTCACGCACTGGCGATAGCTGCACGGCATCCGCGTGATATCGGTGCCCCAGAAGAACCGCTCCGGGCCGAACGCATCGTAGAGCCGGTGCAGGTGGTCATGGATGTTGCGATACGGGTAGGGTGCGCTCGAATAGCCCGGTGCCCCGGTCGCTTTCAGCGCGACGTTGGGGTATTTCCTTGCGATCGCAACAACCTCGGGCAAGGTCGCGAAGGCCGCCTCGTCCTGATCGGTGCGCACCGCGCCCAAATGGTCGATGATGAGCTTCAGGCGTGGATGGCGCTCGACGATGCGCGCGAAGGTCGGCAGGAACCGCCACGCCATCGTGGCCACCGGCAGCCCGAGCCGCTCGGCCGCCGGCCAGAGCCAGTCCATCGTGCCGTCCTCGTGCCAGCTCCGCTGGTGCGGCAGCACCAGCGCCCAGCGCAAGCCCACCATGCCGGGCTGGTCCTTCCAGTGCTCGATCACTTCGCGGATCTCGGGCCGGTCGAGCGGGAACTGGCCCAGGATCGCGAACCGGTCGGGGTATTCGCGCGCGGCCTCCACCGCCATTTGGTTGGCGTTGGGATCCCAGCTCGGGGGATGGATCACGGCGGCGTCCACGCCGGCCTCGGCCATCTCCTTGAGCAGTTCCTCGGCGGTGAAGACTGACACCTGGCGGTGATGGCCGCTCGGCGTGCCGCTCGACCAGATATGCACCTGGGCGTCCACGATCCTCATGGCCTTCCTCCTCTCTTTAGCCAGGTAGTTTGGTCTGGCTTCGCGGTCGCCTCAAGGGAAGCAAATTCACCGCGGAGGGCGGAGAAGCTTTCGAGTCACTAGCCGGACGGCGTGAACGGAGACTAGCGGCGCTCAGGCGTCGTTCTGCGCAAGGTCAGATCGTCGTGCCGGTCGGGGTCAGCCGCTTAGGGCAGGGGAGCGGCAAGTCGCGCGGCCAGCCGGCGTCGGCGGCGCTGGATCAGGCGCCAGGCGAGCTTGGCCGCGAGATCCGACAGCCGACCGCGCGGGGGCAGGCCGACCGCCTTGAAGATCATGCCCATGCCGCGCTCGACATGGCGGAAACGGTAGTAGCCGGCGGCGCGCGACATGTGGGCGGCGCTGCAACGGCCATGCAGGTACGCGACGGCGAGCGGTTCGTTGGCGCAGTGCCAGGCATAGGCGAGTTCATCGTCCTCGCTTTCGCCGATGCGCCCGAACGCGATCCTGAGCCGGCGGGGCAGGCCGATGTTTTCGCGTCGCAGGTAGCGGCGCATGTGGTCGTAGAACAGCTTGAAGTGGCGGAACTCGTCGGCGGCGATGTGCCGGCAGATCGCTTGGAGCACCGGCTCGGCGGTCGCGTCGGCAAGTGCCGTGTAGTAGCTGGAGGTGCCGGTTTCCACCATGCAGCGGGCGATCAGCTCGCCGGTGCGCGAACCGCGCACCGACGCCTCGGCATCGAGCGGGAGCTTGAACCCGGCTTTGTAGCGCGCGAAGGCGGCTTGGTAGTTCCAGGCGGGATCGGCCAGCATCGCCCACCGCCCCAGTGCCTCGCCGTGCTGCACTTCCTCGGCGGCCCAATAGTCGGCGGCGGCGCAGAAATCCGGATCGTCGCGGAACACGCGGTTGAGATAGATGGCGTAATCGGTGCCATTCCGTTCGACCATCGCGGCGGCCTTGACCAGCGGAATCAGGGCCGGGTCCAGCCGCGTGGGATCGAAGCGGGACCAGGCTATGTCGTCGAGTTGCCAGTGCTTCATGGCGGCTGAGTATGCCGCGAGGCTCAGGACTGGCAAGCAACGCCCGGCGCTGGCCTCACGCCAGGAGGGGAACGAACCGTTTCAGCCTTCCGCTGTACCTGTCTGCCGATCTGTTCCACGCGCGGGCGGGACGGGAGTGCCATCCCGATCGATCGGCTCGATGACGTTCAGATCCTCTGAGATGTGAAAGCCAGCGGCCACATAGCATGAGAACGCGCCCGCGATGCTCTCGCTTGTGATTCGGTTGTTCAGCACGGGAGCGTCCCAGGTCGCCTCGGCGAGCGCGTGGACCGACGGCAGCAGCGGTTCAGCGGTGCTCCAGATCACTGCGGGCGCTACCCTCCGTCCGCCGCCTCCACCATCGCGCGGGCGGACTGCACGCGCTCTTGGGCGATCTCCTCGGCCTCGTTGTCCGTCTTGTCGGTGGCTTCGTAAGCGGCTTCGGCCTCGGCGAGCCGGCGGTCGGCGTCGGCGCGCACGATCGCGCTCGCTGGCACCGCCTCGTTGGCCAACACCGTGCATCGCTCCGGCGTCACCTCGGCGAAGCCGCCGGCCACGAACAGCCGGTCAGTGACCTGGTCGCCGTCGTAGAGCGCGATGGTGCCGCCGCGCAGCATCACGATCATCGGCGTGTGGCCCTCCATCACGCCCATATCGCCCTCCGAGCCGGGGATCACCACCATGTCCGCCGAACGCGACAGCAGCAGCTTCTCAGGGCTGACGATCTCGAGCGCAATCGGCATCAGGCGTTGGCCTTCATGTCTTCCGCCTTCTTCACCGCCTCCTCGATGGTGCCGACCATGTAGAACGCGCCTTCCGGCAAATGGTCGTACTCGCCGGCGCAGATCGCCTTGAAGCTGCGCACAGTATCGGCGATCGGCACGAACACACCGGGGAAGCCGGTGAACACCTCGGCCACGTGGAACGGTTGCGACAGGAACCGCTGGATCTTGCGCGCCCGCGCCACCACCAGCTTGTCGTCCTCGGACAGCTCGTCCATGCCCAGGATGGCGATGATGTCTTGCAAGCTCTTGTAGGTTTGCAGGATGCGCTGGGTCTCGCGCGCCACCTGGTAATGTTCGTCGCCGACCACGCGCGGATCGAGCGATCGCGAGGTGGAATCCAGCGGATCGACCGCCGGATAAATCCCAAGCTCGGCGATCTGGCGCGACAGCACGGTGGTCGCGTCCAGATGCGCGAACGATGTCGCCGGCGCCGGGTCGGTGAGGTCGTCGGCCGGCACGTAGATGGCCTGCACCGACGTGATCGAGCCCTTGTTGGTGGAGGTGATGCGCTCCTGCAGCGCGCCCATGTCGGTGGCGAGCGTGGGCTGATAGCCCACCGCCGACGGAATGCGGCCGAGCAGCGCCGAGACCTCGGCGCCGGCCTGGGTGAAGCGGAAGATGTTGTCCACGAAGAACAACACGTCCTGGCCTTCCTCGTCGCGGAAATACTCCGCGACCGTGAGGCCGGACAGGCCGACGCGGGCGCGCGCGCCCGGCGGCTCGTTCATTTGGCCGTAGACGAGCGCCACCTTAGAGCCCTCGGTGCCGCCGCCTTCTTGCAGCTTGATGACGCCGGCGCCGATCATCTCGTGATAGAGGTCGTTGCCCTCGCGCGTGCGCTCGCCTACACCCGCGAACACCGACACGCCGCCATGCGCCCTGGCGATGTTGTTGATCAGCTCCTGGATCAGCACCGTCTTGCCGACGCCCGCGCCGCCGAACAGGCCGGTCTTGCCCCCCTTCAGGTAGGGGGCCAGCAGGTCCACCACCTTGATGCCGGTGACCAGGATCTCGGCTGAGGTCGCCTGCTCCTCGAAATTTGGCGCGTCGCGGTGGATCGGGTAGCGCGTCTTGGTCTTGATCGGGCCGCGCTCATCGATCGGTTCGCCGATCACGTTCAGGATGCGCCCGAGCGTTTCCGGGCCCACCGGCATGGTGATCGGCCCGCCAGTGTCGATCACTTCCTGACCGCGCACCATCCCATCGGTGCTGTCCATCGCGATGCAGCGGACGGTGCGCTCGCCGATCTCCTGCGCGACCTCCAGGACCAAGGTACGGTCCTGGATCTTGCAGTGAAGAGCGTTCTGGATGAACGGCAAGTCACCCTCGAACTGCACATCGACCACGGCGCCCTGCACCTGGGTCACGCGGCCGACGATGTTGCTGCCCGCCCCGGCGGCTGGGCGGGACGCGGAAGTGGCGACGGACATTCTTCATAGCTCCTTGTGATTGCGAGACCCGACTCAGAGCGCCTCGGCGCCGGAGATGATCTCGATCAGTTCCCGGGTGATATTGGCCTGGCGGGCGCGGTTGTAGTTCAGCGTCAGGCGCTTGATCATGTCGCCCGCATTGCGCGTCGCGTTGTCCATCGCGGTCATGCGCGCTCCGTGCTCGCCGGCGGCGCTCTCCAGCAGCGCGCGGTAGATCTGGATGGCGAGCGCCTGCGGCAGCAGGCGCGCGAGGATGGTTTCCTCGTCCGGCTCGAAATCGTAGATCGCGCCGCCCAGCTCCTCGGCGGAGGCCGCGCCTTCGGGGACCGGCGCGGGGATGAGCTGCTGCTCGGTGACGACCTGCGAGATCACCGAGCGGAACCGGTTATAGATTACAGTGCAGACATCGATCTCGCCGGCCGCCACCATCGTAGTGATGCGCTGGCCGATCTCGGCGGCGTCGGCGAACTCGATCCGCTTCTTGCCGGCGTAGCTGATGTCGCCGACGATGCGGCTGGCCAGCTCGCGCCGCAGGTAATCGCGGCCCTTGCGGCCGACCGCGAGGATCTTAACTGTCTTGCCTTCCGATTCCAGCCGGCGCGCGAGCGTGCGCGTCGCGCGGCCGATGCTGGCGTTGAACGCGCCGGCCAGGCCCCGGTCGGCGGTGACCGCCACCAGCAGATGCACCCGGTCGTTGCCGGTGCCGACCAGCAGCCGTGGCGCCTCCGGGCTGTCGCCGACCGAAGCGGCGAGCGCGCCCAGCATCCGCTCCATCCGCTCGGCATAGGGCCGCGCCGCCTCGGCTTGCGCCTGGGCGCGGCGCAGCTTCGAGGCCGCCACCATCTTCATGGCAGAGGTGATCTTCTGCGTCGATTTGACGCTAGCGATCCGGTTTCGAAGATCTTTCAGGCTGGGCATCGCGTTCCCTCACCCCGGCCCTCTCCCGCAAGCGGGAAGGGCGTTGGCCGAACGGTCTTGTTCTCCATTTGGGCCTGACTCCGGCCTTTCCCAGGGCCGGGCGCACAGTCGCTCAAGCGAAGCTCTTCGCGAAGCCGTCGAGGAAGGCGACCAGTCGCTTCTCGGTCTCGGGCTTCAGCTCGAGGTCGGTGCGGATCGCTTGCAGGATGCCGGGCTCGCGCGCCTTGAGCTCGGAGAGGTACTGCGCCTCGAAGGCGCTGACCCGGCCCACGTCGATCTTGTCGAGATAGCCGCGCACGCCGGCGAAGATCGCCGCCACCTGCTCCTCCACCGGGATCGGTCGGTATTGCGGCTGCTTGAGCAACTCGGTCAGGCGGGCGCCACGCGCGAGCAGCGCCTGGGTGGAGGCGTCGAGGTCGGAGGCGAACTGCGCGAACGCCGCCATCTCGCGATACTGCGCCAACTCCAGCTTGATGCGCCCCGCGACCTGTTTCATCGCCTTGATCTGCGCCGCCGAGCCCACGCGCGAGACCGAGGCGCCGACATTCACCGCCGGGCGGATGCCGCGGAAGAACAGCTCGGTCTCAAGGAAGATCTGCCCGTCGGTGATCGAGATCACGTTGGTCGGGATGTAAGCCGAGATGTCGCCCGCCTGGGTTTCGATCACCGGCAGGGCGGTGAGGCTGCCTGCGCCCTCGGCATCGTTCATCTTCGCCGCGCGCTCCAGCAGCCGCGAGTGCAGATAGAACACGTCGCCCGGATAGGCCTCGCGGCCGGGCGGGCGGCGCAGCAGCAGCGACATCTGACGATAGGCCACCGCCTGCTTCGAGAGATCGTCGTAAAAGATTACCGCGTGCCGGCCGTGATCACGGAAATGCTCGCCCATGGTGCAGCCGGAATAGGGGGCAAGGAACTGCATCGGCGCGGGGTCCGAGGCGGTCGCGGCGACAACGGTGGAGTAGTCCATCGCGCCGTTCTCCTCCAGCGTGCGCACGAGCTGGGCCACGGTTGAACGCTTCTGTCCGACCGCGACATAAACGCAGTAAAGCTTGCGCTTCTCGTCGTCGCCGGCGTTGACGCCTTTCTGGTTGATGATGGTGTCGATGATCACCGCCGTTTTGCCGGTCTGGCGGTCGCCGATGATCAGCTCACGCTGGCCGCGCCCGATCGGGATTAGCGCGTCGATCGCCTTGAGCCCGGTCTGCATCGGCTCGTGGACCGACTGGCGCGGGATGATGCCGGGCGCCTTCACATCGACGCGCCGGCGCTCGGCGGTGTCGATCGGCCCCTTGCCGTCGATGGGGTTACCGAGCGCGTCCACCACGCGCCCGAGCAGGGCGTCGCCTACCGGAACCTCCACGATCGCGCCGGTGCGCGCTACCGTGTCGCCTTCGCGAATCTCCCGGTCGTCGCCGAAGATCACGACGCCGACATTATCGGTTTCGAGGTTGAGCGCCATGCCGCGGATCCCGGCGCCGGGGAACTCGACCATTTCGCCCGCCATGACGTTTTGCAGGCCAAAGACGCGCGCGATGCCGTCGCCCACGCTCAATACCTGGCCGGTCTCGGCCACATTCGCCTCGGTGTCGAACGCGGCGATCTGCTTTCTCAGGATCTCCGAGATCTCGGCTGGGCGGATCTCCATATCAGGCGGCTCCCTTCATCGCGTATTGCAGGCGCTGCAAGCGGGACTTCAGCGAAGTGTCATAGAGCCGGGCGCCGACCCGCACGACCAGCCCGCCCAGGAGGTCGGGCTCGACCGCCTCGACGATGTTGACGTTGCCATAACCCGCCTCGATCAGCCGGGCGCGCAGCTGCTGGCGCTGCACGTTGTTGAGCGGATGGGCCGAGGCGACGTGGGCGGTGATGACGCCGCGCTTCTCGGCGACCAAGACGGAGAAGGCGCCGACCACCGCGCGCAGATCGCGCAGGCGACGGTTGTTGGCGACCACACCCACGAAATCCCGCACGGTCTTGCCGAATCCCTCCCGCTCCAGCACGGCGAGGGCCGCCTTGCGGCCCTGATGCACGTCGATCAGCGGGGAGGCGAGCAGACGGCGGAAATCGGCGCTTTCGTCGATCAGTCGTCCGAGCTGGTCCATCTCGGCCACCACCGCGTCCAGCGTGCGGGTGTCCTCGGCATGGGCATAGAGGGCGGCGGCATAGCGATCGGCCAGCCCGCCGCCGGAAGCGATTGTCGTGCCGCCTGACGCCACGGGTTTTCGTTCCTGAATGCGTTGCGCCCGCACGGCGACGCAGGCCGCCTCGCCCGGCGCCCCCCTCGGGCCGGCGGCATGTAACATGGGAGGTGAGCGGGCGCAACACGGGGCGGTGAGCCGGCGGAAGAAGGCAAATATCAGTCAGTAACATTTCTTAAAATAGCGCGGCTCCGAAACACCGGACTGTGATTTCTCCCGAGCGGCGATTGCAGGCTCTTACTCCTTCCGACCCTGTGGGTGAGGGGAAACATGCTTCGACCACGATGCGACCGGGCGGGCGGGCGGCCGTTCCGATGATGTTGCGACCATGCCATGCGGCCGCGCAGGCATTCCGCCGCATGTCGGCCGCGGTTGTGACGGCTTAGCGGGTGGGCGCCATGCAACTAGCGCACGGAGCCTCGGCCCTGGCACCCGTCCGCGGCGGCGATCTCGCCACGAATGCGATCCTGGTCCTGGGCTCGCCCCGCTCGGGCACGACTTGGCTGGCCAAGATCCTGGACAGCCACCCCGACGTGCTCTATCGCCATGAGCCGGACGAGGTGGTGCCGATCGATTCCGGCGCCGACCCGCGCCGGCAGTTGCGCACCTGGATCGATGTGAACGCCCTGAGCACGGCAGCCAAGCGACCGTTCTTCCGCAAATCCTGGTTGCCCGCGCCGCTCGACTTGCTGCGCACCGCCCTGGCGCACTCGCTGAACGGCGCCGCCTCACTCTTGGGCGGCGCGCCCCTCAGGTTCCGCATGAAACTACCCGACTTCGTCGCCATCGATCGTCGTCCGGGCCTGCGCGCGGTGATCAAGGTCGTGGCCTGGGACGCCAGCATGATGGCCCGGATGCTGCCGGACAGCCGCGTTCTGTTCATCCTGCGTCATCCCTGCGGGCAGGTGTCCTCGACGATGCGCGGGGCGGAACAGCGCCATTTCGGCTCGAGCGCGGACGGGTCCGGTATGCCACTCGATGAGCCGTTGGCAACCGCGTACGCCGCCGCTCATGGCGTGGATAGGGGCGCGTTCCAGGCGCTGCCCCTGGCGGCGAAGTGCGCCTGGGGCTGGGTTGCCTTCAACCAGACGGCGCTCGATGGCCTCGAAGGGTTGGAGAATGCCCGGCTGGTGCGCTACGAAGACCTCTGTGCCCGGCCCGAAGTCGTCGCCCGCGACTTATTTGAGTTCGCCGGCCTGACCTGGTCGCCGCAGACAGCCGCATTCATCACACGCAGCACGCGCCACAACGGCGACGACGGCTACTTTGGCGTGTTCCGAAGCTCCACCGCAGCCGCAGAACGTTGGCGCGGCATCATGGACCCGGCGGACCAGGAGGCAGTGCGAGCGGTCGTCCGCCGCTCGCGCCTGGCCCACTTTTGGCCCGATCTGGCCGCGGCTGGATGACGCGTGCCGCAGCCCTCGTCTCGTTTACCTTTGTGAACTTGTCTCGTCTATAATCCGCGCCTACTACACGCGATCGGGCCAGTTAGACGTGCACAAACAAATCCTCGGCTACGTCCCGGCGAACCTGGTCCCCGCGGTGGTCTCGTTCGCCATGATATTCGCATACACGCGCATTCTCACCCCGGCGTCATTCGGTAGCTATACATTCGTATTCTCCGCAGTGCTCGTCGCGCAGATATCGTTCTTCTACGCGATTTCGATCGGCATCTTGCGCTTCTATCCGGGCGCGGCCATGGCCGGGCGACGGGACAAGTTCCTGAAGGAGTCCTATTCGATCTTTTACGCGGTCGGCCTGGTGTTGGTGGGCGCCTGCCTGGCCGCCAGCCAGGTCTTCGACCGATCCTCCGAGCTGAGCGTGTTCGCGTGGCTGGCGTTGCCGCTGCTGGTGTTCCGTGCGGCGGTGTCGATGAACCAAGCCGTCAACCGTTCCACTGACAGTATATGGCGGTACAACGCCATCGAATGCGCCCATGCCGCTCTCGGCTTCGCGCTCGGGCTGGCATTCATCTTCCTGATCGGCAGGACGGCCGAAGCGGTGATCCTTGGCCTGCTGGTCGCGGCGGTGCTGTGCAGCCTGGTGGACCTTCGGCTGCTGATCGCGCCGTTCCGGCGCCGGATTGGCCGGATCGACCGGACCTCGCTGCTGCGGCTGATTGGCTTCTCCTCGCCCCTGGTCGCCGTGGCGATCAGTGCGAGTTTGCTGCAACTGTCCGACCGGTTCCTGCTCGGAACGCTTGGCGACGCGCAAATGCTCGGCATCTACGCCGTTGCCTACAGCCTGGTGGACCGGCCCACTGCGCTGATCTGCGCCTCGATTTCGACCGCCACGTTTCCAATGGCCGTGCAGATCCTGGAACGGCAAGGTCGCGAGGCCGGGCGCATCCAGTTGGGCAAGAACGGCGCCGCGCTGCTGGCGCTGACCCTGCCCGCTTGCGCGGGCCTGGCATTGACCAGCCCTTACATCGCCGCGGTGTTGGTCGGACCAGATTTCCGTGCTGGCGTCGCCGAGCTGATCCCGATCATGTGCTTCACCGCGCTGTTCCGCGGCGTGCGGGGTCACTTCGTCGACCATGCCTTCACCCTGGCCGGCCGTTCGAGCCTGATGCTGTGGAGCTACGGCCCGGCGGCGGCGGCGAATGTCGCCATCAACTTGTTGGTGGTGCCGCGCTACGGCATGTTCGGCGCGGCCTGGACCGGCCTTGGCTGCCAGGCCGGGGCGGTGGTGCTGGGATGGATCATCGGCCGGCGCGTGTTCCCGATCTGGCTGCCGGGGGCGCAGGTGTTCAAGACGGTGGCCGCCGTCGTGCCGATGGCGGTGGCGCTGATCGTGGTTCGGTTCTCGCTGACCTGGCTCGGCCTGCTGGAAGCGATCGGGCTTGGCGCAGGGGTGTTCGCGGTCGCGGCGCTGCTGCTCGATGTCGGCGGGGCCAGATATTTGGCGCGTCGGCCGCTGCGCATGGTGTTCGCGCGGTAGCGGATCGGGACTACGCGAGTGGGGAACCCGGGAGCCGGTCGCGGCGTCTTCGCAGGCATCACTCCGGGGCGCCGCGGAGGTTCGGCTCGCTCGATCGCGTTCCGCCGCCGGCGGTTCCCGAGCCACAAATGGCGAGCCCGGCTTGTAGCCCGATGTTCTGATTCTGGGCGACCCTCCCCCCGGCCCCCTCCCGCCAGGGGAGGGGAAGACGGGCCGCGGGTGTCAGTGCCCCGCGTGGCTGCCCGAGAAGTCCGGCGCTTGCAGACCGGAGGCTGCGAGCTGGCCGACCAGATCGGACTTTAGCCGTTCCAGCCCCTCGGGCGAGGTCGCCTCGGCGCGCGCGACCAGCACCGCTTGCGTGTTCGAGGCGCGCAACAGCCACCAGCCATCGTCGGTCAGCACCCGCACGCCGTCCGTCTCCGCCACCTTCGCGCCCTGCGAGCGCAGCCGGGCGGCGACTTCCTCGATCACCGCGAACTTGCGGCCTTCCTCGCAGTCGAAGCGCAGCTCCGGCGTGTTGACCACGTGCGGCAGCGCCTCGCGCACGGCGGAGAGCTTGCCGTCCATCCGGGCGACGATGCCGAGCGCGCGCACCGCCGCATAGAGCGCATCGTCAAAACCGTACCAGCGATCGGCGAAGAAGATGTGGCCCGACATCTCGCCTGCGAGCGGCGCGCCGGTCTCGGCCATCTTCGCTTTGATCAGGCTGTGTCCGGTCTTCCACATCAGCGGCTTGCCACCGGCGCGCGCCACTTCGTCGAACAGCACCTGACTCGCCTTCACGTCGGCGATGATCGTGCCACCTGGGTGCCGCGCCAACACGTCGCGCGCGAGCACCACCAGCAGATAGTCGCCGAACAGGATCGCGCCCGAATCGTCCACCAACCCGATGCGATCGGCATCGCCGTCGAAGGCGATGCCGATATCCGCGCGGCGGGCGCGCACCTCCGCGATGAGCTGTTCTAGGTTCTTGGGCACGGTGGGATCGGGATGATGCGCCGGAAATCGCCCGTCGATCGCACCGTTCAGCACGATATGCTCGCCCGGCAACGCCTTCACCAGCCGCGCCAGCACCTCGCCCGCCGCGCCATTACCGTTGTCCCAGACCACCTTGAGCTGGCGGTCCCCGCCGTCCCAATCCGCGAGCAGCCGAGCCACATAGTCGCCGGCCACATCGATCCGGCGATCGGTTCCCGGCGCCTCCGCCACCACGTCCCCGGCGGCGGCCTGGGCGCCGAGGTCGCGGATCTGCTGGCCAAAGAATGGCTTGCGGCCGAGCATCATCTTGAAGCCGTTGTAGTCGGACGGGTTGTGGCTGCCAGTGACCATCACCGCGCCGGAAGTCTCGCGGGTGGTCGCGGTGTAGTAGAGCATCGGCGTCGGCCCGCGGCCGATGCGCAGCACCTCCAGCCCGCATGCCTTTAGCCCATCGACGAGTGCCGCCTCCAATTCCGGGCTCGACAGCCGCCCGTCATAGCCGACCGCGACGGTCTTGCCGCCATTGCGCGCGACAATGCTGCCGAAGCAGCGGCCGATCGCGGCGGCGTCCGCCGGGTGCAGCGTCTGCCCGACGATGCCGCGGATGTCGTATTCGCGCAGCACCGTGGGGTCGAAGCGGTGGGAAAAGGCCATCGGCGGTCGTCCCTCCTGCTTAAAACTCGTTGACGTAGGCCTTAAGGAAGCCGCGTACCGCGGGCGCGATATCGGGCCGCTTGAGCGCGAAGGCGATCTGCGCCTCCAAGAAACCCACCTTGTCGCCGCAGTCAAAGCGGCGGCCCTCGTAGCGCAGGCCGTGGAACGGCTGGCTACCGATCAGGCCGGCCATGCCGTCAGTGAGCTGCACCTCATTGCCCGCCCCGCGTTCCATGCGCGACAGCTCGCAAATGACCTCCGGCATCAGGACGTAACGGCCGATGATCGAGAGGTTCGAGGGCGCGTCCTCGGGTGCCGGCTTCTCGACCAGCCCGAGCACCTCCACCATCCGCCCGTCGTCGCGACCCGTGCGTAAGATGCCATAGCGAAGGGTGTGCTCGCGCGGTACCTCGGTGACCGCGACCACGTTGCCGCCGGTGTCGCGGTAAACCTCGGCGAGCTGGCGCAGGCAGGGCGTGTCGGCCAGAACCAGGTCGTCGGGCAGCAGGATGGCGAACGGATCGTCGCCAATGAAGGCGCGCGCGCACCAGATCGCGTGCCCCAGCCCGAGCGGCACCTGCTGGCGTACCGTCACCATCGAGCCGGGCTCGACCTGGGTATCGGCGAGCAAGGCGAGGGCATCCTGCTTGCCGCGCTCGCGCAACGTCGCCTCCAGTTCGAAGGCGATGTCGAAATGCTCGACCAGCGCGGTCTTGCCCCGGCCGGTGACCATGCAGAACTGCTCGATCCCGGCGGCGCGGGCTTCCTCGATCGCGTATTGGATCAGCGGCTTATCGACGATCGGCAGCATCTCCTTGGCCATTGCCTTGGTGGCCGGAAGGAACCTGGTGCCGAGCCCCGCGACGGGAAGAACGGCCTTGCGCAGCGGCTTCATTCGGTTGGGCACTCCTGAAAACGGCCGGCGCGACGGGGCCGACCAAGGGCGCGGCTAGCCATCACGGCCGCCGGGCGGAAATGTGGCGCCTTCGATCCTGCGAGTGAATGTCTTGACAATTGTTCTACGCCCGGCGGCTGCCGCGCGCCATGCCCGCAAGCAGCACATCACGGGCCTGGTTGATCCGCGCGGCCAGCCAGTCCGACCCGCCGCCGTCCGGGTGGGTGGCGCGCATCAGGCGCCGATGCGCGGCCCGGATCTCGGCCTCGGTCGCGCCTGGGCGGAGGCCGAGCACCTGATACGCCTCCTCCGGGGTCATGTTGCCTCCGCGCGGCGGAGGGCGCGGGCCGGCGCCGGCCTGGCCCGCGGAGGCGCGCGAAGATCCCCCCGAGGCAGCTCCGGTCCTGGTCCCGCTCGGGTGGGCCGCGCGCCAGCGTTCCCAGATCAGGGGGCCGACCAGCGGCCCCGCAGCCAGGGCGATACCTTCCCGGCCGGTGAGCACCAGCAGCAGCGCGAGGCTGAGGCCCCCCAGCGCGAGTATCCAGGCGAACAACGATTTGATCGTGGTGACCGAGGCCCGCTCGAACGCGCGCAGCCCGCCCAGGAAGATGAATAGGGTGAAGCCGCCGAGGGCCAGCCAGAGCATGGGCGAGCGGTGTCCGCTGATGGGCAAGGTTAACATACGCCGCCCGGCACTCCGTCTCAATCCCGGCCGGCACTGCCGCCCTAGCTTGACGACGCGGACGAACTGCTGACCGCTGCCACGTATCGTCAGCCATACCTAGACCGGAACCCTAGTGGGCGCTCAAACTCGGCCGCGACCGCCTTTAACTCCGGCTCGGCACGAGCGCGCGGACGAGGCAAGGGCGCGCCTGCGAGAGATCGGGCACGGCAACCAACCTCAACCGCACGCAGAGAAGCGAGGGAGAGTCCGATGAGTTTGGGCGGCAAAGTAGCTCTTGTGACTGGTTCGACCAGCGGCATCGGCCTTGGGATTGCCCGTGTGCTCGCGAGCCAGGGCGCCGACGTCATGCTCAACGGCTTCGGGAATGCCGATGAAATCGAGGCCCTGCGCGCCGGCATCGGGGCGGAGTTCGCCGTGCGCGCATCCTATAGCGGTGCCGACCTGTCGCGCCCCGACCAGATCGCCGAGATGGTGAGCCAGGCGCAACAGCAGCTTGGATCGCTGGACATCCTGGTCAACAACGCAGGCATTCAGTTCACCGCGTCGATCGAGGAATTCCCGGTCGAGAGGTGGGACGCGGTCATCGCGATCAACCTGTCCGGCGTCTTTCACGCGATGCGAGCCGCGATCCCGGGCATGAAGGCAAAGGGGTGGGGACGCATCATCAACATCGCTTCCGCGCACGGGCTGGTCGCCAGCGTCCAGAAGGCCGCTTACGTCGCGGCGAAGCACGGCGTCCTCGGCCTGACCAAGGTCGCCGCCTTGGAACTCGCGAATTCCGGGGTGACTGTCAACGCCATCTGTCCGGGATGGGTGATGACGCCGCTGGTCGAGAAGCAGCTTCGCGACCGGGCGCGGCAGAATGGCACGGATGTGACGACGGAGGAGCGCCAGCTCCTGGCGGAGAAGCAGCCGATGTCCCAGTTCACGACGCCCGAGCAGATCGGCGCGCTCGCGGCCTTTCTGTGCTCCGACCAGGCCAAGACGATCACGGGCGCTCCGCTCTCGATCGATGGCGGGTGGGTGGCCCAGTAGGCGCGGTCTGCCTGGTCACGCGCGCGTGGGGCGCTGGGGCGTCCTGGGCGGGTTGGTGGCGGGTCACATCGCGTTGGCGATGGTCCCGGCGGCGGTTCGGGTGCCGCGCCGGCCCGGATCGGGCAGCGCGTCCGCCGCCGGCCAGGACTGCTCCAGCAGCACACGGGTCGTTAACTCGAGGTGCTGGGTCATGAGCGCTCTGGCGCGCCCGGGGTCGCGGGCGAGGGCGGCCTCCATGATGTCTTGGTGCTCGCGGTTTAGGTCGCGCGTGATCCGCGCGAGCGGCACCGACAGGCGCCGGTACCGCTCGGTCTGGGCATAGAGGATCCCCCGCAGCCGCAGCAGCCATGGGCTGTCGCACCCGCCGACCAAGGCCTCGTGATAGGCGGCGTGGGCCGCGGACCACGCTTCGTTCATGCGTTGCGGATCGTCCGGCTCGCGCTCCGGGGTGCGCGATAGGCGATGGAAGGCCGCGACGAGGTGCGACTCCCAGCCGACATCGCCGACGGCGATGGCGCGCTCCAGGCACATCCCCTCGATTTGGGCGCGGACCTCCGTCAGATCCCGCAGCTCCTCGGCCGAGATCGGGGCCACGCGGAAGCCGCGCTGCGGTTCAGCGACGACCAGCCCCTCGGAGGTTAGCCGGGACAGCGCCTCCCGCACGGCGCTGAGGCTGACCGAAAGGGCTTGGCACAGCTCGGCGATCTTCAGGCGCGCTCCGGGCTGTAGCCGGCAAGCCAACAGGTCGGCGCGGAGGCGCTCGTAGGCGTTCTGGGTGAGGCTGGAGGTGGCCGGGGTGAAGCGGGACATGGACCGAACTTAGCGCGTTTCGGCCCGGAAAACCATAACCCCATCGAAAATAGATTTTTGGTTGACTAGTGGATTTGGGCGGGGTAGTTAAGCGGGCAGATCGCCGCGGTAGTCCGCGCAGAACCAGTCGGGGGAGGAGCACATGCGTTTCGCGGCATATCGGCAGAACGGTATCGAGGGGCTGGCCGCTGCCGAGGGCGACGGCCCCTTCCACGGCTACGCCGCCACCGACAGCCGGCACCCCGGCAGCCTGGCCGGCCTCATCGCACGCGGGAGCGAGCATCTTCTCGCCGCCGGCCGTGCCCTGCTCGCAGGCCCGGAGATCGACCTCGGCGCCGTTGCGTTGCTGCCGCCGCTACCGGCGCCGGGCAAGATCG
Source organism: uncultured Pseudomonadota bacterium (assembly GCA_963849305.1). Lineage (GTDB taxonomy): Bacteria > Pseudomonadota > Alphaproteobacteria > Acetobacterales > Acetobacteraceae > CAWKGV01. The sequence goes on from CAWKGV010000003.1 coordinate 466,281, forward strand.
TCTGCATCGGTCTCAACTATGCCGACCACTCCGCCGAGAGCGGGTTCAAAGTGCCGGATTATCCCACGGTTTTCGGCCGCTTCGCCTCAAGCTTGATCGGCCATGGCGCGCCCATCGTCCGCCCTCGCGTCTCCGAGCAACTGGACTATGAGGGCGAGTTCGTCGCCGTCATCGGCCGCGGCGGCCGCCGCATCCCGAAGGCGCGCGCGCTCGAGCATGTCGTTGCTTATTCCCTGTTCAACGACGCCTCGATCCGGGACTACCAGTTCAAGGCTCCGCAGTGGACGGTCGGCAAGAACTTCGACGACACTGGCGCCTTTGGACCCACTCTCGTGACCGCCGATGAATTGCCGCCCGGCTGCAGAGGGCTGCGGCTGCAGACGCGGCTGAACGGCGAAGTCGTGCAGAGCGCCTCGACCGACGATTTGGTTTTCGACGTGGCCACGCTCGTCTCCGTGCTCAGCGAGGCGTTCACCTTTGATGCCGGCGACATCATCGTCACCGGCACGCCCTCGGGCGTGGGGCTCGCGCGCGAGCCGCCGTTGTGGATGAAGCCCGGCGACGTATGCGAGGTGGAGCTTGAGGGCTTGGGGGTGCTCAGCAACCCAATTATCGACCAGACCGAGGCAGCATAACGACAGCCTGACGCGAGGAGGAATTCCGATGACCCAGATAGGTGGATTTATTCCGCCCACCCGCCGGCCGAACGCGCTGGGTGTCCACTCGCTGGACCATTTCAATCTAGCGGTCCCCAATCTGGAGGAGGCGCGCCGCTTCTATACCTCGTTCGGGCTCGACGTCCGCGAACAGCAGGACGGGCTCGCGCTCTTCACGTTGGACCACCCGCACCGCTGGGGGACGCTCAGGGAAGGGCCTAGAAAGGCGCTCGGATATCTCTCCTTCGGCATCTTCGATGACGACGTGCAGCGGTTCCGGGAGCGGCTGGACCAAGCAGGCATTCAACGCCTCGATCCACCGCCCGGTCTCGAGAGCAATGGGATTTGGTTCCGAGATTGCAACGGCATTTTGGTCGAGCTGAGGGTGGCGGAGAAGTCGTCCCCCAGCGCGAAGTCAGAGGTCAGCAATCCTTCCGCTGCGGCCGGGACGCGCGGCGCGCCGATGCGCGGGACCACACAGGAGGTTCGGCCGCGCCGGATGGCTCACGTCCTGATGTTCGTGCGCGATGTCCCCGAGTCCATCAAGTTCTATTCCGACGTGCTCGGTTTGCGGCTATCCGACGAATCCGCCGGCGTGATCGCATTCATGCACGGAGTTCATGGCAGCGATCATCACATGGTCGCCTTCGCCAAGTCCAGCGCGCCGGGATTCCATCATTGCAGTTGGGATGTCGGCTCGATCCAGGACATCGGCCTTGGCGCGATGCACATGGCCGATTGCGGTTTCTCGAAGGGCTGGGGCCTCGGGCGGCACGTGCTTGGTTCCAACTACTTTCATTATGTGCGCGATCCGTGGGGCAGCTACGCGGAGTACTCCTCCGACATTGACTACATCCCGGTTGAGATGGACTGGAAGGGCGAGTCTCATCCCATGGAAAACAGCTTCTATCTATGGGGGCCGGAGCCGCCGGAAGACTTCGCCTTCAATCACGAGGCATCGCCCGAGGCTCGAACCCCCGCCGGCGCTATTAGCTGATTCTATCACCCGCAAGTGCGGCTCGGCGGGACCCGTTATCCCGCCGAAGCGACAGCACGAAACCGGAAACGGATCCCCGATGACCGACACCATCTCCGACGTCCTCATCGTGGGCTATGGCCCAGTCGGCAAGACGTTCGCGACCATGCTGGGACGGCTCGGCCGCTCGGTCGCGGTGTACGAGCGCTGGCCCGAAATCTACCCGCTGCCGCGTGCGGTCTGTATCGACCATGAACTCTATCGCGTCCTGTTCGCCATCGGCTTCGGCGAGGATTTGATACGACTCACGCGTCCGGCACCCCGCTACCAGTGGTTCAACGCTGATTGGGACGAACTCCTATGCATCGGCTGGACAGCGGAGTCCGTCTCAGGGGGCGCCGAGACCAACTTCGTGCACCAGCCCAGTCTCGAAGCGGCGATGGACCGCGCAGCCCGCTCACAGCAAACGGTGGAACTCAATCTCGGCTGGGAGGCCGTGGGCATCGAGCAACATGCCGATCATGTAGCGCTGACCCTGAAGCACATGGAGACCGGCGAAATCCGTGTCGCGCGCGGCCGATACCTGATCGGCGCGGACGGGGCGAACAGCATGGTGCGCCAGGCTGCCGGCATAGACCGCGAGGATCGTGGTTTCGAAGCCGACTGGCTGGTTGTCGATATGGAATTGAATGAAGGGGTGGTGCTCGACATTCCCGCTTGCGGACAGTACTGCAACCCGGAGCGCCCGACCACGATCGTCCCCGGCGGCGTGCATGAAGGCCGCATCTGCCGGCGTTGGGAGTTCATGCGCCTGCCGCACGAGCAGTTGCAGGATCTGCAGAGCACGGATTTTGTCTGGTCGCTGATGGAACGGTGGGTGCGTCCGGACCAGGCAACGCTCATTCGGCACGCGGTCTACACGTTCCGCGGTCTGATCGCCGAGGATTGGCGTCGGGGCCGCATGCTTCTCGTTGGGGATGCTGCCCATCTCATGCCGCCCTTCATGGGACAGGGCATGTGCGCCGGTTTGCGCGACGACTGGAATCTCGCCTGGAAACTGAACATGGTACTGGAGGACAAGGCCGACGCCAGTTTGCTCGACACGTACACATCCGAGCGCCGGCCGCATGTCAGCCAGGTCGTCGATCTGTCCATTTATCTCGGCAAGATCATTTGCGTGCCGGACCCCGCGGAGGCGGCTGCGCGCGATCGCGCCTATCTTGAAGGCACAGCTCCGCCACCTCCACCCTTCCCGCACCTCACGGATGGACTTCTGCACCGGGGAGCCGACAACCAACCGCTGCTTCCCGCCGGCTTGCTGGGACCGCACGGCCGCGTCTTCTACCAGGGCCGCGAGGGCCGCTGGGACGATCTCGTGGGCTTGGGCTTCACCGTCATGACGGTGGATGCGGAGCCTCGGCGAGCTCTGCGAGAGGACCAACTCCAGGCTCTCGATCAGCTCGGCGCAAAGATGGTCCGCCTCAGGCCTATTCGCGGGCTAGACCCGGATGCAGCCGTCGATCTCGACGCGAAATACCTGCCGTTCATGCTGGAGAAGGGCATCCGGGCGATGATCACCCGCCCAGATTTCTATGTCTTCGGTGGCGTCAGAGACCGCGAGGACCTGCCCAAGCTGGTGGAACTCACTGCTGAGCAGTCTCCGAGCGCACGGCTGGAAGCGAGCTGCCGCCGACGGCGATCGGAGATGGTGAGTTGCGGGCTTAAGGCCGTGGCGAAGATTTTGCTGGAAGTCTAGCGGAGCGAAGCACTCGATCTGGCGCCTTGCTTCAAGCTGATTACGGGAGGAAATGATGACAGCCGTTCATGTGTCTAATCTTAACGTCACCACAGCCGCTCCTGAGCGCGAGTGGGATACAAGCTATGAGTGGAAAGCGGTCGTCCTGCTATCGCTAGGATTTGGGCTTGTCGGTCTGGATCGCTTCATGATCCTGCCGATGTTCCCGGTCATCATGAAGGAGCTGAACCTCACTTACCAGGAACTCGGAGAGATCACCGGAATCCTAGCCATCTTCTGGGGTATTTCCGGGTTTTTCATGGGCCGCCTTTCCGACCGAATCGGGCGGCGTAAGGTCGTGGTCTCGGCTATGATTGCCTTCTCGGTGCTGGTGGGCATCAGTGGTCTGGCTGCGGGATTGGGTATGCTTCTGTTGGTGCGGGCGATCATGGGCATTGCCGACGGGGCCTATACGCCGCCGAGCATCGTCGCCACGCTGGAGGCGTCTAAGCCAATCCGGCACGGCCGTAACCTCGGGATACAGCAGATGATGTTGCCCCTGTTCGGCCTTGGTCTGGCGCCGATCTTCGTCACGCAGTTGTTGCAGTTCGTGGACTGGCGTTGGATCTTCGTGCTGGTCACGCCGCCTGGCCTGATCGTGGCGTTCCTCCTGTTTCGGGTTCTGCGTGTGCCCTCCGAGGAGGAGGAAGCCGTGCATACGGCGACTCATGACATCTCGGAACACAAATGGACGGACATATTCCAATACAGGAACATACCCCTGAACATGGGAGGGATGCTCTGCTGGCTCACGTGCCTGGTGGTCACCAGCGCCCTTCTGCCCAGTTATCTGGCTGATTACCTGCATCTCACTCTGAACCAGATGGGCTTTGTTCTCTCGGCGATCGGCTTTGGAGCAACCGCGGGCACGCTGATCATGCCGTCTGTTTCCGACCGCATGGGCCGCAAGCCGGTGATGATCCTCTCGACCTTAGGCGGATTCGTTTCTCTTTGGCTATTGCTCCGGATCGGCGCGCAGCCCGGCGCTTTATTCGCACTCCTGTTTGCCACTCACTTCTTCAATTTCGGCATGATCACGCTGACCGTGGGCCCTCTCAGTGCGGAGTCCGTCCCGGCCAAGCTGATGGCAACAGCTTCGGGAGCCGTGATCTGTGTCGGTGAAATCTTCGGTGGAGGCATCGCACCCGTGATCGCCGGCTATGTGGCCGCCCATTTCGGAATACAGTACATCTTGTACCTTGCGATCGGCGCCATGGTCGTTGGCTTCGTGATCTCGCTTTGCTTGCGAGAAACCGCGCCGAGCCGACTGAGAGCGAAAGTCGAACCTGCTCCCGCGGTTTGAACAGCGAGATCGTCGTCATCGCGAGATGCGCTCAGAGGAGACGGTAGATGTTTCAAAGAACACTGCGCAACGGCCAAAGGACCCTCCTCAAAGGACTGCTCCTGGCGATCGTCCAGGTGTTGCGAACGATGGCGCGGCGGCACGCCGCCTTCAAGGCGGTGATGAGACGGCAGAATTGTGTGGTTCAGCTGCGCCTCAAGGATGGCAGCATCGCGCGATGGTACCGGTTCCATAACGGCACCGTCCGCTCCGGCGCCGGCCTGCACGCCACGCCTGATGTCACCGTTATGTTCAGCGATGTGAGCACCGCGATCGCGCTGCTCAAGCCGCCGCAGGACCGCGGCGAGGTGGTCCATATCGCCAAGAATTTCCGTGTCCTGTACTTGGGCCCCGAGGGGGTGGTCCTGTGGTTCATGCAGATGATGAACATGATCCAGTCGGTCGGGCTGGAATACGGGACGAAGATGCCCGACGGCACGGTCCGCTTCATGACCAACGGCAACGGCGGCCCCACTTTTGTCTATGTCAAGGACGATCGGATCATCCGCACGACGCCGATCGACCTCGACGACAGCGACGCTCCGAGCTGGAGCATCACCGCGCGCGGCAAGACATTCACCCCGCAGCGTCGGGTGATGGTCAATCCGCACGCGCTGTGCCTGAAATCGACCGTCTATTCCGAAAAGCGCATCCTCTACCCGATGAAGCGCGTCGATTTCGACCCGAACGGGCAGCGTAACCCACAGAACCGGGGCATCTCAGGCTATGAGCGCATCAGCTGGGACCAAGCCCTGGACATTCTGGCTAACGAAATTAAGCGACAGAAGCGTGAACACGGGCCGGGCGCGATCGGCATCTTCTTCGGCTCTCACCACCAATGGGGCAATGTCGGCTACTATCTGAGCGCGTTGCTGCGCTTCGGGAACCTGATCGGCTTTACCCGCATCCACGCCAACCCGGACAGTTGGGAGGGGTGGTACTGGGGCGCGCAGCACCATTACGGGTCGAGCCTCCGTGTCGGCACCCCATCCTTCTGCAGCACCGTGGAGGATTGTCTGAAGGAGGCCGAGATGATCGTCTTCTGGTCGAGCGACCCCGAGACGACCAACGGCTACGCCAGCGGCCTGGAGGGAACTCAGCGCCGGTTCTGGGCGCGAGAGCTGGGCATCGAGTTCGTGCACATCGACCCCCACCTGAACCCGACGGCGCAGTTGTTCGGCGGACGATGGATTCCGATACGGCCCGGAACGGATTCGGCGCTGGCCATCGCCATCATGCATGTCTGGATCACAGAGGGCCTGTACGACAAGGAGTATGTCGCCAATCGCACCACCGACTTCGATACTTGGCGAGACTACGTCCTCGGCATCGAGGACGGCGTGCCCAAGACGCCGGAGTGGCAGGAGCCGGAAACCGGCGTTCCGGCGCGCGTGGCGCGCGCGCTGGCGCGAAGCTGGGGGCGGAAGAAGACGTATCTAGCCGCGGGAGGCCTCGGCGCCGGCTTCGGCGGCGCGGGTCGCAACGCCGGCGGCTCGCAATGGGCGCGCAGCATGATCCTGCTGATGGCCATGCAGGGGCTTGGCAAACCTGGAGTGAACTTCGGCAATCTGCAGGTTGGCACCCCGCTCGACCACCATTTCTATTTCCCCGGCTATGCCGAGGGCGGCATTTCCGGCGAGCTGATCTGGACCGCTGCGGCGGTGAACAATTACGTGCGCATGCCACACGTCCTGACCATGAATCCGGTCAGGCAGATGATCCCCCGCCTCGCCCTGCCGGATGCCATCACCCAGGGACACGCGAAGGGGTATTTATGGGAGGGGGTGTCGCTAGAGGCGCAGTTCGCGCCGTACGAATATCCGATGCCCGGGTATTCCCGGCTGCACATGCTGTACCGCTACGGCGGCTCGGCCATGGGGACCATCGCCAACTCCGATCGCTGGATCGACGCGTATCGCCACGACTCGCTGGAGTGTGTGGTCAACCAATCAATCTACATGGAAGGCGACGTTGTCTTCGCGGACGTGATCCTTCCCGCCTGCACGTCATTCGAGCGCTGGGACATCTCCGACTTCGGCAACTCGGGCGGCTACATCCATCACAATACCGACCAGCTCAATCACCGGATCGTCACCATGCAGCACAAGTGCATCGAGCCGTTGGGGGAGTCGAAGTCCGACTATCAGATCTTCACCGATATCCTTGAGCGGCTCGGGCTTGCGGTGATGTTCACCGAGGGATGCAGCGAGCTTGACTGGTGCAAGCGGGTTTTCGAGTCCTCGGACGTTTCGCGAATGATCTCATGGCGGGAGTTCGTGAAGAAGGGGTACTACGTCGTGCCGCCGGCATCGGTCGCGACGCGCGATCCGGTCGCTTACCGCTGGTATGCCGAGGGTCGGCCGAAGGACCTTCCGGAGCCCATCCCGCTGCCGTCGCAATACACCGAGGGATTCTTGAAGGGATTGGAAACTCAGTCGGGCAAGATCGAATTCCTGCCGTCCTCGCTTCGCCGCGGCGATCCGGACAATCCGGAGCGCCCGATCCTCAACCGCTACCTGACTTCATGGGAAGGGCCCCAGACCCGCGAGCTTAAGGCGAAGTATCCGCTGCAGATGATTTCGACCCACCCGCGCTACACCCACCACACCTTCAGCGACGGCAAGGACTCGACGATCAACGACATCGAGGATCACCGCGTCCTGGTCGATGGCTACTATTACTGGGTGATGCGGATGAATCCCGAGGATGCACGAAGCCGCGGCGTCCGGCACCACGACGTAATCCGAGTGTTCAACGACCGCGGCAGCGTGTTGTGCGCGGCGGATGTCGCGCCGCTCGTGCCCCCGGGGGTCGTGAAGGCTTTCGAATCATGTGCTGTGTTCGACATGTTCGAGGATCCCCGTTTTGGCCGGGTGGATAGGGGCGGGAACCTGAACCTGCTGACGCCGCCGAGGAACCAGGTACGGCACACGTCCGGCATGGGGACCAATTCCTGTCTCGTCGAGATCGAGCCATGGTCGGAGTCGGCCATGCTGAGGGCAGCCGAATGAACCGCGATCAGTTGGGTAGGAGGGAGTCCATGGAAAAATGGAACATGATCGTCGATGTCGCCCGCTGTGAGAACTGTCGGAATTGCCAACTGACGCTGAAGGACGAGTTCGTCGGCAACGCTTTTCCGGGGTATTCCGCGCCGCAGCCGCGGCACGGGCATGAGTGGATCCGCATCGAGCGGCACGTGCGCGGTGGGGGCACGATGGTGGACGTCGCCTATCAACCGACGATGTGCAACCATTGTGACGACGCGCCCTGCATCAAGGCCGCCGGCGACAACTCTATTCGAAAGCGCCCCGATGGGATCGTTTTGATCGATCCCGTCAAAGCCCGCGGTCGGCGCGACCTCGTCGATGCTTGTCCATACGGCGCGATATGGTGGAACGAGGAGGAAAACGTCCCGCAGCATTGGTTCTTCGATGCCCATCTGCTGGACCAGGGGTGGGCCGAGCCGCGCTGTTCCCAGGCCTGTCCGACCGGAGTATTTAAGGCGATGAAGCTGGAAGATGCCGCCATGCAGAGCCTGGCACGGCAGCAGGATCTGGAGACGCTCCGCCCCGAACTGGGCACCCGACCGCGCGTGTACTACAAGAACTTGTATCGGGTCACCGATTGTTTCATCGGAGGTAGCGTCGTCGCAATGGTCGGCGATGTGCTCGAATGCATAGAGGGTGCGTCGGTGCGGCTGACCCGAGGCGGCGAGCCGGTGGCTCAGGCAACGACCGATGCGTTCGGCGATTTCAAGGCCGATCGCCTCAAGAAAGACAGCGGCGGCTACCGGATCGAGGTTGACCATCCGCTGCATGGTGCTGCGTCCATGGAAGTCACGTTGGGACAGAGCCAGTACGTCCCGGAGATCATGCTTACGCGCCGTTGAGCGCAGCGGGAACTTTGCGGCCGTGAACGGGCCGATGCCCCAGCCGCGCATCGACGTGCATGCGCATTACCTGCCCGCCGGCTACCGGCGCGCGGCCAAGGCCGCCGGCCACGAGCACCCGGACGGGATGCCCGGCCTGCCGCGCTGGGATACGGGCGCGGCGCTCGCCATGATGGACGGGCTGAACATCCGCACCGCCATGCTTTCGGTCTCCTCGCCGGGCGTGCATTTCGGCGACGACGGCGCGGCCCGCAAGCTGGCGCGGGAGGTGAATGAGGAGGGCGCCAAGGCGGTTTCCGACCATCCGGGCCGCTTCGGTCTGTTCGCCTCCCTGCCGCTGCCCGACATCGACGGCGCCCTGGCCGAGGCGACCTACGCCTTCGACACGCTGGGCGCCGACGGGATCGTCGTCGAGACGAACCACCACGGCATGTATATGGGCGATTCGCGGCTCGATCCGCTGTTCGCCGAACTCAATCGCAGGCGCGCCGTCGTCTTCATGCATCCCACCTCGCCGGCGTGCCCGTGCTGCCAAGCGCTGTCGCTCGGCTATCCGCGACCGATGATCGAGTTCATGTTCGAGACCACCCGTGCGGTGACAAACCTGCTGCTCACCGGCACGCTCGACCGCTTCCCCGACATCCGGCTGATCGTGCCGCACGCCGGGGCGGCGGTGCCGGTGCTGGCGGACCGCATCCTCGGCCTCTCGGCTGCCGTAAGCCTGCCCAACCCGGTCGAGCCCGACCGGTTCTTTGCGATCCTGCGCCGCCTGCATTATGACCTTGCGGGCTTCCCGCTGCCGCGCCTCGCGCCCGCGCTGCTGCAGATCGCCGATCTTGGCCACATCCTTTACGGCAGCGACTGGCCATTCACGCCGCTGCCCACCGTGACCCGGCTCGCGGGCGAGATCGACGGGACGGAGCTGTTCGATGCCGCGACCAGGCGCTGCGTGTTGCAGGATAATGCACTCGCTCTGTTCCCGCGCCTGCGCGGATAGACACGGCATTGCGCTAGCCCATGTGCGCCAGCGCGCGCTGCATCGGTTCGGGCGAGATGTTGATGATTCCGATGCCGCCGAACGGTTCGTCCATGTCGACGATCAGCAGGATCGCGGCGGTGAGGCAGACCGCGCAAGCGAACAGCGAGGCCACGGCTATCGCGTTGTGGGGTGCGAACAGGCCGAAGCTGGTGTACAGAACGGTGAGCCAGAACACCAAAGCGTAGAGGAACGGGCGCGGGATCTCGTGCTCATGCTCGACCGCCAACGCCCAGCGCGTCTCGACCAATTCGTTTGTGGTCTGCAAGGCGTTCGCCACCAGCATGTGCTGCGCAACGCTGGTCGGCCGCAATGCCAGCAACCGGTCCTGCGCGCCTTCAAGCAACCGCAGCGACTCCGGGCTGTCGAGCATCGTGCCGCGACCGCTGCCGGGCCATACGAGTTTCAGCTTCAGGGCGGTGTATTGCCGCACCATCTCCCGCGCGTCGCGCGCGTCTGGTCCATACCGCAGCAGCTCGCGGTCGAGGATGATGAGATCGGTGGCGAGATGTTCGATTTGCCGGTCCCGACTGGCGAGCGTGTTGCGGGCGGTGGTGATCATCAGGCTGATGACCAGGGCCGCCATGACCGAGATCGTGCCCATGGTGATCTGCACGATCTTCTGGGTGCCCTCGGTCATGTAGTGCTCGGGCAGCGCGCGCCCGACCAGCAGCCCGAGCAGGCCGCCGCCGAAGATCAACACCAGCGCGACCAGGCCGAATAATAGGTCGAACATGACCTACACCAACTTACGGGGCCACCACGGCCGCTTCCAACGCCTCGCGCGCGGCGAAGGCGCTGAGGTTGACGATGCCCCGCGCGGTCACGCTCGGCACCAGCACGTGGATCGGCTTGCTCATCCCGAGCAGCATCGGGCCGACGGAGAGTCCATCGGCGGCGGCCTTCAGCAGCGTGTAGGCGATGTTCGCCGCATCGAGCGTCGGCATCACCAGCAGATTCGCGGTCCCGGTCAGCCGGCTGTCGAGCACGGCGCGGTTACGGATCGCCTCGGCCAGCGCGGACTCGGCACTCATCTCGCCATCCACCTCCAACTCTGGTGCGCGCTCGCGCACCAGACCGAGCGCGCGGCGCATCTTTCGCGCGGAGTCGTCGTCGCTGGCGCCGAAATCGGAATGCGACAGCAGCCCGATCTTGGGCGTGATGCCGAACCCGCAAACCGCCTCGGCGGCGAGCAGCGTCATTTCCGCGATCTGCTCGGCGGTCGGGTCGAGCACCGTCTGGGTGTCGCAGACGAACAGCGTGCCACTTGGCAGGATCAGGCAACTCAGCGCGTAAACCCGGCTGACCGAAGGCCGGCGCGGGATGATCGGCAGCACGTATTGCACCTGCCGCCACCAACTGGCGACGCCGCCGCAGATCGCGGCATCCGCCAGGCCCGCGTGCAGCAGCATCGCCGCCGCGACCGCCGTGCGCGTGGTCATCGCGCGCGCGGCGATGTCGGGCGGAACGCCGCGCCGCCCCGCCATACGCTGGTAATCGGGCAGCAACGGGCCGAACACGTCATGGTCCTGCGTCGGATCGAGCACCCGCACGCCATCCGCGAGATCGACGCGCAGACCCATCTCGCGCACCTTGCGCCCGATCTCGACGCGCCGTCCGATCAGGATCGGCCGGGCGATGCCCTCGTCCACCAGCGTCTGCGCCGCGCGCAGCACGCGGTCGTCCTCGCCCTCGGCATAGACGATGCGCTGCGGGCGCTGCTTCACCGCCTCGAATACTGGGCTCATGAGCTGGCCGGAGCGGAACACGAACCGCCCGAGGTCGCGCCGGTAGGCGTCGCAATCGGCGATCGGCCGGCGCGCGACGCCGCTTTCCATCGCCGCGCGCGCGACCGCCGGGGCGACCTCCAGGATCAGGCGCGGATCGAACGGCTTGGGGATGATGTAGTCCGGGCCGAATACCGGGGCCGCGCCGCCATAGGCGGCGGCGACTACCTCGCTTGCTTCCATGCGCGCGAGCCCCGCGATGGCTTCGGCGGCTGCGACCTTCATCGGCTCGTTGATGGCGCTGGCCGATACATCGAGCGCGCCACGGAAGATGAACGGGAAGCAGAGGACGTTGTTGACCTGGTTGGGGGTGTCGCTCCGCCCGGTGGCGACGATCGCATCCGGCCGGGCGGCGCGGACCAGTTCGGGCGCGATCTCGGGGTCCGGGTTGGCGAGCGCCAGGATCAGCGGCTTGGCGGCCAGCCGGTCGAGCCATTCCGGCTTCAGCACGCCGGGCGCCGAGAGGCCGAGGAAGATATCGGCATCGCCCAGGGCATCGGCCAAGGTGCGCGCAGGCGTGTCGCGCGCGTAGCGGGCCATGTTGGGCAGCATCCCAGGCCGGTCCGCGCGCACCACGCCGGCGATATCGGTAAGGGTCACGTTCTCCGCCCGCAGCCCCATCGACACCAGCAGATCGACGCAGGCGAGCGCCGCGGCCCCGGCGCCGGACGTGACCAGCCGGGTGTCCTCCAGCCGTTTGCCTTGCAGCAGCAGCCCGTTGCGCACGGCGGCGGCGACGGTGATGGCGGTCCCGTGCTGGTCGTCGTGGAACACCGGAATGCCCATCCGGCGGCGCAGCTCCGCCTCGATCGCGAAGCATTCGGGGGCCTTTATGTCTTCCAGGTTGATGGCGCCGAAAGTGGGTTCCAGGGCGGCGACCACGTCGCAGAAGCGGGCGGGGTCGGAGGCGTCCACCTCGATGTCGAACACGTCGATGCCGGCGAATTTCTTGAACAGGACGGCTTTGCCCTCCATCACCGGCTTGCCCGCGAGGGCGCCGATATCGCCGAGGCCGAGCACGGCGGTGCCGTTGGAGATGACGCCGACCAGGTTGCCGCGGGCGGTGTAGTCGTGAGCGGCGTCCGGGTCCGCTTTGATCGCCTGGCAGGCGGCGGCCACGCCTGGGGAGTAGGCGAGGGCGAGGTCGCGCTGGGTGGCCATGCGCTTGGTGGGCTGGATCGCGAGCTTCCCCGGCGTCGGCAGCCGGTGGTAGTCGAGCGCCGCCCGGCGGAAATCGTCGTCCATTGTCGCCCCTCCCGGGTTGGCGCATGGGTGGAATGGCTGGTCGAACCGGTTATATCAGGTCGGCAGAACGAAATGGAGCCTCCCCCTTCAGCCGTACGAGGTGGGGTGGCGCTCGGTCGGGACGGCGCGGAAGCCGGTCCGCCGTTAGCTGATCCGGGAGCGCCACGGGCAGACGCGCCGAGGTTTGGCTCCGCGCACAGAACTAGGTTCAGCCGAAGTCACCTTGCGACCTTGCCGGCGTATCGCCTTGGGGGAGGCATATGTTGCGGTGTTCACGTCCCCCAGGCTTTCGTTTCCGAGCAGACCGGCAGTGGCGAAGAGAGGCATCGCGGGTTTTCCGGATCACTGAGGATGTTTCAATCCCCACTGATCGGGGCGGAGACTTACGCCCGGAGGCCAAATTCACTTGACATCAAGCGTCCAGGAGGGGCCCGCTTACAGCCTGGGTGAAACTGTCAATGACCGGGAGGAATGGTAAAATGCCAAAGTATCTTATTAGCGGCACCTACACTGCTGAGGGTCTGCGCGGCCTACAAAAGGAAAAAGCTTCGGGTCGACGTCAAGCCGTCACGACCTTGATGGAGTCGATGGGAGGGCGTCTGGAGGCGATGTACTACGCGCTCGGCCAGGATGATGTTTTCGTCGTGATAGACGCGCCCAGTCAGGCAGACGCCGCGGCATATGGCGTTGCCGTTTCGGCGAGCGGGTTGGTTCGAACCCGCACGACACCTTTGCTGACCGTCGAGGAAGCCGACCAGGTCCTGTCCAAGAGCGTCAACTATCGGGCTCCGGGCCACTAACGGCGGTCCCCTAGTCCCGCTCGTTGCGCGATTTCGGCCGGCCTATCCGTTGGGTGGTGCCGGTGCGCTTGGGAGGGAAAACAAGATGACCGCCATCGACGCCACCGCCGGTCTGTCTGACGTCGAACATGACAAGCAGTTGCGCCGTGTCCTGATCGCCAGCACGGTGGGCACCCCGATCGAGTGGTATGACTTCCTGCTATACGGCACGGTGGGGTCAGCTCGCAAAGGGCTGGCCCCAACCCCCGAGCCTTCATCAGAGGCTGAACTCGCGCGCGGCCGCCTCGAGACATGCGTAGGCATATTCGGCATAGGACCGCCCGACCTCGATGCGAAACAGGTCGGGCGCGATGCGCCATAGGACCACCTCGGCCTTGCCCAGCAAAGTGCGCGTGCAGGCGCCGGGCGGGAAGACGCGCAGGTCAAGGTCGAGCGCGCAGAAAGCGTTGAGCGCCAGCACCGCGTTCGGGCCGGCCACCTCCAGCGCCACGGTGCTGTGCGAGACATCCACGATGCTAGCGGGCTCCGCCCCGAGCGCGGCGGCGGCACGCGCGGCCAGAGTGGGGGCAAGCTCGTCCGGGGCGAGCACGAGCCACTCGTCGGGACCGAGCCAGAGGGCCACTCGCTCCCCGGTCACGGAGGCGCGGCAGGCGGTTTCGCCCAGGACTACGTCCAGCGCGCGGCCGATTGCCGCGATGGCAGACGGTCCAGCGCGAACTGACAGACGCGTTATGCGCGGCAGGGTCGCTACCGAAACCGTCGCCTCAACCATGCAGGCGCGCGCCGTGGCAGTCGTGGAACATCGCCGCCGTGACCACGACGGGGATTGTCCGTGCGGGCATCGGCACGCACAGCACGTGGCCAAGCCGGCTCCTTCCGTTGGCGAGCAGCGCGAGGGCGATGGAGCGATCGAGCGTGGCGCTCCAATAGGACGAGGTGATATGACCGAGCGGCGCGCCGGAACCGTCGCTCGAGAGGAGCTGGGCGCCCTCCTCCAGCACTTCCGCCGGATCGGCGGTCAGCAAGCCGACGAGTTGCTTGCGGTCGGGACGGATCATGTCGGGCAGCGCGAGCGAACGCTTGCCGATGAAATCGGTCTTGTTCCGCGCGATGGTCCAGCCGAGCCCGAGATCGTCCGGCGCTACCGTGCCATCGGTCTCCTGGCCGATGATGATGTAGCCCTTCTCGGCACGCAGCACGTGCATCGCCTCGGTTCCATAGGGGGTGGTCCCGTGCGGCTCGCCCGCCGCCAGCACGGCCTGCCAAACATCGGTCGCGTGCTCCGCCGGAACGTTGATCTCGAAGCCTAGCTCGCCGGTGAAGCTGACGCGGAACAGCCGGGCCGCGATGCCGTCAATTCGGCACGCGCGCACGCTCATATGCGGCATGGCGGCCAGGTCGATGTCGGCGACGAGCGGCGCCAGCACGTCGCGCGCGCGCGGCCCCTGCACGGCGATGACTGCCCAATGCTCGGCAGTGGCGGTGAGCCAGACGCGCAAATCGGTGAACTCGGTCTGGAGATAGTCCTCCATGTGGTGCAGCACGCCAGCGGCGTTGCCGGTAGTGGTCGTGACATGGAACCGGTCGGGCGCGAGACGGGCCACGATGCCGTCGTCCAGCACGAACCCCGCCTCGGTCAGCATCAGGGCGTAGCGACAGCGTCCGGGCGCGAGCTGGTCGAAGCTGCCGGTGTAGAGCCGGTTCAGGAACGCGGCGCCATCGGGGCCGACCACCGCGATCTTGCCGAGCGTGCTCGCGTCGAACACGCCGGCGGCGCGGCGCACGGCGCGACATTCCCGCGCGACCGCCGCGTGCATGTCTTCGCCCGCGCGCGGGAAGAATCTCGCGCGCTCCCAGCCGGCTGTCTGCTCGAACACCGTGCCTTGACGCGCGGCCCAGGCGTGGATCGGCGTGCGGCGGGTCGGGTCGAACAGCGGTCCGCGCGCGGCACCCGCCAGGACGCCGAACGTGACCGGGGTATATGGCATTCGGAACGTGGTGTGCCCCAGTGCGGGGATCGGCCGGCCTTCGATGGCGGCAAGCACGGCGAGCGTGTTCGGGTTCGCGGTCTTACCCTGGTCGGTCGCCATGCCGGCGGTGGTCCACCGCTTGACGTGCTCGACCGAGCGGAAGCCTTCGCGCGACGCGCTGAGCAAATCCCTCGCCGTGACGTCGTTTTGGAAATCGACGAATGCCTTGCCGCCGCTCAGGCCCTCTCCCAACCCTCTCGCAGAGGAAGAGGGCTTTATTCCGCGCCCTGTCCCCGCGGGAGAGGGAGGGGTGAGGGTTGCCCCGCTCGGCAGGACCGGCCCGCCACCCCGGGCCGCAGCCTCGCCGGCAGCGTACCCATTCTCAAGACAAGCGGCGAGGTCGAATGTGCCGGCCGCCGCGCCGACGCAGTGAATTCGAGCCGCCGGCTCACCGGGGAGGAACGCGCCAAGTCGTTCGTCGAAGCGCAGCATTCCGCGCGATTGCGAGAACAAATGCACCGACGGCATCCAGCCGCCGGACATCAGCAGCAGATCGCAAGTCCGCGCCTCGGCAGCTCGCGCTGAGGGTCCGGCCAGGCGAACCGCCCGCACGCGCCGCCGGCCGGATGTGCCGACGACGCGCGCTCCCGCCAGAACGTCGATCCCCGCCGCACGCGCTTCCGCTATTTGCGCCTCAGCCGGCGCCGGGCGCTGGTCGGCGATCGCGGCGACGGCGATCCCGTGGCGATGCAGGTCTAGAGCCGCGCGGTAAGCGGCGCCGTTCGTGGTGGCGAGCACCGCGCGCGTGCCGGCCCGCACGCCGTAGCGGTTGAGATAAAGCCGCGCCGCGTCGGCCAGCATGATCCCCGGCCGGTCGTTGCCGGGAAACACCAACGGCCGCTCGATTGCTCCGGCGGCGAGGACGATCTCCCGCGCGCGTACCTGCCATAACCGTTCGCGCGTCATGTGCGCCGGTGGCGCGGCCAGATGATCGGTGACGCGCTCGACCAGGCCGATCAGGTTGTCGGGGAACCAGCCGAAGGCGGTGGTGCGCGGCAGCAGCACCACGCCACGCGCGGCAAGGCGCGCGAGGTGTTCGGCGAGCCATGCCGACACCGGCTCGCCCGCGATCGCGACCGTTGCGTGCAGCAGCGAGCCGCCCAGCTCGGCCTGTTCGTCGCACAAGATCACACGCACCCCGGCTTCGGCGGCGGCAAAGGCGGCGGCGAGCCCGGCGGGGCCGGCGCCGATGACCAGCACCTCGCAATGGGCGAAGCGGTGTAGATAGCAATCGGGATCGGGCGCACGGGGTGCCCGGCCGAGGCCGGCGGCGGCGCGGAGCGCGGGCTCATAGAGCCGGGTCCAGAAGCGGCGCGGCCACATGAAGGTCTTATAGTAGAAGCCGGCGCCCAGTAGCGGCGCGAACGCACCCGCGACCGCGCCGGCATCGAGGCCGAGCGACGGCCAACAATTCTGGCTGCGCGCGACCAGGCCGGGATAAAGCTCGACCTGGGTGGCGCGCAGGTTGGGCGTGACGCGGCCAGCGCCGCGATCGACGGTGACGAGCGCGTTCGGTTCCTCGCTGCCGGCCGAGAGGATGCCGCGCGGACGGTGATACTTGAACGACCGCCCGACCAGATGCACGCCGTTGGCGAGCAGCGCCGAGGCCAGCGTGTCCCCCGCGCAGCCGGCCAAGTGCCGGCCGTCGAACGTGAACCCGAGCCTCCGGCCACGGTCGATCCGGCCGCCCTCGGCGGTGCGGAATGGCGCGGTCATGGTGGTAGAGGTTCGCCGGGCTTCGCGGTGGCGCGGATGCGATCGGTGATGGTATCGCGCCGGCAGATGAGGAACCGTCCGCAGCCGTGGATGTGCCGCCAACGCTCGGTATGAGCGCCTTTGGGGTTGGTGCGCAGGTAGAGGTAATCGGCCCACCCCCGGTCATCGACGCGCGACGGGTCGGGCGGGCGCGCGATCCCGGCCTCGCCCGCGTAGCGGAACTCGTTCTCAGGGCGGGGGCCGCACCAGGGGCACGGGATCAGCAGCATCAGTGCGCGACCGCCGCCGCCGCAGCCTCGTCGATCGGGCGGCCGGTGGCGAACCGTTCCAGGCCGAAGGGGGCGGCAATCGGATGCGGCTTGCCGCGCGCGATCGTTGCCGCGAACACCTGACCGGAGCCAGGCGTCGCCTTGAACCCGCCGGTGCCCCAGCCGCAATTGACGAACAGGCCCGGAACCGGCGTCGGCCCGATGATGGGCGAGCGGTCGGGCGTGAGATCGACGATGCCGCCCCAGTTGCGAAGCATCCGCAACCGGCGGAAGGCGGGGAACAGCTCGCACACCGCCTGCACCGCATGGGCCGGCGCGTCCAGGCCGCCAGCCTGGCTGTATGAGGTGTAGGCGTCGGTCCCGGCGCCGATCACCAGCTCGCCCTTGTCGGATTGCGAGATGTAGGCGTGGACGGTGCTGGACATGACCACGCAGGGCAGCACCGGCTTCACCGGCTCGGAGACCAGCGCCTGGAGCGGGAAGCTTTCGAGCGGCATTCGCAGGCCGGCCATCGCCATCACCACGCTGGTATGCCCGGCCGCGACCACGGCCACGCGCCCGGCAGCGATGCGCCCGCGCGTGGTCTGGACCGCGATCACCGCGCCAGCCCGATCGCGCTGAAAGCCAATGACCTCGCAGTTCTCCACGATATCGACGCCAAATGCGCTAGCCGCTCGCGCATAGCCCCAAGCCACCGCATCGTGGCGCGCGACGCCCCCGCGCCGCTGCAACGCAGCGCCCAGCACCGGGTAGCGAGCCCGCGCCGATATGTCGAGCGGCGGACAGAATGTCTTGGCCTCGCCTGCGGTGAGCCATTCGTTGTCAATGCCGGCAGCGCGGTTGGCGTGGATGTGCCGGCGGAGCACGCGCGCATCGTGCTCGGTATGGGCCAGCATCAGCACGCCGCGCGGCGAGAACATGACGTTGTAGTTCAGTTCCCGCGCCAAATCCTCCCAGAGCTTCAGCGCGTGCTCGTAGATCGCGGCGCTTTCCGGCTGGAGATAGTTGGAGCGGATGATGGTCGTGTTGCGCCCGGTGTTGCCGCCGCCGAGCCAACGACGCTCCAGCACCGCGATGCGCCGAATGTCGTGCTCCTTGGCGAGATAGTAGGCGGTCGCGAGCCCGTGCCCGCCGGCACCGACGATCACCACGTCGTAGGCGACACGGGGCTCCGGGGAGCGCCATTGTTCCGGCCAACTGCCCCCGAACGAATGCCGGACCAGCGATAACAACGAGAACCGCAATGTCTCCCCCCAATGCGGCGGTGGCTTTCAGAGCCGCTGATCGGTCTATACGATAGGCTTGGGAGAGGGAATGACGATGCCTGAGTTCGACTACATCATCGTGGGCGCCGGATCGGCCGGGTGCGTGTTGGCGAACCGGCTGAGCGAGGACAGCAGGACGAAGGTGCTGCTGCTGGAGGCCGGGCCGAGGCGCGATAGCTTCTGGATGCATGTCCCGGTCGGCTTCGCCAAGCTGCTGAACGACACGCGCTACAATTGGTGCTTCGCGACCGAGCCCGAGGACAACGTGAAGGGCCGGTCGATCCCGATCCCGCGCGGCAAGGCGCTCGGCGGATCGAGCGCCATCAATGGGATGCTGTATGTGCGCGGCAACCCGCTCGACTACGACACCTGGGCGCAGTTCGGCAATCGCGGCTGGTCGGTACGAGTCGGTGCTGCCGTATTTCAAGAAATCCGAGCATTTCGAGGGCGCGGGCGACGCGAGCCGTGGCCGGGGCGGTCCGCTCAACGTGGCGCAGATGCGCGAGAGGAACGAGTTGTGCGACGCGCTGATCGATGCCGCCGCAGCCGAGGGCTTCCCGCGCAACCCCGATTACAACAACGGCAACCAGGAGGGGTTCGGCTACTATCAGGTCACGCAGAAGAACGGGCGGCGCTGGTCCACCGCGCGGGCTTTTCTCGACCCGGCGCGCAACCGCCCGAACCTGCGCATCGAGACCGATGCCCAGGTAACGGAAATCCTGCTCGACGGTACGCGCGCGGTGGGCGTGCGGTATGTGCAGCACGGCCAGGCGCACGAGGCGCGGTGTGGGGGCGAGGTGCTGCTCGCGGCCGGCGCGGTGAAGTCGCCGCATATCCTGGAACTGTCCGGGATCGGCCAGCCGGAGCTGCTGCGATCGCTCGGCATCACCGTGCGGCACGCTCTGCCCGGCGTTGGCGAGAATTACCGGGACCACTACGCGCCGCGCATGAATTGGCGCGTGAAGCTGCGCGTCACGCTGAACGAGCAGACGCGCGGAATCTACTTCGGGCGGGAAGTCCTAAAATATTACGCGCTGCGTCGCGGCATCCTGACTTATACGGCGGGAATCGTGTTCGGCTTCGTCAAGACGCGCCCGGAACTCGAAGTGCCGAACGTGCAGTACCATTTCGCGCACGCGAGCTACGGCACCGCCGCGACCCGAATCCTGGAGCGCGAGCCGGGAATGACCTTGACGGTGTATCAGTGCCGCCCGGAATCGAAGGGCTCGATCCACGCCCGCTCGCCGGACGCGATGGCCAATCCCGCGATCCGCGCCAATTTCTTGGCCGAGGAGCTGGACCGGCAGACCGTCGTTGCGGGGATGAAAATCGGCCGGCGGATCGTCCACAACGCGGTGATGGACCGCTATCGCGCGTTCGAGATGAATCCGGGCGAGGCGGTGCGGAGCGGCGCGGAGTGGCTGGAGTTCGCCCGGATGAACGGCCAGACCACGTACCACGTCAGCGGCACCTGCAAGATGGGCCAAGACCCGATGGCGGTGGTGGATGACGAGCTTCGCGTTCGCGGCATCGACCGTCTACGCGTGGTCGATGCCTCAATCATGCCCACGATGGTTTCCGGCAACACCAATGCCGCCGTTATCATGATCGCGGAGAAAGCAGCCGATCTGGTCAAGGCGGCTGCCCGCCGGGCGACGGCGAGCAGCCCGATCCTGGCGACGGTCGGCTGAGCGTTAGACTTGCTTGCGGACGTTGACCCCGAGTGACGCGAACAGCGTGCCCACGGCGCGATACTCAGTAAGCACCGCCTGCTGGGTCTCGGCCGGCCCGAGCCAGGCGCCGTTGATGCGCAAATGCGCGAACTCCGCCGCCAATTGCGGGCTCGTCATCGCCGATCGCAGCACGGAAGCGAGCCGTTCGACTACGGGGCGCGGCGTGCCGGCCGGCACCGCGAGCGCCCGCCAGGTGCCGAGCGCGATGTCCAGCCCCAGTTCGGGGAAGCTAGGCACATCCGGAAGCATCGGCACGCGCCCGGCTGAGGAGACCGCCAGCGCGCGGTGGTCCGCTTGGGTGTTACCCGATCGCAATTCTTCGGCCAGGGCGAAGGCGAAGTCGATTTGCCCGTCCCGCAGGGCCGCGAGCCGCTGGGCGCCGTTCTCAAGCCCCGCGACCCGGCGCACACTTGCCCGCACGCGGCTGAGGAACATCGCTTGCGCCAGTTCCGACGTGCTCCAGCCGGCCGGGGCTGGCGCGGCGAGTTCTCCCGGCCGCGCCTGCAAGGCGGAGATCAGCTCCGCCAACCGATTGAACGGGCTGTCCGGGCGAACGCAGAGCACGGTCGGGCAGCAGGTGAGCCGCCCCAGGCAGGCGAAATCGTCCGGCGTGCAATCGACCCGCCAGGTGAGCCAGGGCGCCTCGGTGATCGCGGGGCCGAGCAGCGTGAGCGTCGTGCCGTCGGCTGGCGCGCGCGCGCCGGCTGTCAGGCCGAGGATGCCGCCCGCGCCTGGTCGATAGTCGATCAGGGTTTCCTGCTTCAATGCCTGCTCGAGTTGAGGCTGGAGCGCGCGAGCCAGGATGCCGGCCTCCCCGCCGGGCAGGTCAGGCACGATGAGGCTGAGCGGAGTTTCGGCGGCGGCCGCTGCCCCGCCCCCGGCGAGGAATGCCGCGCCGAGCAGCGGCAGGGAGAGGATTTCGCGGCGTCGCATTCTGCGGCCCCTTCGTTGACAGCTTTCGGGGGCAGCTTAATGATCAGATGCCTAACAACCGGTGTATGCGGTCATGGGCTTCACCTTCCTGATGCTACCGCCGCAAACCGAGATCCCGCGCGGCTGGGGCCGACGGCTCGGCGCGGAACTTCGCGATGTGCGGGTGGTCGTGGCCGAGAGCGAAGCCGAGGCCGGAGAGGCGATCGGGGCGGCCGAAGCGGCATTCGGCGTGTTGCCGAAGGAGCTGCTGGCGCGCGCGGGCCGGCTGCGCTGGTTGCAATCACCGCAGGCCGCGCCGCCGGCCGGATATTATTACCCCGAGCTGATCGCGCATCCGGTGGTCGTGACCAATATGCGCGAGATCTACAACGACCATATCGGCGCGCACATCATGGCGTTCGTGCTCGCCTTCGCGCGCGACTTCCAGACCTACCTGCCCCTGCAAATGCGCCGAGAGTGGAAGCCCAAGCCGCTCGATACCGGCGTGGTGCATCTGCCGGACGCGATCATGCTGATCGTGGGCGTGGGCGGCATCGGCGCCGAGGCAGCGCGGCTGGCGAGCGCGTTCGGGATACGGGTGATCGCGACCGATGCGCGCCGGACGGAACCGCCGCAGGGCGTGGCCGAGCTGCACCAGCCCGAGGCGCTGGACGAGTTGCTGCCGCGCGCGGACTTCGTGGTGCTGACCGTGCCGCACACGCCGGCCACGGAAGGCTTCATGCACCGCGAGCGGTTCCGGCGCATGAAGCGAGGCGCGTTCTTCATCAATATCGGACGCGGGAAGACGACGCGGCTCGACGACCTGGTTGCCGCGCTGAAGGCGGGCGAGATCGCCGGCGCGGGGCTCGACGTGTTCGAGACCGAGCCGCTGCCGGCGAATCATCCGCTCTGGACGATGCCGGGGGTGCTGATTACCCCGCACACGGCGGGGTTCGGCCCGCATCTGGACGAACGGCGGTTCCAGATCATCCTGGACAACTGCCGTGCGTTTGGCGCCGGGGCGCCGTTGCGCAACGTGGTGGATAAGGCAAGCTGGTTTTAGAAGCGTTCTCAGGTTGACTGGAAATAGCGCAATGTCGGATGTAGTTGGCACATTCCGCTGGAGTGAGGGCGAGGGCGATAGTGCCAAGTGCGTGCCACAGTGCATCGACGGTGCGAATGGCTGCGGCCCGCAATTGCGCCTTCATCTTTGCGAAGAGCATCTCGATTGGGTTCAGGTCCGGGCTGTATGGCGGCAGATAGAGCAGCTTTGCGCCAGCCGCTTCGATGGCTGCGCGGACGCCGGCCGTTTTGTGGACGGGCAGGTTGTCCATGATCACGATAATCGCCGGACCGCAACGCGGTCGCGAGATGCTGCTCGACATAGGCGACAAACAACGCGCCGTTCACCGCTCCATCCAGCACATAGGGCGCGATCACACCGCCCTGATGGAGGCACCCGATGAAGGTGGAGGTCTTGCGATGGCCCTGCGGGACCGACCCAACCAACCGCTCGCCGCGTGGCGCACGGCCGTATTGTCGCACCATGTCGGTCTTGATTGAGGTCTCGTCGAGGAAGATCAGCCGCCCCGCTGTCAGGCGGGGTTGCTGCTTGCGCCATTCGGCGCGTGCCTCGGCAACGTCTGGCCGCTCCTGCTCGGCGGCATGCAAGTCTTTTTTTATGCGTCTGGCCGAGACGAACGAGCGTGCCGTGCATCAGGCCGTCGCTGGCCGAGACCTGATGCGTCTCGCTGAGCCAGCGACGCAGTTCGGCAAGGGTGGCGTCCGGATGCGCCTTCACCTGAGCGCGGATCGCGTCATAGAGGCCGAGCAGTTTCGGCGGCACATGACACCGCTGCGGCCGCGCCGAACGCTCGCCCGTGTCACGGCGTCGGCTGAGCGCCTTCGAGACATACGACACGCTAACACACAAGGCGGCCGCGATCTCGCCGACCGCATCTCCAGCATCGGACAACGCGAAAACCCGCTCCCGCAGATCCTGAGAATACGGTCTGCCACGCCGAAACAGCATCCATCTCCTCCGGTCACGATCAACCGGTCTTCTTCGAATCGCACCTCTCCCCCAATTCGCAAGCTCTTTTGCGATTCTAGTCAGCCTGAGAACGCTCTAGATAGGGCGCGAGCACATTTTCGATCCATTTCATGAATGCGCGGACTCGGCGCGACAGGTTGCGCCGATGCGCTACTACCAGGGAGACGACGAGCGGCTTGTGCTGAAAATCGGGTAGAATCTCTATCAACGCTCCACTCTCCAGGTAACGGCCAATCGCCAACAGTGGTGCCTGAATCAGGCCAAGACCGGCGACACCAGCGGCTTCGTAGGTCTGCACGCTGTTGACGTGCAGCGCACCTCGCAACTGAAGCCTCGCGTAGCTGTCGCCGTGCGGATACTCCCATCCATAGGGTTTTGCGCCGAGTGTCCTCGCGAAATGAATTGCCCGATGTTCCTGATGCTGCAGATCTTCTAGCGATCGAGGGACGCCATAGCGCGCCAGGTAGGCAGGACTGGCGGCGTTGACCATGCGTAACTTGCCCAGCGGGCGGGCAATCAGCGTCTCGTCCCCGATGGGACCAAGTCGCAATACGCAGTCAAACCCCTCTTGAACCAGATCAACTTGGCGATCCGTACTCGACACCTCCAGCTCCAACTCGGGATAAGTCGCCATGAAGGTCGGCAAGGCCGGCACGATAGTGGTGCGCGCCAGCTCGCTCGGCAGATCAACCCGTAAGCGCCCGCGAAGTGCCACTCGATCGCTTGCGAACATTGAGTGCAGATCATCAACTTCAGCAAGCAGATCGCGGGCACGGGCATGAAATACCCGTCCGTCTTCTGTCAACTGCACGCTACGCGTCGTCCGGTGCAGAAGCCTGACACCGACATCTTCTTCCAGCTTCCGGACCGCCGTTGAGACCCTCCCCTTTTGGATGCCCAAGCTATCGGCTGCGTGGGTGAAGCTCCCCATTTCCGCTACCGTTATGAAAATGAGGATGGGTTCGAGATTCTGCATTTTCGTGCCTCGGTATTGTTCACCTTAGAGAGAACAGTGAGTTCATTTCCTCGGTGTTTATCATACCTAAGAGACACAGTAAGCTCCTGAATATGGGGATCCCCCCCATAGGAGAATGACAAGTGTCCGAAACTATGAACCTGCATCAGGTGCCTGAAACTATGACCTTGCATCGCAGCCCGTGGGCCGGCCGGATAATGAGCGCGTTTGTCGTTATCGCTCTGGTGGCAGACGGCACTATTCAGCTTTTCGCGCCGGCACAGATCGCGAGCATGTTGCACGAAACCGGGTTCGCGATGGACCTGACCCGTGTCGTGGGTCCGATCATACTCGCCTGCGCCATCCTTTACGCCATCCCGGCCACCGCCGTCCTCGGCGCGATCCTGGTGACTGGCTTTCTGGGAGGCGCAATCTGCGCCCATGTCCGCATTGGTGAGTTGGGGTCGCCGCCGGAAGTCGTTTCCCTGCTTCTGGGCGCGATGACATGGGGCGGCCTCTACGCGCGCGATCCCCGTATCCGGGCCATTCTGCCGCTCATCCGTTGAACCAACAGGGGCAGTGCTCCGTCCCTCAAGATCAGGAGAAAACGCATGTTTTTAGTAATGGGAATCACGGGAAAAGTTGGCGGCGCAACGGCAGAACATCTGTTGGCGCACGGCAAGGAGGTACGCGCGCTCGTCCGCAATCGCGAGAAGGCGTCAAGCTGGGCGAACCAGGGCGTGGAACTGGTTGACGGTGATTGGAATGATTCGGCAGCCATCGAGCGGGCGCTCAAAGGCGTCGAAGGCGCGTTTGTCATGTTGCCGGCTGTCTGGGCCCCCTCGCCCGATTACAAAGAAGCCAAGGGCGTGATTGCGAACTATGTCGAGGCGCTCACCAAGGCAGCGCCGCCGCGGGTGGTAGCGCTTTCGTCGATGGGTGCGAACAGGACCAGCGGGCTTGGGATGATCACGGCCTTGTCGCTTCTGGAGCAAGGTTTTCGCGACCTGATATCGCCAATCGCATTTGTGCGCGCAGGTGGATTCTTCGAAAACTTCCTCTACGGCTTGCAGGTCGCCCAGGGCGGAACGCTACCGGTCTACTACAATCCGACAAACCGGAAATCGACCATGGTCGCGACGAACGACATCGGCACGGAGGTCGCAACCCTCTTGACCGAGCCAGCGTGGTCAGGGCAGCGCGTCGTCGAGCTTGGTTCGATGGTCACCGCGGATGAAGTCGCGGAGCAATTGGGTGAAGTCCTGAATCTCGACGTGAAAGCCTTTGCAGTCCCGCGTGCAGGATGGACGGAAGCGTTCGAGCAATTCGGCATCCCGAAGGGCCACACCGGACCTGCCGAAGAAATGTTTGAGGCCGTGAATGCAGGATGGATGGACCTCGGAGTCGAGGGTACGGAGCACGTAGCGGGTACGACGTCCGCACGCGACGTCTTCGCGGCGGCCCAGAAGGCCGTGACGGCGTGAACCGCGACGTTCACACCAATGAAGATCGAGATCGAACATGAAGGTTCTTGTTTTGGGTGCAACGGGCGGGACCGGACGGCTGATCGTCCGCGACGCCCTGGCGAAAGGCCATTCCGTCGTTGCCCTGGTCGCTCGAAGGCCCGCGCCCTGGATCTCCCCGGGAGCAGACATGATCGAGGGCGATGCCCGTGACGAGGGTGCCCTCATTCGCGCCTTGGACGGCTGCGGTGCCGTCGTCAGCTCGTTAGGCACCGGCGTGGGCTTCCGCGAGGTCAGCCTGCTGACCGTCGCGACACGCGCCCTGGTCACGGCGATGACGCGCAGCGGCGTGCGCCGTCTGGTCTGCATTAGCGCCCTGGGGGTCTCCTCCGCAACGGGCGGCGGGGCGGCGTCGAGATAAGCCGCAACCATGTCGGCAAGAATGGCGCCCGCCTGTGTTAGACTCTAATTTGCGAGAAGTACCCGACCCTGGGGCTCGCCGCGCCCGCCGGCCGACGCAAGAACATGCTCCCGGCACAGCCGATAGCAGACGGAATGACGAACGCGCAGCCCGGGTGAACAAAAGGCTTTCCCTCGCCCGAGGGGTAGCGTCCGGAAGGTTCTGCAAAACGGGCTGAGGCCTGGGTGGCCATGGTATGCGGGTGATGTTCGAAGTCACCGACCCCCCGTGGAAGGGAGCAGACCATGGCCAGGAGCGAAGGTAAGGCGGAAGTCATCGACCTCAAAGCGCTGGTGGAGCGGGATGAGGATTTCCTTCGCGCGGCGCTGCAGGCGCTGGTGCAGGCGGCGCTGGAAGCGGAAATGACGGAGGCGATCGGGGCGGAGAAGGGCGAGCGGACGGAGACGCGGCTGGCCTATCGCAGTGGCTATTACCCGCGCGCGCTGATCACCCGGGTTGGCACGCTGGAGTTGCGGGTGCCGCAGGATCGGGCGGGCCGATTCTCGACGGAACTGTTTGAACGCTACCAGCGCTCCGAGAAGGCGTTGGTCGGAACCTTGGCCGAGATGTATGTGCAGGGCGTCTCGACACGCAAAGTGAAGGCGGTGACCGAGACGTTGTGCGGGCACAGCTTCTCGGCCAGCTCGATCAGCGCGGTGAACAAGTCCCTGGATGCGGCGCTGACGGCGTTCTCGGAACGGCGGCTGAGCGAGCCGTACCCGTATCTGATCCTGGACGCCCGCTACGAGCGGAGGCGCGACGGCGGCGTGATCGTCAGCCAGGCGGTGCTGGTCGCCGTGGCGGTGGACCTGGAGGGGCGCCGGCAGGTTCTGGCCGTCGAACTGGCCAATCGCGAGAGCCGCTCAAGCTGGCGGGACTTCTTGCTAGCGCTCAAGCGGCGCGGGCTGTTCGGCGTCGAGTTCGTGGTCTCCGACGACCATCCCGGACTGAAGCAGGCCATTCGAGGTCCTGGCGGAGGTGGTGTGGCAGCGCTGCTACGTGCACTTCCTGCGCAACGCCCTGGACTACGTGCCGCGCAAGGTGGACGACGACTGCATGATGGAGCTGCGCTGGTTTTATGATCGGCGCGATCTGGCGGAAGTGCGCCGCGATCTCGCCACCTGGCTCGCCAAGTGGCAGGACAAATATCCGAAGTTGTGCGGCTGGGTCGAGGACAATATCGAAGAGACGCTGACCTACTACCGGCTGCCGCTCGCGCACCACAAGCACATGAAATCAACCAACATGCTGGAACGGCTCAATCAGGAGATCAAACGCCGAACACATGTCGTGCGGATCTTCCCCAATGCCGAGAGCTGCTTGCGGCTGGTTCGAGCCCTCGCGGTGGAAGCTCACGAGAACTGGCTGGAGGCGATCCGCTACCTGAACATGGAGCATCTGAAGGAACACAAGAAGCAGATGCTACGGCAAGCCGCATGACGGCCGTGGTCCCGACCCGATCGAGCCTCGCGGCGTGCTCGCCGTCATCAAGGACGCTGCGCGCCGCCTCCGGCGGTGGCCCCGGTTCAAGTCCGGGGCCATCCTTGACCGCCGCCGCGCGCGTCGCGCTCGGAATCTCAGGCCGGGACGGAGAAACGCCGTTCCGCCGAACCGAGAAACAACACCGCAATCATCCGCCGTCCATTTTGCAGAACTTGACGCACGCAACTGCCCGAGGAGCTATTCGACACCTCCCCACGCGTGGCCGACGGGTGAAATGCACCATCTGCTGATGTGCGCCTGCCGATGCGGCGGGAACCCAGCACCAGCCGTTGTAGTAACCGGGTACCTAGCCGCCGTGGCGCTCCGGCGCGATCTCGTACCGGCCCAGCGGCAGAGCAAACACCCCAGCAGCAGCTCGCAGATGCCCATCATGAACCGATCCCTGTGAAGGAGGTTGGGTAGGACGGACAACCGTATGCGGCCGCAAGCGTCACACGATCGAATTTGGATTGTAACCGGGCCTGTCGCAACCCAGGCCTTGCCGAACATCGCATGGACGCGCAAGAACGTGCTCCCAGCACCGCCGAGAGGAGACGGAATGACGAGCGCGCAGCCTGGGCGGACAAGAGGTTTTTCCTCCCCGGAGGAACTGATCGACACCTCCCCGCGCGTGGCCGACCAGGTGGCATACACCACCTGCTACATGTGCGCCTGCCGGTGCGGCATCAAAGTCCACCTCAAGGACGGGCGCATCCGCTACATCGAGGGCAACCGCGATCACCCGGTGA
This sequence comes from uncultured Pseudomonadota bacterium, assembly GCA_963849305.1. Taxonomy (GTDB): domain Bacteria; phylum Pseudomonadota; class Alphaproteobacteria; order Acetobacterales; family Acetobacteraceae; genus CAWKGV01. Next base: position 494,894 of record CAWKGV010000003.1, read on the forward strand.
ACCGGGGGGTGCTGTGCGGCAAGGGCTCGGCGGGGATCATGCAGCAATACTCGCCCGCGCGGCTCACCAAGCCGCTGCTGCGCGTGGGCGAGCGCGGCGCGGGCGAGTTCCGCGAGATCGAGTGGGAGGAGGCGCTGGGCCTTGCCACGGACTGGCTGGGCCGCATCCGCGCGAGCGACCCCAAGAAGCTCGCCTTCTTCACCGGGCGCGATCAGAGCCAGTCGCTTACCGGCTGGTGGGCCAAGCAGTTCGGCACCCCCAATTTCGCCGCGCATGGCGGGTTCTGCTCGGTGAACATGGCCGCCGCCGGGCTCTACAGCGTCGGCGGCAGCTTCTGGGAGTTCGGCGATCCCGACTGGGAGCGGACCAAATATTTCCTGATGTTCGGCGTGGCCGAGGACCACGATTCCAATCCGATCAAGCTCGGGCTCGCCAAGCTCAAGCAGCGCGGGGCGAAGTTCGTCTCGGTGAACCCGGTCAAGACCGGCTACTCCGCGATCGCCGACGAATGGGTGGGCATCCGGCCGGGTACTGACGGGCTGTTCGTGCTGGCGTTGGTACACGAACTGCTGCGCACCGACCGCATCGACCTCGATTTCCTCGCCCGGTACACCAACGCGGCCTGGCTGGTGATCCGCGATCCGGGCGGCTCCGAGGACGGACTGTTCGCTCGCGACGCCGAGGGCCGGCCGCTCGCCTGGGACCGCGCCAAGGGCGAAGCGATCGACGCCGGCACGCCGGGAATGCAGCCGCAGATCGTGGGCGACATAAGCCTGCCGGACGGTCGCGGCGCGCGGCCGGTGTTTCACCTGCTCGCCGAGCGGTATCTGGACGGAAGCTACGCGCCGGACGCGGTGGCCGACCGCTGCGGCATCAGCGCCGCGACCATCCGGCGCATCGCGCGCGAGCTGGCCGAGACCGCGTTCGACCGGCAAATCGTATTGGATCAGGCTTGGGCCGACACCGCCGGACGGCGGCACGAGACCATGATCGGCCGTCCGGTCGCGATGCACGCGATGCGCGGCATCTCCGCGCACTCCAACGGCTTCCACACCTGCCGGGCGATCCACTTGTTGCAGATGCTGCTGGGCGCGGTCGATACGCCGGGCTCGTGGCGCTACAAGTCGCCCTATCCGCGCCCGAACCCGCCGGGGCCGCTGCCGGTGGGCAAGGGCGCGGCGCCGGACGCGATAATGTCCGGCATGGCGCTGGGCTACCCGCGCGGCCCCGAGGACTTGCTGATCGAGGATGACGGAACGCCGCTACGCATCGACAAGGCGTTCTCCTGGGACGCGCCGCTCGCCGCGCACGGCATGATGCACACGGTGCTCGCCAACGCCCACGCGGGCGATCCGTACCCGATCGACACGCTGTTCATGTACATGGCCAACATGGCGTGGAACTCCGCGATGAACCCCGGAGAGGCCGCGCGGATGCTAACCGACAAGGACGCGCAAACCGGCGAGTACCGCATTCCGCGCGTGATCTATGCCGATGCGTTCTACTCCGAGATGGTCGCGCACGCCGACCTCGTGCTGCCCGATACGACCTATTTGGAACGCTGGGACTGCATTTCGCTGCTGGATCGCCCGATCGGCAGCCCGGAGGGGCCGGCGGATGCGATCCGCCAGCCAGTGCTGGCACCCGATCGCGACGTGCGGCCGTTCCAGGACGTGCTGATCGAGCTTGGCGCGCGGCTGAAGCTGCCGGGTTTCGTGGGTGAGGACGGCGAGCCGGCCTACCGCGATTATCCGGACTACATCGCCAACCATCAGCGCCGTCCGGGGATCGGCCCGCTTGCCGGCTGGCGTGGGCCGGATGGCACCGAGCAGGGAGCGGGCGCGCCGAACCCGCGCCAGCTCGACCGTTACGTCGAGAACCAGTGCTTTTGGTCGTACCACCTGCCGCCGGAACAGCTTTACTACAAGCACGCCAACCGGGCTTATCTGGAGCAGGCGAAGCGGATGGGACTGGTGGACGACACGGCGCAGATCGTGTTGCAGCTCTATTGCGAGCCGTTGCAGAAGTTCCGGCTGGCGGCCGACGGGCACGGCGCGGCGCAGCCGCCCGAGAGCCATCGCGCGCGCATTCGAAAGTATTTCGACCCGCTGCCGATCTGGTACTCGCCACTCGAGCACGGGCCGATCGAGCAGGCCGTCTACCCGCTGCACGCGATCACGCAGCGGCCGATGGCGATGTACCATTCGTGGCACTCGCAGAACGCCTGGCTGCGCCAGATATACAGCCAGAACCGGCTTTACATTCATCGCGGCACGGCCGAGGCGCTGGACATCGCCGACGAGGACTGGGCGTGGGTCATCGGCCGCGGCGGCCGGGTGAAGTGCCAAGTGCGGTTGATGGAGGGCGTGAACCCGGACACGGTCTGGACCTGGAACGCCATCGGCAAGCGCGCCGGGGCGTGGAACCTGTCGCCCGACGCGCCGGAGGCCCGGCGCGGCTTCCTGCTCAACCATGCCATTTCGGAGTTTTTGCCGCCCGCCGAGGGACCGCGCTTCGCTAATGCCGATCCAGTAACGGGCCAGGCGGCATGGTACGATTTGCGCGTGCGGATCGAAAAGGCCGAGGCGGCCACCGATACCTTGCCGCGGGCGGTCGCGCTAGCCCGGTTGCCGGGGTTGGCCGCGACGCCAAGCATCCTGCGATTTGGCGTGGCTGCTTCGGCTGAGACAGCGGAGTGAGAGTGATGGCCCTATGCACCGACCGCCCTCCTCGCGAATGCGAGCATCCACGGCTCCGTATCCGCCAGCGAAGCCGTGGATGGTCGGCCTTCGCCGACCATGACGTGCTTGACCCGAGAAGACCAGAACCCGCTGACGCGGGGGCGACCTCTCCCCCTAGCGCGGGAGAGGTGTCTTCGGCCTTGCGAGCATGACCAGCATTCCCACCCCCCAGCCGGGCCAGAAGAAGCTTGGCCTGGTGATCGATCTCGATACGTGCGTCGGCTGTCACGCCTGCGCGGTGAGCTGCAAGGAATGGAACACCTCCGGCCACCCCGCGCCGCTGACTGACTTCGAGCCGTATCAGGAGCACCCGCAAGGGGTGTGGCTGAACCGCGTGCATACCTATGAGGCGGGAACCGGCGAGGCGAGCCGGACGGTGCATTTCCCGCGCTCCTGCCTGCATTGCGAGCAACCGGCCTGTGTCACGGTCTGTCCCACGGGCGCCAGCTACAAGCGCGCCGAGGACGGGATCGTGCTGGTCAATGCCGAGATATGCATCGGCTGCCAGCTCTGCGCCTGGGCTTGCCCCTATGGCGCGCGCGAGTTCGACACCGATCAGGGCGTGATGCGCAAATGCACGCTCTGCATCGACCGCATATACAACGAGAACCTCCCCGAGCGGGAGCGGGAACCCGCCTGCGTCGCCACCTGCCCCGCCCGCGCGCGGCATTACGGCGATCTCGGCGACCCGGAGAGCGCGGTCTCCAAACTGGTCGCCGAGCGGGACGGCTACGATTTGATGCCGGAGATGGGATATCGGCCGGTTAATAAGTACCTGCCTCCCCGCCGGCGGCCCGCGCCGCCACCGGCGCCGATCGAGGCGGAGCCTGCCGAGCCGACCGGGGCCGGAGCATCCGTGCTGCGCTGGATCGACCGCATGCTCAGCCGATGAATCCCGCCTTCTCGGTCATTTTCTTCACGACGTTTTCCGGGGCCGGCTACGGGATGCTGTTCTGGCTCGGCGTGCTGAACGCGGCCGGGCGGATGCCGGCCCCGGCATGGTTCGGCGTGCCGGCGGTCGCGATCGCGCTGGGGCTCGCCTCGGCTGGGCTGGTGTTCTCCACGTTCCATCTCGGGCGACCGGAGCGGGCCTGGCGCGCGATCTCGCAATGGCGCAGTTCCTGGCTGTCGCGGGAGGGCGTGGCGGCGCTGATCGCGTATGTGCCGGCCTTACTATTCGCATTGTTCTGGGCACTGCGCGGCGCGGGAGCGGAGGTCACGCTCGCCTTCGGCCTGCTCGCGGCCGTGGCGGGGGCGGCAACCGTCTTCTGCACGGCGATGATCTACCGTTCGCTCAAGCCAGTGCGGCAGTGGCACAATCGTTTCGTGCTACCGAACTATTTGGTCCTGGCGCTGTTCAGCGGCGGGGCGTGCCTGGCCGCTATGGCGATCTTCTGGGAGGCGGGGCCGGGGCGCATCGCCGCCGCGCTTGCGATCATGGCGGGAGTGGCGGGAGCCGGCGGAAAGCTTGCCTATTGGCGGTTCATCGACCGCCGTCCCGCTCCCAGCATCAGCACGATGGAGAGCGCGACCGGGCTCGGCGCGCTCGGCCGGGTGCGGATGCTGGAGGCCCCGCACACCGAGGAGAACTACTTGTTACGCGAGATGGGATTCCGGATCGGCCGGAAGCACGCCGCCAGGTTGCGGCAAATCACTCTGGCGGTCGGCTTCGTCATCCCGATCGTGCTGCTGATCGCGGGTTCGGTCTTGGATGGCGTGGTCGCCGGGATTCTGTTTCCGCTATCCGCAGTCTGCGCGCTGCTCGGTTTGTATGCTGAACGCTGGTTGTTCTTCGCGCAGGCCACGCATACAGCGATGCTCTACTATGGCCGGCCCGTGTGAACGAAGCGCCATCAGGACTGGATAATCGACTGTGCCTGGTCGATCACTTGCACGAGGTCGGCAACCCTTCCGTGCTCAAGCTCGTTGAGCGCCCCCTCGAGCGCATCCGCGACGGCGTGGAGGTGTTCGGTCCCCTCCGCATCAGGGCTCGCGGCGGCTGCATCGATGGCCTCGATCGCGCCCTCCAGCGATTCGCGCAGCTCGCCTTCTTGGACGTCGGTGACCGCCTGTTGCACCCGATCCAAGGCATCGGCCACTTCCTGGCCGGGTTCCGCCGGGGGGCTTGCTGGTGGCGCCTGCTGTGAATTGCTGCCTTCCGCGACTTCCGGCACGACACTGCTCCGTAGGTAATTGTTCTTAGATACGGTATATGTGAACGAGCCATCCGCGCTTAGAATCACGTCTCCGCTACAGAGCTGCTCCCATCCCATCGCGGCTAGCATTGGAGCGCACGTAAAGGTCGCGCTTCGGGTATGGAATGCGGATGCCTTGCTGCTGGAACAAGTGCCAGATCTCATAGAGCACCTGGCTTTTGATGTTGTGGATGCCGTTCTGCGCGTCCTCGATCCAGAACCGCAACTCCAGCTCGATCGCGCTCTCCCCGAACGCCATGATGAGCGCCGTGGGAGCCGGCGCGGAGAGGATGCGCGGCGGCCGGCTCGCCGCCTCGGTCATCAGGGCGAGCACCTGGTCCAGATCGGAATCGTGCGGCACGCGCACCGGAACCTTCAATCGCACGCGATCGCTCTTATGCGACCAGTTGAGCACCTGGTGGGTGATGATGTCCTCGTTCGGGATCAGAAACTCCATGCCGTCGCGCGTCTCCACCGCCACGTAGCGCGCGCCGAGCGAGGAGACCCAGCCATAGGTGCCGCCGACCTCGATCACGTCGCCTGGCTTGATCGACTTGTCCAGCAGCAGAACGATGCCGCTGAACAGGTTGGAGACGGTGCGCTGCAAACCGAGCCCGACGCCGACGCCGAGCGCCCCGGTGAACAGCGCGAAGGTGGACAGGTCCACGCCGATGCTGGTGAGCGAGAGCACCACGGCCAGCGTGATCAAGGTGGCTTTGGTGAGCTTGCCCAGAAGCACTCGCGCGCGCGGGGTCAGCTCGGGGACCCGGGTGATCCGGCGCTCGAACAGATTGGACGCGACGGTGGCAATCCAGAGTAGGACGGCGAGCGAGAGCACGCCCTTGACCACGGTCAGGATCGAGACCCTGAGTCCGCCCATCACGATCGCGACGCTATCCAGCAGGTTGAGCGCCGGATCGAGGAGATGGACGATGTTGAGCGCCGCCACCACCCAGGCGAGGACCGCGATCAGCCGCGCCAGCGCCGGATAAGGGACGAAATCCGCCGCCAGCCGGATCACCAGCCAGGCCAGCAGCAAGCTGATCGCCGTCTGGGTCACCAGACTCGGCCACCCGACATGCTCGGCGATCGCGACCGAAACCCACAATCCGCTCACCCAGGCGATCGGAGTGACCAGCGGCACCACCCGATAGCTGACCCAGCCCCGGTGAGCGGCGATCCAGTCGAGGTGGTGCCCCTCTGGAATCCGCTCCACCCAGCGGATGAGCCAAAGCCGGATCGGCCGGCACATGAGCCAGGCGATGGCGCCGGTCAGGATGACGGCGGGCACCTGGATCACATTGGCAAACACAAGGACTTCGCCGAGCAGATGCTGCTCAAGCCGGTCCAGATGCGCGAGCGCGCCCTGCCAGAGCGAGACCGTCTCGATTGGTTCCTCCCGGCGCAGAGGGCGCCGTGGGCCAACGCCTTGGCCGAGCATGGCACAGGCGCGGGCCTGAAGCCATGGCCCGCTTGCAGCGCGCGGCTTCCTTCCACGGTTCGGCATTTTGGTCCAGGCTGATGCCGATACCCGGGAGGAAGGGCAATGGCACAGACGCTCCGGACGGCCGCAGTGCCGAGGCTCGGCGCCCGGCGCCTTCCCGCCGCCGCCGCACTCGCCGCGCTCGGCATCGTCTATGGCGATATCGGCACGAGCCCGCTCTATGCGTTCAAGCAGGCCGCCCAGGCGGGCGGGACGCTTTCGCCCGAGACCATCATGGGCGTCGTGTCGCTGATCCTCTGGTCGCTAATCCTGATCGTCTCGCTCAAATACGCCATCCTCATCATGCGTGCCGACAACCACGGCGAGGGCGGCATCGTGGCGCTGCTCGCCCTGCTCGATGCGCGGCACGCCCAGGCCGGAAGCTGGCGCGCCTTCCTGCTCATCATTGGCCTGATCGGGGCGGCGCTGCTCTATGGCGACGGGGTGATCACGCCGGCGATCTCGGTGCTCAGCGCGGTGGAAGGCCTGAAGCTCGATGCACCGGAGTTGACGCGCCTGGTCGTGCCGATCAGCGTCGCGATCCTGATCGGCCTGTTCCTGGTGCAGCGCAAGGGCACGGGCTTCATCGGCAACATTTTCGGACCGGTGATGCTGCTGTGGTTCCTGGCGATCGGCGTGCTCGGCCTACGCGGGATCGCGCGCTCGCCGATGATCCTGGAGGCGATCAGCCCGCATCACGCGGTGATATATCTGGTACATGCCGGACCGGCGATCGGGTTCGCCGTGCTCGGCGCAGCGTTCCTCGCGGTCACGGGCGGGGAGGCGATGTATGCCGACATGGGCCATTTCGGCCGCTTGCCGATCCGCCTCGGCTGGTTCGTCGTGGCGCTGCCGGCGCTGGTGCTCAACTATTTCGGCCAGGGCGCGCTATTGCTCGCCAATTCACGGGGCATCGAGAACCCGTTCTACCTGCTGGCGCCGGGATGGGCGCATTACCCGCTGGTGGTGTTCGCCACGCTGGCCACCATCATCGCCTCGCAGGCCATCATCTCCGGCGCCTACTCGCTCACCCAGCAGTCGATCCAACTCGGTTTCCTGCCCCGGATGCAGGTGCTGCACACGGCCAGCCATGAAAAGGGCCAGATCTACATGCCGGTGGTGAACTGGCTCCTGGCCGCCGGCACGCTGGCCGCCGTGTTCGTGTTTGGCTCCTCCGACGCGCTCGGAGGTGCGTACGGGATCGCCGTCTCGATGCTAATGGCGATAACCACGGTGCTGGCGGCCCTGGTCGCGCTGCAATGGGGCTACAACCCGCTCGCAGTCGCGGCGGTGAACGGGGCGTTCCTGGTTGTGGACCTGATCTTCGTCGCCGCCAATGCGACCAAGCTGCTGGAGGGCGGCTGGTTCCCGCTGCTGCTGGCCGGCATCATCGCGTTCCTGATGCTGACCTGGCGCTCCGGCTGGCTCCTGCTGGAGCAGCAGCGCTCCGGCCTGCGCCAGAGAGAGGAGGGGTTCGTGGAGTGGGTGCTCAAGAACCCGCCCTTGCGACTGCCGGGTGCCGCGGCGATCTTCACCGCGGCCAGCTCTGGCATCCCGCTCGCGCTGACGCATCACTTGCGGCACAATCACGTCTTGCACGAGCGGGTGCTGCTGGTCTCCACCACCAACACCGATGCGCCGCGGGTGGATCGGCTCGAGCGCGTCCGGCTCGTGCCGGTCGGCGCCGGCATAACCCGGGTGCTGCTGCAGTACGGGTTCATGGAAGATCCCAATGTCATGGACGGGTTGAGGCTCGCCTGCGACGACCCCAGCCTGCGCGGGATCGATCCGGAGCAGATCACCTACTATTTCCGCCGGGTGATGGTCGTCCCGCGCGATCAGGTGTCCGGAATGCCCGTGTGGAGAAAGAGGCTGTTCGCGGCGATGCATCTCAACGCCAATCTCCCGGCCGCCTATTTCGGGGTGCCGGCTACGCAGGTGGTGGAGGTGGGATTGGAGGTGGAGATTTGAGCGGAAGTCGCGGTGTATTTGGATGGCGGAAGGAGAAGCGGGAGTCATCTGCAGAAAATGAGCCGACGCCACTCCGAGAGAGTCGCGGATGGTCGGCCTCCGCCGACCACGACGAGACCCTCCCGCGGCCCCCTCCCGCAAGGGGAGGGGGAAGTCAGACAACCTCGACGGCAAGTGATGGAAAAGCCGAGCGTGTCGGCGCCTCGGCCATGGCGGCATCAGCCGGCGCGGCTCCGGCCGGGAGTCCGCAAGCGGTGGTGCCATAGGGCGTCAGCACCAGGCAGTCCACCGGAGCAATGGTGCCCTCGCCCTCGCGCGTAAGATACCCGACGGCTTCGGCGCCGCGCACCAGGCCGGCGGCGATGGCGCCTAGCTCGGCCACGGAGGAAACACCGATCCGATCGTGCGTCTGGTCCCAGCGCGCGCCCATCGCCGGGCCGACCGCGTCCCGCTCGGTGGCCGACATCCTGCGCCAATGCTCGTCCGATATACCGTCCACCATCGCCTCGATCAGCGGACGGCCCGATCCCTGAGCCACGACGACGGTGCGGCTGGAGCGCCACAACGCCTCGTAGTCGGTGGTGAAGCGTGAGACCGCGTGCAGCCGCTGGCCAATGCCGCGCCATAGCCGGAGCGAGACCAGAACCGGCACGCCGGTCGCCGGGCAGCACATCCCGATGGTGAGGAAAAGGTCGGACGGCTTGCCCCAGTCGCGCGTGAGGGCTCCGACCACGGCGCGCCCACACAATTCAGGCGCCTCGCGAATCGCGGCGACCAGGCTGGGCTTGCCGAACGTCCCGCACAGGCGGGAGGCGTGGGCATTCCACACCGCATGCCCGACCGCGCGCAGCGTTGCCTCGCCACGACAGGCCGCGGCTTGCTCGATCTCGGCTAGTATCCGCTGCAATCCACGGGCCGCGCCGCCGCCGCCAGCACCCAGCGCGCGCTCCAGCACCAGTTCGGCGGTCGCCGCGAGCACCTCGGCATCCGCCTCTTCCCGGCCGCGGCCGGCGGCGCAGGGCAGTGGCCTATCCAGCACCGCCAGCACCGCCTCGGCCAACGCCTCGGGGGTGGCGGCGGGCTCGGCGGCTTCGATCGCCCGTTGCATCGACAACGCAAGCCGGCTGACCGGGAGATCGAACATCGCGAGCGGCCCCGAGGCCATCATCGCGGCCGGAACCCGAGTGCCGAGACGCAGCAACTTGACATCCCGCCCGGTGGAGCGCGCCTCGCCGCCGCGATACACGTGCCGGTCGCTTGCCATTGCAATACCGTAGCTGTTCGCGATGGCGAGTTGTATCGTCATCAGGCCCTCACGTCCGCGTGAACGCTCTACCGTACCGCCCCGGGTCGGCTCAAGGAAAAAGCCTCGGATCGCGACAAAGGGGTCAGCTAACAGCTCCAACCGCCTCGAAACACCCGTCGCGTTTACCGCCTGCTCACGCACCCAAGCGAGGATAGGGGCGTGCTGTTCAACTCCCCGCCCTTCCTGGTTGGGTTCCTCCCGGTCGCGCTCGGCGGGTTCTACCTGCTCGGGCGCCTGGGGACTCAGTGGGCGCTGCGCTGGATCGTGGCCGCGAGCCTGTTCTTCTACGGTTGGTGGAGCCCGCCCTTCGTCCTGCTCCTGATCGGCTCGATCGTCGGCAACTACGGCTTCGGCCAGCGCATCCTCGCACTCGCCCGCGGCGGACGGCCGCGTGCGGCGCGGCGCTGGCTCGTGGTTGGCATCGCGCTCGATCTCGGCCTGCTCGGCTGGTTCAAATACGCCGGCTTCTTCGCCGCGGCGTTCGCCTCCTTGCTGGGACAGCCGGCGCCGGCACTCGACATCTTCCTGCCGCTCGCGATCAGCTTCTTCAGCTTCCAGCAGATCATGTTCCTGGTGGACAGCTACCGGGAGCAACGGCCGGATGCCGGCTTCACCGCCTACGCGGCGTTCATCGCCTTCTTTCCACATCTGATCGCCGGACCGATCGTTCGACCTTACGAGATCATTCCGCAACTCCTCGCCCCAGACCTGACCGTGCCGCGGGCCGACAACCTCGCCGGCGGCATGACCACCTTCCTGCTTGGCCTGGCCAAAAAAGTCGTGCTCGCCGACTGCTTCGCCCGCTTCAGCGATATCGGCTTCGATGCCGCCGCGCACGGGGCGGCATTGACCTTGTTCGAGGCATGGTACGCCGCGCTGGCCTACGGCTTGCAGATCTATTTCGATTTCTCCGGCTACTCCGACATGGCGATCGGGCTCGCGCGGATGCTGAACGTGCGCTTCCCACTGAACTTCGCGAGCCCGTACCGGGCTTGCGACATCGCCGCGTTCTGGCGTCGCTGGCACATCACCTTGGGCAGTTTCCTGCGTGACTACCTCTACATCCCCCTGGGCGGCAGTCGACACGGCGCCGGGCTGCGGTCGCTCAACCTGATGGCGACCATGCTGCTCTGCGGCCTTTGGCACGGGGCGGCCTGGCGGTTCGTGCTGTGGGGCGGAATGCATGGGGTGCTGCTGGTGCTGCACGCGAGCTGGCGACGGCTCGGGCGCCCGCTCCCCGCGCTGCCGGCGCGCACGCTCACCCTGCTCGCGGTGACCCTCGCCTGGGTGCCCTTCCGCGCCGCGAGCCTTGATGCCGCCGGTGCGATGTTGCGCGGCATGGCGGGGCTGAACGGGATCGCGCTGCCGCGCATGGTCCTCGGCTTCCTGCCCGCGCTCGGCGCCATCGCGCGGCCGGTGCCGACGCTGCCGTTCCTGGGCGATGCCCGCACCCTGAGTTTCCCCGAGGTCACGGCCTGCTTGCTGGTCGGCTGGTTCATCGCGCTCGCCCTGCCGCGCGTGGACGAGCTGTCCGAGCCGGCGCGCGGCTGGGCGCTGACCGCCGGCTTCGCCTTCACGGTCCAAGCTGTGTTCTTCGCCCCCAGCGCCACGCCGTTTCTTTATTTCCAATTCTGATGTCAGCGGCAATCATCGAGGGCCAGGCGCAGAGCTCCCTTTCCCGCCTTCGGCGGAGGGTCGGGGTGAGAGGCGGCCCAATAGGCCGCCTGCTGGGCGCCTGTCTGCTCTCGTTGCTGCTCTATGCCGCACTGTTCGCGTTCGTGCTCGACCGCCCGCTCGCCTACGGCCTGCTCGAATCCGAGATCGACGCGAAACTCGCCCGCGCAGCGACGATCGCCGGCCCCAAGCTGGTGATCCTGGCCGGCTCCAACGGCCCCTATTCGCATCGCTGCCAGGCGATCGAGCCGATGCTCGGCATGGCGTGCGTGAACGGCGGTGTCGCACTGGGCATCGGGCTCGACTACCTGTTCGCGCGCTGGAAGCCGCTGCTGCACGCGGGCGACGTGCTCTATCTCCCGATGGAGGAGGCGCAGTATGTCCGCACACGCGCCGCGACCGAAGTGGGGCCGGATGCGGCGATCATGTTCCGCCACGATTGGGCGACGCTCGGGGCGTTGCCGCCGGGCCGCTGGGCCGGTGCGCTGTTCTCCTTCGACCTGCGGTTCGCGGTGATGGCGCTGATCGAGCACGCGTTGGTCGCGGTGGGCTTCCGCGACCCGCGCGCGGCCGCCGAGGGCTCCACCAACGCCTGGGGCGATCACGTCGGCCACGACGCCGCCCGCGCCGCTCCGCACCGGGCGCTGCTCGCGATGGCCAAGCCGGTCCACCCGGGCGCATCCGAGGTCGCGACCGGCGACGGGGCAGCGCTGATCGCGAACTTCCTGCGCTGGGCCAGGGCGCATCGTGTGGGCGCCATCGGCGGCCTGCCCACAGGCTTCGCCAATTCTCCCATTCCCCCCGCGACCCTGGCCGCGATCCGGGCGGTGTACCGTGCCAACGAAGCGGCGTTCCTGGAATTGCCCAATCGCAGCCGTTACCCGCGCACGGCGTTCTTCGATTCGCCCGACCATCTGAGTGAACCCTGGCAGCTCGCCCATTCGGCGGCGGTCGCCCAGGGCCTGAAGGCGATTCTGGATCGCGGTGGCCGCAGGCATCGCATCATGCCAACATGGTCGGCATGCGACCGTCCCTCATGCACGCCCTCAGCGCCCTGAATGCCCAGATTTATCGCCTGAGCGGCGGCAGGGTGATGGGACGCCTCCCATCCGGGGCACCCGTTTGCCTGCTCACGACCAAGGGCCGCAAATCCGGTCGCCGGCGCACCGTGCCGCTGCTTTACCTGAAGGACGGAGCGGACCTGGTGATCGTGGGCTCCCAGGGGGGCGCCCCGGGGCACCCGGCGTGGTATTTTAATCTCCAGGCCGATCCGAAGGGGGAGGTGCAAGTCGGCCACCAACGCATGGCCGTCGTCGCCAGAGAAACGGATCGAGATGACCGGGACCGGCTCTGGCCGCGTCTGGTGGCGATCTACCCACCCTATGAGGAGTACCAACGCCGAACCGCCCGGCTTATTCCGCTGATGCGACTGAGCCCGGCGGCCGGGTCGGCGACGGTGTGATCCGCTACGATGCGCGCCTGCTCGACCAACATCCGCCGCGCCAGCGTCAGCCGGTTCACGCCGCACTCGTGCCCGCGCTCCGAGAGCGTCATGTAGAACTCGTTGCCGACGCTATCGAAAAACGCGTGCTCGCGTAGCCGAAGCTCGCCGATCGCGTTCAGGTCGTGAATGATCAGCCGAAAGCTTGACGGGACGAACTTCCAAACATGCACGTCGATATAGCGGGCGGACTGCCGATCCGCCGCGAAATGCGCCGAGGCCGCTGGAAGATCGAGATGGAACGACAGTGCGCCCGTGCTCTCCATCGGCCAGCCGATCGCCCCGTCGCGCACGGCGTTATAGGCACGATCGTCGAAGATCGCGCTGAGCGGCGGGCGTGTGCGGCGGTCGAAATGCGCTTGCAGCACCGCCCCGGTGCTGGACAGCGGCTGGAACACATCGAAGCAATACCGTTTGTCCGGCACCGCCAGCAGCAGGATGCCCGTCTCGTTCAGCAACGCCTCGCAATCGCGCAGGAAGCCAAGCATGTCCGGCGTATGTTCGATGACGTGGGATGCCACGATGAAGTCGTAGTGACGCCGCTCGCCGATCGCATCCGCCAGCGACCTGTCAGCCAGCACGTGATCGACCTCCTCGATCCGCGACGGATCGACACCGGCATCACGGTACTTGGCCCTCAGTCCGTCGGCATCGGTGTGATCCACTGTCTGGACGCGGAACCCCGCCGCCTTGGGCAGCAGCGGATTGTACCCCGGACCGATCTCCAGCCCGATTCCGTTCAGGTCGATCAGGGATCGAAGGAACGCCGTCCGGTCCATCTAGAAAAATACCGTCAGGTTCTTGGCCAGCAGCACGTTCTGCTCCAGCACGATCTCCCGCCGCGCAATCCGCCAATCGCCTCCCGCAACGCGGCGCAGCGTGTCGGTGCGCCGGCCGATGAAGGTGTAATGCTCGGTACTCGACCCGGTTCTGGTAGATCAGGAACCGGCTGCGCACGCGTACCTGCTCGGCCGCCTCCGCCGAGGGCAGCGCCTCCAGTATCCGCACGTTGCTGACCACATGGCAGACGCGCGACAGCGGCTCTTCGGCGTAATGCACGCCGGTCAAGATTTGCTCAACCCGCTTGCCCAGCGTCCACTTGTCCTCGTCGAACCAGGAGATGCCCTCGCCCTGGCGGGTGTTCTCACGCTCCTCCTGCTCGCCGAACTTCACATTGCGCCGGATCGGCATGAAATAGACCAGATCATCGGTCAGCAGATCGAGCCATTCGGCGAGCCGGCGCTCGTCCAGCAGGTCCGCCTCGCGGTACAGGAACTCGGCGACCTCCTGCGTCAACTCCCACCACCCGCTGACACGCAGCGACGCCGGGCGCTCGGGCACCTGGCTCATGACCCTATTCCGCCGCTTCGCGCACCGCGGCGCGACCAAGCAGCTCGTCCCAGCTACCACCTTCGAGGTAGGACCGATACCGCCGATAGTAGTTGCGCGCCATCTGCTCGGTCATTTGCAGGCTGACATCGCCCGGCACTGGATCGTCGGTCTTATATGCGCCCATCGACTGCTGATAGTTGAACGGATAGCGCCGGGCGATGGTGCCGCTGCTCGCCGCGGTGGCGTAGAGCCAATTCTCCATGTCGTCCTGCTCGGTCATCCCGGCCGGGCCGGAGTAGCGCATGTAGAACCGGCGCAGCACGTCCTTTACCTCGGCCGGGGTGTCGGCATCCACGAGGAAGAAGCGCCCGGCCTCGGTCTCGGTCGTGCCGTGCGGATGCCACACGCAGATGCCGCGCGGCTGGCGGCCGTGATAGGACGCGTTGGGGAAGATGTTGCCGGTGAATGGCAACAGCCCGCTCACCCAGCCGGCGTCTGCGCATCTCGAAGCAGTCGCGGAAATACTCGTCCACCATCGGGTGCTGCTGGTAGCTGGCGATATACTCGGCGTCTTTCCCCTGCAACACGCTATGCATCCCGTGCCCCTGCGGGAAGCTTACCCAGATGTGTTGCGCGCCCTCATACTCGTTGTCGCGCCGTCCCTTCATGCCGCGTTGCGCCGACGGCCCGATGCCGATCATGTCCACTGAGCGGTGGCTCGGATTGTGATAGATGTCGCCTAGGAAATTCTCGGCGGCTAACTTCCAGTTCGCGGGGAACACCCATTTATGCATGCCGATCACCTCCGACCCGCCCGGCCTGCCGTCGCGGCAGTCGAGCACCTGGTCGAGATGGTCCACGGCACCGCCGAGATAGTCGAGGAACGCTGGCGCGTCGGCATCCCAAGATGCCCAGACTGTACCCTTGTAAAGCGCGAGCTTCGGCACCTCGATCAGCGACCAGTCCTCGCGGTGCAGCGTCTTCTCGTAGAGCGCGCGATAATGCGGCACGCCCTCTAGCTTGCCGTCGGTCGCATAGCTCCAGCTATGGTATGGGCAGACGAACAGCGCGGTGTTGCCCTGCTCGTAGCGGCACACCTTCATGCCGCGATGCCGGCAGGAATTCAGGAACACATGCACCGCACCCTGCTGGTCGCGGCACAGGATCACCAACTCGTCGCCCATCCGCGAAGTGAAGAAATCCCCCGGCTTGGCGATCAGGCTTTCGTGGCCGACGAACAGCCAGGCGCGGGCGAACAGCTTATCCAGTTCCGCGCGGTGCAATTCGGGCGCGACGAAAATCTCCCGGCTGATGGTCCCGCGATCGACGTCGATCATCCGATCGAGCGGCAGGGTCGAGGCCATGTCCGTCTCCTTGCTTGCGGCGGCGAGGTGCGATCACACTGTGCGCCCGGCCGATGCCGGCCCTCAAGACCCGAGGAGATCGCCATGGACGAGCCGATCCGCATCGAGCGCCGCGACGGCTGGCGCAAGCTCACGCTCAACCGGCCGGACAAGCTGAACGCGCTGAACGAGACGGTGCTGGCCGCGTTCTCGGAAGCGTTCGATGCCGCCGAAACAGACCCCGCCTGCCGCGCCCTGCTGCTGACCGGCGAGGGTCGCGGCTTCTGCGCCGGCCAGGAGCTTGGCCCGGCGATCATGCCCGGCCCGAACGGCCCGCCCGATCTCGGCCGGATCGCCGACCTCATCCATCGTGGCGTGGTACGCCGGATGCGCGCGCTGCCGATCCCGGTGGTGTGCGCAGTGAACGGCGTGGCGGCGGGTGCCGGGGCGAACGTGGCGCTCGCCTGCGACATCGTGCTGGCCGCCCGGAGCGCCAGCTTTGTGCAGGCGTTCGTGCGCATCGGCCTGGTGCCCGATTGCGGCGGCAGCTTCTTCCTGCCGCGCCTCGTGGGCGACGCTCGCGCCCGCGCGCTCGCCATGCTGGGCGAGGGGGTGCCGGCGGCGCAGGCCGAGGACTGGGGCATGATCTGGAAGGCGGTGGACGACGCGGAGCTGATGCCGCAGGCCGAGGCGCTTGCCGCCCGCCTTGCCGCGATGCCGACCGAGGCGCTCGGACGCATGAAGCGCATGTTCGCCGCCTCCGCCGAGAACGGGCTGGACGCCCAACTCGACCTCGAAGCCGAGATGCAGGCCGCGTCCGGCCGCACCGCGGATTATGCCGAGGGCGTGCGCGCGTTCCTGGAAAAGCGCAAGCCCGCCTTCACCGGCCGCACGTGATGATGGGCGACGCCGCCGCGCTCGCCAAAGCCTGTGCGGAGGCGATGTGGCGGGACGACCAGGCCAGCCAGGGTCTCGGGATGCGTCTAGATGACGTCGGCCCGGGCCGGGCGGTGCTCAGCATGACGGTCGGCGAGCGCATGGTGAACGGCCACGGCATCTGCCACGGCGGGTTCATCTTCGCGCTCGCCGATTCCGCGATGGCCTTCGCCTCCAACAGCCACGGCGAGCGCGCGGTCGCGCAGCATGGCGCGGTGACGTTCCTCCGCCCCGGCCGGCTCGGCGAGAGACTGCGCGCGGAGGCAATAGAACGCGCGCGCGAGCGGCGCTCCGGGATCTACGACGTGCGCGTGACCGGCGCCGATGGCGGCCTGGTCGCGGAGTTCCGCGGCCACACGCGCGCCATCGACGGCACGTTCTTCGGCACGGAGGGCTAGATGCCGGGGCCGGGGCTCGATCCGATCGAAACCGCCTCGCGCGACGCGATCGCGGCGCTGCAACGCGAGCGCATCACCTGGACGCTGAGCCATGCGCACGACAATGTACCGCACTATCGCGCCGCGTTCCGGGCAGCCGGGGTACATCCCGACGACTTCCACCATTTGGACGATCTGGCGAAGTTTCCCTTCACTACCAAGCACGACCTGCGCGCCAACTACCCGTTCGGCATGTTCGCCGTGCCGCGCGAGCGGATCGCGCGCATCCACGCCTCCTCCGGCACTACTGGCAAGCCGACCGTGGTTGGCTACACGGCGCGCGACCTCGAGACCTGGGCCGCGGTGGTGGCCCGCTCGATCTACGCCGCCGGCGGCCGGCCGGGCATGATCGTCCATAATGCTTACGGCTATGGCCTGTTCACCGGCGGGCTCGGCGCGCACACCGGGGCCGAGCGGCTGGGCTGCACCGTCGTGCCGGTCTCGGGCGGGATGACCGAGCGCCAAGTGCAGATCATCGCCGACTTTCGCCCCGACATCATCATGGTGACGCCGAGCTACATGCTGGCGATCCTCGACGAGTTCCGCCGGCAGGGGCTCGATCCGCGCCAAACGTCGCTGCGGGTCGGCATCTTCGGCGCCGAGCCCTGGACCGACGCGATGCGCCGGGAGATCGAGACCGGCTTCGCGATGGATGCGGTGGACATCTACGGCCTGTCCGAAGTGATGGGGCCGGGGGTCGCCAACGAATGCGTGGAGACCAAGGACGGCCCGCATATCTGGGAGGACCATTTCTACCCCGAGGTGATCGACCCGGAGACCGGCCGCGTGCTGCCCGAGGGCGAGCCGGGCGAGCTGGTGTTCACCACGCTCACCAAGGAAGGGATGCCGGTCGTGCGCTACCGCACCCGCGACCTCACGCGGCTTCTACCCGGCACGGCGCGGACGATGCGGCGCATGGCCAAGATCACGGGGCGCACCGACGACATGCTGATCGTGCGCGGGGTCAACCTGTTCCCCTCGCAGATCGAGGAGCTGCTGCTGGAAAGCACCGTGCTCACCGGCCACTACCAGATCGTGCTGACCCGCGACGGGCGGATGGATGAGGTCACGGTCGAGGTCGAGGCGCGCGCCGACGGCTGCGAGCCGGCGTTGCTGGATGCGACCGCGCGCGCGATCGTCGCGCGCATCAAGGACCGGATCGGATTGACCGCGCGGCTGAGCATCGCGCCGCCTGGCAGTCTCGAACGCTCGATCGGCAAGGCCCGCCGGGTGCGCGACCTGCGCCCGAAGTGAGACCGAGCGGCGCGGCGCGCGTCAGGGATAGTGCCGAGTGGTGCAGCCGACGCCGACGGTGCAAGAGATCAGAATGGGGCCGCCGGGCTGGATGACGGGCGGCCCGACCGGCTGAATCGGGCGGGGATCGAAAGGCTGGCCCGGAACGAACACGTATCCGCCCGCGACCCTGCTCATCTGCTTTTCGGTGAGTTGGTTCGGCTTGGCGAATGCGGCCCCGGAGAGGCCGGCCAGCACCAATGCCATCAGCAATGCGCCTCTCATGGCAATTCCTCCGATGCCTGCCCGGACGGCTACCGCGCGCCGGACACCGGCATCTCCTGCCCGATCCCGGCGGGGCTGATAACCCCGCCATTCGGATGAGGCTCGCTTCAGTTCAGCCGCAAGCCGATGATGTGGCTCGGGTCGGGCGCGATCTCGCCGCGCTCCACGCGCTTGACGGGCCGTCGCCAAAGCCGCGGTTTGCCTAGGCTAGCAGCGGCATGGGAGATGCCCGCCCAAAACAAGGGTATCGACCAGAGGAGGCGTCGTTCTAAGAATCGCCCCAGACACCTAGAGCATTTGCGATGGCTGACAGGGTCGAGTTTGCCGTCCGGTCGAGAATGATGGCTGCTGTGCGTGGCAAGGATACGCGCCCCGAGCGATCGGTCCGTGCCGCCCTTTTCGCAGCGGGCTACCGTTACAGGCTGCACCGTCGCGACCTGCCTGGGGCACCCGATATCGTGCTGCCGCGCCATTTTGTCGTTGTGTTTGTGCACGGTTGTTTTTGGCACGGGTATAGCTGCCCGCGCGGCCGACGACCCGCTTCTAATACTCAGGCGGTTAAAAAACGCATGGCCCGCCCCGTCGGCAAGCGATTTCTGCAATCCGATCTGATCAGTCTGCATCAACGTATCCGGCCTATGGGCATGGCCCCGGCCAGGATGGAGATCCGCGCGTCCCGGTCCTCATAAAACTTACGGCGTCACGTCACGCGCCATTTTTAAAGCCAGGTTACCAGAACGCCGGTTTGACTGTCAGGCCATCTCGCTTCCACCACCCACAGACATCGTCAGCCGCTGGCGCGTGTCAGCGCGCTCGGCCGATCTGGTCACGCCGCCTTCGCGGCAGCAGCGTCATATGTTCCGCCGTGGCGCAGCACCGCCCACACGATCCGCGCCAGCTTGTTGGCCAACGCCACGATCACCGTGTTCTTGTGCGCACGTCCCATGAGGCCATGTAGCCACTTGCCAAGCGGCGTCGCGCCCGCCGAGAGTGAAGGGAGCGCAGCCCGGGCGCCATGCACCAGCAGTTTGCGCAGATACTTGTTGCCTCGTTTGCTGATCCCCAGCAGCTGCGGCCTGCCGCCTGTCGTCATCTGTCGCGGGACCAGGCCGAGCCAGGCAGCGAGGTCGCGTCCGCGGGCAAACGTGGCGGCATTGCCGACCGCAGCCGCCAGGGCGGTCGCATTCAGCACGCCTATTCCCGGGATGGTCGCCAAGCGGCGGGCAGCATCGTCCGTCTTGGCATGGGCGGCGAACTCGTCATCGAACGCCTCGATGCGCCGGTCCAGCCGCCTCGATGCGCCGGTCCAGCCCATGCCACTCCGCCCGCATGTCTTCGAGCAATGATCGTACGCGTGGGCTCAACCGGACGTCCCCGTCTTCCAGTATCGCTGCAAGATGTTGCTCTAGCTTGCGCCGCCCCTGCGGGACGGTGATGCCGCGCTCCAGCAGGACCGCCCGCAGCTGGTTCATCAATGCCGTCCGTTCGCCAACCAGCCGCTCGCGGACGCGATGCAGAGACTGCATGTCGAGCTGCTCGGCACTCTTCAACTCGACGAAGCGCATCGTCGGCCGCGTCGCCGCCTCAGCGATCGCTTCCGCATCGCGGTCGTCGTTCTTGTGTGCCTTCACATAGGGGCGTACGTATTCTGGCGACATCAGCCGCACCTGATGCCCATGGTCGCGCAGGATACGACCTAGGTGATGCCCACCACAGCAGGCCTCCATCGCCATCACGCATGGTGCCAGGCCGGAGGCGAGCTTGATCACGCTGTCCCGTTGCAACCGCCGGCGCAGCACGACCCGCCCGCTGTCGTCCAGGCCCACCACGCTGCAGCTGTTCTTGCCCAGGTCGATCCCGAGAACTGCGATCTGAATTGGCATGCTCCTTCCCTCCGCTTGCCCGGATCAGCCTATGCTGCCGGGCTACAGGGGCGGGCCATCCCATAAAACTTCGCCAGCCTGGTGAAGGCCGCGCTACCGGCTTCCGCCATCGGCAAGCCGATCGAGATCTGGTTCCAAAGCCTGCCCTCGGGCTTGACCCGAGGGACGAGGCCCGGGTCGGCCAGAAGGGTGGCCATGCCTACGTCTGGGCACCAATCGGCGCGCGACCGTTGATGGTCCGCGACAATCGCCATGACTCCGCCTACTAGGCCGATGTACATCAGTCGGCCTGGCGGATCTCGCTCACGTCCGCAGGTGAGCGGGGATACGCATACCGAGCCGGAGCGGCACGTTCCACAACTCGCGCACCTGACGGACCGGGCGGAAGCCGGCGCGCAGGTAGCCCGGCAGCGCGCGCGGGTGGTCGGCGGTGCAGGTGTTCACGGTCATCGCACGCGGGCCTTGCCGCCACACCGTGTCGACCGCCTGGCGCAGGAACCGGTAGCCGAGGCCGGTGCCGATGGCATGGGGCATCAGGCCGAAATAGCTCAGATTGACATCGGGCCAGGTTCGCGCGTCCAGCTCGAAAAAGCCTCCCGGCTCGCCGCCGCGGTAGAGCACGTGGATCGACACCAGCCGGTCCTTGAGCAGCGCCGCTAAATCCGTGTCCGGCAGCGTCCGGCGCAGCCACCAGACGTAATCCGCGCCTACCGTATCGTAAAGGTAACGATAGAACGGCACGCTGCACGCGGCGACCCGCACAACTTGGCATGAGGTCGGCAGTGCCGGCGCGGCTTCGGTGGGCGGACGCTCCATGCGCAGGAAGGTCACGGTGACCGCGACCCGTGCAACGCCCTCTGCTGCCGTCACCCGCTCTCCCGCGCTTCTCACGGCACGAGGCTCAGTCGTCGAGGAAGCTGCGGAGCTTGCGGCTGCGGCTCGGATGCTTGAGCTTGCGTAGCGCCTTCGCCTCGATTTGGCGGATGCGCTCGCGAGTGACATTGAACTGCTGGCCGACCTCTTCCAGCGTGTGATCGGTGTTCATGCCGATGCCGAAGCGCATCCGCAGCACCCGTTCCTCGCGCGGCGTGAGCGAGGAAAGCACGCGGGTCGTCGCTTCGCGCAGATTGCCCTGGATCGCCGCGTCCAGCGGGATCACCGCCGCCTTGTCTTCGATGAAGTCGCCGAGATGGCTGTCTTCCTCGTCGCCGATCGGCGTCTCCAGGCTGATCGGCTCCTTGGCGATCTTCAGCACTTTGCGCACCTTCTCGAGCGGCATCCCGAGCTTCTCGGCCAGCTCCTCCGGCTGCGGCTCGCGGCCGATCTCGTGCAGCATCTGGCGCGAGGTGCGCACCAGCTTGTTGATCGTCTCGATCATATGCACCGGGATGCGAATGGTGCGCGCCTGGTCGGCGATCGAGCGCGTGATCGCCTGCCTGATCCACCAGGTCGCGTAGGTGCTGAACTTGTAGCCGCGGCGGTACTCGAACTTGTCCACCGCCTTCATCAGCCCGATGTTGCCTTCCTGGATCAGATCCAGGAACTGCAGGCCGCGATTGGTGTATTTCTTGGCGATCGAGATCACCAGACGCAGATTGGCCTCGATCATCTCCTTCTTGGCGCGCGCGGAATCCCGCTCGCCCCGGCTCACCGTCATGAACACCCGGCGGAACTCGCTGGTGGGCAGGTCGGCGTCGTTCGCCACGGCGGCGATCTGCCCACGGATCTCGGCGATCTGGTCCGCGTCCTTGGTGGCGAAGACCTTCCAGCCCTTGCCAGGCAGCTTGCTCACGCGATCGAGCCAGTTCGGGTCCAGCTCGCTGCCGCGATACTGCTTCAGGAACTCCTCGCGGTTCACCTTGCAAGCCTCGGCGAGGCGCAGCAACTGGCCTTCGAGCGCGGTTAGCCTATGATTGAGCTGCTTGAGCTGGGTGACCAGCTCCTCGATGCGATTGTTGTGCAACCGCACCTGGGCGACCTTCTCGACCAGCTCCTCGCGCGCCTTTTCGTAGGTCTTCTCGGACCGGGCGTTGACTTCCTCCCCGCTCGTCATCGTCTCCAGCCGGCGGTGCTGCATCTTGTGCAGTTTCTTGTAGAGCGCCTCGATCTCCTCGAACGTGGCCAGCACTTCGGGCTTGAGCTTTTCCTCCAGCGCCGAGAGCGAGATGCCGGCGCCCTCGCCTTCCTCCTCATCCTCGCCCTCGCCCGGATCGAACCCGTCGTGCGGTTCGATCGCTCCGTTGGCCGCCAGGCCGTTGACTGCCCCGTTTACCGCGGTCCCGTTGCCCGCCAGGCCGGTGCCCGCCAGACCGTTGCCGGCGATGCCGGTGCCCGCGAGGGCGTCGGGGGCTGGCGCGCCGGCCCCGTCGCCCGAAGTGCCGCCGCCCTGCGTCGCTTCCAGGTCCACGATGTCGCGCAGCAGCATCCGGCCGGCCTTGAGCTGGTCGTGCCAGGTGATGATCGCCTTGAACGTCAGCGGGCTCTCGCACAGCCCGTTGATCATCATGTCGCGGCCGGCCTCGATGCGTTTGGCGATGGCGATCTCGCCCTCGCGCGAGAGCAGCTCGACGCTGCCCATCTCCCGCAAGTACATGCGCACCGGATCGTCGGTGCGGCCGAGGCTCTCCTCATCGACGTTGCCGGACTGCTCCTCCTCCGCTTCCTCGGCCTTTTCGGGCTTCGGTGCCGGCTGCTCGCCCTCCTCGCTCTCCTCGCTCTCGACGACCTGGATGCCCATCTCGTTGAGGTTGGCCATCACGTCCTCGATCTGCTCGGAACTGTTCTGCTCCGGCGGCAGTACGGCGTTCAGCTCGTCGAAGGTGATGTAGCCGCGCTCCTTGCACTTCGCGATCAGCCGCTTCACGGCTGCCGACTGCACGTCGAGCAGCGTCGTCTCCACGTCCTGCTCGGTGGTCGCGGTGTCGGCGGTTACGGTCGGCTTGCTCGCCATCTTCATGGCACTCCGGCAATCATGGTCAGTCCTGCTCTGGGCCAGCGCGCCCATCACGTTTCAAGTTCGCCTTGTTCGCCGCGCCGGAGCGCGTCCCTGGCGGCGCAGAGCGCCAAGAGGCGGCGTTGCAAGTCTTGGTCCATGCGGGCCGCGAACTCGCGCTCGGCGGCTGCCACCTCCGCCTCCAGTCGGCCGCGATGCATCAGCCCGAAGATGTGCCACCAACCCGCCTCGGCATCGCCGGGCATCGCCTCGGCCGACACAAACCCGGGCAGCGGAACCGGCTCCGTTGCCAGGGTCCGTGCAGCCTCGACCGCCAATCCAGAGATCGTGAGGTGGTTCATCAACCCCTGCGAGTCAAGCACGTCGGCCTGTTCCGCCCAACGCAGGACCGCGCTTCGCAGCCGCGCGTAGCCCGCCGGCAACCCCATCGCGGCGAAGGCGTGCTCGACATCGCGCAGCAATGCGGGATGGCGCAGGAGCACCGCGAGCAGGATGCGAGCGCGCTCGGTGCCGGTGGCGGCATCCGAAGGCGCCGGCCGGGGCAGCGGGCTGCGCGCGGTCTTGCCGCCCGCGTGCCGGCTGGCACGGCTGGCGAAGAAGCGGCCGAGCAACGTGCCGCGATACTCCGCCGACAGCGCCCGGTCCGGGATGCGCCGTGCCGCCTGCTCCAGTCGGATGCGCAGTAGCGCGCGCTGCTCCGGGGTCTGATCCCCGGTCGTCTCGCGGATCAGGTCGAACAACACCTCCGAGAGCGGGCGCGCGGCCCCGATCACCGGCCGTAGACCGGCCGCGCCAAGGCGCCTGACCAGCGTGTCGGGATCTTCCCCGGCTGGCAGCGAGGCCAGCCGCAGGCTCCGCTCCGGTGCGAGCAGAGGCAGGGCCGATTCGGCGACGCGCGCCGCGGCCCGTGCTCCCGCCGCGTCACCATCGAAGCAAAGTATCGGCATGGGCGACAGGCGCCACAGCTCCCCGAGCTGATCTTCGGTCAGCGCCGTGCCCAAGGGCGCGACGGCACCGGGGAAGCCCGCTTGATGAAGGGCGATGACATCCATGTAGCCCTCGACCACGACAATCTCGGCCCTGCCACGGGCCTCGCGGGCCAGATCGAGCGCGTAGAGGCTGCGGCGCTTGGCGAACACCGCCGTTTCCGACCCGTTCAGGTATTTCGGCTGGCCGTCCCCAAGCGTCCGCCCGCCGAAGCTGATCGTTTGTCCCCGCCGGTCGCGGATCGGGAACATGACGCGGTCATAAAACAGATCGCGGCTCCGCCCGGTTGCCTCGTCGGCGAGCAGCAGCCCCGCATCGACCAACAGGCCTTGCTCAACGCCCTCGCGGGCCAGCTCAGCGGCGAGCGTCCCGCGCCCTGCCCCGGACCAGCCGAGGCCAAAGCGGCGGATCGTGGTCTCGGTCAGGCCGCGGCCGAGCAGGTAGTCGAGCGCGGGCCGGCCTTCGGGCAGGAACAGACGGCGCTGGAAGCTGACGGCGGCCATCTCCAGCAGGGCACCCAGCGTGTGCCGGCGGCGCTCGGCCTCAGCCAGTGCCGGGGAGAGCTTGGGCACCTCCATCCCGGCCTCGGCCGCCAGGCGCTCCACCGCCTCGATGAAGCCGGCGCCCTCGGACTGCATGACGAAGGTGATGGCATCGCCGTGCGCGCCGCAGCCGAAGCAATGGTAGTGGTCGTCCCAGACGTAGAGGCTCGGCGTCTTCTCGCCGTGGAACGGGCAACAGGTTTTCCACTGCCGGCCGGCGCGCTCCAGCTTCGCCCGCCGGCCAATCAGGGGGGCGAGCGGCGTTCGCGTCCGCAGCTCATCGAGGAAGGCGTGCGGCAGCGCCATCAGGTCGCGGCGTGCCGTGCCGTCACCCCAGCCTCGCTTTGACCAGCGGCCCCGCCCGGCCGAGGTCAAGCGTGGCGCCGTGCTGGGCCTTCAGGGCGGCCATGACCTTGCCCATGTCCTTCGGGCCTTGCGCCCCGGTCGCGGCGATCGCCTCCGCCACCGCGCGCTCCATCGCGGCCGCGTCCATCTGGCGCGGCAGGAAGCTCTCGATCACGGCGATCTCGGCCTCCTCCTTGGCGACCAGGTCGGGGCGGTTGCCCTGACGGTAGAGGTCGACCGATTCGCGGCGCGACTTGACCATGCCGCGCAGCGCGGCCAACACCTCCTCGTTTGGCACCTTTTCAATGCCCTTTGGGCGGGCGGCGATGTCCACGTCCTTGAGCCGGGCGAGGATCATCCGCAATGTCGAGGTGCGCGCGGCGTCGCCGGCCTTCATCGACGCCTTCAATTGCTCGGAGAACTGCTCGCGGAGACCCATGCCGACCCCTCTATCCGATTGGCCCTCTATAATACGGCGTTCCGCGCCGCGCGGCCGGAGAAGATTTTCCCGGCTACCAGCGGCAGCGGTTGCCTTGCGAAATTCCTTCCCATAGGTTGGGCCACATGTCCGACGCGACTGCGCCACCCGCCGGGGCCACCGCCGCGCTGGTGCTCGCCGACGGCGCGATCTTCTGGGGCCGCGGCTTCGGCGCGCACACCTTTGGGTTGTGCCCGGTGGGCGAGGTCTGCTTCAACACTGGTATGACCGGTTACCAGGAGACGCTGACCGATCCCTCCTATGCCGGGGAGATCATCACCTTCACCTTCCCGCATATCGGCAATGTCGGCACGAATCGGGAGGACATCGAGGCCGGCACCATCGCGGCGCGTGGGCTGGTGGTCAAACAGGACGTGACCGAGCCCTCCAACTGGCGCGCGACCCAGCATCTCGACGCGTGGCTGCGTGGCCAAGGGATCAGCGGCATCGCCGGGGTGGACACGCGGGCACTAACGGTTCGCATCCGTGATGGCGGCGCGCCGAGCGGCGTGCTCGTCTATCCGGCGGACCGGCGGTTCGACCTCGCGGCGTTGCAGGCTCAGGCCACCGCCTGGCCGGGGCTGGAAGGGATGGACCTGGCCCGCGAGGTCTCCTGCCGGCAGTCCTACTCCTGGGATGAGACGCGCTGGGCCTGGCCCGAGGGCACCAGCCGGCAGACCGAACCGCGCTACCATGTCGTCGCGGTGGATTACGGGGCGAAGCGCAATATTCTGCGCAGCCTTGCCTCGGTGGGGTGCCGGATCACCGTGGTCCCGGCGACCGCGACCGCCGAGGACATCCTGCGCCACGACCCGGACGGGATCTTTCTCTCGAACGGCCCCGGCGACCCGGCGGCGACGGCGGACTATGCGGTCCCGGCCCTGCGCGGCGTGCTGGCGGCCGGCGTGCCGCTGTTCGGCATCTGCCTCGGGCACCAGCTCCTGGCCTTGGCCCTGGGGGGCAAGACCTTCAAGCTGGAGCGTGGTCATCGCGGCGCCAACCAGCCGGTGAAGGATCTCGCCACCGGCCGGGTGGAGATCACCAGCCAGAACCACGGTTTCGCGGTCGATCCCATGACGCTGCCCCCGAGCGTGCAGGTCACCCATGTCAGTCTGTTCGACGCCTCGAACGAGGGACTGGCCTGCACCGACCGGCCGGCGTTCAGCGTGCAGTACCACCCGGAGGCAAGCCCCGGGCCGAGCGACAGCCAACACTTATTCCATAGATTTATCGAGATGATCGAGCAGCGATCGTGACCGACGCCGCCGCGCTCGTGCTCGCGACCGCCTTCCGGCACTCGATCGATGAACCGACCATCGAAGCCGGGTTCACCTGCTTCCAGGCCCTCACGAATGGCGCGCTCGACTACGAGTCTTTCTGTGCCGCGATTTCAGCCTGCCTGCGCGATGGGCTGATCCGGGAACCGATCCGGCTGCCTGAGGGCGCGCTGCAATGCCACTGGCATCTGGAGTTGACGCCAGGAGGCGTGTCGATGGCCCGTGCGGCTTTGACACGCTCCTGACCATAGCTTGCGACGCGATGGTGCCCGGCATTTTGAGGATGTTTACTGGTTTATATGGGATTCCCCACATAATAATATCATCGGATGTAATTGATGGCCCCTTCCTCCCGCCGTCATCCTCGGCGAATGCCGAGGATCCACGACTTGCTTCGGCGTCACGGCGAGGAAGTCGTGGATGGTCGGCCTCCGCCGACCATGACGAGGAGAAGTCGGAACTAAGGGCCGTCGGTATAAACACCTGGAATAGGGTTGGGCCTATCGCGATCCAAAGTATTGAACCGCTCCGAAGCGGTTTGATCAGTAAGCGGATGATCTACAGCTCGGCCCACGGCGACACGGCTTTTACGGTTCCGCTGTTCGACGGATTCCTCCGCAGAATCATGCCCACCCGGGACACGCCGTACGTTCAGCAGCGAACCTGACATGCCCAAGCGCACCGACATCCGGTCCATCCTGATCATCGGCGCCGGCCCGATCGTGATCGGCCAGGCTTGCGAGTTCGACTACTCGGGCGCGCAGGCGTGCAAGGCCCTGAAAGCGGAGGGCTACCGGGTGGTGTTGGTGAACTCCAACCCGGCCACCATCATGACCGACCCCGGCCTGGCGGACGCGACTTATATCGAGCCGATCACGCCTGAGTTCGTCGAGCGCATCATCGCGCGCGAGAAGCCCGATGCGCTGCTGCCCACGATGGGCGGACAGACCGCGCTCAACACCGCCATGCAACTCGCGGCTTCGGGCGTGCTCGACCGGCACGGCGTGGAGCTGGTCGGGGCCCGTGCCGAGGTGATCGAGCGCGCGGAGGACCGGCTCAAGTTCCGCAACGCGATGGCCGCGATTGGCATCGAATCGCCGCGCAGCGCCATCGCGCATTCGCTGCCCGAGGCTCGCGCGGCGCTTGCAGGGGTGGGACTCCCCGCGGTGATCCGCCCGAGCTTCACGCTCGGCGGCACCGGCGGCGGGATCGCCTACAACCGTGAGGAGTTCGAGCAGATCGTCGCCGGCGGGCTCGATGCCTCGCCCACGAACGAGGTGCTGATCGAGGAATCCGTTCTTGGCTGGAAAGAATTTGAGATGGAGGTGGTCCGCGACCACGCGGACAACTGCATCATCGTCTGCTCGATTGAGAACGTCGATCCGATGGGCGTGCATACCGGCGATTCCGTAACCGTGGCGCCCGCGCTCACGCTGACCGACAAGGAATACCAACGTATGCGCGACGCCTCGATCGCCTGCTTGCGGGCGATCGGCGTCGATACCGGCGGGTCGAACGTGCAGTTCGCGGTGAACCCGGCCGACGGGCGGATGGTCATCATCGAGATGAACCCACGCGTCTCGCGCAGCTCCGCGCTGGCGTCCAAGGCGACCGGCTTCCCGATCGCCAAGATCGCGGCCAAGCTCGCGGTGGGCTACACGCTAGACGAACTGGCCAACGACATCACCCGAACCACTCCCGCGAGCTTCGAGCCCACGATCGACTACGTCGTGGTGAAGATCCCGCGCTTTACCTTCGAGAAGTTCCCTGGTACGCCGCCGCTGCTCACCACCTCGATGAAGTCGGTCGGCGAGGCGATGGCGATCGGGCGGAGCTTCGCGGAGGCGTTGCAGAAGGGGCTCCGCAGCACGGAGACTGGCCTCTCCGGGCTCGACCTAGTCGAACCGCCTGGCGACGGCGGGGTGGATGCGTTCCGAGCCGCTCTCTCGGCGCCCCGACCCGACCGGCTGCTCATGGCTGCGCAGGCTCTCCGAAGCGGGCTCTCGATCGAGGACGTCCATGCGGCGTGCAAGTTCGACCCCTGGTTCCTGAGCGAACTGGCGCGCATCGTTGCGGCGGAGCGCGAGGTCGCCGCGAACGGCCTGCCCGACGAACCGACCGGCTTGCGCCGGCTAAAGTCGCTCGGCTTCTCCGACCGCCGGTTGGCCGAACTCGCGGCCCGCACCGAGGCCGAGGTCGCGGCCGCCCGGCGCCGGCTCGGCGTGCTCCCGGTCTATAAGCGCATCGACACCTGCGCGGCCGAGTTCGCCTCCGCCACGCCCTACATGTACTCGACCTACGAGGGCGGGTTCGGACCGCCTGCCTGCGAGGCCGATCCCACTGACCGGAGAAAGGTCGTCATCCTGGGCGGCGGCCCCAATCGCATCGGCCAGGGCATCGAGTTCGACTATTGCTGCGTTCACGCCGCCTACGCACTGCGAGACGCCGGGTTCGAGACCATCATGGTCAACTGCAATCCCGAGACGGTCAGCACCGATTATGACACCTCCGACCGGCTCTATTTCGAGCCGCTCACGGCCGAGGACGTGATCGCGCTGGTGCGGCGCGAGCAGGAACGGGGCACGGTGCTGGGCTGCATAGTGCAATATGGCGGGCAGACGCCACTGAAGCTATCCCAGGCGCTGTCGCGCGAGCGCATCCCGATCCTGGGCACCAGCGCCGACGCGATCGACATCGCCGAGGACCGCGAGCGGTTCCAGAAACTGCTGCACCGTCTCGGCCTGCGTCAACCCGAGAACGGCACGGCGCGATCCGCCGACGAGGCGCAAAGTATTGCCGAACGCATCGGCTTCCCGGTGGTGATCCGCCCGAGCTACGTGCTCGGCGGGCGCGCGATGGAAATCGTCCACGACCGCGCTAGCCTGCACCGCTACATGCGCGAGGCGCTGCGCTACTTGGGCGACGACATCTCCCGTGGCCCGCTGCTGATCGACCGTTATCTGGCCGATGCGATCGAGGTGGACGTGGACTGCATCTCCGATGGCGAGACCGTTCACGTCGCCGGAGTGATGGAGCACATCGAGGAGGCCGGCATCCATTCCGGCGATTCCGCCTGCTCGCTGCCGCCCTACACGCTGTCGCCGGCCATAGTGACCGAGCTGCGGCTGGAGACCGAGGCGATGGCCAAGGCGCTTGGCGTGGTCGGGCTGATGAACGTGCAGTACGCGATCAAGGACGACGTGATCTATGTGCTGGAAGTCAACCCGCGGGCGTCGCGCACCGTCCCGTTCGTGGCCAAGGCCACCGGCATCGCGGTAGCCAAGGTCGGTGCGAGGGTGATGGCGGGGGCGAAGCTGGCCGAGTTCCAGTTCGACGATCGGGGCGCGGCGCCGCATGTCGCGGTGAAGGAGGCGGTGTTCCCGTTCAACCGCTTCCCCGACGTGGACACGATCCTCGGCCCGGAGATGAAATCGACCGGTGAGGCGATGGGCCTCGATTCCAGCTTCGAGCGCGCCTTCGCCAAGTCCCAGCTCGGCGCCGGCGTGATCCTGCCGCGGTCGGGCACGGCGTTCCTGTCGATCAAGGACGCCGACAAGAGGGGCGTTCCGGCGCTGGCCCGCCGCCTCGCGGAGATGGGCTTCGCCATCCTGGCCACGCGTGGCACGGCGGCGCGCATCCGCGAGGCCGGTCTGGCCGTGGGCATCGTGAATAAGGTGCTGGAGGGGCGGCCGCATTGCGTGGACGCGATCCGCTCGGGCGAGGTGCAGCTCGTGATCAACACCGCTGCCGGGGCGCAGTCGGTCGCGGACAGCTTCGCCATCCGGCGTAGCGCGCTGACCCACGCCATCCCGCACTACACGACCATGGCCGGGGCGCGGGCGACGGTCGAGGCGATCGCCGCCTTGAAGGCCGGCACGCTTGAAGTGGCGCCGCTACAGTCCTACTTTCGCGGATCGTTCTGACGCGACCGGAGCGACCGGGCGCCGGCCCGGCCGAGGGAAGCGTCTGTGTGCGCACCCGGCTACCCGAAGGACCACGCTGTGCAGAAGTTCCCGATGACCGCCCCCGGCTTGCAGCGGCTGGAGGAAGAATTGCGTCAACTGAGAAGCGTCGAGCGTCCGGCCATCATCCGCTCGATCGCTGAGGCGCGCACCCATGGGGACTTGTCGGAAAACGCCGAATACCACGCCGCGCGCGAACGCCAGTCATTCATTGAGGGCCGGATCGCTGAATTGGAGGAAATCGTTTCCTCGGCCGAGGTGATCGACCCATCCAGCCTGTCGGGGGACCAGGTGAAGTTCGGCGCCCATGTCCATCTAATGGACGAGGAAAGCGAGAAGGACGCCCGCTATCAGATCGTCGGCATGTACGAGGCCGACATCAAATCGGGACGCCTTTCCATCTCCTCGCCGCTCGCCAAGGCATTGATCGGCAAGAAGGTGGGAGATACCGTTTCGGTGCCGGCCCCGAGCGGCGATCGGTCTTACGAGATCCTTGAGATCCGGTTCCCCTGAACTATAGAACCCATCGTAACTGAACCGGAGTGGCATCGGTGATCACCCTCGCCGACGTAGAGGCGGCGGCGACGCGCATCGCTGGGCGAGTCGTGCGCACTCCTGCCCTGCCCTCGGACGCGGTGTCCCGCGCGACCGGCGCACATGTCGTCCTGAAGCTCGACAACCTGCAAGTGACCGGGGCTTTCAAGGAGCGGGGCGCGGCCAATCGGCTGGCACTGCTCTCTCCCGATGAGCGTTGCCGGGGCGTGATCGCCATGTCGGCCGGCAATCATGCGCAGGCGGTGGCGCGACACGCCCAGCTCCTAGGCATCGCCGCCACCATCGTCATGCCGGCCTTCACCCCGTCCACCAAGGTCACGCGCACTGCCGCCTGGGGCGCCAAGGTGGTGTTGTACGGCGAAACGCTCGCCGATGCCGCCGCCCATGCCCGCGCCGTCGCCGAGACGGAACAGCTTGTCTTCATCCACCCTTACGACGATCCGGCTGTGATGGCCGGCCAGGGCACGCTTGCGCTGGAGCTGCTGGCCGACGCGCCCGACCTCGACACGCTGGTGGTGCCGATAGGCGGCGGCGGGCTGCTGGCCGGCTGCGCCGTCGCCGCCCTGGGGCTCAAGCCGGACATCGCCGTGTTCGGTGTCGAAGTCGAGGGCTATGCGGCGATGGCGCAACGATTGGCCGGCCAGCTGGTCACGGTAGGCGGAGCTACAGTCGCCGAGGGCATCGCTGTACGCGATATCGGCGAGCAGCCGCTCGCGGTCCTGCGCGACCTCGGGATCGAGGTGTTGACAGTGCCGGAACGCGCGGTGGAACAGGCGATCGGGCTGCTGATCGAAGGCGCCAAGACGGTGGCCGAAGGGGCCGGCGCGGCTGGGGTGGCAGCCTTGCTCGCGTATCCGCAACGTTTCGCCGCGCGGCGGGTCGGCACCCCGGTTTGCGGCGGCAACATCGACGCCCGGATTCTCTCTAATGTGCTGTTGCGCAACCTGCTGCGCGATGGCCGGCTGCTCCGCCTGCACATGCAGATCCCAGACCGTCCCGGCGTGCTTGCCGACATCGCCGGCCGGATCGGCGGCTCGGGCGGCAACATCATCGAGGTCTCGCACCAGCGCCTGTTTGCCTCCGCCTCGGTCCAGGCGGCCGAGCTAGAGGTGATGGTTGAGGCACGCGACCCAACTCACGCTGGGGACATCGTCGCGGCGTTGGAACAGTGCTATGTGGTCCGACGAATCTGAACCTCTCACGATGTCATGCCCGGGCTCCGACAGATCGGCTCCGACCAGGGCATCCAACGCAGCGGGCGTACTGGACGAACCTCGCGTGGGTCGCCGGGCCCCACCCCTGGATCCGGCGATGACTAGCTAGGCAGCCGCCTGGTGCGGAACTCCCTTCTGCTTGAGCAAGGTCTCAAGCTCGCCCGACTGGAACATCTCAGTTATGATGTCGCAGCCGCCGACAAACTCGCCCTGCACATAGAGCTGCGGCACGGTCGGCCAGTTCGAGAATTGCTTGATGCCGTCGCGTAGCCCCGGATCCTCCAGCACGTCGGCGGTCTTGAACGGCACATTCAAGTGCGAGAGGATCTGCACCACGCGCGCGGAGAAGCCGCATTGCGGGAATAGTGCGGTGCCTTTCATGTAAAGCATCACAGGCGTCTCGGCGATCTCCGAGCGGATGCGGTCGAATACGGGGTTTTCGGGCATGTCTGAAAGCTCCTAGTCAGGGGCAGAGGTTTGCAGTGCGAGGGCGTGCAGCTCGCCCCCCATGCGGCCGCGCAGCGCGTCGAACACAAGCTGATGCTGCCGGACGCGAGAAAGTCCGCGAAACTGCTCGGAGACGACAGTCGCCGCGTAGTGGTCGCCGTCGCCGGCGAGATCCTCAATGGTCACGCGGGCGTCGGGCAGGGCTGCCTTGATCAGCGCCTCGATGTCGCTGGCCGCCATCGCCATGACCGTCCTCCTCAGCGCCGCTGCTCAGCGCCGTCCATCCACGCGGGGAAGAACCGTTCGTGCGCCGCGCGCAACGCACGAATGGATATGGTTCCCCCGTCGGGCAGTGTCAAATCTTGCCCGCCCGAGGTGCCGATCCGAACCGCCGGCAAGCCTGCCACCTCCGCGGCCCGGATGACCGCCGGAGAATCCGCGACCGCGAGCAGGTAGCGTCCCTGGTCCTCGCCGAACCAGAAGGCATGGCCCGGGATCTCGCGCGGTCCAGCGGAAAGCCGGGCGCCGGTCAGTCCCGCCATCGCCATCTCGGCCACCGCGACCAGCAGGCCGCCATCGGACACATCGTGGCAAGCGCGGACGGCACCCGCCAGGATCTGCGCACGGACGAAATCCCCGGCGGCGCGTTCGGCGACCAGATCCACGGGCGGCGGCGGTCCATCCTCGCGGCCAGCGACTTCGCGCAACCAGAGCGACTGGCCGAGCCAGCCGCGGGTCGCGCCGATCAGCACGAGATCGAGCCACGGTCGGAGTGCGATCCCGACCGCGCGCGCGGCATCCTCGATAATCCCGAGGCCGCCGATCGCGGGGGTGGGCAGGATCGCGCGGCCGGCCCCGCCAGCGTCACGCGTCTCGTTGTAAAGGCTTACGTTGCCGCTCACGACCGGGAACTTTAGCGCCTCGCAGGCCGCGGCCATGCCGCGGATGCAGGCGGCGAAGTGGCCCATGACCTCGGGCTTCTCGGGGTTGCCGAAGTTCAGGTTGTCGGTGACCGCGAGCGGTCGGGCGCCGACCGCGGTCAGGTTGCGCCACGCCTCCGCGATCGCCTGCCGCCCGCCCGCCTCCGGATCGGCGGCGCAATACCGCGGCGTGCAATCCGTGGTGAGTGCGAGCGCGATCGAGTAGCCCTCGACCTTGACCACGGCGGCATCCGCCGCTCCGGGCCGCTTTATGGTCTGGCCGCCCACCAGCGCGTCGTACTGGTCCCAGATCCAGGCGCGCGAGCACAGGTCGGGGCAGGCGACCAGTATTTCCAGGCCGCGCCCCAGGCCGAAGCGGTCCTCGATGCGCGCCGGGTTGAGCGGCGACTGCTTCGGCGTTTCGACGACCGGGCGGTGATATTGCGGCAACTCGTCGGCGAGCGGTGCGAGCGGGATATCGACCTCGATCCGGCCCTGGTGGCGAACCACGATCCGGCCGCTGTCGGTGAGCCGGCCGATTACCGCGAAATCCAGCTCCCATTTCTCGAAAATGGCCCGCGCCGCCGCCTCGCGATCCGGGCGTAGGACCATCAGCATCCGTTCCTGCAATTCTGAGAGCATCATTTCATAAGCGGTAATGCCGGCCTCCCGCTGCGGTACGCGATCGAGATCAAGTTCGATCCCGACGCCGCCCTTGCCGGCCATCTCCACCGAGGAACTGGTCAGGCCGGCGGCGCCCATGTCCTGGATGGCGACGATCGCATCGGTGCCCATCAGCTCGAGGCAGGCTTCGATCAGCAGTTTTCCGGTGAACGGATCGCCTACCTGGACCGTGGGGCGCCTCGCTTCGGCATCGGCGCCGAACTCAGAGGAGGCCATGGTCGCGCCGTGGATGCCGTCGCGCCCGGTCTTGGAGCCAACATAGACGACCGGGTTGCCGACGCCTGCGGCGACGGACAGGAAGATGCGGTCGCGCGGCGCGATGCCCACGGTCATGGCGTTGACCAGCGGATTGCTGTCGTAGGCGGAGTGGAAATTGACCTCGCCGCCGACCGTCGGCACGCCGACGCAGTTGCCGTATCCCCCGATGCCACGCACCACGCCGTCCACGATGCGCCGGGTCCGTGGGTTTCCCGGGCTGCCGAACCGCAGGGCGTTCAGGTTCGCTACGGGTCGCGCGCCCATGGTGAACACGTCGCGCAGGATGCCGCCCACCCCAGTCGCCGCGCCCTGATACGGCTCGATGAAGCTCGGGTGGTTGTGGCTCTCCATCTTGAACACGGCGGCGAGGCCGTGGCCGATATCGACCACCCCGGCATTCTCGCCGGGGCCGTGGATCACCCAGGAGGCCTTGGTCGGCAACTGCTTGAGGAACATGCGGGACGATTTGTACGAGCAATGCTCGCTCCACATGACGCTAAACACGCCAAGCTCGGTGAGCGTCGGCGTCCGCCGCATGATCTCCAGCACCTTTTCGTATTCATCGGCGCTTAGCCCGAAGTCGCGGGCAAGCGCCTGATCGACCTCACGCGCCATGCATCAGGGCTCGCCCTTCAGGACGCGCACATCGTCCTGAAGGCGCCGAATCAAGCCGCTCAGCCAGCCCAACGTGACCAAACTCGACGGCTGCTTCGTCGCGCAGCATCATGGCGTCGTCGCGCAGGCGGGCGAAACCGACCCTTACGTCCGCTCTAAGTGTGCTTGCGTCCATCGCGATCTCGGAGCGGGGCTTGGCGTAGTCCCGTCCGAGATCGTCGCCAAGTTTGTCGAGTCCCTGGACGACCCGACCGAGCAGCTTGCTCGTATCCCCGCTGAGCAAGTCGAGCTTTCGCAGGAACGGCTCGCGGGCGCTCGCAGCCATTGTGGTGCTCCTATCTTCCCTCACGCGGCCAGGGCGGCCGCAAGCCCATCGAACAGCGGCTTGCCGTCGGTGCTGCCCATCAGCGGATCGACCAGATCCTCCGGATGCGGCATCAGGCCGAGCACGCGGAGATTGGGCGAATAGATGCCGGCAATGCTCCGTGCGCTGCCGTTGGCGTTGGCCTCGGGCGCGATCTCCCCGGTTGGGCTGGCATAACGGAAGCCGACCAGGCCCTCACCCTCCAGCCGGTCGAGCGTGCCCTCATCGGCGTAGAAGTTGCCGTCGCCGTGCGCCATTGGGGCGCGGAACACTTGGCCGCGCTGGTATCCGCTCGCATAAACGGTGTCGGCGCGCTCCA
The DNA here is from genome assembly GCA_963849305.1 of uncultured Pseudomonadota bacterium. Classification (GTDB taxonomy): domain Bacteria; phylum Pseudomonadota; class Alphaproteobacteria; order Acetobacterales; family Acetobacteraceae; genus CAWKGV01. The sequence continues at coordinate 531,134 of CAWKGV010000003.1, forward strand.
CGCGCAGGTGGCAATCGGCGGAGATGAAGCGCAACGTGGCGTTGCGTAGCAGGGCGCCCGGCAGCAGCCCGGCTTCCGTCAAAATCTGAAAGCCGTTGCACACCCCCAGCACGTAGCCGCCCTTCGCAGCGAAGTCGCGCACCGCGCCCATCACCGGCGATTGCGCCGCCATCGCCCCGCAACGCAGATAATCGCCATAGCTGAACCCGCCTGGCAACACGACGAGGTCGAGCCCGGCGAGGTCGGTCTCGGTATGCCAGACCATGCGGGGAGCGCCCCCGAAGGCGACTTGCAGCGCGATCGCCATGTCGCGCTCGCGGTTGATCCCCGGGAACAAGACCAGCCCCGCCTTCATGCGCCTTCCACCGAGACCTGCCAGCTTTCGATCACCGGGTTGGCGAGCAGCCGGCGCGCCATCTGCTCCGCCGCGATCTTGGCCCGCTTAGGGTCCGCCTCGGCCAAGTCCAACTCGAACACTTTCCCGGCCCGCACCTCGCCGACCCCCTCGAAACCGAGGCCCCGCAACGCATGAGCGATCGCCTTTCCTTGCGGGTCGAGTACGCCCGGCTTCGGCATGACCGTGACCACGGCCCTCATCGCCCGTCGTTCCTCACCGCTTGGTAGCCGTCATTGCATGATCTCCGGGCCCTTCATATCGCGGGAGCCAGCTTCCGGAAGGATGCCAAGACGTTTCGCTACCTCCTGATACGCCTCCTCCACATTGCCCAAATCCCGGCGAAATCGGTCCTTGTCCATTTTCTCGTTGGTCTTGACGTCCCACAATCTACAGTTGTCGGGGCTGATCTCGTCAGCCAACACGATGCGCATCTCTTCGTTTTCCCACAACCGACCAAATTCAAGCTTGAAATCGACCAGCGTAATGCCGACGCCGAGGAACAAGCCGGTCAGGAAATCGTTGATCCGCAAGGTCAGCGACACGATGTCATCCAGATCCTGGGTGTTGGCCCAGCCGAAGCAGGTGACGTGCTCCTCCGAGACCAGTGGGTCGCCGAGCGAGTCGTTCTTGTAGTTGTATTCGATGATTGAGCGGGGCAGGCGGGTGCCCTCCGGGATCCCCAACCGCTGCGACAGGCTGCCCGCGGCGACGTTGCGGACCACCACTTCAAGCGGAATGATCTCCACCTCGCGAATGAGCTGCTCGCGCATATTGAGCCGACGGACGAAATGGGTGGGAATGCCGATCTCGCTCAACCGCATCATCAGGTATTCGCTGATGCGGTTGTTGAGCACGCCCTTGCCGGTGATGATCCCTTTCTTCTGCGCGTTGAAAGCGGTGGCGTCGTCCTTGAAATACTGCACAAGGGTGCCGGGCTCCGGCCCTTCAAACAGGATTTTGGCTTTTCCCTCATAGAGCTGGCGGCGGCGGGCCATCGTGATCCCCTCAGTCGGTCCTTCGCCAACCGGGCGGCGGGACCGCAAACGCGCCGCCGCCCCCGGGAGGGCGGCGGCCGGGGTATAGCAGCGCCCGGCCGCACGCGCCAAACTTGGCCACCCCCTGGACCAGCCCGGCCGTCACTCGCCGAACACCTCCGCCAGGTCGAGGCTGATCCCTGGCGGGACCAGCCGCACCAAGCCGGAGGCAACCACCCGTGTCTCGATCCGCTCCCCGTCGCGGCGATGATGGATCACGTCCCGCTTCAGCGGGCGTACCAAGAGATAATGCTGAACTGAGCCCAGCGCGAAGTAGTCGGCAAGCTTGCCGCCGGCGCCCAGTGCCTGCGTCGCAGGCGACAGAACCTCCACGATGACGACCGGGTTGGGCGCTGTGGTCGCGTCGTCGGCGATCGGTTTGCCGCAATTGATTAGCGCGTCGGGCTCGTAATCGGTGTCCTCGCCGATTTCCACAGTCAGCCCGTCGGGCGCTGCCTCGCAGGGGAGCCCCGCGTGCCGCAGTTCACGATCGAACGCACGCCAAATGCGCGCCTTCACACGCGCGTGGATCCAGCGCTCGGGCGCCATGGCTACAGGTTCGCCGGCCGCGCGCTCGAACCGTCCCTTAAGCTGGTCGTCTCGCCAGCGGTGAAATTCAGCACGCGAGAGACGGTTCATGTCCCGTTCATAGTCCGGTGCCGGCCAGCCGGTCGAGCCTAAGCCGCTGGCGGTCGTCGGTTAGGCGCCATGCCGCCACGACGACCACGGCGGCGAGCCCGCTGCCGCCTGCGAGCAGGAAAATCAGCAGGATTTGATATTTCGCCGCCTCCAGCGGGTCCATACCGGCGAGAATCTGGCCGGTCATGATGCCGGGCAGCGTCACCACCCCGGCCGCCAACATCTGGTTCACGATCGGCAGCAGCGCGTGGCGGACCGAGGCGCGGATCAGTCCGCGCATCGACTGGCCATAGCTCGCGCCAAGCGCGAGCTGCGCTTCGATCGCGGCGCGCTCGCGTACCACGCCGCCGAGCAGCGAATCGAGCGCGAGGCTCGCCCCATTCAGTACATTGCCGAGCACGATCGCGGCCAGCGGGATTGCATAGCGCGGATCGTACCAGGGCTGCGGGCGGATCGCCGTCGTCAGAGCCAGGATCGCGGTCAGGCCCGTGGCGAAGGCGACCGCCGAGGCACCGCGAGGTTGCCGAACTGCCGCAGGCGTTGCTCGGGGCGGGCCGCCACCTCGCGCGACGCGATCGCCACCATCACCAGGATCACTGCGAACGTCACCCCGGGCAATTCGAGCCGGAACACGGCGCGCAAGATCAGCCCGACCGCCACGAGCTGCACCAGCATCCGCGTTGCCGCGCAGGCGAGCTGGCGGTGCAACCGGAGCCGAAGTGCCACGGAAAGGGCACCGTCGAACACCAAAAGCGAAGGCCGCTATGCCGAGATCGCTCCAGAACAGCGGGATTGGCGTCATGCGATCAGGCGACCGTCGGCAATTCGCAGCCCGCCGCCTTCCTATGCGCTCGGCCCGCCGGGTTATGTGTGACCATGACGAGCGCAACTCGGTCGTCAGCCGCTGAGTGAACAACGCCTCGACCAACTCGGTCAACTCCTGGTCAAGCGCCCCAGTCGGCTTGTTGAGCAGCAGCACGGGCGGATCGAGTGCCCAGAGCGCGAACCAGGGCCAGCCGCTGGCGCTCACCAGTCGAGAGCCGCGCCAGGGAGGCAAGCATCAGGTCCGGGGAGAGATTGAGCAGGGATGCCAGCCGGCGTGCATGGTCGAGAGCCGTGCCGGGGAAGTGGTCAGCCACCCGCGGCCCACCACCGGGCTCGGCGGCATTGTAGGCGACCAGCTTGCGCCAAGCTGGTGCGGTCCAGCCACGCCGGTCCCGCCCGTCTAGCAGCATCTCGCCCTCGCTCGGATCGAGATGGGGATCATGCGCAGGAACAGGGTCTTGCCGGCCCCGAGGGTCCCGTAACCGCAACGCACTCGCCGGCCTGCACGGAGAGATCGAACGGTCCGGCCAACGAGCTGCGCAAGCCGCGCAGCACCAGGCGCGTCACGCGCTGGCTGCGAGCTTGGCCAGGAGCCGCACGTGCGAACGAATGCCATGATGAAAGCAGCGCTGCTCGAACTTCTCGTTGGGGCTGTGGACCTGATCGTCGTGCAAGCCGAAGCCCATCAACAGGCTGTCGATGCCAAGCGTTTGCTTGAAGGAGGAGACCACGGGGATCGACCCTCCGCTGCCAATCAGCACGGCCGGCCGGCCATATTCCTCGGCCAACACCGCCCGCGCGGCGCGCACGAACGGCAATTCTGTGGGCACCTCGATTCCGGGCGTGGCGGCGAACGTGCGAAACGCCAGCTTGGCATCCGTCGGCGCTCGCTCGGTGACGAACCGCTTGAACCCCTCGACCACGCTCGCCGGATCCTGATGCGGCACCAGGCGGAACGAAATCTTGGCTCCAGCCTCGGCGGCGATGACCGTCTTGGCGCCCGCGCCCGAATATCCGCCCCAAATCCCGTTAATGTCGGCGGTCGGCCGCGCCCAGAGCCGCTCCAGCGCCGGCCGGCCGCGCTCGCCGCCGGGCCGCTCAAGCCCGACGGCGTCCAGGAACGCCGGCTCGTCGAACCCGAGCGCCGCCCAATCCATTGCTTGCGCGTTGCCGACCTCATTCACGTCGTCGTAGAAGCCGGGGATCTGGATGCGCCCATTCGGATCCGTCAGGTCGCCCAGCGCGCGGGCGAGCGCGTTGATCGGATTGATCGCCGAGCCGCCATACAGCCCGGAATGCAGGTCGCGGCTCGCCGCGCGCACGATCAGCTCGATATAGGCCATCCCGCGCAACCGTGTCGTGATCGCGGGCGTATCGATGTCCCACATGCCGGTATCGCTGATCAGCGCCAGATCGGCGCCAAGCTGGTCGCGATTGGCGGTGAGGAAGGGATCGAGATTGATGCTGCCGACCTCCTCCTCGCCCTCGATCAGCACGGTGATCCTAGCGGGGATGCCGCCGCCGACAGCGTTCCAGGCGCGGAGCGCCTCGATGAACATCGTCATCTGGCCCTTGTTGTCCACCGCGCCGCGAGCAACGAACCGCTTGCCGTGCGGGCCGTCTACGAGTTGCGGCTCAAACGGCGGGCTCGACCAGAGTTCGACCGGATCGACCGGCTGAACGTCGTAATGGCCATAGAACAGGATGTGGGGGCCCCGATAGCCGTCCGGTCCCGGATGTTGGGCGAGCACAACGGGATGGCCCGAGGTAGGCCGTATGCTGGCAGCAAAGCCGAGTTCTTCAAGTTCGCCCTGGACCCACTCGGCGGCGCGCAGGCAGTCTTCCTTATGAGCGGGTTGGGCGCTGATGCTTGGAATCCGCAACAGCGCGAACAGGTTCTCCCGCGACTGCTCAAGCGTCGCGTCCGCTTGTCGCAGCACGGCTTCGACGGTCGCTTGCGTGGGGGCGGGCATAATGGCGCTCTCCGGACGGTCGGTCTCGCCCGACCAAACCATAGCGGCCGAGCGGCAACAAGCGCGAGCGCTGAAACGTTTCGCGCGTAAGGATCAGCTCACGGTCCCGGCGCAACGCCGTATGACTTTAGGAACATGGCGACCGAGGCGTTCACAACTCGTTCCACGTCCTTGGGTTGCGCCTCGTCAAGCAGCAGCAACCGGCGCCGCAGCACCAGGCATGTCTGGCAGAGCGTCAGGAATTGCTCGGCGGCGAACTCCGGGTCTTGCACCGCGAGTCGGCCTTGCCGCGTCTCCTCGGCGAGCCACGCCGCGAGATGCCCGATCCCCTGCTCCGGGCCGGCCTTGAAGAACGTCCAGGCCAGTTCGGGGAACTTGGCTGCCTCGGAGATCACCACGCGATAGATCGTCACCCCAACTTGCGACGACAACAGCCGGACCATGCGTATTCCGATCCCGCGCAGCACGGCGGCTGGATCGCCGTCGTGGTCGGCGCCGTCGAAGGTCCGGCTAAGGTTTCGTTCGCACTGCTGCCCGACATACGCGGCGAATAGCGCGGCCTTGCTCGGAAAATAGTTATACAGCGTGCCCTTGGACACGCCCGCCTCGGCGGAGATGCGGGACATGCTGGCGCCCTCGTATCCATCCGAGGCGAACACCGCCCCCGCTCCGTCAAGGATTTGCGCCCGCTTCTCGGGCGATAGCGACTCAGCCAGCGTCATCGTGGAACGTACCCTCCCAAATCCATCTGCTTGACACCGGCGGATCGACCCCACACTGTCGCCCGACTGAACGAACCGTTCGGTCATATCCGCTACAAGCCTCTCTTGGCAACCATTCGGGGACAGAGCCGTAGGCATGGACGCAGAAACGCGGCCGAGGCTGGAGCGGCGGGATACGTCCGAGCCGCGGGCCGATACACCCGGGCGGGAGCATCTTCCCGGCGACCAGCGCGAGCAGAGTGGGCGCGAGCCCGACCGGCGGGCCGACGGCGGCGATCCGGACAGCGCCAAACGGAGCCGCCCGCGCCGGCTGCTGCTAATCGTTGTCGGTGTCCTTCTCGGCGCCGCGCTGATCGCCGCCGGGGTGCTGTATTGGCTGAATGCGCGGGACTACGTCAGCACCGACGATGCCCGGATCGACGGCGACATTACCCAGGTCTCGTCGCGGATCGCCGGCCGGGTCACGCGCCTCTTGTTCGCCGACAACCAGCATGTCAGCCCCGGCCAGGTGCTGATCGAGCTTGATCCGGGCGACCAGCAAGTCAGGCTAGACCAGGCGCGCGCGCGGCAGGCCAACGCGATGGCGCAATTGCAGCAGGCGCGGGCGCAACTCGCCGTGCGCGAGGCCGGCCTCGATCAGGCCAAGGCCAATGTTAAGGTGGCCGACGCCGATCTGTTCCAGGCGCGACAGAACTGGCTTCGATTCCACCGCATCAACCCAGCCGCGACCACCCAGCAGCAGATCGACGATGCCGACGCCGCCATGCGGTCGCAAACCGCGCGCCTCGCGGCGGCGCAGCAGGCAGTGCAAGGCGCGCAGGCCCAAATAGAGGTTGCGGATGCGCAGGTCGCCGCCGCCCAAGCCTCGGAGAAAGCCGCGGCCGCGGAGGAGGAGACCACCCGCCTGCAGCTCTCCTACACAACGATCGTAGCGCCGGTCGGCGGCCGGGTGACGCACCGCACCGTCAATATCGGCGACTACGTGCAGCCCAGCCAGGCGCTGTTCGCGTTGGTGCAGGATGTGCTCTGGGTGCAGGCCGACTTCAAGGAGACGGAGCTGGCGCGGATGCGGCCGGGTCAGCCGGTGGCTATCTCCGTGGACGCGGTACCTGGTGTCACGTTCCACGGTCGCGTGAACAGCTTCCAAAGCGGCACCGGCTCGGAGTTCAGCTCGCTCCCGGCCGAAAACGCCACCGGCAACTGGGTCAAAGTCGTGCAGCGCCTGCCGGTGAAGATCACCTTCGACGGCGACGAATGGAAGCAGCACTTCCTGGCGCCCGGCATGTCGGCCGAGCCCTCCGTGCGGGTGCGCTAACGATGGAGCATCTGCCCCGCTCGGCGGCGGGCGACCGTAGCCCGTGGTTGATCGGCATGATAGTCTCGATCGCCACGTTCATGGAGGTGCTGGACGTCACCATCGTGAACGTGGCGTTGCGCAACATCGCCGGCAGCCTTTCGGCTAGCTACGATGAGAGCACCTGGATCCTCACCAGCTACCTGATATCGAATGCGATCGTGCTGCCGATCAGCGGCTGGCTTGCCACCATGCTTGGCCGCAAGCGGTTCTACATGGGGTGCGTCGCGATCTTCACCGCTGCCTCGGTGGCGTGCGCGCTATCTACCTCGCTCACCTGGATGCTGGTCTCCCGGTTCGCGCAAGGCGCAGGCGGCGGTGGCCTGGCGCCTACCGAGCAGGCGATGTTCGCCGATACCTTCCCGGTACGGTTGCGCCCGCAAGCCTTCGCGCTTTATGGCCTCACGGTGGTATCCGCCCCGGCCGTCGGCCCGGTGCTGGGTGGCTGGCTCACCGACAATCTCTCCTGGCATTGGGTGTTCCTGATCAACCTGCCGGTCGGGCTGCTGTCGCTGGCATTGGTGCATTATTTCGTCGTCGAGCCGCCGGCGCTCGCGGAGGATCGGCGGCAGGCGACACAAGGCGGGCTCAGGGTCGATATGATCGGCTTCGCCCTCGTGGTGCTTGGGTTCGGGGCGTTGCAGATCGTGCTCGATCAATTCTCGCTCGACGACGGTTTCTCTTCGAGCTTTATCGTCGAGCTCTCCGCGGTTTCCGGCGCTTGCCTGGTCGCGTTAGTGATCCGCGAGCTTACGGTCGCGCAGCCGATCGTCGATTTGCGTCTGTTCGGCCGCTCGCGCAGCTTCGCGATCTCCTGCTTGCTGATGTTCCTGGTCGGCTTCGTACTTATCAGCACCACCCAATTGCTGCCCGAGCTGACCCAGGAGCTGATGGGGTACAGCGCGTATCAGGCTGGGCTCACGCTTGGGGTAGGCGGGGTTGCCACCTTCTTCGTCATGCCGATCGCCGGCATCGTCACCGGCCGAGTGATCCAGCCGAAATGGCTGATCCTGATGGCCTTTGCCGGCACGGGCTGGGCGATGCTCCACTGGTCCGGGCTCGATCTCGACATGTCGTTCTGGATCGTTTCGGATGCGCGGCTGCTGCAAGTCATTTGGCTGCCGTTCCTGTTCATCCCGCTCAGCGCGGTATCGTACGTGGGCGTGCCGGTGAACGCCAACAACGAAGCTTCCGCGCTGATCAACCTAATGCGCAACCTGGGCGGCAGCCTCGGCGTGTCGTTCGTGCAGACCCTGCTGTGGTCGCGCGGGCAATTCCATTACGCGCGGCTGGGCGCGCAGATCACGCCATATAACGGCTACGGCTTCGGCGCGGCACTCGGCCAGATCGCCCGCGCCGTCGAAACGCAGGCGCAAGTGCTGAGCTATCTTGACATCTTCTGGCTGCTCGGTGTCATCGCGCTCTGCATCTGTCCGGCCGCTCTGCTATTGCCGCGGATGCCCAAGGGCGCGGTCGCCGCGCACTGAGCGGGAGTGAGAAGATGCGGAAACCCGTCATCGTGGCGACGGCGGCGCTGTTGCTCGGCGGGTGCACGGTGGGTCCGAACTTTCAGCCGCCCCGCTGGGCGTCCCCGGTGTCCTGGTTCGCGGGCGCGCCGAAGGAGCGGGCGGAGCGGTCCGAGCCGGTCACGGCGCCTATCAACCCTGAATGGTGGGCGTTGTTCCACGATCCCAAGCTCACCGGGCTCGAGCGTCAAGTCGCCACGTCCAACCTCGACGTGCAGGCCGCCGCGGTCCGCGTGCTGGAATCGCGCGCCCAGTTGGGCATCACTCGCGCCGGCTTGCTGCCCACGATCAACGCCAATGGCTCCTACGAGCGTTCGAAGCCCAGCAATCTCGGCGAATTCTCGCTGCTCGAGCCGGGGGCCGCCCCGACCGGCTCGCAGGGAACGGAAGCGAACGGCGCCTTCGGCAACGTTGCCGGGGTGGTGCCGACGCCGCCGAACATCCCGGCCTTCGATGTGTATCAATACGGGCTCGGCGCCTCCTGGGAGCCCGACCTGTTCGGGCGTGTCCGTCGCTCGATCGAGGCCGGCAACGCGACGCTCACCGCCGCTGCCTGGGCGCAGCGCGCCGCGCTGATCTCGGCGCTCGCCGAGGTGGGCCGCGATTACGTGACCCTGCGCGGCACGCAGGAGCAGCTTCGCATCGCCCGCGAGAACTTGCGCACCGCGCAACAGGGATTGAACCTCACGCGCGAGCGTGCCCAGGCGGGGGTAACCACGGATCTCGACGTGGCGAACGCTTCGGCCCAAGTGCGTACGACCGAAGCGCAGATCCCGGCGCTGGAGGCGCAAGAGCGGGAGCTGATCAATGCGCTGAGCCTGCTCCTCGCCTTGCCCCCGAACGCGCTGGTGTCAGAGCTGTCGGTGCCGCGCCCGGTGCCGCCGGTGCCGCCGCGCGTGCCGGTTGGTTTCCCCTCGGAACTCGCCCGCCGCCGTCCCGATATTCGCGAGGCGGAGGCGCAGCTTCATGCCGCCACGGCCGATGTCGGCGTTGCGGTCGCGGACTTTTATCCCTCGATCACGCTGAACGCGAGCTTCGGGTTCCAGGCGATCAGTCAGCCGTTCAACGTGTTCCACTGGAATGCGCGGCAATACTCGCTGGGACCCGGCATCAATATCCCTATCTTTCAAGGCGGGCAGCTGCGGCAGACCCTGGTGCTGCGCAAGGCCCAGGAGCAGGAGGCCGCCACCGCCTACCAGCGTACTGTGCTCTCCGCCTGGCACGATGTCGCCAACGCGCTGATCGCTTATCAGGACGAGCAGCGACGGCGCGATCAGTTGATGGGGGCGGTCGCGGAGAACCGCCGCGCCCTCGGGCTGGCGCAGAGCCGCTATCAGGAGGGGGTCGCCGACTTCCTGCAAGTCCTCGACGCCGAGCGCAGCTTGTTGTCCACCGAACTGCAACTCGCGACCAGCACCACCAACGTCTCCACCGACCTCATCTCGATCTACCTCGCTCTTGGCGGCGGCTGGGAGCCGTTCGCACACAACGCCAGTCGTTAGGAAACCGACAAGCTCTGCGCTTGGCTAACGTTTGTGCGCCGCACGGCTGCTTTTTGCCTGCGCGACTGCGGAGGCGCATCATTGCTCCGGAGAACGAGGAAAATCCGGGGGCACCGTCATGACCACCGTTGCCGAGATTCTGAGGCACAAGGCCGATCAGGCCGTCACTGTCGCGCCGACCACGCGGATCGCCGATCTGGTGCGACTGCTTGCGGCGCGACCGGCCGGCGCGGCCCTGGTCGCGGATCATGCGGATCAGTTGCTGGGCATCGTTAGCGAGCGGGACGTCCTGGGGAGTCTGGCCGCGAACGGGGCCCGCACGCTCGAAATGACGGCCGGCCAGTTGATGACGCGCCCGATCAGGACTGTCTCGCCGCAAACCGGTCTGTCCGAGGCGATGCAAATCATGGCTGGGAGCCAATTCCGCCACCTGCCGGCCTTGGAAAATGGTGTCCTGCTCGGGCTTATCAGCATGGCTGACGTCGTCCGCGCTTGCGTCATGCAAGAACAAGGCGCGCTCGCGGCATGACGTCGGCCGGCCCGCCAAGTCAGGAACGCAACAGTGCGCCGGCGAGGCGGCTTTTTATCAAGGACTGACCGAGCCGACATGAACGTTGGGGTTCTGCCACGGAGGCGTCCCGAGATTGACCTGCTGCGGGGTGGTCGAGGCGCCAGTTGCCGCACCGACCGCGGCACCAACCCCGGCGCCAACAGCCGCGCCTGGTGGCCCGGCTATGGCACCCACCAGGGCGCCGGTGCCCGCCCCAGTCGCGGCGCCGCCGGTCGCGCGCTCCTGCTTATTATAGCCGCAACCGGCCAGGAGCGTGAGCCCGCTCAGGACAAGGATCACCTTCATGGTCTGAGTCATCGCGGTTTCCCTACTGTTCGCGCGAAATGAATCGAGTAGCGGATAAACTGCCTCCGGTTCGATATGTTGCTGGCAGCGAGGTATCACGAGCGCGTGCAATACGGCTGATGCGACCAAATCACCTCGATCGTGGTTCCCCCGGGCCAGAAATCGGGCAGGCGGGTCGCCATCCATCGTGCCAAGGCGGCGTTCACCGCGACCGGCTGCTCCTGAGCCATCCAGTGCCCCGATGGAACGATCACTTCCGCGAGGTCGGCGCAGTCCTGCCGCATCGGGTCCGCCAATCGTGACGTAACCGTCTCGCACGTGTAATCATAGGCTGCGTGCAAGAACAGGACGGGCATGGTGAGCCTCCCGCCGTTCACGGCGCGGCGGGCATAATCGATGTTGCGGCCGTGGTTCATATACCAGGAATCCGGCCCGAAGAAGCCGTTGCGCTCCAGCGCGGCGGCGTATTGGTGCATGTCCTCCTCGGTCAGCACCTCGGGATCCCTCGGCAGGTCGGGAGCCTCCCCGGCACCGCCGAACCAGCCGCCATCGCTACGTACCAGCGCGGTGCGCGCGGGCTTCCCTTTGCCGGCCGGGTTGCCCTTGCGGAACAGCGCCTTGACCGTGTTGCGGATATTCGCCTCGAAGGCCGCCTCGGCGGCGGCGAAGTTCTCCTGATAGAAGAGCTGGTACTCCCATTGCCCGGCGGGAAACTCCGCTTCCGGATAGACGGCGCGATCGACCAACGGCACCAAATTCTTCGGCGCGAAGCCCTTGGCCAAATAGGGCACGCACGAATTCGCAACGGCGAAGGCGCGTTCCGGATGGTGAGCGGCGATGCTCCAGACCACTGGGCTGCCCCAGTCGTGCCCGACCCAGACGGCCCTCTCCCGACCGATCGCATCGAGCAATTCCAGCATGTCGCGCACGATGTGTTCCAGCGCGTAGTCCTCGTGGCGCGCATAGACACTTGACCGACCGTAGCCGCGCATGTCCGGCGCGATGCAACGGAATCCCAGCGCCGCGAAGCACGGCAACTGGTGACGCCAGCTCACCGATAGTTCCGGCCAACCGTGCAGGAACATGATCGCCGGAGCGTCCTCCGCGCCGGCAGCCAGGTAGAATGTCGTATGCTTGGCGGTCTTGACCACGTGCTCGGTGATCCGCGGCGTCATGGCCGTGCTCCATGAAAAAATCGCGGGCTGTCGGCCCGGATTTCGCTGATTTCCGCTTCCGAGCAGCCGATCTCGCGCAGCACCTCCTCGGTGTGCTCGCCGAGCGCGGGCCAGAGTCTGCGGATCGAGGGCGGGCTCGCGGAGAACTCGGCCGGGATTGCGGTCACGGTCACGCTGCCTTCGGCCGGGTGATCATGGTGCTCGAAGAAGCCGGTCTCGCGTAGATACTGGCTCTCGAACAAATCTGGCAGGCTCGCCGCCGCGCCGCAGGGAATATCGAGCGGAGCCAGCACGGCCAGCCACTCGGCGGTGGTCTTCTCGGCCATCGCCTCGGCGAGCGTGGCGTAGAGCGCGTCGATGTTCTCCGCGCGCACTGCCACGGAAAGGAAGCGCGCATCCTCGATCAGTCCAGGCCGGCCCATCGCGGCGAACAGCCGGGCGTATTGCGCGTCGCTCTGGCAGATCACGCAGAGATGGCCGTCCTTGGTGGCATAGGGGCGGCGATACGGGGTCAACATACGCGGATAGCCGACGCCGTTTTCGGGCGCGCAGATCGTCGCGCCCCACAGGTGCTCGACCAGCAGGAACGCGAGCATCGTCTCCATCATCGGGACGTGGACTGCCTGGCCATGCCCGGTGCGTTGGCGATGATAAAGCGCCATGCCGATCATTGAGGCCAGCATGTGCCCCGTGATCTTGTCGGCGGCGACGGTCGGGAAGTAGCGCGGCGCCCCGTCCGGGCCGGCGTTCAGGCTTGCCGCGCCGCTCATGCCTTGAATCAGGTCGTCGAACGCCGGGGAGTCGCGCATCCCGCTGTCCTTGCGAAAGCCGGTGGCGCAGGCATGGATGAGGCGCGGATTGCGGGCGAGAAGGCTCGCGGGGTCGAGGCCGAGCCGCTCGGCGGCGCCGAGCCGCATGTTGTGAACGAACACGTCGGCGCCATCGATCAACCGCAACAACGCGGCGTGCGCGGCGGGGCATTTGAGATCGAGCACGACGCCCCGCTTGTTGCGGTTCAACGTGGCGAAGTACGAGCCCATTGCTTCCGTGCGGCTGGGTCCGATGAACCGTGTCGTGTCGCCGCCCGGCGCCTCGACCTTGATCACGTCGGCGCCCATGTCGCCCAGGATCTGGGTCGCGAAGGGGCCGAGGACAACGGTGGTGAGGTCGATCACTCGTATCCCGGCGAGCGGGCCGGTCGCGCCCTCTACGTCCTGCATTGCCAGGCTCCCTCACTCTCCGCCGGGTGGATCATCGCACGGTCGAAGCGAGGTGCCCACGGAGAAGCGAGTGGCCGGCGGCACGAATGCCGCCGGCCACCATCACTCAACCGTTGTTGCCGTTGTTGCCGTTGTTGTTGGCGTTGTTGCCGTTGCGGCTGAACGGGCCACCGCCATTATTTCCGTTGTTCCCGTTGAAAACGCCACCGTTCGCGTTGTTCCCATTACGGCCGAACCAGCCGTTGCCATTACCGTTATTATTGTTTGCCCTGATTACCCTGCCATTCCCGTTGTCGAACCAGCCGCCATTGCCGTTGTTATTGTTGTTGTTGAAGGCCTGGTAGTTGGTCAGGTTGTAGTGGATCGTGGGCAGGGTATTGAGCTGCGCCTGCGTGACGTTCGGCAGCACCACCTTGTCATTGCCGTTAACCGAGGCGTTCCCGAACTCCAGCCGGTTGAACGGAACGGCGACCTTCTTGTTGTTGGTCGAGATCACCGCCCACACTCCGTTGCGGCCAAGCAGTATATCGTTGACGGTGCCCACTTGTTGATTGTCGGTGTTATAGACGCCGCTGCCGATCACCTGACTGGCGCGTGCGTCACCGTTGTCGGCGAGAACCGGGTTGCGCTGCGATGGTCGCCAGTTTCCGTTGTTGTTGTTGTAGTAAACGTTATTGCCGTTGTTCCCGTTGCCATTCTGGATGAAGTTTGGCAATGCGCTGTGGCCGCCCCAGCCAATGTTGGCATACTCGCCGTTACCAACCACGCTGTTGGCGTTGCGCGCACTGCTTCCGTTAGTGCCCCAGTTCGCGTGGCTGTAGCCATTGCTTGTCGGCCCATAGTTACCGCCGAAACTGCCGCCGTTGCTGAGGCTGGAGCCGTCGTTCAGGGCCCCGTTATGGTTGTTGCCGTTGTTCTGCGCCAATGCGGGCATGGCGATCAACGAGGCGGCTAACCCCGCCGCGCCGAGAAGCGTCAGTTTGCTCATGTCAAATCCTCTATCTGCGTTTCGCGCGAACCCGCCCGCGGGCAATAAGTGCGCCCCGCCGGTCGATCCTGCTTTGCGGTCAAGCGCGGGCGCTATGCCCGTTCGCCGCTGCCGAAACGCCGAGAAAGGGGACCGGGCGTCAACCGGGCAGGTTAATTTGGGTTATAGTTCAGAACAGGGTACCAATTGCGCGTGAGCGCATCCATGCTGCCGAGCCCGAGCAGGACTATCAGCCAGAACATGCCGGCCACCGCGAACCCGATGGCGATGGTTGGCGCCTTAGGCAGGCGCATGAACCCCATGCCGATCGTGAACACCATGAGGAAAGAAAAAAGGAATATCACCGCCCGGTTCTCCGAGCGCATGTGGATGCCGCTGACCAGCCACTCGCCCCCCGCGACCGCCATAAGAAATGCCCAGATCAGGGTCAGCTTTACCAAATCGCGTGTCACGAGATTCTCCCGATCAGGTAGATCATCGGCCACAGCACCATCCAGACGATGTCAACGAAGCTCCAGAAGATCCCTACGACCTCGACTGGGGTGTGGTACGCGGCCGAGAACTCATCCCGGCGCGCCCGCAGGATGATGTAAGCCACGAGGCCCAGCGCGACCGTCATGTGCGCCGCGTGCAGGACGGTGCCGATCCAGTAAAAGCACCAGAACAGCTTCGCCCCGCCTTGCAGCGCGCCCTTCACCGGAAAATCGGGATCGGTGACCCAGTTGTGTGCGGCGAAGTCGAGATGCCACTCGTAGCCCTTCAGGCAGACAAAGATGGTGCCGAGCAGCATCACGACCATGAGCGCCCAGATCATCGGGCGCGACCGACCTGCCTGGATGAACGACAGCGCGCAGGCATACGCGAAACTGCTGGTCACCAGCACCCCGGCGTTGACGGTGCCGATCCAGATCACCGTGTGCTGGCTACCGGCATCGAACCCGGCCTGGTTCCAATACCGAGCATAAACCCACGTCAGGAACAGGCCGCCGAAGAACACGCATTCTTGGGCGAGGAACAGCCACATCCCCGCAATCGAGGTCTGGGCCTGTTCATAGAGGCTCGCGTGCTGGAATTCCTGCGGGACGACAAGTCTGGTTTCAGCCATGTTGGCGGCGCCGTTCCTGGGCTTCCGGTTCCTTGTACTGGTACGGCCCTTCGGTCACGAGCGGGGTGGCAAGGAAGTTGATCGCCGGCGGCGGCGACGAGGTCTGCCACTCGAGCCCGGTGGCGTCCCAAGGGTTGGCGGAAGCGCGCTCGCCACGGAGCAGTGACCACGGGAGGTAAAAGAGCGGCAATAGATAGCCAAGCGCAAGAATTGAGGCTCCGGCCGAGGACATGACATTCAGCACCTGGTACTGCGGCGGATAGGTGGCGTAACGGCGCGGCATCCCGGTGTAGCCAAGGATGAATTGTGGCGCGAAGGTCATGTTGAAGCCGAGGAAGATGATCAGCGCCGCCGCGCGACCCCACATCTCCGGGTACATCCGCCCGGTGATCTTCGGCCACCAGAAATGCAGGCCGCCGAAGAACGCCGAGACCATCCCGCCCACCATCACGTAGTGGAAATGCGCGACCACGAAGTAGGTCTGGTTCAGGTGTACGTCGGCCGGCAGGACGGCCACCCAAAGCCCGGTGAGCCCGCCGATAGTGAACAGGATGACAAACCCGAGCGCATACAGCATCGGCGCATCGAAACGAATGAACCCCTTGTGCATCGTGCCGACCCAGTTGAACACCTTGATCGCGGACGGCACAGCGACGGCGAACGACATCGCCGAGAATACAATCCCTGCGTAGACCAACTCGCCTGCGACGAACATGTGGTGCCCCCAGGCGAAGAAGCCGATCACCGCGATGGCGATGCTGCACCACACCACGAACTCGTAGCCGAATAGCTTGCGATGGCAGAAGCAAGGAATGATCTCACTGACCACCCCGAACCCTGGCAGGATCATGATATAGACGGCCGGGTGCGAGTAGAACCAGAACATGTGCTGATAGAGCACCAGGTCGCCGCCGAGTCGTGGGTCGAACATGCCGACGCCGAACTCGCGCTGGAAGAACAGCATCACCATGGTCATCGCCAGCATCGGCGTGGCCAGCACGTAGATCACGCTGACCGCGTAGTGCGACCAGATGAACACCGGCAAGCGGTGCCAGGTCATGCCAGGCGCGCGCAGCCGGTGGATCGTGACCATGAAGTTCACCCCGGTCGCAATTGAAGAGAACCCCACCAGGAAGATCGCGGCGGCTGCCAGCTTGATGAAGCCGTGCGAGTAGTTGGTCGAGAGCGTCGGGTAGAATGTCCAGCCCGTGTCCACGCCGCCCACGAACATCGCGTAGAATTCCACGAATCCGGCGGTGACGAAAATATACCAACTCAGCAAATTGATTTTCGGGAACGCCACGTCGCGAGAGCCGATCATCAGCGGAATGCAAAAATTCCCGAGCACGACCGGGATCGACGGGACCAGGAAGAACCAGACCATCATCACGCCATGCAGGCTCATGATGCGATTATAGGTTTCGGGATCTCGCAGCATCCCAGCCGGCGAGATGAGGTTCCACCGTATGATGGCCGCCGCGATGCCGCCCATGAAGAAGAATGTGGTGATGCTGACTAAGTATAGGATCGCTAGGCGCTTGTGGTCGGTGGTGACCAGCCAGCTCTTCAGCGTGAACTTTTCGGCCAGGAAGCTTTCCTCTGCCATGCGGGCTTCGATCGAAGCGGTGATGCTCATGGTTTCTGCTCCGCGCCGAGCGACTTGATGTAGGCCAGCAGTTTTTCCAGGTCAGCGTCGCTGATCCTGCCATTGAACGAGGGCATGACTGGCACATAGCTGGCCACGACCTGCTTTTCGGGGAACAAGATCGAATCGTGCAGGTATTTCTCGTCCGCGATCACCGTGGTGCCGTTCGCGAGCGGCACCGGGCTGCCGTAAACTCCGGCGAGCGAGGGCGCGCGCACCACTCCCCGTTGGCCGTGGCAGCCGGCGCAGCCAAGCTGGACGAACAGCTTCTCTCCCTGCGCGGCCAAGCTGATCGCGGTGCCGTTGCTCTCCAGCCACTTTTGATACTCGGCCGCGGGCATGACGGTCACCGTGCCGCGCATCAGGGAGTGGTCCGCGCCACAGAGCTGTGCGCAATAGAGATCATACGTCCCCGGGACATCTGGGACGAACCAGATCGTTTCCCATCGCCCGGGTATGGTGTCGTGCTTCAACCGGAATGCCGGGATGAAGAGATCGTGGAGCACGTCCTCCGACGTCATGATGAGCTGGACCGGTTTGCCGAGCGGCAGGTGCAGGTTGTTGATCTCCTTTTGCCCGCCCGGCTGCTCGAACTTCCACATCCATTGCTTGCCATCCACCGAAATCTTGATCGCGTCGGCCGGTGGGTTGAACTCCCGGATGTACAGATCACTGCCCCAATAGAACAGCCCGAAGAAGCCGAGCATGGTCACAGTGGTCCAGCCAATCTCCAGCCTCCAGGTCTTCGGCAGCAGCTCGCCGCGGTCGAGCGGGCTGCCCGCCCGGTAGCGGATCGCAAAAACGGTCATCATCGCCACCACCAGGATCAGCACCGCGCTCGACAGCACCAGCAGGGTGATGAAGATGTGGTCCACCTCGGGCGCGAAATTCGACGCGACCGGCAGGAAGAAGTTTAGGCCGTACCGGTTCATGGCCGTGCGCCCGCATTGGCGTTTGCTGCTGCCGCGGGCCAGCCCGGAATGCCTTGCGCCGCAATCTTGCGCATCGCCTGCTCAATCGGGATGTGGACGATTCCCTGCTCTCGGTCCACCCAGCCAATCGAGTTCAAGCCGTCGATCTCCTGACGGTAGAACCGCACCAGATCCTGGTGCGGATCGCCTTGCAATTCCGGGGAGGGATAATTGGGCACGGGATAGGGCACGAGCTGCGTGTGCGGGGCGTTCGGGAAGATCGCCCAGCAGATTAGGCCAACCACCGCCACACTGGTCAGTAGCAAAAAGAAAGCCCCGGCGATGAACCGTCCGCCGGCATCGCGCGGTTCGCTCCGGGCGCCCGGGATGGTGAGCTTCTCAGGCATGGCCGACCTCGTTCGGAGCGATGCGCAGGATCAGGCCCGGCAGCCGCAGCCAAAGGCCGACGCTGAGCCCCAGCACGGCGAGCATCGTCAGCCCGTCAATCCAGCCCACCCCACGCCCGGCCGACGGCAGCACGAGCCACCACGCGCGCGGGATCTCCGCCGCAATGATCATCAGGCTGATCGCCATCAGCGCCGACCGCGAGCGCTGCATCTGCGGCCACAGCAAAAGGAGCAGCGGCACGAAGAAATGCAGCACGAAGACGATATAGGCCACGATCCCCCAGCCGCCCTCGGAACGTCGCGCGTACCATGGCGCGTCGGCGGCGAGGTCGGAGTTCCAGACGATCAGGAACTGCACGAAGACGAGATAGCCCCACAAGATCACCAGCCCGAGCAGCAGCTTGCCCAGACTTTCCAGCCCGCTGCTGTCGCCCAGCGCGAAGAACGCGGTCGGCAGTATGGCGACAGCGAGGGCGAACAGCGCCCACTCGGCGGCGATGATCATGCCGTAGGCGGTGGAGTTGAAATGCGGGTCGAGCGACAAGGTCATATCCACCGCGCCCACGGTGACGCTGAACAGCAACAAGATCAGCAGCGGCGGAGCGAGACGCCAAAGCAGCGGCTGCGGCTGCTCCCGGCGCAGCGCGAGCAAAAGAGCGGCACCAAGCAGCCCCCAGAACACCACGCATCCCGCGACGCGGCCGTAGAAGAACACAGGGTTCAGGTAGCGGGTGTTGCCGAGCTGTTGCGCGATGTTGTGCTGCGTCCAGGGATAAACCTGATAAATCAGGAACAGCAGCGGGATTACCGCCAGCAGCGCGAGCGGCGCGGTCGCCAGCCCCATCACGAGCTGCGGGCGGATCAGAATCCCCCAGCGCCCGCCGGTTAACGCATGGATCAGCAGCAGCGCCATGCTGCCGACCGGCCAGGCCAGCCAAAGCGTGAAGGCCGCCAGCCAGGCGTCGCCGAACGCCGCCGGGAAAATCGCCCAGCCGATCACCGAACCCACCACGCCGAGCAGCCCCAGCAGCCAAGCCGCGCGCTCCACCCGTTCCCGGCTCACGGCAGCATTCTCCGCTCATCCGGCGAAAGGTCGGCGAGTTGCGCGTGCTGACTGAGTTGCAACGCGCGGATATAGGCGGTGATCGCCCAGCGGTCGGTCGGCTTCACCCGGTCGGCGAACGAGTACATCACGCCGAAGCCCTTGGTGATCACGTCGTAGAAATGCTGTGGCGGCGCCTTGCGCAGATCGGCGTCTTCGTAATTGGGCGGGCGCGGGAAGCCGCGCTGCACCACCATGCCGTTGCCGTTGCCAAGCTCGGAATGGCAGGGCGTGCAGTAGATGCGGAACTCCTCCTGGCCGTGCCGGAGCAGCGCGAGCGTCACCGGCGGCGGTGGGGCGGGCTGCTCCTGGTACTGGACGACATCCTTCGGGATTTCCGCCGGTCCCACCTCCGGCGCGTAGGTCTTCTGGCGCGGCTGGGTGCTCATGTCGTCGCAGGCGGCGAGCAGTCCCGCGAGCAGGCCGAGCAGCAGGAGCGATGGCCTCACGTCGGCACCTCCTCCTCATCGACCGAAATCACGCGCATGGCCAGCGGGTTCAACCCGACCAGGACAGCGCGGGCACGCTCGATCCGAGTCTCGTCCTCGCTGTGGACATGCACTAGGAAGCCGTCGCGCGAAGCGGAGCGGATGCCTTCGAACTCATCCACGGCATCCCACAGGCGCGGCCCGCCCGAAAGCAGCAAATAACCGAGCAGGCCGGAGGCCGAGGCGGTAAGCAAGCCGAAGGCAACGGCAATCGGCACGTAGCCGGGCCAGGAGAACGGCGGGTGGCCGCCGATATCGACCGGATAGCCCCAGCTCGAGGCGGTGGCCAGCGTCTCCAACCCATACATGAATGCCGCCCCGGCGATCCCGCCCAGGAACACTCCAACAGGAACCAGCGAGGACCGGCCGCTCGCCTCCCCCGTCGTCAGTGGTACCGGCGTGTAAGTTTCGATCTCGCCCAGATCGATGGCGCGCAGCCGGTCCACCGCCCGGACGAGCGCGGTCTCGTTGCCGAACGCCGCCACGATCCCGGTCATCTTACCCGTCCGGTGATCAGCCGCCGGATGCCGTGCATACTCACAATGGGCGTGAACCGCACCGCCATCAGCACCAGGAAGAAGAACAGGCCGACGGTGCCGATCAAGGTGAGCCAGTCGAACCACGAGCCGTGGTACCAGCCCCAGGCTGACGGCAGCCGTGAGCGGAACAGACTGCCCACAATCAGCTTGTAGGGATCCATCCACATGCCCACGAGCACGAAGAAGGAAACCACCACCACGACCGGCTGCACCATGCGCAGTCGCCGCACCCAGAAGACCTGCGGCAGCACGCAGTTGAACAGGATGGTGCCCCAGTAGATATACCAGTACTCAGCGCCCATCGCCCGGTCGGCGAACATGGTCCGTTCGGATGGATCCCCGCTGTACCAGGACATGAAGGCTTCCATTGCGTAAGCGTAGGTGATGAACAGGCTGCTTGTGATCAGCACGCGGCAGAGCATGTCCACATGGCGTCCGGTGATCATCTCGCCGAGCCGGAGCAGCCGACGCAGCGGCAGGCCGACGAACAGGATCATCGCCGCGCCCGACAGGACCGCGCCGAACAGGAAATAGGGCGGCATCATCGTGCTATGCCAGCCCAGCGTGGCGGCGCCGGCGAAATCGAGAGCCGCGATGCTGTGCGTGTCGCAGCCGACCAAAACCATGATGACCGCCAGTACGCCGTAAGCGGCGCGGTGGTGGCGCCACTGCCGGCCGCTGCCGCGGAAGCCCATCGCGAGCACGCCGTATATGATTGCTTTCGGTCGTGTGCGCGCGTGGTCGCGCAGCGCCGCGAAGTCCGGGATCATATCGAGATACCAGAACGATGCCGCGGCCACGAGGAAGCTGTGGATGCCCCAGAAGTCCCATTCCAGCGGGCTGCGCCAGTTCGGCCAATAGCCTTGCATGTTTGGATAGGGATAAAGCCAATAAAACAGCCAGGGCCGACCGAGATGGATAATCGGGAAGATGCCAGATGAACAGGCGGCAACCACGGCGATCAGGTTCGCGATCCGACTGATGCCGGGCCGCCAGTCCGCGCCGAGCACATAAAACAGCCCGGAGATGAACAGCGCGCCGCAGGCGATCCCGATCCACCAGACATAGCTGATGATCGCGAAACCCCACATCACCGGCCAGTTGTCGCCCCAGATGCCGATGCCGCGGATGAACACCCAGGCGATCCCAACCATCAGGCCGATAACCCACACCGCCGCGAACAGCACCCCCGCCCACCACCATAGAAAGGCGCGATCGCGCAGTACGATCGCGGCAATGCGATCGGTCACGGATTCGAAGCTCAAGCCCGGCATCAGGGCCGGGTCGCCGATCCTGAGCGGTCGAGCTGCCTGCTCGGGCGTGGCGACCGAGACCGCGCCGTCGGCGGGGATGTCGCTCATGCCCTTTCCTTGCCGATCGCCGGGTTGGGGTTGCGCACCAGCGCCTCATACGTCGTGCGCGGGTGGGTGTGCTGTTCCTTGAGGAGCTCGTAATCGAGCGGGCTCTGCTTGCGCTTGTAGACCTCGCTCTGCTGGTTGTTCTTGTCACCAAAAGTGAACGCCTGGGTCGGGCAGGCGGCCTGACAGGCCGTGCGCACGTCGATCGTGCCGTCGGAGATGTTCTCCTGCCCGGCTATGATCCGCGCCGACCAGATGCGCTGCACGCAGTAGGTGCATTTCTCCATGACCCCGCCGGAGCGCACCGTTACGTTGTTGTTGTACGAGATGGCCGGCCGGTTCTGCTCGCGCGAGTAGGGATAGAAGTTGAAGCGGCGGACCTTGTAAGGGCAGTTGTTGGAGCAGAACCGTGTGCCGACGCAGCGGTTGTACACTTGCAGGTTCAGCCCCTCGGCATCATGCACCGTGGCCCCTGGCGGGCAAACGACCTCGCACGGCGCCTCCTCGCAATGCATGCAGAGCATCGGCTGGAAGAAGGATTCTGGAGCGTCCGGCGTGCCTTCATAGTAGCGGTCGATGCGTAGCCAGTGCATCTCCCGCTCCATCAGCACCTGCTCCTTGCCGACCGTGGGGACGTTGTTCTCCGCCTGGCAGGCGACGACGCAGGCGTTGCAACCGATGCAGGCGTTGAGATCGACCGACATAGCCCAGGCCGTCGGGGCGGACGGCTTACGCAAATAGATCTCAGGCCGGTCCGGCTCCTTGGCGAAAGTCGGATCCTGGTGGAATTCGTCCAGCGTCGCGTGCTTGACGATGCCGTTGACGATGCCAGCGATGTTTTGGAACAGCAGCGCATGGTGGTCCGTGCTGGCCAGCTCGTCGCGGCCCTCCACTTTGCTGAGCCGGGCCTCGTCGCCACTGCCGGTCAAGTTATAGAAATTGTATCCGATGTCGCTGCCGACGCCGCCTGTCGTGGTGCGTCCGTTGCCCACCCAGGCCAGCACCACGTCGGGCGCCTGGCCGGGCTGCACCCAAACCGGCGCGGACATGCCGCGCGGCCCGACCAGCACGTTCACCCGGTCGCCGTTCTTGAGCTGCATCTTGCGCGCAAGCTTGGGGGAGACGAGCAGCGGATTGCCCCAGGTGAGCTTGGTGAGCGGCTCCGGCAACTCCTGCAACCATGCATTGTCGGCGTACCGCCCGTCCCAAAGTGTCGGATCGGGGCGGAACAGAATACTCAGCGCGCTCGCTGGCGGGGACGGCAGCGTGATGTTTTTGGCGGTGTCCGCGAGCTTCACGTCGGCCCGCGTGCTGGCGGTGTTCGGCACCACGCCGTCGGCCAACGACTTGTGCCACTTGGTCGCGAACTCCGAGCCGAAAGCGCCCCTCCAGGTCTCCTGCACCGCGGCCATGTCGGACGGCGGCTCGGCGCCGAGGGTGGAGAAGCGGAACAGCATCTCCTGCGCGCTCATTCCATTGTACAGCGGCAACGCCATCGGTTGCAGGATGGTGGCGGTGCCGTCATAGGCGCGGGCGTCGCCCCAGCTCTCCCAGTCATGCGCCATCGGCACAGACCAAGTAACGACCTTGCTCGTCTCGTCCGGCTGCTTGGACAACCCGAAGCTCAGCGGCACGCGCGCGAGCGCGCCCGGGAAATCAAGCACGCTCGGAGCGGTGAACACCGGGTTGCTGTCGATGATCAGCAAGGTTGAGACCTTGCCTGCGTGCATGTCGGCCGTTAGCGCAGCAAGCAATTCCAGCTGGATCTCGTCGGGGGCGACCGCGACCGGCTCGATCAGCTCGTACATCGTGCCGCGACCGCCTAGCGCCTCGTTCATCGCCAGCACCAGCGCGTGTGCCTCCGGCGATAAGCTCGGTCCGGCATGGATGAACGCCCGGCCACGGTGCGCCTTGAGATCGACAATCATCTCGCGGACCCAGGGCGGCACATCGGCAGGCGGGTTTCCCTGCAAGATGCCGGCGGCGAGTGCCGCCACCACTGCGTGCATCTCACGCGGCCCGGTGCTGAAGCGGTGGTCCGCGACCGAGCCGAGCAGAGTCGGGCTCGGCTCCACCGCATAAACGCGGCTCATCGCCTGTGTGCGCGTCGGGTTGCGGCGCGACGCGAAGTCGCGGGCATAGCGCACCCAGCCCGGCACCGCGCTCAGCAGATCGCTGTCGAGGCCGACCAGCACGTCCGCCGCCTCAAGCTTCGGCACCACATCGACCGGCCGGCCGTAGGCGCGGATGGTACCTTGCACGGCGTGGTCGCGGTTGATCGGCTCCCAGACGTGCCAGCGCGCCTCCGGATTGGCGGCGAGAAATTTCTGGCGATATCGCGCCAGCGTGGGCGAAGTGGTCGCGGCGCTAAGGATGCGGAACCCAGCCCCGTGCTGGGCCGCGATGATTGCCTGCTGCGACACGATGGCGCCGAGCAACGTCTGGCGGCTGACCGGCCCATTGAGGTTCGCGATCACCATCGCGCGGTCGGGATCGTAGAAGTCCAATACTTGCGCCTGCGCGAAGGCCGACGTGGCGCCGAGGCTGGCGGGATGGTTGGGATTGCCCTCCACCTTGATCGGCCGCCCCATTTGATGCGTGACCACAGTGCCCAAAGCGAAGCCATTTAGCAGATGCGCCGTGGCGTAATGGTTCGGCAGGCCCGGCACAATGTTAGGCGAGACCTTCACCGCCGGAATGAGATGGCCGGAAGGCTCGCCCGAGTAGCAGCCGGCAAGGCCGCCCATCGCCAGTGCCGCTCCCATCAATCGCAGCACGTGCCGGCGCTGCTGCGGCTTGGCCAATGCGTCCCGCAACGAAGGGAATTCATTGCTCGCGCGCGCCAGGAACGCCGGATCGTTCTCCAGCTCCGCGATGCTGCGCCATTGGCGGGGCACGGGGGTCATCGGTGGCATGTCGAGCAATCCAGCAGGATACCGCCCGCCTGCACGTGGTACTCGGCCATCAGCGCCTGCGGCGAGGGCGTTGCATCAGTACGCTTCCATTGCATGTTGAATATCTCGTCTCTCGGCCTTAGGCGCGGGCCAGGGTTCTGGTGACAATCGATGCAGAAGGTCATCTCCAGCCCCGACGCCTTGTAAGTGAGCGGCATCTCGTTCACCTGGCCGTGGCAGCTCGCGCAGCCCACACCCTTGGCGATGTGGATGCTGTGATCGAAGAAGACATAGTCGGGAAGATCGTAAACGCGGTGCCAGGCGATCGGCTGGTTCTGCGCTAGGCTCTCGCGCACAGGCGCCAGCATCTCGGCATTGGTCCAGACCTGCGAATGGCAGGTCATGCATGTATACGTGGGCGGCATCGCCGCGTTGGTCGATGCCGCGACCGACGTGTGGCAGAAGCGACAATCGATCCCGAGCCCGTTGACGTGATGCTCGTGGCTGAACGGGATCGGCTGGTCCACGGTCCAGTTGTCCTGCCGCCGATAATCGGTGCGCGGATACGCCCACCACCAGCCAATGCCCGCGAGCACTAGCCCCGCGCCAGCGATCAGTCCGAACTTCGCAGCAAGATTGGCTTGGGGGTTGAAGATCGCGGCCATTCGCCCTCGCCCGAACGGAGGGCCACATGAGCACGGGATTACCGAATGTGCTAGGTGCGCCGGCGCTCGAAGTGTCAACTTGGAGTGAGAGCTTTTGATCGTGCGTAAAGTGCGGCATAGTACCCTCGGAACTGTGCCGGACGCGGTCGCGTTCCGGTCAGGCACCGGAGGATGGTCATGGCCGCACGGCCGATCTGGCGGGGGCATTTGCGCCTGGCACTGGTTTCTTGTCCGATAGCGCTGCACACGGTTCATCGTTCCAGCGGTGATCTGCATTTCCATATGATTAACCCGAAAACCGGCAACCGGGTGCGCATGGTCACCTTGGATGCCGGCACGGACGAGGAGCTTTCGCGGGGCGATCTCGTGCGCGGCTATGAGTTCGAGAAGAACCGCTACGTCGTTCTGGAGCCGGAAGACTTCGAGAGCGCGAAGATCGAGACCTCCTCGGTGCTCACGATTGGCAAGTTCGTGGATGCCGCCGCGATCCCGCCGATCTATTTCGACGCCAGCTACTACCTCGCACCAGATGGCGAAGCCGGGCAGGACGTTTATGCCGTTCTGCGCGAGGCGATCACGCAGTCCGGCAAGGCCGCGCTCTCGCGCGTGGTGATCGCGCGTCGCGAGCGCGCGGTGGCGATCCTGCCGATGGGCGCGGGAATGGTGTTGCACACCCTGCACGAGAAGCGCGACATTTACGACGCGAAATCGCTGTTCGACCCCGTGGCGGACGAGCAGGCCGACCCGGAGATGGTGAAACTCGCGTTGCAACTGGTCCAGCGGCAGGTCGCGCCATTCGAGCCTTCCGACATGGAAGACCGTTACGAAGCGCGATTGCGTGAGGTAATCGAGGCGAAACTGCGCGGTCAAGGCGTTGCCGGCGAGCGGCCGCAGGCGCCGCAGCGCGACAACGTGGTGGATCTGATGGCGGCGTTGAAACAGAGTCTCGGCCGGGCCGCCGAGAGCGCCCGCCAGCCCTCGGCGGTAGCGGCAACGGCCAACTCATCGGAAAAGTCAGCCAAGCCCAAAGCGGCCGCCGCGCGCGGCGGCCGCCCCGGTCGGAAGCGGGCGTCCTAGAGCGAGCTCACCCGCTGCCGCCGCCGAGATTGCGTACCAGCACCTGTCCTGCCAGCGCCACCCCGCCGCCAATCAGGGTCGCGATCACCCGATGCACCGCGACCACCGGCTCCGGGAGGCCGATCAAGGCGAAGATGAAGACTACATAGGCGGTCAGCGCGGCGCTGAACGCGCCGTAATTCACCCATTGCAGCGCGTAGCAGGCCCAGATCGCCAGCGCGGCGAGCGCGATCACACCCGCGGGCGAGGGCCGCGCCAGAGCGGCAAACATCGTGGCGAGCCCCGCGCCCAAGAGCGTGCCGGCGCAGCGCGCGAGCCCGCGCCCTAGCGTTTCCCGAAACCCGCCAAACCGCAGTACGATCAGCACCGTCATCGGTACCCAATAGCCGTTCGGCAGTGCAAGGCCACGGAACAGTAACACCGCGCCAGCGACCGAGAGGCCAAGCCCCACGCAATAACGAAACCGGGCCGAGGAGACCGCGGCGGCGCGCTCCAGTGTGCGCCACGCTTCGCCAAGCGTGCCGGGCGGGGGTGTTTCCATCGGCGGCACAACACCAATGAACGGGATGGGCGCCAACTGCCACAGCAATGCCACGATAACGATCTGCATGGCGCCGCCGCCAATTACCAGCAGCGCGCGGAATGCGGCATGAGCCAAATCCGCAGGGAACGTTGCCGCGATCACAAGTGCAACCGAACATTGCAGTAGCGCCCACCAACTCGCCGTGCCCAGCGCGTGAACAGCCCGAGCGCGAACCCCCATAATCCGGCCGTGGCCGCCTCCAGTCCGGGAACCCCGCTTGCCAGGGTGCCTACAGCGGCCGAGACGCCCATGCCCAGCGCGGCAAGGGCCATCGGAGCGACCCGGACACGCGTGAGGTGCTGAAACGCGCCGAACCCAACGGACAAGGCGCCGCCCGAAGCGACGAGCGCGGTCAAGGTGTCCCCGGACCAGCGCCCAGCCGTCAACACCAGGACCACGGCAGGCAGGCAATAAAGCGCCGCCACAGGGTGGAAAGCGGGCCAGTTGAACGCGACGGCATCATGCGCGGCGGCGCTCAGAATGCCAGGGATCGCCCGCTGCCGCTTGTCGTCTTGCACCACGCCCAGACGCGCCGGAGCGCCGCGAGTTGCAAGTTTCCGGAACGTCTCAGCCGAACACCTCCGGCCAGCGTGTCCGGACCGCCCACAAGACTCCGGCGGATAGTGCTCCGGCGATCAGGTCGTCGCCCATGACGCCCGCGGGTCCGTGCTGGCGGTCGGCCCAGCCGATCGGTCCGCGCTTGGTCACGTCGAGCAGGCGGAACACCGCGCAGGCGGCAACGAGACCAAGCGGCGTGGGGTGATCGAGCCCGGTGAGCGCGATCCACTGACCGGCCACTTCGTCGATCACGACCCAGCCCGGGTCGCCCTCGACCTGCCCGGCGCTCACCGCCCAGAGCCCGCCGAGGCTCGCGCCAAGGGCGGCGAGCGGCAGGGCCAGGGGGCCGGCCAGCATCAGTCCCGCACCCGTCAGCGCCGCCAGCATGGAGGCGATCGTGCCGGCGGCAACGGGAACATGCCCGCAGCCGAGCCCACTGGCGATCATCCTGGCTATCGCCCTCACGCGACCCGATCCAGGCACGGCAGGCGATCCACCTCGCCAGGCCAGTCGAGTGCCCGGAATGTCAGCCCATCCCGAGCGGAGTGCCGATGTCCTAGCGCATCCATTGCGCCACCAGCCCGTCCGCCGGCTCGTCGCGGCGGGCTTGGTAGACGACGACACTCTCAAGCACTCGCTCGACGTAGTTGCGCGTCTCCTCGAACGGGATCAGCTCGATCCAGTCGAGCATGTCCACGGCCTCGCCCGTGGCCCCCGGGCGGGGATCGCCATAAGCGGCGATCCACTGACGCACGCGGTTCGGGCCGGCATTGTAGGCCGCGACCGCCAGCGGCAGCGAGCCCCCGAAGCCGGCGAGGAGGGAACGAAAATACGAGGTGCCCAGCTCCATGTTGCGTACCGGGTCGGCGGTCAGCGCCACTTCGGTCACCTCGGCGCCAGCGCGGTGGGCTTCGGTTTCGGCGGTGCCGGGCATGAGCTGCATCAGGCCGCGCGCGCCAGCGGGGCTGACCACCCCAGCGTCGAAGCTGCTCTCCTGACGAACCAGGGCGAGGGTAATGGCCGGATCGGGCGGGGCGGGGGGAGGGGTGACCGGCTCCGGCCAGCCGGACCGGGCCAGCAACAAGCCGTGCAGGCCCATCCGCCGGGCGACGAACACCGCCGCGTCCGGCATCCCGAGCGCGAGCGCCAGCCGCGCGCTCAACGTTTGCTCGGCGGCATCAGGCGCGATCTCCTGCGCGCGGAGCAGGAACGCGCGGGCGCGGCCGAACTCGCCCCAGGCCACCAGCATGGCGGCGGCCCGGACCAGTTCGCCGCTGGCGAAATCCCATGCCTCGGCATGGCTGAAGGCCGGGTCGTGCAGGTCGCGGATGCGACGGGCGAGCGCGTCGGGACTATCCCCGAGGGCGCGCGCCGCGAGCTGGCCGTAGAACGTGGTCGGAAAGGCTGCGGCCTTCGCGTAGTCCGGGCCGGGATCCTTGCCCGCGGCGGCGAGCGCCCGGCCGAGCCAATAATGTGCCCGCGCTTGGCTGACCGCGGCCTTGCCGCTCAACAGCTTGCGGAACTGCGCGATGGCGGTGTCGGGATCGTGCAGCTCTCGCAGCGCGACGAAGCCCGCGAGGAAGGCGGCGCTGGCCGCCGGCGCCGCTGCCGTCTGCGTGGTGTCGTCCGCCATGGCATAGGCATCGGCCGGATCGCCTTCGGCCAGGAATTGGCGGGCGAGTGTGTTCCGCTCGGTCCAGAACGCGGCCAGATGGCCGGCGGGCGCCGCCCGCTCGGCCGCTTCTCCTTGCATCTTCCATAGAGCAACCGCGTCCTTGTCGCGCTTCGCCCGGCGCAGCCAGCGTGCGCGGTCCAGCACCATGCCGGGGGCGTCGCGCTCGGCCTGCGGTAGTTTGTCCAACAGCGCCAGAGCGTCGGGTGCATTATGCTGGAGCGCGAGCCGGGCCTTGGCGGCGGGCCGGTCGGCCGGCGCCAGACGTTCTAGCTGGGCCTGGGCCGCCGGGCTGTGGATCCAGGCCAGGCGGTCGAACCTCTCCCGTTCGTCCTCGGGACGCAGCACGCTCTTCCAATGGGCGAGAAAGGCCGCCTGCTCTACCCCCGGATCGGTGAAGCCGTTCACCCATGCCTTGCGCGCATCCTCGGCGGCGGCATTGGGATGCCCGGCGCTGGCCGATGCCACGGCGCAGCGGGCGAGGGTCGGCGGGAGGCTGATCGGGCGCGCATCGCAGTCGGCAAGGGCTGCCGTGTCGTCTGGTTCGGCCGCGATCGCCTCCTGGCGGCGGCGTTCAAGCGCAGCCTGGTTCGGCCAATCCGGATTCTGCGCCACGAAGGCTGCGATCTCGGACGCGCTCGCCGCGCCGCGGTCGAGCATGCGATAGTAGGTGATCAGCTTCTCCCCCACCGGGTCGGCCAGCCCCGATGCCGCCGCCTGCGCCTCCGCCCAATCTCCGGCGCGCACCGCAGCCATCGGGCCGGCAGCCCGCGCGGACAGCACCGGCGCGGCCAGCAGCGGGAGTAGAGCGAGCGCCGCTCCTGGCCGAATCGTCCTGACCATGCGCCCTTCTAACCTGTCCAAACCGGCGCTGCCATTGACAACATATGGAATGCGCGGAAGATCGATTTCGGTGATTTAACACCATGAGCTGGGGGACCGAAGAGCCCCGCTCGGGAGGTTTGCCGTGAGTATCTCCGGGACAAGCGATCCTGGCGCGATCGAAGTTACTCGCGCTCAAATCGTTTATGCTTCCGTCGTGGCATTCCTCGCCTGGATGCTTTCGGTTTACGACTTTATCCTGTTTGGCATCCTTTTGCCCCTGATCGCGCGCGACTTCGGATGGTCCACGGAATTCAGCACCTTGGTCGCGACTTGGGTTTCGATCGGCACGTTCGTCGTCGCGATGGCGGTCGGGCCGATGGTCGATTACCTCGGCCGGCGGTCCGCGCTCGTGCTGACCACCGCGGGCGCGGCGATCAGCTCAGGGTTGGCGGCCCTGACTTTTAGCCCACTGTATCTCATTATCGTGCGCGCCCTCTCGGGCTTCGGCTATGCCGAGCAGGCGGTCAACGCCACCTATCTCTCGGAGCTGTATCAAGCGAAGCACCGCGGCTTTCTCTATAGCCTGGTGCAAGGAGGCTGGCCGATCGGAGTGCTGTTCGCCTCCGGCGTTACGGCCGGGCTGCTGCCGTTGATCGGGTGGCGCGGGGTATTCGCGGTCGCGACCTTCCCGATCGTGCTGATAGCCATTCTGGCCACCAGGCTGCCGGAATCGCCCCGCTTCGGTGCGGTCAAGGAGGTACGCCGGTTGCAGCACCTCGGCCGCGCCGCCGAGGCTAGGACATATGGCCAGGCGCATGGCGTCGATACCGACAAAACGCAGCATTTCAGCTATCTTCAGTTGTTCCTGTCCGACGAGCGTCGGCACACGATCTGGCTCGGCGTGTCCTTCCTGCTCAATTGGATCGCTATCGAGGTCTTCGTGGTGCTCGCGACCACGGTATTGACCGAGGCCAAGGGCGTATCGATGCACAACGCCTTGCTGTTCCTGATCGTCTCCAACGCGGTTTCGTATATCGGCTACATCGTGCATGGCTTCATCGGCGACCGGATCGGGCGGCGCGAGACCATCATGGGCGGGTGGATCCTGGCGGGCCTGGCGTTCGCGGCCATGATCCTCCTGGCCAGCGGCCCGGTCGCGGTGCTGGTCAGCTACATCATCGGCCTGTTCTTCATCATTGGGCCGTACTCGGCGCTGTTCAGCTATATCGGCGAATCGTACCCTACGCGTTCGCGCGGTACCGGCACGGCGTTCATCAATGCGATGGGACCGATCGGCGCGATTATCGGTGCCGCATTGCTCACTTGGTTGCAGGCGATCGGCCTGTCGATCGGCGCGGCCGCCGTGCTGGGCGGAGCAGTGCCTTGCATTCTCTCGGGGCTCGCCCTGCTGGGCGCGCGCCAGATCGAGCCAGGTCAAACACTGGAGGCGATCGGCGTGTGAGCGCGCCGCAAAGAAGGTCGAGCAGCTAGAACCACGGCCAGGAGGACGTTCAACCATGGCAAAGGAAATACTCTGCGCCTTCGGGGTGGATATCGATGCGGTCGCCGGTTGGCTTGGGTCGTATGGCGGCGAGGACTCGCCCTCAGACATCCAGCGCGGCGTGTTCGCGGGCGAGGTGGGCACGCCCCGGCTGCTCAAGCTGTTCGATAAGTACAAGATCAGGGCGAGCTGGTTCATCCCCGGCCACTCGATCGAGACCTTCCCCGAGCAGACCCGAATGATCGCCGAGGCAGGTCACGAAATAGGCGCGCACGGCTATTCGCACGAAAATCCGGTGGCGATGACGCGCCAGCAGGAAGAAGACGTGCTTAAGAAGTCGATCGAGCTGATCGAGAAGGTTTCGGGCAAGCGCCCGCGCGGCTACGTGGCGCCGTGGTGGGAGATGTCCAATTCCACCGCCGCCCTGCTGCTGCAGAACGGTTTCCGCTACGACCACAGCCAAGCTTA
The DNA here is from genome assembly GCA_963849305.1 of uncultured Pseudomonadota bacterium. Taxonomy (GTDB): domain Bacteria; phylum Pseudomonadota; class Alphaproteobacteria; order Acetobacterales; family Acetobacteraceae; genus CAWKGV01. The sequence continues at coordinate 563,143 of CAWKGV010000003.1, forward strand.
TCACGATTTTCTGCCGTTCTACGCCCGGGTCGGCGACAAATGGACTAAGATCGACTATTCCAGGAACGCGGCGGACTGGATGCACCCGCTGGAGCGCGGCAAGGAAGTTGATCTGGTGGAGATCGGCGCCAACTGGTACGTCGATGACCTGCCGCCGATGATGTTCATCAAGAAGGCGCCCAACAGCCATGGCTTCGTCAATCCACGCCACCTGGAGGAGATGTGGCGGGATGAATTCGACTGGGTGTATCGCGAGATGGAGTACGGCATCTACCCCATTACCATCCATCCCGACGTAAGCGGCAGGCCCCAAGTGCTGCTAATGCTCGAGCGGCTGATCGGGCACATCAATGCCCATGAAGGGGTGCGCTGGATGACGATGGAGCAAATCGCCGAGGATTTTCGCAAGCGTCAGCCGTTCAGGGAACGGTAAGCCAGACGTCGGTCCCCGGTTGATGCGGGCTTGACCCGCGTATCAACCATATCGGTAGGATGATTGCCGATGGAGCAAGGGCGAGAATGTGCGTGCTATGCGCTCAGCTATTCACCGACATCCATTGGTCCGAGCGGCAGCTCGATCCGGAGCTTATCAGCCAAGGCGCAGGTGAGGCGATGAGGCGGCGCAGCCGGCTCGTGCGCACGAATCTGGTCGGCAGGGTGCTTGCGCATCACGGGCTCGACCTCAGCGATGATTGGAGCGCCACGAACTATATCGTTTCCAATCGCAAGGGCGTCAGTCAGGTCGTCTCCAACCTGGCGGAGCTTTGGCAGGCATCGGAGCGGATGACCGGCCAGTCGATGGACCCGCTTGATGACGCCTTGCTCGCGCGGCTCCATGAGCGAGGCGCGGGGTGAGCCTACCGGCAGACAAGCCGAACGGCCGCCGTGCCGTCACCATCCTGTCGGGCTTTCTCGGCAGCGGCAAAACCACGCTGCTGCGGCGCTATCTCCGCGAATGTACGGCCGCGGAAGTAGCCGTGCTGATCAATGAATATGGAGCGGTCGGTGTTGACCATCATTTGCTCCGGATGGTCGAGGAGCGCGCCGTGCTGCTCCAGGGAGGATGCGTCTGTTGCACGCGCCGCGCAGATCTCGTCACCGAACTGCGGGATTTGCTGGACCTGGACCAAAGCGGCAGCCGGAAAGCCTGGCATTCGCCCTTGGGGCAGGTGGTGATCGAGACCAGCGGGCTCGCGGACCCCGTGCCGATCCTATTCACTCTGGCGACCGATCCGGTCCTGCGACACCATTTCGACGCCCCGTCCGTGATCGTGACGCTCGACGCAGTCACTGCGACCGATCAAATCGCGCGTCACCCCGAAGTCAGGAAGCAGATCGTCGCGGCGGACCACGTGGTGATTACCAAGCCCGATCTGGCGGCGCCAGGGCAGGTGGAGGCATGCCGGCGGCAGGCAATGCAGTTTAATCCAACTGCGGAGATCACCGTCTCCTGCCTCGGCGAGGGCTATGCCGCGCTCGCGCCGTCTGGCCGACGAAGAGCGTCGCCAAAAGACTTCGCTCTGACCGAGCAGCCGCATCCGGAGGTGCGGTCGATCGCGCTGACGTTCAGCGACCCGCTCGGCTGGCCCGCGTTCAGCGTCTGGCTGAGCATGCTGCTCCACGCGCGCGGGCCGGACGTGCTCCGCATCAAGGGGCTTCTGGACATCGGCGACGCCGGGCCGGTGCTGCTGAACGTCGCGCAGCATGTGGTCCATCCGCCCGAGCATTTGGCCACCTGGCCGCCGGGCGAGGCGCGTTCTTATTTGGTATTCATCACTCGCGAGATCGACCCCGAGCGCATCGCCGTCTCGCTCCAATCGTTCCAACGAGCGGGAGGCCGGGCGGGTCTGCGCGTGACGCCCATCGCGTGAGGCGGGCGGAGGAGGAGCAAGCCATGCCGGATCGCCCACGGATCGCCGTGTTCTCGACCGGCGGCACGATCGCGGCGGTGCGTGCGGGCGAGGCGGCGGCGACCCCCGGACTTTCGGCTGAGGATCTGGTCGGCGCGGTGCCACAGCTTGCCGGCATCGCCGAGGTCGCGGCGATCCCGTTCAGCCAGACCGCATCTTCCGAGCTAACAATCTCGGACATGATGGCGCTCGCGCGCCAAATCGACCAAGCCGTTGCGGACGGCGCGCGCGGCGCCGTCGTGACGCAGGGAACGGATACGCTCGAGGAGACTTCGTTCGTCCTCGACCTGCTATGGGGCCGACCGGAGCCGGTCGTCATCACCGGGGCGATGCGCAACCCCTCGCTTCCGGGCGCCGACGGACCGGCCAACCTGCTGGCGTCGGTGCTGGTCGCGGCTGACCCCTTGGCCCGAAATCTCGGTTGCTTGGTGGTATTCAACGACGAGGTGCATCTGCCGCTTTTCGTGCGCAAGACGCACACCGCCAATCCGGCGACCTTCCGCTCGCCACTCACCGGCCCGATCGGCTGGGTCGCCGAGAATCGTGCCCGCATCGCGCTGCGCCCGGCAGTGCGCCACCACATCGGGGTGCCGGCCCCACCGGATGTCGTTCCGGCTGTCGCGCTGACGAAGGTCGTGCTCGGCGACGACGGCCGGCTGCTCGGCGCCATTGGCGAGCTGGGCTATCAGGGGCTGGTGGTGGAGGCGACCGGCGGCGGGCATGTGCCGAGGGCGATGGTAGGGCCGCTCTCCTGCCTGATCCGGAACATGCCTGTCGTGCTCGCCTCGCGCACTGGCACGGGCGAGCTGCTACGAGCCACGTATGGTTTTCCTGGCTCGGAAACCGACCTCCTGGGCAGGGGGTTGATTCATGCCGGCATTCTGGACGGGCTTAAGGCGCGGCTGCTGCTCACGCTCCTGCTGATCGCGGGGGCCGATCGCGAGCGCATCGCCGCCGCCTTCGCGGCCATAGGCGTCCCCGGCAGCCATCCGGCTGTTCACATCTCTGCCTCACCCTAACGGATTGCCTGACGAAGCTCGCGGCCTTGCGATTGCTCTCACGCGCGCCTAGCGTTGACGGTCAGGGGAGTGCCGCGCCGTCACGGCGCCGGGAGGACTAGATGTTCAAGGGATCGCTCGTCGCTCTGATCACGCCGATGCGTCAGGACGGCTCGATCGACGAAAATGCTTATGCCAAGTTCGTGGACTGGCAGATCAACGAGGGCACCAGCGCCGTCGTGCCGGTCGGCACGACCGGCAAGTCGCCAACATTGAACCATGCCGAGCACAAGCGCGCGGTGGCGATCGCGATCGAGGTGGCGAAGGGCCGGGTGCCGGTGATCGCGGGCACCGGTTCGAACAGCACCGAGGAAGCGGTCGATCTCACTCGGCACGCCAAGGAGGCGGGGGCGGACGCGGCGCTGATCGTCACTCCCTACTACAACAAGCCGACTCAGGAAGGGCTTTACTTGCATTTCAAGGCGATTGCGACCGCGGTCGATTTGCCGATCATTATCTACAACATTCCGCCGCGCAGCGTCGTCGATATGAGCGTCGAAACGATGGCGCGGCTGGCCAGACATCGGAACATCATCGGCGTGAAGGACGCGACCGCCAACCTTGCCCGCCCGCTGCATACTAGGCGAGCTTGCGGCGCAGGGTTCTGCCAGCTTTCGGGGGAAGACCACACGGCGGTCGCCTTTCTCGCCGCGGGTGGGGACGGCTGCATAAGCGTCACCGCCAACGTGGCCCCACGTCTGTGCAGCGAGATGCACGCCGCCTGGCAGGAGGGGAGGGTTCTCGACGCGATCGCGATCCAGGACCGGCTGGTGCCCCTGCACGACGCCCTGTTCGCCGAGACCAGCCCGGGGCCGGTGAAATACGCGGCCAGCCTGCTCGGCAAGGCCTCGGAGTTCTGCCGCCTTCCGCTCGCCCCGCCGGCCGAGCCCACGCGCCTACGAGTGCGTACCGCGATGACCGAGGTTGGGCTGTTGAACTGAGGCTCGGCGCGGACCACCATCAGGAGCCGGATGGCAGACGCGAAGAACAAGAAGGGCCTGATCGCGCACGGCATCGTGGCGCAGAACCGCAAGGCGCGGTTCGACTACACCATCAAGGACACGGTTGAGGCCGGGCTCGTGCTGCTTGGGCCAGAGGTCAAAAGCCTCCGGCACGGACGGGCCACTCTGTCGGAGGCATGGGCCGGCGAGCGCGAGGGGGAGATGTGGCTGTTCAACGCCTATATCCCGGAATATCAGGGCGGCGTGCTCTCCCGCTTCGAGCCGCGCGCGCCGCGCAAGCTGCTGCTGAAGCGCAAGCAGATCCGCTCACTCGCCGGCGCGATTTCGCGGGAAGGCATCACACTCGTGCCGCTGCAAATCCATTTCAATGATCGCGGGCGTGCCAAGGTGCTGCTCGGCCTCGGCGAAGGGCGCAAGAAAGCCGACAAGCGCGCCGCCGTCGCCGCCCGCGACTGGCAGCGCGATAAGGCCCGGCTGATGCGGGCGAGGGGGTAGCGCTGTGGACGAGAAAGGGCCGGAGCTGCTTGGTCGGATCCGGAACAAACTGATCGACGCTAAGCAGGACTGGGCACGGGAGGGACGGTTGCTGACCGGCACGACCGCCGATCCCGCCTACGAGCGCCTGCCGCCCGGCCAGCTCTTGGTTCAAGACTGGCCCGTGCTCGACCTCGGCGTGCAACCGAACGTGACCGCGCAGAAATTCCGCCTCGATGTGGACGGCGCGGTGGCACATCCGCTGAGCCTGCGGCTCGACGAGTTCATGGCGTTGCCCCAGGCCGAGAGCGTCAGCGATATTCACTGCGTCACACAGTGGTCGCGTTACGACAATCGCTGGCGCGGGGTTCCGGCATCGGCGTTGCTTGCGATGGTGCGGCCGAAGGACGAGGCGCGGTATGTCATCCTGCACTCGTACGATGGCTACACCACCAATATCCGACTCGAACAGTTCGATCAGCCGGATGCGTTCGTCGCCCATTCGTGGAACGGCGCTCCGATCCCGCGCCAGCACGGCGGGCCGGCGCGCGCGGTGATCCCGCGACTCTATTTCTGGAAATCGGCGAAATGGGTCCGGCGGATCGAGATCAGTATCTCCGACCGTCCCGGCTTCTGGGAGCAGCGCGGCTACCACAACAACGGCGATCCCTGGGCCGAGGAGCGTTACGGCTAAGCCGGGCGGCGCTGCACACGCTTGGATTACTTTTGATCCATCTCCGCCACGCTCCGCTGGTCGGCCCGTTAGGGCGGTACGCGGGAGAGGCGTCCAACCATGTCCCGATCGTGGCGGCTGTTCAGCACAGCCCGCGCAAGATCCTGCCCGCACCACTGCAGCCAGGCGTTCTTCGGCCGGCGAGTGTCGCCGTCGATAGTCGCGGCAATCAGGTTGGACAATGAGTTTACATGGAGATGAGCGAGCATGACCAACCTCATGAAATTCAGCACGATGACCGCTATCGGGGCGTTGCTGGCGTTGCCGGCAATGGCGCAGGGCAGCAACTATTCTGGCCCGCAGGGTCAAGGCTACAACAGCAGCGAACAATACCCTGGTGGGAGTTCCGGCCCCGCGAATGTGGTCGGCCAGTATGGCGGCCACTTCACGCGTAACGGGGAGATGAGCGGGTTCATCAATGGCTACGGTCCGGGCGGCAGCAATCAGAACGCGAGCAACAGCCAGAGCGGCTATAGCGGCGGAGAATACAGCAACAATTCCGGCCAGCGCGGTCAAAGCTTCAACAGCGGCGAACGGTACCCCGGTGGGAGTTCCGGCCCTGCGAATATGGTCGGCGAGTATGGCGGTCGCTTCACATCCAATGGGGCCAGCGGTGGCTTCAACAATGGGTTTGGGCGGAACGGCTGGAACTCGAACGCGAGCAACGGTTGGAACGGCAGCAGCGGGCAACAGGGCTACAATTCCGGGATGAACAACGGCAATGCCGGCTATAACGGGCAGCAGGGCTACAATTCCGGAATGAACAGCGGCAATGCCGGCTATAACGGGCAACAGGGCTACAATTCCGGGATGAACAGCGGCAATGCCGGCTATAACGGGCAGCAGGGCTACAATTCCGGGATGAACAACGGCAATGCCGGCTATAACGGGCAGCAGGGCTACAATTCCGGGATGAACAACGGCAATGGCGGCTATAACGGGCAGCAGGGCTACAATTCCGGGATGAACAACGGCAATGCCCGCTATAACGGGCAGCAGGGCTACAATTCCGGGATGAACAACGGCAATGCCGGCTATAACGGGCAGCAGGGCTACAATTCCGGGATGAACAACGGCAATGCCGGCTATAACGGGCAGCAGGGCTACAATTCCGGGATGAACAACGGCAATGCCGGCTATAACGGGCAACAGGGCTACAATTCCGGGATGAATAACGGCAATGGCGGCGGCTATAACGGGCAGCAGGGCTACAATTCCGGGATGAGCAACGGCAATACCGGCTATAACGGACAGCAAGACTATACCAGCAGCAACGCCGGTAGACAGGCTGGCCAAAGCTCGGGGATGAGCAACGACACTAGCACCAGCACTCGTTACGAATTTAATGGCTACAACAACGGTGCAAACACCTTCAACCCCGGTGCAACTGAGCAGAACTCCATGAGCACAGGCGGATCGAACAGCGCCAGCAATCAGACCAACGGCACGAACAGCACCGCCTCAAACGCTGCCGACACTGGCACGAGTGGCGCAAACGACCAAGCAACTGCGGCCCAGAGCGCCACGGGCTGGAACAGCGGTTCAAGCACCAACTCCACGGCTGCCAGTTCGACCACAAATCCGACGAGCGGCAGCGGCGCGAGCACCAACACGGGTACTAGCGGAAGTGGTAGCGGCACGGGCGCGCAGCAGAGCGGGTCCGCGAAGACGAACGGCTAATCGCTTAGCGGTCTTCACTCGCGAGCACGGCTGGGCCGAGAGGCCCGGCCGCGTTTTGTAGGAAGGAACTGCTCACCTTGCGCGGCCGATCTCTCCGCCTGGCCGAGCCGGTCGAGCAGAGCGCCAATGGTGACCTGGAACATCGTCTCCGTGAGCCGCCCGGTGTTCGTGTTGTAGCGAGACACATGGTAGCTATCGGCGAGATATACCCCACCCGGCAAGTCGTGGATCGTGCCATGCCGAAAGCGCACCCGCGCCACCGGCAAGGCAAACGTCCGCAGGACCGCCGCATGCGCGAGGACTCCGAGCGCTAGGATCGCTTTCAGATCGGACATGGCACGGATCTCGGCGGCGAGAAAGCGGTTGCATGCCTTCACCTCTGTTGGCAGCGGCGCGTTGGCTGGGGGCGCGCAGCGCACCGCGTTGGAGATGCGGCATCGAACCAGCACCAGTCCATCACCGGGGTCGGCGCGATACTCCCCGCGCGCCAGCCCGAACCGGATCAGCGTCTGATAGAGCAGCACACCGGCATGGTCGCCGGTGAATGGCCGTCCCGTGCGGTTCGCCCCACGCAGTCCTGGGGCCATGCCGACAACCAGAAGCGGCGCATCCAGCGGGCCGAAGCTAGGCACAGGCGCATTGAACCAGTCCGGGTTCAGGGCCCGATTGGTCTGACGATAGTTCGCGAGACGCGGACACAACGCGCAATCTCGGTCGGGCGCCGGCGTCAGCGGCTCCCCTACCGAAGCGGCCCCACTCACGCCGTAGGCGAATCGCTGAACGGCTCAGCCGGAGTCGGTCGCAGCGGCACCGGCCTCGGGCCACGCGGTTCTGTCTGGCGGCGGGTGAACTCGGGCGCGATCTCCGCAAGCTCCAGGAACTGGTCGGCCTGCCGGCGCAGTTCGTCGGCCACCATCGGTGGGCTGGTGCGGATCGAGGAGATCACCGAGACGCGCACGCCTTTGCGCTGCACCGCTTCGACCAGCCGGCGGAAATCCGAATCGCCGCTGAACAGCACGGCGTGGTCGAGCCGGGGCGCCAGCTCCAGCATGTCCACCGCCATCTCGATATCCATATTGCCCTTCACCCGCCGGCGGCCGGCCGCATCGGTGAACTCCTTGGCGGGCTTGGTCACCAGCGTGTAGCCGTTATACGCAAGCCAGTCGGTGAGCGGTTTGAGCGGCGAGTAATCCTCGGTCTCCAGCACGGCGGAGTAGTAGTAGGCGCGTATGACGTTCGCCTGCCTGCGGAAGAACTCCAGAAGGTTGCGATAGTCCACGTCGAAGCCGAGATTGCGCGACGCGGAGTAGAGGTTCGCGCCGTCGATGAAGAGCGCGATTCGCTCGTTCGGAAGAAAATGCATGTGGCTAGTCCCTTGATAATCAGCGGGTACGGAACGGTCGGAAGCTGCGCTGGCCGGACTAAGGCGCTCGCCCGGGGCGTCAGACGGAAAGATCATCTCACTATTCGGGCAAATTGTGAAATTTTGCCCCGCGGCGAACCGGCATGATCCTGGTGGCGGTCGGCGCCAATCTCCCGGGGCTGGATAACGCACCACCGATCGAGACCTGCCGTTGGGCCGCCGCGGCGCTGGATGGGATGCTGGGGCTCAGACTGCGCGGCCTGTCGCGCTGGTATCGGACCGCTCCGGTGCCGTCGTCCGATCAGCCCGATTACGTGAACGGCGTGGCTCATCTGAGCGGCCAAGCCGAGCCGGAAGCCTTGCTGGCGGCACTGCAAGCGACCGAGGCCGCCGCGGGCCGTCGCCGCGGGATGCCCAACGCCCCCCGCAGCCTCGATCTCGACATCATCGCCATCGGTCAGCAGGTACGCTCCAGCCCCGACCCAGTGCTGCCCCATCCGCGCGCGCACGAGCGGGCCTTCGTGTTGGTCCCCTTGCGCGACGTGGCACCCAACTGGGTTCATCCGGGTACCTGGGCGAAAGCGTCCAGACCTTAATCCAGCGCCTGGCGCCGCAGGACATCCATCCGCTGTGAGCAGGCTCCGCCTGTTGGCCGACGACCTCACCGGCGCGCTCGACAGCGCCGCGCAATTCGTGCCATTTGCAGGCCGCATTCCAACCTTCTGGCACGCCCCCCGCCAGCTGCCGTGGCCCGCGGCAATCGACGCTGGCACACGCGATCTCGACGCGGTGACGGCTCGCTCGATGCTGCACCGACTGGCGCCGCTGCTCGACGACGCGGAGCCGGCCTTCAAGAAGTTTGATAGTCTGTTGCGCGGCCACGTCGCCGCCGAGATCGGCGGATGCGCGCGCGGCTTCGACCATTGCGTCGTCGTGCCCGCTTTTCCGGCTCAGCGCCGCATCACACGCGACGGCCGGCAGCTATGGCGCGATGGCGGGAACTGGCGGGATGCCGGCCTGGATCTCGCCGCCGAGCTTCGGCGCGAGGGGATTCCCGTCGTGCTCCGCCGCCCCGGCGAGGCGCCGCCGGAGGGCGCGAGCCTCTGGGACGCGGAAACCGACGACGATCTGGACGCAGTCGTGGCCGCCATCCGTGGCTTGCCCGGGCGAGTGCTCTGGTGCGGCACCGGCGGGCTGGCCGGGGCCCTGGCGGGGCGACTCGCGATCCCGATTCCGGACCTGCCGCGCCCCGTGCTGGCATTGATCGGCTCGAACCATCAAACATCCATCGCTCAGCTTTCCGCCGCCTGGGCGCATGTTCACCGCATCGTTCGCGGCAGCCCGGACGAGGCTGCGCCGATCGCGCGGCGGCTGACCCATGCCAACGCGGCGGTCGCCGTGGTGGTGCCGCCGAATGTCATCCGCGCCACTGCCGCCCGGCATGTCGCTCGCTGCTTCGCCGGCTTGCTCGCCGCGCTCGATCCCCCCGGCACGCTGGTCGCGTCCGGCGGCGAGACTTTGCGCGCGGTGTGCGACGTGCTTGGTGCCGCGCGCCTGGATGTGGACGGGGCGATGATGCCTGGTGTGCCCACCTCGGTGATGCGTGGCGGCAGGTGGGATGGCTTGCGCGTTGTCTCGAAATCGGGCGCCTTTGGCGACGCGGGGTTCCTCGCCCATTTGCTCGCGCCATCCCGGTCTGCAGAGGAGCCTCGCCGCGGAGAGACTTCATGAACGCCACCGGCCCGCAAATTGCCATCACCATGGGAGATCCGGCCGGCATCGGCCCGGAGATCATCGTCAAGGCGTGCCAGCGGCTCGCGCCACGGATCGGCGCGGGCACGCTTCGACTGCTGGTGATCGGGCATCGCGCCGCTCTTGGCGCTGCGCAAGCCATGCTCGGCAACGCCCTTCGATTCGGCGAAGCTGATGGAACAAACGACTGGCCGCCGCTCGCCTTTATGCCAGCAGGGGAGGAGAAGGGGCTTGTGCGGACCGGCGAGGTAACGCCGGAAGCCGGGCGATTCGCCTATCTTGCCGTGGAGCGCGCCGTGCGACTCGCGCAAGCCGGACGGATCGAGGCCATCGTCACCGCGCCGCTTAACAAGGAGGCGCTCAACCTGGCTGGCTATCACTATGCGGGCCACACGGAGATGCTGGCGAAGCTTACCGGCGCGAGCCACTCGGTGATGCTGCTCGCCCACGGCAACATGCGTGTGGGCCACGTCACCACGCACGTGGCGCTGGCCGACGTTCCCCGGCTGGTCACGCCCGAACGCCTGCGTCGAACGATCGAGCTGACCCATGAAGCGGTGCGCGATCTCGGCATCGAGCGCCCGAGGGTCGCGGTCGCGGCGCTTAACCCGCATGCCGGCGAGGGCGGGCTGTTCGGCCGCCAGGACATTGAGGTCACGGCCCCGGTCGTTGCCGCCTGCGTCGCGGACGGGCTTGGCGTGACCGGGCCGGTTCCGGGTGACACGGTGTTCGTGAAGCTGCGCGCCGGGCAATTCGATGCCGTCGTCGCGATGTATCACGATCAGGGCCACATCCCGGTGAAGTTACTCGGCTTTGAGGTGGACCCGGCCACCGGAACCTGGCGAGCCCTGTCCGGTGTCAACATAACTCTCGGGCTGCCGGTGATCCGCACCTCGGTCGATCATGGCACGGCGTTCGACATAGCGGGCAAGGGGAGCGCGAACGAAGAAAGTCTGGTCGAGGCAGTCGATTATGCGCTGAGGCTAGCGGCCGGCCGACGTTAAGCCCGTCAGCGCCGTTCGCGATTGCGGCGAAGCTGGCTCATCAGGAACCCCGCGACCGGCGCTATCATCGAAGCGACGGTGAAGCTGCGCTGCACGCTCTCGAGCGCACTCTGGCGCACCTGCAGGGCCTCAAGCGAGATCCGATCTTCCGAGCCGCGCATCATGGCCAGCAGCAACATCAGCACCGCGACCAGGATATTGCCGCCGGCGACGATCAGGGCCGCCTCCTCAGGCTGGAAGTGCCGCGCCACGAAGTTCCAGAACGCCGCTTCGAAGAAGCCGAGTGCGGCTAACAAAAATGGCAGCGCCAGGATCGCGAGCACAATTTGCATCGCGATCCGGCGCACGCGTCGGCGCAGGCGCAGCCCTTCGGCTTGCACCGCGACCTGAGCCAGCCGGACCGAGCGCATCGGTCAGCGGAGCACACGCCCGAGGGCAAAGCCGATCGCTGTAGCGACCAGCATCGCCGCCAGCGGCCGCTCCCGCACCCGGCCGGACATCGCCTGCGCCTGGTCGCGGGCGGTCACGACCGCGCTTTCAGCCCGAGCTGCCGCATCAGCGAGCGCTGGAGTGACCCGCTCCCGCATTAGCTGCTCCACCTGCTCGCGAAGCTTGGCGATCTGCTCCGCCGCGTCTTCCACCTTCGGCATTCCCTGCTCCGCGATTGGTTGGTGCGTATCGGACGAAGTCAGCCCCGACGGTCGAGAATTAGGTTCGATCCCCCTCCATTTCGAGCGTGTGGCTGTCACGGCCCCGTGCGGCGAGCGCATAAACGCTCTGGTGATGTAGAAAATCGATGCTAGTAGCGCCGCATGAGCGCGACCAGCCGGCCCTGGACCTTGACGCGTTCGGCAGGGAAGATGCGGGTCTCGTGGCGCTGATTGGCAGGCTCCAGGGCCACCGAGTTGCCGCGCCGGCGTAGGCGCTTCAGCGTCACCTCGTTCTCGTCCACCAGCGCCACCACGATTTGGCCGTTCTCGGCTCCATCGACCTTTCGGATGATCACGGTGTCGCCGTCCAGGATGCCGGCGTCCACCATCGAGTTGCCCGCCACTTCCAGCGCGTAATGCTCGCCGGATCCGATCAAGGCGATCGGCACCTCGACCTGCCCGCCCTGGTCGCGCAGCGCCTCGATCGGCAGGCCGGCGGCGATACGTCCATAGAGCGGCATCTGGATGGCCGCTGCTTCCTCTGCCGTGCGCACGCCTGGCAGCCGGGGCGAGAAATCCCCCCGGATAACATTGGGGGCGAAGCCAGGCGTTGCCACCGAGTCCTCGTCCGTCTCAACACGGAGCTGCAAATCGTCGGGCAGCTTTAAGACCTCAAGCGCCCGCGCACGGTGGTGCCGACGCCGGAGGAAGTCTCGTTCCTCCAGCGCGGATATCAACCGGTGGATGCCGGACTTCGATTTGAGCTGCAGGGCCTCCTTCATCTCCTCGAAGGAAGGGGAGCAGCCGGTCCGTTTCAAATACTGGTCGATGAAGACGAGCAGCTCGTGCTGCTTTCGGGTCAGCATGGCACCAGGAATCCCCTATTTGCCGGATAGGTGGGGCGACGCGAGTATGCAGGTTTGCTGGGCAACGACCCGAACAAACCGGCAACTGCGAAACGTTCTAGATTAGTTCGCCTCGGGCCGTCAAGGGATTAAGCGCGCGTCTTGGCCGCCCGCCTACAACCCGAGCTGGTCGAACCGGATCACGCCGACCTGTGCCCCAGCAATCAGGGCGGGCGCGTGCGGCGCACGCACGATCAGGCCATCGGCCTGCGCCAGCCGGCGCAACATGGCAGAATCCTGCACCGGGAAAGGTGTCGCGATCAGATTCCCCGCCGCCCCGCGCGTAAACGTGGCGCGCAGATGGTCCGCTCGTGCATCGTTGGCACCTACCGCACTGCCTAGCGTAGCTGTCGAGACCGGTGGGGGAGCGGCGGGCAGGCCGGAGAGCCGAGCAAGTGCCGGTATCAGGAATAGGATTGCGCAGACCAGGGCGGAGACCGGGTTACCGGGGAGCCCCAGCACCGGAACCGGCACCGGCCCTGGAACCGGTCCCGGCTTTGGCGACCCCGGCACCGGCCCGGGCGGAACCGGGGCCGGAGATGGTACCGGGACGGGATTCGGTCCGGGCACCGGTCCGAACCACCCGAACACCAGCGGCTTGCCGGGACGCATGGCGATCTTCCAGAAATCCACTTCCAGCCCACGCTCTTTCAGCCCCGCAACGACAAGATCGTGGTCGCCCACGCTGGCGCCCCCGGTGGTAACCAGCATGTCCATCCCCGCGACCGCATCGGCCACTTCTGCGATCGCGGCGAGATCGTCGCGAGCCACGGGCAAAACGATTGCATCGCACCCGGCGGCGCGGACCAAAGCGGCCAACCCGTGGGAGTTGGAACTCACGATACCACCCGGTGGGAGCGGCTCGCCGGGCAGCGCGATCTCGTCGCCGGTGGCGAGCACCGCGATTCGGGGGCGACGATGAACGGTAATCCAGGGATGATTCGCCGATGCCGCCAAGCCGACGTCGCGTGCGCCCATGCGCCTGCCTGCAGGCAAGATCGTTTCTCCAACCGCGAAATCCTGCCCGGCGCGACGGATGTGCCGCCCCGGCTTCACCGCCTCGTTTACCAGGACGCTGGCTCCGTCGCGGGTCGCGTCCTCTTGCAGCAAGATCGCTTCCGCTCCGTCCGGCACGACGCTCCCGGTGAAGATGCGCACAGCCTGGCCCGCGCCGACGCGACCGGCGAATGGATGGCCCGCCGGCGCGCCGCCGATGACCTCCAGCACCGCGCCCTCGGTTCCGTCCGCCACTCGCACCGCGTAGCCGTCCATCGCCGAGACATCGGCCGGCGGCTGGGTGAGGCGGGCAACGATGGGCCGAGCGGTGACCCGCCCCCAGGCATCGGCGAGCGCCACCACCTCGGCCGGCGTTGGGCGAAGCCCCGCCAGGATTCGCTCGCGTGCTTCCTCGACGCTGATCATGGTCTCAGTCCTGCCGGAACTCGCCCGATTTGCCGCCTGCCTTGTGGATGAGGCGGACCGCCTCGATGCGCATTCCCCGATCGACCGATTTGCACATATCGTAGACCGTCAGCGCCGCGACCGAGGCTGCGGTCAGCGCCTCCATTTCCACCCCGGTCTGGCCGGTTGTGCGGACCGTGGCCTCGATCTCCACTGCGCTCGCGGCCTCGTCGGGCGCCAGGTCCACGGCAACTGCGGCGATCGGCAGCGGGTGGCAAAGTGGGATCAGGTCGGCGGTGCGCTTGGCCGCCATGATGCCGGCGAGCCGGGCGACACCAAGCACGTCGCCTTTCTTGGCCTGGCCGCCACGCACCAGCGCCAGCGTTGCCGGCTGCATGACCACGCGAGCCCGGGCCGAGGCGGTGCGGGTGGTGACCGGCTTGGCGGAGACGTCCACCATCGCGGCATGGCCGCGCGCGTCGAAATGGGAGAGGTCCGCGCTCACGCGGCCGTTGCCCGGATCGAGGCATCGCCCAGCAGTGACCGAACCGCACCGGCCACGTCGGACTGGCGCATCAGCCCCTCGCCGACCAGGAAACAAAGCGAGCCGGCGGCGGCGATGCGTCGCAAGTCCTCCTGGGTCCGCATTCCGCTCTCAGAGATCAGGAAACGATCGCATGGGACCAGCGGGGCCAGCTCCTCGGTGATCGCGAGGTCGGTTCCCAATGTTTTCAGGTTGCGATTATTGATGCCAATGAGCTGGGTTTGCAGGCCAAGCGCGCGGTCAAGCTCGCGTTGATTATGCACTTCGGCAAGGACATCGAGATCGAGCGAGCGGGCGACCTCCTCCAGCTCACGCGCCTGCTCGTTCGTGAGCGCGGCCATGATCAGCAGGATGCAATCGGCGCCGATGGCGCGGCTTTCGTAAACTTGCCAGGGATCCAGGATGAAGTCCTTGCGCAGAACCGGCAGAGCGACTGCGTGCCTCGCGGCTATCAGGTCGGCATCGCTCCCTTGGAAATGCGGTCCCTCGGTCAGCACCGAGATGCACGTGGCCCCGCCGGCCTCGTAGGCGCGGGCCAGCATCGCCGGGTCGAAGTCCGACCGGATCAGCCCACCGGAGGGCGACGCCTTCTTGATCTCGGCGATCAGTGCGAAACAGCCCTGCGCCGTCCGCTGCTTGAGCGCGGTGCCGAAGCCCCGCGGTGGATCGGCCTGGGCGGCGATGCCCTGGCGCAGCGTCTCCACGCTCATGGCAGCCTTGCGGCGCGCCACCTCGGCGCGGGTCACCCTGCAAATCTGCTCCAGAACGTCATCTCGGTCACCGTTCACTGGGCGGCCCCGCCGGGCATCGTCAGAGACGACCGTGGTGGCACTCACATCGTCGGCCATGGGTTCCCCCTCCTCCGCGCGCTTGCGGTCAGCGCGCCGGACCTTGTTGCGACGCCTCGCGCGGGGGCGTCTCGTTGGTCTCGCGCCGGAGCCGTTCCAGGGCAGCCAGCGCCATGCCCAAATCGATCGTCCGCTCCGCCAGCGCCACCCCGTCCCTGACGTGCGCCGCGGCCCCGGCAACGGTCAGGGCGGCAGCCGCATTAAGCGCGACGGTGTCGCGATAGGGGCCACGCGCGCCCTGTAACAACGCGATCATCGCCGCCGCGTTCTGTGTCGCATCGCCGCCGCGGATCGCCGACACAGGTGCCCGTGGCAGGCCGGCATCCTCGGGAGCCAGGCTGAATGCGCGCACTTCGCCGGCCTTCAGCTCGATCACCTGATTGTCTCCGGCCACGGTCAATTCATCGAGTCCCTGGCCATGAACGATCCATGCGGCCTCGCTGCCCAGCCGGCCGAGCGTCTCGGCCATTGGCCGCGCCCAGACGGGGTCGAAGACTCCGGCGAGCTGGCGGCGCACCCTGGCGGGATTGGTGAGCGGGCCCAGCAGGTTAAAGATGGTGCGCGTGCCAAGCTCCACCCGCGGCCCCGCGGCATGGCGCGTCGACGGATGATGGCGCGGGGCGAACAGGAAGGCGCAGCCGGCGGCACGGATGATGGCGGCGAGCCGATCGAGCGGCACATCGACATTAATCCCGAGCGCGACAAGCACGTCGGCCCCGCCAGTCCGCGAGGAGAGCGCTCGGTTGCCGTGCTTGGCCACCGGCACCCCGCAGCCCGCGAGCACGAAGGTCACGGCCGAGGAGACGTTGAGCGTACCGGCGTTGTCGCCCCCAGTGCCGCAAACGTCGATCGCCCCTTCCGGCGCCTCGATGGCGGTCATCCTGGCGCGCATCGCGCGCACGGCGCCGGTGATCTCCGGCACGGTCTCGCCGCGCACCCGCATCGCCATCAGCAAAGCGCCGATCTGCGCGGGCGTGGCCTCGCCCGACATGATGATGTCGAACGCCTGTTCCGCCTCCTGCTCGCTGAGCCGGGCGCCGGCGGCAAGACGGGCGAGGATGGGCTTGAGATTGTTGGACACAAGTGCTCAGGCGGCGCGGGCGGGCGCGTTGCTGCCGCGGACGATGCGCAGGAAATTGGCCAGGATCTCGTGCCCGCGCTCGCTCGCGATGCTTTCCGGATGGAACTGCACGCCGAACACCGGCAGGGCGCGGTGACGCAGGCCCATCACCAGCCCGTCCTCGGTCCAGGCGGTCGGAACCAGCGTCGCGGGCAGGCCCGCGCGGTCCACAATCAGGCTGTGGTAGCGCGTGGCCGCGAATGGAGAGGGAAGTCCTTCGAGGATATCGCTGCCGGCATGGAAGATGCGGCTGGTCTTGCCGTGCATAGGGGCGGGCGCGCGCATCACCCGCCCGCCGAATGCCTGTCCGATCGCTTGGTGACCGAGGCAAACGCCGAGCAGCGGCACGCGCCCGGAGGCCGCTTCGATCAGGTCGAGGCAGATACCAGCTTCGTTGGGCGTGCAGGGGCCCGGCGAAAGCACGATCGCCTCCGGCCCGCGCCCCAGGGCGTCCTCCACCGAGAGGCGGTCGTTGCGCACCACCTCGCAGCGCGCGCCGACATCCCCGAGAAAATGAACCAAGTTGAAAGCGAAGCTGTCGTAGTTGTCGATCAGAAGGATCATGGGCGCGTATCCTGCGCGGGCGCGGCTTCCGTTGCAATCCCTGGCGCTGCGGCGCAGCGGCGACAACGGCGCGACATTCTGCGGCGCTTCCGTTTTCCGCAACAGTTCCTTGACGTTTTAGGCGAAGATGGTGCGGCGAATCCGGTGCGAGTGAGCCGACCATTGAGCGAGAACGGTCCGTTTTTCATCGTCGGGTCGGGGCGATCGGGAACCACCCTCCTGCGTTTGATCCTGGCCAGCCACTCGCGCATCGAAATCCCGCCGGAGACCTGGTTTCTCTTGCCGTTGGTCGAGCGGCTGCCGCTCACTACCCCCCTCACGCCCGCGCAAGTCGAGCAGGCCGTCGCGATCATCACAAGCAATTATCGCTGGCCCGATATGGGCATCGAGGCGGGTGCCTTCGCTGGCTGGGCACGCGCCTTGCCGGCGCCGCGCCTCGCCGACGTGATGGGCCTGATCTACGATCATCACCTGCGCCTGAGCGACAAGCCGCGCTTCGGCGACAAGACCCCTCCCTACATCGCCATCCTGCCGCAGCTTTCAGAGGTTTACCCGGACGCCAAGTTCATCCACCTGATCCGCGATGGGCGCGACGTCGCGATGTCGTTTCTCGATGCGCATTTCGCCGGCGCGGCTTGGGCGGCGGATTTCGAATGGACGCGGGCCGTTCGCCTCGGGCTCGCCGGTCGAGGCTCGCCGCTCGCCGAGCGGATACTGGACGTGCGCTACGAAGACTTGGTGCTCGACCTGGAACCAACGGTGCGGCGAATTTGCGCCTTCCTGGGCGAAGCGTTCGAGCCGGCGATGCTGTGCTGGAGGGAAGCCATCGACCGCAAGGTACCGATGCGCGAGCGCGTGATCCACAAGTCACTAAGCCGGCCGGTCTCGGCCGAGGCAGTGAACGCGTGGCGGTCCAGGTTGTCGCTGGCCGAGCAGTTCGCGACCGAGTGTTGCATCCAACCGGAACTTGCGGCCCTCGGTTATGAGCTGCGTTTCCGCGCCCGAGCCTGGCGCCCGGCGCTTGGCCTCGGGCGGGTTCTGCTGCCCCGGATCGGGCCACAGCTTCGGCGGGTGATCCAGGGCCTGCGCCGGCGTGGGTTGTTGGAGCGACAGATTTATCTTTGAGAGATGGCGCCGGTCAGCGTGGACAGACCCTGTCGCTGCCGGCCCGCCCCGTCGAAATTGCTGGGGTCAAGCCACCGCTGGTAGGCGGCCTTCAGCTTCGGCCAGTCCCGGTCGATGATCGAGAACCAGGCCGTATCCCGGTTCCTGCCCTTGTAAACAACTGCTTGGCGGAACATGCCCTCGAACCGGAACCCGAGCCGCGCCGCCGCGGCACGCGACGGGGCATTGAGGCTGTCGCACTTCCATTCGTAGCGGCGATAGCCGAGTTCGTCGAAGGCGCGGCGCATCATCAGGAACATGGCCTCTGTGGCCGCCGGGGTCCGCTGGAGCCGGGGAGCGAAATTGATGTTGCCGACCTCGATACTGCCATTGCCGTGATCGATCCGCATGAACGCGGCGACGCCGGCGGCCCGTCCGTTGGCTAGGTCGACGACGGCATGAAACATCGGATCGGAGCCGTTATCGGTGCTCCGCAGCCAGGCGGAATAAGCCTCGAGATCGGGCGGCTGATCCACTCCGAGATAAGTCCAATAACGGCCGTCCGAGGCTTCGCTGTTCGCTGAATGCAAATCCGCGGCATGACGGGCGACGTCCAGCGGTTCGACCCGGCAGAAGCGCCCAACCATGGCCGTGCGCGGCGGATGCAGGCGCGGTGTCCAGCTGGGAACGGGATCGCCGATTGGCTGGCCCCAGGCGCTCAGGCGAGAACTCACCTGACTAGGTGCGGCGCGAAACTCTCACCCCTCCCTCTTCCAAGGGGAGAGGGAGCAGAACAAAACCCTCTCCCTTTGGGAGAGGGTTGGGCGAGGGCCGGAGCGGCAAGAACAGTCACGCGGGGATTGTCTAAAGAGTCACTTCTCCTCCGCCACGAGTGCGGCGGAGGAGAAGTGAGTCTGGTAACGAGCCATCAGCCCGCGGCAGCTAGTGTAGGCTGATCGGCCGCGACCATCGCGTCCGCGCGGGCCGTGAGTTTGGCGCGCACGGTGTCGAGTTCGGGGCCGGTGACCTTGATCTCCGCGCAGGCCCGGGCGTCCCAGGCCCAGCGCGAGAAGTCGGGATGCAGCACCATCGCCCCGCCGCCATTCTCGAACGCGGCGCGGTCGCCAACGTCGAGATAGCTTTCGGCGGGCAGGCCCTCGGCCAGCAACAGGTCGTGCCGCTCAAGCTCGATGTGGAAATACTCGATCTGGTCGGCCGGCTCCTGAACGATGGTGGTGCCGTTGACCAGGCACTTGGCCGGGATCAGCACGCCCTCGTCGAATATGCCGTGCTGGGGCGAGACGAGCAGGTCGCGCCGGGGCAGGTTTGGTCCGAACGCGCCGGCCTTGATGCGCACGGGCCAGACCTGGCGTGGCTCGGGATGACGCTTGCAGTCCGTCCGGCGACGGCCGATCCAGCGCACCGGGGCCGGTTCGCCGGATGCGGTGAGGACCAGGTCGCCCGCGGCCAGCGACTCGATCGTGACCTCGCCGTTCGGCGTCTCGATCCGAGTGCCGCGCGCAAAGCAGACAATCGTGACCTCGCCGTAGCCCGCCAGCGATGACGTTGGTGTTCCAAGCGCCACTGTGCCGTTCGCGGTGATCGGGATTGAATTGGCCACCACGCTTCCGGCCATGACCACCAGCGATCCGCCACTAATCACTGCGCTCGTGAACCCCGTCTGGCCCTTAAAGAAGAGATCGACGGCTCCCATGGCAGGTACTGGCATTGAACAAGTTGAGCGATCCACCAAAACTTGGCGTGTCAATCAACAGGTTCGCGGTGTGACCAGGATCAACGACTAAATTGGCCAGCTGCGATGTGGTTGAATTCAGTTCTAGTGTAGATGAATTACCTACCCCAAAGGTCTGGGAATCGATTTCGAGGCTGCCGCTTCCGGTGATCGACCCTCCGGTAACGACCAGCGCGCCGAGCCCATAATTGCCGCCATCCGCCTGGATCTCGCCGGAATTTATGAAGTCGCCGACGCTGAATACGCCGCCGCCGCCGGCGATGCCGCCTGCTGCCAGCGTTAGATCGGGCGTGGTAATTACCGCGTCGGGGCCGCCAACCAGACCGCCGCCCCCATTGGTGGAGGTGATGTCGATCGAACCGGTCGCATCAAGGGTGCCGCCGGTACCCGGGGTGTCCCCGATATTCGCATTGCCGCCCACGATGTCGTGACCGGCGCCTTCAACGGTGAGACTGGCGACGGTATCGGACGCGTCGCTGATGACGGGGCTTCCGGCCGACGTGGTGCCTTCATTTCCGGGGTCTATCGCGATCGCCGTGGAGCTGTTCGGGACGGTCGTCGAGACCGTGCCGCCGTTGGTCCAATTGCCCGCCTGGTTCCAATTGGTGCTTAAGGTGCCGGTCCACGTGAACGTGCCTGACATCTGCTGTGTGTCCTTCCAGGGTCTTCGTCGGGCGGCTTTCTGAACCCGACCGCGAGTCTCTTGCGAACGCCGAATAATCAAGTTCTGGCATCGCGTTACGTCACGGCCCCATGAGGCTGCGGCTAACGCTATGGACGCGCATCAAACAGACCTAGCGCCAAACCATCAAGAGTTTCTTTTAGGTGGCAGCGTCGTAAGCTGCCGGTCGCGCTGGAGGTCGGGCAATGCGGCCATCGCGCAACAAGCGGACGTCGCAATAATGTGCGGAGGCGCGCTGCCGTCTCATTTTTTATCTTGCATCGGGCGCGGCCTAGTGGCATACATACTATGGCTTTCAGGAACTCGAGGCGCCCCGCATCTCTCTGGGGCGCTTTTTTTGTGCTCTGCGGCTTCTAAACCTCCAGGGCCTCCTGTGCCGCCAGCCACGCAGCCTCCGCCGCTGCCACTTCCTTGGCGATGGCCGCGAATCGTTCGTTGGCCGCCGCGATCTCCGACGCGCGGCCGGGCACATACAGCGCCGGGTCCGCCAGCCGCCGTTCGACCGCAGCTCGCTCGGCGGCGAGTTGCTCCAGCGCGGCCTCGGCATCGCGCGCCTGTCGCCGCAATGGGGCCAAAGTCGCCCGCGCCTCGGACCGTTCGCGGCGATCCTCCCGCCGGCTGCCGTTGTCGGCCTTCGGCGCCGGGCGGGCGCGCTCGGCGAGCAGCGCGCGATAATCATCCAGATCGCCATCGAACGGGCACACCGTGCCATCGGCCACCAGCCAGAGCCGATCCGCGACCAGCTCGACCAGATGCGGGTCGTGGGTAATCAACAGCACGGCCCCTTCGAAATCCGCCAATGCCTTCACCAGTGCCTCGCGCGCGTCGATGTCGAGATGATTGGTGGGCTCGTCCAAGATCAGGAGCTGCGGCGCTTCGCGCGTGGCCAATGCCAGAAGCAGCCGTGCCTTCTCGCCCCCCGACAGGTTCCCCACGTTCGTTCCCGCCCGGTCCGCGTCCAGCCCGAACCGCGCGAGCTGGGCGCGCACACGCTGCGGCGTGGCGCGCGGCAGGGCGCGGGCCATGTGCTCGATCGGCGTTTCCCCGACGATCAGTTCCTCGCCCTGGTCCTGCGCGAAATAGCCGACGCGCAGCCCAGGACCACGCCGGATTTCGCCCGCAAGCGGCGACAGCCGCCCGGCCAGCAGGCGCGCGAGGGTGGACTTGCCGTTGCCGTTGGCACCCAGCAAGGCAACCCGGTCGTCCATCTCCAGGGAGAAGGACAGCCCGCGCAGCACCGGGACCCGGTCGTAGCCGACCGCCACGCGATCCAGCGCGAGGATCGGTGGGGCGATCCGGGCGGGTTCCGGGAAATCGAAGCGGGTCGGCGCCTCGTCGATCACGGCCTCCATAGCGGGCAGGCGGGCCAGGGCCTTGATCCGCGACTGCGCCTGTCGCGCCTTGCTTGCCTTGTAGCGGAAGCGATCGATGAACGCCTGGATATGCGCCCGCTCGGCGGCGACGCGCTCGGCCGCGCGCGCCTGCTGCATCGCGCGCTCGGTGCGTATGCGAACGAACTCCTCAAACCCGCCTGGAGTGAGCGCGATCTTGCCCATCTCAAGGTGCGCGATCGCCTCCACCGCGCGGTCAAGCAGGCCCCTATCATGCGAAACGATCAGCGCCGCGCCGGGGAAGCGCGCGAGCCAGCCCTCGAGCCAAAGCGTTGCTTCCAGGTCGAGATGGTTGGTCGGCTCATCGAGCAGCAGCAGATCGGGCGCGGCGAACAGCGCGGTGGCGAGCGCGACCCGCATCCGCCAGCCGCCGGAGAACTCCTCCACAGGCCGGCGCTGCGCCGTCTCGTCGAACCCCAGCCCGGCCAGGATGGCCGCCGCGCGCGCGGGTGCCGCGTCGGCGCCGATCACGCGCAGCCGTTCGTGGACCTCGGCCAGCCGCTCGGCCGGTGCGCTGTTCGCCTCGGCCAGCAAAGTAAGCCGCTCGGGATCGCCTTGCAGGACGGTGTCGAGCAGGTTCGCGACGCCGGACGGCGCCTCCTGCTTGACCGTCGCGATCCGGGCCCGCGAGGCGAGCCGCAACTCACCGCCGTCGAGCGGGATCTCGCCGGCGATGGCACGCAACAGGGTCGATTTGCCGGCGCCGTTCCGTCCGACCAAGCCGATCCGCCGGCCGGGCTCGACCGTCAGACTCGCCCCGTTCAGCAGCGCGCGCCCGCCAACGCGGATAACCGCGCCGGAGATAACGAGCAAGGACATGGGCGGCGAGTTACCAGTTGCCGGGCGGGGAGGGAACGCCTAGTCAGCCGCGCATCACTCACGCGGCACGGATAAGGAGCCCGTTATGGCGGCCGAGCGCACGCTGTCGATCATCAAGCCCGACGCCACGCGGCGCAACCTGACCGGCAAGATCAATGCCGTCTTGGAGGGAGCCGGCCTGCGCATCGTCGCGCAAAAGCGGCTGCTGCTCACCAGGACGCAGGCGGAGGCGTTCTACGCCGTTCACCGGGAACGGCCGTTTTTTCACGGGCTGGTGCAGTTCATGACCTCGGGCCCGGTGGTCGCGCAGGTGCTGGAGGGCGAGAACGCGGTCGCGCGCAACCGCGACGTCATGGGTGTCACCGACCCCAAGAAGGCCGCCCAGGGCACCATCCGCGCGCACTTCGCCGAGGATATCGAGGCCAATTCCGTGCATGGCTCCGACAGCGCGGACACTGCGGCAACCGAGATCGCGTTCTTCTTCGCGGGGACTGAAATCGTGGGCTGAGCGCGGCCACCGATCATCCGGGCAGCCGTGCGCGATGGGTTTCAGACTAGGAACACCGTCATTAGGATCAGCAACACCACGATCGCCACGACATTCCACAGGGTGAAGCGAGTCCACGCCGTCCAGAATCGCTGCCGGTCGGCGAGGAATGCCTCCTCGGTTTCAGGGCCGCGGAAGTGTGTCGGCGTTTGCGCCATGTGGAGTTCCCTGCCTTGACGGGGTCGATCCGATAAGTCGCTCATTTGCTCTCCTATGTCAGGCCATTGTCGGCCGGCAAGGGGTTGCACAGCACGGCCGTCCCAGGGGGAACGACGCCATCGTCGCCGGACGCGAGAAGGCGCAGCGCCATTGGGTAGATCGCGTGCTCCTGGACGAGCACGCGGGCAGCAAGGCTAGCTTCGTCGTCGTCAGGCAACACGGGAACGGCGGCCTGAGCGATGATCGGCCCCTGATCCGTGGCCTCGGTCACCAGATGGACGGTGCAGCCGTGCAGCTTCACCCCGGCAGCGAGTGCGCGCGAATGCGTCTCCAGGCCGGGGAACGCGGGCAGGAGGCTCGGGTGGATGTTCAGCATCCGGCCGGCCCAGGTACCGACCAGAAGGGGCGTCAGCAGCCGCATATAGCCAGCGAGGCATACCAGTTCGATATCGGCCTGGCGCAGCGCTGCGTCGATGGCCGCCTCATGGGCCGCGCGGTCGCCCCGGAACGGCCGATGGTCGATCACCGATCCCGGCACGCCGGCACGCGCGGCGTGCGCGAGCCCCGGCGCCTCCGGCCGATTGGACAAGACGAGCGCGATCTCGGCCGGGTAATCGGCACGCCGCGCCGCCGCGAGCAGGGCGGCGAGGTTCGAGCCACGCCCGCTGATAAGGACCGCGATGCGACGCCGTCTCATGCGAGGGGCCAGTCATCCGGCAGGCGGATGCGCACCGTGGGGGTGCCGTCGGCCGCGATGATGCGGCCGAGGGGGAAGACGGTTTCCCCGTCGGCCTCCAGAGTCGCCAAGGCCGCCGCCGGATCGGCCACCACCAGCGCCATGCCGACGCCGCAGTTGAACACGCGCAGCATCTCTTCGGGCGCGATGCCGCCCGCGCGGGCCAGCCAGCGAAACACCGGCGGCACCGGCCATACCGGTTCCAGCGCCGCCGCCGTACCCGTCGGCAAGCTGCGCGGCAGGTTGCCCGGCAGCCCGCCGCCGGTGATGTGCGCCGCAGCCTTCAACAGACCCGCTCGGTGTAACGTGAGCAGCGGGCGAACGTAGATACGCGTCGGGGCAAGCAGGGCCTGGCCGAGGCGTTCGCCCGCCGCGAACGGCGCGGGTGCGTCCCAGCCCAGGCCGCCCGCAGCGACCACGCGGCGAACCAATGAAAATCCGTTCGAGTGAACCCCGGCGCTGGCGAGCCCCAGCACCGCGTCGCCCGGTGCCACGTCGCGCGGCAGCAACGCCCCGCGCTCCGCCGCCCCTACCGCGAAGCCCGCGAGGTCATAGTCGTCGGGGCCGTACATTCCCGGCATCTCAGCCGTCTCACCGCCCACCAGTGCGCAACCGGCCTGCTGGCAACCCCTGGCGATGCCTGCGATGACGCTGCGCGCCTGGCTCGTGTCCAGCCGGCCAGTGGCAAAATAGTCGAGAAAGAACAGCGGCTCGGCGCCTTGCACGACAAGATCGTTGACGCACATCGCCACCAGGTCGATCCCGACCTGCTCGTGCATCCCGGTCTCGACCGCGAGCTTCAGCTTAGTGCCGACGCCGTCGGTGGTGGCGACCAGCACCGGATCGCGGAAGCCGGCGGCCTTCAGGTCGAACAGCGCGCCGAACCCGCCGAGCCCGCCCATCATCCCGGCCCGCGCGGTCGCGCGGGCGAGTGGCTTGATCGCATCCACCAACGCCTCGCCGGCGTCGATGTCCACGCCGGCCCCGCGGTAGCTAAGGCCGTTGGGCTGGGTCGCGCGTTCGCCACTGGTCATCATGGCCCCCGATACGCTAGGCCTTGGACGACAAAGCCCCGCGATCGTTGCCGGGCGTGCAAGGCGGGTGAGGTGTGGCGGAAACAACCATAGGCCCGTCGAAGGCGCAACGGCACGGAGGCGCGCGTGCCTGACGCCGCCCCGATCGACCGGACGCCAGCCGGTCTGCTCAGTCCGGCCAACCTCGTTACCCTGACCCGGCTCTGCGCCGTGCCGCTCGCATTCTGGCTGGTGATCGAGCACGAGCTTGCGACGGCGTTCGGGCTGTTCGTGGCGGCCGGCGCAACCGATGCCTTCGACGGCTGGCTCGCCCGCCGCGCGGGCGGAGCCAGCCGGCTTGGAGCGATGCTGGACCCGGTGGCAGACAAGACGCTTCTCGTCACCATGTATGTGACGCTGGCGGCGGTGAACGAGCTGCCGAGTTGGCTGGCGGTGCTAGTGGTGTTCCGTGACGCGGTGATCGTGGGCGGTGTTTTGGTTCTCGGGCTGCTTGGTCAGCCGGTCGCCATTCGCCCGCTGTTCGTCTCGAAGCTCAACACATTGCTGCAAATCGTCCTGGTCGCCCTGACGCTCTTCCTCGCCGGCTTCGATATCGGCCCCCCACCCGCGAGCACCGCCATGCTGGCCCTGATCTGGGCGGTGGCCGCCAGCACTCTGGCGTCGGGGGCCGCCTATGTCTGGCGGGCGGCGTACACGCGATGACGGGTCGCTGGAGACAGCCATCATGCGCATGATGCGACGGGCGCCTGTGATCGAGCTGCCGCCGGTGAGCGAGGAGCTGCCCGCCTCATCCGCGCGCGATCCGCTGGTTGAGCCGGTGATGGCGCGGGCGGAGCCGACCGCCCCCGCGCCGGTCCAAGCGACACGCGGCCAGCGCATCGCGCTGGCGGTCGGGCTTGGCGTCGTGGCGCTGATCGCCCTTGAGTTGTTCGGCGGCGTGCTGGCGCCTTTCGTGACCGCGGCCGTTCTCGCCTATGCCCTTGACCCGCCGACGACGCGGCTGGCCCGGCTCGGCCTGCCGCGCGGGGTGGCGGCGCTGATGATGGTGCTGGCGCTGGTGGCGGCGGTGCTGCTGTTCGCGCTGCTGCTCTACCCACTGCTGCTGTCGCAAATCGGCTTGTTCCTAGGCCGCATCCCGCAATACGTGCAGTTGCTCCAAGCCTGGGCCGCGCAGGTCATCACGCACCTGCAAGAAAACTTCGGCTCCGACGTGGTCAACAACAAGCTTCGTGACCTTGTCAGCGGCCAGGCCGGCAATATGCTCACCTTCATCGCGTCCGCGCTGACCGGCTTGGTCGGCGGCGGCTTCGCGCTGTTCAACGTGCTGACGCTCGCGGTCGTGACGCCGGTGGTCGCCTTCTATCTGCTGCGCGCCTGGCCGCGCATGTTGGGGATGATCAATTCGTGGTTGCCGCGCCGCTACGCCGACACCATCCGGGCGCAGGCCCGGGAGGTGGACCGCATCCTCTCGGCCTGGGTGCGCGGCCAGGCGCTATGCTGCGTGCTGCTTGCCGGCTACTACGCGCTGGCGCTGACGTTGGCGGGACTGGACCTCGGCCTGATCGTCGGCATGGCGGCGGGATTGTTGTCGTTTATCCCCTATGTCGGTTCGATCACCGGCGGGGTGATGGCGATCGGGCTGGCGCTGGCGCAGTTCCAGAGCTGGCGTGGCGTGATCGTGATCGGCTGCGTGCTGGTTTGCGGGCAAATCCTGGAAGGCTACGTGATCTATCCTCGGTTCCTGGGTGATCGCGTGGAGCTGCCGGCGGTTTGGGTTATCTTCGCCCTGTTCGCGGGCGGCGCCGCGTTCGGTTTTCTGGGGGTGATGCTGGCCGTGCCGGCGGCAGCCACGATCGGCGTGTTGTGTCGGTTCTGGTTGCGCCGCTATCTTCGCAGCCCGCTCTATCTCGATCCGCCGCGCGGAACGTGATCGGCTGATGGTGAACGCGCTGTGTCCGAAATGACCTCTTGGCGAAGAGACTGGCAGCCGCTCGCGTTGAGCCTGCTGCGCTTCGTCGCCGGCCTGCTGTTCCTGGAGCACGGCGCATCGAAGTTGTTCGGCTTCCCGCACTCGGCGCTGCCCACGCCGTTGCCGCCGCTGGAGGTCGCCTCCGCCTACATCGAGTTCATCGGCGGCGTCCTGGTCTGCATCGGCCTGCTGACCCGCCCGGCCGCGTTCCTCATGTCGGGCGAAATGGCGATCGGCTATTTCCTAATTCACAATCCGAAGTCGCCGTTCCCAATGGTGAACGGCGGCGACGCGGCCATCCTCTACTGCTTCATCTTCCTTTACCTGTTCTTCGCCGGAGGCGGACCGATCAGCCTTGACCGGCTGATCTTCGGTCCCCGCAATGGCGTCCGCTCGTCAGCTCGCGCTTCCCTTTCCGCATAGGCCGGAATTCGCGGTCTCGGCCTTTTTGCGCGCGCCATCGAATGCCGGGGCGCTGATCTGGCTTGACCGGATGGCGGAGTGGCCGGGCCGGCGGCTCGCGCTCTGGGGCGAGGCGGGTTGCGGCAAGTCACACCTGCTGCACATCTGGGCCGCTCGCGCAGGCGGGCGCGTTGTGCCGGGCGCGTCACTCGGGCTGGGTGCCATTTCCGAAATGGCCGTGCCGCTGGCCTTAGACGATGCTGAACTCGCTCCCGAGGAACCGGTGCTGCTGCACGTCTTGAACGCCGCGGCCGAAACGGGCGCGCCGGTGCTGCTGGCAGCGCGTGTGCCGCCAGCGCGCTGGCCGGTTCGGCTCCCCGATCTCGTGAGCCGGCTTCGGGCGATTACGGCTGTGGAGATCGGGCCGGCGGAGGACACGCTGCTTCAAGCGCTGCTCGCAAGCCTGCTCGCGGAACGGCAACTGGCCGTGACGGCGGTGGTGCAGGACTGGCTGAGGGTGCGCCTACCGCGCACGCCAGCAGCTATGCGCGAGGCTGCGGCGAGGCTCGACAAAGCGGGGTTCGCAGCGGGTCGGGCTGTTACGCGGGCGGTCGCGGCTGCGGTGCTGGCTGAGATGACCGCGACGGAGGCTCAGTGATGTCCGCCGCCGCCATGCCCGCCGCCGCCGTGCCAGCCGCCGCCATGCCAGCCACCATAGCCATAGTGACCATAGCCATAACGACCGTAGCCGTAGTGACCATAGCCATAGCCGCCGCCGAAGCCGATCACGAAGCCGGAGCCCCAGTAACCGGGCCAGTAGTACAAATCGGGCCAGGACCGAATACGGATATCCCCATGCGGACGGATACGGGTAGCCCGGGTACCCCCCCGCGGCATAGCCAGGCGGCGCCGACTGGACCGAGTTGCCGCGCGCGTACATGCACTGCGTGTAAGCGATGTTGTAACGTTGCTGTAAGCTATACTGGCTGGCACCGGCTGTATTGGCGCCGATCGCTGTGCCGCCCAGTAGTCCTGTGCCGCCGCCGATGGCCGCTCCAGCGCCGGGATTGCCCGCGATCGCCCCGAGGGCGGCGCCGGCCGCCGCCCCAACCGCAGTGCCGATAGCCGCCCCGCCAAGAGCCGGGTTGCCGGCCAAGCCGGGCTGAGGGTATCCGGTCTGCTGCTGGGCGTAGCCACGACAAGAAATGTCGTCCTGCTGGAACGCCGCCAAGCTCTTGCCTTGCGGCGGCAGCGCCATGACCGTGGGGCCCGTTGGCGGCTGCACGGCGCAGGCCCCAAGTGCCAAGATGGCACCCAATGCGGATCCAGTCGCGATCAGCGGTCGCCGGCGCATGAGCTTGTTCCTTATTTTGACGCCATCTTAAGCGGACCAGAAGGGCTCGGCAACGGCGCGCTCAATACGCCCAAGGACCCCAGGGCCACGGCCCGAAGGCGTTCCAGTTCATTTCGTTGATCTGCGCGGCCTGGAGCTGGGTCTCCGCGATACGCGCCTGGACCCGTTCCTGCGCATACCGCTGATACTGCTGCGGGCCACCCACGTAGAGGCACTTGCACTCGTAAGGGTCGGCGTAGATCCAGCGTTGGTGCCCCGCGTGGGCGAACGCGACGAGTTGCTCGGGCGGCAGCGAGCGAAGCGTGGCCAGGCGCTCCGGCGTGTTCGCCGCCTGTATTTGGAAGCCTGCGGCGGCCAGCATCGTCTCGCGGCTAGCGATCTCCTGTCCCGCGCAACCCGTCTGGGCGATAACCAGGCCCAGCGCGATCGTGGCGCCGACGGTCTGCGTTATGGCGCTCAGCGGCATTCGGCATCACCTCCGCAGGAGAACAGCGACGAGGAGATCGGGCGGATCGCGCGAGCGTCCAATCAACTCACCGCAACGGCACCGACTGCGCGATTCGGCTTGCAAGCTCAGCCAACGCTTGGCTCATCGCCGGAACGATGGCGGGCACCTTCCCGGAGCCGGCATGGAGTTCGATCATCTCCGAATGTGGCGGCCCAGTGGACGTTGACCCGGACCGCGACAGCCGCCACGTCGTCTGCAACACCACCCGCCCGCTCGCATCGCCTCCGAACTGCTGGATATTTAGCGTCACGATGCGCAACCCACCGGAGGGAGCGGGGTCGCCCAACGGCAGAACAGAGCCAGGGGGCAAGCGCGCGGTCAGGTCGGCCGAGAGGGTCCGGCGAATAAGCTGGCGGATCGGCGCCCCCCAGGCGGCGTTCGCGGACAGATCGAGCCGGTCGCCGGGTGCGGCGATCACGATCTCGTCCCGGTCTATCGTCGGCGGGATCGAGACCTCGCCGACTTCGATCGGCGGCTTCAGCGCCATCCCGGAGGTCGCTTGAGCTGCGGGGCTGACCGGCGAGAGCGTGTAGTAGGTGGTTTGGGCGCTGGCACAGGCGCCAAGCAGCAGTGCCACCAGCGGCACGAGCCTTCGCATGGGTTGGATCACTCCCTGCCGCGGATCAGTGCCGAGGGATGCCGCGTGAGGTAATCGGCCAATTCGCGGATCGATTCCGCCGCGCGGTTCACCTCGTAGAGCGTCTGCGTCAGGCCGGCGGAATTGACGCCGAGCGGGCCCCCACCAGCGGTGCTGCTGATGAGCTGCCGCGCCTGACCCACCGCTCCCTGCGCTTCGCGCGCCACGCGGCGCAACTCGGATATTAACGTCGGCAGCTGCGTGTCCGCCGAGGCGGTGAGCTGTTTCACGTTGGCTAGCGAGCGGTTCAGGTCATCGAGGCTTTGGGTAAGCTGCGGCGATTTGCTCAACTGGGCCAGGCGACCGGTTGCCGTGCGAATGTTGTCGGCGATCTGGTCAATCGGCACCCCATCGATCTTGTTGGCCACCGTGTTTACCGCGGTCATGATGCCCTGCAGCCCGGAGCCGCCGGGCGTGGTCGGGATCTCCGGCGGTTTGCCGGCGATCAGCGTGGCGGCGGGCGCGTCGTGGACAAAGGCAAGATCAACGTTCTGCGGCCCGACCATAGGGATCGAGGACCCAAGCTGGGCTCGCAGCCCCTGCGCGATCAGCCGCTCCATGATCGTGTTCATCTCGGTTGTCGGATCGGCTGGCCAGGAGGCGCTGCCGGCGAGTGCGATGCGGGAGGGCTCAATTGCAATCGTCACCTGCTGTTCGAGCTGGCCGGAGTGCGGGTCGTACTGCAGGACGCTATGTTGCACCGAGCCGATCTGTTCTCCCGCGAGCTTGACCGGGGCTCCATCCGACAGCCCGCCCGCGTCGGCGCCGAAGACGATCCGGTACAGTACTGCGTTGGTTCCCGGCGCGAACCGTGCCTCGTCCTTGGTCTCGTACAGTTTGAACGCGTGGCCGTCCGGCGCTTGCGGACCCGCTTGTGCCCCGGAAGGGGTCTCGAAATCGATTGCGCCTTGAATCAAGGAGCTGATCGACTGAAGTTGCAGCCGAGGGCCGGAGCCCTGCATCGAGACCTGGGCGGCTCCCGCGTTCCAGAACCGCGTGCCGTCATGGACCAGGTTGTCGTAGGGCGCCTTTACAAAGATCGAGATGTCGAAGGTCTGGTCGGGTTGGAGCTTCCTTTCCTCCACACTGCCGACGTTGAGGTCATGGAAATAGATTGCCGAGCCGCGCGAAACGCTGCCGAGTTGCGCCGCGTGCAGGACGTAATGCCGACCGGGGATCGCCTCCTCGACTACCGGCGGCTCCATCAACCCGGCATACTGCTTCTGCTTTTTGCCCGGCGTCGGCGCGATGCCGATCGATGGTCCGGAGATGATGGCCTTGATCGAGCCGAGATCATTAAGGCTTGGGCCGGCAATCCAGAACTTCGTTCCAGGCCCTAAATGGCCCTCCATCTCATGACTCATCCGGATCGTGACTTTCACGTTCCTGAGCCCGTTTTCGAATTTCACCGTCTCGACCTCGCCGACCTTCACGCCCTGGAATTCCACGGTCGTGTTGCTGGCGCTGATCCCGCCGGCCTGCGGGAATATGACGGTCACCTCCGGTCCGTTGGCGGCGATCTGCTTGAACACGAGCCAGAGGACGATGGCGACCGCCGCGATCGGGACGGCCCAGATCCAGCCCGGCCAGCGGCTTCGCTGTTCCCGCGCGCGCGGGAGTTCCGGGGCCACCCGCGGCGAGGTCGGGCCCGGATCGGGTTCATGCTCCGGCGGCGTTATGTCGTCGGGGGTCATGCCGGCTCCTCAGCGTGGTCCCATAGGAGTCGCGGGTCGAACACCTGCACGGCGAACATGGTCAGGACGATGACTGCGAGAAAGGCTAGCGCCCCGCCGCCAGCCCTCACATTAACGAATCCCCCGATCTGCATGACCGGCAAGAAGATGGCGATGGTGAACACGTCGATGTTCGACCAACGGTCGATCTCCTGGATCACGCGGA
The DNA here is from genome assembly GCA_963849305.1 of uncultured Pseudomonadota bacterium. Classification (GTDB taxonomy): domain Bacteria; phylum Pseudomonadota; class Alphaproteobacteria; order Acetobacterales; family Acetobacteraceae; genus CAWKGV01. The sequence goes on from CAWKGV010000003.1 coordinate 595,105, forward strand.
ATAGGCGTGCCTTGGTCGTGAGCCGGCGAGTGGACCCGTGATGCACGGACCACAGTAGCCAGCTCATGCCCAGCAACTTGCCCAGTGGAATGAAGATGCTGGTGGTGAAGATGATGGCTGCCAGCGGCCACAGCCCGGCTTGGGCGAGCCGCAGCACGCCGTAGGCGATGGTCTGGTCGGACGTCGAACCGAGATGCGACTCGATGTTCATCGGGAACCAGTTCGCGACCAGATAGAGCGGATAGCCCGCGATGACCAGCGCGGCGGCGCGCGTGACCGCATGAGGTTTGCGCCGCCATAGCCGCGCGAAGCATCGCGGGCAACGTTGGCCCAAGTATCGCTCAGGCAAAACGAGATCGCATCCCGTGCATCCGATCCGGGGGCCGGCGACGGGGGAATTGGGACGTTGGATCAGTTTCCAAACGGAGACTGTGTCGAGGCTCGCGCGCGTAATCATGGTGAAGCCCGCGGCCACGATCAGCGACCACCCGCCAGGACCGATCGTGACCGGGATCAACACGGCGACTCGGCTGTAGCCGACGGCCGCGCCGAACAGAAACACATCGGGCATCGACCAAAGGTCGAGATGCCCGGCCCAGCGGAACGTGATTCCGGTCCAACGCCCTTGAAAGCCGAAGCGGATTGAGGCGAGTGCGGCCGACAACATACCGAACCGCAAGAAAGGCAGCACGATGCCTTGCAACCCGACCACGATAGCAAGGAGCGGCCAACCTTCTTGCCACATGCTGACGACGCCGCCACCGAGCCGGCTCGACTTCTCGATCCCCAGAATCTGGATGGTGAGCAGGGTGCCGAAGTTGGCCGGGAACCACAGGATCAGGGTCGCGAGGGCGAGCGCGAGCGCGGCATCCAGGCTCCGTCCCGCGGTGCGCTCCAGGACTTTCTCGCAACGGCAGCATAGGAGTCGACTTCCCTGGCGCGGAACAGGTACCTGCTGGATGGTCCCGCAATCGGGGCACGCAATGATCATGTCGGGCTAACCAAACATCGCCGGTCAGGCCCAATTGCGGAGCCACGTTGTCCCATTCACCTGAGCCGGAGGCAGCAACCATAATCGCGTAGACTCAGATAGCTATCGTCAAGTTCTTGGGCAGCCGGCCCTATTCCGGCCAAGACACGTCAATGTGACTTCGCGTAATCGGCGTAAGTGCCGTGCCGGTTTGGGAGCACCCGAGCGGTCAGGCTCCCGGCCCGGCCGCGAACGGGTCAGTAGCCCGGCGGAGGAGGTGGCGGCGGATAGTAACCGGCCGGGGGCGGTGGCGGAGGAGGATAGCCGGGACCGTAACCGGGTGGTGGCGGGGGCTGCGGTGTCGTAGCGGCGCCGGCGAGAGCGCCTCCCGCGCCACCGATCAGTGCACCGACGCCAGCACCCTTTCCGCCTCCGACGATCCCGCCGATGGCGGCCCCCGTTCCAGCGCCAAGCAAGCCGCCACCGACGGCGTTCTGCTGGGGGCTATAGGGGTTGGTGCAGCCCGATAGCGCCACGGCCAGGCCAAGCGCGGCGGCGGCCGGACCGATCAGTCGCGTCTTTTTCATCCAAGTCTCCCTCGTGCTAACGCAAGAGCCGCTGCGCGCTGCGGTCAAGCGATTGTCCTGCTCCTGGACACGGCAGGGTGAACAGGAGATTTAGGCGTGAGCTTGGCACAAGCCCAACGATTGCGTGAAGGGCTGGGCTGCCGCCGATCCGCGCCGGGCGTTATGCTGCCCCGAGGAGGCTCTCGCCATGACGCTACAGTCGCTCGGTTACGTGGGAATCGGCTCGACCGATCTCGATGGATGGACGGATTTCGCAACCGGCTGGCTTGGGATGCAGGCGGTCGATTGCGGCAATGCCAGCCGAGCCTTCCGCATGGATGATCGCACGCAGCGTTTGGTGATCGACCGCGAGATGCCGGAAGGGAGCCGCTATTTTGGCTGGGAGGTGGCGGACGCGGCGGCGCTCGACCGGCTCGGGGCGCATCTCGAAGCATCCGGCGTGGCGGTCCGGTGGGAGCCGAGCGGGCTCGCCGACCAACGCGGCGTGCGCGGGCTGATCTCGTTCGCAGATCCTGCTGGTAACCGGCTGGAGGCAGCTTGGTGGGGGCCGGCAGCCGCGGCCGATCCGTTCCGCCCGGGCCGCGCCATCTCCGGGTTCCGCACCGGCCCGCTCGGCATGGGCCATGCGGTGCTGACCGTGCCCCGGATCGAGGAGATGCTGGCGTTCTATCGCGACCTGCTCGGGTTCCGGGTGAGCGATTACATCCTCAAGCCATTCCGGGCGTTTTTCCTTCATATCAACCCCCGCCATCACAGCCTGGCCCTGATCGAGACCGGCAAGCATGGGCTGCATCATCTCATGGTGGAACTGTATTCTCTGGACGACGTGGGGCAGGGCTACGACATCGCGCTTGGTGAGCCCGAGCGGATCGCCACAACGCTGGGGCGGCATCCGAACGACTACGTCACGTCGTTCTATCTCCGCTCGCCGTCGGGGTTCATGCTGGAATACGGCTGGGGCGGCCGGGAGGTGAACCCGAGCGGCTGGCAGGCGAGCGAAGTGACGGTCGGGCCGAGCCTTTGGGGCCATGATCGTGCCTGGCTGTCGCCGGAGCAGCGGCAAGCCGCGCGGGCCATGCGGCTGCGGGCTGCCGCCGAGGGGCATCGCGCGCCGGTGCAGGTGACGGACGGCAACTACCATCGCCTATCGGGTGTCTGCCCTTGGTGGGACGCCGCGTTGGGCGCCATCGGCGAGGGCTGACCACCCCAGTTGGACCTTCGGTGGTCAAGGGCGGCGTTGATGCCGGCGTTGACGGGGCGGCAGACGATCTCCATTTCCCGTCAGCCCGTACCTGGACATCACGACTTCGTGAGCTTGTCTGACTGAGGGGGGCTGATAGACTGTTTCGGCCTCGGCGGCGACGCCACGCGTGCCGGGGTCACGCCATAGTCCCAGCAAGAAGGATTCCGCCGTGGCCAATGAGAAAGCGCAGAACGTTCAGGACGTGTTCCTGAACCATGTGCGAAAGAACAAGACGCCAGTGACCGTATTCTTGGTCAATGGGGTCAAGCTCCAGGGCATCATCACCTGGTTTGACAATTTCTCGGTGCTGTTGCGCCGGGACGGTCATACGCAGCTGGTCTATAAGCACGCGATCAGCACCGTGATGCCGGGGGCGCCGATCCAACTCTTCGACGCTGCCAAGTCCGAGAGTTCCGTAGGCCAACCGGCGCAGCGGGAGATGACCACTGCCGCAGGCGCCTGACGGGCAGCACCCGGACGGCCACGTGAACGGCGCTCCGACGCGGGCGGCGGTAATCCTGCCATGGGAACGGCCGCGTGGTGAGCACCAGCGCGCCGCCGAGGCACGCCTCGCGGAGGCTGTGGGGCTAGCCGCCTCGATCGGCCTTGTGATCGTCCATACGGCGATCGTGCCGCTGCGCGGCCGCCGCCCCGCGAGCCTGCTTGGCGAAGGGCAGATCGCCGGGCAACGCAGCGCGATCGAGGCCGCGGGCGTGACCGTCGCAATTGTCGATGCCGCGCTCTCGCCAGTGCAGCAGCGCAACCTTGAGCGCGCTTGGGCGTGCAAGGTGATCGACCGCACCGGCCTGATCCTCGACATCTTCGGCGAGCGCGCCGCGACCAGTGAGGGCGTGTTGCAGGTCGAGCTGGCCCATCTCGACTACCAGCGGTCCAGGCTGGTCCGTTCGTGGACGCACCTGGAGCGTCAACGTGGTGGCTTCGGCTTCCTGGGCGGCCCCGGCGAGACGCAGATCGAGGCCGACCGGCGGCTGATCGGGGAGCGGATCGTTCGGCTCAAGAAGGAGTTGGAGCAGGTCCGCCGCACGCGCGGTCTGCATCGCTCGGCACGCCGGCGCGTGCCGTTCCCGGTGATTGCGCTGGTGGGCTACACCAATGCTGGGAAGTCCACGCTGTTCAATACGCTCACCGGAGCCGAGGTCACGGCACGCGACCAGTTGTTCGCGACCCTCGATCCCACCATGCGCGGGTTGAGGCTCCCGTCCGGCCGCCGCGCGATTCTGTCGGACACCGTGGGCTTCATCAGCGAGCTCCCGACCGAGCTGGTGGCCGCGTTCCGGGCGACGCTGGAGGAGGTGGCCGAGGCGGACGTGATCCTGCACGTGCGCGACGCGGCACACCCAGATACCGTAGCCCAGCGTGCCGACGTGCTCGCGGTGCTGGATGCGATGATGCGCGACGGCACGCTCGATCCGGATTGGCCCGACCGAACGATCGAGGTTCTCAACAAGTCCGATCTCCTGGGCGGCGTGGCGCACGTGCCGGTCCGGCCGGGTACCGTCGCGGTCTCCGCGATCACCGGCGAGGGGTTGCCCGCGCTGCTCGCCGCCATCGACGCCCGCATCGCCGCGGGGATGGAGGTCGCCGACTACGACATTAGGCCCGAGGACGGGGCACGCCTGGCCTGGCTCTACGAGCACGGTGAGGTGGTGGATCGGCGGGACGAGGACGCCGGCATCCGTGTCAAGGTCCGACTGCTGCCAGCCGACCGGCTGCGCTTCGAACAGCGCGGATGACCCTTTCGCCGCGCGACGCGACCGATCTCGCGGTGATCCTGCGCGACGCCGCACAGGCCGAGGTGATGCCCCGCTTCCGCCGGCTGGACGCTGGGGCGGTGCGCGCCAAGTCCGGGCCGCTCGATCTCGTCACCGACGCCGATGAGGCGGCCGAGCGGCGCATCGCCGCCGGCCTCACCGCGCGCTTTCCCGGCGCGCTCATCGTGGGCGAGGAGGCCGTAGCGGCCGACCCGGGACTGCTCGGGCGGTTGAAGGGGGCCGAGCGCGCCATCGTCGTCGATCCGATCGACGGCACTTTCAACTACGCCGCCGGAGTGCCGTTGTTCGGCGTGATGGCAGCCTTGCTGGTCCGGGGCGAGGTCGTGCTGGCCGCGATCCACGATCCGATGGGCGACGACACGGCGCTCGCGCTGCGCGGGGAGGGGGCGTGGATCGAGGCGTCGGACGGGCGGCGGACCGACCTCCGGGTAGCCACCGGGGCGCCCGTGCGGCAGATGACCGGCATCATCTCCTGGCAGTTCCTGCCTGAGCCGGAGCGGGGCAAAATCTGTTCGCGGCTGGCGTCGGTGGGAATCAGTTGGAGCTATCGCTGCGGCGCGCACGAGTACCGGCTCGCCGCCTCGGGCGGGTGTCATTTCCTGTTCTATCGCCGCCTTCTACCTTGGGACCATGCGGCCGGCTGGCTGCTGCACCGCGAGGCGGGCGGGTATGCGGCGCATTTCGACGGTTCGCCGTACACGCCGCGCAACGTCATGGGCGGGCTGATCTGCACGCCCAATCAGGAAACTTGGCAGGACGTGCGAACGACTCTGCTCGATTGAGCGGCGTCCCTTCGGACGCGTTCCTAACTCACCACCGCCTTATCACATTTCTGTTAGGGGCGCTTCGCTGGCCCGTGCTAGCTTGCATAATGATAGCTACTGCGACCATGTAGCTTGCATCATGCAAGTAATAGGTAGTGCCTATGCAGCGCACGAGCTTCGGCAACATGCAGTGCCCGATCGCCCGCAGCTTAGAGCGGGTCGGCGAGTGGTGGAGCATCCTGATCCTACGCGACGCCTTTCACGGGCTGACGCGGTTCGATCAGTTCCAGAAAAGCCTGGATATCGCGCCAAACATGCTGACGCGCCGGCTTGGCGCCCTGGTTGAGTCCGGGCTGCTCGAACGTCGGCGGTACAGCGAACGGCCGCCGCGTGACGAATACGTGCTGACCAAGCGCGGCCGCGATTTCCGCCCGGTGCTCTGGGCCCTGCTCGCCTGGGGCAACAAGCACCTCGCCCCCGAAGGGCCGAGCGTGGTGGTCGTGGATAGCGCGACGGGCGAACCGGCCGATCCGGTGTTGGTCGATCGGCGGACTGGTCGGCCGCTGGTGGAGCCTGATTTCAGGTCGGCTCCCGGACCCGCCGCCGACGCGCGCACGCGAGAGCGGCATGACCGTACTCCTCTCGACGAACGGCAAATGTCATGAGCGACCGAGTGATGGAACGGACCGCGCCTCTGGTCGGGCTCGAGGGGATCGCTTCGCCGCCGAAAGTCCGGAAGACGAAGCTCTCGCGCAAGCGGCTGGGGCTTGCCGGCGCGATGCTTCTCGCGGGCTTGGGCGTCGGCTGGTATGGCTATGATTGGTGGACGGTCGGGCGCTTCTTCGAAAGCACCGATGATGCTTATGTCGGCGGCAACGTCACCGCGATCTCGCCGCATGTTGCCGGCTTTGTGGCGGATATACTGGTGGGCGACAACGATCGCGTCCGCGCCGGCCAGCTCCTTGTGCGGCTCGATCCGCGTGATTTCCAGGCAGCGCTCAGTCGCGCGGAGGCTGTTGTGCAAGAGCACACGGCGACGCTCGCCAACCTGCACGCGAAATACATCCTTCAGCAATCGGCGATCCGTCAGGCCACGGCGGATCTCGCGGCGAAGACCGCCCAAGCCGTTTTCGCCGACCAGGACGCGCGCCGTTACGCCAGCCTGGCGCAGACCAGCGCCGGATCGCGACAGAATGCGCAGAAATCGCTTGCCGCGGATCAGGAGGCGCGGTCCGCCGTGCTGTCGTCCCAGGCGGGCCTCGAAGCCGCGCGGCAACAACTCAGCGTGCTGGACACGGAAATTGCCGAGGCCCGCGCTGCCATCGCCCAGGCTGAGTCCGATCTTGCGACCGCCCGCCTCAACCTTGGCTATACCGAGATTCGCGCACCGATCGACGGCTATGTCGGGAATCGCGCCGCCCGAATCGGGTCATTCGTGCCGGAAGGAGCGTATCTGCTCTCTGTGATCCCGGCGCATGGTCTCTGGGTCGATGCGAATTTCAAGGAGGACCAGCTCGCTCACATGCATCCGGGGCAATCGGCCATGGTCATTGCCGACGTGGTGCCCGGAGACGCTTTACACGGCCACGTCCTGAGCCTCGCTCCCGGAACCGGCGCTGTATTCAGCATTATCCCGCCAGAGAACGCCACCGGAAACTTCACCAAGATCGTGCAGCGTGTCCCCGTGCGCATCGCACTGGATGACAGCGACGCGACGCTGGGGACGCTTCGCCCGGGTCTGTCCACGATTGTGAGCGTGGACACGCGCGCGCACCCCCATGGCGTGCCATGACGGACGCCGCGCGCCCGCAGCCGTCGCAACCCAGCGTTCTTCCGTTCGCGGTGATGTGCGTCGGGATGTTCATCGCATTGCTGGACATCCAGATCGTCGCCTCGTCGCTGCAGGACATCGGCGGCGGGCTGTCGGCGGCGCAGGATCAGATCAGTTGGGTGCAGACCGCTTATCTGATCGCCGAGATCATCATGATCCCGCTCTCGGGCTGGCTCACGCGCGTCTTCTCGACCCGTTGGCTGTTCACCGCCTCCGCCGCCGGCTTTACCCTGTCGAGCATGTTGTGCGGGATCGCCTGGAACATCCAGAGCATGATCCTGTTCCGCGCGCTTCAAGGGCTGCTCGGCGCGTCGATGATCCCGACGGTCTTCACCTCATCCTTCTACTACTTCCAGGGACCGCGCCGCGTCTATTCGGCGGCCGTGGTCGGCACCATCGCCTCCATCGCGCCCACGCTGGGGCCGGTGATCGGCGGTTGGATCACCGACACGCTCAACTGGCACTGGCTGTTCTACATTAACCTGGCGCCCGGTCTCGCGGTGACTGCACTAGTGCCGCTCCTGGTCAGGATCGACAAACCCGATCTCTCGCTTCTAAAGGGCGCAGATTATCCCGGCATCATCCTGATGGCGCTTGGCCTCGGCACTCTCGATTACGTGCTCGAGGAAGGAACGCGCTGGAACTGGTTCAGCAACTCGACGATCCGCGACTGCGCCTGGATAGCGGGGATTTCGCTCGGGCTGTTCGTGATCCGCAGTCTGAGCTCCAGGAATCCCGTGATGGACTTTCGGGCGCTGCGCAACCGCAACTTCGCGCTGGGCTGCCTGCTGTCGTTCATTACCGGCATCGGGATCTTCACCACCATCTATCTGACGCCGCTCTTTCTTGGCTATGTGCGCGGGTTCAGCGCGTGGCAGACCGGGGTCGCGGTGTTCTCGACCGGCGCCGCTTCCTTGCTCGGGACGCCGATCTACGTCGCGCTCGCCCGCAAGCTCGATGCGCGTTGGCTCATGATGTTCGGGATGGCCTGTTTTGGCCTGGCCATGTGGAGCTACAGCTTCATCACCCATGACTGGGGCGGGGCGCAGCTTCTGGTTCCGCAAGTCCTGCGCGGCTTCCCGCAGGTCTTCGTGGTCGCGCCAGCCGTTACCCTTGGCCTCGGCAGTCTATCGCCGGAGCGTCTCCAATACGCGAGCGGTTTGTTCAACATGATGCGCAACCTGGGCGGCGCGGTTGGGATCGCGGTCAGCGCGGCGATCATCAACGCTCAGACCAATTTCCATTTCCTGATGATCGCCTCGAACCTGACGCCGGCGAACGCCGCGATGCAGCGGTTCATGCAAGACACGACGCAGCGTTATGCCGGGCTTCCAGGAAACTCGGACCTGGGGCATGAGGCCGCCCTCAAGCAGCTCTGGCAACTCGCCTACCGCGAGGCATCGACGCTCGCGTATGCGGACGCGTTCCGCGCCATCATGCTTGCCTTCATTGTCGCTACCCTGCTGGTGCCGTTGCTGCGCAAAGTAGTCGCCCCGGTCGGCCCGCGCCCCGAGGCGCACTAAGGTGCGCGGCGCTGCCCGAATAATCGCGGCTCATGGCCGTGAGGCGGAGAGCGAGTAGGAGAGCGGCAGCCACGGCTTGTCCGGCCAACGGTAGAGGCCCGCCTCATCCCTCACCAAGCAGTCGAACATGCGCCAGGGAATTGCGTCATGCTCGTGCAGCCAGTCGAGCCGGAGTCCCAACTCGATCAGCGCCGTTACCACGTCGCCGAGCGGGTGTAGCCATTGGTGTGTCGTGGCGTTTTGTAGCCGCGCGGTCGGGTCGGCGTAGTCGCGCGGATCGACCTCGATCTGCCGGGCGCGGCCGAGATAGGGCATATAGAAGCCGGGGCGGCGGTCCGGTGGCACGGCGGTGGAGTCGTCGAACGCGAGGGCGACCGGGTGGCCCTCGGCGAAGTAGAACGACCCGCCCGGCTTGAGGAAGTGCGCGACCACCTTGGCCCAGGCACGAATGTCCGGAAGCCACGGGATCGCACCGAACGTGACGAACACGCGGTCGAAGCCGCCCGGCTCCGGGATCGCGCTGGGGGCGTCGTACACGTCCGCCTCGATGAACCGGACGCGGTCGGCGAGGCCGAGTTCAGCGGCGAGACCGCGCGCGGCCGCGATCGCGGGAGTCGAGAAATCCAATCCGACCACCTCCGCGCCGCGCTGCGCCAGGGCCAGGGTATCGGTGCCGATGTGGCATTGCAGATGGAGCACGCGCAGACCGGCCACCGGCCCCAACTCGTCGTCCACAATGCGCAGCCGCTTGTTCCCGGCACGCAGCGCGGCGAATTCGTAGTCCGAGCCTGGCCCGAGATGCACCGGCACCCGCTCATCCCAGTTCGCCCGGTTCAGAGTGCGCCAATCGGCTTCGTCGGCGCCGCTCAGGGCGGCGGTTCGGCCTTCTTTACCGCTTGCCATTCGGCTTCCATTTCCTCCAGCGGCATCTCAGCGAGCGTTCTTCCGTCCGCTTCGGCGCGTTGTTCCATCGCGCCGAAGCGACGCGCGAACTTTCGGTTGGCGTGACGCAGGCACTCTTCGGGGTCCAGATCGAGCTTGCGCGCCAAATTGGCCAGCACGAACAGCAGATCGCCCACCTCGTCGGTGAGCCGTGTCGGATCGGCGGCCGGCAGTTCGGCACGCAGTTCGGCGGTCTCCTCCTCCAGCTTGTCGAGCACAGCGGCGGCATCCGGCCAGTCGAAGCCGACCCGGGCGGCGCGCGCCGTCAGCTTGACGGCGCGCGTCAGGGCCGGGAGTGCGGCCGGCACCCCGGCGAGAATGCCGTTCTCTGCCCTGGCCCTGCGCTCCGCGTGTTTCTGGGTCTCCCAGGCGATGGGCCGCGCTTGGGCATCGCCGGCCGCCGCATCGGCGAACACATGGGGGTGGCGCCGGACCATCTTGTCGGCGATCGCGCGAGCCACATCGGCGAAGGCGAATCGGCCTTCCTCCTCCGCCATGCGGGCATGATAGACGACCTGGAACAGCAGGTCGCCCAGCTCATCCGGCAGCGCGGCGAAGTCTCGCCGGGCGATCGCGTCCGCGACCTCGTACGCCTCCTCGATGGTGTAGGGGGCGATGGTGGCGAAGCTCTGCTCCTTGTCCCACGGGCAGCCGTGCTCCGGGTCGCGCAGCGCGGTCATGATGTCGAGGAGACGGCGAAGCTCTACCTCGGTCTTGGGTCGGTCATCTTGCATGAAGGAGGCGATACGAGCGCGGGACGCAGCGCGCAAGCGCCACGCTCATGAGACTCACCTTGTACCAGCCGGGACTACTGAACTGTCTTCTCCAATCGTTTGTCGTTGCAAGACAACAATCCTGTTAGTGTTTGTCCCCTTTGCGTTGTTCCTGACGCCCCAGCAGTTCGCCGTTTTGGTGAATTCCTGCTGGTTCACCATCACGAACAGGGGGTTGAAAGGCAGTCCTTCCGCAGCGTCCCATACCGGACGTTCAAGAAGGACCTTGCCGTTACGGACTTCGCCAACCTCGAAGGCGACGTGCCCGCCCGGCTTTACCACTCGCGCCAGTTCGTTCAGCGTATCTCGAACCATATTCTGCCACCCTAGCTCGGTTCGGTGGTGCGCGATCGCAACGCTTGCCACGTCGATTCCGGCGAACCAGCTTCTGAGCCAGTTGTCTTCGGCGTATTGCACTATGTCGAGGAATGGTGGGGAGGTGACCACCAACTGGACCGAACTGCCGGCGATCGCAGGTGTCGATTGCGCTGTGCCGATGGTCAATAGCGCCGGCGGGTGGGCTGTGATGGGCCCGTCGCTCAGCAGTGACACGGTCTTTCTCAAGATCAGCTTCTTTACGTCGCGGTCGGGGGGTGTTTGTCCCCTCCGTTCATTGATTTTCCGCTGCGACTGAGCTGACACCGCCTGATTCGGCGGAAGCGTGTAAACAGAGAAGAAGCCCCGTGAATGGCCAGTCAATCGGTTGATCGCCACCATCCTAATCCAGTCGTCCACCGGGTCCGGGGTGCGATCCAATGGACTTCGCTCAATCAGCCAACAGCGGAGCGCGGAGATGTGACGCAACGTTCGCGGGCTATAGAAAGCGAGGAGTTCGGGCTCATTGATTTTCCCCTCATCCCACCTGATTTGGTCCAACCTGCGAGCAACCTCGCTTAGCGTCGGTGGTGTCAACCGGGGGCGGCTGAGAAGGACACTCAGGGGATTTATATCGTTGCCGATCGGCTGTCGGCCCATGAGAGCCGCCTGGACGGGAGTTGTTCCTCGCCCCATGAATGGATCGTAGACGGCGTCACCGAGCCTGGTCAGACGCTTAATGAAGAACTCGGGAAGCTGCGGTTTGAAGCACGCTCGGTAGCTCACCTCGTGGATTGAATGGGCTTGACGCTGACCTGAGGTCCAGAATTCGTTGATCAGGTATCGGATCGCGCCTTCCCACACTTGGATCGAAGGCCGTCCGAATGCATTGTAATACCGCACGGTTTCAACGAATGGCGAGGCTACTTCACGGCTTGCGGATTCCGGACCGGCGGGAGCGCGCTCGAACAGGGGGAGCGTGTCGGGAGGCGAGTCGGTCATAATAGATTTTAGCCGACATCCCGAATTCCTGCGTGAGCGCACGTCAATTTTGGCGTCATCGGCTCCTGAACCGAAGGCCTCAATGCTCGCGCATCCGCGCGCACAACCGTGGTGCGGCATCGCTCATTACGTTATGGCCTAACAGCGGGTTTCTCGCGCGCCTTCGCCACGGGCGCGGCGACCGTGTCGCGGCGCAGCCGGTGTTCGCCCAGGAACAGCAGGATCGGGGCAGCGATGAAGATCGAGGACGTGGTGCCAACCACGATCCCAAACAGCATCACCCAGGCAAAGCCCGAGATCGACTGACCCCCGAATAGCGCCAACGGCAGCGCCGCCAGAAACACCGTCATCGAGGTGCCGATCGTGCGGTTCAGGGTCTCATTGATCGACAAGTCGATCAGGTCGCGCAGCGGCATGGTCTTGTATTTGCGCAGGTTCTCCCGCACCCGGTCATAGACCACCACCTTGTCGTTGGTGGAGTAGCCGAGGATGGTCAGGATCGCCGCCACCATCACCAAGTCGAAGTCGAATCGCGTGACCGCCAGGAAGCCAATCGCCTTGGTGACATCCAGGATCAGTGTCACCACCGCGCCAACCGCGAACTGCCACTCGAAGCGGAACCAGATATAAACCAGGATCATCAGCAAGCTGATCACTAAGGCCAGGATGCCGTTGCGCAACAGCTCGGCCGAGACCGAGGCGCCAATGGCCTGGGTGCTGAGCACTTTCGACCCCGGTTGCGCCTTCTCGACCGCGGCGCGTACGTGCTCCACCTGCTGCTGCGTCGCCGCCGCGTTCGGCTGGCTGCCGATCCGGATCAGCACGTCGTCCGGGTTGCCGAACCGCTGCACGCCTTGTTCGCCGACGTGCTCGGCGGCCAGCGCGGCCCGGATCGCGGGGATGTCGGCCGGCGCCGGCGTGCGTACCTCCATCACCACGCCGCCGGCGAAGTCGATGCCGAGATGCAGCCCTGGATGGAAGAACAAGATGATCGAGGCGGTGGACAAAATCGCCGAGACGATCAGGCCCATGAACCGGCCGCGCATGAAATGGATGCGTGTGTTGTCCGGAACCAGGCGGAGGCGGGGGCGGATGAGCATGGCGGTCAGACCGGAAGCAGCCGAGGCCGGGTCGCGATATACCAGCGCGAGACCAGCAGCCGCGTCAGCATCCAGGCGGTGAACAGGCTGGTGGCGATCCCCACGGTGATCGTGACCGCGAAGCCTCGCACCGGGCCGGAGCCGAAGATGAACAGCATCACATGGGCCAGGAACGCCGTGGCGTTGGAGTCGAAGATCGTGCGGTAAGCGCGCTGGAACCCGTGCTCCAGTGCCGCGAGCGGCGGTCGGCCGAGCCGCTGCTCCTCGCGGATGCGCTCGTTGATCAGGATGTTGGCGTCCACCGCCATCCCCAGGGTGAGCAGGATACCGGCCATGCCCGGCAAGGTCAGCGTCGCCTGCAACAGCGACATGATGGCCAGGATCAGGATCAGGTTAATTACCAGCACGAGGTTCGCGAACCAGCCGAACAGGCCATAGAAAAAGCCCATGAACACGATCACCAGTACGAACCCAACGCCGAGCGAAATGGCACCAGCCCGGATCGCGTCGGCGCCCAGTTCGGGGCCGATCGTGTTCTCCTCGATCACTGTCAGCGGCGCGGGCAATGCGCCCGCGCGCAGCAGGAGGGCCAGGTCGCTCGCCGTCTGGGCGGTGAAATTGCCGCTGATCTGACCCCGTCCGCCGGTGATCGGTTCGCGGATCACCGGGGCGCTGATCACCTTCCCGTCCAGCACGATGGCGAATGGGCGGCCGACATTGGCGCGCGTGATATCGGCGAAGCGCCGCGCACCCACCGAGTTGAACGCGAAGTTCACCACCCATTGCCCGGTCTGCTGGTCGGTCGCGGCCCGTGCGTCGGTCAGGTCACCGCCGTCCACGTCCACCCGAGTGCGCACGGCGATGCGGTGCTGCGGATTGTCCTGCATCGGCAGGTATTCGACCCCCGGCGGGGGCGGGGTGCCGGAGGCCGGATTGGCCGACGGATCAACCAGCTGGAAGGTCATATGGGCGGTCTTGCCCAGCAACTGCTTGATGTGCTCCGGATCGCCCACGCCCGGAAGCTGGACCACGATACGCTCCGCGCCTTCGCGGCTCACCTGCGGATCGACCACGCCGGTCTCGTCGATGCGGCGGCGCACGATTTCGATCGACTGCTGCACCGCCGCCGACGCGCGCTCGTTCAGTGCCACGGGCGAGAGCGTGAGCGTGATCGTGCCATCGGTTTGCGAGGCGATCTGGATATCCGGGATGCCGGTCGGGCTCTCGGATTGCACCAGCGGACGCAGCGCCGCGACCGCTGCCTGCGTCTTGGTCGGATCGCGCACCTGAAGCAGCACGCGGTTCCGATCCGCCTGGGTCTCCGCTGTACGATAGAAGATGTCGGCCTTGCGTAACCCGTCGCGCGCGCTATCGAGCAATCCCGCCAGCCGCTCCTTGACCACGGCATTCATGTCCACTTGCATCAGCAGATAGCTGCCGCCCTGCAAGTCGAGCCCGAGCCGCACCTGCCGCCACGGCAGCCAGGGTGCCGGTGCCCGCGCGATATTGGGCACGCACAGCAGCGCGCCGAGCAGGCATACGGCGAGCACGAGCCAAGTCCTGGCGCGACTGAAATAGAGCATGTGAGGCGGAAGGCTCCCGAGTCTTCAAATGGGCGCGCGGAGAATGGCGACGCGACCTTCCTCGCGCAACCCTGACTTCAGGGCTGGCGCGGGCCGAGCCGCCGCCATATCGAAGCGCGGGACCGCCAGCAGGGCGGACGCGGTGAAGAGGAGTCCATGGCGCGGAAACGGCTGCGCGTCGGGGTGGTCGGGGCCGGCCATTTCGGGCGGTTCCATGCGCTGAAGCTAGCCGCCTCGGCGCGCGCGAGCCTGGCGGGGGTGTGCGACCGCCATGCCGAACGGGCCAAGACCGTCGGCTGGGAGGCCGGCGCCCCGGCGCTCGGGTTCGACCCCCTGCTCGCCGCCTGCGACGCGCTGGTGGTGGCCGTGCCGGCGGCGGCGCATCACCCGATCGCCGCCGCCGCGCTCCGGGCGGGCAAGCATGTGCTGGTGGAGAAGCCGATCGCGGCGACCTTGGCCGAGGCGGATGAGCTGGCGGCGCTCGCTGGGGCGCGGAGGCTGGTACTCCAGGTCGGCCATCTGGAGCGGTTCTCGGCAGCCCACGGCGCGCTCGCGGGGCGGATCGGCCGGCCGCTCTACATCGAGGCGAGCCGGCTCGCGCCGTTCAAGCCGCGCGGCACGGACGTCTCCGTGATCCTCGACCTCATGATCCACGATCTCGATTTGGTGCTGGCTCTGGTGGAGAGCCCGATCGAGGCCGTGGACGCGCTGGGGGCGCCGGTGGCCAGCGTGCATGAGGACATTGCCAACGCGCGCTTGCGCTTCGCCTCGGGGGCCGTGGCCACGATCACCGCCAGCCGCGTGTCGCCGCGCGTGGAGCGGCGGATGCGCGTCTTCGCCGAGCACGGCTACCTGGCGGTGGATTTCGCCGCGCGCCGGCTGACGCTGGTTGGACGGGGGCGAGGGCGGCCGATCCCGAACCTCCCCGGTTTCGGCGGCGAGGAGGTGTCGTGGGAGGAACACGACGCGCTGGCAGCCGAGCACGCCGCCTTCATCGCGTCCGTGCTCGACGGCGCGCCAGTGGCGGTGGACGCCGCCGCGGGTCGGCGGGCGCTGGAGGCGGCGCTGATGGTGGGCGAGGCGATGGCGGCGACCCGACGACGGATGTGCGCGTCAGGGCTGATCCAGCAGATCGAGCACGGCGGCGGCGGCGGCCTCTGACGGCCGGCCGTGCGGCGGCCGAAGGGAGTCGAGGATGGCGCGGAACCCGGCGCGCTGAGCCTCGGCTGCCACAGGATTGCTGAGCAGGACGTGCAGCTCGACAGCTAGACGGTCGGGCGTGCAGTCCTGCTGGATCAGCTCGGGGACTAACGCGGACCCCTCTCCCGCGCCTTCTCTCCGGTGAGGAGAGGAAGCGGTGTTCAGGAGATTGACCAAGGAGGCGTGGCGGACCGTGACTAGTCGGCGGGCGATCGCGGCCGAGAGCGGGTTGACCCGATAGGCCACCAGCATCGGCACGCCCGCCAGCGCAAGCTCCAGGGTCGAAGTGCCGGATTTGGTGAGCGCCGCGGCGGAGGCGGCGAAGGCATCGTGTTTCTGGGCGACCCCCTCGAGCAGCAGCGGGCGTACCGGCCAGGCCTGCGTGCCATTGCGGACCGCGTCGGCCACCGGCCCGGCGAGTGGCACGACCGGGACCACAGGGGGTGGCGGCAGCCGTTGCAGCGCAGCCCCCAGCACGGGCAATAGACGCCCGACCTCGCTCGCGCGGCTGCCGGGCATCACCGTGACCACCTGAGCGTTCGGCCCCAGGGTGTGGGTGGCGCGGAACCGCGCCGCGTCACCCCGGTCGGCGCCGCTTTCCAGCACCGGGTGCCCGACGAAGCTGGCGGGCAGCCCGTGGCGAGCGAAAAATTCGGGTTCGAACGGCAGCAAACAGAGCAGCCGGTCCCAGAGGCCGGGATAGTGGCGCATGCGGCCCTCGCGCCACGCCCAGACCTGCGGGGCGACGTAGTGCGCCCGCTTGATCCCGAGCGGGGCCACGCCGCGCAGAACGCGCAGAGTGAAGCCGGGGCTGTCGATCGTCACCACCGCTGCCGGACGGCGGGCGGCGATGTCGGCCACCGTCTCGGCGAGACGCCGGCGGAGCTGGTGTAGCCGCGGCAGCACTTCGAGGAAGCCCATCAGCGCCAGGTCTTCGAGCGGGAACAGGCTGGAGAGCCCCTGTGCGGCCATTTGCGCGCCACCGACCCCGGCGAAGCGAAGCCCCGCCCGTTGGACGCTAAGGGCGGCCATGAGGCGCGCGCCCAGGACATCGCCGCTCTGCTCGCCGGCGATCACATAGACCAGGCTCAATCGACGCGGCTCATAGGGCTATTGCGGTTCAGTCATGGGCGTCTCCGCCATAGAGCGCCTCCGGACTGATCTCCGGAGCCTGGATTTCGACCAGTCCCCCCTCGCGTGCGGCACGATAAAAGCAACTGCGCCGACCGGTGTGGCAGGCCACACCGATCTGATCGACCAGCAGCAGCAGCACGTCGCCATCGCAATCTATCCGCAGCTCCTTTAGCCACTGCACCTGGCCAGAGATCTCGCCTTTGCGCCACAATGCATTGCGGCTGCGGCTGAAATAGCAAACCCGACCGGTCGCCAATGTCTCGGCCAACGCCTCCCGGTTCATCCAGGCGAGCATCAGCACCTCCTTAGTGTCGTGCTGCTGGGCCACGGCGGGAACCAGGCCTTCGGCGTTGAACGCAATCGGGCTGTCCGAGGCCGCCGCGGTTTCATGTTCGCTCATAGATGCTATCCTACGCTGGTCCGTGTTGAAGCAGACGGGATCATGTCATGCCAGTAACTGCCAGCGCCGAGGCCGCGCGCGCCACCCGCAGGCGCGGGGAGTCGAACGGCGCGACGTTCTGGCACACCACTTTCATCGGCGCGAACCGCTATCGTCCGGACGCCGGCAAGCCGCCGGTCGGCGCCTGGGTGTATCCGATGGCCTTCCTGGTCGAGCAAGACCCCGGGGTGACAGTGGCCGCGCATTTCCATCAATCCGACCAATTCCAGGTGGTCACGGCAGGGCACGGCCGGCTGGGCGCGCATGAGGTCGGGCCGATTTCGGTTCACTTCAGCGCGGCATTCTCCGCCTATGGCCCGATCCGCGCGAGCGGCGAGGGGCTGGACTACTTCACGCTGCGCAACGGCTGGGATCTCGGGGCGCGCTACATGCCGGGCGCCAGGGCGGAACTGCCCCGTCCGCGCCGGCACCGGGACGCGGTCGCCGGGCCGATGGCGGTCTGTGAGCCGGCGTCGCTCGTGCGCGCGACGCCGCGTTCCGACCCGGTGCTGGAGCCGCAGACAGATGGACTTGGCGCCTGGCGCTACCGCTTGCCGAAAGGCGAGCCGGTGGCCAGTGATGACCCGAGGAACGGCGGTGGCCAGTTCTGGGTGGTGCTGGCCGGCAGCCTGGTTCATGCCGGCAAGGTCTTCGGCGCGCAGTCCTGCCTGTTCGTCTCGCCGGACGAGCCGGGGATCGCCGCTGTAGCCGGTGACGGCGGCTCGGACCTGCTCGCGCTCCGGTTCCCGCGCCGCTTCGACGCCATCCAGTGACCGAAGGTCCGCCGCGGGCCCTGGAAGGCATTCGCGTGGTCGCCCTGGAGCACGCGGTGGCGGGGCCGCTCTGCACCCGCCACCTCGCCGATCTCGGTGCCGGCGTCATCAAGATCGAGCGCCCAGGCGAAGGCGATTTCGCGCGCGGCTACGACAGCTATGTGCGCGGGGTTTCGAGCTTCGTCGTCTGGCTCAATCGCGGGAAGCGGAGCCTCACCCTCGACGTCAAGCAGCCCGCCGCCTCCGAGGTGCTGGATCGGTTGATCGCGCGGGCCGATGTATTGGTCCAGAACCTCGCGCCCGGGGCCGCGGCGCGGCTTGGACTGACGCATGACGCTTTGTGGCCGCGCAACCGAAGGCTCGTGGTCTGCGACATTTCCGGCTATGGCGAGAGCGGCCCGTTCGCGCGGAAGAAGGCCTATGACCTGCTGATCCAGGCCGAATCCGGCCTGATGAGCGTCACCGGCACGCCGGATCAGCCGTCGCGCGTCGGTGTCTCAGCGGCCGACATCGCCACCGGGATGTATGCGCATAGTGCGATCCTCGCCGCCCTGCTGCGGCGCGAGCGCACGGGGATCGGTGCCAACGTGAAGATCGCAATGCTGGACGCACTGGCCGAGTGGATGACGTATCCGATGTATCGGCTGGCCTACGCCGGTTCACCGCTGCCGCGCGCCCCGGTGAGCCACCCGGCATTGGCGCCCTATGGCGCGCACCGGACCAAGGATGGGGAGGTGATCCTCGGCCTGCAAAACGAACGCGAGTGGGCGACGTTCTGCGTCAAGGTGATGGGCCGGCCGGACTGGGTCGCGAATCCGCGCTTCGGGAACAACAGCGCCCGGCGCGAGCACCGCACGGAGCTGACGGCGCTGATTGAAGCGGACTTTGCCGACAAGTCCTCGCGCGAGGTCGTGGATCTACTCGACCGGGCCGGGATCGCCAACGGCCGGCTGAACGACGCGCGGGCCTTATGGGAGCACGAGCAGCTTGCCGCCCGCGACCGGTGGCGCGAGGTTAACACGCCGGCCGGGCCGGTCCGCGCGGTACTGCCGGCGGTCACATTCACCGATGTCGAAGCGGCAATGGGCGAGGTGCCTGCGCTCGGCCAACACACGGACGAGGTGTTGCGCGAACTGGGCTACGGCGAGCGCCACATCGAGGTGCTGCGTCGCGCGGGTGCCGTCTGACTGCTGAACGATCTGATCCAGCGACTAACCCGTCGCCTGTCGCCGCTTGCGTGGCAGCGCCACTGCGGGCGACGGTGCCGGCAATTCGTCCGTGTTCTCCAGCGCCGCAAGCAGCGCCTCGCGCAGCGGCCGCAGCTTGCGCTCGTTCTCCACCTTCAAACCGAACACGTCCTTGACGTAGAACACGTCCACGGCGCGGACACCGTACGTGGTGACGTGGGCCGAGCCGATCTGCAATCCCTGCTCGCTGATCGCCGCGGTGACATCGTGCAGCAGCCCGGGGCGGTCGCGCCCGTTCACCTCCAGCACGGTGAACGTGTTGGAAGCGTGATTGTCGATCACCACCCGGGGCGGCACATGGATCGCGCGCATCCGCCGCCCGAGCAGCTTCTTCGACATTCTTTCGATCTCAGCCCCGAGCTGCAGCCGTCCCGAGAGCGCCTGCTCGATTACCACGGATAGCTTGGCCAGCCGGTGCGGCGCGTCAAATGCGCCCCCGGACGCGTCCTGGATCCAGAAAGTATCGAGCGCCATCCCGTTGGTCAGGGTGTGGATGCGCGCATCCACGATCGACGCCCCCGCGACCGCCAGCGCGCCCGACATCTTGCTGAACAGCCCGGCGTGATCGGCGCAGTACACGGTGACTTCAGTGACGGCGCGCGCGGGCAGGGGCTGGGTGTCCACGGTCAGCGGTGCCTGACGCGCCTCCGCGTCCCGCACCAGGCGCGCGTGCCGCGCATGGGTTTCCGGGTCGAACGAGAGCCAGTAGCCGGGGTAGCCCAACGCGGTGAAGGCGCCGATCTCCGCCTCACCCCAGTCGCTCAGCAGCACCGCCGCGGCTTCCTTCGCGCGCATCACGCGCACGTCCCGCTCGGTGGTGGCGAGCCCGCCTTCCAGCACCTCGGCTACACGGGCATACAGCTCGCGCAGCAGCGTGGCCTTCCATCCGTTCCAGACCCTGGGCGAGACAGCGCGCATATCGGCGACCGTCAACACCAGCAGTAGCTTCAGCCGCTCCGGGGACTGGATCGTGTCGGCGAGGTCGAGAATGGTCTTCGGGTCGTCGATGTCGCGCTTGAAAGCCGTTTCGCTCAGCAGCAAGTGGTGCAGCACCAGCCAGGAAACAGTCTCGGTCTCCTCGGCCGACAACCCCAATTCCGGCCCGACCGCGAGGGCGACCTCGGCGCCAATCTCGGAATGATCGCCCCCGCGCCCCTTGGCGATGTCGTGCAGCAGCATCGCCAAATAGAGAGCGCGACGCGATTGCAGGTGATCGACCAGGCCCGACGCCACCG
Source organism: uncultured Pseudomonadota bacterium (assembly GCA_963849305.1). Lineage (GTDB taxonomy): Bacteria > Pseudomonadota > Alphaproteobacteria > Acetobacterales > Acetobacteraceae > CAWKGV01. Next base: position 615,559 of record CAWKGV010000003.1, read on the forward strand.
GGGCGATCTCGTTCAGCTCGCCGCGCTCGATCGCGTTGAGCACGCGCACCGCCTCGATCGTGTGCTCATCGACGGTGAAGACGTGATAGGTGTCGAACTGCATCTGCCCGACGACGCGCGCCCAATCCGGCAGGTAGCGTCCGAGCAAGCCCGTTTCGTTCAGGATCCTGAGCCAGCGCGCCCCATCGGGGCCGTTGCCGTCGACGCCATGACCGCCGAGCAGATCCATGAACAGCCGCGCGGCCTCCGGCCTGCCGCGCAGTTTCACGGCACTTCGCTCGTTGCGGATCAGTGAGCTGACGGCCAGCGGATGCAGCCTGAGGCTGCGGTCGCGAGCGATCTTCAGGATGCGCAGCATCTGGAGCGGCTCAGCGTCGAAGTCCCGTCCGACGATAGGCAGCAGCTTGCCTTCGGCGAGCATGAATCCGGCGGCGAGCAGCACCTTATCGGTCTCGGGCGCCACGGCTGGCGCGCCAAGGGCGGCCCGCAGGATGGCGGGCTCCAGCACCCGCGTCAGCCGGATCACCTCGCGGGCGGTGAGGAAGTAGTGCCGCATGAAACGCTCGACACCGTCCTGCCGCCCGCGGCGCGTGTAGCCCATGCGCGCACCGATCACCGGCTGCAAGTCGAAGGTGAGACGCTCCTCCGCTCGCCCGGCGACGTAGTGCAGATGAAAGCGCAGCGTCCACAGGAACTCCCAGGCGCGGCGGGCGTGCCGCGCCTCGGCCTCGGTCAGGATACCGCCGACCGCGGCCAGTTCCCCCATGGTCCGCGTGCCGTACACGAAGCGGGCGATCCAGTAGAGGGTCTGCAGATCGCGCAGCCCGCCGCGCCCTTCCTTGACGTTCGGTTCGACCACGAACGGGCTGTCGCCGAAACGGCGATGGCGCAACTCGCGCTCGGTCTGCTTGGCAACGATGTAATCGGCACCGCCGGCTTCCTTGCAGGCCGTGTCGTATCGCTCGTGGAATTCTTGGAACAGGCTCGCGTCTCCGGCCAGGTGCCGCGCTTCGAGGAGCGCGGTCCGGATGGTGGTGTCCTTGGCACCATCGGCGAGGCATTGCTCAACCGAACGCGTCGCATGGCCGACCTTAAGTCCGAGATCCCATAAAAAATAGAGCATATACTCCACGACCTGCAACGTATGAGCGGTGGGTTCATGCGGGGTCAGAAACAGCAGGTCCACGTCGCTGAACGGCGCGAGCACGCCGCGTCCGTAACCACCCGTGGCGGCCACGCTGAGGGTCTCCGGCTGACCGAGGACGCCGGTAGCGTGATCCAGCAGCGCGCGGATCAAGCCGTCGGTCAGCGTGGCGAGCAGCCGTGCGGCTTGCAAGCCGTCGAGCCGCTCATGCTCGAAAGCATGGCGGACATGCGCCTGGACGCGCGCGAGATGTCGGCGGAACGCGCCGAGCGCGGCGTCGCGCGGCACAACGCCCCGCTCGCCCCCCAGATCGGCCAGCGTATCGGACAGGATCACGGTGGCTGCTTCGGGCTTTTGCGGCAGTGGCGTCGGAATCAGCATAATTGGATCGTACTATGTCACGCTGTTTGCCGGAACCGGCAGCAGCGTTTTCAGCCGATACAGGATGTCGAGCGCCTCGCGGGGGGACATCCGATCGGGATCGAGCGCGGCCACGGCATCGGCCAGTTTGTCGAGAGGCCCCTGATTTGGCGCTGCTGGCGGCGGTTCGCCAGGGGCGGCGGCGAAAAGCGGCAATGCGGCGAGGCCGGCGGCGCGCAGCGGGCCACCTTCCTGCTCCAACGCCGCCAGCAGCGCCGCCGCCCGCTGCACCACCGGCGCCGTCACCCCGGCCAGCTCCGCCACATGGACGCCCCAGGATCGGCCGGCCGCCCCTTCGGCGACTTCGTGCAGGAACACCACCGATCTCTTCCATTCCTTGACCCGCATCGTGTGCGGCTTGAGCCGCGGCAGTCGGTCCGCCAGCTCGGCAAGTTCGTGGAAGTGTGTGGCGAAAATGGTACGGCATCGAATCGCCGAGTGCAGCGCCTCCAACACCGCCCAGGCGATGGCGAGCCCGTCCAGCGTGGCGGTGCCGCGCCCGATCTCGTCCACCACAACCAAGGAGCGCGGGCCGGCTTGGTTCAGGATGGCGGCGGTCTCGGTCATCTCCACCATGAAGGTCGAGCGCCCGCGCGCGAGGTCATCGGCGGCGCCCACCCGGCTGAACAGCCGGTCCACCACCCCGATGCACGCCGCCTCGGCCGGGACCGGCAGGCCGGCCTGCGCCAGTACCACGATCAAGGCGTTCTGGCGCAGGAACGTGGATTTGCCCGCCATGTTGGGGCCGGTCAGCAGCATCAGACGCCGCTCGGGCGAGAGGTCGCAGTCGTTGGGAACGAACGCGGCCTGGCCCGCCAGGGCCAACTCCACCACCGGATGGCGGCCGGCCTTGACGAGAAAGCCATCGTCCTCGCGCACCTCCGGGCAGCACCACGTCCCCGGTTCGGCGAGCTTCGCCACTGCCTGGGCCACATCTAGCGAGGCGAGCGCCGAGGCGGCGGCGGCGATCGCCTCGGCCTCCCCCATCGCCTGGCGGACCAGATGCGCGAACACGCTTTGCTCCCGCGCCGCCGCGCGTTCGGCGGCCTCGGAGATGCGCCGGTCGATGTCGGCAAGCTCGGGCGTGGTGAAGCGGGCGCCGTTGGCCATGCCCTGGCGGAGCGTCAGGTCGGGAAAGCCCCGCAGTCGCTCGACCGCTGGTGCGGGGGCCTCCAGCACGTAGCCGAGCTGGGCATGGTGGCGGATCTTCAGGCTCGCGACCCCGTAGCGTTGGGCATAGTCGCGCTGCAGGCCCCCGAGCACCCGCCGGCTGTCGTCGCGCAGGGCGCGCTCGGCGTCCAGCTCGGGGTCGAAGCCGGGGCGGATGGCGGCCCCGTCGTCCAGTCGCGTGGGGGCGGGGTCGGCCAGCGCGTCTGCGAGCAACTGCTCCAGTCCGGGATCGCGGGCGAGCGCGGTCCGGGTCGCGGTCAACAGGGGCGGGAGCGGGCCCTCCAGCACTGCTGCGACCGCCCTGGCGCCGGCCAGTCCATCGCGTATCGCCGCGAGGTCGCGGGGGGCGCCGCGTCGGACCGAGAGCCGAGCCAGCGCACGCGCCATGTCGGGCACCGCGCGCAGCGCCGTCCGGATGCGCCCGGCTGGCTCCGGGTTGGCGAGCAGCCAAGACCAGGCATCCTGGCGGGCGGCGATCGAAGCGGCGTCGGTGAGCGGCGCGCTCAGCCAGCCGGCCAGCATCCGCGCGCCGGACGCCGTCAGCGTCCGGTCCACCGCGCCGAGGAGTGTGTGCCGGGAGCCGCCGTCGCGCGCGCGCAGGATCTCCAGGCTCGATCGGGTTGCCGCATCCATCGCCAGCGTGCCGCTCCGGCCTTGCGGGACCGGGCGGGACAAGCGCGGTAGCGCGCCAGCCTGGGTGGCGCGCACGTAATCGAGCGCCAGCGCCGCCGCGACCGCCTCGCCATCGGTGAAGCTGCCGAAGGCGTCCAGGCTGGCCGCGCCGAACGCCTCGGCCAGCCTGCGACGCGAGACCAGCGGCGGGGAAGGGGTGCAGTCCGGCGATCGGCGGGCGGCCCAGTCGCCCAAAGTCAGCGTCGCGGGCGCCAGGATTTCCGCCGGATCCAGCCGGCCGAGCAGCGAGGCCAGCTCGGGCTCGGGGGCGGCGGCGGTCTCGAACAGCCCGGTCGAGACGTCGAGCCAGGCGGCGCCGAGGCCGTCGCGGTCGGGCGCAAGGGCGAGCAGCAGGTTGGGCCGGCCGGCCTCCAGCAGCGAGTCCTCGGTGAGCGTGCCCGGCGTGACCAGGCGGACGACCTCGCGACGGATCGGCGCCTTGCCCCCGCGTGCTCCCTTGGGCCGCGCCTTCGGGTCTTCCATCTGCTCTGCCACCGCCACGCGGAAGCCGCGCCGGATCAGCCGGGCGAGATACGCGTCCGCCGCATGGACCGGCACGCCGCACATCGGGATCGGGGCGCCCGCGTGCTCGCCGCGGGCGGTGAGCGCGATGTCGAGCGCCGCCGCGGCGGCCTCGGCATCGGCGAAGAACAGCTCGTAGAAGTCGCCCATGCGAAAGAACACCAGCGCCTCGGGGTGCTCCGTCTTGACGGCGAACCATTGCGCGATGGCGGGCGAGGCGCCGTCGGCGCTGGGCAGGTGGAGGGAGGCGGCCATCGGTGTCCTTGCGGCGGCAGCGGGCGGACTCCCCTTACAACAGGATGGCGGGCGGGATCAGACCGGGGACCAGGGCGCCGCAGCGATTGCGCCGAGGCCTCCTGTCGAGCAATATCTGATCAGGAATGACCCCGAATCAGCATGAAACATTCGCTTCCGTCGTCCGGGGTGGCAGCGTCATGCGCGCGCCGGGTTGTGGGATTCGTCACCGAAATTGCTACAGAGGTGGCCGGACAATCACCGACGAAGGTTGGTCGGTTCACGACTGCACGGGCATTGCGTCGATGATGGTGGCGAGGAAAAGGGCACGAGAGTTAGGGGGGTTCAATGTGCCTACTCCGGCGGCATAGTAAACCGACTCATCAAAAACGCATGCCAACTCGGAGTTCAGAAAAAATTTCGATTACGTCGTCCGCGCTAGCTAGACAATGGAGCAAACATCGGAGGGCGTTATGAAACGCAGGACGGTGGTACTTCTCGCAAGTCTGTACGCCGGCCTTATTACGGAGCGGTCGTGGCCGGTGTCACGATCGAAACGGCCATAGCAACGACAGGCATTTCTCCGGCGCCATCGCCGCAGTTGTGCTGGTACTGGTCCAGTGCGGCCCACACCCGTTAGAGTTGGCAGGCGGCTGGCGATCCGTTCGCACGGGCTCGGAAGTGCCGCCGTGTCAGGGCCGGACGGCGGACGCGCTCGCTACGCGAAAGCCAGCACGTGACGACGCGGGCAGCGGCATTGGCGGGTAGTCGTCGAGGAACGCGCGCAGCTCCGTCGATTTCGTTATGCCATCGTATCCGGCCTGAATGAGCAGATCGACGTCCTGACGCTTCAGGGTCAGGCCGGTCGGGATCGCAAGCAGCCTCTCGCTTTCCGGCGTCTCCGGCAATCCGGCGAGCGAGATATGGATCAGTTCGAACTTCACGTCATCGCAGCGCGTGCCATCGACAATGGGACCCTGGGCGCATCTGGCCTCACGAAGCCGCTTGGTGACATCCTGGATCTGCTGGTTGACAACCGTCAGAGTCTCAAAGTTGTAGCTGTCGATCTGTGCGCCGCTGACCAAGCCGAGGATGGCAAACAATCCACCGACTTCCTTTCGCCGTGCAACGGAGCTGTCCTGGGTACCCTGACCATCGACGCTGATGACGAGCAGGCGGCGGACATGGACATAGCCGCGTTCGCGCAGGTCGGCGGCTGAGAGCGCCTGCATCATGCCCCCGGCACTACGCATGGCGAGATTGTCGGAGACCCCGCCATCCGCTAAATGCAGGTAGCGGGTCTGATCAGCATCGAGATATCGCTTCGCGCGCAATGCCTGCTGCCCAATGCGCGACATCGGGTTTTTCAGCTGGTCCGGACTGACGTCGCGCACCCACCCAGGCACCCGACCGCCGCACGATTTTGCGTGGTCAGTGAGGGTGATGGGCGAGAACAGTCCGGGGAATCCATTCGATGCGGCAACTGCCCGCGAAATGGGAAGCTTCGACAAGTCCGAGCAGATCAGGTCGAACATTTCCTGAGTGAACAGGAAGGGTGTTCCGTAGGAGATGTCGGTCGCGCCGATGGCGATCAGGGGCCGTCCGCGGGATTGCAGATCGGCATAGGTCGCGCCGTGGAACATGGTGCGGTCGTAGACACGGTCCATAAAATCGTTGGTGCCGATCCCGGGCTGGACCATCCATGCCCAGTTCCAGGGCAGGAAATAGACTCCGTATATGTAGCTATTGGTATCGTCGTAGAGAAACTCCTTCTCGAACTGGCCGAACATCTTCTCGCGGTACAGGCCGTAGTAGCTGGCAGGGAAGCTGCCGCCCGAGACCCCGGAGATTCCATCGACCTGGTCGAGAAACGGGCGGGGCCCGAACCGGGTCGGCACCATCAGGTCACGCATGCCCTTTAGCGCACCGTAGCCGAACGACGCAGACCGCTTACCGCCGCCTGACATTGCGACGAGCACGAGAAGGTCGGGAGCGTCCCGAGAGACCGGGAGGCTGTCGATTCGATAGCCGCCCTGGGAAATACGAGCCGATCCGAGCGGTTCGAGCTTCGCTTGTGGCAATGGCTGCGTGTCTGCGACGTGGAACGAAGCGCACCCTGACGTCGCCAGACCAAGCGCGAGACAAAGGATTGTTGTTATCCGGGCTAGTGACGGGCGGGACCAGACGGATCCAAGGATCATTGCGCCCTCCAGAAGGTTGCTGCAAATCTGCAACATTTTGCCGAACAACGGTCGTGGTGCAACAGGCCGTTCCGCGTGCCCGATTGCCCTTTAAGCGCAATAATCTCCTCGTAGTCCCTTCGATACAGGATTACAGATGACACAGGAGCATTCTCAATTGCTCATCACCGCCAGTCAATGCAGAATTTGCCTCGTGCAGGGAGGTCCAGAAGGAAAATGACAGGCATTCGAATCCTCTTGGCCGCGCTGATGCTCGGCGCTTTCGTGACCAACGCAAAGGCGCAGCAGCCCGCGGGTCAGCCGCCACCGCCAGCAAGCCAGCCGGGGTGGCAGTTCAACATTGCCCCCTATCTCTGGCTGCCGTCGATCAATACGACGCTCAATTACAGCCTCCCGCCGGCCTTGGGTGGCACGTTGCCCACCGATGTATCATCGGGAGTTGGCGACTATCTTCCTCACCTCCGGTTTGCGGCAATGTTTGCGGCAGAGGCGCGTTACGACCGGTTCTCCGTGCTGACCGACTTCATGTATGTGAGTGCGAGTGCCGGCCGAACCAACATCAGGTCGCTGGACTTCTTCGGACTCCCTTCCCAGCCGATCTCCCGATCACTTGAACTCGGCGCCAGCACCACGTTGAAGTCCGCGATCTGGACCTTGGTGGGAGGCTATACGGCATGGCAGGGAGAATGGGGCAATTTCGACCTCATCGCCGGTTTCCGCTTCGCCGGGGTCAATGCCAATACCGACTACGATCTGGCGCTGACAGCCATCGGCCCGCGCGGCAACGGAGCGACGTTCGGGGGACTAGGCAGCATCTCCGGGGATAAGGACATCTGGAATGGGATTGCCGGTTTCCGGGGCAGCCTACGGCTCGCACATACGGGCTTGTTCGTCCCATATTACTTCGACATTGGCGCGGGCGGTTCGAATCTCACCTGGCAGATTGCGACCGGGCTTGGATATCAGACCGGATGGGCCGCAATATCCGCGCTCTACCGCTATTTGTCCTTTGAGCAACCGAGCAGTGCGGTCGTTCGGCATTTGTCGCTTGGCGGGCCACTGATCATGGTCGACTTTCGTTTCTAATCAAGCACCGCCCGCGCCCGGATGTTGACGTGACCTAATCTACCGTAGCAGCATAACTTGCTTGCACGCTGCGAGCGGCCGAGCGGAGTGCCGGAAACACCCGCCCGACCTAATCCACGGCAAAGTGAGGAGCCAATGTCTCCGAGCATCGGACAAGCCGCTTGCGGCAACCTGACTCGCAGAAGGTGGCTCGGCAGCCTCGCGCGGGTTGCAGCAATCGTGGGCATGACGTTCGCTCTTGTCCCCGCCCGATAAGCTGCGCGTAAGCCGCCTCAGTGGCACTGGCGAGCTTAATCTCTTCTTCGACGGCAAGACCGCGACGCTCTACGCGCCTGGCGACAAGACATACGCGGAGGCCGGCAGCGCAAGTTCGGTCGACCAGCTGATCAACGAGCTGGAACACAAATACGGCTTCGCCGGTCCCGGGGCCGATCTGCTTCTGTCCAATGCTTATGACGTCCTGATGGCGAACGTGATCGACGCCAGGTAACCTGTGTAGGCGGCGAGCGCCAGCAGGCTGGCCCCGACTCCAACACTGCGGAGGAGCCTGCGGCGATCGGTCACGGGATATAGTTGCGTTCACCGTGTCACGGGATGAAGCCGCACTCGAACATCTTATTGGCAATTGGCGCAGCGACCTTGTTGAGGAATGCTTCCCGCATCTGTGGGTCCTGACGCAGCATCTGCACGGCACGCGCCTCCACCTGCGCGCGCTGGCCGGTCGGGTGATGCGCCCGCTGAGCCGCGAGCTGCTCGCAGGAGGAGCTCTGATATTTCTGGACCACCCGATCGGCCAGGCGATCCATGAGCGGGTATTGCGATTGCGCCTGGGCGGCCGCTACGCCCGTCAGCACCAGGGCTATGGTCAGGGCGGGAAAACAAGTGGGCCTCATAGCCAGCCTCCGTTAAAAATGGGCAGGCGAGAGTACAAGCGTAAGCGGCACAGCGGCAACACCACTGCGGTCGAATGGCGCCCCCGAATCCCCACCACCTCCGGGGACGCTAGCTGGCGGCGGGAAAATGGGAGGAGAGATGGCGGGACACAAACTGGGTCGGCCAGTGCGTGGAGCGCGTCGAGGAGGATTGCCCGGCGGACGGCGCCGCCATTCTTACCTGATGATGATCTCCACCCGTCGGTTCTGAGGCTCGCGGACGCCAGGACCCGTCGGCACAAGCAAATGCGTTTCGCCGAAGCCCTGGATGGTGATCGCGCTCTGCGGCACACCATCACGCACGAGTTCGGAAGCAACGGCCTGTGCGCGGCGGACCGACAGGCGCTGGTTGTAGCTCGGCTTGCCGGAGGTGTCGGTGTAGCCGTTGACCTCGATCCGCGTGTACTGCACGTGCGTCGAGTTCTCCGCCGCCTCGTGGATGATCGTGCGCGCGCGATCGGTGAGCGTGGCCTTGTCCCAATCGAAGAACACGAGGTACGACCGGGCAGGCGCCGGAGCCGGGGCCGCGACGGGGGTCGGAGCCGGCGGCGGCGGCGGGGGCGTCACGCCAAAGTTGTATCTCAGACCAAACAGGAAGGTGTTGTTGTACTCGTGCCCGATCTGAAAGGTGCCGACCCGTGTTGTCCGTATGCCGCCGGGGGTTGTTACGGTGAGGCCAGCGTTGTAGGTCCGTGTACCGGCCAGTGCGAGAATGCGGTACTCTGCAGTCAAGGCAAGCCCGGGGACGGAGGAGACCGGAAAGGCGGCGCCGATGATCCCTTGCGCGGCGAACGAGGCCCGTGTGTCATTGGAGCTGAGCGTCGGGCTGAGCGCGGCGGCGGTGCCGGACCCGACCGCGGCGAAGTTCGACAGATGGGCTCGCTGATACCCGACACCCGCGCCCACATAGGGCACTATCCACGGGACCAGCCCTGTGAAGTCGTAGAGGACGTTGAACATCGGGCCCCACAGCTGCTCGGACCCGCTGGCACTCGTGCTGGCGCCGAACCCGGCGAGGTTGGTGCCGCTGACAGTATTGAAGCTGTTGCGCCTGTAGTCGAACTCCAGCTCGGCGCGCAGGCCGTTGCCGAAACCATAACCGAGCGTCCCCAGGGCGGCGACACCGATCGAAGTGTGAACATTCAGGTTCGGGGTGCTGATGCCGCTACTCAGCGTTCGGAGGTTGGAGCTGAGGTTCTTGATCGATTCGTTGCCCTTGAGATTGAAACCGCCGGCTGCGCCGACATAGAGGCCACTGACCGGATAGCCGAGCGGCTGGTCGGTCGCCATCTGGGCGTGTGCGGCGACCGGCAGTACCACGAAGCTACCTAAAAGAAGTCGTGTTGCAACGCTCATCTTCTACCCCTCCCTGTCTACGAGACCAGATTGCGGGTCTCCTTTGGCCGCGACCAGCGGCGTCCTGAGCCAGATCATAAGCTCACAATAATCATAAGCTCACAATATATTAATAGCCGGAACCCGAAAGGCGGCTCTCGGCCATACATGCCATAATCCCTGCCCTCATTGTTACGGATGTGCCACATGTCCCCGGCCGGCTGCTGCTGGCGTCGGTTCGGTCAGAATCAGCTTTTCGGGGCTGGCGTGATCGAAACGGCGACCGCCTGGCTGACGACGGTCGTGATGGGGAGTCGTATTCTACCCTGAGAGGTGCTGTCGGTTCACATATGTGTGACCAGCGCAACGCCATCGTCTTCTCGGGAGCGTACGCCAAAGGACGTTATGGGGGCCCCAGGTACGGTTGGCTGTGCAGATTCGCCGCTTGCGCGGACAGCCTGCACATCGCGCGCCTTTTGCCCGAATCTGCATAGCGACGGCCGCTTCACGCCCTAGTATCGATTGTCCGATTGTCCTACGTTGGCTTACCAACGCGAGGAAACACGGACGGAATGCAGCGACCCGGGCTGCCGCGCACGATCCTCTACCTCGCCCTCGTCATGACCGCAGCCGAGGTCATCCTACACGGTGTGCGACCGACAAACTTCCAGCGAGCTTGGCACAACATGCTCGCGCGTCCGAACCAAAGTTTGGCGCTGCGCTTCCTCTTTCAGCCGGCGATCTCGACGATACTCGCCATCCGCGATGGCATCGGGGACGCGCACCGGCCGCTCGCCGTACTTCTGGACGATGATGTCTGACGCCGCACAGCGTTCGGCGCACCTGCGAGAAGGAGTCGCGGCAACAGGAAAGATCTTCCTGATCGCGATCGCGCTGGACGCCATATACCAGGTCCTTGAGTTGAAGACCTTTTACCCGACCGAGGCGCTCATCATTGCGATCCTTCTGGCATTCATTCCGTACCTGATCGTCCGGGGACCCGTAGCGCGCTTGGCGCGCCGCTGGCACCGTGACAAAGCAGCAGAGCCTCAGGCATGACAACCGATCAACTCGCCGAGACCGGTGCAGACCGTTTCACGGTACGGGCAACTGCCGAGAGCAATTTCGCCTGGTTGCGCACTCGCCTCGCCCTTGAGCGCACCTTGATGGCATGGGTGCGCACCGCGATCGCCCTGATCGGATTCGGGTTCAGTATTGTCGAGATCTTCAACCGCCTCGCCGCCATGCCGGGTGTAGCGCCGGCCTTGCGACCACACATGTCCCGGATTGTGGGCCTCGTCCTGATCGCTGCCGGCGTTCTGGGACTATTAATCTCGACCGCACAATACCTTTGGATCAGCAACTACTTGTGGAGCCAGCAGTTCCGGCCTATCGCCGGCTTGCGCGAAGGTCCAATGCAGACACCGGGCCTGGTGATCGCAATCGCGCTGACCCTGCTCGGGATTCTCGCCTTCATCGCCGTGCTGTTGCGGGTGCCATGAAACTGGGGAGACGATGAATGTCCGATCCGAAAGACAAGCTGGAAAAGCAGGAGTCTCTTCCGTTCCCATCGACCCCCTCGGCCAGTATTGCCGGGCGCACGATGCAGGAGTCGGTTTACCGGCCGCGGGTGAAGCCACGCCGGCTGCCGGTCGACGCGCCGAACATTCTGATCGTGCTGATCGATGATGCAGGCCCCGCCCTTCCGGCCACGTTCGGCGGCGAGGTCGAGACCCCGACGATGGACCGCATCGTCAAGGAAGGGGTAGCTTACAATCGGTTCCACACCACCGCCATGTGCTCGCCGACCCGGGCGTCACTGCTGACCGGCCGCAATCACCACCGGGTCGGAAGCGGGCAGCTCACGGAACTGGCGAATGACTGGGACGGCTATTCCGGCCGAATTCCCCGTAGCAGCGCGTTGATCGCAGAAGTGTTGAAGGATTATGGCTATGCCACGGCCGCCTGGGGCAAGTGGCACAACACGCCGGCCGAGGAGACCGCCCCGACCGGCCCGTTCGAGAACTGGCCGACCAATCTCGGCTTCGAGTATTTTTACGGCTTCCTCGGTGGCGAGGCCTCGCAATACGAGCCGAACCTGGTGCGCAATACGACGTACGTCGCGCCACCGAAACCCGTGGAGGAGAGTTACCATCTCAGCGAAGACCTTGCGGACGACGCGATCGGCTGGCTGCACAAGCACAAGGCCTTCCAGCCGGACAAGCCTTTTTTCATGTATTGGGCGAGTGGTGCGATCCACGGTCCGCATCACATCACAAAGGAATGGGTGAACAAATATAAGGGCAAATTCGATGATGGCTGGGACGCCTACCGCGAGCGCGCCTTCACGCGCGCCAAGGAGAAGGGCTGGATCCCCGCGGACGCACAACTCACCCCGCGGCACGAGACAATGCCGTCCTGGGACAGCATCCCCGAGGACGAGAAGCCCTTCCAGCGCCGCCTGATGGAAGTGGCGGCGGGCTTCACCGAGCACGTGGATGTCCAGGTCGGCCGGGTCGTCAGCGAGATCGACCGGCTCGGCTACGGCGACAACACGCTGATCTTCTACATTTGGGGCGACAACGGTTCCTCGGCGGAAGGCCAAGGCGGCACTATCAGCGAATTGCTGGCGCAAAACGCCATTCCCACCACCACCAAGCAGCATATCTCGGCGCTCGAGGAACTCGGCGGGCTTGCCGAGCTCGGCTCGCCCAAGACCGACCCCATGTACCATGCGGGATGGGGCTGGGCCGGCAGCACCCCCTACAAGGGCACGAAGCTCCTGGCCTCGTATTTCGGCGGCACGCGGAACCCCATGGGGGTCCGGTGGCCGGCAACGATCAAGCCCGACACAACACCACGGACGCAGTTTCACCACGTAAACGACATCGTTCCTACTATCTACGACATCGTGGGCATCACTCCACCGCGCACGGTGAACGGCGTCGAGCAGGACCCCATCGACGGCGTGAGTCTCGCCTATTCTTTCGGCGACCCGAAAGCCAAGGGCCGACTGCTCACCCAGTATTTCGAGGTTATGGGTAGCCGCGCCATCTATCACGACGGCTGGCTGGCCTGCGCGATCGGGCCGCGGATTCCGTGGGTACCAGGGCTACCGCCCGGCATCCGGGAGTGGACGCCGGACAAGGACGTCTGGGAACTCTACAATCTGGAGGAGGACTGGAGCCAAGCCAACGACCTTGCCTCCAAGATGCCGGACAAGCTGGCCCAGATGAGAGAAACCTTCCTGATCGAAGCTGCGAAAAACAAGGCGCTCCCGATTGGCGGCGGTCTTTGGGTCCCGCTGCTCCACCCCGAGCTGCGCATCGTTCCGCCCTACACCGAGTGGACCTTCTCCGGTGATATGGTCCGCGTGCCGGAGTTCTGCGCTCCGGCGCTGGGCAACAGGCCCAATGTCGTCAGCATCGACGCCGTGGTCCCCGCCAACGCCAATGGGGTGCTCTATAAATTGGGGGCGAATTCCGGCGGTCTCACCTGCTTCGTGGAAGACGGCATCCTGTGCTACGAATACAACCTCTTCATTATCCAGCGCACGAAGATCCGTGCTGTGGAGAAGCTGCCGCCGGGCAAGGTGAAGATCGAGATCGAGACGCGCTATGCTGTGCCCCGGCCCGCCGGTCCATTGATGGTGACGATGAGAGTGGCCGGCAAGATGGTTGCCGAAGGCACCGTACCGATCAGCGCCCCGCTGCTCTTCACCGCCAATGACTGCCTTGACATCGGCATGGCGCTTGGATCGCCGGTCTCGCTCGATTATTACGACAAGGCGCCGTTCAAGCTCAATGGCACGATCGAGCGGTTTCAGGTGAAATATTTCTCGGCGAAGTAGGAACTAAGAGAGGGAGGAGAACAAGCAATGCGGAGCTCCACTCGGTCGATTCTTTTTATCGTCGGCGCATTCGCCTCGACTGTTCCGGCGAGAGCCCAGAACCTGGTGATCTATCCGGCGAGGGGACAGAGTGCCGCACAGCAGGACCAGGATCGATACCAATGTCATCGATGGGCTGTGCAGCAGAGCGGATATGATCCTACCCAGGCTGCGGGGTATGCGCCGGCGCCGGGTGGGCCCAATGCGCTGCGCGGGGGGGCCGGCGGCGCGGCAGTTGGTGCGGTAGGCGGGGCGATCGGCGGAAACGCCGGAAAGGGTGCTGCTATCGGGGCGGCGACCGGCGCTGTGGTGGGCGGGGTGCGGCGGCGCCACCAGGCGGCGCAGCAGCAGAGCCAAATGCAGCAATACACGGCGATGTATAATAGGTCCCTGACGGCCTGCATGGAGGGCCGGGGCTATACCGTGCGGTAGCTTCGTGAGCGAGACGCGGGCAGGCGCTTGGCCGCGAAGCCCAGGAATGCTGCGGTGACCGCGACACTGGAACCAGCGGCATGAGAGCCGCGAAACGTGAAACGCGCAGCGCGGCATACGGGAAATGAGCGGGACAGCGGAAACGCGGGCTGTCACAGCCAACAGCGACATAGACCGTCCGGGCCGACCGAGAACGTGAGCGACCGCAGCACGGCGTTGGCGTGGGAGGTGGCGCGCTGGGTATTGGCCCATGCAAGGGACGCTGCCTAACGCTCGGCGATCACGGGGTTGGTCTCCGATTCGTGGATTGGCCGCGCGGGCGTTTGTTGCGCACCCGGACCAGCGTAGTCTCGACCGATACGCCTGGCTGCGAGACCAGCACGCCTGGCCGGGGCTCGCCGCCATTGGCCGCATCGTCCGCACCCGCGAACTCGGCACCCAGACCAGCACCGAGACCGCCTACTACGTGCTCAGCACGGCACTCTCCGCCAAGCGTTTCGGCGAAGTTGCCCGTGCGCATTGGGGCGCGGAGAACGGACTGCACTGGGTTCTCGACGTGACCATGAACGAGCATCAGGCACGCACCCACAAGGATCACGGCCACAGAACATCGCGCTACTGCGACGTCTGGCCCTCGACCTCGCCAAGCTCGAAGGCGCAAGGGGCTCCATGAAGGGCAAGCTCAAGCGCGCGGGATGGGACAATGCCTTCCTCGCCCGCCTCCTCGCCCAGTTCGGCGCCGCCCAAATGCGATAGCCCTGGCTGATGGGCTGACCCCGGAGGGCCAAGCTCTCGTTTAACAGCTCCGTAACCTGCCCCCCGGCCGCTATGCGCATCCCGGTTCAAGGTGAGAGCGCAGGTGCGACGTATCGACCTCCGATTGCCGAAATGATTGACCACTCCGACGGCGGCCCATACAATTCTGGCCTGGAGATCCGCGTTTCCCGGCTGGAGGAGGAAGTGCGCGACATCAGGGGCTCGCTCTGTCGGCTAGAGACAGCGGTCACTCGGATCGAGGCAACGCTGACGGCCACGCTGCCGCACCTCGCGACCAGGCGCAGGTCGCGGAGCTGCACGCTGAACTCGCCGAAAAGCCGAGTAAGACGTATCTCTGAGCAGTGCTCGGCGTGTTGGTGACAGCGATGCTGGGCGCGTTCGGCGCCGGCCTCGCGGCGGTCGCGATCTTGCACTAGCCTTCCACTATCGGACTGCCGGACCCGGCCGGCCATCCGGCGGCTTGGCATCGCGCCCGCCCCGGCTTATGGCACGGCTGTTCACTCGGCCAGGAGACCCGTGCATGACGATCGGCCGCTTCCCCACCACGCGCTTGCGCCGGTTGCGGTGCTCCGAGGGGCTACGCAGCCTGGTGCGGGAAACCACCGTTACGCCTTACGATCTGATCCAGCCAATCTTCGTCGAGGAAGAGATCGACACGCCCCTGCCTGTCGCCAGTATGCCCGGCATCGAGCGTATCCCCGAGCGTCGACTTGAGCGTGAGGTCGAGGCGCTGGCGCGCGACGGGGTGAAAGCGATCATGCCGTTCGGCGTATCGCACCGCAAGGACGCTACAGGGAGCGATGCCTGCCGCGCGGATGGGCTGGTCGCGCGCATGGTGCGGCTGGCGAAGCGCACGGTACCGGACATGGTGGTGATCCCGGACTTGTGCTTCTGCGAATATACCGACCACGGCCATTGCGGCGTGCTCGAAGCGGGGGGTGTCAACAACGACATCACCATCGAGAACCTTGGCCGCCAGGCGGTCGTGGCGGCGCAAGCCGGTGCCGATATTGTCGCGCCCTCGGGCATGATGGATGGGCAGGTCGCCGCCATCCGTCACGCGCTGGACGCGGCCGGTTTCGCGAACGCGCCAGTGATGGCCTACTCGTCCAAGTTCGCTTCCGCCTTCTATGGCCCGTTTCGCGCCGCCGCCGGCTGCGAGCTGAAGGGCGACCGCAAGACATACCAGATGGACCCGCTGAACGGGCGCGAGGCGGTGCGCGAGTCGCTGCTCGATGAGGCCGAGGGCGCCGATATCCTGATGGTCAAACCCGGCCTGCCGTATCTAGATGTGCTGGCGCGGCTGCGCGAGCGGACGCTGTTGCCGATCGCGGCCTATCAGGTCAGCGGCGAGTACGCGATGATCAAGTTCGCCGCCGCGGCCGGCGCTATCGACGAGGGGCGGGTGGTGCGCGAGACCCTTGGGGCGATCAAGCGGGCAGGCGCCGACTTGATCCTGACCTATTTCGCGCGCGAGGTGATCCGCGAAGGGTTTTGACCCGTCGGCTTGAGCAGCTGGGCTAACGCGGCGGGGGGCGAGGGCACGCGCAAGCGGGACCGATCGACGGCCAGGTAACGCGCGGCACAGGGCGGCCCTTCGCGCCGGAACCCGGCCGCCCGGGCCAGGATCGCCCGATCCTCGGCCGACAGGCGGATCGCCTCGCGCAAATGGTCGGTCCAGCTCTCCATCGACCAGGCTTCGAGCCAACCGTCGGGATGGGCCACGTCCTCATAGAGTTGCCAGACGACCGCGCCAGCCCGCCGCCGCACGAGCCGCACCTCCGCCATCGCCGCGAGGAACGCCTCCCGCTGCTCGGGATCGACGACGTAGCGCATTGTCTCCAGCACCCGACCGCGCGCGCGCGGCAGCAGCGGCGCAAGTTCCGGCGCGGGCGCCTCGGGTTCCGCCTCCGCCACGCCGGTCTGGGCACCCGCCCGCGCCGGCGCTTGGTCCAGGCCGAAGCCGCGTACCAGCATGCCGAGCACGGCACCGAAGGCGGCGGCGGCGAGCAAGGTGTGCGAGAGGCCCAGACGGTCGCCGAGCACGCCCCAGCCGACCGAACCCAACGTCAGCGCGCCATTGTAGCCGAGCTGGTAGATGGCCAGGGCTCGTGCCCGCACCCAGGGCGGGCAGGCAAGCTGGGCCGCCGCCTGCGTCATCGCGAAGGCCGCCACCCAGCCGGTGCCGAACAGCGCCATGCCCAGGCCGGCGTGCGCCCAGTGGCGCGCCAGACCGAGCAACGCGATACCGGCGCAGGAGGCGAGCGTGGCCAGGAACACCATCGCCCCGCGATTCACGCGCTTGGCGATCCGTGGCATCAGCAGTCCGGAGGCCACGCCGCCCGCGCCCATCAGCCCGAGAATGAGCCCATACATGCCAGCCCCGAGCCCGAGCTGCTGGCGCACCACGAGCGGCAGCAGCGCCCAAGGCGCGGAGGCCGGCAGCGCATAAGCGAAGGACCGCACCATCGCCGCCCGAATCGCGGGCGTATTGCGCACGAACCGTCCGCCGGCCCGCATGGCGGATAACAGGTGCTCGCGGGGGAGGGCGGCCAACTGGTCGCGCCGGCGGCGGCGCCAGATCACCAGAGCCCAGATCACCGCGCCGATCGAGACGGCGTAGAGCGAGAAGGCAAGGCCCGCCCCGCCGATCAGCACCAGTAGGCCCGCCAGCGCCGGCCCGACCGCGCGCGCGATGTTGAAGCCGATGCCGTTGAGCGCGATCGCCGGGACCAGATCGGCGCGCGGCACGAGATCGGGCACGATGGCGCTCCAGGCCGGCGCGGTCAGCGCCGAGCCGATCCCGATCGCGAAGGTGAGCGCGAGCAGGGCCCAGGCGGTCGTGAGGTGGGCGACGGTCAGGCCGGCGAGCAACGCCGCCGCCGCCATCGTCCAAACCTGCGTCCCGATGAGGAACCGGCGGCGGTCCACGATGTCGGCCAGCGCGCCGCCGGGGAAAGCCAACAGGAACGTGGGCAGGATGGTCGCCACCTGCACCAAGGCGACGATCAACGGGTTCGGCGCCAGTGAGGTCATGAGCCAGCCGGCGCCGGTGTTCTGCAACCAGGTGCCGAGCGAGGTGACCACGTAGGCGTTCCACAACCGTCGATAGACGGTGTGGCGCAACGGCGAAAGCGCCGGCGGCAGCCGCATCAGGAGAGGGCCGTCGAGACGCGAATATGGATCACCGGCCCGACCAGGAACGGGCGCGCGCCCATCCCCCATTCGGCGCGCCGCAGCCCGCCGGTGACGATGATCTGCTGACCTTCCCGGGATAGGCGGAGGCGCAGAGCGTGGCTCTCACCCCGCATGGTGAGCATCCCGTCCACCATGCCGCTCGCGTCGCACCGCCCTTCGAAGCTCAGGATCGGATATTGCGCCACATCCATGAACTCGGGCCCGAGGATCGTCGCGCGGGGGGCCGCTTGCGCCATCATCAGGCTCGCCACGTCCACCCTGATCGCGGCCGCGCAGCGTTCGGGCGCCGCCGGATCGTAGGTCAGCGTGCCCGCGAAGCGGGCAAATCGGCCTTCCATCGAGAACAAACCGAATGCCGAGGCGCGGAGGGCGACCTCGCTGCTTTGCGGCAGGAGGGGCACCGTCAGCGTCCGGGAAACGGCGGGAGAAGCGGAGAGCACAAGGCAGGCCAGAACAAGAGCGCGCATCGGCGAGGTTCTAGCAGATCGCTTCCGGCAACGGTCGCCAAAGTTGCAATCGGGGCGCCTTGCGCCCGACACTCCGGGGCGAGAGTATCGAGCCATGCCCGTCACCATGTACGATCTGGCCGGAGCCGATCCGGCGCTGCGGTTCAGCCCCTATTGCTGGCGTGTGCGCATGGCGCTCGCGCATAAGGATCTCACGGTCCAGACCGTGCCCTGGCGGTTCACCGACAAAGAGGCGCTGGCCTTCTCCGGTCAGGGCAGGGTGCCGGTGATCCGGGACGGAGGGACGGTGCTCAGCGATAGCTGGACGATCGCCTCTCATTTGGAACAGAGCTACGACGATCGCCCGAGCCTGTTCGGCTGTGAGCTGGGTCAGGCGCACGCGCAATTCCTCAACGCCTGGGCCGATGGCGTGATGATCGCCGGCATCGCTCGGCTGATCGTGCGCGACATCCTGGACATCCTCGACCCGGCTGATCGGTCCTATTTTCGGCGCAGCCGCGAAGAACGGTTCGGCAAGACGCTGGAGGAGGTGCAGGCCGGGCGCGAGAGCCGCGTGCTCGAGTTCCGCGCCGCGCTCGATCCGGTGCGGATCGTGCTGAAGTCGCAGGAGTGGCTTGGCGGCGAGGGGCCGAGCTATGCCGACTACATCGTGTTCGGCCCGCTGCAATGGGCACGCTGCTCCAGCCGCTTCGAGCTTCTGGCCGAGGGTGATCCCGTGATGGCGTGGCGCGATCGGGTTCTCGACCTGTTCGGCGGCCTGGCCCGTTCGGCCGCGACCGTCGGCGCCAGCCAGCGTCCGGCGAGGGCGCACCGATAGGCTTGTCGCAAGCTGGGCCTGTAAGCGCGGGCGCCGTAAACTTTCCCTTCCCCTGCGGGAGGGGAGCTTTCCCGATGTCACTCCCCGATGAGGTGGAGGGCCAATTCGCGCAGGTGCGGAGACCGGCGGTGTTCGACCAGGTAGATGGCCTGCCAGGTGCCGAGCGCCAGGCGCCCGTCCTGAACGGGGATCGAGAGCTGGGTCGGGGTCAGCGCAGCGCGAATATGCGCCGGCATGTCGTCCGGGCCTTCGTTGTCATGCCGGTAGCCATCGCCTTCCGGCGCGAGCCGACGCAGGAACGCCTGCAAGTCCGCCCGCACGTCGGGATCGGCGTTCTCCTGCACGAGAAGCGAGGCCGAAGTGTGCCGGCACCAGATGGTCAGCAGCCCGTGGGCGATACGCTGGGACGCAATCCAGCCCGCCAGTGTGCCAGTGACATCCACGAAGCCTTGGCCGCGTGTCTCGACCGTGATCCGGTCTAGCGCCTGTCTCATGCGGCTAGACCTATGACCCGGACCGAGGTCCCACAACCCCGACCCGAGCACGGCATGGCCCGCCCGAGGTTTCACAAGCTGCGCGTCGCCGATATCCGCCGCGAGACCGCGGACTGCTTCTCGGTGGCTTTTGAGGTTCCGCCAGCGCTCGCCGAAGCCTATCGCTTCGCGCCCGGGCAGTACCTCACGCTGCGCGTCGCGTTCGACGGCGAGGAGATGCGCCGCTCGTACTCGATCTGCTCCGGGCTCGATGACGGAGAGCTGCGCGTCGCCATCAAGTCGCTTGCGGGCGGCGCGTTTTCCGGCTGGGCACGGGAGAACCTGCTGGTGGGCGGGTCGCTCGATGTGATGACGCCGGACGGGCGGTTCGGCGTGCCGATCGAGCCGGGATCATCGCGCACGCTCGTGGCCTTCGCGGCGGGCTCGGGGATCACGCCGATCATGGCCATCCTGCGCACGGTGACGGTCCGCGAGCGCGGGCGCTTCGTCTTGTTCTACGGCAACCGGACGACCGCCGGGATCATCCTCCGCGAGCAGCTCGAAGACATCAAGGACCGGTATCTCTCCCGGCTGTCCGTGTTCCATGTGCTCTCACGGGAGCGCCAGGATGTCGAGGTGCTGAACGGGCGACTTGACGCCGAGAAGGTGCGGCTGCTGATGCGCCGGCTGGTGCCGGTTGAGGCGGTGGATCATGCCTTCATCTGCGGCCCGCAGCCGATGATCGAAGGGCTGGAAAAGATCTTGCTCGATCTCGGGCTCGCGCGCGCGCAGGTGCATGTGGAGCGTTTCACGCCCGGAGCGGGTGGGCGGCCCACGCCGGTGAAGATCGTGCCCGACGCGCCGGCCGCCGCCGTGGCAAGCGTCACCTTCGAGGGTGTGCGCTCCGAGTTCCCGGTCGCCGCCGGGGAGGCGATCATCGATGCGGGGCTGCGTGCCGGACTCAACCTGCCGTTCTCCTGCAAGGGCGGCATGTGCTGCACCTGTCGGGCGCGGCTGCTGGACGGCAAGGTGGAGATGGCGGTGAACTACTCGCTGGAGCCCTGGGAAACCAAGGCTGGGTATGTCCTCACCTGCCAGTCTCGTCCGGTCACTGAGCGAGTGGTCATCGATTACGACCATTTCTAGGGCTAGTCCGACCAGCCCGAGCTAGCCAGAAGCTTCGGCGGCTTTTCTGGCATCCCCGGCAAAGGTAAGCTCGACAGCCGCTCCTTGAACGGGAGCACCAAGGGAGGACACGATGAGCGTAATTAGACCTACATTGCACCATGTCACCTTCAGGACGAGCCGCCTCGATGAGATGATCGCGTGGTACGGGGTCGTTATCGGAGCACGCGTTAACTTCCGCGACGAGACCGCCGCTTGGACGACAAACGACGCGGCCAATCATCGTATCGCTTTCCTTGCCGCGCCGGGGTTGAGCGACGACCCAGACAAAAACAGCCACAACGTAATGCATCACAGTGCTTTCGAGTACCGATAGCTTCTCCGACCTCATGTCGTCCTATAAGCGCTTGAAGGAAGAGGGTATTCATCCATCGTTCTGCCTCGATCATGGAATCACGATCTCCCTCTACTACCGGGATCCTGAAGGTAACTACGTTGAATTGCAGAGCGACTGTTTTGGAGATTGGAAGCTTTCGAGCGAATGGATTCATACATCGCCGGATTTTGCCGCTAATCCAATTGGCGCTTTCTTCGACCCAGATAAGGTTTATGAAGCGCACCAGTCTGGCACTGACTTCCAGACCCTGCATAAGGCCATGAGGTCTGGGGAATTCCTGCCAGATCGCACCCCGGACATCGGACTTCCCACTTTATCGACCGTTGACTAGGGGCAATGACAGCGACCGGCGTAAGCATGGCGGACCGGTTGCGCGAGTGGCACGACTTCTACATCCTGATCGGTACCGCCTCCGCCACGCTGATAGGATTGATGTTCGTCGCCGCCTCGGTGGCCATAAGCTACCTCGATGACGAGCATGAAGGGCCTATGCGGGCGTTTCTGACGCCGACAGTGCTGCACTTCACCGCCATTTTGGTGACTTGCCTGATGGGCACCGCAGCCTCGCAGACGCCGACATCGTTTGGCACCCTTGTAGCGGTCGGCGGTGTCGTCGGGAAGGGATTCGCCGCAAGGGTCTGGCTGAACATGTATCGTCGTGGCATCACTAGGAGGCTCGATCTCGCCGATCGGTTTTGTTACGTTATTGTACCAATTCTCACCTATCTGATGATGACGGGGACGGGGATCGTGCTATGCGTGCGCCCGAACCTTGGCCTTTACCTCCTGGCAGCGGCTCTCGTGATTCTGCTTATTTTGGGCATTCGCAATGCCTGGGACATGACCCTGTGGATCGTGGTGCGGACGCCGAACCGATGACGGCGGCCGCGCACGACCTGGCGGCGCTGGATGCTGCCGATCCGCTCGCCCGGTTCCGCGATTTGTTCGACCTCCCGGATGGCGTGATCTACCTCGACGGCAACTCGCTCGGGCCACTGCCCAAGGCGACGCCGGCGTGGCTGGCCGAGGTGGTCGGGCGCGAATGGGGAAGCGACCTGATCCGCTCGTGGGAGAGCAACGGCTGGATGACACTGCCGCTCAGCGTCGGCGCCAAGATCGGCCGGCTGATCGGGGCCGAGCCGGCGAGCACGGTCGCCTGCGACAGCACCTCGGTCAATTTGTTCAAGGCTATCGCGATGGCGCTGTCGCTGCGGCCGGATCGGCGCGTGATCCTGACCGAGCCGGGGAACTTCCCGACCGATCTCTACATGGCCGACGGGCTGGCGGCACTGCTCGGGCGCGGGCACGAGATCCGGCTCGCCGAGCCCGACGGCATCGAGGCGGGGTTGGACGAGCATGTCGCCGCGGTGATGCTGACGCATGTGAACTACCGCAGCGGTCGGATGCACGACATGGCGGGCATCACGGCCGCTGCGCACGCTTCCGGCGCGCTGATGATTTGGGATCTCGCGCACTCGGCCGGCGCGGTGCCGCTCGATATTGCGGGCTGCGCCGCCGACTTCGCCGTGGGCTGCGGCTATAAGTTCCTCAACGGCGGGCCGGGCGCGCCGGCCTTCCTCTACGTCGCGCCGCGCCATCAGGAAGCGCCGATGCCCCTCACCGGATGGATGGGCCACGCCGATCCGTTCGCCTTCGCGCCGGACTTCCGGCCGGCCAAGGGCATCGCCCGCGCACTCGTCGGAACGCCGCCGATCCTGAGCCTCGCAGCGCTGGAGGTTGGGGTCGACATCGCGCTGGCGGCGGACATGGCGGAGGTGCGGGCGAAGTCGGTGCGTATGGCGGAGGTGCTCATGAATCTTGCCGAAGCGTCGGGGTTCCGCGTCGTCACGCCGCGCGATCCGGCGCGGCGGGGCAGCCAAGTCTGTCTGTCGCACCCGCGCGCCGGGGCGATCATGCGCGCGCTGATCGCCGGCGGCGTGATCGGCGATTACCGCCCGCCCGACGTCCTGCGCTTCGGCATCACGCCGCTGACGCTCCTCTACGCGGAGCTGGGCGAGGTTGCGCGGGCGCTGGCGCTGGCCGAGCGTGCGAGCTGAGCGCGAGGAGGACGTCCGATGATCGAGCAGACCGTGGACATCACCACCAAGGATGGCGCGATGGAGACCTTCATCTGCCATCCCGAACGCGGCGGACCGCACCCGGCGGTGTTCTTCCTGATGGACGCGCCAGGCATCCGCGAAGAGCTGCGGGACATGACGCGCCGGCTCGCCACGGTCGGATACTATGTCCTGCTGCCCAATCTCTACTATCGCGCCGGCCGCGACACGCTGTTCGGGCCGAGCGTGCTGGAGGCGGGCAGCGCGGAGCAGGCGCGAATGCGCGCGATCCGCACCAAGATGACCATTCCGCCGGTCATGAACGACCTCGGCGCGATGCTCGGCTTCGTCGATCGCCAGCCTGCGGCGAAGCCGGGGCCGGTCGGTTGCCATGGCTACTGCATGAGCGGCCCCTATGCGCTGGCCGCCGCGGCACGCTATCCCGAGCGCATCGCCGCCGCCGCGTCGTTCTACGGCACGTGGCTGGTCAGCGATGCCGAGGAGAGCCCGCATCGGTCGTTGGCCAAGATCCCGGGCGAACTCTACATCGCGTGCGCGGAGCACGACGACTTGGCACCGTTGCCGATGGTGAACGAGCTGCGTGACCTGTTCGCGCGCGCGGGTACGGCGGGCGAAATCGAGCTATATCCCGGCGTGCATCACGGTTTCGCTTTTCCGCAGCGGTGGTGCTACGACAAGCCGGCAGCGGAACGGCATTGGGAGCGTCTGATCGCACTCTATCGGCGGCGCCTAGGATGAGGCGCTGCCGGACGAATTTTAGGTTACTGAGGAGTAATGGGTGAACACAATAGCGCCGTTCAGGATCACCGTCTGTGGCATAGAGGAACTGTCCGGCCACTGCGAAGCGGGCGCAAGCCATGTCCTGTCGATCCTGGATCCGGACTGGCCCGTTCCGGAAGCGTTCGGCAGCTTCGGCGAGCATGAAAAGCTGGAGCTACGCTTTCACGATGTCATTGAGGAGGATCCCCACCTGGTTCCACCGCGTGCGGAGGACGTGGCCCGGCTTCTGGCCTTTGGACGTGACCTCTTGGCAGAGCCGCCCACAGGTGCTCACCTGCTCGTCCACTGCCATGCAGGCATTTCGAGATCCACCGCGTCGCTGGCACTCATTCTAGCCCAGGCACTCCCCGGATTGCCTACGCACCAGGTCCTCGGGGAAGTCCTCCGCATTCGCGCCAAGGCGTGGCCGAACCTTCGGATAATCGAGCTGGGGGATGCCGCGCTGTCCCGAGGCGGTGAATTGGTTTCCGCCGCAGGAGAAATTTACCGCATCCAGCTCGAGATCCGGCCTGAACTGGCACAGCTCATGACCGAGGGTGGACGTGGGCGCGAAGTAACTGCGGCGAGGCGCATGAATGCGGGATAGCTGCATTGGTCTGGTTCCTGGAAGCCAGGGACTCCGCAGAGCCATGGCGCGTGGGACCGCTCACGACCTTCCTCAGTGTCTCCCGATTGCACCATGACTTAACATGGCGTCACGCTAGCGCGAGTGCCATTGCGAGGAGCAGGGTAATGTCGTCCGTCACCGTGACAAGTCGCCTCCAGGTCATTCCGACCGGCGCCGCGCTTGGCGCCGAAGTCCGGGGCATCGACCTGCGCCGGGCCGGTGAGGCCGAGTTCACCGCCATCCACCGCGCCTGGCTCGATCACCTGGTGCTGCTGTTTCGGGGGCAGAGCCTGTCCGACCAGGAGCTGATCGCCTTCAGCCGCCGGTTCGGCACGCTCGACTGGGCACCGGTGCAGGAGAACGGGCGCCGCTTCGTGGACGGCCATCCGGAGATCTACATCGTCTCCAACGTGGTCGAGAACGGTGTGGCGATCGGCAGTCTCGGCGCCGGCGAGGCCGTTTGGCACACCGACATGTCGTATCTGCCAGACCCGCCCAAAGCGAGCATGTTGTATGCTATCGAGGTGCCGCCGGCCGGCGGGGCAACATGGTTCGCGAACATGTATCGCGCGTGGGAGGAGCTTCCGGATCCGCTTAAGCATCGGATCAAGGGGCGCACGCTGAAGCACGACGGCACGTACAATAGCGGCGGCTACGTTCGCGAGGGCGTCGCCCCGACCGACGACCCCACGACCTCGCCGGGCACGAGCCACGCGATCGTCTGCACCCACCCCGAGACCGGGCAGCGAACGCTCTATCTGGGGCGGCGGCGCAATGCCTACATCGACGGCCTGCCGCTCGGCCAATCCGAGGCGTTGCTCGACGAGTTATGGCATCATGCGACGCATGAGGCGCTTGGCTGGCATCACGACTGGCGCGTCGGTGATCTCGTGATGTGGGACAATCGATGCACCATGCACCGGCGCGACCCGTTCGATCCGTCCGCGCGCCGGATCATGCACCGCACCCAGGTCAAAGGGGAGGCGCGGCCGGCTGCCTGACGAGGCGGCGGGCACCTTCGTCCTGAGCGACCGCCATCTGGTCGCAGCCGCCGCCTAATCCGCCGCGCCCCGGAGCTGCTGACCGGGGCCCCCGTACCGTCCCGACAGCAGCGTCCCGGCGTTCGGCGCCACCACCTTGAGGCCGAGCCGCTCCAGCATCTGGAACGCTGTGCACACGGACGCCGAGACGACGGGCAGGCCGGTGCGGCGCTCGGCCTCGGGGATGGCGCCGAGCGAGGGCATCTGCACGCAAGCCGAGAGCACGAGCGCGTCCACGCCCCGATACTTCAGCGTCGGCAGGCTATCGAGCACCAGCATGGGATCGCGCGCGCCGACCTCGAGATTGTCCTCGATCTCGAGCGCAACCCGATCGTACACCTCGATGCCTTCGGCCTCGATGTAGTCGCACACGAGCTGGGTCAGCGGCTTCATGTAGGGCGCAATCACCGCGATCTTCTTGGCCCCGAGCGTGCGCAGCCCGTGGATCAGCGCGCCCGCGCTGGTGACCACGGGCGCGGGACCGCCGTTCTCCACCGTGGCCTGGTGCAGCCGCGCCTCGCTCTCCCGGTGGTAGCCCTTGCCCATGCTCATGATCGCGACCAGGCAGGCGTAGCCCAACACATCCACGCGCGCGTCGGACAGCTCGAGCGCGCAGCGGTCGAAGTCACGGTCCATCGCCTCCAGCTCTTGCTTGGTGACCTTCTTCATCCGCATCCGGGCGGAGTGGAAGGTGAAGCGCTCGGGCTCGACCGTCTCGCGCGCCCGCAAGATCGCGGGAATCTCGGTCTCCATCGTCGTGTTCGAACTGGGCACGATCTGGCCGACGCGGGTGTAGAGCTTGCGCGACATGGTTCGCCCTCCCAGCTGTTGCTTGCGATGCAGGAGGTGGGGCCGCGGTATTGGGATTGCGAGAGGATGGGCCTTGCTGGACGCCGGCGATCCCGCTGCTTCGAGGAATTCACTCAGAACGCGATACCACTCAAAACACGGTACCATCAGTTATCATCCTGAACGGCGGCCCGCCATCCGGTCGTAACCGACGCGCGACCTCACGCCCGGCGGCCCAGGTGCCACCTTGCAGGATGCGCGCCAGGGGCAAGTCCGAGGCGCTGCGTCCAAGCCGTGCGCGCACCGGATCGGCGATGCGGTCGAGCAGGGCGACGGTCAGCGCGCGCCACTCGACCACGGCCGGGTGCGCGACCGGAAGGGCGGTCTGGCCGAGCCCCGGGTCGCGCGGGCGCAGGACGCCGCAATCGATGAACAGTCCGCCGTTGCGGTATTCCGCGAGGCCGGTGAGCGCATCGGGATCGGTCACCGCGATACCGGCGTCCTCCAGGATTTCGACCAGCGAGTAGCTGAGCCATTGCGCGAGCTTGTGGAAGGGCACCAAGCCCGGGGCAGGGGTCCCGTCGACGAGGGCGGGATGATGCCATACGTCGCCGAGGTTTGCGCCGTCCAGCCGAAGGCGGTCGGGCCAGATTGGGGCGAGGGCGACGAGGATCGTTTCCAGTATGACGGGGGCGGGCACTTGGTGGTTTTTCGCTCGGGCGCGCAGGTGGTCGAACAGACGGCCGGGTCGTGCGGCTCGACCCCTCCCCCAACCCCCTCCCGCAAGGGGAGGGGGCTTTAGCAGCGCAGTTTCTTCTCCCCCTCCTCCTGCGGGAGGGGGCCGGGGGGAGGGGTCGGGCAGCGCATGGATCGCGGTGCCAAGATTCCGCAGCAGCGCGGCACGCCCCGACAATCCGGCGAGCGGGTTGTCAGGCGTGACCTGCAAGGCATCGGCGAGCGCCGATGTGGCCAGGCTACGCAGCCCCTCGGCGTCCGCCTGGAGCGGGCGGGCCGGGTCGCTGGAAAACACGCCCGCGCGGAAGGCGTGCAGGCTGGCGACCGCCAACCCCTCGGAGCGCGCGAGGACGAGCCCGGTGCCCGGCTCACGGTAGCACCAGGCCGGACCCGCTCCGGCATCCAGCAGCACGCTGAGCACACAGAGATCGACGCGCATCCGCGCGATCTCGTCGCGATCCACGCCGCGCGTTTCGGCTGCCAGCCCGCGCCAGCGGTCGATGCCGCCGGCCTCGAAATGCCGCCAACGGGAGTGATAGGGGATCGCTCGGTCCGGGTAGTCGCGCCAAGTCACCTCGGCCACAAGATTGGCCGCGGCATCGAGCCGGCCGAGATCGAGCGCGAAGTGGGGCAGGGCGTCCCGCTCGGCCAGCGCGAACAGCGCATTGCACCGCTCCCGCACCGCTCCCGGAGTGCGGAGCCAGGCGACCGCGGCTGAGGCCGCCGGCCGGTCCGCGACCGTGCTCATGCTTGCAGCGGACGGCCTTTGGCCTGGTGCAGCGCCTCGGGATCGGGGATCTGCTCGGCGTAGTAGCCGGCCGCCTTCTTGGCATCCATCTCGACGTTGGCGTCGGCCGGGATCAGCGCCTCGGGGATCGGCACCCGTTCCATCACCTCGATACCGCTGGCGACGATCGGGGCGAACTTCATGTTGCTCATGGACACCAGCCGGTCGATCCGTGCGATTCCGAGCCAGTGCAGCACGTCCGGCATCAGCTCCTGGAAGCGCATGTCGGCCACGCCCGCGATGCATTCGGTGCGCTGGAAATACGCCTCCGCCCGGTCGCCGCCGTCCTGGCGCTTGCGGGCGTTATAGACCAGGAACTTCGTCACCTCGCCGAGCGCGCGGCCCTCCTTGCGGTTGTACACCACCACGCCGAGCCCGCCCGCCTGCGCGGTGGCGATGCAGACCTCGATGCCGTGCGCGAGATAAGGGCGGCAGGTGCAGATGTCGGAGCCGAACACGTCCGAGCCGTTGCATTCGTCATGGACGCGGCAGGCGATGCGGGTTTCCGGCCGGCCGAGCCGGGCCGGGTCACCGAACAGATAGACCGTCATCCCGCCGATCGGGGGCAGGAACACGTCTAGGTCCGGGCGCGTGACCAGCTCGGGGAACATCCCGCCGGTTTGCTCGAACAGGCAGCGGCGCAGCGCCGTCGGGCTGACGCCGAAGCGCGCCGCGACCCCGGGGAGATGCCAGACCGGCTCGATGGCGATCTTGGTGACGCGGACAGCGCCGCTCTCGGTCAGCACCGCGCCGTCCGGGCTGAGTCGCCCCAGGCGCATCGCCTGCGCGATCTCGGGCAAGGCGATATGCGCTCGGGTCACGGCGATGGTCGGGCGGATGTCGCTGCCCGCCGCGATCATCTGGGCGAACAGCTCGGTGGTCAGGTGGCCCCAGGGATCGAGCGAGACGATGCGGCCCGGCGCGCTCCATTGCGGAAAGGGGCCGATGCGGGCGGCGGGGGTGGTGTTGGTGAGGTCCGGCCGGTGATCCGCCGCGAGCTGGCCGGCTGCGACGGCGAGGGCGCGATAGAGCGAATAAGCGCCGGCGTGGGTGCCGATCACGTTGCGCGCGGCGGGATGTTGCACGGTGGCGATCACCGGGCCGCGCACCAGCGGATCGGCCGCGCCCCAGCGAAGCGGGAGACTTAGGCCGGTGGTCAGGCCGGGATGGGAGGTCAGCACGATCGGGCGCGGCGCGCGAAGCCTGAGGGGCAGCGGGCTGGCGGCTTCGGACATGCGCGCGGTCTCCCAAAATGCCATCGTGGTGCCGTCGATAATGCGAGCAACCGGCGCCGGCCGAGAAAATCGGATCGTATCCAAAATTTGATGCGCGGGTCAATGATGACGATTGTTGGTTCGCGATTATCTATCCAGTCCGTCCGTCTGTGCTAGGACGGCGCATCGGACCGATGAGAGCCCCTGGATGGCACAGACCAAAGAGACCGTTTCCGTTCCGCGCGCGCGCAAGCCCGACCCGGTGCGTACCCGTCAGGACATCCTTACGGTCGCGCGCCAGGAGTTCGCCGAGAACGGACTGGCCGGCGCGCGGGTCGATGCCATCGCCGCGCGCACGCACACCACCAAGCGGATGATCTATTACTACTTCGGCAGCAAGGAAGGGCTTTATCTCGCGGTTCTAGAGCAGGCTTACGGCGACATCCGAGCGACCGAACAGACCCTCGACCTGGCAAGCCTGCCGCCGGCCGATGCGATCCGCCGGATGGTGGAGTTCACCTTCGACTATGAGGATACCCACCCGGATTTCGTCCGACTGATCGCGATCGAAAATATCCATCACGGCAAGTATCTCGCGCAATCCGAGGAAATCCGTCGCCTGAACGTCACCGTGATCGACGCGCTCGCCGTCATTCTCGAGCGGGGCCGGCGCGAAGGCGTGTTTCGCGCCGGTCTCAGCGCCGTCGATGTCCATTTGATGATCAGTGCGTTCTGTTTTTACCGCGTGTCGAACCGGCACACCTTCGGCACCCTGTTCGGCCAAGATCTCGGCGAGCCAAAAGTCCGCGGGCGGCACAGGCGGATGATTGCCGATGCAATCATCGGCTCGCTCAAGCCGGCGCCATAGCGCGGTTCAGGAGCGGGCAAGCCGGATCATCTCTCCCGTCGCCGCCGCGCACTTGACCGCAAGCGTGGTTTCCAGCGTTCGCGTACCTTCGCGCCCGTTCAGGAGCGGCTCGGCGTCGCCCCGCGCTACCTGAACGAAATGGCGCATCTGAAGAGTAAGCGGGTCCTGCTCCGGCACGACCGTGCGCCTGCTTTCGATCGGCGCCCACCAGTGCTTGCTCTCGCCGTAGTGCCACAGGTCGAGCCGGGGCACCGTGACCGAGCCTTCCGTGCCGGCGACGAGGTAACAGAACTGGTCGGTGTGAGGGTACGCCTTGTTCTCGCCCGACGTCAGCTCCCAGCTCCAGGGCGCGGCCACCGCGTCCGAGATCGCGAGCGTCCCGAGCGCACCACTCTGGAAGCGCAGGATGATCGCCGCCGTGTCCTCGACCGGAAAGCCGCGAGCGGCGTTTGATGCGGCTGCCTGCACACTCTCCACGTCGCCGCAGAGATTGCGCAAATCGTCGATGACATGGATCAGGTTAAGCAACACCACGCCGCCTCCCGGCTCGCGGCGCCAGGCATTGTCGCCATCGAAGTAGCCCTGCGACGGCTTGAGGAACCAGCACAGGCCATTGACGGCGGTGATGCGCCCGAGGCGGCCGGAGACGATGATGTCGCGGGCGCGCCGGATCAGCGGGCTGTGGCGCCGATGGTGGCCGACAAGGATCGCAACCCCCGCTTTCTCCGCCGCCGCGACGAGCGCGAGCGCGCTATCTACGTCGTCGGCGACCGGCTTCTCGAGCAGCATCGGCACGCCGGCCGTGACGGCAGCCATGCCGTTAGTGACGTGAAGCTGGTTTGGGGTCGCGATCACAACCCCGTCCGGCTTGGTGCGCGCCAGCAAGGTCTCGATATCCGCGGTCCAGGCGACTCCCAAGGCGTCCGCCTGAGCCTTGGCCCGGGGCGTGGGATCGGCGATGCCCGCCAGCGCCGCCTCTGGCTCTTCCAGGACGCGCTTGATGTGCGCCTGCCCGATCAGACCGGCTCCGACGACGGCGATGCGCACTGGTCTGGGCAAGGCTGATCTCCCCAGGGATTGTTCCGGCGAAAACTCGTCGCTGTTGTTGCTCGGCGACGGAGGTGCGCTAGGCCGCAACCATTTGCTTGAAGTGGCGCAACATGCGCTCCGGGTCCGGCTCGATTCCGGTGAACAGGCGGAAGGCGTCCACCGCCTGGAACACCGCCATGCCGCCGCCATCCAGCGTGCGGCAGCCGCGCGCGCGGGCAGCGCGCAGCAATTCGGTTTCGAGCGGAAAGTAAACAATCTCGGCAACCCAGATCTCCGGGCGCAGCAGCTCGGCCGGCAGCGGCATCCCCGGAAGCTTCGCCATGCCGACGGGGGTGGTGTTGATCAGCCCCTCGGCCCGCGCCATCGCCGCCGGCAAATCCGTGCCAACCAGGGCGCGGCCCTGGCCGAAGCGCGCGGAAAGACCCTCCGAGACATTCCGCGCACGGCTGCCATCGACATCGAAGATGGTCAGCTCCCGGATACCGAGCGTCATCGCGGCGTGCGCCACCGCCGAGCCCGCGCCGCCGGCGCCGAGCTGCACCACGCGCTCCAACGGCTCGTCGGGTAGGCCGCGGCGGAACCCGCCGGCGAAGCCGGACCAATCGGTGTTTTGGCCGATGCGCCTGCCATCGCGCAGCACGACGGTGTTGACGGCGCCCAGCGCCCGCGCGTCCTCGGACAGATCGGTCAGCAGCGGGATCACCGCCTGCTTGCAGGGATAGGTGATGTTCAGGCCGGCAAAGCCCATCCGCTCCGCCGCCGTGAGCAGCTCCGGCAGCGCGTCCACGCCGAGGCCGAGCTGGTCGAGGTCGATCGTCTTGTAAATGTAGCGCAGCCCTTGCTCGGCGCCCTCGCGCTCGTGCATCGGCGGCGTGCGCGAGGCCTGGATGCCGGCGCCGATCAGGCCGGCCAGGATAGAAGGCTGGTCCGTGAGGCTGGTCATGAGTTGGTGCTCCCGAGCAGTCGGGCCAGGCGTTGCAGTGCGAGGGTGTAGCCCTGCGTGCCGCAGCCGGCGATCACGCCGGCAGCGACCTGCGAGACGAAGGAGTGGTGCCGGAATTCCTCGCGCTGATGGATGTTGGAGATGTGGACTTCCATGATTGGGCAGTCGCAGGCTTTCAGCGCATCCAACACGGCGACCGAGGTATGCGAGAAGGCGGCGGGATTGATCACGATCCCGGCGGCTCGATCCCGCGCCTCGTGTATCCAGTCGATCAGCTGAAACTCGGCATTGGTTTGACGAAACTCGATCTCGAGCCCCAGCTCGGCGCCGACCCGGCGGCACTCGGCTTCGATGTCGGCCAGTGTCTCGCGGCCGTAGATCTCCGGCTGGCGCTTGCCCAGCAGGTTCAAATTGGGGCCGTTCAGAATGTAGGCAATTCGGCTCATGGCCGCTTCCCTCTGTTGCCGATTGGGGCCGTAGCGCCGCGACGCCTGTCTTGCATTTCGGCCTAGCAGCCTGTCGGATTCAGCCTGCCGGCTGAGCCAATGAGCAAGCCGGCTGGGGTGTTCACGCCGCCTGCAGGCGGGCGATTCGCCTGCAGTTGTAGGCGAGCGCGGTCAGGGTCCACTCGGCGGCAACCTTTTGGATGCCGCGCAGGTGGAAGCGGACGAAGCCCATGGCGCTCTTGATGATGCCAAACACCGGTTCGATGGTCTGCTTGCGTCTTTTGTAGAGGTTCTTGGCATCTTCGGTCTCCAGCTTGGCTTTCATCGCCAGGCGCCAAGGCTCGGTGATCCGGCGCGGCGTGGTTTGCGGCGGCGGCGGACGGAAGTCGTAGGGCCGGTGCGGCTGGGTCCGCCCGATCGCCACCAATGGCTCGATGCCATGTGCGTGCAGGTCCGCCACCGCTGGGCCGCTGGCAAAACCGGTATCGGCCAGAACGATCTTGGGTAGGCCAATGGTTGTTTCCATTGCCAGGGTAGTCGCGGCAAAGCTCGGCGCATCGGCTGGGGTCGCGACCAGGTTGGTCGCCAGGATCAGTTGCGCACCGTCGGCGCACACCACCGCCTGTGCGTTGTAGGCTTGGCGGTATTCATGCGCATCCGAGCGTCGCATCAGGGCGCTGTCCGGGTCCGTCAGGTTGCTTTGTCGCTCTGGTGGCGGCGTATCATCGGGCGGTTTCGGCGGCCGGCCGCGACGCCCGTTCTTGGCGTCATAGGCGGCCTTCTTGGCCTCATAAGCTGGGCGGGCGGCCTCAGCTTCGGCGCGTGCCTCGGCTTCCAGCCGCTCGCAGGCAGCATCGAGCTTCGCCTGGAGCGCGTTGCGCCGGGCCAGTTCTGCCGGCAACGCTTGCGGGTCGTGGTCCCCGGCGTCGGCCGCTTCGGCCTGCGCGGTCAGCGCGGCGATGTCAGCCGCCAGCTTGGCCCGCAATTCCTGCGCCCGGTCGTAGCGCACGGAGCGGATCTTCGAGGCATTGGCGTCGATCTTGGTCCCATCGATCGACACCGTGCCGAGCCGCAGCAGCCCACTCTCGCGCGCCAGCAGCAGCACTTGCAGGAAGGCCGCCTCGAAGGCCGCTTTGTTCGAGCGTCGGAACACCGCGATCGTGTCGTGGTCGGGGTGCAGGTTGGCCGCCACGAAGCGAACCGCGATGTCACGGTAGGTTGCCCGCTCGATCCGCCGCGACGAGAAGATGCCGTTGGCGTAGCTGTAGATCAGCAGCGCCAGCATCAGCCGCGGGTGATACTGCGGCTTGCCGCACGCTCGCTCCGCCACTCGGAACGCCCCGAGCGGTACCCGCTCCACCGCGGCCACCACGAAGTGCGCAAGATCATCCTCCGGCAGCCAAGTCTTTAGGTCGGGCGGCAGCAGAAAGGCCTGGTCGCGGTTGAACGGCACAAAATTCGACATCCGCCAATTCTAGCCACCGATCGCGTGATCGGGTATCTCAATCCGACAGGCTGCTAGAGCAAATTTTTCACAAGACCGAAACCAGCCGGCAAGCTGACTTGGTGCGTTTACTGCTGTCACTGCCGCGCGCCCCGGGGTGAGACACATCCAAGCTGATGTGGCTCTCGACGCTTTCCCGGCGGTCTTCCACTGCGTTAGCTTGTTTCGAAATTCATATGTGGACGGCCCACGCCTGCAAAGGGGTTGAGTGCGGTTCTGGCGAGATGGTCAGGTGCAGTCATATGTCCGGCCTTTCGGTGCGGTGCCTATGACCGCGGGCCCTGATGGAGTTCGCGGATCGGGGTCCCTATCAAGACTACGCGCTTCGTTGCGCCTTGAATTTTCCGGGTCTTCCCGATCCACGGCTCGACCGTTCGCCATCACGTCTTCTTCACCCTCGCATACGCGCAGGCAACCGCTATGCCGCCTGCGCGATCTCGTTGGTCGACCGATAAGCTTCGCCGCGTGCCATGACCGCCCAGGCGATCCGCGCAGACTTATTGGCGAGGGCCACGGCGGCGACCTTTGTCGGTCGTCGCGCTAGCAGCCCGCGCACCCATGCGGCGTCCTTGGTGGTTCGGTTGCGGGTGTGCCGTAGCACCGCAACAGCACCGGCGACCAGCAGGCAGCGGATGTATTTGTCGCCGCGCTTGCTGGTGCGTCCCAGGCGTTCCTTGCCGCCACTGGAGTTCTGCGGCGTCATGCCAAGCCAAGCCGCGAACTCCCAGCCCGAGCGGAACAGCGATGGGTCGCTGACGGTGGCCGCGATGGCGGTGGCGCCCATGATGCCGATGCCTGGCACGGTCGCCAGCAAGCGGCTCACCGGGCTGTGGCGGTGCCACTTGGCCAGCCGCACCTCGATGTCATGCACGCGGGCCATCGTGTCGTGCAACTGGCTGACGATGACTTGCAGGATCGAGCGGGCCAATTCCGGAAGCCGCTCTTGTTCATGAGCCAACTGGCTGATCAGGTCCTCGACATGCCGTAGCCCCTGCGCAGCGATAATGCCGAACTCGGCCATGTGGGCGCGCAGGGCGTTGACGAGCATGGTGCGCTGACGGACCAGCAGCGCGCGGGCACGGTTCAGCATCAGCACGGATTGCTGGTCGGCGGTCTTGATCGGCACAAAGCGCATCGACGGGCGGGTCACGGCTTCGCAGATCGCCTCCGCATCGGCGGCGTCATTCTTGTTGCGCTTGACGTAGGCCTTCACGTAGCCCGGCGGCATCAGCTTCACCGTGTGACCCAGCGCGGTCAGCTCGCGCGCCCAATGATGCGCCGTGGCGCAGGCCTCCATGCCGACCAGGCACGGTGCAAGCGACTTGAAATAGCCGAGCACCTCGCCGCGTCGCAGCTTGCGCCGGACCACGGTCTGGCCGAGCGGGTCGACACCGTGGATTTGAAACCAATGCTTGGCGAGATCCAGGCCAATCGTGGCAATCTTCATGACGGACGGCTCCCCTCATGCGTGGTGTTCAGCAACAGCCACTTTAAGGCACTCCGATGCCGGGAGCGGGGCCGTCCACCCCATCAAGACTTCTGCAACGTTACCCAAATGTCGCTGAATCAATGCCTTAGCTGTTGCAGAAGTCCGGTGCGAATGTCGGCTTCGGTCGAGAGCGGTCATCGGATCGGGCTGCTCCTCATTACTCCCCCCGCCATGCCGGCTGGCGCTTGTTCAGGAATGCCTCCATTCCCTCGCGGAAATCGCGGCTCATATAGCACATCAGGATCAGGTCGCGGCCGTCCTCCCCGCCGGTGCCCTTCTCACGCAGCCGGCGCAACGCCTCCTTGGTCGCGCGGAGCGTGAGTGGGGCGTGCGAGGCGACGAGACTTGCCAACTCGTCGGCCCGGGCGGCCAGGGCCGTCGCGTCCGCGACAACCTCGCTCACCAGGCCGATGGCGCGCGCCTCCTCCGCCTCCACCAGCCGGGCAGTAAACACGATCTCGGTCACGCGCGCCGGCCCGATCAGGGCGGCAAGGCGCGCGTAATTCGCCATCGATAGGCAGTTGCCGAGCGTGCGTGCGATCGGGAACCCGAAGCGGATGCCGCGCGCGGCGATGCGGAGGTCGCAGGCGGCGGCGATGCCGAACCCGCCGCCGGTACAGGCGCCGGCGATCGCGGCGATGGTCGGCAGCGGGCAACGCTCGACCGCGTCCAGCACCCGGTCGAGGCGCGCTTCGTACTCGATCGCGTCCTCCGGGCGGGTAAAGGCGCGGAACTGGGAGATGTCCGTGCCAGCCGCGAACGCCTTTTCGCCGGCGCCGGTCAGGATCAGCGCGCGCAACGAGCGGTCCTGGCCCGCCGAACCGCAAATGTCGGCCAGCCGCTCGTACATGGCGAAGGTGAGGGCGTTGCGCGCCGCCGGGCGGTTGAACGTGATCCGCCCGATCCCGTCGCGCACCTCGTAGAGCAGGTCTTCCATGCCAGTCCCCTCCGTCTCATGCTGACGTGCGAGGCTTTGCTAGAACTGCCGTCGCGCCGCGCCAAGCCAACCGAACCGGGGACCAGCCAGATGCCAGACGACACCTCACGCCGCCCGCCCCGGCCAGCCGACTGGACGCCCGAGCTTGCCGAGCTCGGCGCGCGCATCGCCCGCGCCCGCGAGATGGGCGGGGCCGAGCGAGTGGCCCGCCAGCGCGCGGGCGGGCGGCTGACGGTGCGCGAGCGGGTCGAGCGGATGCTCGACCCGGGCAGCTTCCACGAGATCGGCGCCATCGCGGGGCGCGCCGAGTATAGCGCGGACGGCGCGATGGCCTCCTTTGTGCCGGCCGTGTGCGTGTTCGGTCGGGGCACGGTGGACGGGCGGCCGGTGATGATCGCGGGCGACGACTTCACCGTGCGCGGCGGCTCGGCTGATGCCTCCATCCCCGCCAAGCCGCGCATGTCCGAGCAGATGGCGGCGCAGTTCCGGTTGCCGATCATCCGGCTGATCGAGGGCTCGGGCGGGGGCGGCTCGGTCAAGACGATCGAGACCACCGGGCGCGCCAACCTGCCGGGCGGGCTCGCCGGCGGCGGCTCGTTTGACGAGCTGGCGGCGAACATGGCGCTGGTGCCCACGGTCGCACTCGGCCTCGGGTCGGTCGCCGGGCTCGGGGCGGCGCGGCTGGCTGCAAGCCATTACTCCGTGATGGTGAAGGACATCTCGGCGGTGTTCGTGGCCGGCCCGCCGGTGGTGGAGCGGCTCGGCGAGCCGCGCGGCAAGCAGGAGCTGGGCGGCTGGGAGGTGCAGACTGCCTGCGGCGCGGTCGATCACGCGGTCGATACGGAGGAGGAGGCATTCGCGGCCGCGCGCCGGTTCCTGTCCTATATGCCGAGTTCGATCTGGGAACTGCCGGCGCGAGTGCGCAACTGGGACGACCCCGAGCGGCGCGATGAGTGGCTGCTGGCCGCCGTGCCGCGCGACAAGAAGCAAGCCTACCACATGCGGCGGGTCGTCAACGCGCTGGTTGACAAGGAAACCTTCTACGAACTGGGCCAGAATTTCGGTCGCCCGATCCTCACCGGCCTGGCCCGGCTGGACGGCTGGCCGGTGGGGCTGATGGCGGGCGATCCGCTGTATCACGGCGGCGCCTGGACGGCGGATGCCTGCAGCAAGATCGTCCGTTTCGTCGATCTGGCGGAGACGTTTCATTTCCCCATCGTGCATCTGGTGGATTGTCCGGGATTCCAGGTGGGGCTCGCGGCCGAAAGCACCGCCGTCATCCGTTGGGGCGTGCGCGCCCTGGCGGCGATCTGCCAAACCACCGTGCCGTGGTGCAGCGTGATCGTGCGCAACGTGTACGGCGTCGGTGGCATGGGCCACCAGCCGAGCGGGCGCCTGGCGCTGCGCTATGCCTGGCCATCGGCGAGCTGGGGCTCGCTGCCGTTGGAGGGCGGCGTCGAGGCGGCGTACCGCGCCGACATCGACGCCGCGCCGGACCCGGCGGCGAAGATGACGGAGATCGACGCGCGGCTGAACGCGCTGCGCTCGCCGTTGCGCACGGCGGAGGCGTTCTGGGTCGAGGAAATCATCGACCCGCGGGATACGCGCCGGCTGTTGTGCGAGTTCGCCAATCTGGCGGCCCCATTGCGCACGCCAGGGCCGAGCCGGTTCGGGATGCGGCCTTGAGGCGAGGTTCTGGGTCTGCGCGATCCCTTTCCCCGCCCCGCTCCCGCAAGGGGAGGGGGAGCGGAATTCACGGCGCGCGGCAGGGCGCGGCACGTGGCTAGCTGGCAGGCACATCTCGCCGGGCTCGTGATCCGGTGGCGGGTCAAGCGTCGCCTGGGCGGGATGGAGGACCTCGGGCGCGTCAGGGCTGTGTTCGAGGGGTTTAAGCTGCCGCCGCCACGCGGCGCGCGCTTCCGCCCGGACAGCCTGGGCGGGGTTCCCGGGGAATGGGTAGAGGGCAAGGCCGATAAGCGGGCCACGCTGCTCTACCTGCATGGCGGCGGCTTCATCGCTTGCTCGCCGCGCACGCACCGGCCGATCACCGCCGCCCTCGCCCTGCGGGGCTTCCGCGTCTTCGCCCCGGACTACCGCCTGGCCCCGGAGCATCCGTTCCCGGCCGCGGTCGAGGACGCCGTCGCGGTCTGGCGCGCGTTGCGCGATTCGGTGCCGGGCCGGGTGGTCGTGGCGGGAGACTCCGCCGGGGGCAATCTCGCCTTGGCCATGATACTGGCCGTGCGGGATGCCGGCGACGCGGCGCTGCCCGACGCGGCCGCGCTGTTCTCGCCCGCCACCGACTTGGCCGGGACCGGCGAGTCTTTGCGGAGCAATAGCGGGCGCGACCCGATGTTCCACGGCGATGCCTTGCGGCATCTGGTCCCGGCCTATCTCAACGCCGTCGATCCGCGCACGCCGCTGGCCTCGCCCGTTTACGCCGATCTCGCCGGACTGCCGCCCCTGCTGATCCATGTCGGCGAGCGCGAGGTGTTGCGCGACAACTCCGTCCGCCTCGCCAAGCGCGCCCGCGCGGCCGGGGTACAGGTCGATTTGCAGGTCTGGCCGGTGGTGCCGCATGTCTGGCAATTCGCCCACGCCGCCATGCCCGAGGGACGGCGTTCGCTCGATGCCGCCGCCGCCTTCCTGCACCAAGCGTCACCCTTATAGCGCAAGAGAAACCGCACGCATGGCCTACTCGGATGCCGTCATCGAACACCTGTCGCCCAGCGCGGGGGCGGAGCCGCGAACAGAGGCGGAGCACTTCGACGTCCTGATCGTGGGCGCCGGGCTGTCCGGCATCGGCGCGGGCTACCATCTGCAAGCGCGCTGCCGGGGGCTGAGCTACGCGATCCTCGAAGCGCGCGAAGCGATCGGCGGCACCTGGGACTTGTTCCGCTATCCCGGAATTCGTTCTGATTCGGACATGTTCACCCTGGGCTACGCCTTCCGGCCCTGGCGCGAGGCCAAGGCGATCGCCGACGGACCGTCGATCCTGAACTACGTTCGCGACACGGCGAGCGAGCACGGCATCGACCGGCACATCCGGTTCCGCCATCGCGTCCGGCGGGCGTCATGGTCGTTCTGTGAGGCGCGCTGGACCGTGGAGGCCGA
This sequence comes from uncultured Pseudomonadota bacterium, assembly GCA_963849305.1. Classification (GTDB taxonomy): domain Bacteria; phylum Pseudomonadota; class Alphaproteobacteria; order Acetobacterales; family Acetobacteraceae; genus CAWKGV01. Next base: position 655,228 of record CAWKGV010000003.1, read on the forward strand.
GCGGACCGACACGGGCGAGGCCGCCCGCTTCACCTGCGGTTTCCTACTCATGTGCAGCGGCTATTACAGCTACGCCGAGGGCTACGCGCCCGGCTTCCCCGGTGCCGACCGCTTCAAGGGGCGCATCGTCCATCCGCAATTCTGGCCCGAGGATCTCGACTACGCTGGCAGGCAGGTGGTGGTGATCGGCAGCGGCGCGACCGCGGTGACGCTCGTGCCCGCGATGGCGACGGCGGCGGCGCATGTGGTCATGCTGCAACGCTCGCCCACCTACATCGTCTCGCGCCCGTCCGAGGACGCGACCGCGAACTGGCTTCGGCGCTATTTGCCGGCGAAGCTGGCCTACCGGCTCACCCGTCTGAGGAACGTGGCTCTCGGGATGTATTTCTACCGCTTCGCCCGCCGGCGGCCGGAGCAGACCAAGCAGGGGATCCTGGGCATGGCGCGAAAGGAGCTAGGCCCCGACTACGATCTCGCGACCCATTTCACGCCGCGCTACAAACCTTGGGACCAGCGGCTCTGTCTCGTGCCCGACTCCGATCTGTTCAAGGCGATCCGCGACGGGAGAGTGTCGGTGGTGACCGATCACATCGAGACGTTCACCGAGTCCGGCATCCGGCTCCGCTCGGGGATCGAGCTTCAGGCCGACATCGTCGTCACCGCCACCGGCCTCAAAGTCAACCTGCTGGGCGATGTCGCCTTCAGTGTCGTTGGCCGTCGCGTCGATCTGTCGAAGACCCTGGCCTACAAGGGGATGATGTTCAGCGAGGTGCCGAACCTCGCCTCGGTGTTCGGCTATACGAACGCGTCCTGGACGCTGAAGGCCGACCTCACCTGCGAGTATGTGTGCCGGCTGCTCAATCACATGCGACGCCATGGCTATGCGGCCGCCACGCCGCGCCGCGACGCTTCGGTGACTGAGGAGCCCTTCCTCGACTTCTCCTCGGGCTACGTCCAGCGCGCGCTCGCGATGCTGCCCAAACAAGGGTCGAAGAAACCCTGGAGGCTCTATCAGAACTACGCTCTGGACATGGCGACGCTTCGGCTCGGCTCGATCAACGACGGCGTTATGGAGTTCACTCCTCGGCGGCGCTGATTCGGAGCGCCCTCGAGCGTTACGGGAGGTCATTCGCACGCGGCATTCACCCGCCCGGCTTGCACCGGAACTCGAAGTGACTCAGCTTTCCGACTTTTGCTTGTAACGGGGCGCCTGGCTCTCGACGGCGCCGACGAGGAGCCCGCCATGAGCCAGAACCTTTCCACCAGGGCGATCGGGTCCGGTACCGCCCCCTTGCTGCGGGGCCGGTTCGGCTTACTCGCAGCCGGAATCCTGAAGCACCAAGAACGCCGCGGTAAGCCGAACCGGACGGTTTCTCACCCTGGCACGCGCGGATCGTGCGTCTCGGCATTGGGTTCGGAGCCCTTGCGCGGCGTCGTGTCCTCGCTCGGGGTGGTGTCGTTCGTGGGCGCACCGGACATACCGGAGGTGCCCTCGGGCGAGGTGCCGCGCGTTCCGGTCGAGCCCAAGCCGCCCGTCGTGCCGGTCGGGGCCGTGGCGTCTTGGGGCCGGGCGGCGGTGCGGCCGGCGCTCTCGGCTTGCGCCGCCGCCTTCTCCTTTTCGCTGGGTGTTTCGGTATATCGGCGCTCGGACATGGCTCGCACTCCTCCGGTCACTATCGATCGGAAACACCCGAAGCGGGGGGTTGGTTGCGCCGTGGCCCGCGTTCAGGCCGGCGCGAACATCGGCATCGGCGGCCCACCATCGGTCGGCACGAATTTCAGCTTCACGGGCTGGCCGATCCTGATGCCGTCGAGGTCGCAATCGACGATGTTGGTCATCATCGTCGCCCCCTCGTCGAGCGTGACGTATGCGATGGCGTACGGCACTTCCGCCCGCTTCATCACACTGAACGAATAGACCTTGCCGTTGCCCGATGCCTCGGTCCAGCGCAGGTTTTGACTGAAGCAGTGCGGGCAAATGCCGCGCGGATACCAATGCGTCCGGCCGCAGGCACCGCATTTGGGCAGCATCAACTTGCCCGCCGCCGCGCCGTCGAAGAACGGCCTGGTCTCAGGGTTGCTCTCGGGCGTGCCGACGAAGCCCACCTTGCGCTGCTGATACGCCATCTTCGTTACTCCCGCTCCATGATCAGCGTAGCCGAACCGTGGCGGGTGCCGAGCGAGCCGCCCGTCCCGTGCGCCAGCGCGAGATCGCAGTTCTGCACCTGCACCTTGGGATGCGCCTCGCCGCGCAACTGGCGCACCGCCTCGATCACCTTGGTGATGCCGCCCCGATTGGCCGGATGATTGTTGCACAAGCCGCCGCCGTCGGTGTTGAACGGCAGCTTGCCCTGCCCGGAGATCAGGTTGCCGTCGGCGACGAACCTGCCCCCCTGACCCTTCTCGCAGAAGCCCAAATCCTCGATCTGCATCAGCACCGTGATGGTGAAGCTGTCGTATATCGAGGCGTATTTGATGTCGGAGGGCTTCACCCCGGCCATCTCGAACGCCGCCGGCCCCGACCGGCGCGCGCCGGAATAGGTGAGATCCACGTCGCCGCCGAACTGACCTTTCGGCGCCTCGCCCATGCCGAGCACCTTCACCTTCGGCCGCTTCAGGCGCGCGGCGATCTCCGGGCGCACCACCACCAGCGCGCCGCCGCCGTCGCTGATGACGCAGCAATCCAGCCGGTGCAGCGGGCTCGCCACGATCGGCGACTTCACCACGTCCTCCACCGTCACCACGTCGCGCAGCATGGCGTGCTCGTTGTATTGCGCGTGATGCGAGGCCGCGACCTTGATCCAGGCCAGCTGCTCGCTCGTGGTGCCGTATTGGTGCATGTGCCGCTGAGCGCACATGGCGTACATATTCACCACGGTCGGCCCGTACGGGTATTCGAACTGCATGTCCGGCTGGGCGGGGTTGCCGGCGCGCGCCGCGGTGCCGGTTGCCATGCCCTCGCTGCGCGGCCGGCCGGCGAGCGTGATCAGCGCCACGTCGCAGCGGTTCGCCTTGATCGCCTCGGCCGCGTGCGCCACCAGCAGAAGGTAGGACGACCCACCGACATCGGTGGCATCCATGTGCCGGAGCTTCGAGAGATTCATGTAGTCGATCATGTTGAGCGGGCCCATGCCCGGCGCGTCGCCGGCGCAGAAATACCCGTCCACGTCGTCTTTGCTTAGGCCCGCGTCTTCGAGGGCGCCCTTGGCGCATTCGGCGTGCAGCAGTGCCACGGATTTGTCCGGCGCCTTGCGCGTCGGGTGCTCGAATGCGCCCGCGATATACGCGGCCCCCTTCAGGCTCATTTGGTTCCTCCTCCGGTATATCTGGATGCGAGGAGTATTACCGATCATCGGGAGCGTGGATAGGTGGAAGGGACGGGCAAGCGTGAACGCGGCAGCTCGGTCTGTTCAGATACTGTCGATCTTCTCCGCCAGCCACGTCTTGATGAGTGATTGATACGGAACATCCCGCTTATTCGCTGCGACCTTGATCCGTTCCAGTAGCGGCACCAGTAAGCGGATCGAAATAGCGACGGTGGTGGGCTTGAGGTTTGGCAGGCGAACGCGCTCGGCCCTGGTCCAGTCGAGATAATCGATGGAGTCACGGGTCTCCCAGAAATGGCGCTCTTCCACTTCATCTCTGAAGGCGGGGATTGGCTTAGAAGTCTTGCTCATAACGGGTTGGTTCCTTGCGATGCATATCGCGAGCGGAGACTACCCGGACAAGATTGCCGGCTTCACCGCCTATATGCCCTTCTTTCCCTGGCCCACCCCCGTCGCCGGGAGTAGCCTCCCCGCATGGCAGACCAGGCACTATATCGGCCGCCGAGGCCGGCTTATCCGACCACGGACCCGTCGCTGCGCGACATCCTGCGCGCCGCGCGCACCAACGCCCTGACCACCTGGCCCGAGTCCGCCTATGAGTCGACTGTTCGCCGCGAACGCTTCTTCGGCCTGCACGCCGTCCTGCTGAACGACCCGGCCGCGATCCATCACGTTCTGGTGGAGCATCCCGAGAACTACCGCCGCCCGCCGGTCGCGATCCGGCTGCTACGGCCGCTGACCGGCAACGGGCTGCTGCTCTCGGAGGGGGAGGACTGGCGGTTGCAGCGCCGCACCACCGCACCCGCGCTGGCGCCGCGCTCGATGCCGATGCTCGCGCGCCATATCATGGCCGTGGCCGAGGAAACCGTCGCCAGCCTCGGCGCCGGGGCCGGGGGGCCGGCCGATCTGCTCAAAGCGATGCAATACGCGGCGCTCAACATCGCCGCGCGGTCGATGTTCTCGCTGGAGACGACCGATTTCGGCCAGCGGCTGCGCGGCTTCGTGCTCGACTACGGACTGCGCTATGCCCGCCCGCGCCTGCTCGACATCATCCTACCCATCGCGATCCCCACTTATGGCGATCTGCGCCGGCGTTTGTTCCAAAGGCGCTGGATGGGCTTCGTGACCCAGGTGATGCGCGCGCGCGAACAGGCGCCCGCCGGGGACACACCGCGGGATCTGTTCGACCTGCTGCTTGCCGCGCGCGATCCGGAAAGCGGCCGCGGCTTTACCGAGGCCCAACTGCGCGACCAGGTGGCCACCATGATCCTGGCCGGTCACGAAACGACCGGCGTGAGCATGTTCTGGACCCTGTTCCTGCTCTCGCAAGCCCGCGAGGAACAGGATCGCGTGGCCGAGGAGGTGCGCGGTCTCGACCTCGCCGGGGCGATCGCATCGGGCCGCATCCCCGACCTGCCGCGCACCCGCGCGGTGGTCAACGAAACGCTACGCCTCTATCCGGCGGCGCCGGTAATCGAGCGCGTGCCGCTCCACGCCGACCGCGCCGGCGAGATCGAGCTGCCGAAGGGTGCCATCGTCGAGATCGTGCCTTGGGTGCTGCATCGCCACCGCCGGCTCTGGCGCGATCCGGAGGCTTTCGACCCTGCGCGGTTCGCCCCCGGTGCGCCGCCCCCGCCCCGCTTCGCCTACATCCCCTTCGGCGCCGGCCCACGGGTCTGCGTTGGCGCCCAATTCGCACTGACCGAGGCGACCTTGATGCTCGCCGCCATGGTCCAGGCGTTCGAGGTCGAGCTGGAAAGCGCCCGCCCGGTTTTGCCGACGGCGATTGTCACCACCCATCCCGATCACGTGCCCATCTTCCGCCTCCGCCCGAGGCCAGGAGCAGGAGCCCGCACTTGTCAGTCCTCGACGCTATCCGCCGCTACCATCCCGAGCTGACCGACATCCGCCGCGACATCCACGCCCATCCCGAGCTGGGGCTGGAGGAGCACCGAACGGCGGAAATCGTGGCCCAGCGGCTGGAAGACTTGGGCATCGAGGTGCATCGCGGCGTGGGCGGCACCGGGGTTGTGGGCGTGCTGCGCTCGGGCAACGGACACGGGCGCATCGGCCTGCGCGCCGATATGGACGCGCTGCCGATCCAGGAGGCGACGAACCTTCCCTATGGCAGCACGGTGTCCGGCCGGATGCACGCCTGCGGCCATGACGGGCACACCACGATGCTGCTAGGCGCGGCGCGCTACCTGGCTGAGACCCGCGACTTCAGCGGCACCGTGCATCTAATCTTCCAACCCGGCGAGGAGGGCATCGGCGGCGCGCTCGCGATGCTGAAGGATGGGCTGTTCCAGCGTTTTCCATGCGATGCGGTTTTCGGCATCCATAACCGGCCGGGGATGCCGGTCGGCAAGTATGCGATCACCCCGGGGACCGCAATGGCCGGCGGGGCGTTCTTCGACATCGATATAACCGGGCGCGGCGCGCATGGGGCGCGGCCGGAGGAGAGCGTCGATCCGGTGCTCGTCGCCTGCCATCTTGGCGCCGCGCTGCAATCGCTGGTGTCGCGCAACGTGCCGGCCGCGCAGACGGCGGTGCTGAGTGTCACGCACATCCACGCCGGCGAGGCTTACAACGTGATCCCCGAGACAGCGACGCTGCGTGGCACCGCGCGGACCATGCGGCGCGAGACCATGACCCTGCTCGAACAAGGGATGACGCGGATCGCGGGCAATATCGCCGCCGCCTTCGGCGCCGCCGCCGCGGTCGATTTCCGCCTGATCTTCGCCCCACTGGTCAACGACGCGGCGGCCGCCCGCGATTTCGCCGATGCGGCGGCCGAGCTGGTCGGCGAAGACAATGTCGATCGGCACAAGCCACCGGCGATGGCGTCAGAGGATTTCAGCTTCATGATGGAGCAGGTTCCAGGCGCCTATCTCAACATCGGCAACGGCGAGCAGAGCGCGCCCGTCCATAATGGGCGCTACGATTTCAACGACGCGGCGATCCCCTACGGTTCGGCCCTGTTCGCCCGTCTGGTCGAGCGCAAGCTGCCGCGCGGCGGTTAACCCCCGGCCGCAGCCGGGGAGTTGATGGATATCAAATATCTGAGATGTGGTTGCTGACGTGCAGCTATCATGTCCTGCTGCGCGTCGCGTGTGGGACAATACACGCGAATATCGCTGGTAATTGGTTTATATACGTAATAAGATCGAATTCATTCGGCTTGGGCCGGAGGCGGGATTAGCCGCTGGTCCGCGCATGGGGGGCGTTCATGAGAACGATCGCTGGGTGGTTGGCCGCCATCGTCGTCGTGGCACTTGCCATCACCGCGCCAGCCCTGCGCGCCACCGCGGAGGAGCCGGCGGTCGCCGAAGCCAATATGGGCACCGTGGGCGTTATATCCGGTGGCGTGGACGGAACCTATGTCCGCATCGCGGCCGAACTCGGCTCGGTGCTGGACCAGGGCGACAGGCTGAGGGTTCTGACCATCATCGGCCGAGGCTCGCTGCAAAACCTTTCCGACATCATGTACCTGAAGGGCGTGGATGTCGGGATCGTTCAGTCCGACGTTCTGACTTACGCCAACCGCCATGACCTGTTTCCGGGAATGCGGCAGTTGGTTCAGTACATCGCCAAGCTCTATGACGAGGAGGTGCATATCCTCGCCCGCAAGGACATCGCGCGGGTCGAGGATCTTGCCGGGAAGAAGGTCAACATCGGCGTGCGCGGCAGCGGCACGGCCATGACCGCCTCGGTGTTGTTCGGCAGCCTGGGCATTCCCGCGATCCCGACCAACGACGACGACGAAAAGGCGTTGGACCGCCTAGAGCGAGGCGAGATCGCGGCGGTGGTCTTGGTGGCGGGCCAGCCCGCACGGCTGTTCGCCGATGCCGGTGCCAAGGGCGATGGGCTGCACTTCCTGCCGGTGCCGATGCTGCCGGCGCTGGCCGACACCTATCGCCGGGCGCAGATCACGCATGCGGCGTACCCTCGCTTGGTGGCTGAGGGCGCGCCGGTGCCGACCATCGCGGTGGGCTCGGTGATGGCCGTCTATGGCTGGCCGCCAGGCAGCCCGCGCTACATCAAGGTGGCGCGGTTCGTCGATGCGTTCTTCAGCAAGTTCCACGAATTCCAGCGTCCGCCCCGGCACCCGAAATGGCAGCAGGTGGACCTATCGGCCGAGGTTCCGGGATGGACCCGCTTCGCCGCCGCCCAGCAATGGCTGACGCAACGGCAGGCTTCGGAGCGGGTCGAGGTGTTGCAGGGCGCCGATTGAGGGCCGAGTAAAGGAGCACCCCCGCACGGCGACCATGACCGTATCCTGCCGACTCCATGAAGGACTGGATCGAGGAGCAAATCAGCCGGGGCGATTACGCCAGCACGAGCGATTAACCCGGCGCGCGCCGGCTAGGGTGCGGCGGCACCGTCAGAGTCATCAGGCGGGCTTGGAAATCGAAATGCGGGCCGAGCGGACCGTCAGTTCCGGGTGCGCGCGCATCTTGCCGGGCGTATTCTGAGCACCCTGCGGAGGTAGGTGTCGTGCTGCTCAAGGTGGTCGTAAACTCGCTCGTCTTCGCAGTAGTGCTGGGACTGCTGCTGTTCCTTCCCGCCGGAACGCTGGCTTGGCCCCAGGCTTGGGTGTTCATGGCCCTGTTCATCGGTTGTAGCGAGGCGACGGGCGTCTGGCTCTCTAAGACCGATCCGGACCTGCTCGCGGCGCGGATGAAGTCGCCTTTCAGCGCCGATCAGAAACCAGCCGACCGTGCGGTGATGGCCGTGATCCTGGTCGTCTTCCTTGGATGGATCGTCTTCATGGCGCTCGATGCGCGGCGGTTTGACTGGTCGCATGCGCCGCTGTGGGCGCAAGTGCTCGGCGCGGCGTTGATCGTGGGAGCGTTCTGCGGCTGGATCGGCGTCCTCCGCGCCAACAGCTTCGCGGCGACCACGATCACGTTGCAGGAGGCGCGGGGGCAGACGGTGATCTCCACTGGACCCTACGCCGTGGTGCGCCATCCGATGTACGCCTACGCCCTGCCATTGATGATCGGAACGCCGTTGTTGCTGGGCTCGCTCTGGGGTCTCGCTTGGCTGGCCCTGTCCGTGCCGTTGCTGGCGGCGCGCGCGCTCGGCGAGGAGGCCATGCTGATGGACGGGTTGCCCGGCTATCGCGACTACGCCGCCAAGGTGCGCTTCCGCCTGTTGCCCCGCGTGTGGTGACGAACTTGGGCCTTCCGCCCGAGGAATAGGACGGCCTCGTTGCCTCTCCCGCAGCGGGAATATGTGCCAACTAGCCGGTCGCGAAGCGCACCCGGTCCTCTCCATCGAAATCCTGGCGCAGCTCCCGGCGTGCCAGCATGTAGTTGACGTGCGCGAGGATCTCCCCGAAGGCGAAGCCGGTCTGGTGCTCGTCGAGAGCGCGCTGGAACACCACCGGGATGAGGTCGGCGGCGCTGCGGGAGGTCCGCCGGCACGCCTCAGCGATAATGCCGCAACGTTCAGCGTGATGCTCGATCAGCTCGTCGATCCGGCGATGCAGGCCCCGGAACGGTAGCCCGTGTCCAGGGAGCACCAGCACCTCGGCATCCACCGTGCTGCGCAGGTCCGCGAGCGAGCGCAGATAAATCCCGAGCGCGTCGGCCTCGGGCTCCACCGCATGAACGCTCACATTCGGGGAGATCCTGGCGATCACCTGGTCGGCGGCGAAGAACAGACGCTCCTCCGGGCAGAGCAGCATCGCCTGTTCCAATGCGTGCCCCCCGCCAGTGAGCACCCGCAAGCGCCGGGTCCCCACGCGCAGTTCGTCGCCATGCTGCAAGCGCCGGTAGGTGGTCGGCACGCCGGTCGTGCGGCGCAGATATTCGTGCCCACGACTGAGCACCAGTTCGGTCGTGGCCCGGTCCAGGCCGTGGCGGAGATAAAACGGCCGGTGCATGTCGGCGCCCAGGTCGCCGGGCGCGTATTGCAGCGCTAGGCTGTAGAGGTATTCCGGCCGGGGCATCAGCAGCGGCAAATCGAACCGGCGGGTGAGCCAGCCGGCCAACCCGACATGATCGGGGTGGAAATGGGTGACGATCAGGCGCGTCAGCCGCTCGCCGGCGAGCGGCCCGGCCAGCACGTCCTCCCAGACGGCGCGGCAGGCATCGTTGCCGAGACCGGTATCCAGCACTGCCCAGCCTTCGCCATCTTCCAGCAGGTAGATGTTCACATGGCCAGCCGATAAGGCAGGGGCAGCCGCAGCCACAGCACGCCGGGGGCGATCGCCAGCAGGGTGCCGGGGGCGGGGGGTGCCGGGTGGGGGAAGGCCAGGGCCGGCTCGGCGATCACCGAAGCGACAGGGGAAGTCTGCGTGACGGGTTCCATGCCGTGCAGATGCGGCGCGCGGCCTCGTTTGGGAAGAGGCGCGGATTTGCCGAAAGCAGTTCCAAGGTTAGCCGGCGGGCCGGGGGCCCCGGCGATGAGGGGGGCCGAAGATCGCGCCCAGATGGCCGACGCCATCGGTGAGCCCGGCGCCGGTCGCGCGCAGCCGCGTCGGGTAGCTGGCGGCGGTGTAGTTGTACATGCTGAACAGCCATGCCGTCTCGGCGCCCACTAGAATAGACATCAGCACGTACGAGGCGGCGACGGATGCACGGGTCAAGCCCGTGGAGGGCGCTGGCTTGCCCGCTCGACCGTCATGGATGGCCGTGACAGTCCCCGATCCATTCGGGGGGCATGACCATGGGGGTAGGAGCGGTGCCTTCGGATCGCTAGTCAGTTCGCGATCGGCTCGCCCTTGTTGTCGAGCAATGGCACGCCGTACGTCGTCAGGATCGCGTCGATTTTTTCATGGTCCTCGGCGATCAGCCGGTTCAGCGTGCGCTTCCATGCCTGGTCGCTGTGCCGCACTCCCATGGTGATGCGGAACGATAACGGCACCGGGCTCGTCTCATGAAGCAGCGGCACCACTGTCAGCTTGCCTTCGGCCTGCTTGCCGAAGTAGCCCGCCATCGGTCCCCACAGCACCCCCGCGTCGATATCGCCGTGCTCAAGATCTTGGATCATCGCCCGCGAAGACGAGTTATGGCGCGTGTCGATGGCGAGCGGATAGGGTTTCGCGTTGTCCATCAGGCCATCGCTCGCCATGACGGTCGCGGGCGGCGTGCCGGCGACGATGCCGAGCCGCTTGCCCTTCAGGCGAGGATCCTCAAGCGTGGTGACGCCATCCAGACCGCTACCGGGCTTGAACACCAAGGCATAGACCGAGGTGTAGTACGGGTTGGTGTTCTGCACCAGGTCGTTGCCCTCCGCGACGCCCATCACCACGTCGCAGCGGAACGCGTTCAAGGTGTTGCGGTAGAACCCGATCACTTGGGGAAACCAGTCATAGCTCAGCGTTTTGCCGAGCTGGTCGGCGAACAGCGCCGCGATCTTGTTTTCGAAGCCAGCGCCAGCTTGGTCGGAAAACGGCAGGTTACGCGGGTCGGCACACACCCTGAGCGCCTTCGGATCGACCAGCTCGGCCGAGGCGCCGAGGCCGGGTGCTTGCGCCTCAACGCGCGGAGCCAATGGCATCGCCAGCGCAAGCACCGTCAGGCCCAGCATCGAACGCGTACTGGCCGCGCGCCTGACCGCCCGTTCGCCGGGCCGCGCCGCTATCTCACTCCGCTTCGTCATCGCCTCTCCTGTTCGTCCCGCCGTCAGCCAAAGCAAGCATCGACCTGCTGATTGAAGCCCTTCGGCAGCGGCGCGTGCTTTTCTGGTCGGCCGCGGCCGAGCGCGCCGTCTGCGCGCGCCCGTAAATAGACATAGATTTCGTTGATGTAGCACATTACGTTTTTGTCGGTCCCGAACGACGGCATTACCAGGTTCTGCGACGCCGAGACATTCTTCTTGCCTTGCGCGACAGTCCCCAGGAACTGCGCGTACGTCAAATGTTTGAGGGCATCGGTCAGGTTTGGCCCGTAGCTCGTTCCCAGCCCGTCGGGGCCGTGGCATTGTAGGCAATTGGCCGAATATTGAATGTAGCCGTAATAGGTATACCAGCCGACCGTGCCATCGGGGGCGATGTGGAAGGTCGGCGTGCCATTGGCATCCACCCACATCTTGTCGGACTGCTGTTTCACCGCCTTGGGGTTGCCGTTCGGATCGGTGCTGGCGGAATCGGCGGCGCTCACGGCACCGGGCAGCAACAACAGCCCAAGCAGCGCCAGGCGAAGCATCGCTATCATGGTCGATCTCCCCTGATCGAAACCAACATGCGGGATCAGAAAGAAAGGGGCCGGCGCGGCGAGCGCCGGCCCCTTGATCGAGCCGCCAACTATTACCCGTTGGTGCTGGCGGGCAGCGCGAACACCGTGAGCGAGCCGCCGAGCGACGTGTAGTCGCTGAGCGCGGCATAGCCGCCCACCGCGCCGAGACCTGCGTGCGGGTCGGTAAGCCCGGCCGCGAGGCCGATGCCTGCCCAGCCACCGACGCCGGAGAGCACCGCGACATACTGCTTGCCGTTGTGCTCATAGGTCATCACGTTGCCGATGATGCCGGATGGGGTCTTGAAGGAGTACAGCACTTTGCCGGTCTTCATATCGACCGCCTGCAGGTCGCCTTCCAGCGTGCCGTAGAAGGCCACTCCCCCCGCCGTGGCCAGCGCGCCGGACCAGACGGAGAAGCGATGCGGGTCGGACCACTCGATCTTCATCGTGTGCGGGTTGAACGCGATGAAGTTGCCCATGTTGCTTTGGCCGTGCGGCGGGAACATCGACAGCGTCGCCCCGACATAGGGCTGGCCGGCGGTGTACCAGACGCGGAACGGCTCGTAATCCATGCAGACATGGTTGGTCGGTACATAGAACATCCCGGTATCGGGCGAGAAGGACGCCGGCTGCTCATCCTTGCTGCCGAGCGCGGCCGGGCAGATGTTCTGGGTATTGACGTTGGCGCCTTGCTGACCGGGGGCCTTGTCGGCGACCACCTCCGGCCGCCCGTAGTTCTGGCTCTGCTTGTTCATGTCGATCTTGGTGGCCCAGTTCACCGCCGGGTCGTATTTGGCGGCGGCAAGCAGGTCGCCGTTCGCGCGGTTGAGCTTATAGGCGAAGCCGTTGCGATCGAAATGGACCAGTTCGGGGATCGTGCCGTTGCTGGTGCGCTCGTTGACAAGGATCATCTCGTTGACGCCGTCATAGTCCCACTGATCATGCGGCGTCATCTGATAGACCCACTTGGCCATCCCGGTGTCCGGGTTACGCGCCCAGATGGTCATCGACCACTTGTTGTCGCCGGGCCGCTGGTCCGGGTTCCAGGTGCCCGGGTTGCCGGAGCCGTAGTAGATCAGGTCGAGTTTGGGGTCGTAAGAGTACCAGCCCCAGGTGTCGCCGCCGCCGATCTTCCATTCGTCGCCCTTCCAGCTTTTGAGGCTGGAATCGGCACCGATCGGCTTGCCGAGTTCGGTGGTCTTCTGCGGATCGACCAGCAGATCGCTGTCAGGCCCTTCCGAGTAGGCGCGCCAGGCCTGCTTGCCGTTGTTAATGTCGTAAGCCGCCAGCCAGCCGCGCACGCCGAACTCGCCACCGGAGACGCCGACGATTACCTTATCCTTGACCACCATCGGCGCCTCGGTGCCGGTCGCGCCTTTGGAAGGATCGCCAGTTTTGACCGACCACAGTACTTTGCCGGTCTTGGCGTCCAGCGCCACCAGGGTGGTATCGGCCTGGTGCAGGAAGATCTTGCCGTCCGAGTAGGCCACGCCGCGATTGACGGTGTCGCAGCACATCACGCCGATCACGCTCGGATCCTGGTTGGGCGTGTACTTCCACTGGATCTTGCCGGGGTGGTTCAGGTCAAGCGCGTACACGGTGTTCGGAAACGGGGTGTCGAAGTACATCATGTCCCCGATCACGAGCGGCGCGCCCTCGTGGCCGCGGAGCACGCCGGTGGAGAACGTCCAAGCGACTTGAAGATGGCCGACGTTCCGAGCATTGATCTGTTTCAACGGCGAATAACGCCAATTGTTGTATCCGCCAGTGGGGCTCACCCAATCGGCAGGACGTTGTTTCGCCTGCAATTGGGTCTGGCTTTCCTCGCCCGCCTGCTGCCCGTTTTGCTGGTTCTGGCTCTGCTGGTTCTGGCTCTGCTGGTTCTGGTTCTTGCCCTCCAAGTTCTGGGCGCTCGCGATGTGCAGGCCAAAGCCCGAGAACACCAACGCGCCGGCCAGCAGGGCCGATTTCGAAGAGACGCCTCCCATCCACTACCTCCTGTCTGCTGCGTCCGTCGGAGCAGGTGCCCCCCGCGCCAGCCCCGCAACGCCATGCCACGTCACTATGGGAATTCGTCACCGGCAGCGTGTCACGGCGCAACGCAAGAATGCCGCGCAAGGCCGAGGCCATGCGGCAAACACTCCCTTCGATGCGACTGCGAGAGCGGTCGTTTTCCCCGAATTCGACCGCCTTTGAAGCCGGCGACGTGATCGGACGCTAGGCCAGGGGCCTAATTTCGGGCAACCCGCGCGTAACCCACGAGCGCGCGACTGGCGTGCTTCTATCGCGATTGTGATTTGTGCGATGCAGCAATAGCCTTGACCACCTCCGGTCCGCTCGGCGGGGCCGAGTCGGCATGCCGTTGCCGGCCGCGATAGGCATAGCGGATTTCGGAAGGCGCCGCCGCTGTCTCGGCAAGTGCCGCGATCGCCGCGTGATGGGGCGAGAGTTCGCAGGCCGGATCAGCCTCCGCCGCATCGCCGGCGATCGCCAGCGCCTGGCACCTACAGCCGCCCCAATCTAGCTCCCGCCGGTCGCAGGAACGGCAGGGTTCGCGCATCCAGCCGGTCCCACGGAACGCCTCGAAGGCCGGGGAATGGTGCCAGATCTCCGCCAGCTTGTGTTCGCGCACCGACCAGAACACGAGGCCGGGAATCGTTTCGGCCGCATGGCAGGGCAGCACGCGCCCCGAAGGGGTGACGTTCAGCGACCGGCGTGCCCAGCCGCCCATGCACGGCTTCGGCCGGCGCGCATAATAGTCCGGGACCACGAGGTCGATCGCGATGCGATCGTCGTTGGCGGCGCGGATGCGTGCCACCTCGGTCATCGCGCGCGCCACCTGATCGCGGCGCGGCATCAGCGCCGCGCGGTTGGCCAGCGCCCAGCCGTAGTACTGCGCGTGCGCCACTTCGACCCGGCCGGCGCCCGCCGTGATGGCAAGCTCGATCATCTCGCCCATGCGCTCGATATTGGCGCGGTGGATCACCGCATTGACCGTCAATGCGAGCCCGGCATCGCGTACCATCGCGAGCACGGCGAGCTTGCGGCCATGCGAGCCTTGCCGGCCGGCGATGCGCTCGGCCGATTTGGGGTCGCTGTCCTGGATCGAGACCTGCACGTGATCGAGACCGGCCGCCCTCAACCGTTCGAGCCGTGCAGCGTCGAGGCCGATGCCGGAGGTGATTAGGTTGGTGTAGAGCCCGGCGGCGCGTGCCGCGCCGGTGATCTCGACCAGGTCGCGCCGGGACGCCGGCTCGCCGCCCGAGAGATGCACCTGCAATACCCCGAGCGCCGCCGCCTCGGCGAACACCCGCGCCCACTCGCTGGTCCCCAGTTCCGTCTCGCGCGGCTCCAGGGCCAGCGGGTTGGAGCAATACGGGCAGGCCAGCGGGCAGACGTGGGTTAGCTCCGCAAGCAGCCCGAGGGGATGGCCGGGCGCGGTCATGCGGTGTTCCGGATCAGCCGCTTTGCCGCAAGCTCGGCCAGCAGTTCGTTCACGTCGCCGCGGATCTCGGTTCGGTCGGCATCGTAAACGGCGGCCAACTCGTCGATGATCTGCGCGACCTCGCGCGTTCCGTCGCAGCGGCACAGGATCTCGCCCGCCGTTCCTTCAAGCTCGATCACCCGTTCCGGGGAGAGCAGCACCCAAATGTCGCGCGTGGTGTCGAATTGCAGACGGACCCCGGGCAGCAAAGTCGGGCGGGCCAGCTCGCTTGTGGGATCGGGGCGAACCGGCTCAGCCATCGCTCATGCCCAAGCGAGAGTCAGCGGGACGAAATGCGCCGGGCGGGATGAAGCCAGGAGTGACGTAGGCGTAGTGGAGGGCATCTAGCATCGCCCAGAGCACATCAAGCTTGAACGACAACGCGCCGATCACCTGGCCCTGCTGCTCCGGCGTGCGCGCGTGGCGCTGCACATAATCGAGCGCGAACGTGGCGTCACGCGCGGCCTGCGGCGGGCGCTTGTCGAAATAGGCGAGGGTCTCGGCGGTGATGTAGTCGTAATTGGCCAGCATCCCGGCCATCCGCTCGCCGATGATGTTGGGCGAGAACAGCTCCGTCAGCGCCGAAGCAACCGCTTCGAGCAGGCTGCGCTCACGCACGAAGCGCACATAGGCATCCACTGCGAACCGCGTGCCCGGAAGGATCTGCTCGGTCGAGACAACCACCGAGCGGTCGAGGCCGAGGCCATCGGTCAACGCCAGCCAGCGCGCGAGGCCGCCTTCGCCTTCCCGCTCGCCGTCCTGGTCGATCAGCCGCGAGCGCCAGTCGCGCCTCAGCGTCGGATCGTCGCAACGCCCGATCAGAGAGGCGTCCTTGAGCGGGATCATCGCCTGATAGTAGTATCGATTGAGCGCCCACACCTGCACTTGGCCGTGCGAACACTTGCCCGCGTGCAACATGCGATGGAACGGATGCAAGTTATGGTAGCGCCGTGCGCCCATCTCGCGCAGGCGCAACTCTAGCTCTTCCGGGCTTAATAAGTCCGGCACGCGATCTCCCCGATTTTCCAGTTTGCGGACCAGCAAAAGTCTCCGGTCCAATCCCGGACTGGCCGGGTCTCGGAAGAAACCGGCCGCCGCCGCCAACAATGGAACGGGGCGGCGGCCGCCTGGGCCTAGAGTTCGCCAGGCAGGTAGGCCGAAATCTCAAGGCCGATGCAGATCTCACGGATCTTCGGGCGTGACCACTTCATGCGATTTTCTCCCTGTGCTGCGGGCGTGCCCCTTCGGAGCCACAGATACCCACATACAGTTTAGCCTTAAACGCAATCGCTTCACAACCCACCCAGGGGAGCGTGGACGGGGCGTTCACTGGACCACGCGAAATTTTGTGCGCCGGCGCGGTCCCTAGAAGCAGCGCACCTCGGATTCCGCCTGCGCCGAACGCAGCGAACGCACCAGGCCGTTCGCGCCCGCGACCCTGAACTCGTTTGACAGATAGCCGCCAGCCTGCTGCATCCGCAGCACCGTCTCTGCATCCTGATAATCTTTGTAGGGCAGGATCGAGGCGATCACGTCGATCGAGCAGGAGCAGCGCCGCAATGCCTCCTGCGTGCCGCCGTTGACTTTCATGCAGGCGAACACATAGTCGGCCCGCGTTGCCGTGGGGTAATCGTTCTCCACTCCCGGCGGGCAGACCGGCGGCCCTGCCGTTGGCCCGGCGGCGAGCGCGGTGAGGGGCACCAGCAGCAGCGTCGTGAGCAGCAGACACCTCATCCAAATACCTCCGCGGTAGGAGGCAAGCCTAGCCGAACCGGGGCACGAAGCAATTGCGGTGCCTTCAACCTAGTGATATGGTTCGCTAACGGATTGTTGAGGAATCGAGACAACGGTCATGCGGACCCTTGGGACGGCGCTCGCGGCGATGGTCTTGGTGCTGGGCATCTCCCAGTCCCCAGCGGCTGTCCGCAAGTTCGTTGCCTTCAACGAGACCGCGAGCACGGTATTCACCGGCCTCTATCTGGCACCCGCCGGCACCACGGACTGGGGGCCGAACCAGGTGCTGAGCGAGCCCGACAAGACGCTCGACGCGTCGGAGCGGCTCACCTTGACCGGGGTGTCCCCTGGCAGGTTCGACGTCAAGCTGGTGGACGGCGCGGGCGATGCCTGCATCTTGCGTGGCGTGGACCTTCGACGCGAGACCAGCTTCGAAATCCGCGATGCCGATTTAGCGGCTTGTCAAATCACGTCGGCCCACGGACACTGACATTGCTCAACGCGCGACAGGGGAGCTTCGGCCGGTCCCGATGATGAGCAAGTGAACCGCCTGTTTTCCTGGCACGCCGGTGGTCTGGCGGTCGTTGCCGTTCTGTGCCTGGTCGCCGCGCTCGGTCTGATGACCTGGCACCAGTTCGTCGCCTTAGGGCAGGCGCGCTCCTGGGTTCAGCATTCGCACGCCGTGCAGGGCACACTGAAGGACCTGGATATCGCATTGCGCGATGCGGAATCCGGCGAGCGCGGTTTTCTGCTGACCGGGGAGGACCAATACCTTCGGCCCTATCAGAAGGCAGTTAATCAGATCACGGTATCGGAGGCGGATCTCGCCCGTCTGACGGCCGATAATCCGGTCCAGCAGGACCGGCTGCGCGCCCTCGCGCCACTGACGCAACGCAAGCTGGAAGAACTCGCGCAGACTATCGAAGTGCGGCGTACGGTTGGCACCGAGGCGGCACTCCGGGTCGTTCGCACCGGTTTCGGGCGCCAGTTGATGGCCCAGATCGATGCCGCGCTCACAACGCTGATGGCGAGCGAGCACGAGTTGCTGGAGAGCCGATTGGCGGCGGCTGATCGCTCGGAGGCTTGGACTCAACGGCTGGCGCTTGGGGGCGCGACTTTGGCGCTCCTGCTCCTACTCCTGGCCGCGCGGCTGCTGTCCGTGTCGCGGATGCGGCTCGCCGCCGCCGAGCTGGAGCAACGCGGCCTGGCTTCGGATCTGCGCACCACGCTCGACAGCATCAGCCAGGGCATCGGAGTGTTCGACGCGGGGCAGCGCCTGGTGCGCTGGAACGACGCCCTGCCGGTCCTGCTCGGCTTGCCGACCGCCTTCGTGCGGGCAGGGACGCCCTATGCCGCCATGGCGGAGCACTTGACCGAGGCCACCAAGGGCGGGGTGCCGTTCCTGGAGAGCGCGGACGAGGTCCGCCACGGGCGCCCCGGGCGCGCGCCAAACGAGCCGGTGGTTTACACCCGCACCCGCGACGGCGATGGGCGCAGCTTCGAGCTGCGTCGCACCTCCATGCTGGATGGCGGGTTCGTATTGTCGGTCGCCGACATCACCGAGCTGGCGCGCGCCGAGGCGGCGATGCGCGAGGCGCAGCGGATGCACGCCCTGGGGCAGTTGACCGGCGGCATCGCGCACGATTTCAATAACTTGCTCGCAGTGGTGATGGGAAACCTGGAACTGGCGATCAAGCATCTGGGCTCCAACCATCCGGTTCTGCCGCGATTGGAGCGCGCCATGTGGGGCGCCCGGCGAGGCGCCTCGCTGACCCAACAACTTCTCGCTTTCGCGCGCAAGCAGACGCTGGCTCCCCGGCCGATCGACCTCTCCGCCGCGTTGCCTGAGATGGCGAGACTGCTGCAGCGCACGCTTGGCGAGCAGATCGAGGTGCGAGTGGTGGACGCGGCCGGGCTGTGGGTCGCCATGGCGGATGCCGCGCTGTTCGAGAGCGCGGTGCTGAACCTGGCGTTGAACGCCCGAGACGCCATGCCCGATGGCGGGCGCCTGACGATCGAGGTTGCCAACAAGGTGCTCGATGACGCCTATGCGCGCGCGCAGACCGAGGTGACGCCGGGCGATTATGTCATGATCGCCGTCTCCGATACCGGCACCGGCATGACGGCGGAGGTGCTGGCCCGGGTCTTCGAGCCGTTCTTCACCACCAAGGAGGTCGGCAAGGGGACCGGGCTGGGCTTGTCGATGGTGTTCGGTTTCGCCAAGCAGTCGGGCGGCCATCTCAAGATTTACTCCGAGCCGGGCGAGGGAACGACGGTGCGGCTATATCTGCCGCGCGCCGTGGGCCACGCCCTGGCGCCGCCGCATCGGGCAGCCCTCCCGATTGCCTTGCCTCGCGGCGATGCGACCGTGCTGGTGGTAGAGGATGCGCCTGCCGTGCGTGAGGTGACGGCCGTCATTTTGCGCGACCTTGGCTATCGCGTGCTGGAAGCGGCGGACGGGGCCGAGGCGTTGCGCGTCTTCGGCCAGAACGACGCGGCGGTGGACCTGGCGCTGATCGATGTCGTTCTGCCGGGCGGCATGAAGGGAAACGAGTTGGCGAGCAGGCTCGCGGAGGTTCGTCCCGAATTGCGGGTGCTGTTCATGTCCGGCTACACCGAGAACGCGATTGTTCACCATGGCCGGCTTGAGGATGGCGTCAACCTAATCGCCAAGCCGTTCGAGCGCGAGCAACTGGCGTGCAAGGTGGCCGAGGTGCTGGGAAGCTCACGGGCGATGAGCGGCTGAGCAGAAGCGGCTCCCCGTCAGGCTGGGTGCCGCGCGAGGCCCTCACCCCTCCCTCTCCCGGAGAGAGAGCAGAAAGAGCCCTATCCCTCTGGGAGAGGGTTGGGTAAGGGTCGCTCAGACCCGCAGCTCCATGCCATCATAGGCGATCTCGAATCCCGCCTGCTCGGCCTGACGGCGTTCCGGCGAGCCGTCCAGCAGCACCGGGTTGGTGTTGTTGACGTGCAGGAACACGCGACGCGCGCGCAACTCGGCAAGGCGCGCGAGCGAGCCGTCAGACCCGTCCATCGACGCGTGGCCCATGCGCCGGCCAGTCTTGGTTCCGACGCCGGCGCGGATCATCTCGTCGTCGGTGAACAACGTGCCGTCGAACAGGAGAAGATCGGCGGAGCGAAGCTTTTCCAGCACCGCCGGGGTGATCTCGGCGCAAGCGGGCGCGAACACCGCGATCCGGCAGCCGGCCTCGACCCGCGCCGCATAGGCCGGGCCCGGTTCCGCCTGGGCGCTGGCGCGCTGCTCCAGATAGAGCGGCACCTTGCCGGGCATTTCGAGCAGCGTCAGCAAGAGGCCCGGCGCCACCTCCGCCGGCTCGCCCGCCGCCAGCTCGACCCGTTGCACCAGGTCGGGATCGAGCACGTCGAATACCGGGTTGTCGCGCAGGATGCCGAGGATCGGTGCCGGCGCGAACAGTTGGAACCGATGTCGCTCGCGCAGCACCAGCAGACCGGCGATGCCATCAACATCGGCGCTGACCAGGGCGACCGCGCGGATCGGGCTGTCGCGGGTGCCGGGCGCCGGGCGCAGGGCAGGCGTGGCCAGCAGTTGCTGGCGCAGGTCGGGCGACGCGCCGACGATTAGCCAGTTTCGCTGGTCGGCCGAGAACGCGACGCTTGCCTGGCCGCGCGCGCGCGCGCGGCTGTCGCCCGCCCGCGCCAGTTCGCACAGCCGACAGCCGCAATTCCATTGCGGGAAGCCCCCACCGGCCGCGGCACCGAGCACGAGCGTTGTTAGGCTGTTCATGGCGCGGAGGGGATTGCATCCCGACAGGACGAGTCCCAGCAGTCGGCCAGCTCGCGCACCACTTGGCTCCCCACGGTATAAGCGGCGTTGAGTGACTTGACGTACCCGGACAGCCCACCATTGTTGTCGCTGGCAAGCAACTGTGCGGCGGTTTCGCCGGGTGGGGGCGCGGTGTAGTCGGATGCCGTTCGCAGGTCGAGCGCGCGGCTGATATCGGCGCGCCCAGCGCGAGACAGAAAAGTGAGAGCCTGGAGAAAGCCCGAGTCCTCCTCGGCCGACATCACGAAAGTCGCTTGGCCGTTCGTCCAGTAGGATTCCCATTGCTCGGCCCATTGGTTCAGCCGTGCGCCGACCCAGAAGGTCGATGAGGCCAGCATATCGCCTCGCAGCACGAACGGCGGCTTTTGCGCGTTGGGGTAATTGGTGTACGGCGCACGCACTTGCTCGAGCGTCGCGTCGTCAGGCAGGCTGATGTTGGCGGTCTGCTGGTAGGCCCATCTCACCAGCCCAGGGTTGAGATGATAGACTTGGTGACCGTTGATCGAAACGTCTGGCGGCTTGGGCGGTTGGTACGGCGACGAACGGCCGAGCGGCACGTACCCGGTGGTCCAGCCGGGCGGGATTTCCCGCTCATCGATCTCGTAGGCGAGGTCGCCATCCACCACCCACTGCGCCCAGGACGCGGAACCCACCGAAGCCTGGGTCGGGTCAACCCCGGCGATGCCGGCCAGTACCCAATACGCATGGGTCAGGTCGAAGCGCGGGTCCATGCCGAGCGCCATGATCGAGGCGGCCGCATGGGCCGTGCCCTCTCCGGTCACGATGCCGAGCACGTGTCGCTCGGGATCGTAACGTAAGTGACGATAGCCCTGGGGGAACGCGAACTCCACGGGTAGGGGAAATTGTTCCACCCAACTCTGGAACTCGCCGGGCTGATCCCCCGTGTCTGCGCCGATCTCGAATGTCGTGACCACGACCACCCGCACCTCGATCAGCGGGTCGGCCCGCGCACTGTGCGCGGCGAGCAGAAACGCGAATGAGGATGCAATCAGGAACAGTCTCATGCGGCTCGCCCCACGTGCTGATGCGATCGTCCAAGACGAGCATGGATTAGCAATCGTCCATTGGCAATTCTGGGTTGGAGAGCGCCTGCGCTTGGGCTCTTGCCTTATCTCGCGTCGTAGGATCACTGTCCGGCTATGTCCAAGAAGCTAGATGACGCGGTGCCGCGAGAGCCTTCGAGAAACACATTACCCCGACGGACCCTGCTCGGCGCCGCTTCGGTCCTGTTCGCCGGGCATCGCGCCTCGGCTGGCGCAATGCCCGTGGTGCGGCTCGGCGTGCTGAATTTCGGCACCGTGCAATGGGTGGCCGACGTGATTCGCCGTCATGCGCTGGACCGGGCGCACGGGCTGGAGATGCGCCAGCTCGTGCTGGCCAACAACGACGCCGGGCGGATCGCCCTGATGTCGGGCGCGGCCGACGTGGTGGTGACCGACTGGCTGTTCGCGGCCAGCGCGCGGGCGCGTGGCACCCCGCTCTGCTTCGCGCCGTTCTCCAGCGCGACCGGCGGCATCATGGTCAATCCGTCCGCCCCCGGCGGTGTGTCGGTTGGCTCGCTCAAGGATCTTGCCGGGCGCAGGCTCGGCGTGGCCGGCGGGCCGCTCGACAAGTCCTGGCTCATCGTGCGGGCGGCCGCGAAGGCCCGCGATGGGATCGACCTTGCCGCGAAGGCTGCTCTCGCTTACGCCGCCCCGCCGCTGCTCAACGCGAAGTTGTTGCGGGGCAATCTGGACGCGGTGCTCACCTTCTGGAACTTCGCCGCCCGGCTGCGCGCGCAGGGTTGCCGGGAGGTGGTCTCGGTGGCCGATTGCGCCGCCACGCTCGGGCTGCCGCGACAGCTCAACCTAGTCGGGTTTGCCTTCCACGAGGACTGGGCGCGGCGGAACCGGCCGGCGATCGACGGCTTCCTCGCCGCCGCCGCCGAGGCGCAGGCGCTGCTGGCCGGTTCCGAGGCGGAATGGCATGCCGTGCGTCCGCTGATGGACGCCCCCGACGAGGCGCTGTTCCAGGGATTGCGCACCGGGTTCATCGCCGGCATCGCGCATCCCGATCCCGCCGCCGAGGAGCGCGCCGCCGCCGCCCTGTTGTCCGTGCTGCTGCGCGTTGGGGGCGCCAAGGCGGCCGATGGGCTGTCCTCGCTGCCAGCCGGACTGTTCTGGCGGGCGGATGTCCGCAGCTAGCCTCGCCGCGCCGTGGCGGGCGGCCGGCGGCGAGCGCGTGCTCTCACTGCTCGCGCTGGTCCTGTTGTGGGCTGTCGCGGCGCGCATCGCCGCCGACCCGCAGATGTTGCCGACGCCCGGCGCGGTACTGCAATTCGCCTGGCAGCAGATCCTGAGCGGCGACATGCCGCGCGCCTTCGCCGCCACCTTGCTGCGCGTCGTTGCCGCTTTCGCTCTGTCCATGGTCATCGGCAGCGCGCTCGGCTACCTGTGCGGCCGGTCGGCCCGACTCGACGCTGTGCTCGATCCGTGGCTGATCGTATTCCTGAACCTGCCGCTGCTGGTGGTCGTGCTGCTGGTGTTCGTCTGGGTGGGGCTCAACGAACTAGCGGCGGTGCTGGCGGTGACAATCGCCAAGGCCCCGACTGTCATGGTCGCGGTGCGCGAGGGCGCGCGAGCCCTCGATCCGGGGTTGGAGGAGGTGGCCGCCGTCTATCGCGTGCCGCCGCTGCGCCACTTGCGCCGCGTCGTGTTGCCGCAGTTGGCACCCTATCTGGTTGGGGCCGGGCGCGCCGGGTTGTCGGTGACGTGGAAGATCGTGCTGGTGGTGGAGTTGCTGGGGCGGCCGAACGGCGTGGGGTTCGAGCTGAACCTCTTTTTCCAGTCGTTCGACGTGGCCGGCATCCTGGCCTATGGCGTGTGCTTCGGCGCGGTGATGCTGCTGATCGAGGTCGCCCTGCTGCAACCTTGGGAGCGGCGCGCGAATGCCTGGCGCCGGCCGGCTTGAGGTTGCGATCGCGGCCAAGTCCTGGGGCCGCAAGGCGGGGAGGGGGCGTGTCGCTCAGCGCCCGGTGCTGCGCGAGGTGGCGTTCGCCGCCGAACCGGGCGAGTGCCTGGCTTTGCTCGGACCATCGGGGACCGGCAAGACGACGACGTTCCGGATCGTGCTCGGCCTCGACACCGATTTCACCGGCTCGGTGCACCGGCCGGAAGGCCGGATCGGGACGATGTTCCAGGACCCGCGCCTGCTGACCTGGCTGACCATCGAGGCCAATCTGCGGCTGGTGGCCGGTGACAAGTTACCCACCGCGACCGTGGCCCGCGTGCTGGAGGAGGTGGGATTGCCGGGCGCGGCCAAGCGCTTCCCAGGCGAACTGTCGCTCGGGATGGCGCGCCGGGCGGCGCTGGCGCGGGCGCTGGTGGTCGAGCCCTCGTTGCTGGTCTTGGATGAGCCCTTCGCCTCGCTGGACCCGCGCCTATCGGCCTCCCTGGCCGCGGTCGTGGCGCGCGCGGTACGCCGGCTGCGCGCGGCGACCCTGCTGGCGACCCACAGCATCGACCATGCGCTGGCCACCGCCGACCGGATACTGGTCCTGTCCGGCCAGCCCGCGACCTTGGCCGCCGATTTGCCGGTGCCGGACCCGAGCGACCTGGCCGGGCGGAATGCGCTGCGCCGGGAGCTGACGGCGCGGTTTCCGTTCCTCGACGCCGAGCCGGATTCTGGCCCCGAGCGCGACGACGATACGATCCGCCGCGGTGCCGCGCGATACCATGACGAGTGACGGAGCGCGCAGGGCGCGTCGGGGCGATGGAGGGAGCGACTGTCTTGAAGGTCAAGGGTCGAAATGAGCGTCGAAGGGTCGTCCGCGTCGCCCGGGGGTTCAAGGCTGGCGCTGTCGCGCCCCCGCCTTCGGCGGCTTGCGGCCTTGAGCCGCCGGACGCCGCGGACGCAGGTGCGGGGATGCTGTCGACGGTCAGGACTGGGCGTGCGCCCATGTCGCATTGTCGCGCAGGATGGCGTTGAGGGTGGTGAGCAGCTTGCGCATGACGGCGACCAGGGCGAGCCGCGCGGGTTTGCCGGCTTGGCGCAGCCGTTGGTAGAAGCGGCGCAGCGGCGGATTGCGCCGGATCGCGACCAGACAGGCCATATAGAGCGGCGCGCGCACCGCGACCCGACCGCCTTGGATGCGTCGCTTGCCGCGATAACGGCCGCTATCGCGGTTCATCGGCGCGACGCCCGCCAGAGCCGCGATCTGGTGGCGATCGACGGTGCCGAGTTCCGGCAGTTCGACGATCAGCGTGCGGGCGATGACGTCGCCGATGCCCGGGACGCTCTTGAGCAGGTCCTGCTTGGCGCAGAACACCGGGCTGTCCTCGATCAGCTTGTCGATGGCGCGGTCGATGCGCTCACGCTCGGCCTGCAAGCTGCGCAGGATGGTCTTGAACGAACGCTGGGCGAGCTTGTCGGCGGCTTTGCCGAGGCGCTGCTTCTCGGCGTTGATCATGACCACGAGCTGGCGGCGTCGCGCGAGCAGCTCGCGCAGGCGCAGCGAGAGCGCATCGGGCATCGGCTTCGGCTCGGGCCGGATGGCATCGGCGAAATGGGCGATGATGCCGGCATCGATGGCGTCGGTCTTGGCGAGCCGGCCGATCGCGCCGGCGAATTTGCGCACCTGACGTGGGTTGACGATGGCGACCGGCAGGCCGGCCTCGGCCAGCGCCGCGGCGACGACGCCCTCATAGCCGCCGCTCGCCTCCATGGTGACGAGCTTCGGCCGCAACGGCTGCAAGCGGCTCGCCAGGTCGGCCAGGCCGTCGGGGTCGGTCGTGCAGACGAACCCGGTGCCGTCCGGGCGAACATGCACGTCGACCCGGCCCTTGGAGACGTCGATGCCGACGAAACGGTCGGCGGTGGTCGGCTCATCCATCACCCATCCTCCTCGATGCGGGCTCGGGCCCAGACGACTGTTCGGGCTTACGGACGACCGGCCGGCGCCACACGCTCCCTCGCGGCCTCAAGGACCAGGAACCATTCGGGCTACCGGCCGGGCTCGGCGGGCCAGCGTAGCAACGCCAACCAAGAATGCCGAGATAGGAGGCGGACATGCCGCAGGTTCAGGACCATTACGCGCGCGAGGGCATCGCCGCCCGCGTACTCGCCGCGTTGCGCGCCGAGCGAGGCGAGGATGTCGCCATCACGCCCGACGCGCTGGCCCCGCTCGATCATTTGCACGGCCGCGGCGTGCTGGCGACCGAGGATTTGGCGACGATGCTGGCCATCAAGCCCGGCCAGCGTGTGCTGGACATCGGCAGCGGCATCGCGCGGGCCGGCGCGATGGATCGCGGCGCATTGCCAATGCCACGTCACCGGCATCGACCTGACGGCGGAGTATTGCGCCGCCGCCGAGGAGCTGAACGCCGCCTGCGGCGTGGCCGATCGGGTACGGATCGTGCAAGGCAGCGCGCTCGACCTGCCATTCCCGGACGCCAGCTTTGACCACGCCTATTCGCAGAACGTGGTCATGAACATCGCCGACAAGCCACGGTGCTATCGCGAGGCGTTCCGGGTACTGCGTTCGGGCGGCCTGTTGGCGCTCGCCAATCTCGGCGCCGGGCCGAGCGGTCCGCCCCACTACCCCATGCCCTGGGCCGCCGGCCCGGACACCAGCTTCCTCGCCACTCAGGAGCAGACCCGGGCCGACCTTAGCGCCGCCGGGTTCGAGATCGTGTCGTTCCGTGACATGACCGAGGAGGGCGCCGTGGAGCGAGAGCAGCAACGCCAGCGCGTGGAACACGAGGGGTTCCCGGCGCTCGGCGTCCACATCGCGATGGGCGAGCGAATGCGTGAGTTCCAGGCCAATGTCGCGCGCAGCATGGCGGAAGGGCGGCTGAGCGCGATGGAGGCGCTGTTACGCAAGCCGGCTTGATACTCGCGAGCGCATCGTGAGCTGCTTGCGGCCGTCGCGGGCAGGTGCTTCATAAATGGCAAGTCGGATTGGCCGCATAACGGAGGAAAATCCATGAGCGAAGCCGTCGCCATCAACGCCCCGAATCTTTGGCGCCTTGAGACCCCCGGCCACACCGGCTGGCAACACACCGCTCGCGTCGGCGATCCCAAGAAATACTTCATGGTCTCGACCGACAGCCACGCCAACGAGCCGCCGGATTTGTGGGAGAAGCGCATCCCGCCCCAGTACAAGGAGCGCGTTCCCCGCGTCATCACCGACGAGAACGGCGTGCAGTGGCGCTATTGCGAGGGCTACCGCCCCGACCGCATCCGGGTGCAGAGCTTCGAGGGCGAGGACTGGATCCGCTCCAAAGCCGGCGCCGATCCGGCGGAACGGGTGCGCGACAATCAGCGCGACGGCATCGACATGGAGATCATCTTCCCCAATAAGGGCCTGGCGATGTGGGCGACGCCCGACCCGGTGTTCGCCAACGCGCAATGCCGGATATGGAACGACTGGGCCTGGGAGCAGTTCGGCCCCTATCCCGACTGTATGCTTCCGGCCGCCGCGGTCGCGACCGGCGACCTGGACGGTACGCTGGCCGAGATCGAGCGCGTCGCCAAGATCGGCTATCGCGCGCTGACCCTTCCCTGCAAGCCGCATTGGGGTGCGCACGACGTCGATCACGTCAACTACAACCTGCCGCATTTCGACCGCATGTGGGCGCTGATCGAGGAGACCGGGCTACCGATCACGTTCCACATCTCCACCGGGCGCGACCCGCGCGCCGCGCGTGGCAACGGGGGCGCGGTGATCAACTACGTCACGCACTCGCTTTCGCCTACCATCGAGCCGGTCGCTAATCTCTGCGCCTCCGGCGTGCTGGAGCGGTTCAAGAAGTTGCGGTTCGCAACCATAGAGGCCGGCATCGGCTGGGTGCCGTGGCTGCTCGATGCGATGGACGAGGCGTACCGCAAGCACCACATGTGGGTGCGCCCGAAATTGCAGGGGTTGCCGAGCGACTATTACCGCGCGCACGGCCTGGCGACGTTCCAGGAGGATCCGTCCGGGTTGCTGCTCGCTGATCGTTACGGCCTGATCGACAATCTCATGTGGGCCAACGACTATCCTCATCACGAAGGCACCTGGCCGCACTCGGCCGAGGCGATCGAGCGCACGATGGGGATGCTGGACGACACGCAGCGCGCCAAGGTGCTGGGCCTGAATGCGGCGCGGTTCTTCAAGCTGGAGGTTCCAGAGCACCAGCGGACCGCTGCCTGAACACGGCTGCCTGCTTACGGCCGCGACTTTCGCACGTCATGCTCGCGAATGGCCTGTCCTGCCGGCACAAAAGTCGTGGATGGCCGTGACGAGCACGGCCATGACGAGGAGATAATGGCTTATCGAGCCGGCGATCGGCCGCA
Source organism: uncultured Pseudomonadota bacterium (assembly GCA_963849305.1). Taxonomy (GTDB): domain Bacteria; phylum Pseudomonadota; class Alphaproteobacteria; order Acetobacterales; family Acetobacteraceae; genus CAWKGV01. The sequence continues at coordinate 683,095 of CAWKGV010000003.1, forward strand.
GTATTCCTGGTGCGGCTCGGCGAGGCCGGGGTTTGGCGCGAGCGCGCCTAACTCCGCTCGCGTGATTGTGTCTGTCCAGTTTCGAACCCGGCCTCCCTGACAATTCGTTAATGGCGGTCATTGAATGGGAGAACCGGAATGACCAGGCGACTCTTGCTTCCCCTCGGAGTGGCGGCGGTGCTGCTCGCGTCGCCGCTGGCGCACGCGGTCGCGGCGAGCGATGATACGAGCAGCAGTGCCGGCAAGCACGACACCGCCAAGGGTGCCGCGATCGGGGCGGCGGGTGGGCACGAGCTTGGCAGCGGCCATGCCTTGGCCGGCGCCGCCGTGGGAGCCGGCGTGGGGCACCACGAGAAGAAGAAGGCCGAGCGGAACAGCCAATAACCCGGCGCCCTCAGGTGAGGGCGTGCGTCAGCACCGTGCTGAGGCTGACCGCGCCCGAGCCTTCCAGCTTTGCGACTTGGTAGCTCGCCCCACCCGCGCTGCCGCTGGGGCTGATGGAAATGACCGTGCTAGTCGCACTCGTGCTTAGTTGCACGAACTGGGCAAGCGTAGCCGAAGTGCCGTTCCAAAGCGTGTCGGCCAGCGCCGGGCGGAAATCGAGCAGATTGCCGTTGCCTATAACTGGACCGAAGATATCCGCGAAGCCTTGCCCGGGATAGGGCAGCACGATCGTGTCGTTTTGGGTGACTGTTTGCATGGTGCTGGCCAACGGGGCGGTGGTGATGGCCGGCATCGGGATCGTGCTCACCGCGGCGACGAAGTCGCTCGCCTGATGCGAGCCGGTGAAGCTGAGATGATAGCTGTTGCCGCTTCCGGATAGCGTTAGCGTGTCGGAGACGGTGTTGAAGGACTGGGTCAGCGGCGTCTGACTGGCGATCTGGATCTTGTCCCCTCTTTGGAATCCCGTGATCGGGCCGGCGGCGAAGCCGCCGATAGCGTCGATCACAAGCGTGCCGGTGGCATCGGCGAAGGCGATCGTCTGGCCGGCGGCGACGCTGCCTCCGAGCGTTAGGGTGCCGCCCGGCCCTGCTTCCAGCGTGCCGTTGCCGGCGATCGCCCCCGCCACAGCGAATGCCCCGCCCGCGGCGTAGATCATGCCGGAATTGGCAAGCGTCGTTGCCGCCAGCGAGCCTGTGCCGCCAATCCAGCCCGCGTTGACGACCAGGCCGGCGACGACCGCGCCACCTTGGATGGCGAGCGCGCCTGCCCCGCCGATCGTCAGCGCCTGTGCCACGCCCAAGCTGGCTCCATTGGTGATCGACAGAGCGCCAACGCCGCTCACCCCGTCGCTCAGCGACTGCGCGCTGACCCGGGAGCCGATACCGGCGACGGATGCCGTGCCCGAACCGCCCGCCCCGACCGAGATGGTTCCGGCGCTGACAGATCCGCCTTGGCCAACAGCCAGGCTGCCTTGACCGCCGGCTCCCACGGCCACGGAAAACGTGCCGACATTCAACAAGGCGCCTGGGCCGTTGACCGCCAGCGCGCCAGTTGATCCGGCGAAGCCCCCCAGCACGAGCGCCGGCGTGGCGGATGCGGTGATTCCGCCGCCCTCGATCTCCAATATCCCGGCGGCGCCGATGATCACCGTTCCGTTGCTGGTTTCCGAGACGCCCCCGACCACCGCGCCCAAGCCGATACCCATGGTCCCGAGTGCCTGGACCGTGGCGCCCTGCACGCTCAGTGCGCCCGAGGCGCCGAAGCCGCCAACATTGATCGATTGGTCGCTGACCAGGCAGGCGCCAGCGGAGATGGTGGCGATCCCTGACCCGCTCCAGGCCGAACCCAAGGCGCCCGAGCCGATGCCGATTCCGAGTCCCCCTGACCCGAGCGGGTCAAAGCCGACATGCACGCTCCCGCCGTTCTGCACCAGCAGCACGCCGCTGCCTCCGGCGCCGACGCTCATGGCGCCGGCGCAGACGAAACTCGACAGCGCGCCAATGACGGTGAGCGTGCCGACGCCTTGGCCGGCGAGCGAGGTGCCGGCGATTTGCGAGCTATTGGCCGTGCCGGCGAGCACGGTCCCGCCATTGGTCACCGTGAGCGTGCCGGTGCCGCCATGCAGTCCGAGCGCGAGCGGGTTGCCGTTCAAATTAAGCAGCGCGCTGCTGCCGTTTACTATGACTGCCCCGTTCGCCGGGGCAATCGCGCCGGAGCCAGCCTGATCGCCGATCGACAGGGCAACGCCCCCCGCCTGGGTGGTAAGGGTGGAGCGGACCAGGGCGCCGGCAGAGACTACGAGCGTGCCGTGACTGCCCGCGGCGGCGCCGACCGTGTTGCCAGCGCTCCCGAGCAGCAGCGTTCCGCCGCCGGCGATCGTCGCGACCCCGGTGCCGCCGCTGCCGATCGCCAGACCGCCATTCGCCACCCAGGTGCCTTGCGCGCCGATCGTCGCGGACCCGCTCCCGCCGGTGTTCGCGGCGAGCGCGGCGCCGGCGCTGGTGACGAGCGTGCCGCCTGCGACCGTGAGCGTGCCGGACCCGGAGCCGCCGATCGCGGTGAACTGGCTGTCGCGCCAGGAGCTGCCGGCGGCGAGTGTCAGCGCGCCCAACTGCCCTGTGCTCGCGCCGATTGTGCCGGTCGTGGCGATGACGGTCGATCCGTTGCGCAACGTGACGTTCGCGCCCGTGGATGAACCGATGAGGAAGCTGCCGGCGGCCGTGATCTGCGATCCAAGCAGCGTCGCGCTGGTGCCGAAGGCCAGCGCCAAGGGCGGCGCGGGTGGGTTGGGGTCGCCGGCCAGAGTGAGGGCGACGCCGTTGAGCGTCCATGCGCCCCACCCGTTGAAGTTGGCACTGAGCCCGCTTGCCGTCCCGGTCAGCGTGCCCGAGGTGCCGAAGTTCAGCATGGTGGCGGCGCTCGGCGGGGCGGCGGCGGTGAAGCCGGTGTCGTCATTGAACCAGCTCGCCGCGGAGCCCAGAACGGTGCCGGTGCCAAGCCAGTCGTAAGTCGGCGGCGCGACCTGGATCGCCCACAAGCCGGTCGCGGGGTCAGGGAACGAGCTGAACCCGCGATAGGCGCCGGCAGCGTACGCGACGTTGCTCAGCGTGAAGGTGCTCTTTTTGGTCTGCACCGTCACCGCGCCCGACGTGGCGACTAGGACGTTGGTGATCGGCGAAGGCAAGCCAAGCTCGATCTTGTCGCCCGTGTTCAGGTTCTGAATCGGCCCGGCGAAAGCGGGGGCGGGATTGGTCAGGATCAGCTCGCCCGCGCCGCTGGCAAAATCGATCGCCTGTCCTGGCGCCACGTAGCCGTCCAGCTTGAGGACGGCGTTGTTCATGATCGCGATCGTGCCGGTGCCGTTCAAGCTGCCGGTGATCTCCAGCGTCCCGGACGAGACCACGATCGTTCCGTTGTTAACCACTGATGCCGCGAGCAGCCCGCTGCCGGTGATCGAGTGGCCCGGATCGATCGCGATCGATCCGGGGACGAACGTGCTCCCGTTGCCGATGTCGACGGCCGAGGCCGCATCGACCGTCACGCTTGAGCCTTGCCCCAGCGTCAGCGCCCCGGCCGCGAGCTCACCGCCCACGAGCAGGGCGAGCGCGCCCTGGCCGGCGCCGCCGACCGCGACGGTCCCCGTGGTGGTCAGCTTCGAGGCCGTGCCGCTCACCGTTACCGTGCCCGTCCCGTCGGCGTTTGTTCCAAGCGCGAGTGCTGGGGAGTGGAAGGCAACGGTGCCTTGCACGACGACGCTGCCGCCATTGCCGATCGCGACGGTGCCGCCGTTTTGCACCAGCAGCGACCCGGCGCCGTCGCGCCCGACTTCCAGGAACCCCGGGCCGGTGGCAGCGCCGATGTTCCAGCGGGCACCGCTGACGGTGACCGTGCCCCCACTGCCGGCGGAGGGGGCGATCTCGGCGTAGCTCGCCTCGGTCAGCGTGGCGCCGTTGGCGATGGTGAGCTGGGCGGCACCAGTGGCGACGCCGGCGATTGGCTGGTCGTTGAGTCCCACCAGCATGGCGCCCGTCGTGTCGGCGGGATCGGTGGGATCGGTGGCGTCGGTCCATTTTGTCGTCGCGCCGGTGATGGTCAGCGCGCTGTACGAACCGGGGCCGGAGCCGAGGATCGCGAGCGTGTCGGTGACGTTCGCGCCTGCCTCAGCGACGACGCTGGCCGGGGTTCCGCCGCCCTCGGAGCCGATCGCGATTCGCCCGGCGGTGGCTCCCTTGACAGGTTGCGTGGGGCCGGCCTTCAGCATGCCGCCGTTGATCGTGACCGACCCTTCCAGTTCGGCCGCGACGTAGCGACCGATGGCGAATGTCCCGGCTACGGTCTGGGCCGTGCTGGGCTGACCGGTCAGTTCTAGCACGGCGCCGGCACCCTCCAGCAGCGCCGCGCCGGTACCGATTTGGCTCAAATCGGGCGCGGTGAGCGTCGCGCCCGCCATGATGTGGATCGTGCCGGCGCTCTGGATCAGGGCCTGCGGTCCGAGGGTGAGGCTCTTGTCCACCTCCAGCGTCGCCTGCGCGCCGTCCATCAGCAGGGAGGCGGCGCTTGCCGCGAGTGTGCCGGTGCTGAGCGTGTAGGCGGCGGCCGCGGCGCCGAGCACCGTCGTGGCGCTCGTGCCGGGCGTTGTGCCGGTGGACCAGTTGGCTGTGGTGCCCCACGTGCCGGTCTTGCCCGCCGCCCAGACTGAGTTGACCAGGCTAGTGGTCAGGAGCGTCTGTCCGTTCGCGGCGGTGGCGATGCTGAAGCCGTCGGCGGTTCCCTTGGTAACGATGAAGGTACCGGGGGTGTACGCGCCGGTGCTCAACTGGAGCGTGGCGACTACGCTGCCGGCGTTCTGCAAAGTGACCTGGCCGTTGCTGGCGACGGTCAGCGTGCCGACTGGGTGGGCGCCGATGTCGATCGTGTCGCCGGCCGCGAAGCCCGCGATCCGGGCGTCAAACGCGCTCGGTTGATCGAGCGTCAGCTCGTCATGGCTTGCGTCGAGGAAGGCGAAGACGGGTGAGGCTTCGCCGGTGCCCTGGGGCACCGCGGCGGCGATTTCGACCGTGCCGCCTCCGGCCACTGCGATCAGGCCGGTAACAGGGGCGAGGCCGCCGGGAGCGGCGGCGGCGATGAGGAGCGAGCCGCCGTTCGCCAGGATCCGCCCGGAGTTGGCGAATGAAGCGGTGCCGGCGACCGCGATGGTCATGGTGTTGCCGGCATTGATGACGACCTGGCCGGCATTGATGAAGCTGCCCGCGATCGTCCCCGCCGGCTGGACGGCGATGGTGAAGCTGCTGCCGGCCGGCCCATTCGCGAGCACGGTTCCTTGATTGACGAACACGCCGGTGGCTTGCAGCAGCGAGGCTCCGGGCCTGGTCTGGCCGGGAAGCAGGCTGGCGATCACGCTCGCGCTGTCGAGCGTGGGCGCGAGAGGCGTGATGGCGGCGTCCCCGGTGAACGCAATGCCCGCGAGGCCGGCGGTTCCGCCGACCACGATGGTTTGGCTTTTTTGCCGCGCGTCGATGGCAGTCGCGGTGACGCCTCCGGAGACCACAGTGGAGGGCATGAATTGATCCCGTGTCGGCCGGTGCGTATCTGGGGCACCTTGCGCGCTCGGGTGTCACCACCTGGTTAACGCGGCGGCGCGGTTTGGGATCAGAGCATGGTTGAAAGCCTGGTCCCGAAGTGCTTAGGAATGCGGGCCGGCCGGGTTAGCACAGCGGTAGTGCAGCGGTTTTGTAAACCGAAGGTCGGGGGTTCAAGTCCCTCACCCGGC
>CAWKGV010000004.1:0-268514 GCA_963849305.1 uncultured Pseudomonadota bacterium
TGTGCGCATTCCGATGATGTCGGCCGGTGATTCCAGCCTGAAGTCGGCCACCCATTCCGATTGAAGTCGGCCGGCTGTTCCGATCGATGTCGGCCGGGGTGGCGGTGCCCGTGGGCGGGTGTGATGTCTCCATCGCGATGGTGATCAGTCAAGCCATGATAGCGTGCTCCTGAGCTTTCTTTCTTCGCAGCGATTCGCCGCGCAACTGGATGCGGTGGGCGTTGTGGACGACCCGGTCGAGGATGGCGTCGGCCAGGGTCGGGTCGCCGATGAGGTTGTGCCAGCGATCCACTGGGATCTGGCTGGTGAGCAGCGTGGCGCCGCGGCCATAACGGTCCTCGACGATCTCGAGCAGGTCGCGGCGTTGTTCCGGGCCGAGCGGCTCGAGCCCCCAGTCGTCCAGGATCAGTAGCTTCACCCCGCCGAATGCCCGCATCAACCTGCCGTAACGACCGTCACCGCGCGCCAGCCCCAGGTCGGCGAACAGACGCGGGATGCGCTGGTAGAGCACGGAGTAGTCGTCGCGGCAGGCCTTGTGGCCGAGGGCACAGGCAAGCCACGATTTTCCGACTCCGGTCGGGCCTTCGATGATCAGGTTCTGCTTCGCCTCGATCCAGCCGCCCAGGGCAAGTTTCTGAAACAATGCCCGGTCCAGGCCACGTGCGGTGCGGTAGTCGACGTCCTCGACGGCGGCCTGGTGGCGCAGCCGGGCATAGCGCAGGCGCGCCTTGAGGCGGCGGTCCTGCCGATCGGCGAGCTCGCGGTCGAGCAGCAGCCCGAGCCACTCGGCGTGATCGAGCTCGACGCCGCGCGGGCTGGCGGTCAGCTCCTCAAAGGCGCGCGCCATGCCGGCGAAGCCGAGCTGGCGCAGTTGGTCGAGCGTGGGATGGGTTAGCAACGGGGCTCTCCTCAGTGGTAATAGCCGGAACCGCGGATGTTCGGGTGGACCAGCGGCAGCTCACCGGTTCGGACCGGCGCCTCGGGGGACTGACGGTCGAGCCCGTGCCGCAGGATCGACTGCACGCTGCCGTAGGAGCGCGCGCCGATCTCCAGGCTGCGCGTACAGGCCGCCTCCACCCGGTCGTGGCCGTAGGTGCGCACCAGACGCAGGATGCCGAGGCAGGCGCGGAAGCCCTGCTCCGGGTGCGGCCGGCTCTCCAGGATCAACGCCGCGAGTGTCGCCGTTGCCGCGCCGATCCCCGCGGCCTCCCGGCCGATGCGCTCAATGGTCCACTCGGCATGCCGCCGATGCGCCCGCGGCATGTGCTCCGGCAGTGTCGTGTGCCGGCCGCGCACGCCGCCACGCACGTGCACCGCGACGCGCTCCCCCTTGTGGAACAGCTCGATCGTGCGGGCAGTGACGCGGGCCTCGACCCGCTCGCGCAGCAATCGGTGCGGTACCGAGTAGTAATGCCCGTCGATGTCGACATGGTAGTCGAGTGCCACGCGCCGGATGCGCCACTCGGCGTAGACGAAGGGCTCCGCCGGCAACGGCGACAGCGCCGGCCGGTCCAGCTCCTTGAACAGCTGGCGGCGGCTGACGCCGAGCTTGCGCATCGGCCGGGCATTGAGATCGGCGACCAGTGTCGTAATTGCCGCGTTGAGCTCGGCCAGGGAGAAGAACCGCTGATTGCGCAGACGCGCCAGGATCCAGCGTTCCACCACCAGCACACCAGCTTCGACCTTGGCTTTGTCGCGCGGCCTGCGCACCCGCGTCGGCAAGATCGCGGTGCCGTAGTGCGCCGCCAGATCGCGGTAAGTTGGATTGATCCCGGGTTCATACCAGTTCGCCCGCAGCACGCCGGCGCGCAGGTTGTCGGGCACCATCTGGCGCGGCACGCCGCCGAGAAAGGCGAGGGCGCGGACGTGCGCACCAATCCAGTCCGGCAGGCCCTGGGTCCAAGTCGCCTCGGCGTAGGTGTAGTTGGACGCGCCCAGCACCGCGACAAACACCTGCGCCGCGCGCAGCTCGCCGGTGCTGCCGTCCACCACCTCCACCGTATGCCCGGCGTAGTCGACGAACAGCCGCTCGCCGGCGGGATGCGCCTGCCGCATGGTCGGCGACAGGCGGCTCTCCCACCCCCTGTAGAGCTCGCACCAGCGGCTGTAGCCGTAGCCGTCGGTATGGATGGCCCGGTATTCCTCCCAGAGCAGCAGCAGCGTCACCCCGGGGCGGCGCAGCTCATGATGGATCAGCGTCCAATCCGGCTCCGCCTTGTGCCGGCCGCCCGGCTTGGAGCCGCGGAGCGGCGCGAACAATATCGCCTCGAGCCCCGCGTCGGTCAGCGTCTCCGGCAACGGCCAGTTCAGCCCCGCCGCAGCGACGCGAGCGAGGCACAGTTGCACCGTGCTACGGGCGACACCGATCGCCACCGCGACCGCCCGGTCCGAGGCGCCGAACTCGTATTTCAGCCGCAGGATCTCACGCACGCGTCGCATCGACACTCTCTCGGCCGGCATCGGTCCCCCTCTCGCCCCTGACGAGAGGAAGACCGCTCACCTGCCCAGCGGTCGGGCAACGCCACCCCTCAGGGGGTGGCCGACATCAGATCGGAATGGCCGACATCACCTCGGAATCAGTGGCCGACATCAAATCGGAATGCCTGGCCGACTTGCTCCGGAATACGCAATCTATGCTCGCGACGGGGTCGATCTCGACCGATCCACGCTGTGCGACTGGGTCGGTCAGGCGGCATGGCTGCTGGCGCCGATTGTCGAGGGGATCAGACGACACGTGTTCGCTGCGGAGAAGATCCACGGCGATGACACCACCGTGCCAGTGCTGTCGCCAGGTCTCGGCCGAACCAAGACCGGGCGGCTCTGGGTGTATGTGCGCGACGATCGACCATTCTGCGGCACGGCGCCGCCGGCGGCCGCCTACTTCTACAGTCCCGATCGTGGTGGCGCGCATCCGGCCGGGCATTTGGCAGAGTTCACCGGCTTCCTTCAGGCCGATGGCTACGCTGGCTTCGAGGCACTCTACGATCAGCGCGCCACCGATCGGAGCCTTCGCACGAACCAGGCGATCACCGAGGTCGCCTGCTGGGCGCATTGCCGGCGCAAGTTCTTCGATGTCTGGAACGGCAAGAAGTCTCCGGTCGCCAAGCAGGCGATCGAGCGCATTGCCACCTTCTACGCCATCGAGGCCAAAGCGCGCTTCGCGCCGACCGATGAGCGGCTGATGCACCGGGCCGATGCCGCGCCGCTGCTCGCCGCGTTCTTCAATTGGGCAGGCAAGGTCGTCACCAGGCTATCGGCCAAGTCAGAGCTGGCCGAGGCATTCCGCTATACGCTGAAGCGGCAGGAGGCATTGTCGCGCTTCCTCACCGACGCAAGGCTCGAGATCGACAACAACATCGCCGAGAACGCCATGCGCGGAATCGCGCTCGGACGGAAGAATTACCTGTTCGCCGGATCAGATGCCGGTGGCGAGCGCGCCGCCGCCATCTACTCCATCCTGCAGACCGTCAAGCTCAATGAGATCAACCCGGAAGCGTATCTGCGCAACACCCTCGACCAGATCGCCAATGGGCACCCGATCAGCCAGATCAACGAACTAATGCCGTGGACGCCCTCAACACCGCCCTGATCCAACGGTCGTCACCAAACGCTTACAGTTTTCAGGATCGCGGCGGCTTTTTCGTCGATGGGCAGGATGCGGTCGGGAAAGTCGGGGGCGACCTCGGGAACGCGCTTGATTAGCTCGGGCGGGTTGAGCCAGCGGTCGCGCGCTTCGACGAGTGTGCGGGCGGCGGCGGCGATGGCTTGGGCGTGGGGTTGTTTGCGTAGGTGGCTGGGGTAAGTTGAATTGGAAAAGGAAATGTCTCGAAACAAGTTTCATTGTTGTAGGTTGGACGCCCGCCCTTGTTCCCATCCCCATGACGCGAGCCCATAGCCAGGGACCAGAGCTCGTGCAATTTGCTATGGAGCACGCCTAAGCTTACGTAGTCGTCGCGTGCGAACGCATAAATACGGCTGTCCGGGAGTGTTGCCGGGTGACACCAAACAAATAGACGGTACTGCGCGACCCTAGGCGTGGCAATAAAGCGTTGGCAACCAAGCATAGCTGCCCGAAGCCCCGGAACGGCCTCGCCATGTCGCCACCAATTGTCCTTGCGCGTCTTGCGGCGATTTTTTCGCGCTCGGGCTTCACGTGCTTCGTCACCCAGGTAAAAGGCTGCACGTAGTATGCTGCCTCCTCCTCGCTCATTTCACCAAAATCTATAATCCATGTGTTGGACGAGCGGCGAGTAATATCTTGACCGTTTATCCAAGGGCGGATCACGTCCGCGTTTGGACGACCGTTAGGGTTAGCTGGACATTGCAACCATTCCCGTGCGACTTCCCCTGGGATGTCGAATGCACCGACCTTTACTGGCCCTTGGAAGCAAATGCCTCGGTTCTCTTTCAGGCGCACACTGGTGGTGAGATCGGCAGACCGAGCCGACAGGTCGGCATGAACCCTGGGGACCATCTTTCCATCGAGTTGAATTGGCTCGTTGTCAGACTTTGCGAAGCACACAAGTGAAACGCGTACAGCCGCTCCCTCAATGGTCCACGGCTCGTCACCCCAGGCGTCATAGATTGCTCCACTCCGAGCAATAGGGTCCAAAACCTGCCGACTTGCGCCTTTACGGATCGACTGGGTGGCGACGAGGCCGACGCGTCTAACTTCCTCCTCAACTACCGCAGTCCATGCCTTATCGAACCAATAACAAACAAGATCGGCCTCACCCGGCACCCGGCCCCTATATGCGGACCGGAGCCGAGTTGCGTACCCTGGGCCAAGAATATTAATCATCACCTTGTTGCCCAGAAACGGCGGATTCCCGATGATCACGTTCGCCTTCGGCCACTCCGCCCTTTTGCCATCCGCCGTTAGCAGCGCGTCGCGACACTGGATGGTTTCAAGAGATTTCAGCACCGGATCGGCGGGCGGCGGCAGACCGTGCCGGCGCGCCCATTGGATGTGACCGATCCACACCGAGACGCGCGCCAGTTCCGCCGCATAGGGATTGATCTCGATCCCGAGCACCGCCTCCGGGCCGATGCGCGGGAATTCCCGTTGCAACCCGAGTGCCTCGGCCTCCACCGAGACGCGGTGCTCCAAATCCTTGAGCGCTTGCAAGGCAAGATAGAGGAAGTTGCCGGAGCCGCAGGCCGGATCGAGCACGCGAAACCCGCGCAGACGGTCGAGGAAGCCCCGCAGCACTTGCGCGGCCTTCAGCTTGCGCGGATCATCACGGCCGCGAGCACGATATGCTGGGGTCGGCGCCACCAACGCCGCTTCGATGGCCGCCTTGGTCCGCTCCCACTCGGCGTTCAGCGGACGGCGAATCACCGGGTCAATCAGCTTCTCGATCTTCTCGCGGTTGGTGTAATGGGCACCCAACTGGCTGCGCTTGTCGGGATCGAGTCCGCGCTCGAACAAGGTGCCGAGAATGGACGGGTCGATCTCGGCCCAATCCAACTCCGCCACGTTTTGCAGGATCTCGACATCCGCTTTTTCCAGCGGCAGCGCCAGGTCGTCATCGAACAGTCCGCCGTTGAACCACTGCACCGGGGTGAAACCGACCCGGCCGCCTCTGCTCGCCATCGCGGCGAACAACGCGCGCGCATAACCCGCGAAATCCTCCGGCGCCCGCTTCGCCGCCGCCAGCATCTGCTCGAACAAACCCGCCGGCAGCAGCCCGACATCGTCGGCGAACAGACAGAACACCAGGCGGTTGACGAAATGCGCGACCGTCTGCGGATCGTTGCCGCGCGCGCGCAGGCGCTTGGCCAGTTCGGCGAACTCGCCGGCCGCCTTGCCGGTCAGCGCCTCGCGCGTGGTGGCCGGGCGAAGCCGGTCCGGGTCGGACAGGACCGCCTTCAGCAGATGGCGCTTGGCGGGGTCGGTGAGTTGCGGGAGCAGCACCTCGTGCCGCTCGGAAATGGCGTTGGTCCAATTGGTGCGAACCACGAACCGCGCCATGTCGGAGACCACCAGCAGCGGCGGGTTGCCGAGCGCGCCGGCGTATTGCAGAGGTTGGCGATGCGCGGCGTCGAGATCGCGATGCTTGCCCTTGTATTCCCAGGCGAACCGGCCCTTTCGCCAAACATCGGCCCAGCCGTCGCCGCCGACCGCCTTGGTGGCTCCCTTCTCGAAGGCATAGGCGGCGCCATCGGGATCGGTGTTCGGCGTCGGTTCGTCGAGCAGGTGGCAGAGATCGATGAAATGCTCCTGGCAGGCAGCGCGCTCGGAGCGCGCGTTGGCTTGCCACTTGGCGATGAACTGTTCCGGCAACATGACGACATCCTGGCGGGGATGTCGTTGTTGGCCCGAACCTATTTATTGGAGGTTAATACGAATGCGGATGTCCTTACCCCTTAGCGCCGGCCGCTCCGCCGCCCGCCTCCCGCAAGGGGAAGGGGGAAGTGGCGGATTTGGTAAAGGCACGGTTGACGCCAACGGTACGGTTCCGCCCCACGCGCGTTCGAACCGTACGGTTCGGGCGAGGTCGGGCGAGCATAAGGGGCTACCAGCCGAGTGTTGCCCGCCCGCGCCCTCACCAGCCATGCTTGCGCACGTGGGGCATTCCGGTACCCTGCCGGCGGCGGCGCGAGAGTCAGCGATCGGCCCAACTCTGCTATAAACTCGCTTGAGATGAACCCCGACCCGAAGGGCTTTTACGCGCGTCTCGGCGTCGCCGCCTCGGCTGACGCGGGAGCGATCATCGCGGCATTCCGCCGTCAGGCGCGCCGGCTCCATCCCGACGTGCCCGGCACCGGCGACACGGCCGCGTTCCTGCGCGTCAAGGAGGCCTATGAGGTGCTGGCGGATCGCGGTCGGCGCGCCGCCTACGACCAGGCCGCGTCGGCGACGGCGGCCATGACCAGGGCCGCCGAAGGCACGCCCATCACGCCGGCTCGCTGGCCGCGAATGTCGGACCTGCCGCTCTATCTCTGGCTCGGCTTTCTGGCGCTCGGCGGCCTCGCCGTGACCGAGGCCACCTTGCACCTGATCCGCCCCCGGTCTCCCGACGCCGGCCCGGCCTCCGCACCCTCCAGCATCGCGCCCGAGCCACCGGGCAAGGCGGCTGGAACCGCGCCGGACCCCTTGGGCGCTCCGGCGAGGCCAGCCGGGATGCCGACGCACTACGTCGCACCCGGTGCTGGAGCGGCCGTGCTGTGGCGGCTGGACGCTACACATCGGAGGTTCGTTCCCGCCGCGACATTGGCTCCGTTCGCCACCGTGCACGTTGTCGGGCTGGTGCCGCATCACGGGCTGCTGGCGGTGCTGCTCGCCGGCGGGGGCATCGGCTTCGTAGACACGGCGCGGCTGCTGACGGGAAGTGCCGCCGACGCCCACAGGGCCTATTGCGCCTATGATGCCGGCCCGTCGCCGGCGAATGGAGACGTGCTGAACCAAAGCAGGGCGGGACCGGCGCGAGTGGTGGTCCAGAACCGGGCAGTGCAGCCCGCGGTGGTCAAGCTCCGCGACCTCGCGGGCCGGGCCGAGGCGAGCGTTTATATCGCGCCCGGCAATGTGGCCGCCGTCGCAGGCCTGCCCGCGGGGCCTTGGCGGGCCGAGGTCGCGTTCGGCGAGCTGTGGAGCCGCGCCTGTGCCGGCTTCATTGTCGGAATGCGAGCCATCCGCCTCAGCGGCCTGGGCCGCTCAGGGGGCACGCTGACGCTGGTTACCGACCAGGAGGGCACCGCCATTGGGCCCGAGGAATTCGCGCGCGACTGATGGGGGAGAAACATGCCGCACGCCACAGCCGAGGACGGAGTGCGCCTCTACTTCGAGGAGACCGGGTCGGGCATCCCGGTGATTTTCGTGCATGAATATGCGGGGGACTTGCGAAGTTGGGAGCCACAGCTCCGCCATTTCGGCCGGCGCTACCGGGCGATAGCCTACAACGCCCGTGGCTACCCGCCGTCCGATGTGCCGGAGGCGGTCGCATCCTACTCGCAGGCGCGTGCCGCCGATGACATTCTGGCGGTGCTCGATCATCTTGGCATCGACACGGCGCATGTGGTGGGGCTGTCGATGGGCGGGTTCGCGACGCTGCATTTCGGGTTTCGCCATCCGGCCCGAGCGCGGTCGTTATGCGTAGCCGGTTGCGGCTACGGCGCTGAACCGGGCGAGCGCGACCGCTTTCGCCTCGAGACCGAAGCGGTCGCCGCCTTCATCCGCGACCAGGGCATCGAAGCTTTCGCCGCCAAATATGCCTACGGCCCGACTAGGGTGCAGTTCGAGAACAAGGATCCGCTTGGGTTTGCCGAGTTCAGGCGGATGCTCGCCGAGCACTCCACCCCAGGCTCGATCAACACCCAACTAGGCGTGCAGCGCGAACGTCCCTCGCTCTACGACTTGACCGAGGAGATGAAGCGCCTTGACGTGCCGACGCTGTTGCTGACCGGCGACGAGGACTGGCCCTGCCTCACTCCGGGGGTGATGATGAAACGCACCATTCCCTCGGCCGGGCTGGCGGTGATGCCGAATTGCGGGCACGCCATCAACATCGAGGATCCCGATGAGTTCAACCGGATCGTTGGCGGCTTCTTCGCCCAGGTGGATGCCGGGCGCTGGCCGCAACGCGATCCGCGCGCGGTCTCGGCCTCGATCACGGGGATGAGATAAACACACGGGCGGCACGGCATGGCCGAGCCATGCCGCCCCGAATGATCGTTACGGATCTACCATGGATGTATCGCGCCGACGTGCTCCGCGCGGCGATGGGCCAGATGCGGCGCTGGATGAGGAGTTCCAGGGGGGGCGAGGTGATTGCCCTCACCCATCATGTAGGCCCGTAGCTGCAAGCGCGCACGGTGAACGCGGCTTTTCAGGGTGCCGATCGCGCAGCCGGTCTTTTCAGCGGCCGTCTCATACGGAATCTCTTGCAAAGCGATCATGAACAAAGCCTGTTGCTGGTCCGGCGGCAGCCGCTTCAGCGCCCAGGATAACTCCCGCAACGCCGTCCGGTCCTCATGCGACGCCGCGACCGGCAGCTCGGGGACCGTGTCCATGTCCGTGAATTCACGTTTATTACGTACGCTGCTGATGAAATGGTTAATCATGATCCGGTGAACCCAGGCTGAGAAGTTGGTTCCCGGCATGAAGCAGTCCTGGGCGAGCAATGCCTTGGTCGCGACATCCTGCGTGAGATCGTCCGCAGCCGCACGGTTGCGCGTCAACGCCAGCGCCCAAATGCGCATTTTGGGAAGAAAAGAGATCAATTGCTCATTGAAGCTTTGCGGCACGATGGCCTCTCCTTCTGATCGGCTGGGGTCGAACTGTGTTGCGAAGAGGTCGCGCGCAAGGACAATGACATGACCTTGAACCCGGTTGGGGAACTCAATTGTTCACAAACCGGGAACAAGGGCCGGACGCTTCACAGAGACGTTTTAAGGGGTGGTGCTGCGTCGCAGCGGACGATCAAGGAACCTTGAGGACATATCCTGTCTGCGCATTGGGCGCCCTCGCAACAGCGTGTTCGCATCACTGATGGCAAACGATCGCGCCACGATTAAGTCACAATTGGGAACAGTCGCGGTATTGCGGGCTCCCCGGGAATGGGCAATGGGCAAGAAGGGCGAGCCAATGAACGGCCGTAGCGCGGGCGCGATGCTGGCGGTCGCGGACCACGAACGGGGGAGCCGCCAGCGAATTCTACTCGTGGAAGATGATCCGCACGTCAGGGAGACGTTGGCCGAATTGCTCGAGTTGGAGGGATACCGCGTCGAGGCTGCGCGCGACGCCCTAGGCGGGCTCGCACGGGCACGCTCGGAGCCCTTTGATATGGTTCTCTGCGACCTGACGCTGCCAGGCGAGATCGACGGGTTCGGGTTCGCGCGCGCCTGCCGCGAAGACCCGGTTTTGCGTGGACTTCGCTTGGTTGCCGTGTCAGGCTACTGCCGGCCACAGGATCGCAGGCGGGCGGTGGAGGCTGGCTTCGACGGTTTGATCGCCAAGCCGGTGGAGTTGACTGCGGTGCATGCAGCCTTCCTGACGAGCGGCGGTGAGGGCTAACGCAGCGCGTTTACTCTGTCAAAACGAAGGAGTCCCCGCCGATGGGAGAGGCTTGAATGAGGATCGGTCCCTGGGCTGCGCGACCTCCGTTCTCCCTACTCAGCCGCCAGCTTGGGAGTGAACGCCGGTAGCGCCGCACGCTCTTCGCTTGACATTGGTTTCGGCCACCAACGGTCCTCCCACTCGGAGAAGATCGGGTCGATCCTTGGCTTGACGCGCTCGGCGTAGATGCGGGTGTTGTATTTGGTCAGCTCCGGAAATCGGGGTCGAGATTGGGCTGACTGAACTCTACGAAGGCACGACTCCGTCCGGCGGCGATGGCGACGCCGCCACCGAGGGCTAACCGGCACGCGCGCCACAGCAAGGACTCACAGGAAGGGGTTGCCCACCCGCTCCGCGCCTATGGTGGAGCCGGGGCCGTGGCCACACAGGAAGGCGACATCGTCGCCGAGCGGCAGCAGCTTCTCGTGGATGGCGCGGATCAGCCCCGCGTGGTCGCCGTAGGGAAAGTCAGTGCGCCCGACCGATCCCCGGAACAACACGTCGCCCACGATCGCGAAGCGTTCCGATCGGTCGACGAACACGACATGGCCGGGCGTGTGCCCCGGGCAATGCAGCACGTCGAACCGGTGTTCGCCCAGGCGCAACTGATCGCCCTCCGCAAGCCACCGGTCCGGCAGCACGTCGCGGACTCCACCGAGACCGAAGCTCCGCGCCTGCGCGGATAAGCCGTCGAGTAGGAAGCGGTCGCGCTCGCCGGGGCCATCGATTGGGGAAGCCGCCGGGTCGCCCTGGCCCGCGCGCAGCTTCTCCTGCAACTCAGCCGCGCCGCCCGCGTGATCGAGATGCCCGTGCGTCAGCAGGATGCGTTCGACCGTCACGCCGTATTCGAGCACCGTTTCCAGGATGCGATCCGCCTCGCCGCCCGGATCGACCACGAAGCCGCGCTTCGTGGCACTATCCCAGATTATGGCGCAGTTCTGCTGGAAGGCCGTGACCGGGATGACGGCCGCCTGGAGCGAGGCCATCAGTGCAATCTGGGGCTCTTGAGGAATTTGGCACGGTCGGCCGAGCGGATCGTGAGCGTGGCCGGCCCAGTCTCGCGGAGCACCCTCAGCCGCACCTCCGCTCCCGCGCTGCCGGAAGCCCAGACCCTCCGCCACAACGAGCCAAGGTCGCCGACGTCTTCGCCGTTCACGGCTAAGATCCGGTCCCCTGCGCGCACGCCGGCTTGCTCCGCCGGCCCCTTGTCGGACAGCTGGCCCACCATGATCGCTTCGTCCGCCTCGGTGGCATACATGCCAAGCCAGGGCCGGGCGGGCCGGTTCACCCGGCCGTAGCTCAGCAGCTCTTCGAGGATCGGCGCCAGGTAGCCGATCGGCACCACCATATTCATGTCGAGCCGACGTCCCTTGCCATCGCCCTGCTGCAAAATCAGCGAGCCGATGCCCATCAGCTTGCCGTTCCCGCCGATCAGGCCGCAGCCGCCCCAGAACGGGTGCGCGGGCGCCGTGAAAATCGCTTCGTCCAGCAAGTATTCCCAATAGCCGGGGAACTCCTGTCGGCCGACCACTCTTGTCTCGATGGCGTGCCGCCGGCCGCCCCACGCCGCGAACACCGCTTGATCGCCGACCTTGAGCGCATCGGAATCGCCCAGCTCCAGCGCCGGCAGATCGAGCCGGCCGAGCGCCTGCACAAGTCCGAAGCCGCTATCCTGGTCATAAGCCAGGGCATGTCCGGCGACGGCCCGGCCATCAGCGGAGGTCAGCCAGATCGTTTCGGCTTCGGTGACGAGATAGCCGATCGTCGCCACCAGGCCACTCTCGCCTATCACCACGCCGCTGCCGGCCCGCTCCGTGCCAAGTATGCCGGCGGTGAACGCGTCGGGCGGGACGTACAGACCTCAGCCCCACGACCGCGCGCAGCGCGCGCGTCAGGTCGTAGGGATAGTCGCTCGGATCCGGCTGCAGGTTGGCCGGGATTTCCCAGTCGGTGCTCGGCATACGGCGTCGGTTCCGTTCAAGAACGCGGGCGGGGACGACGCCCGAG
This sequence comes from uncultured Pseudomonadota bacterium, assembly GCA_963849305.1. Taxonomy (GTDB): domain Bacteria; phylum Pseudomonadota; class Alphaproteobacteria; order Acetobacterales; family Acetobacteraceae; genus CAWKGV01. The sequence goes on from CAWKGV010000004.1 coordinate 12,065, forward strand.
TATCGACGCTTTTCCCGCCGGTGCCAACGCCGGGCCTTGCCGCCCAAGACCGGCTAGCCACCGTAAAGCGGCGCGTCCGCCACTTGCCCCTAACGAACCGCCGGTCGCACACTGGCCGGGGCCGGCCTGGCCGGAGGGACGTTCCAAGAACTGGAGAACAAAACATGATCACTCGGAGGGCAATGGTCGCTACAGGGCTCGCGGCCAGCGTGGCGGGTCGCGCGAGGCGGGCATGGGCCGCCGATATGCCAGGCGTGACCGCTAGCACGCTAAAGATTGGCAACACCGGGCCGTATAGCGGCCCGGCCTCGTCCTACGGCAATATTCCCAAGACCGAAGGTGCGGTCTTCAGAATGGTGAACGACCAAGGGGGCGTGGGAAAACACAAGATCGACTTCATCTCGCTCGACGACGCCTACAGCCCGCCCCGCACCGTCGAGGACGTGCGTCGGCTGATCGAGCAGGAGCACGTGGCCTTCCTGTTCCAGGACATCGGAACCCCCTGCAACTCCGCGATTGTGGAATATACAACGCGCGAGAAAGTCCCGCAGCTGTTTGTCGGGTCCGGTGCGTCCAAGTGGAGCAACTATAAGAAATATCCCTGGGCGATGGGTTGGCAGCCCAACTACCGCACTGAGGCGGAGATCTACACGAAATACATGCTGCAGCAGGTGAAGGAGCCAAAGCTGGCGATCCTTTACCAGAACGACGACTTCGGGAAGGACTACCCTGCGGGCGTGCGGGCGATCCTCGGCAAAAACTGGGACAAGTATGTGGTGAAGGTCGCGAGCTACGAGACGACCGACCCTACCATCGAGAGCCAGATTGTTGAGATGCAGGCCTCGGGCGCAAACGTGTTGCTGGTCGCGGCCATCCCGAAGTTTGCCGCGCAGGCAATCCGCAAGGTGCATGACCTCAACTGGAAGCCGATGTTCTTCATGACCAACGTGTCGATCTCGGTTGGCGGTGTCATGACGCCGGCCGGCCCGCAGAACGGGCTCGGGGTCATCACGACGGGATACTTGAAAGACCCGACCGACCCGTCCTGGAACAACGATCCGGGCATGAAGGGGTGGCGGTCGTTCATGGGGACGTATATGTCGGGGAGCGATCTCAGTGATGCTAATTACGTCTTCGGCTACGGGGTCGCGATGACCTTGCTTCAAGTTCTGAAGCAGTGCGACGGCGACTTCTCGCGAGAGAACGTCATGCGCCAGGCGCAGGACCTACACGATCTCGAAATCCCTGTACTGCTGCCCGGCATCAAGATCAACACGAGCCCAACGGATCACCGCCCGATCAAGGCGATGCAGCTCATGCGCTGGGATGGCAAGACCTGGGTCCGCTTCGGCAGCCTAATCGAGGGCGCGAACGCCTGAACCGCTGCACTGGTCTAGCGGCGCCGCAAGATTTGGGTCGGACCACCGGGCGGTCCGGATCAGCCGCGCTGCCCAGGGCGTGCGACCGCGAAGCGTGACCCGGGCGGCGCTGCGGCGATCTCGTTGAACAGCTTTCGCGTCACTGCTTCGCCGAAGGTACGGTAGTCGTGCACCACCAGCACGAAGCTGCCTTCGCCAGTGGTGACATTCTCGCGGTAGTAATTGTCGAGTCCGCCTGGGGGATGAGTGTGCGCTTGCAGCCAGGGAATATTGCTCTCGTTGGCGATGGCGAGGCCGTTAATGGTCACGCCCTGCTTCACCGCCGCGTCGCGCGCCTCCTGCACCGGCCGGCCGGCGTTGTTGTTGCCGTCTCCGGCGACGTCGATCACGCGCCTTGTGGTCTGCAAGCCGCTGCGCGCCAGGAGATCAAGCGCCTGGGTGATGCCATCGCCGATCGCGGTGCGGCCCCAGGCCGAGCGGGGCGCCTCTTGCATCCGCTTTGCGAAGGCGCGCGCGGAGGGCTCGTCGCGGATCACCGTCCAGTCGAGCACGGTATCGACCTGGCCCGATCCGGCGAACTCGACAAACGAGACCGCGATCGCACCCAGGGCGCCGGACTTAATCGCGCCGATCACCGTCGGGTTGGTGAAGGCGTCGAAATAGCCCTGCTTCTCCAGCTTATATTCGTCCTCGTTGATGCTGCCCGAGACATCGTCCACCAGCACCAAGGCCACATCCACCGGCTCGGCCGCATGGGCCAGGCGGATCATGGAGAGCACGGCGGCCGTAACAAGCAGCAGAGGTTTCATCGAGCATTCCTTCGGGCAATCACGGCCGAAGGTGCGGCCCGTTTTTCCCCCGGTCAAGCCACAGCCTCCGGGCAAAGTTTGTTCGCTATTCGGCCGCGAGCGGCAGGGCCGCCGCCTCGGCCTTCATCCACACCGCCGTGTCGTGGAACACCGCGCCGCCCATCGGCGGGGCCGGGTCGTCGCTGGTGAGCGCGTTGAGCCCGATCCCGCCCTCGAAGCATTCGCTCGGCCAGATGCTCTCCGTCACTACGACGCCGGGTTGCACCCCGTTGAACAGGCGAACATGAACGACGACCTCACCGCGCGCGTTGCCGAGCCGTACCTTGCCGCCATCGGTTAGCCCGAGCCGGGCGGCTTCGGCAGGATGGACGAGGGCGGTTGGCCGCCCCTCGCGCCGGCGCGAACTGGGCGTCTCGGTGAAGCTCGTGTTCAGAAAGCTACGGGCGGGCGCGGTCACCAGCCGGAACGGATGGGCCGCGCTCGGTGCGTCGATGATGGCGAAATGGTCCGGGAGGCGCGGCATCCGCGCGTGATCGGGGCCGATGCGCGCCCAGTCCGGGGCGAAACGGAACCTCCCGCCGGGCTGCGGAAAACCATTGAAGAAGTGGGATTCCTCAAACGGCGGCTGGGCGTCGATCCAGCGCCGCTGCAGCACCGTTTGCGCATCTGGCCAACCGGAGGCGCGCAATGTCGCGTCGATCATCTCCCAGGCCGTCATCTCGAACCCCGGATGCCGGGCTCCGAGCCGCGCGGCCAGCGCGTTGACCACGTCGTGGTTCGATCGGCATTCGCCTGGCGGGTCGATCAGCTTCGGGCCGATCTGGATGTGGCTGTGCCCGCCGGCCTGATAAACGTCATCGTGTTCCATGAACATCGTGGCTGGCAGCACGATATCGGCCCACCGCGCCGTCTCGGTCATGAACTGCTCGTGGACGCAGACGAACAAATCCTCCCGCGCGAAGCCGCGCCGCACGCGGTTGCTGTCCGGGCAGACCGTGACCGGGTTTTGGTTCTGGATGAACAGCGCGTGGACCTGCGGCCCGTCGCCAAGCTCGCGCCGGTCGCCGGTCAGCACGCTGCCGATGCGGCTCATGTCCATCTGGCGGACGCCGAGGTCGCGAACGTCGAGCCCCTCGATCAGTGTCTTGTCCCAGTGATAGATGCCGCGATTGCTCCAGAGGGCGCCGCCGCCCTCATGCGGCCAGGTGCCGGCGACGGTGGGCAGGCAGGTGACCGCGTGCAGGTTCGCCGCCCCGTTGCGGGAGCGCGAGAAGCCGTAGCCGATCCGGATGTAGCTGCGCTTGGTCGATCCGTACAGCCGCGCGAACGCCTCGATCTGCTCGGTCGACAGGCCAGTAATTCCTGACGCCCATTCCGGGCCGCGCGCGGCGAGATGCGCCTCCAGCGCCTCCGGGCAGTCCGCGAAGCGCGCCATGTAGGCGCGGTCGGCCCAGCCGTCGCGGAAGGCGATGTGCATCACCGCACAGGCGAGCGCACCATCGGTGCCGGGCCGCGGCGCCAGGTGCATGTCGGCCGCCGCGGCCGTGGCGTTGCGGTAAGGATCGACCACCACCAGCTTCGCCCCGCGCGTCTTCCGGGCGCGGGTCACGTGGGTCATGACGTTGACCTGGGTGGCGACCGCGTTGCAGCCCCAAATCACGATCAGGTCGGAGGCGGCCATCTCGCGCGGGTCCGGCCCGCGATAGCCGCCGACCCCGGCAGCCCATCCCGCCTCGCAGACCGAGGTGCAGATCGTCAGCCGCTGGCGCGAGTATTTCATGGCGTGGCGCAGACGGTTAATGCCGTCGCGCTGTACCAGCCCCATCGTGCCGGCGTAGTAAAATGGCCAGACCGCCTCCGTGCCGTGCCGAGCGGCGACTTGGGCGAGGGCGCCCGCCGTGCGGTCGAGCGCCTCGTCCCACGCGATTTCGCGGAACTGGCCTGAGCCTTTGGGGCCGATCCGCAGCAACGGGCGGGTGAGCCGATCAGGGTGATGGATGCGTTCGGCGTAGCGCGCGACCTTCGCGCAGATCACGCCGGCGGTGTAGCTGTTGTCCGCCGCGCCATGAACCGCGCCGATGCGCCGACCGTCCAGCACCTCCACCTCCAGCGCGCAGGTGGAGGGGCAGTCATGCGGGCAGGCGGAGGCGCGCACTTGCCTTGTGTCGTGGGTATCGAGCATGGGGCGAACCTAGCGCGAGGCGGAAACGCTTGGCAAAGCTAGGCAGCGGATCGAAGTCGACGCGTAGCTAAAACGGCCCGAGCCGGATGGCGCTAGGCGGCGCCGGCGCTCTAATACCGCCCGCAACATGATCGACCTCGCCCCTGCCCCGGCTGCGCTACCGCACGGCCGCCGCGTCTATGTCATCGGCGACATCCACGGCTGCCATCGCCAGCTCGCCGAGCTCTATGCCGCGATCGAGGCGGACCTCGGCATCCGGCCGGTCGCCGCGCCGTTGCTGATCCATATCGGCGATTACGTCGATCGCGGGCCCGACTCCGCCGGCGTGATCGAGCGCCTGCGGCATGGGCCGCCAATCACGGGCGTGCCGACGATCAACCTCAAGGGCAACCACGAGCACACCATGATCGAGGCGCTGGCCGGCGACCGCGCCGCCGGCACCGACTGGCTGTTCCAAGGCGGGCGGCCGGCGCTGGAGAGCTACGGCCTGGACCCTGACGGGCCGCGTGCGGCATGGGCGGAGCGAATCCCCGCGACGCATCTCGACTTCCTGCGCGGCCTCACGATGCAGCATCGGGAAGGCGGTTACCTGTTCGTCCATGCCGGCATCCGGCCGGGCATCCCGATCGAGCGCCAGGCGCCGGAGGATCTGCTGCGCATCCGCCAGCCGTTTCTCTACACCAACCAGAGCTTCGGGGTGGTGGTTGTCCACGGCCATACGCCGGTCAAGACGCCGGTCGTGCGGGCGAACCGGATCGCCATCGACACCGGGGCGGTATTCGGCGGCCCGCTCACTTGCGGGGTATTGGAAGGGAGCAGGATCGGCTTCCTCACCGCTTGAGATGGCGAAACCCGAAACCATGCCAACGCCGTTGACGGCGGGCGAGCGGCGGTGGGGACTGGCGGCGTCGATCGCCTCCGTCGCCGTGTTCGGCGTCAGCATCGGCGAAGCCGGGCCGCTGATGTCGCTGTTGCTGGAGAAGCGCGGCACCGACCCGGCGCTCATTGGGCTGAACGCTGCCTCGACCTTTCTCGGCGTCATCGCCGGCCCGTTGCTGACGCCGTTTTGGGTCCGGCGGGTTGGTGTCCGCAACTTCCTGCTGCTGTGCTTCGGTCTCGATGTCGCCGTCTTCCTGCTGATGCATGTTTTCGACAGCCTGCCGTCATGGTTCGTGTTGCGTGCCCTGCTCGGCGCGATCGGGTCCAGCATCTTCACCTCAAGTGAAGCCTGGATCAGTTCGCTTGCCGGGGACGTCATGCGCGGCCGTGTCATCGGCCTTTATGCCGCCGCGCTTTCCGCCGGGTTCGGCATCGGCCCTTTGCTGCTCTGGACCACCGGCATCGAGGGTTGGCCGCCCTTCATCGCCAACGGCGTCATCACCGCGATTGCGGCGCTGCCGCTGCTCGGCGCCGGCAAGCTCGGAGGCGGTCTGGGCAAGGAGCGCGGTGCGAGCCCGCTCGTCATGTTCGCCAGGGCGCCGCTGATCGTCGTTGCCGTGGCGCTGTTCGGCATTTACGAAACGTCGCTGTTGACGCTGCTGCCCGTTTGGGCCGTGCGCACTGGCCTGGGCGCCAGCCTCGCCGCCGCCACCCTGTCCGCCGTATATGTCGGCTCGATCGCGCTGCAAGTGCCGATCGGATGGCTGTCGGACAAGGTGGCCCGGCGCTCGGTGCTGCGGATGTGTGGAGCGGTCGGCCTGGTTGGGGCGCTATTGCTGGCTACGACAACAGTGTCGGTGCCCGGGCTGTTTTGCCTGTTGTTCGTCTGGGGCGGCATCGTTGGCGGGATCTATCCGGTGGCCCTTGGCATGGCGGGCGACCGCTTCCAAGGCGGAGACCTGGTCGCCGTCAACGCCGCCGTCATCATCGCCTACGGTCTGGGCTCCCTGCTCGGGCCGGCGTTGGGCGGGGTGGCGATGGACGTTTGGAATCCCCGGGGCTTGCTCGGGCTGCTTGCGCTGGTGTTTGCGTTGTTCCTGGGGTTCACATCGCTTGGTGGCGGACCTCGTTCCGGCCGCTTGAAGTCGGTGGTTCAAAGGGTGCCATGACGACCAGGGGTCTCGACCTATCCTCTCGGCTTGCCGGTCTCGATCAAGACCGAGGCGGACACCGACTGGGCATTCCGAGCAACCCTGATGTCAGCCATTCCCACGCGGGCGCGATTCACGATCGCCTGCGTGTCGAGCCCCGTCGGCATCGTCCCGAACGCCCGCCCCCAGTCGCCGTCCAGCCGGGTCGCGCAGAAAGCATCCGCGACCGTTGGGGCCGAGTGGCGCACCAGCAGGCTCGCTTGCAGCGCAACGGCCATCATCTCCACCACCCGGCGCGCGACCGGCTCCAGCCCCGCCGAGTCGGCCAGCCGGTGCGCGAGATCGGCCGCGAAGGCATCGAGCCGCACGTCGGCACCCTTGGCCTTGGCCAGTTCGGCCAGGAATACGCCCACCGTCTCCGGCTCGCGCCGCATCGAACGCAGAACGTCAAGGCAGATCACGTTGCCGGTGCCCTCCCAGATGCCGTTGAGCGGCGCCTCGCGATACAGGCGCTCCATCAGGTGCTCAGCGATGAAGCCGTTGCCGCCGTGGCATTCCAGCGCCTCGGCCACGAAGGCCGGCGCGCGCTTGCAGGCCCAGTATTTCGCGACCGGCGTGCAGATGCGCGATAGCAGCGCCTCCGCTTGGTCCGCTCCAGCGCGATCGAGCGCACCCGCGAGGCGCATCGCCATCCACATCATCGCCTCGCTCTCGATCGCGAGATCGGCGACCACGTTGCGCATGATCGGCAGGTCGATTAACGCCCGCTGGAAGGCGCGGCGATTGGTGGTGTGATGCACCGCCTGCGACAATGCCTGGCGCATCAGCCCGGACGAGCCTATGGCGAAATCGAGCCGGGTCGCGTGCGCCATCTCGATGATGGCACGGATGCCCCTTCCTTCCTCGCCCAGCATGACCGCTTCGAGGTCGTCGAACTCCACCTCACTACTGGCATTCGACTTGTTGCCGCACTTGTCCTTGAGCCGCTGGAGCCGAAGCCGGTTGCGGGTGCCGTCCGGCAACCAGCCGGCCGCGAGGAAACAGGACAGCCCTTTCTCCGCCTGTGCAAGCGTCAGGAACAGATCGCTCATCGGCACTGAGAAGAACCATTTGTGGCCAGTGAGAAGGTAGGGAGCGCCTGAGCCGCTTCGTGCCGAGGCGGGGCGGGCGGTGCTGATCGTGGCGCGCAGGTCGGACCCGCCCTGCCTTTCCGTCATCGCCATGCCGACGGTCACGGCGGTCTTCTGCCCGGCGTGGATCGGCCGCCGATCGTAGGCGGGGTGGTTGATCAGCGGCGCCCACTCGGCAACCAGCGTCGGGTCGTGGCGCAGCGCCGGGATGGCGGCGAAGGTCATGCCCATCGGGCAGCAGACCCCGTTCTCCGCCTGGTTCCAGAGATAGCTGAGCGCACCGCGGGCGACATGCGCGCCGGGCCGGGCGTGGGTCCAGGCGAAGGAGTGGGTCGCGCAGCCGTAAATGAGCGACATCAGCTCGTGATACGCGGGATGGAACTCCACCACATCGATGCGATGGCCGAAGCGGTCGTAGGTGCGCAGCTCGGGCAAATGCCGATTGGCCTGGCGCGCGAGATCCTGGACGGGCGCACTACCGACCACGGCACCGGCGCGGTGCAAGTGGCCCTCCGCCCAGTCGCCGCCGAACACCCGAACCGCTTCGACCAGCGGCGTGTCCTCGGCATAGGCGTTGTAGTCTTCGAGAGCACCGGGTTGGTTCAGCACCTCATGGGTCATTCGCTCCCTCCAGGCCGCGCTCCCTTGCGCGCGCACAAACGCACGGCGACCGAGCGCGGCTGCTGCTCTGCTCGGTGCTGAAGATCTCGACCGATTGTTCCAGCTTTTATAGGCTGGTCTGGGTTACAGCGGGGATGGTGCTGCGGCTGCAGCGTTGAGGCGCGCCAAAGCCGCTTCGCTCAAGGCTTGCTGGGGCCGAATGGAATCCGCAGCCACACGCCCGGCGCATAGCGCTGAGATCGTTCGCTGGGAATGACGAATGAGTACGGATCCCGACTTCGATCCTGCTGCAAGGTGGTCCCGGCCCCGGAAGCCATCGCGACAGAACCCAGGGAAAGTGCTGAGGCAGAGGGGTCGCCGGCCGATCGGAAGATCGGCATGCGCAAGTCCGAGCGATCCGATTCGGCGTGTGCCGCCAACCCGAGCACGATCGCCGGCAGCAGCATCCCGATCACGCGCATCCGGAAAAAGTGGTAGTACATCGGCTCATCCATTTTGGTGACGTCGCTGTATAACAGCCGAAAATAGCTCGCGTCGAGAATTCGCTGATGCGCCGGGTAGAAATTTTGTGGTTCCGTGGATCCCGGCCGAGAGCGGGCCTGTGTTCGGCGGGTCAATCCTTGAGTTGTCGCCAGAAACCGGCGACGAAGCCCTCCGCATCGACGCGTTGCACCTGCCGCCTCGGGACCGCGTGCGGACCCTCGCAATGCCATGCGTAAATCGTCGTATGGCCGGTGGTGAACATGGGGATGAAGGGCGCGCCTGGGTTCTGTCGGCACCATGCGTCGCCGCCAACGCTGGTCTTGCGCGTGTCCGCCTGACCGCAGTTGAGATTGCCCCCGATCATGCAGGCCAGAAGCCGGCCGTTGGCGCAGCGGATGACGGTCTGACGCTCGACTTCCGCAGGTGACATGCGGACGCGAAACGCGGCGGTGACGGCGGGAACGAGCGATGGCGGCGCCGATCGGGCGGCGTGATCGGCCCTAGCAATTGGGCAGTATTGATCCGGATTGCTCATAGCCGCGTAAGCACCCACCCTCGCGTTGGATCCAAGCAGGGCGCATGTGCAGGTGACAGCACACGCCACGGCTACGCCACGCCCAAGACGGCGAAGAATGCTCATGACTCCATCCCCTCAGCTTTCAGCCGGTTGCAGATGCCGCCGTAGGCGCCGGACATGCGCGATAACTTCATGGCGCAACTTGTCGCCGCCATAATCGCCGTGGCAAACCTCATGGCATGAGGTTGGAGGAGCTGGACGACGTTGGGTTCCCGGGCTTGGCCCTATTCAGCACGATGGCGTTGGCCGCAGCTAGTGTTCGCTCGGGCGGCGCGGGCCGCGCGTCCGCGCCGGTGGCCTGGGCGCGATGCTGAGCCGGGCTAGCCGCACCGCCGTCATTCAGCCACTGCCAGGCATTGGCGACATGGTCTGGCATTTGCCGCACATCCGCGCGCTGGCCGCCCGTTTCGACGGGCCGGTGACCTTGATCGCCAAGCCGCGCTCGGCCGCCGACCAGATCTTCGCCGCCGAGGCGACGGTGGCCGACGTGCTTTGGATGGACCGCAACCCTGAACGCGGGAGAGGCCGGCACGACGGCGCGGCTGGCTTCATGCGCTTGGTAACGGCACTTCGGGCTCGCCGCTTCCAACGCGTGGTGATGCTCCATCACAGCCGCACGCTTGCGATGGCTTGCATGGCGGCCGGCATACCGGAACGGCACGGCTATGGGTCCAAGCTCCAGCGCCCGTTCCTGAACCGGCCGCCCAGTCTGCCGGCGTCGCTGCTGCGGCTGCATCCGTTCGAGCAGGCGACGGCCTGGCTCGCCGCGGCCGGCATCCCAATGATCGACTCCGAACCGCGTCTGCCGATCGCGCTCGCCGCCCGCCAAGCGATGCTGCAGCGACTGGGCGGAGCAGGGGGGATGCCAGAGGGCCTGGTCGTGCTCGGGATCGGCAGCTCAGAGCCGTACAAGCAATGGGGTGCTGCGCGTTTCGCCACGCTGGCGGCCGGACTGGCCGCGCGCGGCTGGCGCCGCCAGGCTCTCGCGGGCGGCCACCCTGAGCAAGCGATCGCGGCGGAGATCGCGGCCAAGATCGGCACCGAGGCCGAGGTGACGCTGGCGATTGGCTGGCCACTGCCCGAGCTTGCCGCCCTCTGCGCTCAGGCGGCCTTTTACGTCGGCAACGATACCGGCGTGATGAACCTCGCCGCCGCCGTCGGCACCCGCACCTTCGGATTGTTCGGCGCGGTCCCGCCGTTTCGACACGCAACCCGGATCGTGCCGCTGCTGCCGTCCGGCGGAGCTCCCGACAAGGCTACCGGGATGACCCGGATAATGCCCGACGCCGTGTTAGCGATGATTGAGACGGATAGCTCCCTCTCCCGGCGGGAGAGGGCTTCGCTCTGACCTCACGGACGATTGCCGTTACCGTGGCCGTTTCCGGAGTTGCCGTTACTGAACGGGTTGAAGCCCGAATTGAAATTGCCGTTGAAATTGCCCTGGCCGCTGCCGATCAGGCCGTTGCCGTTCCCGTTGCCATTCCCGCTTCCGACGTTGCCGTTCCCGTTGCCGTTGCCGTTGCCGTTCGCGGCTGCCACTTGGCCCCTCGAGGCGTCAGCCGGGTTCTTGACTGGCTTTGCGATCGCCATGCCGACGATCAGCGTGGATACCGCGAATGCGAACAACGCTTTGGTCATGCCGGTTCTCCGACGACGGCGAGTTGCCTGCGCGTCCATCATGCGCGATCAGCCGCAACTGCACCATGCCACCTGGCTGTCGGCGTGGGCATGGACGCTGGGCAGAACCGGCGTGGCACCGGTTACGAGCGCGAGCAACGCGGCGAGGGCGAAGATGATCGACTTCATGGTCCAGTCCTCCGTGACTTCCCGCGTTTCTTGCGGGAACGAGTGGATCGGGCGTCGAGGGGGAGGATGCCCGGTCCATCAAAGCCACGCTGTGCGTCAAGCCACAGGAGGAGCGGTTTTTTTTGCGCGCCGAGACCGCGCTTGCTTCAGGCCCCGAGGATCTCGGCGATCTCGTCCCGCCACCGCTTCGAGGCCGCGACCATGCAGGCCCGCCCAGTCCGGCAGTCCATGATCTCCGGATCGAGGTCCGGATCCATTCGTACCGCGGTCCGCGCCCGCTCCAGCGCCTCGTCCAGTGTTTGATACTGGCCATAAACGCGTCCGCTGACGCGCAACTCATAATGCCACATTGGCCGTCTCCTTTTAAAATTCCCGCCGCCGACGGTTGAACCTCGTTCGAGGTGGCCGGCTGTATCATCTTGTCTGTGGCGACAGGCCGCTCTTACCTACGACAACCGGCTGACCCTGAGTAGCCGTCGCCATGCAACCTATGCGAGATAATTACGCGTAATCGCCACGTTATGCGGGAAATCCCGGCTGCGGACCTTCAAACTTGTAGGGTTGAACTCCTCGTGAGCGACGTCGAGACCCGCTGGGACGCGGTAACGGAGCAAGAAGCGGAAAGCGAGGAATGCTGGTCCGGCTTAAGCTCGGTCGCCCACGGGAGAGCGAGCGGATGCCAATGACATCATCGAACCTGGCTTGGCTGTGCCTGACAGCATCGGTTTTGTTGGGGCAGGCCGCACTTTCCCGGCCGGCCACAGCGGACCAGTCAAGAACGGCCCCGCGGACGCTGAAAGAGCGGCTGTCCGATAAGGCGTCCGACGAGCAGCGGGTAGACAATTGCCGCGTACCGCTTGATCGGCGTGGTTGGAAGCCGCGTCCGGATTGCCCGTTCGCAGCGCCAAAGTGACGCGTTCAGGCCGCGAGCTTGTCTAACTCCCGCAGAATCGCCTCGCCCATGACACCCGTGCCCACCTTGGCCGTGCCCGAAGCCATGATATCGGCGGTGCGCAGACCGCTCGCCAGCACCTGGCTGCAGGCCCGTTCGATCAGCGCCGCCTCCTCCTCCATCTCGAAGGAGTAGCGCAGCAGCATGGCGAAGCTCAGGATCTGCCCCAGCGGGTTGGCGATGCCCTTGCCGGCGATGTCGGGGGCGCTGCCGTGGATAGGCTCATAGAGCGCGCGCCTGCGTCCCGAGCCATCCGGTGCGCCCAACGTCGCCGAGGGCAGCATCCCGAGACTGCCGGTCAGCATCGATGCGAGATCGGACAATAGATCGCCGAAGACGTTGCCGGTCACGATCACGTCGAACTGGCGCGGGTTGCGCACAAGTTGCATCGCGCAGTTGTCGGCGTACATGTGCGTCAGCCCGATATCGGCATACTCGCGCTGGTGCAGCGCTGCAACGGTCTCGCGCCAAAACAGGCCCGAGCGCATGACATTGGCCTTCTCGACGCTGGTGACGTGCGGCTTGCCGTCCGCGTTGCGCTTGCGTGCCAGCTCGAAGGCGACCCGCGCCACCCGCTCGATCTCGCTCGTTGTGTAGGATTCGGTATCGAAGCCGCGCTTTTGGCCGTCGGATAGGGTCTCCACGCCGCGCGGCTCGCCGAAATAAGCCCCGCCCGTGCTCTCGCGCACGATCATGATGTCGAGCCCGCGCACCACGTCCGGCTTCAGCGTCGATGCGTGCACCATCGGATCGAGGACGATGGCGGGGCGCAGATTCGCGAACAGGTCCAGCTCCTTGCGCAGCCGAAGGATGGCGATCTCCGGGCGCAAGTCGAAGCCGAGCTTGTCCCATTTCGGACCGCCGACCGCGCCGAACAGCACGGCATCGGCCTCCTTCGCCTTCTCGAGCGTCTGCTCGGTGATCGGAGTTCCGCGCATGTCGATCGAGGCACCGCCCACCAGGTCGTCGGATACGTCGAACGTGACCGCACGCCGCCGGTCCATCCAATCGATCACCCGGCGGACCTCGCGCATCACTTCGGGGCCGATGCCGTCGCCAGGGAGGATCAGCAATTGCTTGTTGGCTGGCATCGGCGGCTCCGTTACGCGGCGGTGATGGCGGGAGTCCAAGGTTGTTCGGCGCGGCGCTTCGCCTCATAGGCGTCGATCCGGGGCACGTGCTGCAACGTCTGGCCGATATCGTCGAGGCCGTTCAGCAGCGAGTGCTTGCGGAACGGATCAATCTCGAAGCCGACCTCCACGCCGTTGGGGCGGACCACCACCTGCCGCTCGAGGTCGATGGTCAGACGCGCGTTGCCACCGAGCTTTGCGTCTTCGATCAACTGGTCACACTCGGCGCGTGGCAGGCGCACCGGCAGGATGCCGTTCTTGAAGCAGTTATTGTAGAAGATATCGGCGAAATCAGGCGCGATCACGCAACAGATTCCGAAATCAAGCAGCGCCCAGGGCGCGTGCTCGCGCGAGGAGCCGCAGCCAAAATTCTCATGCGCGATCAGGATCCGCGCCCCGCGGTACGGCTCCTGGTTCAGCACGAACTCGAGTCGTTCCTTGCCGTTTGCGTCGTATCGCAGCGTGTCGAACAGATGCGTGCCAAGGCCGGAGCGTGTGATGGTCTTGAGGAAGCGCGCCGGGATGATCTTGTCGGTATCAACGTCGGCAAGCGGCAGCGGCGCCGCGACCGCGGTGAGCGTGGTGAATGGTTGCATGAGTCGTCTCCCGTGTGACCCCTCCCCCCCCGCCTCCTCCCGCAAGGGCAGGGGGCTAACGTTGCTCCCCTTGCGGGAGGGAGCCCGGGGGGAGGGGACAGGCTTCACCTCAAACCAATTGCCGCACGTCCGCGAGCCGCCCCGTCACCGCCGCGGCCGCTGCCATCGCGGGCGAGAGCAGATGCGTCCGCCCCCCTGGGCCTTGGCGCCCCTCGAAATTGCGGTTGGACGTGCTCGCGCAGCGCTGCCCCGGCGTTAGCTTGTCGGGATTCATCCCCAGGCACATCGAGCAGCCAGCCTCGCGCCATTCGAACCCGGCTTCCGTCAGGATGCGGTCGAGCCCTTCACGTTCAGCCTGTTGCTTCACCAGGCCCGACCCGGGCACCACCAACGCGCGCACGCTGCCCGCCACCTTGCGTCCCTTGGCCACGGCGGCGGCAGCACGGATGTCCTCGATCCGGCCATTGGTGCAACTGCCGATGAACACCACGTCGATTGGCACGTCCTGCATCTTCGTCCCGGGTCGCAGCGCCATGTAGTCCAGCATCCGCTGCATCTGCGCCCGCTCGGCCTCGTCCTTCGCCTTCTCCGGGTCCGGCACCGAGCCGGTGATCGGCACCACCGCCCCCGGATTGGTCCCCCATGTCACCATCGGCGCGATGTCGGCCGCGTTCAGCGTCACTGTCGCATCGTATCGCGCGCCGGGATCGGAGGGCAGCGTCCGCCAATAGGCCACCGCCGCGTCGAAGTCCTCGCCCTTGGGCGCGAATTGCCGGCCCTTGATCCAGGCGAAGGTGGTTTCATCCGGTGCGATCACTCCAGCACGGGCGCCAGCCTCGATCGACATGTTGCTGACCGTCATCCGCCCGGCCATGTCGAGCGAGCGCACCGCCTCGCCGGCGTATTCGATCACGTGGCCGGTCCCGCCGGCGGGGCCGATCCTGCCGATGATCGCTAGCACCATGTCCTTGGCGGTCGCACCGAACCCGAGCGCGCCGTCCACGCGGATCAGCATGTTCTTCGCCGGGCGTTGCAACAGCGTCTGCGTCGCTAGCACGTGCTCCACCTCCGAGGTGCCGATCCCGAAGGCGAGCGCACCCAGCGCGCCGTGAGTGGAGGTATGGCTGTCGCCGCAGACAATGGTCATGCCGGGCAGGCTGATGCCGAGTTCCGGCCCGATGATGTGGACGATGCCTTGCCGCACATCCAGAATCGGAATGTACGGTACCCCGAACTCCTGGACGTTCCGCTCCAGCGTCTCGACCTGGATGCGGCTGTCTTCCTCCTTGATCCCGGCGCGTCGGTCCGTGGTGGCGATGTTGTGGTCCACCACCGCGATCGTTGCATCGGGCCGGCGCACCTTGCGCCCGGCCATGCGCAGCCCCTCGAACGCCTGCGGGCTGGTGACCTCATGGACCAGGTGCCGGTCGATGTAGAGGATACAGGTGCCGTCGGGCAGCCGCTCGACCACGTGGCTGTCCCAGATCTTGTCGAACAGGGTGCGCGGCTTGGTTCCCGACATGGCGTTCCTTCCTTCCGTCGCTTACTCGGCCGCGGGGCTCGCGGCCGGGCCGGCGGCCTCCGTGGTGCTGCGCGCCTTCTCCGCGATGCGCGCCCGCTTGCCCGACCGGCCGCGCAGATAATAGAGCTTGGCGCGCCGGACGTCGCCGCGCCGGACCACCACGATCTCCACGATCATCGGCGAGTAGAGCGGAAACACGCGCTCCACCCCCTCGCCGTAGCTGATCTTGCGCACCGTGAAGTTGCTGTTCAGCGCCTTGTTGGAGCGGGCGATCACCACGCCCTCGAAGGCTTGGGCGCGGGTACGCTCGCCCTCGACCACCCGGACCATGACCCGCACCGTGTCGCCCGGCGCGAAATCCGGGACCGGGCGATTGGCGGTCAGGCGGGCGATCTCCCCGGCCTCGTATTGCTGGATGATGTTCATGGGGCGGATCCTTTCGGGATATCGCTTACGGCGCGCTGGCGGCGGGCGCAATTGGCGTTGGGGCGGGGCCGGCGGCGCGACGCGCCCAGAGGTCGGGACGGCGAAGCTTGGTGATGCGCTCGGCCTCGCCCTGGCGCCAAGCGGCGACCGCCGCATGGTGGCCCGACAGCAGCACCTCCGGCACCATCCGGCCTTGCCAGTCGGCCGGGCGCGTGTAGTGCGGGTATTCCAGCAGGCCGTCGGAGAAGCTTTCCTCGATCGCACTTTCCGCCGCGCCCATTACGCCGGGCAGCAGGCGCACGGTCGCATCCAGCACCACGAAAGCGGCGATCTCGCCGCCCGAGAGCACATAGTCGCCGATGCTGAGTTCCTGCATTCCGCGCTCCTCGATCACGCGTTGGTCCACGCCCTCGTACCGGCCGCAGAGCAGGATCAGGCCAGGGCCGACGGCGAAGCGGCGCGCGTCGGCCTGGGTGAACGTCCGGCCGCTCGGTGTGAGGAAGACCGCCGGCCGGTTGTCCGTGACGGTGGCCAGGGCCGCGTCCACAACATCGGGCCGCAGCACCATGCCGGCCCCGCCGCCGAACGGGGTATCGTCCACCGAGCGGTGCCGGTCGGTGGCGAAGTCGCGGATGTCGGTCGGCGCGAGCGACCAGACCCCGGCCTCCAGCGCCCGCCCCGCAAGCGAGTGGCCGAGCGGGCCGGGGAACATCTGCGGGAACAGCGTGAGCACCGATGCGCGCCAGGGGGCAGCCGTCATTCCGCCGCCTCCATCTGCGGCTCACCCTCGATCGCCTCGGGCAGGCAGATGCTCAGGCGGCCGGCTGCGATGTCCACGGTCGGGACCGAGGCGCGGGTGAACGGCACCAGCAGCGGCGGGGCGCCCTGGCCGGCGATCTCCAAGCTGGCGCCCGCGCCGTAGTCGTGGACGGCGGCCACCTCGCCGATCGCCGCGCCGGACGGATCGACAGCGGCCAGCCCGATCAGGTCGGCGAGGTAGAACTCGTCCTCCTCGGGCGTGGGCAGTCGGTCGCGGTCGATGTACAGTCGGGTGTTGGTCAGACGCTCGGCGCCAGCCCGGTCGGTTACCTCGATCGGCGTGGTCCCCGTCACCTCCACCACCTTGGCCAGCCCCTCACCGTGCCAGGACAGCAAAAATTGCCGCCCCCGGTCGTCGGCTAAGGCGCCATAGGCGGTCAGTGCCTCGGGCGGGTCGGCATAGCTGGTCACGCGCACCTGGCCGCGCACGCCATGCGGCCGGCCGATCACGCCTAGCAGGATGCGGGTGGCGGGCATGAGTTTGCTTGACCGCCTCTCAATGCACTGGAAGCGCGAGCAGCTTGCCGAGTACGGCTAGGCTAATGGCGAGATTGATGCCGATGATCCAAGTCATCATGCCCAGCCGCCCCTCCAGGCCGCCCATCCGGGCCTCGATCGCTCCCATGCGCCCGTCCAGCCGATCAAGGCGGGCGCCAGGATCGACAAACCGGGTCTCGAAGCCAGCGATCGCCTCGGCGGCACGGCGCGCCTTGTCCTCCGGCGCACCAGCAGCGGTTAGGGCGTCATACACCTCCGAGATCATAGTGGTCATGGCGCGCGTCCCTTACTTCGGCTCAACGCCATCGGGATAACAAGCATCAGCCGGCGGCGCTGGCGCGCTCCTGCGCCTTCTTCTTTGGCGCGGACTTGACCGGCTGCTCGCGCATCGCGGGCACCGGCCCAAGCCCGGCCTTGCCCAGAAAGCGGGCCACGCGGTCGGTGGCGATGGCGCCGTGGCCGATCCAGTGCTGGATACGCTCGCCCTGAAGCCGCACTCGGTCCTCGTGCTCGGCCGGCAGCATCGGGTTGTAGCTGCCGAGCTTCTCGATGAACCGCCCGTCGCGCGGGCTGCGGCTGTCGGCGACGACGATGTGGTAATAGGGGCGCTTCTTCGCCCCGGCGCGCGCCAGACGGATCTTCAGGCCCATATGCTTCGCTCTCTCCGGTGATCAGTAAGGTCGGTTTGGGGGCATCATGCCCTTCGGCATCAGCGCGGACAGG
Organism: uncultured Pseudomonadota bacterium; assembly: GCA_963849305.1. Classification (GTDB taxonomy): domain Bacteria; phylum Pseudomonadota; class Alphaproteobacteria; order Acetobacterales; family Acetobacteraceae; genus CAWKGV01. The sequence goes on from CAWKGV010000004.1 coordinate 29,748, forward strand.
CCGTGGCGCATCAGCCCCTTCTGCCCGAGCTTCTTCATCCGCTTCATCATCGTGGACATGTCGTCGAACTGCTTCAGCAGCCGGTTGACCTCCTGGACCGTGGTGCCGGAGCCCGCGGCGATGCGCCGTTTGCGGCTGGCCTTGATGATATCGGGGGTCTTGCGCTCCTTGCGCGTCATCGAGGAGATGATCGCCGCTTGGCGCTTCAGGATCGTCGTGTCGAGATCGGCGTCCTCGAGCTGGGCCTTGATCTTGCCCACCCCCGGCAGCATCCCGAGGATACCTGAGAGACTGCCCATCTTAGTGATCTGGCGGAGCTGGGCCGCGTAGTCCTCAATGTCGAACTTGCCCCGCGCCATCTTGAGCGCGAGCTTCTCGGCCTCCTCCTGGTCGATGGTCTCAGAGGCCTTCTCCACCAGTCCGACGATGTCGCCCTGGCCCAGAATGCGCCCGGCCACGCGCTCGGGATGAAAATCGTCCAGCGCATCGAGCTTCTCGCCGATGCCGATCAGCTTGATCGGCGCCCCGGTGATGGCCCGCATCGAGAGCGCCGCGCCGCCGCGGGCGTCGCCGTCCATCCTGGTCATCACGATACCAGTGACGCCGACCGCTTCGTTGAAGGCACGCGCGGTGTTCACCGCATCCTGGCCGGTCATGGCATCGACCACCAGCAACGTCTCGACGGGATTAGTGGCGGCGCGGATCTCTCGTACTTCGTCCATCAGCTCCTGGTTGACGGCGAGCCGCCCGGCGGTGTCCAGGATGACGAGATCGAAGCCCTCGCGCCTGCCGGCTTCCATCGCGCGCCGGGCGATCTGGACGGGGGTCTGGCCGGCAACGATGGGTAGGCTAGGGACGCCGGCCCGCTCGGCGAGTTGCGCGAGCTGGAGCTGGGCGGCCGGGCGCTGCGTGTCCAGGCTCGCGAGCAGGACGCGAACCCGGTGGCGTTGGGCGAGGCGCAGCCCAAGCTTGCCCGCAGTGGTGGTCTTGCCTGAGCCTTGCAGCCCCACCATGAGCATGGGGATCGGAGCCGGGGCGTTGAGGTTCAGCGGCACCGCGCCTTCGCCGCCCAGCTCCTCGACCAGCACGTCGTTGACGACCTTGACCACCTGCTGGCCCGGGGTGACGCTGTCCAGCACCACGGAGGCGAGTGCGCGCTCGCGAACCTTGGCGATGAAGTCACGCACCACCGGCAGGGCGACGTCGGCGTCGAGCAGGGCGAGGCGGACCTCGCGCAGTGCCTCGATGACATCGGCCTCGCTGAGTGCGCCGCGCCGGCGCAACCCGTCGAACACCCCGGTGAGCTTGTCGGACAGCGCCTCGAACAATCGCGTCACTCCAAAACCGAAAGCGCCGCTGCGCGAACCTTCGCGGAGCGGCGGAGCGCCCGCTCGGGAGCGGGGGCGTTGGGTCGGATGGACCCGGGAAAGCTAGCATATGGGCGGCGGGCGTTAGGCAAGTCAAGCCGCTAGCGCCAGGCCAAGCGAGAGGACTAAGCTAGCTAGGACAGGAGGATGCTTTGGAGGTGGGCACATCTGAAGCGAAGAACCGTTTGAGCGAGTCGCTCGACGAAGTCGCGAAAGGCGCGGAAATCATCATCCACGAAGCCCTGACGAATGTCGTTGTGGAACAGCCTATCAACTGTCGGCCGGCCGGTGATCTCGACCTCCTTCGCCGCACCTCCTTGACTGTCGCGCAGCAGGTGCGCGGTGAGGCGCGCGGCCATTAGCCGCGGTGCGGGCAAGGGCCAGGGCGGCGCGGGACGTATCAACTGTGATCCAGCGCCGTCCCCACTGCTCGGCAACAAAGGCGGTGGTACCGGAACCGCAGGTCGGATCGAGCACGAGATCGCCGGCGTCGGTGGTCATCAGGATGCAACACCGCAAAACTGAGATGGCCGTTTGCACAACATAGGTCGTTGAGCCGCCAAATTGATTTGGCCAAGGGTATTCGGCCAGACATCCGAAAGTGCAAAAACCGTGATTCCGTCCGCGCATGTATGTCGCGGTCATCCCCAACCGAAGCTCGCCGCCTGCCGTCCTGCTGCGCGAGAGCTACCGCCAAGCCGGCAAGACCAAGAACCGGCCGCTGGCCAATCTGTCCGACTGGCCAGGGGAACGCATCGAGCAGCTCCGCGCCGTGCTGCGCGGCGAGAAGCTGCTGGCGGCCGCCGAGGCGGTGCAGATCGTTCGTGCCCTGCCGCATGGCCATGTGCTCGCCGCGCTGACCACCGCCCGGCGGATCGAGCTCGATGCGCTGTTGCCACGCCGTGCGCCGCAACGCAGGTCGCGATCTGGCCCATGCCCTGATCATCGCCCGGCTACTCGATCCGGCTGCCAAGCTGGCCACCGAGCGCATGCTCGATCCGCTACCGCCAGCCATTCGCTGGGTGAGATGCTCGGCCTGGGCGGCGTCAGCGCCAGGGAGGTCTACGCGACGCTCGACTGGTTGGGGACAGAGCAGGACTTCATCGAAGCAACCCTGGCGCGGCGGCACCTGAAGAACGGCGCGCTGTTGCTCTACGACGTGACCTCCACCTATCTGGAAGGCCACTGTTGCGAACTGGCGCGACACGGCTACAGCCGAGATCACCGTTCGGACCGACCGCGGATCGTCGTCGGCCTGATGTGCGCCGCGGACGGCTGCCCCGTCGCGGTCGAGGTGTTCGTCACGCGCAGGCGTGCATTCGCACGACGGCAACACCGCAGATCAACAAGCTGAAGCGGCGGTTCAAATTGCAGCGCGTGGTGATGGTCGGCGAATCGTGGACTGCTGACCAGCGCGCGGATCGACGCGGCGCTGCGCCTGGCCGGTCTCGATTGGATCACCGCGCTGCGCGCCCCGGCGATCAAGGCGCTGGCGGCCGAGGGTGGTCCGTTGCAGCCGTCGCTGTTCAATGACCGCGACCCCCGCCTTCGCGGGGGCAGGCTATGGCGGAGATCGACAGCCCTGACGATCCGGGCGAACGCCTGGTGCCGACACCGCCGCCACCGTGCGAGCCTACAAAAGCCTCTCCAGCGTGGAGCAGGCCTTCCGGTCGTTGAAGACCGTCGATCTGGAGCTTCGTCCGGTCTTTCACTGGACCGCGCCCCGGGTGCGCGCGCACGTGCTGCTCTGCATGCTGGCCTATTATCTGGAATGGCACATGCGCCGGAGCCTGGCGCCGATCCTGTTCGACGAGCCCGATCCAGCCAAGCGTGATGCGTAGCGCTCCTCACCGGTGGCCAAGGCCACACCCTCGCCGGCAGCACGCCACAAGGCCGCCAGCAAACACACCGGCCCGGGGGAGGGCGAGCCGCTGCCGGTACACAGCTTCCGCACTCTGCTCAACGATCGCGCCACGCTCACGCGCGATGTCCTCCGCCTGGGAGGCCTTCAGCTCACCATTCTGCTCGCCTCGCCAACAAAGCTGCAGCGCAGGGCGTTCGACCTGCTCGGCGCATCGTTGGCCGCATAGGCAGACAGTCACCATGGAACGAAAACTATATCGACAGCTTGCGCTCAAAGCTCAGCAAAGTTCGGTCTAAAGCATCGCTGTGCCGACGAGCCCCCGCGCCATCATGCGGTCGGCAGATTTACGGTTAATGGCCCGGGACAGGGCTTGCCGTCCAGCGCGGCATCGACGCAGAGTTTCACTACCGGGTTGGGTCCGCTGTCGGTAAAATCGGGATAGAAACTGTCCGGCAGGTCCGGGAAGACGCTCTCTCCCACCTTGACCGTCTCGTTGGTCTCGTACGGGAAAGGAAGCGGAATGCCTTTGCGCGGATGCTCCCCGGAGAGGATGCGCCGCGCCAATTCCAAGGCGACGACCGACAAATAGGGCGGATGGCCGATCGAGATGCCCTCCACTCTTTCGCCCATATAGCCCACCATGAACTTGCGGAAACCGTTCTCTGCCTCTCCCGCCGTCGGCGGCAGAGGGGTGCGCTTGGCGGATACGAAAGCCTTCAGAACGCCGTCGGTGCCGCCGTTGCACCAGATCCCGTCGATCTTCGGCATGGACGGCAGGATGGCCGCGGTGTTGCGCTCAGCAACCGATGAATCCCACATTCCGGTGTAGCGGTTCACCACCTTCATGCCGGGATGCTGCTTGAATACGCTCTCGGCGCCACGAATGTTGTCGTTGTCCACGGGCGCCCCGGCAACGCCGGTCACCATGACGATGTTGCCGTTGCCACCCAGCTTCTTGACGAGCCACTCCGCACCCTGTCGGCCGAACGCGAAATCGTCGGTCTCGATGTTGGCGGCGCTGGAGGCGGTGACGATGTTGTCGAAAGAGACGACAAGAATGCCGCGGCCAGCCGCCTGCTGAATGATGCCGTTAAGCCCGGTCGGAGATGCGGCGTCGGTGATGATCGCGTCCACGCGCTCCGCGATCAAGTTGATGAATTGCTGGCTCTGCTTGTTGATGTCGTTACCGGAATTGAACCAAGATCCTTCGACCTGCGACTTGTTCGGCTCCATTTGCAGCGCCGCCTTGAAGACGTTCTCCATCTCGATGCGCCACTTGTTGCCAATATACGAGTTGGAGAGCGCGATCTTGAATTTCTTCCCGGTGGCGGCCATGACACGGGCGCGCGGCAGAGCGAGCAGCCCGGCTCCCGCCAAACCCAAGCCGCCGACACCGAGTGCCGCGCGGCGCGACATTGCGTCCTTCACGTTCGTTCCCTCCTCCTTGTTGTTGTTCCGAGCCGATCCGGGCGCACCCGTTCATGGCCGCTGCAGGCCTCCTGGGCGAGATAGGCGGCGTGGAGTGAGGTGGAGGCGGTGAGCGCAGCCGGTTCCGCTTCGGGCCGCCGAACGTCACGTTGGACACGACTTCCGGCACAAGCACCTTGCCCAACTTCTCGCCCGCCGGTGAGCAGCAATCCACGCCGTCGCCGGCACGTGTCGATACCGCCAGACGAGCTAAAAGCAAAGGGGCTAGCGTCCGGCGACGGTAGCATCCCACCACGGGCACACGCCGCTCAGTCTCGCGTAATTGCCTTCCATCACCTGCACGGGGGCGCGACGCCCCTCAGGCAGCGTCGGCGGCAGATGGTGAGGCGGCGCATCGCCGGCCACTGACCGCATCAGACCGTCATGTCCCCAGAAGCTGGCCAGCGTGGTCATCTCCTCGGGCTCCCAGCTCGCCGGGTTCACCTCGCGCGCGCCCCAACCATACTCGACCAGGAAGTTCGACGGCGTGCGCACGTAAAACGACGTCATATAGTCGTTGTGATGCCGGCCCAGCGTGACCGCGACCCGGTCGGCGACGCCAAGCGCGCGATCATAGCCCTGGCCCACATCGTCCAGCGAGTAAAGCTCCATCATCAGGTGATGCATCCCCTGCCGAGGGTGCTGGAACAGGGCGACGCTGTGGTGGCGCGCATTGACGTGGAGGAAAGCGGCCTTGACGGGGTTGCGAATGAAATCGCTGATCCCGAAGCCGAGCAAGTCCTGGTAGAAGGCCAATGAAACGTCGAAATCGGCGACCATCAGCACGGCGTGGCCCAGGCCCAGGGCTCCGGTGCGGAAACCTGAAATGTTGCGCCCCGGCTTGAACGGCGTGTCGGCTAGCATCGGGCCGTGAAAAGCCTCGAGCCGGTTGCCGTCCGGATCACGAAACGAAATGAGGTCGCGGACAAAGCGCTGATCGGCGAGCGCGGCCGGTTCGTGCCCCACGGCGACGCCGGCCGCTTCGAGCTTTGCCGCGAGGGCATCGAGGCCGGCGGAATCCGCGACCTCCCATCCGAAATAGCGTTCCGCGTCCGAGTGTTCGCTGTCGGCGATAATCCGCTGGCGCCGATCGTCCATACGGAACGCGCGGCAAGAAGGCGCCGCGGTCCACCTGCTGCAATCCGAGTTGGCTGGTCGCGAACTCGGACCAGTCATCAAGCTTCGATGCACCGATGCCAATATAGCCGAGCGCCGTGACTGCCATGAGCCACCTCCTGCGTCAGAATTCCGCATTCCTGCTTGCGGGAACAATGGACCAACTGGAGGAATCTGACAATCGTCAGCAGGCCTAGAAAAACCAAGTCTTCGGCAGCCGTCATAGCACACCACAGATCGCGCGCGCGAGCAGTTGCGCCGCGCGCGGCGCGTCCGCCTCGGCGATGTTGGTGAACCCGAGCAGCACCCCAGGCCCGCAGTCGTGCGCCATCGCGAGCGGCGACAGCGCCTGCACCGCCAATCCGGCGGCGCGAGCAGCATCGGCGACGCGAACGTCGCGCACAGGTGCGGCAAGCCGCAGCAGCAGATGCATTCCCCCGGCCTGGAGTTCCAACTGGACGCGCTCGCCGAAACGGTTCGTCAGTTCGCGCGCAAGGGCGTTGCGCCGCGCCGCATAGAGCCCCCGCATCCGGCGCAGATGGCGCGCGAAATATCCCTCCGACATGAAAGCGGCGACGGCCGACTGTTCAAGCACCGCGCTGCCGCCTTGCAGCGGCTTCGCCGCCTGCGCGAAGGCGCCGACCACGCCGTCCGGCACAACCAGATAGCCAAGCCGCAATCCAGGGAACAGGACTTTGCTGAAACTGCCGGCGTAGAGCACCCGCTCCTCACGATCGAGGCTCTTCAGCGCTGGCAACGGCGGCCCCGCGTAGCGGAATTCGCCGTCGTAATCGTCCTCGATCACCCAGGCGCGGGCCTTGGCGGCCCAGCGCAGCAGCGCCAGCCGCCGTGGCAGGGATAGCGCGACACCGAGCGGACTTTGATGCGAGGGCGTGACCACGGCGAAACGAGCGGCCGGAGCACGTTTGATGCCTTCTGCAACATCGACCCCGTTTCGATCCACCCCGACGGGAACAAGGGCCGCACCAGAGCTTTCGAGACCCAGGCGGGCGAAAGGATATCCGGGATCTTCCATCCAGACCTCATCGCCCGGCCGCAGCAGGGCTCGTCCGATCAGGGCAAGAGCCCCTTGGTATCCGGCCGTCACGAACACCCGTCCTGGGGCGCACGCAACCCCGCGCGAGATGCCGAGATAGGCGGCGATGGCCTCCCGCAGCGCAGGCCAGCCGGCCGGATCGGGATACGCCATCGCAAGCGGCGAAAGACTGCGAGCGGCCCGCCCGATCAGGCGGGACCATAGCTTGCGCGGGAACGCGTCCAGCGCCGGCAGCCCTAGCTGGAACGGCAGCGGAACTTGCGGCTCTCCCGCGACTGCAGACCTAGCCGAAGGAGCGGGCGCATCCGGGCGCGCCGCCGCCTGCGCGATGAACTCCGCCGAGACGAAGGTGCCGGCCGGCCCGCGGGCAACGACGTAGCCCTCGCCGATCAGACGGCCGAACGCCGCATCGACGGTGCCCCGCGCGACGCCCAACTGGACCGAGAGCGAGCGTGCCGAGGGCAGCCGTTGGCCAGGCCGCAGGCGGCCGGCCGCGATCGAACTCCCGCACCCGCGCATAAAGCTGCCGTTGCAGCGGCACCGCCGCGCCCCGATCCAGCTCGATTGCGACCTCGCCCGTCATGGCCTACTCACATTAGCACTTCTTGGCTCTGTCGGACATGCCATCGGCTGCCCATGATCCCAGCTCGAAAACATCGATGAGGAGCACGACAATGCAGGAGCGGCTGCGCTACCGCGAAATCGGAGCCGAAGCGATGAAGGCGCTCTCGGGCGTCGAGACCTACATTCGCGGCTGCGGTCTCGAGCCGATGCTGATCGAGCTGGTCAAGATGCGTGCCTCGCAGATCAATGGCTGTGCGTACTGCCTCGATATGCACAGCAGGGACGCCCGCAGGCTCGGTGAGAGCGAGCAGCGCCTGTATTTGCTGAACGCATGGCGGGAGTCCTCCCTTTACAACCCGCGCGAGCGCGCGGCGCTTGCGTGGACCGAGGCGGTCACCCGGATCGCCGAGACCCATGCCCCCGACGCAGCGTACGAGGAGGTGCGCCAACAGTTCGGAGAGAAAGAGCTGGGCGATTTGACCGTGCTGATCGGCATGATCAATCTGTGGAACAGGCTGGCAATCGCCTTCCGCAGCCAGCCCCCGCTCGAAGCGAAGCGGGCGGCATGACCATCCCCGACGTCGTCCTCCGCCACGCCGAGAGCGATGCCGACATCCTCGCCTGCTACGAGCCGATGCGCGAACTTCGGCCGAACATTGGCTCCGCCGAGGAGCTTCTCGCACGGGTGCGCCGGCAGGCGAACGATGGTTATCGGTTGCTCGCCGCATGGCGCGGTGAAGCCGCCGTCGCACTCGCGGGCTATCGTGTGACCGAGACGCTGATCCGTGGCCGGTTCCTCTACGTCGATGACCTCGTCACGCTCGAACGGGCACGCGGGTCCGGGCTGGGTGCGCGGGTGCTCGCGGCAGTCACCGCGGAGGCGCGGTCGCTTGGCCTTGGCGCCGTGGTGCTCGACACCGCGGGCGACAACGCGCGGGCACACCGGTTCTACGAACGCGAGGGTATGCAGGCCGTGGCGCGGCGGTATGCTCTAGCTTTACGATAATAGGAGAGCCCGTCTCATGACAAATTGCTCGGCAACAAGGAGGGGTTTCAATCGTGCCTCCTTGGTCTCGCTGCTGGCCGCGGTCGCGGCCACGTCGCAGGGTACGGCAGCGTTCGCGCAGCCGACCCCATCCTCGGGCGCCCCGACCTTGCGAGAGGTGCTAAGACAGAAACTTCCCGGCGAGCCGCAGCGGGATCTCATCTTGATGGAGGTGACGTATCCTCCCGGAACAGGCTCCCCGCCACATACCCATCCCCCCGGGGTCGCCGCGTTTGTCGTTTCCGGTTCTATCGCTTCCAAGGTCGACGATGAACCCGAGCGGACGTATCATGCGGGCGAGGCGTGGTATGAGTCGCCCGGCGCGATCCATCGTGTTTCGCGCAACGCGAGCACGTCGGAGCCAGCAACGTTGCTCGCCATTTTTGTCGCCGCGCCGGGAGCAAGCCTGATTCGTCCCATCGGGTAAAGAACTGGCCGGCTCACGAAGTTGGGCTTAACCTACGCGGCGATCTGGCTCCTTGGATGACGAGCTAGCGTATCTAAACCAGAGGAAAGTGATGTCAGGGAAGGCCGCTTTTCTCATCTTGCGTAGCGTGACGCCGACCTCCGGCGACCTCAGGGCACGGCTGGGGCTTATGGTCCCGCCACTGCTGGCGCTGATTTATCCGTTTCTCCTGGACGGATTTCACGCGAGCGCCGCCGCCGGCATGCAAGGCGACGTCGCGGCTTGGGCCGTGGCGGCGTTGTTCTTGGTGGCGGCTCTCGCGGTGCCGGTCATCGCGCTGCTCGGCGTCATGACGCTTGCCGCATTGGACGCACCCTCATGCGCCCAAGGTCGGGCCAGGACCGTCGCCCTGCTTGCCGTTACAGCTCCGACCATGTTCGTCTTCCTTGGGGTAATCGTCTACATGCTAAAGGATCCGGTCCGCGACACGTGGATCTGGTTCGCCGGCTGGGGGACCGCGTTCCTGCTCGTCGCCTTCGCGGACAACCGATCTGTCGCGAGAACCGCTGCCGCGCCAGCGGCGGCATGGTTGCGGGGCGCGCATGGCGCCTCTGCGCTCTGCATTGTCGTGGTGTATCTCTCACTCCACCTCACCAACCACCTGTTCTTCCTGGCCGGGCCGCAGACCTACAACGCGGTCCAGAAGGTGTTCCGACACGTCTATCGCGACGAGGTCGTGCAGCCGATCCTGGTCGCGCTGTTCCTGTTCCAGGTCGGCAGTGGCGTCTACCTTGCGGGGCGGAGGACCGCGGCGCCGATGGACCAATTCAGGGCATTCCAGGTGGCGAGCGGGATTTTTCTTGCGGTCTATATCCTCGGTCACATGGATTCGGTCTTCATCTACGGCCGTGCTTATCTGGGGATCAATACCAATTGGGCCTTCGCTACCGGGGCACCGGCGGGCCTCATCAAGGATGCCTGGAACATCCGCCTGGTGCCGCACTATGGGCTGGGCGTGTTCTTTGTCGTGGCGCATGTCTTCGCCGGCGCCCGTGGCGTCATGTTGGCGCATGGCATCCGCAAGCGGTTTGCGGATCGCCTGATGATTGGCGGGGCCACCTTCGGCGCGCTGCTCGCGCTTGTGATTATTCTCGGCATGTGCGGTGCGCGCCTGAACTTCGTCCCGCCTTCTTGACGCGGCGACCGGAGAGCAGCGGCGACGTAGCTAACTCCTTGAGCAGGCGCGCTACGCTGAGGAGCGGAGGAGTGCCGCCGCCGGTGGCCTACTTAACCCGGATTCCTCACGCAATAGGAGGCAAACTCTGGAGAACCCGGAGCGCAAAACAGAGAAAGATCATGCCTGCCCCGTAACCCTCACGCGCGTCGAGCAAAAGCACGGTCCCCAGAAGACCGGCGATGAGCGCCGAAAGCGTCAGGCCGGCATCGATCACGACCGCTAAAGCGGAGCGATCATCCGCGGTTCGCAACGCATGGCTCACGTCAACCTGCCAGTTGGACGGAATCGTTCGGGAACTCCCGGCCGCGAACAAGTCTCATCAATCTCCGTTCGATTCCGGGCAGGTGCCGCCTCAAGGCAAGCGTCGGCTTCTCCACGAGATTCCAGGAGAAATATGCGACCAGGAATGCGGCGGGAAGACATACCGCGATGTTGAGGTACCAATGATGTGTCCACGGACCAAGCGAGGCGAAGGCCTGCTGGATAGGAAAGCCGTAGAGATAGAGGCCGTATGAATAATCACCGCTGAAGAGATATTTGATTTTTCGCGGGTTTAGCAGACCGATATAAACGGTCGCGTAGGTGGCTGGTACCGGAACATAGTAGGTGCCATGCGGCAGCAAGGCTATCGACAGGGCACAGCAGATAAGGGAGAGCGCAAACGTCACCTTGTTCAGGATGATCTTGTCTCTGTAAAGAAAAAATAGCACGCCCACCAGAAAACTCAGAATCAGGAGTGGTCCAGAAGCCCCATCGAATTCGCTATCATGCCCTCGTTTTAGTGCCGCAAGCGCCCAGAGACACTGACCAACAATGACGATCACGCCCAACAGCCGACGCTTTCCGACAATACCGATCGCTCCCAAGCCACCCAAAGCCAGGTAGCACTGCAGCTCGAAAGGAACCGTCCAAAGTTGCGAGTTGACGGTGAACGGCCGCGGATTATGGATAAATACACCCGGCAGAAGATAATGAATGTAGCCCACAATATTGAAGAAATAAAGATAAAATTCCCTTCCGGTGAAGTACGATCGTAAATCAAAGGAAGACAGTATGGGGCCAAAGATAATAGCGGACAGCATAACTTCGACAGCAAGGGCAGGCACGATTCGCAAGATGCGTAGCCCATAGAACGACACCAGCGTCGGGCAGCGTTCAAGGCTCCCGGCGACTAGAAATCCGCTCAGCGCAAAGAACATCGGCAGAATCATGTTACAAAAAATGTTCTGCGGGCCGTGCCAGATGGCGAGATAGGCCTTCGGCCCATAGCTCGTGGAGGTGCTGTGAACGCAAATGACCGAGACCGCCAAAGACACCCGCAAATAATCGAAGCCGCTGCTGCGCCCGCCGGTTTCCCGCACGCGTTCTGCGATGGAACTGTGTGTTATCCGCATCATCGACAGCGATCCGATACCTCGTCAAGTACTCCGCAGCCGGAAGGCGCGGCTCTTGATCGCATGTCGGTCAATCGGGCCGCAAGCGGAACTTCGACTTGGCAAGACTCGAGGTTAGTAAAACAGATCAATTCACTATGAGAAACGGCAAATCGATTCAAGCAGCTTCTGCTCCCCCTTTCCTGGCGGGAGAGGGGCGGGGGAGGGGATGCAGGGTCAAAACATCGGGCGGTTGATATCAATCATGCTTGGCCGGCACCAGCACAGCGGCGCCGGTCAGCCGGCCTTCCCGCAGCGCGCCGAGAGCATCGTTCGCCCGCGACAGCGGGAACGGATGCGTCTCGGTGATAACAGGCACGGTCGGCGCCAAGGCCAGGAACTCCTCGGCGTCGCGCCGTGTGAGATTCGCGACCGAGCGGATGACGCGCTCCTTCCAAAGCCATTCGTAGGGGAAAGCGGGGATGTCGCTCATATGAATGCCGCCGCACACGACCACGCCGCCGGGACGCAACGCGCGCAGCGCGGCCGGCACCAGCGCGCCGACGGGGGCGAAAATGATCGCCGCATCAAGCTCCTCCGGTGGCCTCTCGTCCGAGCCGCCCACCCAGGCCGCCCCGAGCCGGCGAGCGAAGGCCTGAGCGGTTGCGTCGCCGGCACGGGTGAATGCGTAGATTTGGCGCCCCTGATGGCGGGCGACTTGCGCGACGATATGGGCCGCCGCTCCGAAGCCGTAGATTCCCAAATGCCGCGCGTCACCGACCATTCTCAAACAGCGATATCCGATCAGCCCGGCGCAGAGCAGCGGCGCCGCCTCCACGTCGCCGAAGGACGCGGGGATCGAGAAGCAGTAACGCTCGTCGGCGAGCGTGTACTCGGCATATCCTCCATCGATCTGGTAGCCGGTGAAGCGCGCCCGCTCGCACAGGTTCTCCTGGCCCGACCGGCAATAGGCGCAGATGCCGCAAGTCCAGCCGAGCCACGGCACCCCGACCCGGTCGCCTGGGCGGAATCGGTCCGTCTGCTCCCCGGTCGAGACGACGCGCCCCACGATCTCGTGCCCGGGGACCAGCGGCTGCCTCGGCTCGGCCAGCTCGCCGTCCACCACGTGTAGATCGGTGCGGCAAACGCCGCAGGCGCAGACCCGGATCAGGACTTGGCCCGGGCCGGGGCGCGGATCGGCGATCTCGGCGGGTTCGAGCGCGGTATGCGGTCGCCGCAACAGCATCGCCTTCATGCGTGATCTTCCAGCGAGGCCCATCAACTCCCGAATCGCGGCTCCGGCACCCCTCGCACGCCGAGTCCATGGATCGCGAACAAGCTCCCGCCCAGCGGTCCGTCCTCCGGAAACCGCGGCAGCGGTGGCTTGGCCATCGAGGTCACGAACAGCGCATCCAGATCCGGCCCGCCGAAGTTCACGCTGGTCACCTTCAGCACCGGCATCGCGATCGTCCGGTCCAGGCTGCCGTCCGGCGCGAACCGCCGCAGTTCACCCGCGTACACCGCCGCGCTCCAGACAAATCCCTCGGCGTCCACCGTCGCGCCGTCGGGCGCGCCGCCCTTGTCCTTGAACGAGGCGAACGCCCGCTTGTTGCTCGGCCGACCCGCCTCCAGGTCGTAGTCATAGACCGAGATTTCCTCGCTCCAGGTGTCGGTGAAGTAGAACCGCGCGCTATCCGGACTCCAGCACGGGCCGTTGGAGCAGATAATGCCGTCCTCGATCCGGTGCAGGCTCAGATCCGGGTCGAGCCGATATAGCGCGCCGTTCGGCCCGGCCTCCTCCATGTCCATCGAGCCCACGAAGAACCTGCCGCGCCGGTCCACCTTGCCGTCGTTCAGCCGCGTCCCGGGGCTATCCGCCTCCGGATCGCAGAGCGGCGCGCACTCGCCGGAGCGGAAATCGAGGCAGTGGAACCCGGTCTGCAACGCCACGATCGCCGCCTCGCCATCGCGGCGCAGTGCCAGAGAGCCGATCTTGGCCGGAACGTCCCAGCCCTCGATCCCGGACCCGTCCGGCGCGCAGCGATAGACATGCTGGCCGAAGCTATCGATCCAGTAGAGCCGCTGCGATTGCACGTCCCAGAGCGGGCCTTCGCCCAAGATCGTCTTGCAATCCACCAGCACGCGGATGTCCGCCATCCTGCCCCTCCGTCCGTCAGGTCGCCCGCCGTTCGCGCAGCGCCACCACCGCCCCCAACACCACCAGCCCGAAGATGATCTCCCGCGTCGCATCGGGCAGCGTGGTGCCCGCCAGCAGCGTCTGCACCGCGGTCAGCAGCAACGCGCCGCCGATCATGCCGAGATACGATCCGCGCCCGCCGGTAATCAGGGTACCGCCGACCACCACCACCGCGATCGAGGGCAGCAAATACGGATCGCCCATCCCAAGGCTGGCCTGGCCGCCGAACCCGTCGAGCAGGATGCCGACGATCGCGGAGCAAACCCCGCTCAGCACATAGACCAGCACCAGCGTCCGCCCGACATTCACCCCGGAAAGCCGCGCTGCGCGCACGCTGTTGCCCACCGCATACACCCGCCGACCGAACCCGGTGCGCGTCAGCAACAGCGTGGCCGCGATGACGAATCCCAGCAGCAGCCACAGCTCGGGCGTGACGCCCCAGACCCGCGCGGTCATCAGCCATTGCAGTTGCGGCGGTGCGAAGCCGGCCGGCGTGCCGTTGCTGTACAGCATGGCGATGCCTTGCAGGATGCCGTTGGTCGCCAGCGTCACCACGATCGGCGGCAGGCCGAACAGCACGATCCCCAGCCCGTTGAACAACCCGATCGCCGCCCCAACGACGAGCACCAGCGGGATGGCCCAAGCCGCCGCCTCCGCCCGGCCCTGCGCCATGCCCGCCAGCAGGATGCCGCACAGTCCGATCGCCCAGGGCAGCGACAGGTCCAAGCCTCCGGTCAGGATCACCGTGCCTTGCCCGAGCGCCAGCACCATCAGGAACGAGGCCAGCACCAGCAGCGAATCGAGGTAGCCGAAGCCGAGCCCGGCGTACCAGAGCCCGGTCGCGACCAGCACCAGCACGAAGCAGACATACGCCGGTGCCGCATAGCGCACCTCCTCGGCGTGTTGGCGCCACCAGCCCGGCCGCACCAGCGCGCGCGCCGGCTCCGACAAGAACACCAGCTCGCGCGCCGGCCGATGCCCCCCGCCTCGCCGCGATCCCGCGGCGTGGGGGCGCACAACTTGCCGCAGCCATTGCACGATCGGCGAATCGCGTCCCAGCGAGCCGCCCAGCGCGGCGAACACCAGGATCGCTCCCTCGACCACGGTGCTGTAATAGGCCGAGACGCTCAGGATCAGCAGGATGTTGACGATCAGCATCAGGCTGTAGGCACCGATCGCCGATCCCAGGCACCCGCCGCGTCCGCCGCCGAACGCCGTGCCGCCGATCACGATGGCGGCGAACACCTGCAACAGCAGCGGATCGCCCGCGAGCGGATCGCCCGAGCCGGTCTGCGCCGAGACGAACACGCCCGCCGCCCCGTAGACCAGCCCGGCCAGCGCATAGGTCCAGAGCTTGGACCAGACCACCCGGATGCCCGCCGCCGCCGCCGCGCCCTCGTCGCTGCCCGAGGCATAAAGCGCGGTGCCGAACAGCGAATTGCGCAGCGCCGTCCACAGCAGAAGCACGACGATCAGGACCGCGATCGCCGCCGGCAGGACATTCGGGATCGCGTTGCCGGTGAAGAACGCCGCGAAATCCGGCGGCAACTGCCCGCCCGGCTTGTCCATCACGAGCAAAGTCACGCCCTGCACGATGAACATGCTGGCCAAGGTCACCACGATCGGTTGCAGCCGCAAGAACGCGACGAACACCCCGTTCACCGCGCCGATCCCGAACCCGATCGCCAGGCCCGCGCAGGCGAACCCGACCTCCGAACCCAGGTTCACCTGCATCCGGCTCGCCAGGACCACGTTCACCAGCGAGATCACGGCGCCCACGCTGAGGTCGAACCCGCCCGTGACGATCACCAGCGTCTCGCCGATCGCGGCCAGCGCGAGCGTCGCCCCGCCGGTGGACATGTAGCTGAAGTCGAAATAGGTGTACGCCTTGGGCGACACGAGGTTCACGGTGCCGAACAGCACCAAGAACACCGCGACCGCCATCAGCAGCCCGCGATAATGCGCCAGCGCCAGCCGCAGCGGACTCGGCGCGGCGTCGCGCAGCGCGATGTCGCTCATTGCGCCGCGGCCTCGCTCGGTCGAGCCAGTGCGGCGGTCGCCGTTGTCGCGGTCGGCTCGCCGCCGAGCGCGGCGTGCATGATCGCCGCCTCGTTGATCTCGCCGCGCGCCTCATCCAGTTCGGCCACGATCTGGCCGCCGTACAGCACCAGCACGCGATGGCTGAGGTTGATGACCTCGGCCAGCTCGGTCGAATAGAGCAGCACCGCGCCGCCCGCCCGCGCGTAGTCGTTGATGAGCACATAAATCTCGTGCTTGGTCCCGACATCGACGCCGCGCGTCGGGTCGAGCAGCAGCAGCACCCGGCTGCCCGCCAGAATCCATTTCGCCAGCACGATCTTCTGCTGATTGCCGCCGCTGAACGCGCCCGCCGGGGTGTGCAGCGCGCGGGCATCCACCTGCATTCGCTGGAGCACCCCGGCGACCGCCGCCGCCTCGGCGCCAAAGTCGATCAACCCGCCCCTTTGGAACCGATCGACGATCGGCAGGCTCACGTTGCGCCGGCCGTCGAGCTTTAGGAACAAGCCCTCGGTCTTGCGGTCCTCGGGCACGAGATTGATGCCGATGCGCGCACGCACCGCGTCGGCGGGCGAGCGGAGCACGACCGGCCGCCCATCGAGCCGTACGCTTCCCCCGCTCGGCGCCCGGTCGCCGAACAGCATCAGGAACAGTTCGAGCTGCCCCATGCCCTGCAACCCCGCGACCCCGAGAATTTCCCCGGGCCGTAGGTCGAAGCTGACATCGCGCAGCCGGCCGGAGGAGAGCGATGAGACCGAGAGAACTGGGGCGGGCGATCGCGCCAGGGCCGGCTTCGGCGGAAACGTGGCGGTGAGCGAGCGGCCGATGATGAGTTCCACCACCCGCTCATCCGAGATCGCGCCCACCGGGAAGGTTCCGACCGCGTGGCCGTTGCGCAGCACCGTCAGCTCGTCGCAGAACATCCGCACCTCGGCCAGCCGGTGCGAAATGAACACCACCGTCGCGCCGCGACGCTTTTCCGCCGCCACGATGTCGGCCAGCCAATCGATGTCTCGGCCGGACAACGCCGAGGTCGGTTCGTCCAGCAACAGGATGCGCGGCTTGCGCAGCAACGCGCGCGCGATCTCGATTTTCTGCCGCACGGATAAGTCGAGATCGCGCACCACCTGGCGCGGCGAGATGTTCCCGAGCCCGAGCCGGCTTAGGAGTGCCGCCACTTCCGCCTCGCCCTGGCGAATGCGCAGCAATCCCCCGAAGCGGTGCGGTTGATAGGGCAGCAGGATATTCTGCCACACCGTGAGGTCGGGTACCAGGGTCAACTCCTGGAACGCCGTCTGAACCCCCAGCCGATGGGCTTCGCGCGGGGAATGCAGGTCCACGGTGCGGCCGAACAGCTCCAGCCTGCCGCCATCCGGCCGGATCAGGCCGCTAAGCAGCTTCACCATGGTCGATTTGCCGGCACCGTTCTCGCCCAGCAGGGCGTGGACGGTGCCGGCGGCGATGGCGAAGCTTACCCCGTCAAGTGCCACCGTGGAGCCAAAGCTTTTGCGGACCGCTTCCGCGCGGATGGCGGGGGCGTCAGGCACGACCAACCCCCATCGTCATGGCCGTCCTTGGCACGGCCATCCACGACTTTCTTGCTGGCAAGGCAGTGGTGGACGCTCGCGACAAGCGCGAGCATGACGTTGGATGGCTTGTGGGCCGGAGGTGAGCATAGCAGCTACCCGAATGACAGCCCTCAATTCGACGGCACGTTGGCCTCGGGAATTCCATTCAGCGCCGCCTGCAACCCCACCTCTGGGGTTTCCGGCGAGTAGATCGACGCGAACCACCCGGGGTTGCTGATGGTCGCCGGCTGGAACACGTTGCAGCCCTGCTGCATCTCCTTCCATGTGCCTTGCTGGCACAGCTTCACGCTCTGGTCGGTGACGATCGGCAGCGGCAGCAGGGTGAATTTCTGGATCTGCTTGCCGTCCAGGTGATCCACCGCAAGCTTGAGCGCGAGCGCGCCGGAATAGGGCGGGGAGGCGTAGGAGATGCTGCTCTCGCCCATCGGGCGATAAGTGCCGCTAGGGCCCTGCACCTGCTTGTCCCCCACTTTCAGCATCTGGATGCGATGCCCGTTCGAGCCCTCGCCCGCGCAGGGGACGAGCTTGTCGTCGGCGATCCCGGCCTCCTTCTCCATGGACGCGGCGGTGTAGCAGCCGACTTGCAGCCAAAGGCCGTTGATCTCTTTCCACGGGTGCGTGGCGAGGATCTTGGTCAGTTCCGTCCGCGCCACCGCCTGGCTCCACATGCCCACGCCCTCGGCGACGATGTGGATGTCGGGGTACTTAGCGAACACCTCCTTCGCCGCCTTGGTGCGCTGCACATCGACCGAGGTGCCCGGCACGCCGGTCAGCATCACGACGTTGCCCTTGTTGTGCATCGTCTTGGCGAGCCACTCGGCGGTGACGCGCCCGGCCTCGAGCTGGTCGATATGGGTGTTGTAGGCGCAGGGCTCGGTGATCTCGGCGTCGTAGGCGAACACCATCACGCCGCTGTTGCAGGCGTTGCGTACCACGGAGTTGAGCGCCGTGGGCGAGATGGGGTAGACGATGATCGCCTTGGCGCCCGACTGCACCATGGCGTTGATCTGCTGGATCTGCTTCTGCGCGTTCGGCCCGGCGACCTGCACTTGCAGATCGACCTTGTCCTTCATGTCCGGCGCCTTGGCCATGGCCTTGACCATGTTCGCCGCCTCGGCCTGCCAGTCATTGCCGATGAAACTCATGCTGAGGTAGATCTTGTATTTGGCCATCGCCGGCCCGCCGGACCCCAGCAGCGCCGCGCCGAGCGCGACGCCCCCCAACAACTTCCGCCACCTTGTCCGCATCGGTTTCCCTCCCTTGTTTGGCTCAGGCCGAAATGTGCCGCATCCCAGCCAATCGCGCCACCTCCCGCAAATCGGCCACGAAGGCGCGGTACTCCCGCCGCTTCGCCTCCTCGTCGGGCACGCGCAGCAGGAACGAGGGATGCACCGTCACGAACGCCGTCTCGGTCTCCGACAGCCGGATCGGCCGTCCGCGCTCACGCCCGATCGTCACCGGCCGGGCCAGCACGGCCCGCGCCGCCGTGGCGCCCAACAGCACGATCAACCATGGGGCCAGCCGCACTCGCTCCACGTCCAGCCAGAACCGGCAGGCCTTCACCTCGCCCGCTTCCGGCGTCTGGTGCATCCGCCGCTTGCCGCGCGGGGTGAACTTGAAGTGCTTGACCGCATTGGTGACGTAGGCACTGCGCCGGTCGATCCCGGCCTCCAGCAACGCGCGGTCGAGCAGTTGTCCCGCCGGCCCGACGAACGGGCGGCCGATCACGTCCTCCTGGTCGCCCGGCACCTCGCCCACGAACATGACCCGCGCGCCGGCCGGCCCCTCGCCGAACACCGTCTGCGTCGCCGGCCCGAATAGCGGGCACCGCTGGCACTCGGCCGCCTCGCGCGCCGCCTCCTCCACCCCCGGATCGGCCCCGCGCGGCATCACTACTGGCCCGACTGGAGCACGATCAGGCGGCCAGGGGTCTTCGCTCAGCTCCTCGGCCTCGGGGACCGAGGTGCCGGGACGGGCGGCCTCCAAAATGTCCGCCCCGTACGCGCGCCAATAGGCGGCGAGCCCGGCGTCGTCCGGCACCGCCGCCGGGTCGGTGCTCGGGCCGAAGCGCAGCCCTCCCTCGTCCCAATGGGCGCTGCCATCCGGGGTCAGGATCGAAACCGCCAGCCGGGGGAAGCGCCGCGCCAGCAATTGCGCGTTCGCCTCCAGCACGTAGTGGGCCGGCGCGTACCAACCCAGGTAACGCTCCCGGCCTGCCTCCGACGGCAGGTAGCGAAGCTGCCCACGCATCCGGTGCGCCTCGGACCTGACCGCCAAAGCAAGCCCCCTAGCGCGGCGCAAGTCCTCGTCGGCCGGGTCGTCGAGGGCCAGTTCGCCCGCCTGCGCCCGCCAGATCAGGCGATAGAGCAGGTCGAACCGGCCCGGCTCGCGCGCCTGGATCGCCTGGCCAGCGAGTGCGACCAGCGCGCGCGGCACCGAGAATCCGCCGGTGCCGCCGGGCGGCGGCACCGGCTCGCGGCGGCGCGAGGAGCCGACACTCCAGCGCACCTGCTCCGGGGCCACCCCCGAGAGCGCAAGCGCGCGGGCGGCCGTTCGCCAACCCTCCCAGTCCGTCTCGCTGTGCAGCTGCTGGCGCATGTCGTCAGGGAACAACATCTCGCGGCTGTCTCCAAGCCGCGCAAGAAGTTGTTGCGGTTCGGGCGCGCAACGTGGTCAAGATGGCAGAATGATGGCGAGTCTCCCCTTGGACGCCAAAGGAGAATTGCCGGCTCCACGCGTCTGGTCCTCGGCCTGGACGCTGCTCGCAGTGGCCAACTTACTATGGGCCGGCAACATTGTCCTGGCGCGCGCGGCTTCCGGCGTGGTGCCACCTGTGGCGCTCGCGTATTGGCGCTGGACCGGGGCGTTTCTGGTTTCGCTGCCGTTCGCCTGGCCGCTACTGCGGCGCGACTTTCCGGTGCTGCTCCGCTACTGGCCGATTATGTTGCTCCTCTCCGCCACCGGCATCGCCTCCTACAACGCCATCTCCTACCTCGCTCTGACCCGCACTACCGCGCTCAACGTCCTGCTGCTCCAGTCGGCCACCCCGCTCATCATCGTCGCCTGGGCGTTCCTGCTGTTTGGCGAGCGGCCGACCCCGCGCCAGGCGGCGGGGGTGGCGGTCTCGCTGCTCGGCGTGGCGATGATCACCTGTCGTGGCTCGCTGGCCGCGCTCGCTGGCCTCCGGCCGAACCCGGGCGACCTCTGGGTGGTGCTCGCGCTTGGCATCTACGGCATCTACTGCGTCTGCCTCCGCCGCCGGCCGGCGGTCCATCCGCTGAGCTTCCTCTCGGCCGCGATGGGGCTCGGCTCCTGCATGCTCCTGCCGTTCTATCTCTGGGAGCACGCCGCCGGCGCCGCGATCCGGCCCGGTTGGGACGCGTGGCTCACGCTCGGTTATATGGCGGTGTTGCCCTCCTTCGCCGCCTACATGCTGTTCAACCGCGGCATCGAGCTGATCGGTGCCGGGCGGGCGGGCCAGTCGATGCACCTAATGCCGCTGTTCGGCAGCATGCTCGCGGCGCTGCTCCTGGGCGAGCGCCTCCATCCTTATCACTTGGCCGGGATCGGGCTGATTGGCGGCGGCATTTTGCGCGCCTCGGCGCGTCCTCTGCGCCGGGATGTGACCCCGCTCACAGCGCGCCGCGCTTGACCGGCAACATCGTCCTCCCGATCTGGCAAAGCAGGAGAAAATTGTGCTGTCCCGCCGATCCGCCGCCGCGCTGGCCATGCTCGCAGCCTTCGGCGACACGGCTCTGACCGAACGAGCGTTGGCCGACACCGCCCCGGGGCAACCGGTACTGGGCGCAAAGGCATTGAGCGCGACTGCCGTCGCCAGGTTGCCTGCGGCGGATCAGGCGGCGCCAGGCGCGCCGGCGGTCGCCAAGCCGGCTGAGCCCTCCAAACCAGCCCCGAAGCCGGCGCTCAAGACGGCGGTGACGCCAGAAGGCAAAAACCAGGTGGTCGCCATTCTCGGCCTGCCGGTGGTTGGCCAAGGCGGCCAGCAGGTCGGACGGCTGATCAACGTACTGGTTGACGGCACCGGCGAGCCGCAGGCGGCGGTCCTCGATATCGGCGGCTTCATGGGCGTGGGCAGCCGCACCATCGCGGTTCACTGGACGACCCTGCACTTCGTCCCGTGGGACGAGAAGAACCCGATCACGCTCGATCTATCGCTCGACCAGATCAAGGCCGTCCCCGAATACAAGGGTCTGGAGAACAAACCCGCTCCGGTGGTCGTCGCGGCCCCGGCGAAGGCGGCGCAAGCGCATTGACCATGGCCCGCGACGATTCCCTCGCCCGCGGCCTGCGTGGGCTCGATCTGCTGAACCTGTTCATCGCCAACGTACAGACCGGGTTCGGCGCCTTCATCGCGGTCTACCTCACCGCGCATCAATGGACCGAGTTGCAGATCGGCTTCGTGCTGAGCATCGGCACCGTTGCCACGATCGTCAGCCAGATCCCGGCCGGCGCCCTGGTGGACGCGGTGCGCAGCAAGCGCGCGGCAGTGGCGGCGGGGATTGGCTCGATCACGCTCTCCGCCCTGCTGCTGGCCTTTCTGCCGCACGAGCTGCCGGTCGCGGCGGCGGAGGTGCTGCACGGCTTCGCGAGCTGCGCGCTCACCCCCGGGATCGCCGCGCTCAGCCTGCGCCTGGTCGGACACGCCGCCTTCGGCGAGCGGCTTGGTCGCAATGCCCGCTTCGCCGCCATCGGCAACGGGGCGGCGGCGGCGGCGATGGGCGGGCTCGGCACCTACGTGTCCACCCAGTCGGTGTTCCTGCTGACCGCGGCGCTGGGCGTGCCGGCGCTGCTGGCGCTGGCCTCGATCGCGCCGGCGGAGGCCACCAGCCACGCCCAAACAAGAAGTCCCCGCGAGCCATTCGACTGGCGTGGGCTCGGGGGGCTCCTCTCCGACCGGCGGCTGCTGGCGTTTTGCGCTTGCGTGGTGATGTTTCACCTGGCCAACGCCGCCTTGCTGCCGCTCGCGGCGAGCGACATCACCGCCCAGACCGGCAACTACGCCAGCCTAATCATCGCCCTGTGCATCGTGGTGCCGCAGGCGGTGGTCGCGGTGATGTCGCCTTGGGTCGGCGGCCGGGCCAGCTCCTGGGGCCGCCGGCCGGTTCTGCTGCTCGGCTGGGCGGCGCTGCCGGTGCGCGCCGCGCTGTTCGCGCTGCTGCCCGCCCCGGCGCTGATCGTGTCGGCCGAGCTGCTGGACGGGGTCAGCGCCGCCGTGTTCGGGGTGATGGTGCCGCTGATCGCGGCCGACCTCACGCGCGGGCGAGGGCGGTTCAATCTCTGCGTCGGCATTTTCGGCCTGGCCACCGCGGTCGGGGCCACGGTCAGCACCACGCTCGCCGGCTGGATCGCCGATTTCAGCAGCGACCGCCTCGCCTTCGCAGCGCTGGCCCTGGCCGGCCTCGCGGGGACCGCGCTGCTTTGGGCGGCGATGCCGGAAACCGGACCAGCTGGACCGGCCGCCATGGCCAAGCCGCCCCGCCAGGCAACTCCCGTCAGGATTCGCCCCCGCTCGGCCGCGCTGGCGCCGAGCCGGGCGCGGCCGTTGCGCGGTATGGGGCGTCGGGGCTACTCCGCGTTGGCGCGCCCGCGTCCGGCTCTCTACCGGGGGGTGCGGCCGGAGGGGAGGCCGCCGCCGTGGCTGTGAAGGACGTCAAGAAGGTCGTGCTCGCCTATTCCGGCGGGCTGGATACCAGCGTCATCCTGCGCTGGCTGCAAGTGACCTACCGCTGCGAGGTCGTCACCTTCACCGCCGATCTCGGCCAGGGCGAGGAACTGGAGCCCGCGCGACGCAAGGCCGAGATGTTCGGCGTCCGGGAAATCTTCGTCGATGACCTGCGCGAGACCTTCGTGCGCGACTTCGTGTTCCCGATGTTCCGGGCTAACGCGCTGTATGAGGGCCAATACCTGCTCGGCACCTCCATCGCCCGCCCCTTGATCGCGCAGCGCCAGATCGAGATCGCCGAACTTGTGGGCGCCGACGCCGTGGCGCACGGTGCGACCGGCAAGGGCAACGACCAGGTGCGCTTCGAGCTGAGCTATTACGCGCTCAAACCCGACGTGACGGTGATCGCCCCCTGGCGCGAATGGGAGCTGACCAGCCGGACCAAGCTGCTGGAGTTCGCCGAGGCCAACCAGATCCCGATCGCCAAGGACAAGCGCGGCGAGGCGCCGTTCAGCGTGGATGCTAACCTGCTTCACTCATCCTCGGAGGGGAAAATCCTCGAAGACCCGGCCGTGGAGGCGGACGAGATCGTTTATCAGCGCACCATCCGCCCGGAGGACGCGCCCGACCGGCCGAGCGTCCTCGCCATCGACTTCGAACGGGGCGACCCGGTGGCGATCGACGGCGTGCGGCTCTCGCCCGCCTCGCTGCTCGTTCGGCTCAACGAGCTTGGCAAGGCCAACGGCATCGGCCGGCTCGATCTGGTGGAGAACCGTTTCGTCGGGATGAAGTCGCGCGGAGTGTACGAAACGCCGGGCGGTACGATCCTGCTGGCGGCGCATCGCGGCATCGAGAGCATCACGTTGGATCGCGAGGCGGCGCATCTCAAGGACCAGCTCATGCCGCGTTACGCCGAGCTGATCTATTGCGGCTTCTGGTTCAGCCCCGAACGACGCATGCTCCAAGCCCTGATTGACGAGAGCCAGAACTCCGTGACCGGCCGGGTGCGGGTCAAGCTCTACAAGGGGAATGTCAGCGTCGTCGGCCGCGAGTCGCCCAACAGCCTCTATTCGGAGCGGGTGGTGACGTTCGAGGAAGATCAGGGCGCGTACGACCAGTTCGACGCCCAGGGCTTCATCAAGCTGAACGCGTTGCGTCTCCGGCTCGGGGCGCTGGCAGGCCGACGCGGCGGGGCGCTCTAGCGGCGACGGGGCGCGTCCCTTGACCCGCATCCTGGTGATCAAGCTCGGCGCGCTGGGTAACATAGTACTCTCGCTTGGGGCGTTCGCGGCGATTCGCGCGCATCACCCGGCGGCGCGCATCACCCTGCTGACCACCGCGCCCTTCGCCGCCTGGATGGCTAGCTCTCCCTATTTCGATGCCGTATGGACCGACGATCGGCCGAACTGGTGGAACGTGCCGGGCTGGATGGCACTGCGCCGCCGGCTCGCGGCCGGCCGGTTCGAGCGGGTGTACGACCTGCAAACCTCCAGCCGCAGCAGCCGCTATTTCCAGCTCTTCCCTCGCGCCGCGCGCCCCGAATGGTCGGGCATCGCGTCCGGCTGCTCGCATCCGGACCGCGACGAACGGCGGAACCTGATCCACGACGCCGAACGCCAAGCGGGTCAGCTCCGCCAAGCCGGCATCGAACAGGTGCCGCCGGCCGACCTCGGCTGGTGCGAGGCCGATCTCGGACAGTTCGGCCTGCCAGCGCAGTTTGCGCTCCTGGTGCCGGGCAGTTCCGCCCACCGCTTGGCCAAGCGGTGGCCCATTGAACTATACGGCCGCGTAGCTGCCGATCTCGCGGCAAGCGGCATTAGGCCGGTCGTGCTCGGGACCACGGCCGAGAGGGGGCTCGCCCGGAGCATTGGCCGAGCTGCCCCGAGCATCGACCTGACCGGGCGGACGAGCCTGCCCGAGCTTGCCGGGCTCGCGCGCGACGCCTGGGTCGCGATCGGCAACGACACCGGGCCGATGCATCTGATCGCGGCGGCGGGGTGCCCCTCGGTCGTGCTGTTCTCGCGCGATTCCGATCCCACGCTGTGCGCCCCGCACGGCCGCCAGGTGACGGTGCTGCGCCGGTCCGACCTCGCCCTGCTGCCGCCCGAGCCGGTGCTGGATGCCGCGCTCGCCGGCCCCTCGGCCGCGCTCGCCGCGCTCGGCTGATGGCGGACCCGCCCGCCACCCCACGCGCCCACTCGGTGGTCGAACCCCCGGACGGAATGCCGCTGCCGCAGCGGTATTGGGCGATCGCCACCGTCCTGCTCGGGTTGGCGCTCGCGGTCCTGGACGGCGCGATCGCCAACGTCGCCCTGCCCACCATCGCCAAGGATGTCCATGCCAGCCCGGCCAACTCGATCTGGGTGGTCAACGCCTACCAGCTCGCGGTGACGATCTCGCTGCTGCCCTTCGCCTCGCTCGGCGAGATCATCGGCTACCGGCGTATCTATCGGTGGGGCTTGGTGGTGTTCACCCTGGCCTCGTTCGGCTGCGCGATGTCGAGTTCGCTCGACACGCTGACCACGGCGCGCGTCATCCAGGGCTTTGGCGCCGCCGGGATCATGAGTGTCAACGGCGCGCTGGTCCGCTTCATCTATCCGCGCCGGCTGATCGGCCGCGGCGTGGGGCTGAATGCCACCGTGGGCTCCGTGGCGAGCGCGGTCGGGCCAACCGTGGCCGCCGGCATCCTGTCCGTGGCGAACTGGCCGTGGCTGTTCGCGGTCAACCTACCGATCGGCGCGGCCGCGATTTTGGTGGCGTGGCGAGCGCTGCCGGCGACGCCGCGCTCCGGTCAGCCGTTCGATATCTCAAGCGCGATCCTGAGCGCGGTGGTGTTCGGGGCGCTGATCACCGGCATCGACGGCTTCGGCCACGGCGAGCGGCCGGTGGTGGTGTTGGTTCAGCTCCTAGTGGCCGCGCTGGTGGGCTTCGTGCTGGTGACACGCCAGCTCAGCCGCACCTCTCCGCTGCTACCGGTGGATCTGATGCGGATTCCGATTTTCGCCCTCTCGATCGCCACCTCGGTCAGCGCCTTCCTGGCGCAAGGCATGGCGCTGGTATCGCTGCCGTTCCTGCTCGAAAACACGCTGAGCTTTGACGCTGTCACCACCGGACTGCTGATGACCCCCTGGCCGTTGACCGTGGCGCTGATCGCACCGATCGCCGGGCGCATGGCCGACCGCTATAAGGTTGGCATCCTGAGCGGCAGCGGGCTCGCCGTGCTGACCGTCGGACTATTCCTGTTGAGCGCCTTGCCGGCCCATCCCAGCGGGCTGAACATCGCTTGGCGGATGATGATCTGCGGCGTGGGCTTCGGCTTCTTCAACACCCCCAACAACCGCGCGATCCTGCTGACCGCGCCGCGCTCCCGCACCGGGGGGGCGAGCGGGATGCAAGCGACGGCGCGTCTGCTCGGTCAGACCATGGGCGCGGCGGTCGTCGCCCTGGTGTTCGGGCTCTTGCCAGGGCACGGGACGGTGGTAACGCTGGTAGTCGCGGGGGGTACAGCGGGTGTGGCGGCCTGCGTCAGCTTCCTGCGCATGGTCGAGCGCCGGCCGGCGGCAGCCAAGTAAGGCCGGGCAGCGCGGACCTAACCGAAAGGGAGCAAACTCACCATGAAAATCAGCCTGTCCCGTCGCTCTGCGCTCGCAACTGCCGCTGCCGCGGCTCTGCCGCTGGTCCATGTTCGCGGAGCCGGCGCGGCCGGCAAGCTGAGCTTGGCCTTCTGGGATCATTGGGTGCCGGCGGGCAACGATGCGATGCGCAAGGTGGTCAATGCCTGGGCGGAGAAGAACCATGTCGATGTCCGGCTCGATTTCCTGAGCGCGGTCGGCAACAAGATCGACCTGACAATGGGCGCCGAGGCGATGGCGCGTACCGGCCACGATCTTTTCGCCTTCGACCAATGGACGGTCCATCAATGGTCCGACCGGCTTTTGCCCGTGGACGACGTGGTGCATTCCCTGATCGCCGAGAACGGTCCGGTGATCGACGGCGTGGAGTACCTGGCCAAAGTCAACGGCCACTGGATGGCGGTGCCCAGCGGCTCGGGCAGCACGTTCCTGGTTCCCTGCGGTCGCGTCAGCCTGCTGAAAAAATTCGCCGGCATCGACCTGGAGGCGCTCTACCCGGCGCACGAAGTCAGCCCGCCGGAGGCCGCCTCATGGACCTATGAGGAGCAATTGCGGGCTGCGGCCGCATGTCACAAGGGCGGCTATCCGTTCGGCCTCGGGTGCGGTGGTACCACGGATTCGGTGCTGACCTGGGGCACGACCTTCGGCGCTTTCGGTGCCGACCTGGTCGATGCCGAGGGGAATGTCACGGTGGACTCCGACAAGGTCCGCGCGGTGCTGGAATACGCCAAGAGGATGCTTCCCTTCCTGCCGCCAGATACGGTGAGCTACGACGACGCCTCCAACAACCGGGCGCTGATCTCGGGCAAGAGCGCGCTGATTTGGAATCCGCCATCGGCCTGGGCGGTGGCCAAGCGCGATGCGCCGCGGGTCGCAGCGGATTGCTGGACCTTCCCCACCCCCCTTGGGCAGAAGGGCCGGCTCATCCCGTACCGCGGATATTTCTGGGGGATCTGGAGCTTCGCCCCGAACAAGAGCGCGGCGAAGGATTTGGCCCACTACCTGATGCAGCGCCCGCAAGTGGAGTTCCTGGACAACGCGACCGACGGCTACGACATCCCGCCATTCAAATCGATGGCCGACTTCAAGATCTGGTCCGAGGTGGAGCCGCCCAAGGGCACCGTGTTCAATTACCCGCCGCGCCCTTGGCACCAGTCGATCTCCTACATTCCCGGCATGTCGGCGCCGCCGGAGATCGCAGTGCAGATGTGGAACCGCGGTACGATCCCGACGATGGTGGCCAAGGTCTACTCCGGCCAGACGATCGAGCAAACGATCGCCTGGGCCAAGAACGAACTGGAGGGATTTGCCCATTAGGGCCATTCCCGTGTGACTCACCGAGGTCTCGCGAGGCACACAGTCAGGTGGAGATGCCTAAGCCGGCCAGGTCCGGCGCCTAAACTTTTTCCACCTGGCTGTATTCCAGCTCGACCGGGGTGGAGCGGCCGAAGATCGACACGCTCACCTTCACCCGGCCCTTCTCCTCGTCCACCTCCTCGACCGTGCCGTTGAAACTGGTGAACGGCCCGTCCGCCACCCGGACCTGCTCGCCCACTTCGTACAGCACCGCGGGGCGTGGACGCTCCACCCCTTCCTGCGTCTGCTTCATGATCCGCTCGGCCTCGGCCTCGCTGATCGGGGAGGGACGGTTGCGGCTGCCGAGGAAGCCGGTGACCTTGGGCGTGTTCTTCACCAAGTGCCAGGCGTCATCGGTCAGGTCCATCTTCACCAGCACATAACCGGGGAAGAACTTGTGCTCGGCGTTGACCTTCTGTCCGCGCCGCATCTCGACCACATTCTCGGAGGGCACCAGCACCTCGTCGAACTGGTCGGCTAGTCCCTTCTGCGCCGCCTGCTCCTTGATCTGCTGGGCGATCTTCTTCTCGAATCCGGAATAGACATGCACCACGTACCACCGCTTGGCCATCCGCGCCCCCTCCCGTCAGCCCGCGGCGCCGAACAGGGCGCGGACCGCGACGCTCACCGCCTCGTCGATGGCGAAGAAGAACGCCGCCGCCGCCGCCACCATGGCGATGACGAGCCCGGTGGTCACTAGCGTCTCCTTGCGCGAGGGCCATGTCACGCGCGCGACTTCGGCCCTGACCTCGCCCAAGAACTTCACCGGATTGACCGCCACGCTACTCATCTCCACGGATCGAACAGGGGTTTCGGTGCCGGCCTGGCAGGGGTGGAGGGTCTCGAACCCCCAGCCTCCGGTTTTGGAGACCGGCGCTCTAGCCAATTGAGCTACACCCCTGCGAGGCAGGCCGGCAGCCCGCCGGAGCGGCGAGTCCGCCTGCCGCTCGGAGGGCCGTTAAAAAGGCTGCGAGGCGCCCGGTGTCAAGGGCTGGCGGCCCGGTAAACCCGGCGCCGAAGCCGATGCGCAGCACGTCCCACCCGGGGCCAGCCCTGGCGAACTGGCCCGGCCCTTACCGCCGATCAGTAGTAGGAGCCCGCCATGCTCTAATACCAGTGGCCGCGTTCGATGACCGCTTTCGACCGGTCGAGGTCGTTCCCGACTTTTTTGACGCTCCCCGAAGGCCGCCATTCGTTCAGGTAGCGGCGCGTCGCCTGTGCGCCCATGTCCGACGATCAAAGCCGGCTTGGCACTTCCCGAATGCGGACGTTTGCACCACGTGACGGCAACCGAAAGTCAAGAACTTTCGGATTTCCCGGAAGATATGACCGTAACTGTATCGCAGCAATCCATGATGCCCTGTGCGCGCCGGAGCGATTGGTAAGAGTCTGGCGCTGACTGGCTACTGACCCACAGCCCCTACGCCACCGTCCGGGACACGACCGACATCACCTTCCCCAAAGAGCAGCGGACGAAAGACATCTTCCAGATCGGCGAAGTCTTTGCCAGTCACGTCCTCTCGCATCGCTGACAGCAGCGCTGTGAGAGCGGCTTGGCCGTCTGGTCGTGCGGCGGTTGCGCCGATCCTGTCGAAGTCTCGGAGCTTCTGCACTACATTTAACGAGCCGTAGATGCAGATGCGTGTCTTGGCGTCCGCTATCAGAGCCAACTTTTCTGTGTTCCGCGAGCACCCTGATGCAGCGATCACGCGGATGAGGTCTGAGTAGGCTTGGGCCTTTAGGGCGACCAGCAGCTTCCGGCTCTCCAAGCGTTGTCCGAAAGCGTATTGAAGGGTAGCCCCAATCAATACGCCAAGGAGCGGCAAGGCGGCGACCATCAGAGCTTGCACGCTCCCCGACTCCCGGAATGAGCGCCCAGTGTAACACGGACGCCGCGAAGCGTCAGCGCATGAGCGCCACGGCTAGGAATATCAATGGGTGGTACTTTTCAAAAGATATGACCGAAACGCGATGAACAGTCTCCCTGTTTTAGAATTTGCCTTGTGATTTCGATGGCTGATGGCAGGAGTGGGCGAATGTTGGCGTCAAGGTTGGCTGTCTCTATCGGTCTCGGGGGTCCGGACCACCAGCTAGAAGGTGGACGGCTCTGGTCGCCAATTAAAGGAACGGTCCGTCCGGCTCCCCGCCCAGTAGGATTTGCCCCGCCGCCTCGAAATTCGCCATCCGCGCTTGGGTTTGCTGCGAAACCGTATGGATGTCGCGGAAGCGGCGCTCGAAGGCGCTGCCGACGAAAATGGCATCCGTGCCCGCCGCGCGGAACGCGTAGTCCGCCGCCTCGATCGCGGCCTGGATCGCGTGGGTCGCGGCCAGCCGGAGCCGCGCCCGCGCCGGCACGTCGATCGGCCCAGCCCGATCCGGCGCCGCCCAGATATCGTCGAGCGTGGCCAGGAGATACGCTCGCGCCGCGCCAAGCTTCGCCTCGGTTTGCGCCAGGCTCGATTGCGCCGCCGGGTTTCGCGCGAGCGGGCTGAGGCCGCGAGGCGTCTTCCGGGCCGCCAGGGCCACGAACGCGTCCAGCATCGCGCGCCCGAGCCCGAGCGCGACACCGGCCGCGCCCACGGTGTAAAGCCCTTGCATGGTGAACGCATAAAGCCGCCCGGGCTCGCGACAGAGCGCCGGATCTTCGCGGGTGGTGCTGAACGCCTCCGGGATGAACAGGTCGGACACGGCATAAGACGTGCTCGCGGTCCCGCGCAGGCCGATCACGTCCCAGTCGTCGATCAACGTCGCCTGACGCGTGGGGAACAACAGCGAGCGGGTCGTGGGCCGGCCGGCGGCGTTCAGGCGCAACGACCCGTCGGGCTCCTCTACCTGGCAATGCGCGCCCATCCAGGTCGAGTGCCGGCAGCCGCTGGCGAACCGCCATCGCCCGCTCACCCGATAGCCCCCCGGCACGGCCGAGGCGCGGGCCGGTCCGGGCGGCCCCCAGGCAATGACCGCGCGCGGGTCGGCGAAAATATCGCGGGCGATCTCGGGCGGCAGATAGGCGGCGAGCAAAGCCGAGCTGTTGCCCACGAACAAGCACCAAGCGACCGAGCCATCGTGCCGGCCGATCTCCTCGATCGCGCGGAGATAAGTGGTAGGCTCGATTTCGTCGCCGCCCGCCGAGCGTGGCAGGAACATGCGGAACAGCCGCGCTTCGTGCAAAGCGCCGAGCAGCGGCGCGGGGAAACGCTGCTCGCGTTCGATCGCGTCCGCCGCGGCGGCGATCGCTGGTCCGAGGTCGCGCGCCCTCGCGACCGGGTCCGGCCTCGACAGATCGTTCATGCTTCGATCCGTGACAAAATCTGCCAGGCGATTACCGGCCTCGGCGCCCTGTCCTGTCAATGTGAGAGGGCTTGGTCGATGCTGGCGATAGGCTGGGTGTCAGCCGCCCAGTGCGCGCTTGGCCACGCTCGCGAGATAAGTTGCCGCTATCGGCAGGATCGCGTCGTTGTAATCGTAACCGGCATTGTGCAGCGCCGGACCGTGGCCATTGCCGATCCAGACGAACGCGCCCGGCCGTTCTTGCAAGTACCAGCAGAAATCCTCGCCCGTCATGGCAGGAGGTAAGTCGCGCCGGACAGTAAGCCCCGCGCCCGCGCAGGCGTCGGCGGCAAGGTCCGCTTCGGCTTGGCTGTTGCACGTGACGGTGTTGCCGTGACGGATGGCGAAGTCGATCGCCACGCCGAAGGTCTGCGCCACTCCGGCCGCGACACGGCGCACCGCCCCGTCGATCGCGTCGCTCACCTCGGGGCGGAAGCTGCGCATGGTGCCCCGCATCACCGCCTCATCCGGGATCTGGTTGGCCGCGCTGCCCGCCTGCATGGTGCAGATCGAAATCACCGCGGCATCGAGCGGGTTAATTTCGCGAGATATCACGGATTGCAATGCGATCAGCAGATGTGCCGCCGCGATCATCGGATCCTTCGCTTGGTGCGGCAGCGCGGCATGACTGGAGCGGCCGGTCACGCGGAACTCCACCCTCGCGCCGGCCGCCATCACTGGGCCGTGGTGGACTTGCAGGGTGCCCGCCTCCAGCCCCGGCCAATTGTGGTAACCGAAGATCCGCTCCATCGGGAAACGCTCGAACAAGCCATCGGCGATCATGGTTTTGGCGCCGCCCCCGCCCTCCTCGGCCGGCTGGAACACGAGTTGGACCGTGCCGGTCCAGTCTGGGTCGCGCGACAGGAGCGCCGCCGCGCCGAGCAGCGAGGTCGTATGCCCGTCATGACCGCAGGCGTGCATCACGCCGGGATTGCGCGAGGCGTACGCCAGCCCGGTTGTCTCGGTGATCGGCAGCGCGTCCATGTCGGCGCGAAGGCCGACGCTGCGATTGGACTGGCCACGGCTGATCGTCGCCACCACGCCGTGCCCGCCCACGCCGCCGACGAAGGGGACGCCGAGATCGGCTAGCCGCGCGCGCACGAAGGCCGCGGTCTCGCCCTCCTGGTTCGAAAGCTCGGGATGCGAGTGCATATGACGCCGCCAGGTGGTCAATGTGTCGGCCGAGGCGGTGTCCATGCCATCCGTCACTGGTGCGAGCCTATTTGGGGAGTTGGGGGCAGGTGCCGCTGGGCCCGCACATGCCCGCTCGGACTTGAGCACGCGCGGGTTAACAAACAAGGCCAGAACGGTCAGTCCGGGTCGCGGCCGACCCGGACCAGGAGCTTGCCGAAATTATGGCCGCCAAGGATGCCGGCCAGCGCGCCCGGCGCGTTTTCCAGCCCCTCAACCACATCCTCGCGGTAGCGTAGGCTGCCGTCCGTCACCCAAGGCTTAGCCAGCGCCCGCCATTCGGCGAACCGTTCCGGCCGGTCGGAGACGATCATGCCCTGGATCAGAACGCGCTTCCCCACCACGAACGCCAGATTGGGGCCGGGCGGAAGCTCGGTCGCGTTGTATTGCGAGACCATGCCGCACATGACCACGCGCGAGAACGGATTGAGCAGCTCGAATACCGCCGCCTGCACGCCCCCGCCGACATTCTCGAAATAGACATCGATTCCGTTCGGGCACACGGCTTCGAGTTCGGCGCGCAGGTCGATCGCGCGGTGATCGACGCAGCCGTCGAACCCAAGCTGGTCCTGCACGAACAGGCACTTGTCCGAACCGCCAGCCACGCCGATCACGCGCGCCCCGGCCCGTTTGGCGATCTGGCCGGCAACGGACCCGACGGCTCCGGACGCGGCGGAAACCACGACCGTCTCCCCCCTCTTTGGTCGGCCGATGTCGTGCATCCCCGAATAGGCGGTGGTGCCCGGCATCCCCAGCACGCCGAGATAAGTGGATAGCGGCGGGCCATCGCGGTCCAGCTTCGTGAGCTGCTTGGCCGGCGTGACCGAATGCGTCTGCCACCCACGCGACCCGACGACCACATCGCCGGCCGCGAAGTCCGGCGCGGCGGAAGCGATCACCTCGCCCACGGTTTCGCCCGTCATCACCTCGCCGATCTGAACCGGCGGCGCATAGGATTTCCGATCCGAGAGCCGTCCGCGCATATAGGGATCGATCGACAGCCAGATGGTGCGGGTGACGACCTCGCCAGACTCTGGCGTCGGAACCGCGTCCTCCTTGGTCTCGAAATCGTCTGGTCGCGGGCTGCCATGTGGGCGCCGGCGCAGGACGATGGAGCGGCGAATGTTCTCGGCCATGGTCAGGCCACCTCGGCGCGCAGCACCAGCCGGCCGGTCACCTTGCCGTCGCGCAGCCGCATCAGCGCATCGTTGGCGTGCGGCTGCGGCACCGTCTTGACCGGCAGCGCGGGGAGATCGCCCGCCTGCGCGAGCCGCACCAGCTCGCGCAAATCCTTGACGGTGCCGACATAGCTGCCTTGAACCGTGAGCGCGCGCGTCACCATCATCGGCAGCGACAGCATCAGCTCGCCGCCGAACAGGCCGACCTGGATCAGCTTTCCGCCCTTGCGCAGCGCGCCATACGCGAAGCGCGCGGTAGCGGTGCCGTTGACCAGGTCGATCACCGCCAGCACCGGCCCGCCCGCCGCCTCGATGATCCGCTTGGCCACATCCTCGCCGTTGCCGTCTACCACCTTGCTGGCGCCCGCCTTCATCGCGGCGTCCCGCTTCTCGGCGCTGACGTCCACCACGACGATGTTGCGGTGCTTGAGCGCCTTGAGCACGGCGATGGCGTTCATCCCGAGGCCGCCGGCGCCGACGACCACCACGGCCTCGTCGGGCGGGAGCGGCATCACCTTGCTGATCGCCGAATAGACCGTGATGCCCGAGCACGCGTAGGTGGCGGCGACCGCCGGATCGAGCGAGCCGGGATCGACCAGGTGGCGGGGGTGCGGAGCCACGATATGCGTGCCGTAACCGCCGTTCTGATAGACGCCGATGCTGCGCGGGCTCAGGCACATGTTGTCCTCGTCCGCCAGGCAAAAGGCGCAATGACCGCAGCCCACCCAAGGGTATACGATGCGGAGGTCGCCGACTCTTACGCCATGCTGATCCCCATTGGCATCCGGCCCGAGCTTGACCACCCGGCCCACGATTTCGTGGCCCATCGCTAGCGGCAGGGTCACGCCACGATCCTTGAGCGACATGCGCTTGCCGCCGCCAAGGTCGTAGTAGCCTTCCCAGATGTGCAGGTCGGAGTGACACACGCCGCAATGGGTGACCTCGACCAGCACCTCGGTGCCTTTCGGCTCCGGCGTGGGAAGCTCGATCTCCTTGAGCGGCTGCCCGTTCTCGACCACGGCCCAGGCGCGCATCGGTGTCTCCTATGTCTCGAATAGCGAGATGGAAGCCGCGTGGCGCCGCGCGGTCAAGCGGAGCGGAGCGACTCGGGGTTCGCCACCCGCACTGGCTTGCCGTCGAGGAACGCCAGCGCGTTCTCGAGCATCTGCGGATAGAACTGCTCCCAGACCTCGCGCACGCCGTAGCCCAAATGCGGCGTCACGACCGTGTTGGGCGCATGGCGCAGCGGATGGTCTTGCGGCAGCGGCTCGCGGTCGTACACGTCGAGCGCGGCGACGATCCGCCCGGCGCGCACCGCCTTTATTAGCGCCGCCTCGTCCACCAGCGGGCCGCGCGAGCTGTTCACCAGCACCGCCCCTTGTTTCATTCGCGCGATATCGGCCCGGCCGATGATGCCCCGCGTGCGCTCGGAGAGTACGAGATGCAGGCTGATCGCGTCCGACCGCGCTAGCAGCTCCTCCTTGGAGACCAGCGTGGCGCCTTGCTCCCGTGCCTTTTCCGCTGTCAGGTTCTGGCTCCAGGCGAGCACCGACATCTCCAGCGCCCGTCCGTAACGGGCCATGCGCCCGCCGATCCGCCCTAGGCCGATCACCCCGAGCGTCTTGCCCTCCAGGACCGCGCCGACCGGCACGCCCTGCTGGAAGCGCCCGGCGCGGATCGCGGCGTCACCCGCTGGGATACCGCGGAAGGCGGCGACCAGTAGGCCGAGCGCCAGTTCCGCCGTGGCCGCCGACCCAGGGCCGCTGCCGGTGTTGCAGACGACGATGCCCTGCGCGGTCGCGGTCTCCATGTCGAGCGAGAGCGTGCGCCCGCTGGTGGTCCCTAGCATCCTGAGCTTGGGCAACCGGCGCAGCAGCGAACCCGTGAGATGCGTCCGCTCGCGCATCGCCAGCACGATCTCGCAGTCGGCCAGCTTGGCGGCCGCGTCGTCTTCATCGGCGAAGGCATCGGCGAAGAACGTCACCTCCGCCCGCCCTTCCAGTCGCGACCAGTCGGCGAACTGCCGCGCGACCCCCTGCCAATCGTCGAGCACGGCCACTTTCACCACTACCCACCTCCCATTCTCGCGACGGCAGGGTGGAACCGGGCGCCGGAGCGTGCAAGACGTTCCACAGGGCATAGAGGAGCTTGTCATGGCACAGATCGCGGTGATCGGCGCGGGGCTGATCGGACGGGCGTGGGCGATCGTGTTCGCGCGCGCGGGGTTCGAGGTGACGATGTGGGATCCGGCATCGGGAGCGGTCGATGGCGCGCTCGCCTATATCCGCGAGCGCCTGCCGGAACTGGCCGAGGCGGGGTTGCTGACCGACGCGCCGGCCGCGGTCTCGGGGCGCATCCGCCCCGCTCCGAGTTTAGGCGAGGCCGTGCGATCGGCCGAGCACGTGCAGGAGAACGGGCCGGAGCGTGTGGCCGACAAGCAGGCGCTGTTCGCCGAACTGGACCGCGTGGCGCCGGTCGATGCGGTGCTGGCCAGCTCCACCAGCGGCATCCCGGCGAGCGCCTTCACCGGCTCGCTGGCGGGAAGGGCGCGCTGCCTGGTCGCCCATCCCGTCAACCCGCCCTATCTGGTGCCGCTGGTGGAGCTGTGCCCGGCGCCGTGGACCGACCCCGCCGTGGTCGCGCGGACGCGCGCGCTGATGGAGCGCGCCGGGCAGGCGCCCGTGACCTTGAACCAGGAGGTGACGGGATTCGCGCTCAACCGGCTGCAAGGCGCGCTGCTGGCCGAGGCGTTCCGCTTGGTCGCCGACGGGGTGATCTCGACCGCTGACCTCGATGCCACGGTCAAGCACGGGCTGGGGCTCCGATGGTCGTTCATGGGGCCGTTCGAAACCATCGACCTGAACGCGCCGGGTGGGCTTGCCGAGTACTGCGCGCGCTTCGGCGGGCTCTATGGCGAGATGCAGCGGCAGATGACGCCCCGCGAGTGGGACAAGGGGCTTGTCGCCAAGGTGGAAGCGGCGCGGCGAACGGAGCTGCCCGCGAACATGCTGGGCGTTCGCACGGAATGGCGCGACCGGCGGCTGATGGCGCTGCTCGCCCATAAAGCGGCGCAGCCGGAATAGGGTCGAGCGATGAGCGAGGTTGTCGAGCAAGCGCAGGAAGGGATCGAGCGGGCGCATCACGCGCATGTCCATGAAGGCGACAGCAGCGCGCGCTGGATAGCGGTGCTCGTCGCGGTGCTGGCCGCCGCGCTGGCGATCGCCGAACTAGGGGAGAAGTCGCAACAGACCGAATACCTGACGCGGCATATCGCCGTCTCGGACGGCTATGCCTATTACCAGGAGAAGCATGTCCGTCAGACGTTGATGCAGGCGGAGGAAGGGGTGTTGCAAAGCCTGCCGAACGCCACCGACCCAGCGGTGAAGGCCCGCATCGCGGCGGCCCGGCAGGAAGCGGCGCGGCTGGAGGACAATGCGCAATCCGGCCAAGGAATGCGGCAATTGCTCGAGCACGCGCAGCGCGAGGAGCACGCCCGCGATCATGCGTTCCATCTGACCCACAAATTGGAGCTGGTGGTCGGCGGTTTGCAGATCGCGATCGTGCTCGCCTCGGTGTCCGTGGTGACGCGCGTGCGCACTCTGGCCTGGGGCGGTGCCGGCCTCGGGGCCGCGATGATCGCGTATGGCCTGCTGGTCTGGGGAGGCGCGATCTAATATATTAGACCGCTCGATTGACGCAGGTTTCCAATATCGCCGAGACGGACGCACGGCGCGGTGGCTCGCTATTGGTGGTCCGCTGTGACGTGCGCTGACCGATCCGTTTAACGCTAGGTCGCGCCAGCAGGAGGCCCAGCGGGTGCGTCACGAACCGTCAAGGTAGCGCTGGATCGCCGGTGCTAGGCCTGTCACCAGCTCCTCCCTCGTCAGGCCGGCGATGGGCTCGATCCGCAAGATGTACCGGGCCAGAGCGATCCCCAACAGCTGGCTTACCACCAGCCCAGCCCGCGTCGGCGCCTGATCCGCCGGTGCAACGCGGCGGATGGCTGGCAGAACCTGGGTCGTGAACACTGCGCGTACGCGCTCGGCCGACGCCGGATCGACGGCGGCCGAGCGCAGCAGAATGGGCAGTGCCCGGTTGCAGCCGGGGCCTTCCCACAGCGACAAGAAATGCCGCACCAACGCCTCTCCCCGCCGTGCGGGCGGACAGGCGGCCAGGTCGGGAAGGTTCAGCTCCATCGTCGTCGCCTGAGCGAACAACCCGGCCTTGCTGCCGAAATAGCGTATCACCATGGCCGGATCGATTGACGCGCCGGCGGCCACGTCGCGCAGGGTGGTGCCTGCATACCCACGCTGCGCGAACTGGCTGCGTGCTGCTTCCAGAATCTGCGCGCACGTCCGGTCGGATTTGCGAAGGGTCGGGCCGCGCCGTGTCACCACCCGATCTTGCCAACATCTGTTGACATCGGCAAGCAGGTCGCCGAGTATGTCAACCAACGTTGACAAAGCCGCCCCGACACATCCCGTGCCCGATGCCCACCGATGACCGATCCCGCAACCATCCCGCACCACACCATCCAGGCAGACTGCTGCATTGTCGGAGGCGGCCCGGCCGGCATGATGCTGGGCTATCTGCTGGCCCGTGCGGGCGTGCATACCGTGGTGCTGGAGAAGCACGCCGACTTCCTACGCGACTTCCGCGGCGACACCGTGCATCCCTCCACCTTGCGGGTCATGGATGAACTGGGCCTGCTGGACGACTTCCTGAAGCTGCCACACGAGAAGCTGGACCACATCGAAGCCGAGGTCGGCGACGCGCGCATCACCATTGCCGACTTCCGCCGCCTGAAGATGCGCACGCCGTATGTCGCCTTCATGCCGCAATGGGATTTCCTGAATTTCCTAGTGGAGCGGGGCAGGCGGTTCCTCCACCTGGATCTGCTGATGCAGGCCGAGGTCACCGACCTGCTACGCGATGGCCACCGCATCGCCGGCGTCCATGCCACGACGCCCAAGGGCTCGATCGAGGTGCGCGCGAAGCTCACCGTCGGCGCAGACGGGCGGCACTCTACAGTGCGCCGTCTTGCCGGCCTTGCGCCGCGAAACGTGGGCGCACCGATCGACGTGCTGTGGTTCCGCGTTAGCCGCGACGCGGCTGCGTTCGACCAGACGTTCGGGCGCATTCAGCAGGGCAGGATGATGGTGACTTTGGATCGCGGCGACTACTGGCAATGCGCCTATGTCATTCCGAAAGGCGGCGCGGACCGGGTGAAGGCGCGCGGCCTGGCCGCCTTCCGCGCGGAAGTGACCGAGGCCGCACCCGCATTGCGCGCGCATATTGACGAGGTGAAAAGCTGGGATGACGTTAAACTGCTGACCGTGATGATCGACCGGCTGAGGCGCTGGTCGTCTCCCGGTCTGCTGTGCATCGGCGACGCCGCGCACGCCATGTCGCCGGTGGGTGGCGTCGGCATCAACCTAGCGGTGCAGGATGCGGTGGCGGCCGCCAATTTGCTGGCGGCGAAGCTGCGGCGGGGCGAACCCGACCCGCATGACCTCGATGCCGTGCGCCGCCGCCGGCTGCTGCCCACGAAGATCATCCAGGCGTTGCAGATCACGATTCAGAACCGACTGCTGGCCCCAACGATCACCGGCCGGGACATGCGCCGCACCTTCGCGGTGATGCGGGTGTACAACCGCTTGCCCTGGCTGCACGGCATCCCGGCACGCCTCCTCGGCCTCGGCCCACGGCCAGAACATGTGCGCACGCCGGCGGAGCAGGAAAGGCCGTAATGCCCGGGTGCAACGTGGTCAGCTCAGTGGTGACGCGACGCCCTCGGCGGCGCCCGTACGAGACCATCCGGCTTGCCGCGCCGCTTCGCAATTAGCAATGACATCGACCGGGCTGCTCCGCCGCCGTGGGTAGATTATGTCGGCGCCGGGATCGAGACGGCGCGGGACATCAATGCCGTCGTCGATTACGCGACCGCCCCTGCCCTTCGTACGCCCGGATAGCGCCGTGGTGGTGGGACAATCGGCCGGCGGCTGGGGCGCGATCGCGTATGACAGCCTTCCGCATCCAAAGGTCTCCGCCTTCGTGGTGATGGCGGGGGGCCGTGGCGGGCATGAGAACCATGAGCCCAATGAAAACTGTCGCCCGGGCCGCCTGGCCGAAGCCGCCAAGCATTTCGGCGCGACGGCTTCAACTCCGATGCTCTGGGTTTATGCCGCCAATGACAGCTATTTCGCGCCACCAATCGCCCGCGCGCTGTATGACGCATTTACCGCTGCGGGCGGCAAGGCAGAGCTGGTCCAGCCTGGCCCGTATGACAAGGACGGCCATCGCGTGTTCTTGAGCCGGGAGGGTCGGCGGTTGGGGGGCACTTGGTCGCGCGGTATGTCGCCCGGCAACTCTGAGCGACAGAGCCGGTGGCAGACGAGCAGCTGTTTTCGGGCAACGGCCAGTCGGCACTAAGGGCTAAGCTGGTCAGCCGCTTACGACGCATAGCCGCCATCCGGGCAATGGGCTCGGGGCCGCCTTCCATTAGCCATACAGGGCTACGCTGCTCGCGTCTTTTGCTAATGTGGACGGCGGTGGTGCAGCGCCGCGTTCGCAAAGATTGGGAGAGGATAGATGGCTGACCCGAAGGACAAGCCGGAAAAGCAGGAATACCTTCCCTTCCCGCCGACGCCCTCGGCCAGCATCGCCGGGCGTACGCTGCAAGAGTCGGTCTATAAGCAACGGGAGAAGCCGCGCCGGCTTCCGGAGGACGCTCCGAACATTCTGATCGTGATGATCGACGATAGTGGCCCCGGCCACCCGTCTACGTTCGGCGGCGAGATCAACACACCAACGATGGATCGCATCGTCGGGGAGGGGATCGGGTACAACCGGTTCCACACCACGTCCGTATGCTCGCCGACTCGAGCCTCACTGCTGACCGGACGCAACCACCACCGCGCGGGCACCGGGATCATCCCCGAGTTTGCGAATGACTGGGACGGCTATTACGGGCGGATTCCCAAGAGCTGCGCGCTCGTGGCAGACGTTCTGAAGCACTACGGGTATGCCACGGGTGCGTGGGGCAAGTGGCACAACACGCCGGCCGAGGAGGCCAGCCCCGCCGGCCCGTTCGAGAACTGGCCTACGAGCATCGGCTTCGAGTACTTCTACGGCTTCCTCGGAGCGGAAACGTCGTGCTGGGAGCCGACCCTGGTTCGAAATCTGGACTATGTCGCGCCACCCAAGACCCCGGAGGAGGGCTATCACCTCGAGGAGGATCTGGCGGACGACACCATTGCCTGGATGCGCAGGCAGAAGACTTTGCAGCCGGACAAGCCGCTCTTCATGTACTGGGGCACGGCCGCCATCCACGGCCCGCACCACGCCCCCAGGGACTGGGCCGACAAGTACAAGGGCAAGTTCGACGACGGCTGGGATGCGTACCGTGAGCGTGTCTTCGAGCGCGCCAAGGAGAAAGGCTGGATTCCCGCCGATGCGCAGCTCACGCCGCGGCACGAGCAGATGCCGTCCTGGGACAGCATCCCGGAGAACGAGAGGCCGTTCCAGGCGCGCTTGATGGAGAATCTCGCCGGCTTCGCTGAGCACTGTGACTTTCAGATCGGGCGCATCGTCGACGAGCTCGACAGGTTTTACGGTGACAACACGCTGATCTTCTACATCTGGGGCGACGACGGTCCATCAGCGCAGGGTCAGCGCGGCACGATCAGCGAGCTGTTGGCCCACAACAGCATACCGTACACGATCGAGCAGCAACTCGCGGCGCTCGAGGAGATCGGCGGCCTCGATGCAATCGGCGGGCCGA
The DNA here is from genome assembly GCA_963849305.1 of uncultured Pseudomonadota bacterium. Lineage (GTDB taxonomy): Bacteria > Pseudomonadota > Alphaproteobacteria > Acetobacterales > Acetobacteraceae > CAWKGV01. The sequence continues at coordinate 71,217 of CAWKGV010000004.1, forward strand.
AGACCGCCCCCATCTACCACGCAGGCTGGGCCTGGGCCGGCGCGACTCCGTACAAGGGGACCATGAGCATCCCCGCGTACTTCGGGGCCACGCGCAACCCGATGGGCGTCCGCTGGCCGGCAAGATCAAGCCCGATCCCATGCCACGCCCACAGTTCCATCACGTCAACGACATCGTGCCGACGATCTACGAGATTCTCGGCATTACACCGCCGCGGGAGATCAACGGTGTTGCGCAGGACCCGATCGACGGAGTGAGCTTCGGCCTACACCTTTGACGACCCGACGGCCGAAGGCCGCTTGCAGACCCAGTACTTCGACACGCTCGGAAGCCGCGGCATCTACCACAAGGGTTGGATGGCCGGCACCCTCGGCCCGCGGGTTCCCTGGGTCGCGGGACTGCCGCCCGGCATCTTCGAGTGGACGCCGGACAAGGACACGTGGGAACTCTACAACCTGGAGGAGGACTGGAGCCAAGCCAACGATCTCGCGGCGGAGATGCCCGAGAAGCTGGCTCAGATGAAGGACCTCTACCTCATCGAAGCCACGAAGAACAAGGCGCTGCCGATCGGCGCAGGGTTTTGGATTTTGCTGTTTCATCCGGAGTTCGTCCCTGCGCCGCCCTATACAGAGTGGAACTTCTTCGGGGATACGGTCCGGATACCGGAGTTCTCCGCCCCGGCCCTGGGCACCAGACCCAACGTCGTCACCATCGACGCCGTGATCCCCGCCAATGCCAATGGCGTGCTTTATAAGTTGGGCGGGTTCTCAGGCGGTGTCACCTGCTTCGTGGAGAACGGCATCCTCTGCTACGAGTACAATCTCTTCATCATCCAGCGCACGAAGATTCGTGCCCAGGAAAAGCTGCCGACCGGCAAGGTGAAGGTCGAAATCGAGACAAGCTATGTTGCGCCCAACCAGCCGCCGCGCGGTCCGTTGAAGGTGACGATGAAGGTGAACAGCAAGGTGGTTGTCGAAGGGGTCGTACCCGTCAGCGTGCCGCTGGCGTTTACCGCCACTGAGTGCCTTGATATCGGCATCGCGCTCGGGTCGCCAGTATCGCTCGATTATTACGACAAGAAGCCGTTCAAGTTCAACGGCGTGGTCGAGCAGGTTCACGTGAAGTATTTGACGGCGACATAGGAAATTGCCCTTGGACAGAGTTCGTATCATCCGCCGGAACTCCGCGCGCATGATGGAGCCAAATGAATTGCTTGCGTCCGACTCAGCGCTGGCGCAAGCCGCCCGTAGTCTCGCCTTCAACGGCGATTACGTCTGGCCGGCTGAGCCGCTCGGAAATGCCTTTCGGCCCCTACGAACTCCGCGCGCCGAATTCCTCAAAACCGCTTAGCGTAGGATTTGGAACAAATTCCACGATGACCCCTTATTGATGGATTTCGCCATGTCGGCCCCCGAGGCGCTCGCGCGGGTCGAGGGTGCGGCTGCGGCGTCACTGATCTTGATCCTCTCCGACATCAACATGCCGGGGATTCCGGGCTCGAAATGCTGCCGATCATGAAGGCGTTGCGACCCGATGTGCCCGCTATCATGGTCACCGCATATGGCGACGCGGAGACCAAGCGCATGACGCGGGAGGTTGGCGCGCAGGGCTGCTGACAAAACCGATAGACTTCGCACTACTGAGGGATGAAATCGATCTGCGGCTTGCGCGGAAGACGTGACGTTCAACGTCTTTATGGTCCGGAGGCCGCGGAGGGCGATGACCGCTTTCCACCGAAGCGGTCGGTTGCATTAACTATCCCGCTGGATCAACTCGATCAGCACGTCTTCCGGCCCGCGCATGAAAGCGATCCGCACGCCCGGGCGCACCGTGATCGGCTCGGTGGTGAACGCGACGCCCTTCGCCTTCAGCTCGTCGGCCGCCGCGTCGATGTCGGCCACGGTCAGGCCGATGTGCTCCAGCCCAAAATAGGGCGCCCGCGGCGGGGCCGAGGTGGTGAGAGCCGGGTTGGCGGGGGCGATGAACACAAGCTGGCCGCCGCCCAGGCGCAGATCGACGCGCGGGGTGCCGTCGGCCTGCTCGGAGCGGATCACCTCGGCGCCGAGCATCTGCTCGTACCATTGCGCCGTCGCCTCCGGGTCGGGGCTGCGCAGGTGGATGTGCTCCCAGGTGAACGTCGTCATCGCTTCCTCCCTATCCTGCGGCCCGATTACCTCACCGATCGCCGGGATGGACAAGAGGGCCGCCGCCGCCCTTCCTTTCCGCGGGCCGCCGCCCCAGAATGGGCCTCATGTCGCGCCGGAGCGTCGAGATCACGCCGGACCTGATGCTGCGGGCGTATCGCCACGGGCTGTTCCCGATGGCGGAGACACGGCGCGGGGATCGGCTCTTTTGGCTGGACCCGGAACGGCGCGGCGTGCTGCCGCTCGATCGGTTCCACCTGCCGCGCCGGCTGGCTCGGACCGTGCTCTCAGGCGCGTTCCAGATCACCGTGGATCGCGATTTCCGCGCCACCATCGCCGGCTGCGCAGCCGGCAGGCCCGGGCGCGAGGACACCTGGATCAACCCGCAGATCGAGGAATTGTTCGGCGAGCTGCATCGGATGGGCTTCGCCCACTCGGTTGAGTGCCGGCGCGATGGCCGCCTGGTGGGCGGGCTCTACGGGGTGGCGATTGGCGGCGTGTTCTTCGGCGAGAGCATGTTCAGCGCGGTGCGCGATGCCTCCAAGGTGGCCCTGGCGCATCTCGTCGCGCGGCTCCGGCTCGGCGGCTTCCGGCTGCTCGACACGCAATTCGTTACCGCGCACCTGGCGCAGTTCGGGGCGGAGGAAATCCGGCGCGAGGACTACAAGGCGCTGCTCGCGCTCGCGGTCCCGGCGCCGGCGCGCTGGATGGGCCAGGCCGATCCAGCGGTGGTCGGGCCCGAGATCCGCGCGATGGCGGCGCGTTCGGGTGCTAGGGATATCGGCGGGATATGACGGGACGTACCGGGCTGGTAATGGCGGCGATGCTGCTGGCCGGCCCGGTCCCCGCGCGCGCGGGGGGCCGGCCGCCGCTGCGACCCACGCGGGATGTGGCAGTGCAATATCGCGTGACCGATGGCGGCACTATCCGGATGTGGTGGACCGGCGGCGGCCAGGTGCTGCGGATCGAGCTGGAGGGGGCGCCGAGCTACGCGGTGGTGAATTACGCTCGCCAGCGCATGATGCTGGTGGTGCCGCAGCGGAAGCTGACCCTGGACGCGCCGTTCGATCCGCGCATGACGCCGGGCTTCGTGCTGCCTCCGGACACCGCGATGACGCGGGCCGGCACCGACACGGTGGCCGGGATTCCCTGCACGGTTTGGGAGCTGAAAGGCGCCCACGGCACCGGCGCGGCCTGTGTCACCGGTGACGGGCTGTTGCTGCGCGCCAAGGGCGAGGCCCCAAATCAGGGCGCCGCGAGCATGGAGGCGAAATCGGTTGCCTACGGCCCGCAGCCCGCCTGGTTGTTCGCGCCGCCGGACGGCTTCCGGCGGATGGACCTCACGGGCCGCCCGCAGTAGCGTCCCGGCCCGATCAACCGGGGGAGTGCGGGCCGTGGTGCTCAAACTCGGCTACAAGGCGTCGGCGGAGCAGTTCGGCCCGCAAGGAATTGCTTGGGTTTTCCATGCTCGCCGAAAAGTCGGGCTTCGACTCCGTGTTCGTCAGCGACCACTTCCAGCCGTGGAAGCACACTGACGGGCACGCGCCGTTCGCGCCGGCCTGGCTGGGGGCGCTGGGGGCGAGCACGCAGCGCATCGTGATGGGCACGAGCGTGCTGACGCCCACCTTCCGCTATCATCCCTCGGTGGTAGCGCAAGCTTTCGGCACGCTGGGGGCGCTGTTTCCCGGCCGGCTGATCCTAGGCGTCGGCACCGGGGAGTCGTTGAACGAGGTGCCCTCGACCGGCATGGAATGGCCGGAGTTCAAGGAACGCTTCGCCCGGCTGCGCGAGGCGGTGACGCTGATCCGGCGGCTGTGGAACGAGGAGCGGGTCACGTTCGAGGGCCAGTACTACCGCACGCATGACGCCACGATCTACGACCAGCCGGACGAGCCGGTGCCGATCTACATCGCCGCCGCCGGGGCGCTGGTGGCGAAATACGCCGGCCGGCAGGGCGACGGCTTCATCTGCACCAGCGGCAAGGCATGGTCGCTCTACACCGAGACGCTGCTGCCCAAGGTGGACGAGGGGCTGAAGGATGCGGGCCGGCCGGAGCACGATTACGACCGAATGATCGAGATGAAGGTCTCGTTCGACACCGACCGGCAGCGGGCGATGGAGGACACGCGGCACTGGGCGGCGCTCGCGCTCACGCCGGAGGAGAAGGTCTCGATCCACAGCCCGATGGAGATGGAACGGAAGTCGGCCGAGCTGCCGGTGGAGCGTGCCGCCAGCCGCTGGATCGTCTCGACCGACCCCGACGAGCATGTGGAGAAGATCCGGCGCTATGTGGAGCTTGGGTTCAACCACCTGGTGTTTCATGCGCCGGGGCCTGACCAGGAGCGGTTCTTGCGGCTCTACGCGGCGCAGGTGCTGCCGAAGCTACGGCAGCGGTTCGGGTAGAGTTTGGGCGGCGTCTTGCCGGGCGACCCCTCCCCCCGGACCCCTCCAGCAAGGGGAGGGGAAAGCCCCGCCGGCCTTGAACTTGTGGCCCTGTCGGGCTTTCCCTTGGTCGGAACCGGCGACGATCTTGCCGGGCTGATTGCGGCCGGGCTGGAGCGGAGCGGGCTCGGGCTCAGGACCGGCGACGTGGTGGTGGTCGCGCAGAAGGTGGTTTCCAAGGCCGAGGGGCGGATGGTCGATCTCGCGGCCGTCACCCCCTCGCCCGGCGCGGAGTCGTTGGCGGCCGAGGTTGGCAAGGATCCGCGGCTGGTCGAAGTGATCCTCTCGGAGTCCGAGCGCGTCGTGCGCAGCCGGCCCAACCTGCTGATCATGCAGCACCGGCTGGGCTTCGTGATGGCCAATGCGGGGGTGGACCATTCGAATATCGGGGCAGTCGGCGGGCCGGAGCGGGTGCTGTTGCTGCCGGCCGACCCGGACGGCTCGGCGGCGGGTCTGCGGGCACGGCTGAGGGCACATTTCGGCGTGGATGTCGCGGTGGTGGTGAGCGACAGCTTCGGCCGGCCGTGGCGGCGCGGGACTTGCGGCGTGGCGATCGGCGCGGCGGGCCTGCCCGCGCTGGTCGATCTGCGCGGCCGGCCCGACCTGTTCGGCCGCAAGCTGGAAGTGACGCTGGTCGGCATGGCCGACGAGATCGCCGCCGCCGCCTCGCTGCTGCAAGGCCAGGCCGAGGAAGGTCGGCCGGTGGTGCTGGTGCGGGGCCTGGCGTGGTCCGCGCCGGAGGCGCCGGCCGCCGCGCTGGTCCGGCCGCAGGAGGAGGACCTGTTCCGGTGATCGTGGCGCTGTCGGGGGGCATCGGCGGGGCCAAGCTGGCGCTCGGCCTGAGCCGGGTACTGGACCCGGCGCGGTTGCTGGTGGTGGCCAATATCGGTGACGATTTCGAGCATCTGGGGCTCAGTATCTCGCCTGACCTCGACACGCTGATCTACACGCTGGCCGGGCTCGACAATCCGGAGCTTGGCTGGGGGCGGCGCGACGAGACGTGGTCGTTCATGCAGACCTTGGAGGCGCTAGGCGGCGAGACCTGGTTCCGGCTCGGGGACCGCGACCTGGCGCTGCATGTCGAGCGCACGCGCCGGCTGCGCGGGGGCGAAGCGCTGTCGGCGATCACGGGCGATGTCTGCCGCCGGTTTGGCGTGCGCCCGCGCGTGCTGCCGGCAAGCGATGACCGGGTGCGGACGCGGGTGCTCACCGAGCCGGGGTGGATCGAGTTCCAGGACTATTTCGTGCGCCAACGCTGCGCGCCCGTCGTCCGCGCGCTGGCGTTCGAGGGCGCCGAGCGGGCGCGGGCGCATCCGGATGTCTTGGGCGCGGTCGCCGAGGCCGAGGCGGTGGTGATCTGCCCGTCCAACCCGTTCATCAGCATCGAGCCCATCCTCGCCATCCCGGGCGTGCGCGCGGCGCTGGCGGCGACGCGGGCGCCGGTGCTCGCGGTCTCGCCGATCATCGGCGGGCGCGCGGTCAAGGGGCCGACGGCGAAGATGATGTCCGAGCTGGGTCTCGTGCCGAGCGCGCGGGCCGCGGCCGAGCGATATGCCGATGTACTGGATGTGTTCGTAGCCGACCATGCGGACGCGGTGGGGCTGGCGGATTTGCGCGCGCGCGTGGTGCTCGCGCCGACGCTGATGACGACGATCGAGGAGAAGGAGGCGTTGGCGCGGACGGTTTTGGCGGCGGCTGGCGTCGCGTGGTGACCGGGATCTGGGCCGCGTTGCCGGTGAAGGAGTTCGCCGGGGCCAAGCAGCGGCTCGCGTCCCTGCTCTCGCCCTCCGAGCGCCAGGCATTCGCGGCTGCGATGCTGGAGGACGTGCTGGAAGTGTTGGCCCCCGCGCCGCTGGCTGGCATCGTGGTGAACACGCTCGATCCTGTCGCCGCCGCGCTGGCGAGGCGCTACGGCGCGCTGGTCGTGAGCGAGGGCGCGCGCGACGGCCATACCGGCGCGGTCGCCGCGATGGCGCGAATTTTGGCCGCGGAGGGCCGGGCGGGGATGCTCGCGCTGCCGGGCGACATTCCGCGCGTGACCGCCGCCGAGATCGCCGCGCTGCGCGCCGCGCACCGTCCGGCGCCGTCGTTCACCATCGCACCCGCGCATGACGAGCGCGGCTCCAACGCGGTGCTGGTCTCGCCGCCCGATGTGGTGGCGCTGCGCTTCGGCGATGACAGCTTCTGGCCGCATCTGGACGCGGCGCGCCGGCAGGGGGTCGAGCCGACGGTGGTCAAGCTGCCCGGGATCGCATTGGACATCGACCGGCCGGAGGATGTGCGGGCATTCGCGCGCGCAATCCCGCGTATGAAGACGCGGACGGCCAGACTGCTAGAAGTTTTTGGGTTCACCAATGAGCGATGAGGTTGCGAGTCCGGGTGTCAGGTAGTATCCGCCATTATCAGCGGATGGCCGCGCCTCTGATGCTGGTCAACTGGACCGGCGAAGGCGATTAGGCCGCCGCCATCTTCCTCGGCGGGGTTTGCACGACAGGGGCAAGCTCGGGGGCACCGAAAGAGGCCGCGCGGCGATCGGCGATGGCCGGGCGATAGAGCGTGTCGCGCTGCTGCGGCACGCGGCCGATGGACCGGATCAGCGCCTCCATTGCCTCGGGCGGGAACTCCTGGCCGTGCTGGGTGCCGGCGGCGCGAGAGATGCTTTCGTTCATTAGCGTGCCGCCGAGATCGTTGGCACCCGCGTTCAGACAAAGCGTCGCGCCCTCCGGCCCCATCTTCACCCAGGACACCTGGACGTTGGTGATGTGCGGATGCAGCGCGAGGCGCGCGACCGCGTGCATCAGCACCGCCTCGCGCAGGGTCGGCCCCTTGCGCGCGAGGCCGCGCAGATACATCGGCGCCTCCATATGCACGAACGGTAGCGGCACGAACTCGGTGAAGCCTCCCGTCTCACGCTGAAGATCGCGCAGCGCCAGCAGGTGCCGCGCCCAGGAGACGGGGCGCTCCATGTGGCCATACATGATGGTCGCGGTGGTGCGCAGTCCGAGACGGTGCGCGGCACGCACCACGGCGAGCCACTGCGCGGTGTTCACCTTGTCCGGCGCGATCACCGCGCGCACCTCGTCGTCGAGGATTTCCGCCGCCGTGCCGGGCAGCGTGCCGAGACCGGCGGCCTTCAGCTCGGCCAGGAACTCCGGCACCGGCTTGCCGAGCGTCGCGGCGCCCTGCGTGACCTCCAGCGGCGAGAAGGCGTGGATGTGCATTCCCGGCAGCACCGCCTTGATGGCGCGGCAGATGCCGAGATAGGTGGCACCGGTGTAATCGGGGTGGATGCCGCCTTGCAGGCAGACCTCGGTGGCGCCGCGATCCCAGGCCTCGATGGAACGGCGGACGATCTCGTCAAGGTCGAGGTCGTACGGCGTGCCGCGCAGCGCTTCGTGCGTCTTGCCCTTGGAGAAGGCGCAGAACTTACAACGGTAGTAACAGATATTGGTGTAATTGATGTTGCGGTTGACGACGTAGCGGACCACGTCGCCGCTGACACCCCGGCGCAGCGCGTCGGCGGCCGCGACCACATGCTCGTAATCCGCATCGCGCGCGGCGAACAGGCGGACAATCTCGGGTTCGGCCAAGCTCTCGCCCGTGGTGGCCTTCGCGGTCGTCTCCGCCAGGCGCGGATCGACCGTGGCGAGCCTGGGCGCGCGGCGCCCCGGCACCACGATCAGCCCCGGCGCCCAGCTATCCTCCCGTGCCCAGCCGTCGCTATCCATCGCCCGGCGGACATGCGTGGCGAGTGGCGGGGCAAGCCAGCGTTCCGCCGCGAACGCATATTCGGGATAGACCGGCAGGCGCGGGACCAGCAGCTTGCCCGCGGCGGCGGTGCGTTCGGCCAAGGCTTCGATGGCGGGCCACGGCGCCTCGGGGTTGACGTGATCGGGCGTTACCGGGGAGACGCCGCCCCAATCGTCGATCCCGGCCGCGATCAGGCGCTCATAGACACCGGGCGAGAGGTTGGGCGGGGCCTGGATGTGCATCTCCGGCCCCAGGATCAGCCGGGCGGCGGCGATGCTCCAGGCGAGGTCGTCGAAATCGGGCTCCGGCGCGTTGGCTCGCTTGGTGTCGGGCTTGGCCCGGAAGTTCTGCACGATCACTTCCTGGATGTGGCCGTACGCACGGTGAAGGTCGCGGATGGCGAACAGCGCATCGAGCCGCTCGGCGCGCGTCTCGCCGATACCGATAAGGATGCCGGTGGTGAACGGCACGCGCAGCTCGCCGGCGAGCCGGATGGTTTCCAATCGTCGCTCCGGCAGCTTGTCCGGCGAGCCGAAATGCACCCCGCCCGGTTCGCACAGCTGCGCGCTCGTACTTTCCAGCATCACGCCCTGGCTCGCGGACACTTCGCGCAGTGCGGCGATTTCCTCGCGCGTCATCATGCCCGGGTTGACATGCGGCAACAGGCCGGTCTCGCGCAGGACCAGGGCGCACATCTCGCGCAGATAGGCGATGGTGCTGGGATGGCCCATCGCGGCAAGCGCCTCGGCCGCGGCGCGGTAGCGCAGTTCGGGCTTGTCGCCGAGGGTGAACAACGCCTCGGTGCAACCCGCCGCCGCGCCCGCGCGTGCGACCTCTAGCACCTGCTCGGGCGAGAGATAGGCGGGACGGCCGGCGCGCGGGCGCTCGGCGAAGGTGCAGTAATGGCAAACGTCGCGGCACAGCTTGGTGAGCGGGATGAACACCTTGCGCGAATAGGAGATCAGGCGGCCGTGGGCGGCGTCGCGCATCGCGGCGGCTTGCGCGGCTAGGTCCGGGAGCGGCGCTTGGAGCAGATGGGCAGTGAGGTGTTCGTCTGTCATGTTGTTGGACTCATGGGGTTTGTTTGTGTGTTCGACCCCTCCCCCCGGCCCCCTTCCGCAAGGGGAGGGGGAGGAAGCGTACCTGCTCCCCTCCCTCTGTGGGAGGGATTGGGGGAGGGGTCAGCCCCGCGCTATCGCGTCTTCGGCGAAGTGGTGCAGGCGTTCGAGCGTCTCTTCGATCGTCGGCGCTTGTAGCAGCAGGATGACGTCCTTCACCCCGACCCGTTCCAGCGCCGCCGCGTCTGCGCGCATCTCGGCCGCACTTCCGGTGAACATCATCCGCGCGCCGTCGGCATTGGTCTGCGGCGTCCAGCTCACCGGCTTGAACCAGAGCAAGGCGACCTCGATCGAGGCGGGGTCGCGGCCTTGCTGCTCGGCGGCGCGGGCGAGGCGGTCGATGCCGGCGGCGAGCCGCTCAGGGGTGTCGAACGGCGCCGCCTGATTGTGCGAGACCGGATACCAGGCGTCGCCGAATTGCGCGGTGCGGCGCAGCGCGGCTCCGCTCTCTCCGCCCACCCAGATCGGCACGCGCGGCTGCACGGGTTTCGGGCGAAAGATGACGTCGGCGGCGGCAACATGCGCCCCGCCGGTGGCCGGCGCGTCCTCGGTCCAGAGGGCTCGGAAGGCGGCGAGGTACTCGTCCGTGACCGCGCCGCGCTGCTCGAAGGGCGGCGCGCCGAGCTGGGCGAACTCCTCGCGCATCCAGCCGACGCCGACACCGGCGATCAATCGCCCGTTGGAAAGCACATCCACGGTGGCAAGCATCTTGGCGCCGACGATGGCCGGCCGGTACGGCACCACGATCACCGATGGCAACAGCCTGATCCGTTCCGTGCAAGCGGCCAGGAAACAAAGTGTGCCGAGAACGTCGAGGCATTCGCCTGTTTGCGCGCCGACCCAGATCCCGTCCTCGGTGTACGGATAGCGCGTGTCCACGTCGCGCGGGAGGATCAGCCGATCCGGCACGCCGATCACCGAATAGCCGAGCGCCTCGGCTCGTCGCGCGCAGGCGATCAGGTTGGCGCGGGAGGTCAGGCACCCGCGCGTGCCGATATGGATGCCGAACTCCATCGCTCCCCCTAGCGGGCTCGTCGCGGCGGCATCCTGTGGTAACGTCGGCGGCGACGCAATCCACGTGGGAGGAACAAATGCAGATCGGGTGCAGCGCGCCGACCAGCGGCCCCTTGACCGACCCCGACAGCATCGCCCGCATCGCCACCGAAGCGGAAATGCTCGGTTTCGACTACGTCACGGTCAGCGACCATATCGTGATCCCGAAGGATATCTCCTCGCGCTACCCCTACTCCGATACGGGCGAGTTCCCATCGGGCGCGCTGGCCGACCGGCACGAGCAACTCATGACAGGGATGTTCATCGCGGCCAAGACCTCCAAGCTGCGGATCGTCACGTCGGTGATGGTGGTGCCGCATCGCCCGGCGGTGCTGACCGCGAAGCTGCTGGCCACGCTCGATGTCCTGTCCAGAGGACGGCTAACCTTGGGCATCGGCGCGGGCTGGATGCGCGAGGAGTTCGAGGCGGTGGGCACGCCGCCGTTCGATGAGCGCGGCGCGGTGACGGACGAATACATGATGGCCTGCAAGGCGCTGTGGGAGCAGGAGACGCCGCGCTTCGAGGGCAAGTACGCAAACTTTTCCAATATCCTGTTCGCGCCGAAGCCGGTGCAGAAGCCGATCCCGATCTGGGTCGGCGGCGAGAGCGGCCCGGCGATGCGGCGGGCTGCGAAATACGCGGACGGATGGTACCCGATCGGCACCAACCCGCAATTCCCGATGGACACGCTGACGCGGTTCAAGGCGGGCGTCGCGAAACTGCGCGGACTGACCGAGAAAGCGGGGCGCGATCCGGGGAAGATGACGCTCGCATACCGCGTCTCGGCTCATCCGGCCGCGCAGCCCAAGGGCACGGTCGACGGCGAACGCAAGCTGTTCACCGGGGGAACGGCCGACTACGCGGGCGACATCAGCGCGCTGGCCGAGACGGGCGTGGCCTCGTTCGATTTCGGCCTGTTCGGTCCGACGCTCGCGGCCACGCTCGACAACATGCGCCGCTTCCGCGACGACGTGATCGCGAAGGTCCGTTGACCATGCAGCTTGGAATGACGGTGGACATGTCGGGGCCGCATCCGGCGCTCGACATGGACCGCGTGCTGGAGGCCGAGCGGCTCGGCTTCAGCCAGGTCTGGACCGGCGAGGCATACAGTACCGATGCGGTGACACCCGTGACGTGGGTATTGGCGCGCACCACGCGGATTAAGGCGGGCACGGGCATTATGCAGATCCCCGCGCGCACGCCGGCTTGCGCGGCGATGACGGCGATCGCGTTGCAGGCACTCTCGGGCAACCGGTTTCTGTGCGGGGTCGGCGTCTCCGGCCCGCAAGTGGTGGAGGGGTGGCATGGCGTGCCGTTCGGCAAGCCGATGCTGCGCACCAAGGAATATATCGCGATCATCAAGCAGGTGCTGGAGCGCAAGAGGCCGCTGGAGTTCCACGGCGCGCACTACGATATTCCGTATGCTGGGTCGGATGCGACCGGACTCGGCAAGCCGCTGCGCAGCATCGCGCACGGCAATCCGGAGTTGAAGTTCTACACCGCCTCTATCACCCCGGCCGGGTTGCGTACCGCCGGGGAGGCGGCGGACGGGGTGCTGCCGATCTTCTACTCGCCCGAGCAGCCGGACATCGTGACGGCGCCGATCCTGGAGGGGATGCGCAAGGCGGGGCGGCCGGCGACGCTGGATGGCTTCGATGTGGCCCCCTATGTGCGCGTTAAAATGGGGCCGGATATCACGGCCTGCCGCGACGCGATCAGGCCGGAGCTGGCGCTCTATATAGGCGGGATGGGGGCGCGGACCAAGAACTTCTACAACGATGTCGCGCGCAAGCTTGGCTACGAGGGTGCGGCGAAGACGATCCAGGATTTGTACCTGGACGGCAAGAAGGCCGAGGCCGCGGCCGCAGTGCCGGACGCGTTGGTGGACGAGATTTCGCTGGTGGGCCCGGCCGAGCGCATCCGCGACCGGCTGGCGATGTGGAAGCAAGTCGCGAACGATCGCCATGTCGGGACGATGGTGCTGAAGGGGGCGAGCATCGAGGTGATGCGGGTGGTTGCCGAGGCGGTCCTCTGAGAACTCGTAGGGCTGATGCTCGGCGCTTTCTAATGCAAGGGGATGGCAGCAGTGCAGAGTCGCTCACAATGCGTCATTAAGAGCCGCCCCAACTCGCTGTTGAGCGATACAGGGAGGAGTTCCCCATGAGGCTATGATCAAAGTGAGAAGCTCCCGTTTTGTTGTTCAAGGAACTGGTCACCGACTTATTCTGACCGGAACTGTATCCAAAGTTAGCTGTTGGATCATGAGTCGATGAGTGAGGACGCTCCATCGAGCCAAGGAGACAGCAGTTATGTACGCCAAAAGAGTCAGTTTGCTCGCAGCAGTTGTAGCGCTCGCCTCCGGTTCGCTTAGCGACGGCACCGCCACCGCACAGCCAGCTGCGAAACAACTTGGTCGAACGACCGCAAGAGAGTTGAAGCAGCTTGGCTCCCCCGGTGAATACCAATTGTTTTCTGACTTCCTGATGAGGGATCAGCTTGGCGTTCCTAACAAGCAACAGTTATTTATCGATTTCCTAAGTTGGAGGAAGACTGGTCGGGTAGAACGATCGCCCTTCCTGAAAGTAGACTCAACTTATATACAACGGCCAGAGGATTGGGATACATTCGACATGCCAAGCTCGAAGCCCATCAACCCCCCAAAAATTCGCTTGCACACGACCCCTAAAGCACTGAACGAGCACTCGACAAGCTCAAAGCCGATCCGCCAATCTCGCTTGCATGCTGCTGGTCGGCCTGAAGTAGTTTCGCTCGCGACAGATGAGAACGCATCCGCTAATCATTTTCTCCGCGATGCCCAGACAGAAGTGCAGGAACATGAGACTGGTGCAGCGCAGGTGTCCTTGGAGGAAGCGGAAACTCGGGTCCTGAACACTACGACCGGTGACCGGAGCCAGAGGCGTGATGCAATCGAGGAAGCACGCGAGGCGTTAGGCCATGTGAGATACTTGCGTCCAGATATGACCCAGGCAAGTGATATGATTGAGCAGGCAATGTCTAAAAGTGAGATGTCATCCGTTTCCACTGGGTCGCATACGATTCCGGTCGCGGGGCACACGTCTCCAAACCAGGAGTGACGCTTCGCAGCACAACTCGGTAGCGGACCTGCTGAAGGTCTGACATAGGTCGAACTCGACGGTAGCCCGTCCGCGGCCGGACGATCCGTCTCACGGAGCGCCCGCGCAGTCACGGCGATCGTGTGTCAGGCGCCTCCTTGGTCTCACGCAATGTGCGCCGGAAAGGGACTCTATTGCGCGTCGGATGCCGCATCAGTGCCCGCCGCTAAAGGTATCACTCACGTGATAACGTGATAAAGGGCCGCACCGGGCAACCTTCGCGGATACGAGCCGTTCTGGCGCGTGAACCAGAAAGGCCCGTCGCCGTGGCAAAAGTTGTCGTTGTGACCGGCGCGCGCGCCGGCGTTGGTCGCGCGACCGCGATCGAGTTTGCCAAAAACGGCTGTGATGTCGCGCTTTTGGCGCGCGAGCCGGATGGATTGGAGCGCGCGGCGCAACAGCTCCGCACATTCGGGGTGCGGGCGCTGCCGATTCCGACCGACGTGGCGGATGCGGCGGCGGTGGACGCGGCGGCGAGCCGGACGGAGGAGGAGCTGGGGCCAATTGACGTTTGGGTGAACGTGGCGTTGGGCACCGTGTTCGCGCCGCTGCACGAGATCACGCCCGAGGAATACGAGCGTGCCACCAAGGTCACCTATCTCGGTCAGGTCTTCGGAACCATGTCCGCGCTCAAGCGGATGCGCGCGCGCGACTCCGGGGCGATCGTGAATGTCAGCTCGGCGCTGGCCTATCGGTCGGTTCCGCTGCAATCGGCCTATTGCGGGGCGAAATCCGCGATCCGGGGCTTTACCGACAGCGTGCGATCGGAGCTGATCCACGACAAGAAGAACATTCATCTGACATTGGTGGACTTGCCAGCGGTCAACACGCCGCAATTTGATTGGGCGTTGAACAAGATGGGGCGGAAGGCCCGGCCTGTGGCGCCGGTGTTTCAGCCGGAGGTTCCGGCGCGCGCCATCTATTTCGCGGCTTTCAACAAGCGCCGCGAGATCTGGGTCGGCTTCCCGACAGTGATGGCGATCGTGGGGAATCAGGTCGCGCCCGGATTGCTCGACCATTACCTGGCAAGGGCGGGGTACAAGGGCCAGCTCACCAACGAGCCGCATTCGGACGATGCACCGAACAACCTATTCCAGCCGGTGGCCGGCGACTATGGGGCGCACGGGCGTTTCGACCAGCAATCGAAGAGCATGAGCTGGGAGTTCTTCACCGATCGCCATCGTAACGCGATCATGGCCGGCATTCTCGCGCTGACGCTTGCCGGGATCGGCTTCGCCTGGCGCGATGCGCTTGGATTCACCGTGAACGGCCGACGCGAGAAGGATACTCTTCAGCGGGCCGCGTGGCGACTGCTGTTCCGCAGGCTGCGATGAGGCGGAGAGGTGTTGGCGCTCGTTCGCGATGAGGCGTTTCGGTTGCTTGGGGAAATGCTGCGTTCGGCCGGATTAGGACGTTTCGCCGGCTCTTTTCCGCCGATCTCCGCTTTGGGCATGATCGGCAACCGCCGCACCGCCGCCGTGGTTGCCATGGCCGGCGATATCGTTTGGTACTCCCCCGGACGCTTCGATGCGCCGAGCCTGCTCAACTCGCTGCTTGATCCCGATGCCGGTGGATCGTGGCGCGTCGATCTGACGGGTGCGACGCCAGCTGGCCGTCGCTACCTCGATACCAGCGCCGTCCTGGAGACGGTCTTGAGCCATCCGGACGGGGAGCTGGTCATCACCGATTGGATGCCGCTCGCGGACGCGGGAGTTCCCCATGGCTCGATCTGCCGGCGGTTGGGCGCGGCCCCGGCCGAACTGCGCCTGGTGTTGAAGCCACGGCCCGACAATGGACGGCGCGATCCGACGGTGCGGCTGGCCGCCGCCAGAAAGGCCGTGATCGACGCCCGCTTCGAGCTTCAGGCGTCGCACCCGATCGAGATCGACGGCACGGCCATCCGCGTTCGCGTGCCGAAAGGCGAAACGTCATGGGCGGTCTTGCAGGACGCGGCCTCCGCCAGCGTCATCGCGGATGCTGAGCGGATGCAGGAATGGCTCTCCGCGACCGTCGAGTCTTGGGGACGGCTCGCGGCGAGGGCGTCTTACGATGGTGCGTTCGCGCCGCAAGTCCATGCCTCGCTGCGCGCACTGCGGTTGCTGACCTATGTCGATAC
This sequence comes from uncultured Pseudomonadota bacterium, assembly GCA_963849305.1. GTDB lineage: Bacteria > Pseudomonadota > Alphaproteobacteria > Acetobacterales > Acetobacteraceae > CAWKGV01. The sequence goes on from CAWKGV010000004.1 coordinate 86,974, forward strand.
CGGGGCCATCGTCGCGGCGGTGACGACCTCGCTTCCCGAGGTGGTCGGCGGCAAGCGGAACTACGACTACCGCTACTCGTGGCTGCGCGACAGCGGCATCACCATCCGCGCCCTGGTCCGCTTCGAGCCGGACGGCGAACATGCGAGGCGGTATTTGGGGTATGTCGCGGGGATGCTGAATACCGGCTACCGCTCGCCGCTCGACGTGGTCTCCGCGGTGGGCGGCGAGCGCGTGCCGCCCCAGGCGAAGCTGCACGTCGCGGGCTATCGGGGCAGCCGGCCCAGTTGGGAGGGCAACAAGGCGGCCAAGCAGCTTCAGCTCGGCTCGCTCGCGAACGTGGTGCTCGCGGCGGCGGAAATTTACAAGGTGCATGAGCCGCGCGAGCATTGGGAGATGGTTTCGGCGGTGGCTGATTTTCTCGCGCTGCACTGGGGCGAGCGCGGGCACGGCATCTGGGAGCAGGCCAAGCGGCGCCACTTCACGGCGAGCCTGGTGCTGACGGCTTGCGCGCTCGAACGGATCGCGCAGTACGCGACGACCGAGACCCAGGCGCGTCGCTATCGTGGCGCGGCGGGCGATATACGTGGTTTCGTCGCACGCGCGTGCCACACCAAGGCGGGCGCCTACGCCGCCGTCGCGGGCGGCGACAAGGTGGATATTTCCGCCGCGCTATTTCCCGTTTGGGATTACGCGCCCGCCTCGGACCCGGCGATGGACGCGACGATCCATGAGCTGGAACGGCAGTATGGCGTGGGCGGAGAACTTTATCACCGGCACCTGCTGAACGCGAAAGCGGTCCGGCGGGAAGGCGCGTTCCTGGTCGGGACTTTCTGGGTGGCGCATTACTGGATCTCGCGTGACGACCTCGATCGCGGGCGAGAGATCATCGAAGCGAGTTTGCGATACGCCAACGATCTCGGGCTGTTTTCAGAGGAAATAAATTCCCGGACCGGGGAGATGCTGGGCAATATTCCGATGGCGCTGCTTCATGGGAGCTTTCTCGCGGCGGTGGCCGATTACCACGCGAAGGCGTAGAATGCCCGACAGGCGCGCCCCTAACTTCGCCGAGGAGTGCCGGCGGCAATGCGCGCTGCCGACCATGGCGGACGAGGAGAGGGATGGGTATTATCCTTGGTTAACGACCGGTGTACACGGATGCCCCAGAACAGGGCTGATGTGTACACGTCTAATAGCCGGCTTCAAGCCAAGTGTACACCTCAATGAAGCCCTCTCAGGGCTCCGCGCATCGCCGCCAACGCCTCCTCGACCTGGCCAGCGCTGATGTCGAGGTGCAGGCAGGCCCGGCCGCGATGCGGCCCCGAGGTCGAAACCAGCACTCCCGATTGCCGGAGCCGCGCGGCGAAGCCGGCCGCCGTTAGACCGGCAGCCGAGGTGTCGAAGAACACGAGATTGGTCTCTGGAGCCTCGACGCTAATGCCAGGGAGCTGGGCCATGCCGCGCGCCAGCGCGCTGGCGTTCGCGTGATCTTCGGCCAGGCGTTCGACATTGTTATCCAGGGCATAGAGGCAAGCGGCGGCGCAGATCCCGCCCTGGCGCATCGAGCCCCCAAGGCGCTGCTTCCACCGCCAGGCCGCGCCGATGAACGCGTCGGTCCCGCAAAGCACAGCCCCAAGCGGCGCGCCCAAGCCCTTGGTGAAGTCGAGCCAGACGCTGTCATACCCCCGCGCGATCTCGGCCGCCGGGACGCCCAGCGCTACCGCCGCGTTCAAGAGCCGCGCCCCGTCCATATGCGTGGCCATGCCGTTGGCAAGGGCGCAGTCGGCGACCGCCGCGAGCCGGGCAAGCGGCCAGCACGACCCGCCGCCGCGATTGGCGGTCTGCTCGACCTCCACCAACCGCTGCGGCGGCGAATAGCGGCTGGCCGGGCGGATCGCCGCCGCCAGCGTCTCGGCGTCGAACTGACCGCGCTCGCCGGCAAGGCCGCGCAGCATGATGCCCGCGATCGCGCCGGGGGCGCCGGCCTCGCTGCTGAGGATATGCGCGCTCTCGTGCGCCAGCACCTCGTCGCCCGGCCGGCAATGGGTGGCGAGCGCAACCTGGTTCGCCATCGTCCCAGATGGCAGGAACATCGCGGCGTCCTTGCCGAGCAGCGCCGCCACCCGGTCGCACAGCGCCCAAACCGTCGGGTCCGAGCCCGCCTGCTCGTCGCCCAGCGGGGCGGCCATCATGGCGTCCTTCATGCCGCGCGAGGGCAGGGTTTGGGTGTCGGACGACAGATTGATGTGGACCGGGATGGACCGATCGAACCGGGCGGGCTCGAAGCTCATTGCCGTTGGCTCCAGGAGGGCGGCCGGCGAAGCGGCGTTAGGGCGGGCAGAGCACGTTGACTAGGGCCTGCTGGCCGGCGCGAACGGCGGCAGCCGCGCGGCGGAGCGCGGGGGGTAGGTCGGCCGGGCGCTCGACCCGCTCGCCGTGGCCGCCATGCGCCTCCACGATCCGCTCGAAGGCCGGCGCCGGGCCGAGATCGGCGAGCAGGCGCGCGTCGCTTTCGGCCGCGACCCCGTGCTCGAACATGTCGAGCGTCGCCCGGCGGACCGCGCCATACAAGGCGTTGTTGTAGATCACCGTCAGCACCGGCAGCTTTTGCGCCTCGGCGACGAAGTGGCACGCCGTGGGGTTGGCGAACATGTAGGCGCCGTCGCCCAGCACCGCGACCACGTTGCGGTCGGGGGCGGCGAGCTTGGCGCCGAGCGCGCAGCCGAGGCCCCAACCGAGACCGCCGGCGGAACTGGTGCTGAGCAGGCTTCCGGGGCCGGGCAGGGGGCAGTACTCCTGGCGGAAGGAGGTACTCGTTGACCACGATCGTGCCCTGATCGACCACGTCGCGCAGGCAATGGTTCAGCCAGGCCAGGGTGCAGGTCGCGCCGCGGCCGTCGCGCTCGGCCTCCGCCGCCCAGCCGGCGCGCAGGTCGGCCGATCGCTTGGAGAGCCGCGCATGGCGGTCCGCCGTATCCGGCTTGCGGGCAGCGAGCGCCGGTTCCAGCGCCTCCAGCAGCGGCAGGGTGGCGCTGCGGATCGTGAGGTCGGAAGGGAAGCTGCGCATCGGATAGCGGGCATAGAGCGGGTCTTCGCCGATCTGGACCACCCGCGCGCCCGGAGCGGGGCTTTCCTGGGCGGGGTACCAGGGCACGTCGGTCTCCCAGACCAGCACCAGGTCGGCCTCCTGGAGCAACGTGCCGGGGGCCGAGCCCTGGAACATCGGATCGGCGCTGGAGAGCGCAAAATAGCGGGTGTTGAACGGCACCACCGCCAGGGCGAACTGGTCGGCCAAGCGGGCCAGCGCCACGCTCTCGCGGGGATCACGCCCGAGCGTGCCGGTGATGACGAGCGGCATCCGGGCCGTTGCGATCCAGTCGGCGAGCTGCTCCACGTCGGCCGGCGCCGGCAGCGGCGGGCGCGGGCGGGCGCGCGGCGGGCGGGTCTCCTCGTGCGTGCCGACCGGCTCGCCCAGCACCTCGCGCGGGAGGCTGAGATAGACCGGGCCGGTGGGCGAGGCGGTGGCGATCTCCAGTGCCCGGCTCACCACGTCGGCGATCTGGTCCGGGCGACGCAGCTCGTAGTCCCACTTGACCACCTCGCGCAGCATCCCGGCCTGGTCGAACATCTCCTGCGCCCAGTGGATGTACACGTTGCGCGAGCCCTGCGCGCCCTGTTCGGTGATCGGGGTGCGGCCCGAGGTGAGCAGCATCGGGATGCGGTCGCGGCTGGCGTCGATCAGCGCGTTCAGCGTGTTGGCGAGGCCCACGTTCACATGGGTCATGACCGCCTGCGGCCGGCCGGTGATCGCGGTGTAGCCGTGCGCCATGCAGACCGCGGCGTTCTCGTGCGGCACCACCATCGGCTTGGGTACCTGGCGGTTGGAGCGGGCGGCGCGGGCGAACGCCTCGATCACCGGGGCGAAGTCGGTGCCGGGATTGACGAACAGGTGCTCGATCCCCTGGGCGGCGAGTGCCTCCAGGTAATCTTCCGCGGCGATGCGGGTGTGCGCGTCCATGACCATGACCCCTGCTGGCGTCGGGCCGCCGAGTGTGCGCGTCGCGCGCCGCGCTCTCAAGGCTGCTGGCCCCAGTGCCCGATGGTTCAGAAGCTGCGCCCGCTGAACGGATCGAGGCCCCGCAGCGCCGGAAAGTGTCGGGCGATCAGCGCGAAATCACCCAGATTGCGCGTCGCGACCGAGGCGTCGTTGGCAAGTCGAGGCAATGATCAGGTCGCCCCCAAACCTGGGCTGCCTGACGTCAGGGTATGTGACCGCCAGATGGCGAAGCGCGGGGGGGTCGCGAGCATCCGGGCCAAGAAGGCGGGCCGCAGCCCCGTCGAGCGGCAAAATGCGGTGCGTTGCCAGGATGACATCCAACCACTGCGCCAGCCTTGCGGCGAAATCCCGGCGCCTGGCGGGGAGTGCCGCGATACCAAGCTCGACCTCCGTGGCGCTGAACGAGGCTATGGCGATCTCGTCCGTGGGCACTCTGGCGAACCACTCGGCGACCGCGGAATTAGGACTTGGCAGACGAAGCTCGCTCAGGATGTTGGTGTCCAGCACCATCATTGCCCGACAGCTCCTCCTCTTCCGGCGTGAAGGCCTCGCCAACGATATCCCTCGGGATGAATGCCCGCCCCGCGACTGCCCGCGCTTCGTTCAGAAGCTCGTCGAGTTCGTCCCCTCGCTCGCCGAATCGGAACGAGAGCAGGACGGATTTCAGGTCCGGCCGCGTCTGCTCGAAATACTCCTTCGACACCACGACCACCTCTCGGCCATCGCGCCGGCGCACGAATTACGGCCGACCCTCGACCGCCGCGTCCATCAGCTCCGAGAAGCGGTGCCGTGCGGCGGCGGCCTGCCAGGTATCTGACATCGAAAATGCTCCTTCTAGCCGGCATGCTCCTTCTAGCCGGCATGCTCCTTCTAGCCGGCATAGGTACGAACTGACCAATAAAGCGTCAATCCAGCCGTCAGTTTGTGCCGTGTTGCCGGGAGCGCTAAGCCTCGTCAGAATCGCCAAGGTCGGTCTGATGAAAGCCCGGCGCCCTATAGGGCGGCGTCGGTCTCGGTGGCCATCGGCATCGTGGCCTGGCTACCGGGGCGGGCGCAGCAGAGCGCGGCGGCGACGCTGGCCCGGCGCAGTGACGCTTCGAGGGGGACGCCACGATCAAGCCCCGCCGCCAGTACGCCGGTAAAACAATCGCCGGCGCCCGTCGTGTCCACGGCTGTCACCGGATAGGCCGGTACCGCAAGCATCCCATCCGGGCCCGCCGCCTCGGCGCCCCGCTCGCCCAAGGTGCGTACCGACCATCATCCCCAGCGCGGCCCGCAAGTCGGGTGCTGTCGCGGCGCTGCCCAATCGAGCGGCCAGCCAGGCGGCCTCCGCCTCGTTGACCACCAGAACATCCACTGCCGTCAGCGCCTCCGGGTCGAGTGGCTCGGCGGGTGCCAGGTTCAACACGATCCGGCAACCGCGTGCCCGTGCCCGGCGGATCAGGGCGGCGGTTTCGGCCGCCGGCACCTCCATCTGCAAGACCAGCGTCGTCCCGGGGGTAAGCGCCGCGTCTTCCACCTGATCGGCCCTGACCGCGAGATTGGCCCCGGAGCCAACCCCGATCACATTACGCCCGGCACGATCGACGAAAATGGCCGCGCAGCCGGTCGAACCGTCCGTCTCGACCACGCGGGAGAGATCGACGCCGGCCTCCCGCAACAGTGCCAAGGCGCCGGCTGCCAGTGCGTCCCGGCCAACGACACCGGCCAGGGCAACGCGCGCCCCATCGCGGGCCGCCGCGACCGCCTGGTTGGCGCCTTTGCCGCCGGGCTCGATACGGACAGACGTTGCCAGCATCGTCTCGCCGGGCGCGGGCAATCTCGCGAACGGAAAGATGAGGTCGAGGTTGATCGATCCGAAGACGACGATCATCCGATCGCCGCCCGCCCGGCCGCCTTACTTGGACTGTTCGGCCAGCGTCTTTAGCTCGTCCATTGCCTCTTCGAAACGCCGGTTGAGCAAAGCCACGGCGTCGGAATTGGATCGTTGGATCAGGTCGCTCAACTCCCGCATATTGGCGACGGCACGCTGATAGCCTTGCTTCATCATCTCGGCCTGCTTGGCGGCCTTGGCCTGGGGCGCTTCGGTCGATGTCAGCGCCTTCATCGCCTCGGACATTTCCGACATGCCCTGTTGCATGATTTCCATATGCCGGCGGGCGACGGCCTGCGCCCCTTCAAGGGCCACCCAATTCGCCGCCGTCAGCGCCTCCAGGTTGCGGCGGCTGGCGGCGGTCCATGCCTCCATGTCGGGCACGGCGGGAAACTTGAGGTCGGCGAAGAAGCGGGTGAAGTCGAAATCCTGGCCTCGGCCGGGACCGCTAGGAGGGGACTGCGGACCAGTTGCCATGATGGGCTCCTCTTGTCGGGGTGGGCCGGCGTTCCGTCGGGCGAGGATACTGTCGCGGGATGATGCGGGGGACATCTCGGCCAAGCACGTTCCCGTGTTGAGACGCCTCCCGCCCCGAACTCAGGCCAGTGGCAATCCCGGCGGGATCGGTGTTGGCGGCCCGGTCGGGAACGGCGGCGGCGGCGATTCGGGGGCTGGAGGCTCGTCTGCGAGCCCGGCCTCGGGCGGTACATCGGGCACCTCGGATGGCGGCGTGGGTGCCGCCACGCGGGCACCGCCCCCGATCCAGGACACGAGCCGCTCCGCGCGGCGCAACGCCTCGTCAACCGCCGACATCGTGGCCGACATGTCATCGGTCTCGTCGGCCCGCCATGCGCGTATCGCCCAAACCCAGACGCCGACCAGCCCGCGCACGCGCAGATCGCCGCGCAACCCGGCTGTGGACACGCCCGCCGCTTCCAGGAACCACGCCATGCTGCGCCGTGTGGCGCAGTCGAGCAGCAGCGTGGTTCCCGGATCGAACGGCAGCCGGCGCATCAGCGCGAGCACGCCGGCCCGGTGGGTTTGCAGCACGTCGATGCGCTGCATGAGCAGATAGAACAGCCGGTCGCGCACGGTCCCCTCGGCCGGCGGGTCCGCGAGCGCTGTTTGGTCGGCCATGCGGCCGAACCGCAGCAGGATCGCCCCCCGTCCCGGGAACCGCTCGCGCGCCCGCGCGAGCGACAGGCCGGCCCTACGCGCCGCCAGAGCGACGCTCACGTCGCCCCAGCCCCGTTCCCCGGCCAGCGTGAAGGCGGCGCCGATTAGGGCCTTGTCGAAATCCGCATCGGTCATCGTCGAAACATGGGGGATTGTCCGAGGGAAGGCCAGGGGGCGCCGACGATGAAGGCGCTTCGCGCGCGTGACGACATCGCGCGCTGTCGTGATGCCGGGTTCGCGTTGTCGTGGGGGCCCGAATCGCCCTGGGAGCGTAATCACTGGCCTTCATCTCCAGGACGCATTATGGAACGCGCCGGCACCAATCTCGGCTCCCGTATGGCGGGTTGATTCCTTCAAATGAGCTGTTGTTCCGGATGGCAAAACTCGGTGAGCCGATGCGAATCGTAACCGTGTTCGGCACGCGCCCCGAGGCAATCAAGATGGCGCCCATCATCCGCCGGCTCGCCGCAGCGCAGGGAGTGACATCCCTGGTCTGCGTGACCGCGCAACATCGGCAGATGCTGGACCAAGTGCTCGACCTCTTCGCCATCCGCCCCGACCGTGATCTCGACCTGATGCGCGATGGCCAGGGCCTCACCTACATCACGACGGGCGTTCTGGAGCGGATGGGCGGGTTGTACGCCGAATGGCGCCCCGATCGCGTGCTGGTGCAGGGCGACACCACGACGACCTTCGCCGCCGCGCTCGCGGCGTTCTACGCCAAGGTGCCCGTGGGCCATGTCGAGGCTGGGCTGCGCACCGGCAACGTCCGCTCGCCCTGGCCGGAGGAGATCAACCGGCGTCTGACCACCGGGCTCGCGGACCTGCATTTCCCGCCCACCGAGCAGGCCCGCGCGAACCTGCTGCGCGAGGGCGTGGAGCCGGGACGCATCGTGGTCACTGGCAACACGGTCATCGACGCGCTGCTCGACGCCGTCGCCATCCTCGACGCCAATCCCGCCCGCGCCGCCGCCATCGACCGCGAGCTGCCGCGGACGGTGCCGGGCCGGCGCCTGATTCTCGTGACCGGCCATCGGCGGGAGAATTTCGACGGCGGGCTGGAGCGGGTGGCGCGCGGGCTGCTGCGGCTCGCCGCGCGCGGCGATGTCGAAATTGTTTATCCGGTCCATCTCAACCCGAATGTCCGCTCCGTCGCCGAGACGATCCTGGGAGCGCATCCGGCGATCCACCTGATCGCTCCGCTCGACTACCTGCCGTTCGTGCATCTGATGCGCCGGTCGGACCTGATCATCACCGATTCGGGCGGCGTGCAGGAGGAGGCGCCCTCGCTCGGCAAGCCGGTGCTGGTCACGCGGGATACGACCGAGCGGCCGGAAGCGGTGCAAGCCGGGACCGTCGAGCTGGTCGGCACCGATCCCGACCGGCTGGTGGCGCGCGCCGCGCGCCTGCTCGACGATCCGGCCGCCTACGAGGCGATGAGCGTCGCCCACAACCCCTATGGCGACGGCCACGCCGCCGCCCGCATCGTGGAGGCCCTGCTAAATGGATAGCTTCGGCCGCATCGCCGTCATCGGGCTCGGCTATATCGGGCTGCCCACGGCCGCCGTGTTCGCCGAGAACGGCGTGGAGGTGGTGGGCATGGACGTGAACCCCCGCGTGGTCGAGACGATCAACGCCGGGCGGCCGCATTTCGGGGAGCCGAACCTGGATGCGCTGGTCCGGCGCGCGGTCGAGGCGCGCAAGCTGCGGGCTGGGCTGGAGATCGAGCCGGCAGACGCCTTCATCATCGCCGTCCCCACGCCGCTGCGCGGCCACGGCGAGCGCGCGACACCGGATGTCTCGTTTATCGAGGATGCCGCCCGGACGGTGGCCCCGGTGCTGGCTCGGGGCAACCTCGTGATCCTGGAATCGACCTCCCCGGTCGGCACCACTGAACGGACAGCGGCGATGCTGGCCGAGCTGCGCCCCGACCTGTCGTTTCCGCCGCAAAAGGGCGAGATGGCCGATGTGCAGGTGGCGCACTGCCCGGAGCGGGTGCTGCCCGGCCGCATTCTTGAGGAAGTGGTGAACAACCCGCGCGTGATCGGCGGCATGACGCGCAAATGCGCCCAGCGGGCGTTGAGCCTTTACAAGATCGTGGTGCGCGGGGAGTGCCGGGTGACCAACGCCCGCACCGCCGAACTGGCCAAGTTGACCGAGAACGCGTATCGCGATGTGAACATCGCGCTGGCCAACGAGCTGTCGTTCATCTGTGACCGGCTCAAGATCAATGTTTGGGACTTGATCGCGATGGCTAACCTGCACCCGCGGGTCAATATCCTGAGCCCCGGCCCCGGCGTGGGCGGGCACTGCATCGCGGTCGATCCCTGGTTCATCGTCGCCACCAACCCCGATGAGGCGAAGCTGATCCGCACCGCGCGGCTGATCAATGACGCCAAGCCCGATTTCGTGGTGGCCAAGGTGCGCGAGCGGGCGGCGGCGCTAAAGCAGCCGGTGATCGCCTGTCTCGGGCTGTCGTACAAAAAAGACGTGGACGATTTGCGCGAGAGCCCGGCGGTGGAGATCGTGCGCAAGCTCGCCGACGAGCGGCTGGGCGAGCTGCTGGTGGTGGAGCCACATGTCAGTCGGCTGCCGCCGGAGCTGACCGATCTGGGCCTTGAGCTGCACGATTTCGATGATGCGATCGACCGGGCCAATCTGGTGCTGTTGCTGGTCGATCACATGGGCTTCCTGCAAGTGGACCGCGACGTGCTCAAGGACAAGTTCGTGATCGATACGCGCGGCGCCTGGTAGGCCGGGCCCCCGATGCGCATCTTGCATGTCCTCGACCATTCGCTGCCGCTGCAAAGCGGCTACGTGTTCCGCTCGCTCGGTATCCTCGCTGCGCAGCGTGGTTTCGGCTGGGAAACCGTCCAGCTTACCGGCCCACGCCACAACGAAAGCGAGGCCCCGGCGGAGATGGTGGACGGCTGGACCTTTCACCGCACGCCGCGTCCGCGGGGGCTGCTCGGGCGAGGGAAGCTGGCCCGCGCGCCACTGGCCCGCGAGGCATTGGAGATGCGCGGCCTGGCCGCGCGACTGCGCGAGCTGATTCGCGCCGAACGTCCGGACATCGTCCACGCGCACTCCCCGGTGCTGGTCGGCCAACCGGCGCTATGGGCCGCCCGAAGGGCCGGGCTGCCGCTGGTGTACGAGGTGCGTGGGCTGTGGGAGGATGCGGCGGTCGATCTTGGTCACTGCCGCGAGGGCGACCTGCGCTATCGCGCGACCCGGGCACTGGAAACCCGGCTCTTGCGCCAAGCGGACGCAGTGGTGACTTTGTGCGAAGCCATGCGACGCGAGCTGGTCGGGCGAGGCATTCCGGACAGCAAGATCGCGGTCGTGCCGAACGCGGTCGGCAGCACCGATAGCGGCCCGCCCCGGCCGAAGGATCCGGAGCTGCTGACAAGGACCGGGCTGGCGGGTCGGACCGTGCTCGGGTTCATCGGCTCGTTCTATCATTACGAAGGGCTGGACACTCTGTTGGCGGCGCTGCCGGGGATTCGTGCTCACCGGCCCGATGTCGCGGTTCTGCTAGTTGGCGGTGGGCCGATGGCGGAGCGGCTGGGCCAGCAGGCGCGCGCCGACGGATTGTCAGAAGCCGTGCATTTCGCGGGCCGGGTGCCGCATGCCGAGATCGGACGGTGGTACGACCTGATCGACTTGCTCGTCTTCCCGCGCCGGCGGATGCGGCTGACCGAACTGGTGACGCCGCTGAAGCCGGTAGAGGCGATGGCCCAAGGCCGGCTCGTCATTGCCTCCGACGTGGGCGGCCATCGCGAGCTGATCGAGGACGGAGTGACCGGCCTGCTATTTCCGGCGGACGACGCCAGTGCCCTCGCTCGTCGGGTATTGGAGTGTGTGGCCGCGACCGAGGCGCATGGGCGGATGCGCGACGCCGCGCGTCGCTTCGTGGCGGCGGAGCGCGTCTGGACGGTGAGCGCGGGGCAGTACCGGCCGGTTTATGAGCTTGTGTCGCCGCGGATGAAGGCGGCGGCCTGAGCTCACCCCCGCCTCGTGCCAGCGTTCGCGGCATCAAGGGCGTCTTCCTGTGCGCACCTCGACGCGGCCCCATCCGGCGCTGCGCGTTCGCCACACCGATCGGGCTGAAATCGAAGCCGCTATACGGCGGCCCTTGCTGGACAATCTGTGTCTGCCCATCGGAACTCCTGGGCCGGAATTAGCACGCCACCGCATCCCGCCGGTGTGGAAATTGTCGCGGTCGTGGCGTAAGAGGGCCGGCAAATCAATGCGGACCAGCCCAGCATGAAGACGGCGTCACTCCGAGAGCAAGTCGTGACCGGAGTGGCTTGGGCCGCGGCGACGCGCCTGGCGGGTCAGATGCTTAACTGGGCCATGACCCTGTGGGTCATTCGCCTGCTGGACCCGACCGATTACGGCCTCATGGCGCTCACCACGGCGATGGTCGGCTTCCTGCAAACGATGAGCTTCGCCGGTTTCGCCGACGCGCTCGTGCAGACCCGCGACCTGGACGAGCGGGCGAGGCGAGCCGCATTCGGGATCGTGATCCTGCTGAACCTCGGCTTCGTCGTTGTCCTGTGCGCCGCCGCTGGGCCGCTGGCCAGCTTCTACCACGACCCCAGGCTGGCGCCCCTGCTGCGCGTGGCCAGCATCACGTTCGTGCTCATCGCGCTCGGGTGCATTCCTCGCGCGATGCTCGACCGGGCGCTGGCCCTCAAGGACAGTTCGCGCATCGACATGCTGGGTGGGGTGATCGGCGGGGCGGCCACGCTGGCGCTTGCCTGGCGGGGTTTGGGCGTGTGGTCGCTGCTGGCGGGCAATCTGATCGCTCAGGCGGTGAAGACGACCGGCTATCACGTCCTGGCTCCCTATGGGCGCCTGCCGCTGTTCTCGCTCCGGGGTTACGGCCATTTGCTGCGGTTCGGCGGGTACCGCACCGCGGAACTGTTGCTTTGGTACGCCACGACCCAGGTGGATGTGGTCCTCACCGGCCGGTTGCTGGGCAGCTCGGGGCTCGGCATCTACTCCGTGGCGCGCACCGTCGCCATGCTGCCGGCGAGCAAGCTGGCGCTTGTGGTGCGGCCGGTGGGCCTGCCGGCCTTCGCCCAGCTTCAGGGCGATAGCGCCCAGGCGATTTTCTGTCTCACCAAATCAATGCGGCTGATCTCGTTCCTGGCGTTCCCGGTGTTCCTCGGCATGGCCGCCGCGGCCCCGGCCATCGTGCAGGCGGTGCTAGGCCCGACATGGACCGCGGTGAGCACCCCGCTCGCCATCCTGGCGCTTAGCGCTGCGCTGCGGCCGGCCGGGATGCTGATCGCGCCGTTCCTGCTCAGCCTGGGACGAGTCCGGGCGAGCCTTGCTAACACCGCGCTCGGTCTCGTGCTGTTCACCGTCGCCTATGCGGTTGGCAGCCGTTGGGGCGTGCGCGGGGTCTGCATCGGCGCCGCAGTCGCGTACCCGGTTCAGTTCCTGGTGTTCATGCATCAGGTCTCGGCAGTGCGCGGCAATGCCCTCCGCCTGCTTTTGGCCCCGCTGGTTCGCCCCTTGCTCTGCGCCGCCATCATGGGGGCGGTAATTATCGCGGTCGGTTGGGGCATTGAGAGCCGGATGGCCCCACAAATCGCGCTTGCGACGCTCGTAGGCGCCGGAATGGTCTCGTATGCGTTGGCCGCCGCGCTGTTCTGCCGTCAATTGATCGAGGAGCTTGCCTCCATGATCGGACTCCGCTGGCCACTGCCGCGCGGCATCAGCCCGGGTACGGCAGGTTAGGGCGTTTTCGTTCTGAGTTTAAGCACCACCGCTATCACCGCGTCTTGCCGCCCCGGCCTGCGACCCGGGCATCCAACGCGGCGTCCGTGCTGGAGCAACCTGCGGGGCTGGTCACGGTGCGGCTTTGGGTAGGTAGATGGTCGCCGTGGTCCCCTGGCCGGGCTCGCTGGCCAACGTGACATGGCCGCGCGATTGCTTGACGAACCCGAAGACTTGGCTGAGGCCGAGTCCGCTCCCTTGGCCCACCGGCTTGGTAGTGAAGAAGGGTTCAAAGGCGGCATCGCGCACAGAAGCCGGCATCCCGATGCCCGTGTCGACCACCGCGATACGCACGTACTCGCCGGGTTCGATCTCGCCCTCGCCGGCGCCCACAAGCTCTGAACCCGGCACGTTGGCTGTCTGGATCGTCAGCCGGCCGCCCTCCGGCATGGCGTCCCTCGCGTTGATCGCCAGGTTGAGCAGCGCCGTTTCGAGTTGGTTCGGATCGGCCTCTACTGGCCAGATCCTTTCAGCGAGTATCAGCTCCAAGTCCGCGGAGGTGCCGATCGTGCCACGCAGAAGCGCGGACATCCCGGTGATGCGCTCGTTTGGGTCGAACATTACTGGTTGCAAGGTTTGTCGCCTTGAGAACGCGAGCAGCTGATGCGTGAGCGTGGCGCCCCGCGCGGCGCCGTTCAACGCTCGGTCCACGTAGCGGCGGCGTGGGTCGTCATCGGGGATGCGTGCCTCTAGCGCCTCGAGATTGCCCTGCACCACCATCAGCAAATTGTTGAAATCATGAGCGAGGCCTCCGGTGAGCTGGCCCACCGCCTCCATTTTCTGCGATTGACGCAGCATCGCCTCGGTGCGCAGCCGCTCGGCGGTTTCCCGCTTCAGCGCGGCAACGGCGCCATCCCGTTGCTCGATCTGTTCCCTCAGACGGGCATTGGCTGCCCGCAGCGACATCGCTTCTGGAACGAGCGGCCAGAGGCCGATCGCGGTCAGCACCGAGGTCAATGCCGTAATCGCCTTGAACGTGGCTTGGACCCAGTAGAGAGGCCGCCAGAGCACAATGATGTCGAACAGATGAGTGGTTCCGCAGGCCATTATGAAGACCGCGAAGGCCCACGGAACCCTGCCGACGGCCACTTCGCGTCGGCGTGCCAGGAAGACCGCGAGCGCGACCGGTAGCGAATAGTAGGATGCGGCGATCAGCCCGTCCGAGGCAACGTGCAAACCCAGAAGCTCAGGCGTCCAAGAAACATCCTGCGGGGCCAGGCCCGCCGACGCGACCAGGCCCGACAGCGCGGCCATCGCTCACTCCCAAAATTGTGAGGTCCGGCTACCGCAGCAAGGTTCACAAGGCAAGCTCGGAACGAACGGCGTCTTCTAACTCCCTCATCCGAAAGGGCTTTCTAAGGATCCGCCGCCCGACCTGCTGGGAGACGAAGAAGCCGGAGATCAGAATCACCTTGAGGTCGTCGCGCTCGCGTGTCGCCCTCTCGGCTAATTCTATGCCAGAAAGATCTGGCATCCGAACGTCAGTGATCACCAGATCGACGTCAGGGCGGTTGGCCAGTAGCCGCAGTGCTTCCATGCCGCCACTGGCCTGCAACACGCGATGACCGAAATCGGCCAGGAACTCGGCCACGATCTCTCTTACTTCGAGGTCGTCATCGACGATCAAGATGGTCGCGGTCGCGGTTGCAGGCTCGGTCATCTCGGCTTTACTTTTGGCCAGCATGGCAAACCACTCCCAAGCATGAGGGAGACTTCCCAGAAATCAGGAGCGCACCACGGCCCGGTCGGCGCCGGACTGCAATTCGTTTACCAAATTAATCCGCTTTCGAGGTGATGAAAATAATACTGATGCCGTTACTACTTTGCGCACCCCTCACAAATTTGCGTTCCCGCGCGAGATAGCACTGCTCGACGGTTGATTCGGGCGCTGCCAGCGCGCGGCGCTGGTTGCCATGCAACCAGCATACGGGCTTGCTGTTTGAAATCCAAGTCCCCGCATTGCGGTTCAGTCACAAACATCGCAGCCGGCAAGCATCGATCTAATTAACGCAAATAGCAGAACTTATTCACGCCTATATCGCGATATAGCTTGGGGTCCGTATCGCTGGCTGCACACCGGCTAATTCGATTAACCGATGTCCAACAGCAGGACGGATTCCCGTCTGATGGCACTCAGCTGAATATACACTGGGGCGTGGATCGTCCGAATTCAGCCAGTCGCCGCACGCAGACGGCGGAATTCCAAGAGCTGCCAAACCAGCAGTATGGGAATCCCGACCACCACGTCCCGGGCTCGGCGGATCAGCGAGACGGCTAGCGACATCTCGGCCGGTACGCCGAAGATCGCGCCAAGCCCGGCATAGCTCGCCTCCTGAATCCCGGCGTTGATCGGGACCATGAAGGCCAGGGCCGCGATCGCGCTCAGCAGCGCCTCGATTGCAAGCGCGGCGTCAACGTCGATCCGCACCCCTAGCACGCGGAAGGCGATCCAGTCGGCGAAACCGCTCCCGAGCCAGCCCAGCAAATGCAGCGCGAACCCCGCGGCCAGCCGTCCGGTACGTCGATAGATGGCGGTCATCTCGCCGTGAAGGCGTTGCAGGCGCTGGTGCGCTTCGTGTGTCCAGCGCCCGGCGATGCGCTCCGCGATGCGCGCGAACAAAGGCCCCGCGCCGCGCTGCACCCAGATGAAGACGATGCCGGCAAGGAGGGCGAGACCGAGCCCCACCTCAACCGGGACCGCGACCTTGTCGGCCTTGGGCACGCGAACCAGCAGAATGGATAGCCCGATCGCCACGAAGGTTAGCTCCGAGAGGAACTCTGCCGTCACGTCCACGATGGTCGTGGCAGCGGCTAGCGGCCATGGCAGCTCGTGCAGCATCAGCGCGCGGGCGCCGAAGAGGAAACCGCCTACCTGAGAGAACGGGAGGCAATTGCTGGAGGCGTCGCGCACCATCCGACCCCAAATGAACAGCAGCGGCCGGCGGACACCTCGCGCCCGCGCGAGCTGGTCCCAGGCGAGCCCAAGTGGCTGGAAAAGCAGGAGTTGCCAAACGCAGATGAGGGCAAAGCCGCCCCAGCCGGCCGACAGCACGGCTCCCACAATCTGCCTGAAGCCAAACGAACCGACGAGCAGCGTGCCCAGGGTCAGGCCTAACAGGGCCAGCGCGATCGAAAGCTTCTTCAACTGTTCGCGAACCTTTGGCGCCGGATAGAGCCTGCGCCCTCGGCTCTACACCAGGTGCCGGCGGGGCGGCTATACACGGCCGGCTGTCCGGCCCGAGCGATTCGACTGGCCAGATGCCGTTGGCGCGGCTGGACGAATGATGGGGAGTTTTCGCCATGGCACCGCTCGGGCCGACATTGCTGACCGGCGCGACCGGGTTCGTGGGTTCGGCGGTCGCCCGCGCGCTGGAGGCGAGCGGCCATCAGCTCCGTGTCCTTGTCCGGCCCACGAGTGACCGCCGCAACCTGACGGGGCTCGCCGCCGAGCCGGTCGTGGGCGACCTCACCGACGCTGCTTCGCTGGCGGGCGCCGCTTCGGGCTGCCGTTATGTGTTCCATGTCGCGGCGGATTACCGGATCTGGGTACCGCGACCGGACGCGATGCTGCGGGCGAACGTTGATGGCACGGTCGCGCTGATGCGCGCGGCCCAGGCGGCCGGAGCCGAGCGGATCGTCTATTGCAGCTCGGTCGCTGCGTTGGGCCTGACGGCTGACGGCACGCCCGCCGATGAGGCGACGCCCGTCAGCGAAGCCGACATGGTAGGTCCGTACAAAAGGTCCAAATACCTGGCCGAGCAGGCCGTGCTCGACCTGACGCGCCAGGGGTTGCCGACGGTGATCGTCAATCCCTCCGCGCCGGTCGGGCCGCGCGACATTCGCCCGACGCCGACCGGGCGGATGATCCTGGACGCCGCCGCCGGACGGATGCCGGCCTATATCGACGCCGGGCTGAACATCGTTCACGTGGACGATGTCGCCCAAGGACACCTGCTCGCGTTTGAGCGCGGCCGGGTCGGCGAACGCTACATTCTGGGAGGCGAGAACCTGCTGCTGCGCGACCTGCTCGCGCTGGTCGCGCAAGCGGCGGGACGGAAGCCGCCGCAGCTCCGGCTCACCCCGGAACTGGTCTGGCCGGTCGCCGTGGCTATGGAGGCGGTCGCCCGCATCCTGCCGATCGAACCGCCGGTCACGCGCGATCATCTCCGGATGGCGCGCAAGAAGATGTTCTACTCCTCGGCCAAGGCGGTCGCGCAGCTCAGCTACCACCCGCGCCGGCCGCGGCAGGCGGTGGAGGACGCGATCGCCTGGTTCCGTGCGAACGGCAGGCTGCGCGGATGACGGTCGTCGCGTCGATCGCGCTGGTTATCTGGCTCTATTTGTCGTTCGCGCATGGCCGCTTCTGGCAGGCCGGGCCGGTCCTGTCGCCGGAGCGCCCGGAGGCCGCGCCAAGCGTGGCCGTTGTGGTCCCGGCCCGTGACGAGGCGCCGGTGATCGGGCCGGCGCTCCGCTCCCTGGTGGCACAGGATTATCCGGGCGCGTTCCGCGTGATCGTGGTCGATGACGCCAGCAGCGATGGCACTGGCGAGATCGCCCGCGGCCTTGGCGACCCGCGGCTGAGTGTGGTTATCGGCAGCGCGCGCCCGGCCGGCTGGAGCGGCAAGCTCTGGGCCGTGGCGCAAGGGCTGGCGGAGGCGGAGGGCGCGGGTCTCGTGCTGCTCACCGATGCCGACATCGAGCACGACCCGCGCCATCTCGCCGCCCTGGTCGCGCAGGCCGAGCAAGGTGGATTCGACCTGGTCTCGGAGATGGTAGCGCTGTCCTGCGCGAGCTTCGCCGAGCGGGCGTTGGTGCCGGCCTTCGTGTTCTTCTTCCAGCTTCTCTATCCGTTCGGCTGGGTGAACGACCCGTTGCGCGCCACCGCCGCGGCGGCCGGCGGAACCATGCTGATCCGAGCGCAGGCGCTCCGGCGCATCGGCGGCATCGAGGCCGTGCGCGCGGCCTTGATCGACGATGTGGCGCTGGCGGCCGCGGTCAAGCGCGGCGGGCGCATCTGGCTCGGCCACAGCGCGCTGGCGCGCTCCATTCGGCCCTATCCCCGGGCCGCCGATATCTGGCGAATGATCGCACGCACCGCTTATGTCCAGCTCCGCTTCTCCCCGGCGCTGCTGATCGCCTGCATCCTCGGCATGGCGCTTGCCTGGGTGGTTCCCCCGCTCGCGGCGATCGCTGGACAGGGCGCGGCCCGCGTGATGGGGGCGATCGCCTGGGTCGCGCTCGCCTGGTGCTATCTCCCGACCTTGCGCCGTTTCCGGCTCTCCGCCCTCTGGGCGCCGTTCCTGCCGCTGGTTGCCCTCTTTTATATGTCAGCCACGATCGGCTCGGCGGTGAGCCATCATCTCGGCCGCGGCGTCGCCTGGAAGGGCCGCGCCTATCAGGGCGCCGCATGAACACGGTCAGCGAGGCGCAAACCGTCGAGGCCTGGTCCGGGAAGGATCGCGGCGACGAGAATTTCCCGGTCGGCTCGGCCCTGATCCGGCCCGCGCTGCGTCGCCACGTCCACGCGTTTTATGCCTTCGCCCGCAATGCCGACGATATCGCCGACAGCTCGGTGCTGGCGCCCGAGGACAAGGTGGCGCGGCTGGATCGGATGGAGGAGGTGCTCCTGGGCCGGCGTGACACCGGCTCCCTCTCCGCGTCGCGGCTCCGCGCCAGCCTGGCAGAAACCGGCGTGACAGCCCGGCACTCGACCGACTTGCTGGTGGCGTTCCGCCAGGACGCGACCAAGCGGCGCTACGCGACTTGGGGCGAGCTTTATGACTATTGCCGGTTCTCGGCGATGCCGGTCGGCCGGCATGTGCTTGACCTGCACGGCGAGCACGAGGCCACCCACGCGCCGTCCGACGCGCTCTGCACTTCGTTGCAGGTGCTGAACCATTTGCAGGATTGCGCCAAGGATTTGGCCGGACTGGACCGCTGCTATCTGCCCCAGGAGATGCTGGCTCGCCACGGGGCCTCGGTGGAGGATTTACGCCGGGAGGCGGCGACTGCCGGCCTGCGGCAGGTGTTCGATTGCCTGCTCGAAAAGACGGACAGGCTGAACCGCGCCGCCGTCGAGCTGCCGAGCCGGACACGGGACCGACGGTTGCGGGTCGAAACGGCGGTGATCGTTGGCCTGGCGCGGCGGCTCGCCCTCCGGCTCCATCGTGGCGATCCCATCGCGAGGCGCGTGAAGCTGACCAAGACCGATGCCGTGGCAAGCGTGCTGGCCGCACTTCGGTTCGCCGCGTGAGGCCGGTGTCACCCACCCCGCTCGGCGTCGCTCAGGCGGATCTGGACGAGACCGAAGCGATCGTGCGCGCCGCCGGCACCTCGTTTTATCGCGGGATGCGCGTCCTGGCCCCCGATCGGCGCTATGCGATGTACGGCATCTACGCCTTCTGCCGCCTGGTGGACGACATCGCCGACGAGAAGGGCGCGTTCGCCGACAAGCTCCCGCGCTTGACCGAGTGGCGCGCGCGCATCGCCGGCCTGTACCGCGGCCAGGCGGACGGCCCGGTGGCGCGCGTGCTGCGCGCGGCGGTGGTGAAGTTCAAGCTGCGCCAGGAGGACTTCGTCGCGGTAATCGACGGGATGCAGACCGATGCCGAGACGGCCGTCGTCGCCCCCGATCTGGACGCGCTGGACCTATACTGCGACCGGGTTGCCGCCGCCGTCGGGCGGCTTTCCGTGCGCGCCTTCGGCGACGCCTCGCCGGCGGCCGACCGCGTGGCGTTCGCGCTCGGGCGCGCGCTGCAGCTCACCAATATATTGCGCGACTTGGACGAGGATGCCGGGCGCGGGCGGCTCTATCTGCCGCGCGAGTGGCTGGACGAGGCCGGAATCCCGCACGATCCGCGCGCGGCTCTCGCCTCGCCGAACCTGCCAGCCGTATGCGACCGTCTCGCCGGACTGGCGCACGAGCATTTCCGGGCCGCGCGCGCGGCGATGGCCGAATGCGACCGGCGGGCCATGAAGCCGGCGCGCTTGATGGGCGCCACCTACGCGGCGATCCTGGCGCGGCTGGAGGGTCGCGGTTGGGCGCGGCATTCCGAGAAAGTCAGCTTGCCGACATGGCAGAAGCTGTGGCTCGCGGTGCGTTACGGGCTGGGCTAGTGCTACAGCCGAGCTTAGTGGAAACGAGACATCGCCGGTGCACGCGAGGATTGGTTCTAGCGCGCGAACACTTCCAATAAGAACGCGGGGAGTACGTGCGGCTTCCCCCCAGGCGGCGCTTAGCGCGAACATATGAACTTTCATTCTGCGCACGAATCTGGCCTAAGTTCCTGAGATAACTTCCCTATGGGAACCTCCGAACGGGACATTGAAGCGCACACTGAACGATCCGAAAAGCGCGGCGAACCAGCCAGCCGTATGGAGCCCCTGCTCCTCGGCGAAGGGTCACACCACCGCGGCGTCCTGCCCCACGGCGACCTCAACTCGCTAGTCGGCACGAGCCCGCCGCGTGGCCGACGCCCTGATCGAGAGGTCGGTCCTCGCGGCACCCGCCCGGCACGATCCCCTGCACCTCGCCTTCTCGGCAGCGCTCGCCTCACGCTGGATGCCGGGTCTGTTCCCCGGACTGAGCGCATAATCATGGTTGGGCGCCTCCTTCCGGATCACTGGCAAATCCAGCACCGCATGCGCCATGCCTTCGCGCGGTCCCCATGAAGGCGCTGTTAAAGAAGCCGACCGTGAAAGCCTCCCCTCCGCCGCCAGTGTCACCGCCGACGCCCGCGCTGGCGATCGAGACGGTCGCGGTCAGCGAGAGTTGTTTGGGAAGCCGCTGGGAAGCCGCGGACATTGATCGCCTCGCCCGCATCATCGCCATTATCGCCATAGGGCAGGCGGCGCACGCGGCACGGATCATCACCGCACTCCTTCCTGCCGCCCCGCTGATTAACGTCGAAGCGTTGCGAAGCGCGGCCAAGCGCCGGCTTGTGGTAACCGGCGACACTGACGAGCAGAAGCACGCACGCCGGTATCATCGCGACGGCCTGATCTTCGAGGCTATTTCCTGGGCGGCGGCACAGCAATCCGCCGCCGGCAAGGCGCTGCTGCGCGACCCTCACCTGAGCTCGACGACACAAGGGCTCGACGGGCTGATGATCGAGCTCGATGACACGGGCACAATCATTACTCTGGCGACCATCTTTGAGGACAAGTGCTCTGAGAATCCGCGCGACAAGTTTCGCGACGAGATCATGTCGGCATTCCTTGATCACCATGACAACAAGCGCGCACCTGAGCTGCTGGCCGCCGCGGCGAGCCTGCTTGAAAAGACGGGCCTAGATGGCAGCGCCGCCATCAATGCCGCCGCGCGGGTTCTCGACAAGGCCTGCCGTGCCTACCGGGCCAGCGTTGCCATCACTGCCGCCGATGATAATCCCAAACGCCGCAAGGCGCTGTTCAAGGACTACGACGAACTCAAA
This sequence comes from uncultured Pseudomonadota bacterium, assembly GCA_963849305.1. Taxonomy (GTDB): domain Bacteria; phylum Pseudomonadota; class Alphaproteobacteria; order Acetobacterales; family Acetobacteraceae; genus CAWKGV01. The sequence goes on from CAWKGV010000004.1 coordinate 108,300, forward strand.
GGCATCGATGCGCGGCGCCGCATCGCCGGCACGTTGGTAACAGCGGATGATCTGCGCGCCTGGTTCGATGCGCTGGCAGCCAATGCCGTCGCCTATATCGATACCCTCGATTTGGAGGACATCTGATGTTTGACCCGATCACCGCCACTTTCCTGAGGACGGCGCCGGCCATGCCGGGCCTTGATCCCGCAGCCATGCCTCAGATGCTCACGGCCCGCTATGCCGAGCTTGTCGCGCGCCGACTGTGTGCGATCGACGGCGAACCGGTAATTGAACCCGGGGAAAACACATGGCCGCTCGGCCGCATTGCCGATGCCTATGAACTCATTACCTCGATCCACGGCGATGAAGCGACAAGACGCGCAGCGGCCTTCGTTGCGGGTACGGCGCAGCAGATTCTCGCACAGGAAGCGCTGAGCAGCGAAGCGGAGCGCGCCGCACCGATCCTTGACCGCGACAGAGTTGATCCCACGCTCGCTGCTCCGATCCTGTTCCTTGCGGCAGAACAATACGCAGACGCCATTGAAGCGGGGCGCCGCATTACCGTCGAGGGACGGACACAGAGCTTTGTCGCCACACTGCTTGCAGAAAGCATTCAGGACCTTGCCGCGGGAAATCTTGCCTCCATCCTCGACCGCGCGAGGCGGCGGTCAACCCCCTTCGTGGCGCTCGGCGACCTTGAAACCCGGGCTACGGCGGCGCTTTTCGACGCGATTCTCGCCGGCGTTGAGCTGTTCGCCGCAAACGCGCTGGCTGAGACCGTGCCGGACACTGTGGCCGGGCGGTTCGAACTCACCGCGCGTGGCTTTCAGGACCGCCATCGATCTCGCCACGGTCAATCACGACACGGGTGACACCGCAGCACCGCTCCTGACGACCTATCCGGGGCCGCGACATCTTGCGGCACTGCTACTCGCTGCGACCGACACTATCGAGCGGGCGGCGACCACAGCCATCGATCCGCCGCCGGGGGCCGATGCTCTCTTCTGGCGGACCTGGTTGCGCCACCGCGCGGCGAGCGCGCCGTTCGTATGGCGCAATCACCGCGAAGCGATCGGCAAGGGCTTTCACATGCCGCGGCGCTCGGCTGTCATGGTGCTGCCAACCGGGGCAGGCAAGACGACGGTGTCGTGCCTGAAGATCGCGGCCACGCTGGCGGCGGGCAAAAGCGTGATCTTCATTGCGCCGACGCACGCCCTCGCCGATCAGTTGACGGCCGATCTTCAGAAAATGTTCCCAGAGAATTTCCTGCACTCGGCGGTGTCGAGCGATTTCGATCTGCTGTTTGCCGCCGCGACAGCGACCCTGCAAAAGATCGAGGTGATGACGCCTGAGCGCTGTCTAGCGCTGCTCTCCTACGCGCCTGAAGCCTTCTATGATGTTGGGCTGATGGTCTTCGATGAATGCCATCTGCTAAGCCCGATCTCTGGGCTGCGCCGCGCGCTCGACGGCATGTTCTGCGTGCTCGCCTTCAGCAGCATCGCGCCGCAGGCGGATTACCTGTTCCTCTCGGCAATGGTCCGCAACGGAGAGGAATTCGCCGCCTGGATTGGCACGCTCACCGGCCGCGAGTGCGTATTCGTCGATCCGCTCTGGAAGCCAAGCCGGCAGGCCCGCGGCGTCGTGCTCTATGAAAAGACGTCGATTGCCCGGATCACCAATGAGGCACAGGCAGAGCAGCGCGCGCAGGATGCCGCGAAGGGGAAAACCGCAAAGACACTGCGGAGTTCGGCGGAGGCCAAGCTGAAGGTAACGCCATACGCGATGTTCGGGCTTCAGCACAACTGGCTGAATGTGAAGGAGGCCAGGGCCGAATGCTCTTTCGCCAAAGTATCCGGTGGCACAATTGACCTGACTGGCGAGCTCAGCGGCCGGCGGGCCTTGCTCAAGCCCAACGTGAACAAGGTCGCCGCCCATATCGCCGCCGCTTCGGCGCGCAGCGGCCTTAAAGCGATCGTCTTCGTCAACAGCAAAATTTTCGCGGTCTCAACAGCGCGCGAAATTAGCGGTCTCCTCGGCACAACCCCTACATCCTCGCCTGATGAGCAGGAACGCTGGGATGCGCTTGAAGTCGAGCTCGGCGCGCTTGAGCATGCGCTGCTGCCGGCACCCGCGACGGCGGTCCCGCATAATTCACAGATGCTGCGCCTTGAGCGCGATATCGCCGAACGGATGTTCAGCCGGCCTGACGGCGCGAAGGTGATTGTCGCAACGCCCACCCTGGCGCAGGGCCTTAACTTGCCGGCACATCTAGCCATTCTGGCCGGCGACATGCGGGCGGAGGACGACGGCGGACGTGAAGCGCTTGAAGCTCATGAGCTCTTGAACGCCGCGGCCCGGGCGGGACGCGCCGGTCACCTTGCCAACGGCGTTGTCCTGCTGGTTCCCGAAGCGATTCTGACCTTCACACCAAACCAGCGCCTTGAGAGCGACTTGGTCGCAAGACTGCGCTCAATCCTGCCGGAAGATGACCGTTGTCTTGATATCACCGACCCTTTGGAGGTGGTGCTCGACCGTATCGGCGCGGCGGCCCCCACTGATCCCGATATGGAATACGCCCTCAACCGCCTAGCAACGGCGATCGCACCGGAAGGGACGGAATCGGAGGCCACCACCCGCTTTCCCATCAGCCAGTCACTTGCGGCCTTTATGGCTGCGCGCCGCAACGCGGCCGATGCCTTCGCGCAGCGCATCGCAAGACTGAGCGCGGTGCTCAGTGACCGGAATATCGGCGCCACCGAGAAGGCGATCCTTGAGCTCTCCGCTCAGAGCGGGGCGCCTGTTTTTGCGCTGGAAGCCCTGCGCGACCGCCTTAGCGCATGCACCGGCGCCTTGCCCTCCACAATCCCCGGCTGGGTGTCCTGGGTGTTCGAATGGCTCGGAGCGGACGAACACCCGCGCGACGCCCTGCTCGGCCGCGAACGCCGCGCCATCGTCGGCGCCGTCGGCGAGAAGGCTAGCGCCCCACTCACGGCCAAGGCCCTCGCTACCCTGTTGCCGGGCGTTGAAGCCTGGCTGGCGGGCAGGACTTTGTCAGACATAGAAATCGCACTGGGCGGGAACCCAAAGACCAAGAAGGAGCGGCATTGCCCGCGCGCAAGGCACCTTGTGACCGGCGTCGTGCCGCTCAGCCTCACCTTCGTCATGGGGCTGGTCGCCGGCACGGCCAAGGAGCTCGCAGCATCGGGCAAGGGCATCGCCGTCCCCAATTCTGTGCTCGACTGCCTGCCCTCCGCCATGCGCCGCGGCTTCGATACGCCAGCCAAGCTCGCCTTCGCTGAGCTCAGGAAGAACCTGCTGAGCCGCGTGCACCTTCACAGGACCTATGCCACTGAGGTTGGTAATCGCCCTTCGCTCAGTCCCGACGATGACTACAATACGCTCGTCGCCAAGCTGCGGATGATCTTGAGTTGCGCCTAGCTAGTTTCCAAGTTCGAAATTATCGGGCGAACCTGGCTGCAGGTCGTTGGTCGCTGGCAGAAGCGTGCGACGGCGGCGAGGATATCCCTGGCGCTTTCGGTCGATCACAATCTCCAGTTTTAGACGAGATGACGATGACACCTGGGCCGGCGATCCTGGCACGACTTGAGGATCGCGGGTGGACGCGACATTCTGAGAAGATCAGCCTGCCGACATGGCAGAAGCTGTGGCTCGCGGCGCGCTACGGGCTGGGCTAGTTCTACAGCCGAGTTTGGTGGTGAGCGGACATTCGATCCGGGAGGGAGGGATATTGAACCCCGACTCTCTCCGGCGGGGCAAAATAATGACGATCCCTTGTTGATGAATTTTTGGGCTCAAGCATGCCGGGGCTTGACAGGACGATAATCAGGCAAATCCATCACGAGAGCGTAATTGCTCACGTGAAGGCCGACATTCGCAGCGACTTCATCCTGGCCCCGCACTACAACGCCATCTTCAACCGGGCAGGGGACGATGTCTGGGAGCAGTTGAAGCAACAGCTTGGGGCCGGAACATACCAGCCCGACCTGCCGATCACCATGAGCGTGCCCAAGGAGCGATTCTTCACACGGCCCGGCAGCATTCTGCGGCCCATGGACCGGTTCCTCTACCAGGCGCTAGTGGACAACATCATGGAGCGACTCGAGGGAGGCCTCGACCGTACCCGGTCCTTTAGCCATGTCCCTTCCGTTACGGATGGTCAGATGTTTGAGCCTAACCACGAATCCTGGGAGCGTTTCCAAGGGAGGGTGGCTGAGATCTGTGCTAGCAGCCTGTCGGATTCAGCCTGCCGGCTGAGCCAATGAGCAAGCCGGCTGGGGTGTTCACGCCGCCTGCAGGCGGGCGATTCGCCTGCAGTTGTAGGCGAGCGCGGTCAGGGTCCACTCGGCGGCAACCTTTTGGATGCCGCGCAGGTGGAAGCGGACGAAGCCCATGGCGCTCTTGATGATGCCAAACACCGGTTCGATGGTCTGCTTGCGTCTTTTGTAGAGGTTCTTGGCATCTTCGGTCTCCAGCTTGGCTTTCATCGCCAGGCGCCAAGGCTCGGTGATCCGGCGCGGCGTGGTTTGCGGCGGCGGCGGACGGAAGTCGTAGGGCCGGTGCGGCTGGGTCCGCCCGATCGCCACCAATGGCTCGATGCCATGTGCGTGCAGGTCCGCCACCGCTGGGCCGCTGGCAAAACCGGTATCGGCCAGAACGATCTTGGGTAGGCCAATGGTTGTTTCCATTGCCAGGGTAGTCGCGGCAAAGCTCGGCGCATCGGCTGGGGTCGCGACCAGGTTGGTCGCCAGGATCAGTTGCGCACCGTCGGCGCACACCACCGCCTGTGCGTTGTAGGCTTGGCGGTATTCATGCGCATCCGAGCGTCGCATCAGGGCGCTGTCCGGGTCCGTCAGGTTGCTTTGTCGCTCTGGTGGCGGCGTATCATCGGGCGGTTTCGGCGGCCGGCCGCGACGCCCGTTCTTGGCGTCATAGGCGGCCTTCTTGGCCTCATAAGCTGGGCGGGCGGCCTCAGCTTCGGCGCGTGCCTCGGCTTCCAGCCGCTCGCAGGCAGCATCGAGCTTCGCCTGGAGCGCGTTGCGCCGGGCCAGTTCTGCCGGCAACGCTTGCGGGTCGTGGTCCCCGGCGTCGGCCGCTTCGGCCTGCGCGGTCAGCGCGGCGATGTCAGCCGCCAGCTTGGCCCGCAATTCCTGCGCCCGGTCGTAGCGCACGGAGCGGATCTTCGAGGCATTGGCGTCGATCTTGGTCCCATCGATCGACACCGTGCCGAGCCGCAGCAGCCCACTCTCGCGCGCCAGCAGCAGCACTTGCAGGAAGGCCGCCTCGAAGGCCGCTTTGTTCGAGCGTCGGAACACCGCGATCGTGTCGTGGTCGGGGTGCAGGTTGGCCGCCACGAAGCGAACCGCGATGTCACGGTAGGTTGCCCGCTCGATCCGCCGCGACGAGAAGATGCCGTTGGCGTAGCTGTAGATCAGCAGCGCCAGCATCAGCCGCGGGTGATACTGCGGCTTGCCGCACGCTCGCTCCGCCACTCGGAACGCCCCGAGCGGTACCCGCTCCACCGCGGCCACCACGAAGTGCGCAAGATCATCCTCCGGCAGCCAAGTCTTTAGGTCGGGCGGCAGCAGAAAGGCCTGGTCGCGGTTGAACGGCACAAAATTCGACATCCGCCGATTCTAGCCACCGATCGCGTGATCGGGTATCTCAATCCGACAGGCTGCTAGGAGCAAGTTCATCCTGAAGGCCGACATCTCGCATTACTTGGATCTCGCGTCATAATGCGCCCTGGTTCATGAGGTTGGGATAAGCAGTTCGGATTGGCGGGCTATCACCTTGATCCGGAGTCCCTTTTGTTTGCCGCGCATCACGTGGACCGCGTCGAGTTCGCCGCGCTTGACACGCTGCAACACGGTCTGTCGCGAAACCCCGAGCGCGCGCATTGCTTCCCGCATGGGCACGAAGCCATCGTCGGCTTCGCCGCCATTGAAACGGGCGATGAGGTCATCGGTCAAACGGATGCGCCATGGGGCTCCGGGCGTCAGTTGCTCGCCTGCGATGATGCCGTCGTTGAGCAAGCGATGGAGGGTCGACGGGGCAACGCCGAGCACGATGGCGGCTTTCTTGATCGTCAGCAGTTCGCCGTCGGGCGCGTCGGCTCTCGGCTCAAAGCATCCAATGTCCCAGTGGCGACGCAGGTTGCCTACGTGACCCGCCTCGAACCGATGACCGTATGCCGTTGTGCGCCCCTGCCGATTGAGGATGCCGGCGATCACGCTGTCGGGGTAATGGCAGGCGAGGCGGCGAACGAGCGCGATCGTGTCCTCGTCAGTGCGGATCGTGGCCGGCCGCGAGCGCGGCAGCGCCAGGTCGATCTCGTCGAGCGCGCCGCCTTTCCAGCGGATCGTGAGGTGCGCGGCGGCTTTGTCGCGCTCGACCTTGATGATGACTTCCTCAGTCAGTGCCCGCAGCAACTCCTTCCTGTCACGTGGTGCGGTGGTTGGGGCGTGCCACACCCTGGCCAGATCGGGCCCGATCGAGAGCAGACGGTCGCGCTCCTCCAGGGAGAGTAAGCGTGGACGCTCCCGCTCGCGGCGTGCAAGCTCGGCTTTAGCAGCTTCGAGGGCGTTCAAGCCCTTCTCCCACTCGCGCTCGAGTCCGCGAGCAACCAACCGATTATCGGGATCCACAGCACGGTATCGGCGCTCGGCGCGCCTCGCTTCGTAGCTCGCTCGTTCGACGCCGAGGCGCCATTGTTTGAGCATGGCCTCGCGATCTGCTTCGAGCCTTTCGGCGGCGGCGATACTGGCTGCGAGCTTCGCCGGTTCGAGGGCGGCGATGAAGGTCCGTGCGACGGCGTCGTCAATCTGAATGCCGCCCACATTGAGACAATAGACGCCGCGGCCTTCGACAAGGACCTTGCCGGGGCAATGATAGCCCGCTGACGAATGACGCCCGCGGTAGTGCGTGCGCAGGCGACGTCCGCAATGGCCGCAGCTGGCGAGGCCCTGCAGCAGGGCGTTACCTTCCCTCACGGCGCCCCCCACCTTGCGTGGCCCCGGGCGCGTGTTTTGCGCGATCCGCGCCTGATTGGCCTCATAGGTCTGCCAGTCGATGAAGCCCGGATGGTGTTCCGGGATGAGCACCTGCCACTCGGAGCGTGAGAGATGTCGAATGCGCTTGCGCCGGCCACCCGCGGCATCCAGCATCGTCTCCGTGCGGGTTTTGCCATAGGCATAGGCGCCGGCATAGACCGGATTGGTCAGCACGTGGTGGATGGCCGTATAGCTCGCGTCACCCCACCGGATCTCGAATCCCTGATGCATCTGCAGCGGCAAGCTGAGCCCTTCGGAGCGTAACCAGAGCCAGACGCGACGTACCGAACCGGTCTCTGCAAACTTGGCAAAGACGGCGCGGATAGCCGTCACGACCGCCTCATCCGGGTGGAAGCGGACCTCACCGTCGGCGTCGCCCCAAAGGAACCCGACCGGCAACCCGCGTCTGAGTTCGCCGCGGGCGGCCTTGTTGCGAATACCGCCGTTCAGACGTGCGCGCAGGACGTGCAGTTCGGCCTCGCTCATTGTCCCTTTCAATCCGAGCAGGAGCCGGTCATTGAACAGCGCCGGATGATAGAGGCCATCAGCATCGCCGATGAGCGTGTCGCTGAGGCCGGCGAGATCGATGAGGCGATGCCAGTCGGCGTTGTTGCGGGCGAGACGCGAAACTTCGAGGCCGAGCACGAGACCGACATGGCCGAGCGCCACTTCGGCAGTGAGGCGAGCAAATCCCGAGCGGGTGACAGCGCCGGAACCGGAGAGACCGAGGTCCTCGTCGATGACAATGATACGATCATCGGGCCAGCCGAGCTCGCGAGCCTTGATCTCCAGCGCATATTGCCGGTCCGTCAACTCGCGATTGTGTTCGACCTGTGCGGCGCTCGATTGACGGAGATAGACAATGGCCTGACGGGAGATATGACTGGCGGTGATCTTGGAAACTTCATTCACCGCCCGCCTCCGTCAGCGGTTGGGTCGCGAGCATCCGGGCGATAAGCCGTGCGAGAATCTCGAGCGCCGCCATGCGAGACGCATCGTCGAGCTGGTCCCATGGTGCCGGAGTGGGCCTTGGCGCCGGGGGGATCGACGGCCGGTCGGACGGATTGAGAATCGGGAGCGTCAACTGCATGGCGGCCCTCCATTGGCAAAACGGGCTGGCCGAGTCGGCCATGGAGAGCGTCGAGGACCGTGCGCAGGTGGAGCAAATCGCGGAGCCGGCCGAGGTCATGTTGTGCTGCGCCGTCGTCGGGCGCAGGCGAACCGCCGCCATCGCCACATTCGTCCCAGTCGGTCCATTTTGCGGGAATGAGCGAGCGGCTGCCATCCGGCAGGCTAACCAGCAAAAGCGAGACCCCGCGCCGCCGCATGCTGCTGGTCACAGTCAATTGCCGGCCCTCGAAAGCATGGCGCTCCCGGAGGATCGTCACCATTGCCGGAATATGACGGTGATGGGTAGTCTGTGGCCGCTTCCTTCGAGCGTCTCCCGCAGCACCACTTGGTGAACCTGATGGCGGCGGCCAGCTGCGCGCCTGAGGTCGTCGGTCTGCTCGAAGAGATGATGCTCGCGTTCAGGGAACGCAACTCGTTCGGCATCATCCAGGGCGTTTATCCTTCGGACGCGCTTGGCAACTTCTTCCTGTCCGACTTCGACGCCTACTGCGAACTCGCCGACATTCTTTCGGCGCGTTACGTCGACGACATCTACATGGGCTTCCCTTCAGAGCCGGCAGCGCGGCAGGGGCTGGGACGTCTCATCGAGACGCTGCGAAAGGACGGCCTTCACCTCAACGAGTACAAGTCGAAAATCATGGCGGCCGCCGACGTGATCAGGGAGGAGACGGCGATCGACCGCCTCTTCGACGAGATCCGCGAGGAGGTCGAGGACGACGAGTTGTACGAGCGTGCGAGTCCTTACGGTTTCGAAGTCGGGTAGGAGGAAGAGGAAGAGGAAGAGGACAACCACGAGGATCTCGAGAACGCGGCGGTCGAGCGTCTGACGGCGAACATAGATGACCACTCGCATCATGAGGACCAGATTGAGAAGTTCTGCCTGCCCATCCTCCGGTCGGCTGCCTCCGATAGCGCGGTCTATCACGTTCTGGCCCGGCTCAAGGAGAAGCCGCACCAGACGAGGCTGTACTTCTCCTACATCTCGACATTCGTGCGATCGAACCAGGACGTGGTGAAAGCACTGGAGGCGCTCTTGCCCGACGAAACGGTTTCAGACTATCAGAGAATGTTCCTGCTGGCCGCGCTGCTGCGTGCTAGAGGAGTTGAGCGGTCTACCGTCAACATCGCGCTCCATTGGCTCCAGAACCGGCTGGTCGCCAGGGAAACTCGCGCCATAGCAGCAATACTGGCGGCTAAGCGCGGCGTAGCTCAGCAGAAGCGGACCGTCCGCACGTCCTATGAGGACGAGCCGTCCGACTACGTCCGAAGCGCCATCCTGTTTTCGGCCAAGTACCTTGACCTCGGCTGAGCGGAAGACCTGCAAGCGGGCGTGGGGAGGGCACACGCCAATTACCACTCTGATTGCCAAAGCTATTTTAAATTGCCGAGGGCGCGATTTCAACTGGAGCGATGATATCGGCACAGCGGATAGGTGAGACGCTTGGCGGCTACTCACTGGCCACAGTGGATGGGTTGGATTGCGACTGAATCGCCGCTTCCAGCACGCCACTCCCCCTCGGGAGGTCTGCTCTGGGTCGGGTGCCGTCCTACGATCTCGCCATTTCAGCCCGGTTAGCCTGGCCGCCCTCGCCCGCTTGCATCGGACCCGCTGCCATGCAGGATGCCGGCAGGATCAGCAAAGGAGCCCAGGCCATGGAGCGAGAAGTCGTCGTCGTCTCCGGTGTGCGGACCGCGGTCGGTGATTTCGGCGGCGCTCTCAAGGACATGCCGCCCACCGAGCTTGGCGCCCAGGTGGTACGCGAGGCGCTCGCCCGCGCGGAGGTGGCCGGCGAGGAAGTCGGCCATGTCGTCTTCGGCAACGTGATCCACACCGAGGCCAAGGACATGTACCTCGCCCGCGTCGCCGCGCTGAACGCGGGTGTGTTCGCAGACCGCGCCGGCGCTGACGCTGAACCGGCTCTGCGGCTCGGGGCTACAAGCCATCGTCTCCGCCTCGCAAAGCATCCTGCTCGGTGACACCGACATCGCCGTGGGTGGCGGGGCCGAGAGCATGAGCCGGGCGGCTTATATCGCGCAGGGAGTGCGCTGGGGCGCCCGCATGGGCGATACCGCGATGATCGACATGATGATCGGTGCGCTCAACGACCCATTCAACAAGATCCACATGGGCGAGACGGCGGAGAACCTGGCCGAATCACATCAGATCACGCGTGCCCAGCAGGACGCGCTCGCGGTGGAGTCGCATCGGCGCGCCGCCCGCGCGATCAAGGAAGGTCGGTTCAAGGACCAGGTCCATCCGATCCGGCTCAAGACGCGCAAGGGCGAGACCGTGTTCGACACCGACGAGCACGTTCGCCCCGACGCCACGCCCGAGGACATGGCGAAGCTGCGCCCGGCGTTCCGCAAGGACGGAACGGTGACGGCGGGCAATGCTTCCGGCATCAACGACGGCGCCGCGGCCGTGGTGCTGATGGAGGGGCGCACCGCCGAGAAGCGCAATGCCGAGCCGCTCGGCCGGCTGGTCGCCTACGCCCATTCGGGCGTCGATCCGAAGATCATGGGGATCGGGCCGGTGCCGGCGACCCGGGCCGCGCTGGAACGCGCGGGGCTCAAGCTGGCCGATATCGATGTGATCGAATCGAACGAGGCGTTCGCCGCCCAGGCTTGCGCGGTGGCCAAGGATCTTGGCTTCGATCCGGAGAAGACCAACCCGAACGGCTCGGGGATCGCGCTCGGTCACCCGGTCGGCGCCACCGGCACGATTCTGACCGTTAAGGCGCTTTACGAGCTGCGGCGGGTCAACGGCCGGTACGCGCTTGTGACCATGTGTATCGGCGGTGGCCAAGGCATCGCGGCGATCTTCGAGCGGGTGTGAGGCCCCGCGACTCCACGCGCACGTTGTTTCCGGCCGCCCGGTACGCCATCTTGGCTGCGTCCCGGGCACCCGGCGCGGGAGAGAGCGACTAGGTCGCCGCCGAAGGCGCAACCGCCCCCGGAAACGCTCAGGCAAAAGGACCGCGGCGGGAACAACGGACCTCTGGAAAGTTGGCTGGCCGCGCTCGCGGCCCGCCGCACCGATGGGGTAAGGACGGGCAAAGCCCCTCCAATCTCTCAGGTCTTCGCGACAGAGGGGGGCCGATTGTCACGGGCGGCAGGCTCGTGGGGGCCCTGAGCGCGGAGCGTGCGTTGATTGAGAATGCGTTGATCGACGATCCAACCCCGCCGCCCTTGCGCACGACCCCTCTCGATGTCTGGCACCGGGCGCTCGGAGCCAGAATGGTGCCCTTCGCCGGCTGGTCGCTTCCGGTTCAATACACTCCCACTGGCCCGCTCGCCGCCCGCTGCCGGGGCGGGATTATCGCCGAGCATCTGCATTGCCGCGAGCAGGCGGCTTTGTTCGATGTCTCCCATATGGGCCAGGCTCTGCTCACAGGCTGGAACGCCGCCGCTGCGCTGGAGCAGCTTGTGCCTGGCGACATCGCCGGTCTGCGCCCGGGCCGGCAGCGGTACACCCTGCTGCTGAACGAGGCGGGCGGCATCCGCGACGATATGATGGTGGCCCGGCTCGCCGAGGACCGGCTGTTCCTCGTGGTAAATGCCAGCCGCAGGGAGGGCGACCTCGCCCATCTCGCCACCTCGCTTCCGTCCGGCCCGCGCCTAACCGAGATCGAGGATCGCGCCTTGCTCGCCCTGCAAGGCCCGAAAGCCGCGGCCGCCCTCGCCCGCCTCTGCCCGGTCGCGCCCGGCCTGCCCTTCCTCGGCATCGCCGAAACACTGGTCGACGGGCATCCCTGCCTGGTTTCCCGCTCGGGCTACACCGGGGAGGACGGGTTCGAGATCTCGGTCCCGGTCGAGCACGCCGAAGCCCTCGCCGGCCGCTTGCTGGACCAGCCGGAAGTGGCGCCGGCCGGCCTCGGGGCGCGCGACTCGCTTCGCCTGGAGGCGGGGCTCTGCCTCTCCGGCAACGACATCGACGAACTGACCACTCCGATCGAGGCCGGTCTCGGCTGGGTGATCGGCAAGCGGCGGCGGACGGCGTGGGATTTCCCCGGCGCCGCCGCGATCCGCGACCAGGTCGAGCACGGATTTCCCCGCCTGCGCGTCGGCATCCGACCGGAAGGCCGTGCTATCGCCCGCGCCGGCAATGACATCGTGGCCGATGACGGCACCGCCGCCGGCACCGTCACCTCCGGCGGGTTCTCGCCGAGCCTGAGCGCGCCGATCGCCATGGGCTATGTCCGCCGTGACCTCGCGGCACCCGGCAAAAGCGTCCACCTGATGATCCGCGGCAAGCCGCTCCCGGCGACGGTCGCGGCCCTGCCCTTCGTTCCCCACCGTTACGCACGATAGAGGAATCGCCCCATGCCACTCCCCGACCGGAGCCAGCACGAGATCCGCTATACCCGCGAGCACGACTGGGTGCGCCTGGACGGCGACATCGCCACGGTCGGCATCACCAATCATGCGCAGGAGGCCCTCGGCGACATGGTCTTCGTGGATGTGCCGGAGGTCGGGCGGGTCGTGGACCGCGACGAGGCTTGCGCCGTTGTGGAGAGTGTGAAGGCGGCATCCGATGTCTATGCCCCGCTCGCCGGGAAGGTGGTGGAGACCAACCAGGCCGTCGTCGAGGATCCCGCCTTGGTGAATGGCGACGCCCAGGGCGAGGGCTGGATATTCCGCCTGGAGATCGATGATCCCGACGCGTTCGACGAGTTGATGGACGAGACAGCCTATAACGAATACCTGGAGCAGCTCTGATGGGCGGCATCGCCGAGCTTGCGGCGCTGGAGGCGGCGGATGGGTTCGTCGCTCGCCACATTGGCCCCTCCGAGCCCGAGATCGAGGCGATGCTGCGCGAGGTGGGAGTCGCGACCCTTGCCGAGTTGGCCGACCGGGCGGTGCCCGCGGCAATCCGCCTCACCCGCGCGCTCGATCTGCCGTCGCCGATCGACGAAGGGAGCGTGCTGGCTGAGCTGGCAGGGCTCGCGGAGCGCAATGTGCGCAAGACGTCGCTGATCGGGATGGGCTACCACGGAACCCACACGCCGCCGGTGATCCTGCGCAACGTGCTACAGAACCCTGGCTGGTACACCGCCTACACGCCCTATCAGGCCGAGATTTCGCAGGGGCGGCTGGAAGCCTTGCTCAATTTCCAGACTATGGTCTGCGATCTGACCGGAATGCAGATCGCCAACGCCTCGCTGCTCGACGAGGCGACCGCCGCCGCCGAGGCGGTGGCGATGGCACATGCGGTCAGCAAATCCAAGTCCGAGGTGGTCGCCCTCGCGACCGACCTGCATCCGCAGACCCGCGCCGTGCTCGCCACACGCGCCCGCCGGCTGGGGTGGCACCTGGTCGATGTCGCGCCTGGCGACCTCGCGGCGATCGGAGCCGCCAACCCGTTCGCGCTGATCCTGCAATACCCCGGCAGCACCGGGGCAATTCGCGACCTCTCGCCAGAGATCCGCGCCGCCCACGAGGCCAGCGCGCTCGCGGTTGTCGCCGCCGACCCGCTGGCGCTCGCTTTGCTGACACCCCCGGGCGAGATGGGCGCCGATGTCGTGGTGGGCTCGGCGCAGCGTTTCGGCGTGCCGATGGGCTTCGGCGGCCCCCATGCCGGCTTCTTCGCCACCCGCGAGTCGTTCCGCCGCCATATGCCCGGTCGGCTGGTCGGCGTCAGCGTGGACGCGGCCGGCGCTCCAGCCCTGCGGCTCGCGTTGCAGACCCGCGAGCAGCACATCAGGCGCGAGAAGGCGACCTCCAACATCTGCACCGCGCAGGTGCTGCTGGCGGTGATCGCCGGCTTCTACGCTGCCTGGCATGGCCCAGAGGGCCTGCGCCGCATTGCCCGCCGAGTAAACCTGCAAGCCCGGCTGGTGGCCGACGCCGCGCTGCGCGCCGGCCTGCGGCTGCGCCACGACGCGTTCTTCGACACGATCGCGCTGGAAGCGCCCAACGCCGAGACGTTGATGACGCGCGCCTTTGAGGCTGGGTTTAATCTGCGCCGGATCGACACCGGCTGCGTCGGCATCGCCCTTGACGAGACCGTGACGCGCGAGGCCCTGGCCCGGCTCGTTAGCGTGTTGGGCGTGGAGCTTGGCGAGGCGGTGGCGAGCATCCCGCCCACTTGCCTGCGTACCTCGCCGTTCCTGAGGCACGCCATCTTCCACGAGCACCGCTCCGAGCACGCCATGCTGCGCTATCTCAGGCGACTGGCGGAGAAGGACATCGCGCTCGATCGCAGCATGATCCCGCTCGGCTCCTGCACCATGAAGCTGAATGCCGCGGCGGAGATGATCCCGGTCACCTGGCCAGGGTTCGCCGACATTCATCCGTTCGCGCCGGCCGATCAGACGCTCGGCTACAGTGAGATGATCGAACGCCTGGCGTCCTGGCTGCGGGAGGCGACCGGGTTCGCCGCCGTGTCGCTGCAACCCAACGCTGGCTCGCAGGGCGAGTATGCGGGCCTGCTCGCCATCCGAGCTTATCAAGAGTCGCGCGGCGAAGCCGGCCGCGATGTGTGTCTCATCCCGGCAAGCGCACACGGCACCAACCCGGCGAGCGCCACGATGGCCGGCTTGCGCGTCGTGGTGGTCGGCTGCGACCGCGAGGGCAACGTCGATATGGCCGATCTACGCGCCAAGGCCGCCCTGCACGCCCCACGACTGGCGGCGCTGATGCTGACCTATCCGAGCACGCACGGCGTGTTCGAGCGGGAGGTGCGCGAGATCTGCGCCGTGGTCCATGCGCATGGCGGGCAGGTGTACATGGATGGCGCCAACATGAACGCGCAGGTGGGGCTGACCAGCCCGGCCGCGGTCGGCGCCGATGTCTGCCATCTCAACCTGCACAAGACGTTCTGCATCCCGCATGGCGGCGGCGGTCCGGGCGTCGGCCCGGTCGCGGCGGCCGTGCATCTCGCGCCTTACCTGCCCAACCATCCGCTGCGCGCCGACGCCGGGCCGGAAACGGGCGTGGGGCCGGTCGCCGCCGCGCCCTTCGGTAGCGCGCTGATCCTGCCGGTTTCGTATGCGTTTATCCGCATGATGGGCGCGGCGGGCCTGACGCGGGCGACCGAGGTGGCGATCCTGAACGCCAACTATGTCGCCGCCCGGCTACGCGGGCATTACAAGGTGCTTTATGCCGGGCCGGACGGGCTGGTCGCGCATGAGTGCATCATCGACTGCCGCGAGTTCCAGCAGCAAGCGGGCGTTATGGTGGAGGATATCGCCAAGCGCTTGCAGGATTTCGGCTTCCACGCGCCCACCATGTCCTGGCCAGTGGCGGGCACCTTGATGATCGAGCCAACCGAGAGCGAGCAAAAGGCCGAGTTGGACCGGTTCTGCACCGCGATGGTCGCGATCCGCAGTGAGATCGGCGCGATTGCCGAAGGCCGGCTGGATCGGGCGGACAATCCGCTGAAACACGCCCCGCATACCGCGCGCGAGCTTTTGGCGGGGGACTGGGCGCACGCCTATTCGCGCGAGCAGGGGGCGTTTCCGCTGCCCTGGGTCGCGGAGGCGAAATATTGGCCGCCGGTGAAGCGGGTAGACAATGCTTACGGCGACCGGAACCTGGTTTGCACCTGCGGGCCTGTTGAGGAGTACGCGCGGGCGGCGGAGTGAGCGGGAATGGATCCATCCGGCTACCGCTCGGAATTCGTCGCCGCTCCGCACCTGGTCTGAGGCGATCTTCAAGAGCTGGAACGTAGACTGATTGCGCGCAAGCGTGAGCTTGGCCTCTTCGGCAACGCCCTATTCCCGTGAATGACGGGACACGCCGCACGGCCTCCAAGCGGCAGCTTTTGCAGGCGATTGCCGCTAATGCCGCAGTCCAGGGCCGTGTTCCAAGGTTCCGGGCCAGGTCCGAGCCGATTGACCGAGAAGCGGGTGCCTAACGAGCATCCCCGTCCTCCTCCAGCGTGATATCCACCATCAATTCGTTGCCAAGTCGTTCGAGGGCAGCCCGCAGCGTCCCGAGATCGGTGCCGTCGGTTGCGGCCAGACGTGCGCGGGCGTGGAACATCTGCTCGGCCGAGAACGACGCGCTGGCGACCCGGCTCTCGAACTCCTCGATGTTGAGGCCCCTCGACGCCAGAAGCTGGGTGATCTCGCGCACGATTCCGGGCCGGTCATGGCCCGTCACCTCGACCAGCATCGTACGCCGGGGCGGCACCCGCACCGCGTGCGACGCCAGCAGCGTGACGTCGAGTCCCTCGGGCGCCAAGCCGCGCAGACGCTCGGCCAGCATCCCGGCGCTCGCCTCCGGCGCATCCACCAGCACGATTCCGGCGAACTGCCCGGCCAGCCGCGCCATGCGGCTTTCCAGCCAGTTCCCGCCCGCCCCCGCGACCTGTTCGGCGACGGCACGCACCAAGCCAGGCCGGTCGCGTCCGACCACCGTGAGGACGAAGAACGCCATCGGCACACTCCTAAGTTGCTTGCTCACCTAGGCCGGGCATCCGATCGGTCAAGCGCCCCGGGGACTGTCGGCAGCATAGGCGGCCAAGGCCGAAACACGACTTGACGCTCCCTAACCGGTATCGGCAGATACCCGCGCGCACCGCCCCAAGACGCGGCCGCTGGGAGAAGGCGTTCAGTGAAGATTGGTCAGGCGGGCCTGAGTACCGCCGTGTCGCCAGCCCGCTTCGAGATGCGGGGAATTCGACGCACGTTTCCCGGCGTCGTCGCTCTGGATCAGGTCGATTTCGTCTGCCAAGCAGGCGAGGTGCACGCGCTCTGCGGGGAGAACGGCGCGGGCAAGTCCACCTTGATGAAGGTACTGGGCGGCGTCCTGCCGCCGGATGCGGGCGAGATCCGCATCGACGGAGTGCCCGTGCGCTTCGGCCATCCGGCATCGGCCCGCCGGGCCGGCATCGCCATCATCCACCAAGAGCTGAGCCTGCTGCCCGAGCGCACCGTCGCCGCCAACATCTTCCTCGGGCTCGAGCCGACGCGCGGCTTCTGGCTCGACCGGACGGCGATGCGCAGTGGGGCCGAGCGTCTGCTTGGCAAGCTTGGCGTTGACATCTCCCCCCACGCCTATGCCGGCGACCTTTCCATGGCCGAGCAGCAGGTGGTGGAAATCGCCAAGGCGCTCGCGCTCGACGCGCGCATCCTGGTCATGGATGAGCCGACCGCGGCGCTCGACGAGGTGGAGTCCGCGCGCCTGCTCGACCTCGTCCGCCAGCTCCGCCGGGAAGGCGCGGCGATCGTCTATATCTCCCACCGAATGCCCGAGGTGTTCGCCGTCGCCGACCGGGTCACGGTGCTGAAGGACGGCCGCCTCGTCGGTACCCAGCCGCGAGCGGAGCTGCATCCAGACGATGTCGTGCGGATGATGGTCGGGCGCGAGCCGGGCGACTTCTACCCGCCGCCCCGTCCCGCCCCCTCCGGGGGCCTGCTGCTGTCGATTCGTGGCGGCGGCAACGAACGCGTGGACGGCATCGATCTCGATCTGCGCACGGGGGAACTTGTCGCCGTGGTCGGGCTGGAGGGGTCGGGGAAGAGCGAGTTGGCGCACGCGGTCTTCGGCGACCACCCGTTCACGCGCGGCAAGGTTTGCATCGGCGGAGATGAAACCCCGCCGCGCTCGCCGCGAGAGGCGATCCATCGCGGTATCGGCCTCTTGCCGGAGGACCGCAAGGCGCAAGGTCTGGCGCTCGATCAATCGGTGCGCGCGAACGTGCTACTGGCGCTGCGCGGCCTGCACCGCTTTGCTACCCCGCCCGGCGCGGCCCATCCGGCAACGACCACGATCGAGGCCCTCATCGCCCGTGTGGACGTGCGCCTGGCGAGCCTGTCTCAGACGATCCGTTCGCTCTCGGGCGGCAACCAGCAGAAGACCGTGCTCGCCCGCTGGCTCGCGATCTCCCCGCGCGTGCTGGTGTGTGCCGAGCCGACGCGCGGCGTGGACGTGATCGCCAAGGCCGCGATCTATCGCCTGCTGCGCGATATCTCCAACAGAGGCCGCGGCGTCCTGGTCGTTACCTCCGATTTGCCGGAGGCGATCGGTATCGCCGACCGGCTACTCGTGATGCGCAACTTCCGGATCGTCGGCGAGCTGCCGGGCGGAGCCGGAGAGCAGGCGGTGATGGCGCTCGCCACCGGTCACGCGGCATTGGAGGCGCCGGCATGACCGCGCGATCCGTCGGTCCCGTGGTCACCGGGCGCGGCGCTCGCTTCGTGCCGGCGGCGATCCTGATTGCTTCGCTGGCCAGCTTCGTTGTTGCCGCGCTCGCGACCGGATCAGCCGGTCAGGTCTCCGCATCCGGGCTGGTCGGCCTGATGGAGCGTACCGTCGCGCTGGGACTCGTCTCCCTGGGCCAGACGCTGTCGATCCTGGTCCGATCCATCGACCTCTCCGTCGCTTCGGTGATTAGCGTCGCGGCGGTGATGGCGTCCTGGATCATGCAGGGGCGCCCGGAGATGATGTTGCCGGGCTGCGTGGCGGTGCTTGCCATCGCGGCGGTGGTCGGCTCCGCCAACGGCTTGCTGGTGACAAGGCTCCGGATCAACCCCCTGATTGCGACCCTCGGCACGGGGCTGGTGCTTCAGGGCGTGCTCAGCGCCAGCTTCACCAACTTCGCCGGCTCGGTGCCGAAAGCTTTTCAGGGCTTCGCCTATGGCACAGTGGCCGGGGTGCCGCTCTCGGTGCTGCTGTTCTTCGCTCTCGCCGCGCTGCTGGCGCTTGTGCTGTCCAGGACTCGCTTCGGCGCACACATCTACGCCACCGGCGGAAACCTGGACGGCGCACGTCTGGCCGGCATCAAGACCGACCGCGTGGTGCTGATCGCCCACGTGCTGTGCAGCCTCACCGCTGGGATCACCGGCCTATATCTCGCCAGCCGCCTGCGCTCCGGCGCTCCCTGGGTGGGGCGCGACGGCGCTTACGACCTGGAATCGATTGCCGCGGTGGTCGTCGGCGGTACGGTCCTGGCGGGTGGCAAGGGCGGGGTGTGGGGCACGGTTGCCGCCGTCATCCTGTTCGCCTGTCTCGATGCAGTGTTCAACATGGCTGGCATTGATGCTTTCGTTAAGCAGGTGCTTCGCGGCGTGATCGTGATTGGTGCGGTCGCCGCCTACTCATTCCGCTTCAAGGGTCACGTCGCGTGACCACGCTTGCCGCCCGCTCCCAGCACACACGGCGGAGCCAAGGCGCACCGCGGGTCAACCCGGCCTATCTGGTGCTCGCGGCGCTGCTGGCCGCCATCACGTGGATGACGCCGAACATTCTTACCGCGGCCGGCTTTCTCACTTTCCTGATGCGCGCCGCCCCACTCGCGATCGTCGCCCTCGGCCAGCTCTTCGTCATCGTCACGGGGGGCTTCGATCTTTCCGTGGGTTCGTTGATCACGCTCACGGTCATGGGCAGTGCGCTGATGATCGACGGCGATCCCTCGAAGACCTGGTGGGCGATGGCCGCGATGGGTAGCATCGGCCTCGGGGTCGGGCTGCTGAATGGACTGGTGGTATCCATCCTGAAGGTGCCGTCGATCATCGCCACGCTGGGCGCGCTGCTGTCGCTGAAGGGGATCGCGCTTGCTTGGTCGGGAGGATCGCCGCAAGGCTACCTGCCCGACAATTTCCGTGCCTTCGGCCGGCTCCGCTTGCGAGACGTGCCGCTGACCGGCACCATGCCCGTGGCGGTGATCGTGCTCGCGGTCGCTTTCGCCACCGCGCTCTGGCTGCTCCACGGAACCAATTACGGCCGGCAGGCGCTGGTGGTGGGCGACAACCCGCGAGCTGCCGAGTTAGCAGGCCTGCGGGTCCGGCTGGTCCGCGTCGTGGCATTCATCGCCTCTGCCCTGGGCGCCGTCACCGCGGGAATCCTGCTCGGCGGCTTCGCCGGTGTCTCCACGGATGTGGGCGACGGGTACGAGTTGCAGTCCGTCGCCGCGGCGGTGCTCGGGGGTGCTCGCCTGCTTGGTGGGCGCGGCAGCGTCCCAGGTGTTGCCGCCGGCGCGCTCAGTCTTACCGCATTATTCACGCTGCTGAACCTGCTCGGCCTACCCAAGCCGCTGCGCGATGCGGTCCAGGGCCTGATCCTGATCGTTGCTGTGGCTGCGTCCAGCCGGCGCGACGCGGAAGGTGGCTGAGGATCCACGAAACGGCTATGAAATATGGACGGGAGGAAAGAGCGGATGACCTACAAGACCTGTCTGCTGGCCGCCGGCCTGGCGCTCGCCGCGATTCCGGCGATTGCGCAGAGCTTCGACGACCCGAAGGAGTTCGCGCGTCAGCGCGAGCTGATGCAGGCGACGCCCCAAGGACCAGCGGGCAAACCTTGGGAGCAGTGGCTCTCCGGAGGCGCCATCGACACGTCGAAATACAAGAAGCCCGGTCCGTACAACCTCTGTTTCGCCAATGCCGGCGTCGATAATCCCTGGCGCGTGGTCGGCTGGAAAGACATGCAGGCCGAAGTCAAGTTGCACCCGACCGACATCGCCTCGTTTACCGCGACCGATGCCGAGGGCAAGGACGACAAGCAGATCTCCGATATCAACGGGCTTTTGGCCGCCCACAAGTGCGACATCCTAATCGTCTCGCCCAATACAACCGCCGCCCTGACGCCAGCGATAGAGAAGGCCTGCCAGCAAGCGCCGGTGATCGTATTCGATCGCGGCGTGCGCACCACGTGCCCGGTGACGTTCATCCACCCGATTGGCGGCTACGCTTTCGGCACCGCTGGGGGCCAGTTCATCAGCGATCACGTCTCGAAGAACGCCAAGGTGCTGGCGCTGCGCATTCTGCCTGGCGTGGACGTGCTGGAGACCCGCTGGTCGGCTGCGAAGCACATCTTCAACGAGAAAGGCGTGAAAGTTCTGGGTGTCGAGTTCACGGACGGCGATCGCGCCAAGACTAAGTCGATCGTCGAGGATTATATAAACCGCTACGGCCAGATCGACGCGGTGTGGATGGACGCTGGAGCGACCACGGTCGCCGCCATCGAGGCGTTCGAGGACACCGGCATGAAGTATCCGGTGATCAACGGCGAAGATCAGGAGGACTTCTTGGAGAAGTGGCAATCGGCGAAACTCACCGGCGTCGCGCCCACCTATCCCACGTTCCAGTGGCGCACGCCGATCATCGCCGCCATTCGCATCCTCAAGGGCGAGCCCGTCATCGGGCAGGAGTGGGTGTTGCCCGAGCCGACCATCACGCAGGCGACGCTCGACCGCTATGTTGACCATAAGATGCCGCCCTTGTTCTACGCGATGTGCGGCTGCCAAGAGATGCCGGGTTATCCCCAGTTCTGGGGCGGCAAGTAAGCGAAAGGGGAACGCCATGACCGACGTACACATCAAGGGAGCGATGGTCTTCGACGGTACCGGCCGCGCGCCCTTCCCCGGCGACGTTGTGATCCGTGGCCGGCGGATCGCAACGGTTGCCGACGCGGGTGCCGGGTTGGAAGCCCCTGGTTGCACCGTCATCGGCGGCGTCGGCATGATGCTGATGCCCGGCATGACCGAAGGGCACGCCCATCTCAGCTTTTGCGGCGCCCGCGCCAATACCGACCTGGGCGACATCCCGCCTGAGGAGCACCTGCTGGCGACCATGCGCAACGCCGAGCTGCTGCTCGATCATGGTTTCACCAGTTGCTACAGCGCGGCCAGCGCCAAGCTGCGCCTTGACCTGGTGATCCGCAACGAGATCGATGCTGGCCGCTTGAAGGGTCCGCGCATTCGCGCCTCCAGCCCGGAGATCACCGTCACCGGCGGCCTCGGCGATGAGTGCAAGATGCACGCCCAGCGCAGCAGCTTCGGCATGACCGCCGATGGTCCGGATGCGGTGTGCGCCGCGGTCCGCTATTGCATCCGCGAAGGCGTGGACAACGTCAAGATCAACATCTCCGGCGATGACTTCGTCAATCCTGCCAAGGGCGCGATGACAGTGATGTCGGAGGCGGAGGTGCGCGCCGCCGTCGAGGCCGCGCACGATTTCGACAAGCGCGTGAACTGCCACGCCCGCGCCGGCCGCTCGGTCAAGCGCGCCGTATCCTGCGGGGTGGACGTGATCTACCATTGCGAGCAATGCGACGAGACAGGGCTCGACATGCTTGAAGCCGCGAAGGACCGCATCTTCGTCGGCCCCGCGATCGGGCTAATCTGGAACACGGTGCATGAGGCCGCGCCATTCGGCATCACCGATGAAGTCGTCGAACGCCTCGGGATGCGCCGTGTCATCGAGCTAAGCTCGGCGGTGTACAATTCCCTACGCACGCGTGGAGTGCGTGTGGTCATCGGAGGTGATTATGGCTTCGCCTGGACGCCGCAGGGGACCAACGCCCGCGACATCGAGCACTTCGTCAACCTGTTCGGCTACTCGCCCGCCGAGGCGTTGGTCTGCGCCACGAAGTACGGCGGGGAGATCATGGGCATGGGTGACGAGCTGGGCCTGGTGCGGGAGGGCTATCTCGCCGATCTGCTTCTGGTGGACGGTGATCCCACGAAGGACGTTCGCGTTTTGCAGGACCGTGACCGGCTCTGTCTCATCATGAAGGATGGCGAGCTGCACAAGAACGTCGCCCGTGCCACCCTGGCACGAACGGCGGCGGAATAAGCAGGCTAACCCTCGCGGAAAACCCGCGCGAGAAAACGCCCGAAGTCCCGGTTCGACATCGCCCGGATGCGCTCGTCGCGGCCGATCGGGTACGGGCGCCCCTGCGTGCAAAGGCCCAGGATGAGCTTACGCAGGAACGGACCGCTCATCGGGAGCAGGGTGCGCTCATCGCGGACCCTGCCGTTCGGCTCGACCCGGAAACGGCAGCCGGCAAGCTGGCGGCCGATCAGGCGGCGCTCCATCGCGCCGTCCCACTGATGCACCGCTCCGGGATAGGCGATGATCTCGACCGCGCTGCCCCCGCGCCGGAGGTCATCCGCTACTTGCGCGCAACGATCCGGCCGGATCAGCTCGTCCTCGGCGCCGTAGAGCATCAGAAGCGGTGCCCCGGTGGTGCGGCTGTCGGCGAAGCGCGCGATGCAGGGCGCATAAAAGGCGACATGGCCGGCGAAGCGCAGACCAGGCGGCGCCAGGCGGTCGGCAAGCTGGGCATAGAGCGCGTAGGTCGCCGCCATGCCCCCATACGAGAACCCGGCGAGCACGACGCGACGGGGGTCGATGTCGGGCCGGGCCGCGAGATACCGCAGCGCCGCATAGGCGTCGGCGACGAACATCGTCTCGGTGATGTTGAGCACGCGGGCGATGAAGCCGGTACCGAGATCGGGGCGGGAGGCATAGGTCTCCACCACCGTCGCCGCCACCCCCATCGCGGCAAGCTGCGCCCCGTAGCGCGCGCCGCGTTCGGCGATGTTGCCGGCCGACCCATGCAGGAACACCACGGCGGGCACCGCCCGGCCGGGGCCCGTATCGGCGGGAAGATAAAGCTGCGCCCTGACCGTCCTGGCGGGAGCCTTGCCGATACTCGCCGGAATGAACGGATCGCTGCTTTGCAGAGCTACGCTCTCGACACGTACCCCCGCGATGGCGCCAGACTCGGGCCAGGGATCGACGATGCGCGGCGCCGCACCGGCCGTTCCGGCACAAAGCCAAAGCATGATGGCCAGCACCGCGCGTTGCAGGAGAGCGGGATCAGCGTGAAACGGCATCGAAGCGGCCTACGGCTAAACGCCGATCGCCGCCTGGCATTTTTTCAGCGCGCGCACCAGCGCAGGCATTTTGCTTCGATTAAGCGGAAACGACAGGCCCTCGGCCTGGCCGCCGGGGAAGACGACGCGGATCTCGGGCTGAGTCAACAGCAGATCGGCAACCGGCTGATCCACGTGCGCCCGGACCCATGACTGGTAATCGACCGCCAGCAGTCTCGGCCCGTCACTGCCGTCCACCGCCCCGCCAAGCCAAACGTCACCGATCTGGATCTCGACCTGAGCAACCCCCTCGCTATTGCCGAACCGCCAGCCGGGGTGCTGGACGAACATGGATGTGCCAGCGTTCTTGCGCCACATGAAGACCACGGCATTATCTCCATCGGACATGACCAAGGAGCAGGCCCGTTCGCCGTCATCAGTATTGTGCTGCTCGACCACTTCGGCGCCATGCGTCCGCCACCACACGGTGGGATCCGTCTCGGCTGCCGATCGGCGGCAGCCGGCTGCGACAAATGCCGCGGCGACGCTGAGCATGAGAACACGCATGTCTGCTCCAATGCGCGTGAATGCCGTTAAGTGCGAGACACAATCAGCGGAGTTCCGCGGCGGCCGCCGCCCCCACCCGTGTCCCCGCCGGCTCGACCCCGGCCCTGCCCAGTGCTAGCATCCGCTTTGCTGGCATGGAGGGTGGAGATGCTCACGCGGGCGCAGATCGAGGCATATAACGAGATCGGGGCCATCGTCCTACCCGACATTCTGACGCGCGATGAGGTCGAGGGGCTGCGCCGCGTCACCGACGAGTTCGTCGAACGAGCCCGGGGCGTCAGCGCGCACGACGACATCTATGACCTCGAAGACAGCCACACGCCAAACGCGCCGCGCGTGCGGCGGATCAAGGCGCCGCATCTGCATCACGACGAGTATGCGCGGCTGGTGCGCCATCCCCGCATCGTGGCCGTGCTGCAAGATCTTTGGGGAGCGGACATCCGTTTCGATACCGCCAAGCTCAACATGAAGTCGGCCGGGTTCGGTGCGGCCGTCGAGTGGCACCAGGATTGGGCGTTCTACCCGCACACCAACGACAATCTCGCCGCCGTGGGCGTGATGATGGACGACATGGCAGTGGAGAACGGGCCGCTGCTGGTCGTCCCCGGCAGCCACCGCGGCCCCGTTTACGACCACCACGAAGACGGGCGGTTCTGTGGGGCGATGGACCCGGCGCGGGGCGAGCTCGATTACGCCAAGGCGATCGCGCTTACGGGCAAAGCCGGCTCGATCACCGTTCACCATGTGCGCGCGGTGCATGGCTCGGCGCCAAACACCTCGACGCGCGACCGGCGCCTGCTGCTGTTCCAATTCCGCGCCGCCGACGCCTGGCCATTGCTCGGCTTCCCCCCCGGTATCGAGGAGTTCGACCAGCTCATGGTCGCCGGCCGCCCGACACTAGAGCCGCGCCTCGCTGTCGTTCCGGTCCGCCTGCCGCTGCCGCCCGCCGCGTTGCAGGGCTCGATCTACGAAAATCAGAAGGCGCTGCGCCGGCACTACTTTGAAGCCCCGCCCGCGCCCCGGCCGCGCGAGCAGCAGGCCGCCGAATAGCCGCACGGATACACCCTTAACACGAGAGGGCCTGCCATGACCGCACTGCGCAATCCCGCGCGCGAGAAGCTCGAAGCCGGCGAGTTGGCGCTGGGCTTCACCGTCAAGTTGGTCCGCAGCGTCGAGATCGCCCCAGCGGCGAAGGCGGCCGGGTTCGACTGGCTGTTCCTAGATTGCGAGCACGGCACGCTCGGGCTCGACGCCGCGGCGCAGATCGCGGTCGCGGCGCTGGAGGCTGGCATTGCCCCGATCGCGCGCGTGCCGAACGGCGAATACTCGATCGCCACCCGCCTGCTCGACAACGGCGTGCTCGGCATCGTCGTACCGCATGTCGATACCGCCGATGAGGCGCGCGAGGTAGTCCAACGGCTTAAATACCCGCCGGTCGGCCATCGCTCGATCGGCGGCATCGGCCCGCATTACGGGTTGCGGGCGCTGAAGGTCGGCGAGGCCGCGGCGGCGATGAACGCGGCAAATCTGACTGTGGTGATGCTGGAAACCCCGACCGCCATCGAGAACGCCGATGCGATCGCCGCCGTGGACGGCATCGACGTGCTGCTGATCGGCACCAACGACCTTAGCCTGGAAATGGGCATTCCCGGCGAGTTCACACATCCGCGCGTCGTGGCGGCTTATGAGCGCACCATCGCCGCCGCCCGCAAGCGCGGCAAGCACGCCGGCATGGGCGGCATCTACGTCGAGGACGTCATGGCCCGGTACATCGGAATGGGCGCGCGGTTCAACCTGGGAGGCGCCGACCAGGCGTTGATGACGGCCGCGGCAGCCAGCCGCAGCGCCGCCCTGCGTCGGATGCTCTCGGCCTGAACACACCATCCCCGGCATGCTGTCACGCAAACTTCATCAAACTGCAATACGGGCGCCTTAGCCCTTCCATAGAACAGGCCTGATGAGCGTGAGCAGCAGCACCCACGGCCAGCAGGCCAGCTCCAGCGGCCTTCAGGGCCGTGCGACCGTGCCGCTTAACGAGCCGCGGATCAGCATCCGCGACCTGGATTTCTTCTATAGAGAGAACCGGGCGCTGAAGGCGATCAACCTCGATCTCCCCGATCGTCAGGTTACCGGCATGATCGGCCCCTCGGGTTGCGGCAAATCCACCCTGCTGCGGGTTCTGAACCGTATGTACGACCTCTATCCCGGCCAGCGCGCGACCGGCGAAGTGTGGATGGATGGCCAGAACATCATCGCTCCCGGCGTGGACGTGATCGCGCTGCGTTCGCGCGTCGGCATGGTGTTCCAAAAGCCCACGCCGTTTCCGATGTCGATCTACGAGAACATCGCGTTCGGTGTGCGGCTGCACGAACGCCTCTCCAAGTCGCAGATGGATGAGCGGGTGGAGTGGTCGCTCACTCGCGCCGCCCTTTGGGGCGAGGTGAAGGATCGGCTCTTTGCCTCGGCGCTTGGCTTTTCCGGCGGCCAGCAGCAGCGGCTGGTGATCGCCCGGACCATCGCTGTCCGCCCCAGGGTGATCCTGTTCGACGAACCGACGAGCGCGCTTGACCCGATCAGCACATTGAAGATCGAGGAGCTATTCGACGAGCTGAAGCACGATTTCACCATCGCGCTCGTCACTCACAACATGCAGCAGGCGGCGCGCTGCGCCGACCAGGTCGCGTTCTTCTATCTGGGCGAGTTGACGGAGGTCGGGAGCGCGGCGCAGATGTTCACTGCTCCGCGCGAGCGCCGGACGCAGGCTTACATCACTGGCCGCTTCGGCTGATCGAGGAGAGCGCCCGCCATGTCCGATGTGCCGCAACACCTGATCAAGAGCTTCGACCAGGAGCTTAAGCGGCTGCACGGCCTAATCGCCGAGATGGGCGGCATCGTCGAGAACCAGGTTGCGCTCGCGGCCGAGGCGATCATGGACCGCGACACCACCGCGGCGACCCGAGCGGTGGAGCAAGACCCGCGCGTGGATGCGCTCGAACGCGAGGTCGAGCAGTTCGTGATCCGTACCCTCGCATTGCGCCAGCCAATGGCGGGTGATCTGCGCAAAGTGGTGGCGGCGCTGAAGATCACCGCCGCTCTCGAACGCATCGGCGACTACGCGGCGAACGTGGCCAAGCGCAGCATCGTGCTGGCGCAGTTCTCGCTGCCGTACTCGCTGGCCGGCCTCGCGCACATGGCGCGGCTGGTCCAGGAGAGCCTTAAGCTGATCATCGACGCCGTTGGCGAGGACGACGCCGACAAAGCGGTGCAGGTCTGGCGCTCCGACCTCGTGGTGGACGACCTTTACAACGCGATCTTCCGCGAACTGATCACCTACATGATGGAAGACCCGCGCAACATCACGCCTTGTACCCACCTGCTGTTCATCGCCAAGAATCTGGAACGCATTGGCGACCACGCAACGAATATCGCTGAGACGGTCTATTATGCCGTGCGGGGCGAGTCGCTGCCCGATGCACGCCCCAAGGGCGACAGCTCCGCCTACGCGGTGGTGCGCCCGCGGGAATGACCCTGCGTCAACAGAAAGGAACCGGGATGGCCGAAGCCTCGTCCGGCATGTCCAAGCCGCTGGTGCTCGTGGTCGAGGACGAGGCGGCGCTCGCCATCATGTTGCGCTACAACCTCGAGAAGCAGGGCTTCCGGGTGGAGGAGGCGGCGGACGGACAGGAGGCGCTGACCCGCATTGCCGAGACCCCGCCCGACCTCGTACTGCTCGACTGGATGCTACCGGTGGTGTCAGGGATAGAGGTCTGCCGTCAGATCCGCCGCCGGCCGGCGACCCGGGATTTGCCGGTGATCATGGTCACCGCTCGGACCGAGGAGCAGGACGCGGTGCGCGGCCTCAACACCGGCGCCGACGACTACATTGCCAAGCCGTTCAGCATGGAGGCGCTGCTCGCCCGGATGCGCGCCCTGCTGCGTCGCGCGGGCGCCGCGCCGGCGAAAGGCCCGCTGACCTTCCATGACATCACGATGGACCTCGCCGCGCACCGGGTCAGCCGCAATGGCCGGCCGGTTCATCTCGGCCCGACCGAATTCCGGCTGCTGGACTTCTTCTTGCAGCATCCGCGCCGCGTATTCTCCCGCGAGGAGCTGCTGGACGGGGTCTGGGGGCCCGATATCCATGTCGAGACCCGGACCGTTGATG
The DNA here is from genome assembly GCA_963849305.1 of uncultured Pseudomonadota bacterium. Taxonomy (GTDB): domain Bacteria; phylum Pseudomonadota; class Alphaproteobacteria; order Acetobacterales; family Acetobacteraceae; genus CAWKGV01. The sequence continues at coordinate 136,762 of CAWKGV010000004.1, forward strand.
TGCATATTCGCCGCTTGCGCAAGTCGATCAACGCCGAGGGCGAGTTGGATGTGGTTCGTACTGTCCGCGCCTCGGGCTACGCGCTGGACACCGAGCCGGTCTGACACCATTAAATCGTTATCAATTGGTGCCGTCGTACTGTCCGGGACCGGTGCTAGGTATAAGGCTGGGCGTGTATTCTTGGGTTCCCTGCGATACACCTGGGGTACCGATGTTAGCGTCGCTTGGCGCGACGGGCGGGGGGACTTGCGTCGCCCCCGTGAGCCCGAGGCTTGCTGGCGATGCGCCGCACCCGCCAAGAACGGCGAGTGCGACGATGAGGGCAACGCGACCGATCATAGACGGCTCCGCTGGCCCAGTGGCTAGACCGGTAGCACTGACGCCGTTCTCAGCGCCGGTGCCAGACCGGCTCGCTAACGTTGTCGTCATATGGCCCAATGCTTACAACATGCGCAAGGCTGCCGGCCACCAGCCCGCAGCCATTCTACGCGCACGAATACTACCCGATGTTAGGGTGCGGTCACAGCGCCTCCTAGCGCGCCCACACCGCCACCAATCAGCGCGCCCGTGGCCGCATGACCGCCAGTCAACGCGGAAATCCCTGCGCCCGCGCCCGCACCGAGGGCGCCGCCCGTTACCGCCCTCTCGCCCGGGCTGTAGCCGCAACCCGCGAGCGCCAGCAGCAGGCCGCCGGCGAACGCCCCCAAGGCAATCTTGCGTGTCATCGAACCTCACTCCATTGTGGCACCAACAGAACAACGACGTGGTCGCGAAGTTTCGGTGGCCGGATTGCGGCAGTGTGAGGGCGGCGACTAACCCCTTCGTGAACATCGGCCGCACCCGTTCAGGCCGGGCATTCGGCGAAGGAATTTCCGCAGATGCTCTCACAACTCGGCGCCCTCTTGGCTGAAACGGCCACCGGACGCGCCAAAGGCGTACTCCCGATAACATTTCTGCTAACCGGTCGTTGCCACGCCAAATGGCTGGAATGAGCCCGGGCTGATAGCGGTTCGGCGATGCTTCCCGATCCCTTCGCTGCCTGGTTCGCCGCACGGGGCTGGCGACCCCGATACCATCAGCTCGCGATGCTGGCAGCGGCGCGTGCCGGCCAAAGCGTGTTGCTAATCGCCCCTACCGGCGGCGGCAAGACGCTTGCCGGCTTCCTGCCAAGCCTGATCGAGCTTCATGCGTGCCCGCGTCAGGGTTTGCACACGCTTTACGTGAGCCCTCGGAAGGCACTTGCAACTGATATCGCCCGCAACCTTATGCGACCGGTTAATGAAATGGGGCTCGCGGTCGCGATCGAGACCCGCACCGGCGACACGCCCGCGAACCGTCGCGCCCGCCAGCGGCAGGCGCCGCCGCACATCCTGCTGACCACGCCGGAGAGCCTCGCCGTGCTGCTCTCGCTGACCAACTCCCCGGCGATGTTCGGCGAGCTTTCAACGTTGGTCATCGACGAAGTCCACGCACTGGCCGGCACCAAACGCGGCGACCAGCTCGCGCTCTGCGCCGCGCGGCTCGCCTCGCTCGCGCCTGGACTGCGGCGGGTCGGGTTGTCGGCCACCGTCGCCCATCCGGCCGCGATCCAAGCCTATGTCGGCGCGGAGCAGCGCATCGAGGAGCCAGGCGGGGCCGAACCGGAGCTTGCGGTTGTTCTGCCGGAAGGGCCGCTCTCCTGGTCCGGCCATATGGGGCTGGAGGCGGCACCGCAAGTGATGGCGCGCATCCGCGCAGCCGGAATGACGATCGTGTTCGTCAGTACCCGCGCGCAAGCGGAGCTGATGTTCCAGGCCCTTTGGAAACTCAACGACACGACGCTTCCGATAGCGCTGCATCATGGCAGCCTGGAGGTTTCGCAACGCCGCAAGGTGGAAGCCGCGATGGCAGAGGGCCGGCTGCGGGGAGTGGTCGCCACGTCCTCGCTGGACCTCGGCATCGACTGGGGTGGGGTCGATCAGGTGATCCAGGTCGGTGCCCCCAAAGGGGTTTCGCGCCTGCTTCAGCGCGTGGGCCGCGCCAACCACCGCATGGACGAGCCGAGCCGCGCGCTTCTGGTGCCCGCCAACCGCTTCGAGGTGCTGGAATGCGAGGCGGCGCTGCTCGGCATCGCCGCGCGCGAGCTGGACGGCGACCCGCCCCGCCCCGGCAGCCTGGATGTGCTGGCGCAACATCTGCTGGGGATGGCGTGCGCCGGGCCGTTCGAGCCCGACGCGATGTTCGGCGAGATAGGACGCGCCGCGCCTTATCGCGCGCTGTCGCGCCAGGACTTCGATGACGTGCTGGCCTTCGTGGAGAACGGCGGCTATGCGCTGTCTGGGTATGAACGCTATCGCAAGCTGTTCCGCGACGCGGCGGGCCGCGTGCATGTCCGCTCCGAACGGATCGCGCGCCAGCACCGCATGAACATCGGCACGATCGTCGAGGCGCCGCTGCTGAAGGTGCGCCTGGCCGGGAAGCGGGGCTTCGGTCCGGTGCTCGGCGAGATCGAGGAGTATTTCGTCTCGCTGCTTCGCCCCGGCGACACGTTCATGTTCGCCGGGCGGCTGCTGCAATTCCTGCGGCTGCGCGAAACGGCGGCCGAGGTGGCCGAGGGCGGCAGGGGCGAGCCGATGGTGCCCGCCTATCAAGGCGGCCGCCTGCCGCTCACCACGAACCTCGCGAGCTGGGTGCGCGGGTTGTTGTCGGAGCCAGCGAGCTGGCACCTCTTCCCCGAGGAAGTTCAGGGCTGGCTCAAACTGCAAAAGGCACGCTCCCGCCTGCCAGCTAGGCGCGATTTGCTGGTGGAGACATTCCCGCGCGGCGGGCGGTGGTATCTCGTCGCCTACTGCTTCGACGGGCGTAATGCGCACCAGACCATGGGGATGCTGCTCACGCGGCGGATGGAGCGCGCCGGCTTCGCCCCGCTCGGCTTCGTCGCCACCGATTATGTGCTCGGCGTGTGGTCGGCCAACCAGCCGGTGAACGTCGCGGCGCTGTTCGACCAGGACATGCTTGGCGACGATCTTGAAGCATGGATGGGTGAAAGCTCTATGCTGAAGCGGACGTTCCGCAACGTCGCGGTGATCGCCGGGCTAATCGAGCGGCACCAGCCGGGGGCGGAGAAGACGCGCCGGCAAGTGACAGTGAACAGCGACCTGATCTACGACGTGCTGCGCAAGCACCAGCCGGACCACATCCTGCTACGCGCGACCCGCGCCGATGCGGCCTCTGGTCTGATCGACCTCAGCCGGGTGGCCGGAATGCTGGAGCGGGTGAAGGGTCGTATCGTGCATTTGGCGCTATCGCGGGTCTCGCCGCTGGCGGTGCCGGTGCTGTTGGAGATCGGGCGGGAGAGCGTGCGCTCGGCCGCCGACGAGGAGGCCCTGCTTGCCGACGCTGAGGCGCTGATCGCCGAGGCAACCGGCGAGGCCGAGCCACCCCAGGACAGACCGCGTGCGGTACCGCCGGTGCATCGGGCGAACATCACGCTCAAGCGGGGCGAACCCGCGCAACCGAGCTTGTTCGGCAAGCGCGCATGACCGCAGCACCTATCCACTTGGCGGGCGAGCGCCTCATGCTCGACCCGGCCGGCGCGCTCTACTGGCCCGCGCAAAGGCTTCTCGTGGTTTCCGATCTGCATCTGGAGAAGGGCTCCTCGTTTGCCCGGCGCGGGATGCTGCTCCCGCCCTGGGACACGAAGGCGACGATCGACCGTCTGGTTCTGCTGTTGCGCCACTGGCGCCCGAGCGTGGTGGTGGCACTCGGCAATTCGTTTCATGACACCGGCGGCGCGGCGCGGATGCCGCCCGGCGAGGCGGCGCGGCTTCGCGCGATCGCCGCCGCGATGCGGTTTGTCTGGGTGCAGGGCAACCACGATCCCCACCCGCCCGAGGATTTCGGCGGCGAGTGGTTCGAGACATATGTCGCCGGCCCGCTGATGTTTCGCCACCAGGCCGCGCCGGGCACTTCCGCGGGCGAGGTCTGCGGCCATCATCATCCCAAGGCGGCGGTCCCGGCGCGTGGCGGCCAAGTGTGCCGACCCTGCTTCGTCGCCGACGCGCGCCGGATCATGATGCCCGCGTTCGGCACTTATACAGGCGGGCTGGACGTGACCGATCCGGCGATCGCGCGGCTGTTTCCGCGCGGCGGACGAGTGTTCCTGTTAGGACGCGAGCGACTGTTCAGCTTCGGGATTACCGGCGTGCGGCGCTGAGGCACCCAACTCTTGATACTGCCCCGTTTCCGGCATGAGGAGCAGGAAGATCAATAGCGCGGCTAGCGCGATCGCGGCGAGCGACAGGAATGCCATGGCGTAGCCGCCGCTGACGATGATGAAGCCAGCGAGCGTGGTGCTGAAGGCGGCGCCGATCCCCTGCACGGTGGTCGCGGCGCCGAGCGTAACATTGTAGCGCCCGGTCCCGCGCGTCAGATCCGCGATCACGAGCGGGAACAGCGCGCCGAATATGCCGGCGCCCACGCCGTCGAGCACCTGGATCGAGACCACCACATACGGGTCGTGCGCGAGGCTGAACAGCACACCGCGGATCGGCAATGCCGCGAACCCGGCAAGGAAGATGGCCTTGCGTCCCCATTCGTCGGCGCGATGGCCGACCAGAATCGACATCGGCACCATCACCGCCTGGGCGACGACGATCAGGGCGGACATGAAGATCGTGCCCTCGCCGGTGTTGTTGAGCGCCAGCTTCTGGCCGACGATCGGAAGCATCGCGGCGTTCGCGAGCTGCCATAAGGTGATCGCGCAGACGAAGATGAGGAGCGGCCGGCAGGAGAGCAGCGTGCGAACCCCGGAGGGCTGATCACCCTGGCGCTCGTCTTGATCTTGCTTGAAGCCGCGGGCGACCTTGTGGTTGATCTCGTCAGGCTTGATGAAAGTGGTGGCGATGATCGCTAGCACCCCGAGGACGCTGACCACCCAGAAGACCGCGGCCGTGGTGATGAGATAGCCCAAAGCGCCAGCCACGAGCGCGGCGACGACGTTGCCGGCGTGGTTGAACCCTTGCATCCGCCCCATGCGATGAGTGAACAATCTCGGTCCAACCAGCCCGAGCGCGATCGCGGCGGTCGCGGGCGGGAAAATCGCTGCTGAGCCGCCCAACAAGACCTGCGCCCCGGCGACGAGGCCGAATGTGGGCGCCAGCGTGACCATGAAGGCTGCGATAGCGATGACACCCGCGGCGATCATGATTGCCAGCCGCTTCCGACGCGTGGCGTCGATGAGGGCACCGGCCGGCGTTTGCGCGACCAGCGTGGCGATCCCGGATATCGTCATCACGAGGCCGATATCCGCCGCGTTCCAGTGCTCCGAGGTGATGAGGAAGATGGCTAGAAACGGCCCGAGGCCGGACTGCACGTCAGCCAGGAAAAAATTGAGCCAGTCAAGTGCATGCAGCGAGCGGCTTGGTGTCGGCCGATCAGTTGCGAGTCCGGCACGCCAAGCAGCGCCATTGCCCTTTCGCATGTCGGTTCTCCCTGGCTGGGCCACTCTAGCGTGGGGGGACGAGGCGCTTGCTGCCTTGCGGTACAAGGACAATCGGCTACGATCAAGTGGTCAGCCATCCGGCTTTCGCCGGCGCTGGCTGATCGCCAAGGGAGGCCCAGATGGCTGTCGCCAGTGTGTCGAAGATTACCGCAGCCTCGACCCAGAGCTTCGATGCCGCCGTACGCGAGGGATTGGAGCGCGCCAACAAGACGCTGCGCGGGATCACCGGATTGCACGTTGTCGAACAGAAGGCGAGCGTGAACGGTGGAAAGATAGCGGAGTATCGCGTCACGATGGAGGTGACGTTCCTCCTGGAGCACTGACCGAGCTTCGCGACCACCGATCGTAGCGGCCGGTTCCCACCACGCGCGCTCCGGCGCGGCGATCGGTGATTCGTGAAGTGCTCCATGTGAGGACTAGCACTTATGAGCATCCGCAAACTCTTGCTGCCGCTTTCTAGCACTGCTGGGGGCGAGGCGGCGTTGTCGACGGCTTTGACGGTTGCGCGGCAATGGAACGCTCACCTCGCGGTCTTGCATGTGGGTGTCGACGGACGCCGCGAAGCAGCGGTGCGGGGCATGTTCGATCGCATCGCACGCGAGTACACCGTGGTCCTCGCCGATGCCAAGCCGGATACCAACACGGCCACGGCGAGCTTTTCCGCGGTCACGGGACGCGAAGCCGATACAGTGGCCCAGCACGCCCGACTGGTCGATCTCATTGTCGTCGCGCATCCGGCCAACCGCGAGGATGTCTCCTCCTCCGACGCGCTGCATGCGGTGCTGTTCGATTCCGGCCGGCCGGTGATAATCGCCCCACCGGCTCCATCAAAGGCGATCGGTTCCCGGACATGCCTCGGGTGGAACGGCTCCGCCAAATCGGCGTCAGCCATGATGGCGGGCCTGCCGTGGCTGGAACGCGCCGAAGCCGTGCGGATCCTGTGGTCGGAGGAGTACCAGCGGCGCGGGCCGCTGGCCCCCGAACTGCAATCTTATCTCGCGGCGCACGGCGTGACCGCGGATCGGCACATGTTCGAGCCAATCGACAACGTCGTGGGTGCTGGATTGCTGGCCGCCGCGTATGAGTTCCACTGCGATCTGCTGATCATGGGCGCGTACTCGCATTCGCGGCTGCGCCAGCTTGTGCTGGGCGGTGTGACACGCCACGTCCTTGAGCACGCGGCCGTCCCTGTCATGATGCATCGCTAGGGGATTGCGCGCCAATTGCCGGCCATGACGCTGAGGCTGGTGCCGAGGCTATTGCCGATGTTCACCGAGACCGTCGCCGAAGCCTTCGCGGATAGTGCGACCCGCTACGCCGATCGTCCGTTTCTGCATGTTCTGGACGAAACCGCCTCAATTTACGATATCGCGCCGGGCACGATCACCTATGCCGCCGCGGCGCGCGGGATTGAGCATCTCCGGGCCAGTTACGCCGAAGCGGGCTATGGGCACGGTCATCGCGTGGGGCTGATGTTGGAAAACCGGCCGGCCTTCTTCCTGCACTGGCTGGCGCTGAATGGGCTTGGCGCCAGCGTCGTGCCGCTGAACTCGGAGCTGCGGCCAGCCGAGCTTGATTATCTGGTGGATCACAGCGAGATCGTGCTCGGCGTCGCGGCCACTTCCCATCTCCCGAAATTGCGGGCATCGGTTGAGCGCAGCGGCCGGCACTGTGCGTCGATGGCAGCAGACGCAGGCCCACCGTGCGCGATTCACGTTGTTCCCAGCCTGGAGCGCCCGCCCGATCGGCGAAGCGAATGCGCTCTGCTCTACACGTCGGGCACGACCGGGCGCCCGAAAGGCTGCGTGCTATCCAATGACTACTATCTGCGCGCGGGAAGATGGTACAATGGACTGAGTGGGATGTGCGCGCTGCGCCCGGGCGAAGACCGGCTCATCACGCCTCTACCGCTCGTGCATATGAACGCGATGGCCGTCTCCAGCATGGCGATGATGCTTAGTGGTGGTTGCATCATCCAGCTGGACCGCTTCCATCCGCGCAGTTGGTGGCAATCGGTGCGCGACAGCCGCGCGACGATCGTGCACTACCTCGGCGCGATGCCCTCGATGCTGCTCGGCGTCTCACCCGATGCGCGCGAACGCGATCATGCGGTGCGGTTCGGCTTCGGTGCCGGCGTTGACCGACGCCGCCAAGCGGCATTCGAGGCACGTTTCGGTTTTCCGCTGCTCGAAGCGTGGGCGATGACCGAAACGGGCGCAGGCGCCGCGGTGATCGCCAATCGCGAGCCGCGGCATGTCGACACGAGCTGCTTCGGGCGCCCCGACCCCTCGGTTGAGGTTCGTATCGTCGACGCCGCCGCCCCCTGTCCTCCCGGTACTCCGGGTGAGTTGCTGGTGCGCGCCGCCGGCCCGGACCCTCGCGCGGGCTTCTTCACCGAATACCTGAAAGACGAGCAGGCAACGCGCGCCGCCTGGGAGGGCGACTGGTTCCATACCGGCGACATCGTGCGCGCCGACCCTGAGGGCAATCTCCATTTCGTAGACCGCAAGAAGAACGTGATTCGCCGCAGCGGGGAGAACGTGTCGGCGGTGGAGGTAGAGAGCGTGCTTCGCGGTCACCCGGACGTCGCCGAGGTCGCCGTTACCGCCGTCCCGGATGAGACACGCGGAGAGGAAGTGCTGGCCTGTATCATCCCGCGCGTGCCGGTCCCCGCTGAGCGCATGTGGGAGGTCGCGGCCTCGATCGTGCGAACGGCGCTGGAGGAGCTTTCCTACTTCAAGGTGCCGGCCTGGGTTGCCTTCATGGAGCGGCTTCCGCTTACTGCCAGCCAGAAGGTCTCGCGCGGCGAACTCAAGGAGCTGGCGCGCCGGCTGCGCGGTTCGCCCGATTGCATCGACACGCGCCCGCTGAAGCGGCGGCGCACATGATGCAAGGCTACGCCGACATCGCCGTGTGCGTCCCGGTGACGGAGCCATATGTCCGCCGCTCTCCGCACGCGGCGGCCTGGTTCCTCGCGCGTGTGCTCGCGGGCTTGATTCGCGGCAGCGGCTTGCGCAAGGACCAGATCGACGGGCTGTGCGTCTCAAGTTTCACGCTGCTCCCTGATACGGCGGTGGCGTTCACCCAGCATGTCGGGCTCTCGCCGCGGTTCCTGGAATGGCTGCCGATGGGCGGAGCTTGCGGCGTTGTCGCCCTGCGGCGCGCGGCGCGGGCGGTGCAGGTAGGCGACGCCGAAATGGTCGCCTGCATCGCGGGCGACACAGCGAACGCGACGAGCTTCCGCGACCTGCTGGCGGGCTTCAGCACGTTCGCCCGCGATGCCGTGTACCCCTACGGCGCGGGCGGCCCGAACGCCAGCTTCGCGCTGATCACGGATGCTTATATGCGGATGTTCGGCGCGACCCGCGAGGACTTCGGCAAGCTCTGCATCGCCAGCCGCGAGAATGCCCGGCCCAATGCGTCGGCGCTGCTGCGCGGCGAGCTGACCCTGGCGCAGTACCTGGCCGCGCGCCCGATCGCCGAACCGCTGCACCTTTATGATTGCGTGATGCCGTGCGCGGGTGGCGATGGGTTCCTGGTGATGCGACGCGCGCGCGCCGAGGCACTCGAGCTGCCCTATGCGCGCGTGCTCGGCGCGATCGAGCGGCACAACGCCTATCCCGGCGACCCGGTCCAGTTGCGCGGCGGCTGGGCGATGGATGGCGACGCACTCTGGACGCAAGCAGGCATCGGTCCGCACGACGTGGACCTGGTGCAGACCTACGACGATTACCCGGTGATCTCGATGATGCAGTTCGAGGGCCTTGGCTTCTGCGGTGCGGGCCAAGCGCCGGAATTCGTTCGGCGCCACGGCTTCACGGTAAAGGGCAGCTTTCCGCACAACACCGGGGGCGGGCAGCTCTCGATGGGGCAGGCTGGCGCGGCCGGCGGTTATGTCGGGTTGGTGGAGGCGGTGCGACAACTCACCGGCCAAGCGGAGGGGCGCGCGGTGCCCGGCGCGCGGCACGCGCTGGCGAGCGGCTTTGGCATGATCAACTACGACCGCGGCCTCTGCTCGGCCGCTTGCGTGCTGGCGGCGGGGCGGTGAACCGCGAAATGCACGCCGCCGCCGTCGAGGGCCGACTTGCCTTGCAGCACTGTGCGGATTGCGGCGCGGTGCATTACCCGCCGCGCGAGGTCTGCGCCACGTGCCTGTCGGATCGCCTGGACTGGGAGGTCACGGCAGATGGACCGGGCGAGGTGCTGGCACAGACCACGCTACACCATAGCAACGAGGCCCGCGTCGGCGCGTTGCTACCGTTGCGGCTCGGGTTGGTGCGATTGCTCGCGGGACCGGTGGCCGTGTGCTTTCTTGGAAACGGCACGCAAGCGGGAGATCGGGTCCGGGTGCGCGCGGAGCTTGATCCCGAGGGGCGGGTTGTCCTGCGGGCAGAGGTCGAGTGACATGAGGATCGTCTGCGTCGGCGGCGGCCCGGCCGGGCTCTACTTCGCGATCCAGATGAAGCGGCGCGACCCGTCCCACAGCATCGCCGTGATCGAGCGCAACCGGCCGTTCGACACGTTCGGCTGGGGCGTGGTGTTCTCCGACGAGACGCTGCGCAACCTGGAAGGCGCGGACCCGCCAAGCCGCCAGGAGATCATCGAGAGCTTCGCCCATTGGGACAATATCGACATCCATTTCAGAGGGCGTGTCATCACCTCCGGCGGGCACGGCTTTGCCGGCATCGAACGCAAGCACCTGCTTAATATCCTGCAACGCCGTGCCGAGGCGCTCGGCGTCGAGCTGGTGTTCGAGCGCGAGGTGGAGGATTCGGCCGAGTTCCCGGACGCGGACCTGGTCGTTGCCGCTGACGGCATCAACAGCAAGCTCCGCACGCGACACGCGGCGCATTTCAAGCCGTCGATCGACGTGCGCAAGAACAAGTTCGTCTGGCTCGGCACGCGCCGCGCGTTCGAGGCGTTCACCTTCATCTTCGTGGAAACCGACTGGGGCTGGTTCCAGGCGCACGCCTATCGCTTCAACCGCGACACCTCGACCTTCATCGTCGAGACCACCGAGCCGGCATGGCGCGCCGCCGGGCTCGACCAGCTTGATATCGCTGGCACGCTCGCCTTCTGCGAGCGGCTGTTCGCCCCTTGGCTCGACGGGCATCGCCTCATCGCGAATCTGCGCCATCTGCGCGGCAGTCAGTGGATCAGCTTCCCACGGGTCTCCAACGAGACCTGGGTGATCGGCAATGTCGTGCTGATGGGCGATGCCGCCCACTCCGCGCATTTCTCCGTCGGCTCCGGCACCAAGCTCGCGTTCGAGGACGCGATCGCGCTGGCGCGCGCGTTCGATGCGCACGGCGCCGACGTGCCCGCGGCACTGGCCGCCTATGAGGCGGAACGGAAGCTGGAGGTGCTGCGGATCCAGTCGGCCGCCCGCAACTCCACCGAGTGGTTTGAGGACGTGGCGCGCTACGCCCATCTGGAGCCCGAACAGTTCGCATACAGCCTACTCACCCGCAGCCAGCGCATCAGCCACGAGAATCTGAGGTTGCGTGACCGGCCGTGGCTCGAAGGCATCGAACGATGGCTCGCCGAGCGAGCGGGCGCGCCCTCGAATCGCCCGATCCCGCCCATGTTCCTGCCATTCCGTCTGCGCGAGCTGCGGCTCGCCAACCGCGTCGTGGTCTCGCCGATGGCGACCTACAGCGCCCGCGACGGGATGCCGAACGATTTTCATCTGGTGCATCTTGGCGCCCGCGCGCTCGGCGGCGCCGGCTTCGTGTTCACGGAGATGGTCTGTGTCACGCCGCAGGGGCGCATCACGCCGGGCTGCGCGGGGATCTGGTCGGAGGAGCAGACGCGCGCTTGGCAGCGCATCGTCGCGTTCGTGCACGCCGAGACCGGGGCGAAGATTTGCCTCCAGCTCGGCCATTCCGGCCCGAAGGGATCGACGCAGGTCGGCTGGGAGGAGATGGACGCGCCGCTAGCGGAGGGCAACTGGGAGGTGATCGCCCCCTCGCCGATCGCCTGGAGCCCGCGCAACCAGACTCCCCGGCCGATGGACCGCGCGGACATGGACGGGGTGCGCGACGCATTCGTGCGCGCGGTGCGCTTCGGCGAAGCGGCAGGGTTCGACATGCTGGAACTGCATGCCGCGCACGGCTATCTGCTGTCTGCCTTCATCTCGCCGCTCACCAACCAGCGCAAGGACGAGTACGGCGGCCCGCTCGAAAAGCGGCTGCGCTTCCCGCTGGAGGTGTTCCGCGCCATGCGTGCCGTCTGGCCTGCGCCCAAGCCCATGTCGGTGCGCATCTCGGCAACCGACTGGGTAGAGGGCGGCATCACGGGCGATGACGCCGTGCGGATCGCGCACGCGTTCCGGGCAGCGGGGGTGGACTTGATAGATGTCTCGGCGGGCCAGACCTCCGCCCGCGCCCGGCCGGTGTATGGGCGGATGTTCCAGACCCCGTTCGCCGACCGCATTCGCAACGAGGTCGGCATCGCCACGATGGCGGTGGGCAATATCACCGAGCCCGACCAGCTCAACTCGATCATCGCCGCCGGTCGAGCCGATCTCTGCGCGCTCGCCCGGCCGCATCTTTCGGACCCGCATTTCGCGCTGCGCGCTGCCGCCGGGCTCGGTTACGCAGAGCAGTGGTGGCCGAAGCAGTACCTGGCCGGGAAGGCGCAGGTCGAGCGACTGGCCGGTCGGCGGGATAGCGAGGGGTCGGTGGTCATATGATCCTGATTTGGCTGAACTGCGGTGCGTGACTCCTCCCCCAACCCCCTCCCGCAAGGGGAGAGGGCTATTACTTCTCCCTCTTCCCTTGCGGGCGGGAGCCGGGGGCAAGGGGCCAGCCTACCACTCTCCGGCCTCACCGCGTTGGTCACCGGCGGGGCCAAGGGGATCGGGCTGGCGGTCGCGCGGCGGCTCGCCGCGGATGGGTCGGCGATCGCCCTGATCGGGCGCGACGCGGCGGCGCTGGAGCGCACGTCGGCCGAACTGGGCGCGCCGTACGCGGTAGCGAACGTCACCGACCGCGACGCACTGCGACAGGCAATTGCGGCGCTCCCGTCTTGCGACATCCTAGTGAACAATGCCGGCGCCGCGATCTCCAAGCCGTTCCTCACGCACAAGCCCGAGGATTGGCATTCCATGCTGGCGGTGAACCTGCTGGCCGCCGTGACCGCGAGCCAGGAAGTGTTGCCGGGGATGCGCAAGCGCGGCTTCGGCCGTATCGTCAACATCGCCAGCACGGCCGGGCTGAAGGGCTACGCCTATGTCACCGCTTACGTCGCCGCCAAGCACGCATTAGTGGGGTTCACCCGGGCGCTCGCCCTTGAGACGGTGCGCGACAGCATCACTGTCAACGCCGTCTGCCCGGGCTTCACCGACACCGACATGACGGGGCGTTCGGTCGCGACAATCGTCGCGGCAAGCGGTCGCAGCGCTGCGGAAGCGCTCGCCCTGCTAGTACGCGGCAACCCAGCCGAGCGACTGGTCGCACCTGAGGAAGTGGCGGAGGCGGCGGCGTTCCTTTGCCGGCGCGAGGCCGGCGCCGTCACCGGCCAGGCGATTGCCGTCGCCTGCGGAGAGGTTTGAGATGAGCGACACGCCCAATAACAACCAGCGTGTACTGCAACCACCGTCCTGGCCCCGCCCACGGGGCTATGCCAACGGCATCCTGACCGATGGCCGGATCATCGTATTGGCGGGTCAGGTGGGCTGGGATGCTGAAGGCCGGTTCGGCGAGGGACTTCCGGCCCAGGTCGGCCAGGCACTCGCTAACGTCCGGGCCCTGCTTGCCGAGGCGGATGCGGTTCCACGGCATATCAGGCCGGCGCCGTCACCGGCCAGGCGATTGCCGTCGCCTGCGGAGAGGTTTGAGATGAGCGACACGCCCAATAACAACCAGCGTGTACTGCAACCACCGTCCTGGCCCCGCCCACGGGGCTATGCCAACGGCATCCTGACCGATGGCCGGATCATCGTATTGGCGGGTCAGGTGGGCTGGGATGCTGAAGGCCGGTTCGGCGAGGGACTTCCGGCCCAGGTCGGCCAGGCGCTCGCCAATATCCAGGACCTGCTCGCCGAGGCGGCTGCGGCACCGCGGCATATCGTGCGCCTGACCTGGTGGGTCACCGACATGCGCGCCTACCGCGCCCAACAGTCCGCAATCGGCGCCGCCTATCGGCGCGTGATGGGCAGGCATTTTCCCACGATGTCAGTGATCGGGGTGACGCAGCTTGTCGAACCGGAGGCACTGGTCGAGATCGAGGCGACGGCGGTGCTTCCCTCTCGGACCGCACCACGTAATGCGCTGGCTTGAACGGGCGCCAAACTGGCGCGTTGGTTGACAGCGAATGACGGCACGGTTGCTGGCCGCCACCGCCGTCTTCATCGCCCTTGCGGGAGCGGCGCAGGACCAGATCCGTTTGACTGTGAGCTGGTCAGCGAACCCCCGGCGCCTTGGTGCGGTTTTACTTGTTCCCCCGCCAACTCGATCCGAGTTCCGGCCAGAATTGCACACCCGCCTCCGAGCAGGTCAGCCCCAGGCTCAATTCGATGGTTAGCCATTCCTACCGCCACCCCGAAGGCCAAGAACACTGCTGCCACCCCGAATGGATCGAGGCGCCTCAGGAACTTCCGCGTCCTCCCCGTTTGGGCCTCGACGATACCAATCGTCTGCAGTTGCCATGGATATAGGCGCTGCACGCGAAAGCGTGAGAGGTCATTGTCGAACTCGTCCAGCCGCTCTGCGGACCAAGGGCTCATCCTTCCTGAGAGGCGCCGGCGGGGTATTCCGTAGCGGTCCTCTAAAATCCGGTGCTGGCGTTCGGACTGGAATAACCCGAGCGGGCTTTCGAACACCGGGCTCATCTGTTCGCCGGCCTTCAGCACATGGATTGGATGCTTCTCCAGCTGGTCCCTGAGCCACTCAGCCAGCGACCAGTCGTCGCGATCGAATGGCCCAAGTAGGTAGGGGCCGAGGAGACACATGACCTCCTTGCCCTGTTTGGTCTGCCGGAGGAAGCCGACGATGCGCTCGATGGTCTCCTCCATGCCGTAGAACTCGTCGAACGCCGGATAGACCCGGATGTTCCGATTGACGAACTTCGACGCGGGTTCGCCGAGCGCCGCCATCAGAAGCTCGGTCGCGCTCGCATACATCATCGGGTCGTGGCGGCAGGCGGCGAGATAATCGGCGAGCGACATCTCCGCTTCCCGGGTCGCCTCGAAGCTGCGGGCGTAAGTGGTGAAGATGTCATCGACCGTCTGCATCGGTCGCTCCGTTTGAATGGGTAAGTCGACGTGCCGCACTGCAAGATAAGCGTAAAGGTAGCTTAAGCAGGGCCCATAGCGTTAAGTTTTTTTGGCTCGGACCGGGTCCACGCCATCGAACCTTCGCGGGGTTCTTATCGGTCATCGGGAGGCGGGTCCTTTCGGATCAGGCGGCCAACTTGTCTGAAAGATGAAGGCAGCGGTTGTGGTCGGATTGTGGCGAAGGGCGCGGTTGCTAACGCGCGTAACTGTGTTGCGGGAACTCCAAATGCGACCCTTGAACGCTTGGCTAGCTTGTCGATCAGGGAAGAGATGTCCTGGTCGTTCTCCATCCCGGGCTCGGTTCTGGCGATAGCGCCGGACGCCTGCGATGAATTCTGCGTAACCTAGCACCGGCTCACAAAACTTCACCTGGATGCAGTCCCCGCGTCTGCCCGGGGCACTCCGGTATGGGTCGTCTCTGAGCCCTGCCGTTTAAGACGCGACGGTTCGACCAGTATCGCGCCAGCACCACGCCCGCGCTCACAACAGCCCCAGCATCATTCCTGGAGTCCGCCCTTGCGCCGTCAAAGGTCGGGTTGGCCGGGCCGATACCGGGCGCGACTGCCCGGGTCATCGGAGTGTCCAGGGTCTTTCGGGGCCGCGAGCGTGCGCGGTGCAGCAGCACCCGCTGGTTCCCCGGCTGGTGCAGGGCACACGCCTCCTCGGCCGATCGCCCCTCCATGTCGCGCAAAGCAACACCGCGCGTTGACCGAAAGGCGCTCAACCGCGGCCTGCCGATCGCCCCTCCTGCCCGGCACTCGTCCTGGCCCGGTTGAGAACGATGCTGAACAGCCAGGTGGAGAGGCTCGATCGGCCTTCAAAGCCGGAAATGCCGGCGAATACGGCGAGCCAGGCATCCTGCGTGACCTCCTCGGCCTGCCCTCGGGTTCCGATGATGGCGGCGGCAAGCTCGACCAAGGAGCCGTGATAGCGGGTAATCAGGCGGCGATAGGCTCCCTCCTCTCCCCTAGGGCTTCCGGCCGAGTGACCGGCTGACCGGCCCGGCACGCTTTGCTACAATACAGGCGGGACTGAAACCGTGCTGACTTGCCGCGCCACGCCGGAATTGGTGACTGACTACTTGGAAGACGGATTGCAGCTCCGAAGCAACTCGCGCTTCGGTTTATTTGCGCCGGTGCGAGGCATGCCGGCGCTACCTCGAGCAGATGCGCAGGACTATCCGTTTGCTGGCTGCCATTCCCCCCGGTCCGCTCCCTCAATCGGTCGAGGACCGGCTGATTGCGGCGGCCCGAGCTTGGGCGGCCGGGTTAGCTGAGCCGAAACCGCAGACCGGCAACGCCCAGGAACACAGCAGGCGTTGCGCTTTATGCGGCAATTCTGCCCACAGCGCATACAAAACGTTCGTGCAACTCTGTGTGACGGCGAAATAAACTTTACCGTTAACCGGTTTTTAGGATTACACTGGTAGTCTCGTTCGAGTCGGCAGGCCTCATCCCGAGGCAGCCGCGGGCGACGGAGGGGTCGGCATGACGCAACCTCCTGACCCGGTCCTGGGGCTGCTCGTTCGGCGGCCCACGGTTTGCACCGGCAACTCATGCCATGACTGGCTACCCCGGGGACGTACCCATCGCGCGCCGACGCGGCGTCGCAGTCAACGGCGCTTGACTAAGCGATGCTGCCCCGTGTGCGAGCGGCAACACACTTGCGCGCGTTGGCGACTCGTACCTCGCTTTATCGGCATTTCGCCACAATCCGACCACGACCGCTGCCCTCATCTTACAGGCGGGTCGGCTGCCCTAAATCACAAAGGACGCCCTCTAATGGTTGATAGACACCCGACGAAGGTTCGATGGCGTGGACCCGGTCCGAGCCAAAAAAACTTAACGCTATGGGCCCTGCTTAAGCTACGTTTACGCTTATCTTGCAGTGCGGCACGCCGAGTCACCCATTCAAACGGAGCGACCGATGCAGACGGTCGATGACATCTTCACCACTTACGCCCGCAGCTTCGAGGCGACCCGGGAAGCGGAGATGTCGCTCGCCGACTATCTGGCCGCGTGCCGCGACGACCCGATGATGTATGCCACGGCTACCGAGCGCCTGCTCGCGGCGATCGGCGAGCCGGAGATGGTCGATACCGCGAAGGACGCCCGGCTCGGGCGCATCTTCATGAACCGCACCATCCGGGTCTATCCGGCGTTCGACGAGTTCTATGGCATGGAGGAGACGATCGAGCGCATCGTCGGCTTCCTGCGCCACGCGGCCCAGGGTCTCGAAGAGCGCAAACAAATCATGTACTTGCTCGGCCCGGTCGGCGGCGGCAAGTCCTCCCTGGCCGAACGGATCAAGGCGTTGATGGAGGTGCATCCCATCTACGTGCTGAAGGCCGGCGATCAGGTGAGCCCGGTGTTCGAAAGCCCGCTCGGCCTGTTCCACTCCGAGCGCATGGGGCAGATGCTCGAGGACCGCTACGGCATCCCGCGCCGGCGCCTCTCCGGGTTGATGAGCCCCTGGTGCATCAAGCGGCTCGACGAGTTCGGCGGCGACATTGCGCGCTTCCGGGTGCAGCGGATGCTGCCGTCGCGGCTGCGGCAGATCGCCATCGCCAAGACCGAGCCGGGCGACGAGAACAACCAGGATATCTCCTCACTGGTCGGGAAGGTCGATATCCGCAAGCTGGAGCTTCATGCCCAGAACGACCCCGACGCCTACAGCTACTCGGGCGGACTGAACCGGGCCAACCAGGGCGTGCTCGAGTTCGTCGAGATGTTCAAGGCGCCGATCAAGATGCTGCACCCGCTGCTGACGGCGACGCAAGAAAGCAACTACATCGGCACAGAGAACATCGGCGCGATCCCATTCGGCGGCATCATCCTCGCGCACTCCAACGAGGCCGAGTGGCAGAGCTTCAAGAACAATCGCAACAACGAAGCCTTCATCGACCGCATTTACGTCATCAAAGTGCCGTACTGCCTGCGCGTGACCGAAGAGCAAAAGATCTATGACAAGCTCGTGACCAGCTCGGAACTGGCGGAATCGCCTTGCGCGCCGGCCACGCTGGAAATGCTCGCCCGCTTCTCGGTCCTGACGCGGTTGCGGCGGCACGAGAACTCCACTCTTTACGCCAAGATGCGCGTCTATGACGGCGAGTCGTTGAAAGAGACCGATCCCCGGGCGCGAAGCCTGCAAGAATACAAAGACGCGGCCGGCGTCGAGGAAGGCATGGACGGCGCCTCGACCCGCTTCGCCTTCAAGGTGCTCGCGGCGACCTTCAACCACGACACGACAGAAATCGCGGCCGATCCCGTCCATCTAATGTATGTGCTCGAGCAGTCGATCCGTCGGGATCAACTCCCGGCCGAGACCGAGAAGCGGTACCTGGAGTTCATCAAGGGTGAGCTGGCACCGCGTTACGCCGAGTTCATCGGCAACGAGATCCAGAAGGCGTATCTCGAGTCGTATCACGACTATGGGCAGAACCTGTTCGATCGCTACGTGGCCTATGCCGACGCCTGGATCGAGGATCAGGACTACAAGGATCCGGACACCGGGCAGTTGTTGAACCGCGAGTTGCTCAACCAGGAGCTGACGAAGATCGAGAAGCCGGCTGGGATCGCCAACCCCAAGGACTTCCGCAATGAGGTGGTGAAGTTCAGCCTCCGGGCACGCGCGAGCAACGGCGGCAAGAATCCGTCCTGGACCAGCTACGAAAAGCTTCGCGAGGTGATCGAGCGGCGGATGTTCTCCCAGGTAGAGGAGCTGCTGCCCGTCATCAGCTTCGGCTCCAAGAAGGACAGCGACACCGAAAAGAAGCACGACGAGTTCGTGGATCGCATGGTTGAACGCGGTTACACCGAACGCCAAGTGCGGCGCCTCGTCGAGTGGTACATGCGGGTCAAGCAGGCAGGGTAGGCCAGCGGTCCCGAGAGGGCGAGCAAAGGGGCAAGGTCATGCATATCATCGACCGCCGCCTTAACCCCGGCGGTAAAAGCTTGGCGAACCGCCAACGCTTCATGCGCCGGGCCAAGTCGCTGATCCGGAAGGCTGTGCATGAGAGCGCGGCCAGCCGGGGGATCAAAGACGCCGACGAGGCCGGCGAGGTGTCGCTGCCGGCGCAGGGCGTTCACGAACCCTCATTCCGTCGGGGCGCCGCAGGGGGAACGCGCGATCACCTGCTCCCGGGCAACAAGCAGTATGTCGAGGGCGACACCATTCCGCGACCACCCAACGGCGGGGGCGGGTCCGGCTCGGAGGGAAGCCCAGACGGTGAGGGCCAGGACGACTTCCGCTTCGCCCTGTCGCGCGACGAGTTCGTTGATCTGTTCCTGGAAGATTTGGAGCTTCCGGACCTGGCCAAACGGCGGGTCGTTGACACCGAATCAATGAGCTGGAACCGGGCCGGCTATTCCGTGACCGGCTCGCCCGCCAACCTCGCCTTGATGCGCACGGTGCGCAACGGCCTGGCACGACGGATCGCGCTGCGACGGCCGAAGACCGAGGAGATCGTCCAGCTTCGCCAGCAGATCAACGCGCTGGAGGAAGGCGACCCGCGACGGATCGAGCTGGAAGAGGAACTCGACCGCAAGTTGCGACGTACCGGCCTCATCCCGTACATTGATCCGCTGGACGTGCGCTACAAGCGGTTCGAGGCGCATCCAAAGCCGGTGGCGCAGGCCGTGATGTTCTGCCTCATGGACGTCTCAGGCTCGATGACCGAGCACATGAAGGATCTGGCTAAACGGTTCTACGTCCTACTCTATATATTCCTGCGCCGGAAGTATAAGCATGTGGAGGTGGTGTTCATTCGCCACACGCACCACGCGCAGGAGGTGGACGAGGACACATTTTTCCATTCGCCTGAGACGGGCGGCACGGTGGTTTCCACCGCGCTTGAGGAAATGCGCGGGGTGGTGTCCGAGCGGTACAGCCCGGATGCGTGGAACATTTACGCCGCCCAGGCCTCGGACGGTGACAACACCGCCTCCGACAACGAGCGGACGGCGGACCTACTGACCAACCACATCCTGCCGATCTGCCAATATTACGCCTATCTCGAAGTAGGGCGCGATTCGGAGCATTTCCCGCCGGGCTTCATCCGCCGCGACAGTGATTTGTGGCAGACTTATAGCGAAATCTGCCGGACCGGCGCGCCGATGGCGATGCGCAAAGTGAGCCATCGGCGCGACATTTACCCAGTCTTCCGCGAGCTTTTCGCCCGCAAGCAGGCCCCATCTGGAGCCGAGACCGCATGAACTTCATCAACCCGAATGCCGTCCGCCCTCTGTTCGAGGGCGCCGACTGGGAGTTCTCGACGATCCAGCGCGCCTATCAGGCGATCGAGGGGATCGCGGTGGGCGAACTGGGGCTGGATGTCTATCCCAACCAGATCGAGGTGATCAGCACCGAGCAAATGCTCGATGCGTATTCCTCGGTCGGAATGCCGCTGTTCTACAAGCATTGGTCGTTCGGCAAGCACTTCGCCCGGAACGAGGCGATGTACCAAGCCGGAATGCAGGGGCTGGCGTATGAGATCGTGATCAACTCGAATCCGTGCATCTCCTACATCATGGAGGAGAACACGGCCACCATGCAGGCGCTGGTCATCGCTCATGCGGCGTTTGGTCATAACCATTTCTTTAAGAACAATTACCTGTTCCGCCAATGGACCGATGCGGACGGCATCCTGGACTACCTCGAGTTCGCCAAGGGCTACATCGCCCAGTGCGAGGAGAAGTATGGCGAGGCGG
Organism: uncultured Pseudomonadota bacterium; assembly: GCA_963849305.1. Classification (GTDB taxonomy): domain Bacteria; phylum Pseudomonadota; class Alphaproteobacteria; order Acetobacterales; family Acetobacteraceae; genus CAWKGV01. The sequence goes on from CAWKGV010000004.1 coordinate 157,229, forward strand.
CGGTGGAGCGCCTGCTTGATTCCGCGCATGCCCTGATGAGCCACGGTGTTCACCGCTACCCGCGCCGCCGGGTAGCCGACCTGCGCTCGGAGGAGCGACGAGAGCGCGAGCGGCGCGTGCATGACGAACAGGTGTTCAACGACCTCTGGCGCACCGTCCCGCAAAAGGAGAACGCTAAGCAGGATAGCTCGGTCGAGGAGCGTCGCCGGGCATTGCTGCAATTGCCTCAGGAGAATGTCCTATACTTCCTCGAAAAGACGGCGCCTCGGTTGCTTCCTTGGCAGCGGGAGATCCTGCGCATCGTCCGGCACATCGCGCAGTATTTCTATCCGCAGAGCCAGACCAAGATGATGAACGAGGGCTGCGCCACCTACGTTCACTATCGCATCATGAACCGGCTGCACCAGAAGGGCCTGCTGACCGACGGGGCGATGGTCGAGTTCCTGCGCTCGCACACAAATGTCGTGTTCCAGCCCGAATTCGACGATCCGCGCTTTTCCGGGCTCAATCCGTACGCGCTCGGTTTCGCCATGATGCAAGACATCGAGCGCATCTGCACTGAGCCCACCGCCGAGGACGAGCAATGGTTCCCGGCTATCGCCGGCAGCGGCGACGCGATGGCGGTACTGCGCGACTGCTGGGCCAACTACCGCGACGAAAGCTTTATCCTACAATTCCTGAGCCCGCGCCTGATCCGCCAGTTTGGCCTGTTCCATGTCAGCGACGATTCCAACGAGTCGCAACTGCGGGTGGAGGCAATCCATGACGAGCGCGGCTATCGCAAGATCCAGCGCGCGCTGGCCCGACAATACGACGTCGCCTGGACATTGGCAGACATCCAGGTGGCCGATGTGAACCTCGCGGCCGACCGGCGGCTGATCCTGCACCACCGCGCGCTCAATCGCGTGCTGCTGGACGAGCGGGACGCGCGCCAGGTGCTTCAGCACCTCGCGGACCTTTGGGGCTACGACGTGCTGCTGAAGGAAGTCGATCCAGGGTCGGATGCCGTGCTCAAGGAGCACGCGGCCAGCCCGCGCCCAGGACTGCTCCAGCCGATCTCCTGATAGCGCTTAACGACGCTGCTTGACCGCTGGCGCGCACCCCGACACGGTGCGCGTGATGCGGATCCCCGAGCATGAATCGGTCGTGAGGCCGGAGTGGATCGAACTCCAATGGCCATATGAACCTCGCCTATTACATTGTGGTGTTCGATCAGGCGCTGGACCAGGTGTTCGAGTCGCTCGATATCGGGACGGCCTATCGGCGACGGACCGGGAATTCCTCTTTCGTCGTGGAAACCCACACGCTTTATGAGCGCGAAGTCGGAGCGGGAGAGCCGCTTCGGGTGATGACCCGCGTGCTGGGCGCGGACCACAAGCGGCTTCATCTGTTCCAGGAGATGGTCCATGCAGTGCGCACGGAGCGGCTGGCCACACACGAGCAGATGTGCCTGCACATCGACATGACCACGCGCCGCACGACGGTCTGGCCGGCGAACCGGCGGGAAATCCTGGCCGCCGCGGTGGGCGCGCACGCGGCTTTGCCAGTGCCCCCGGCAGCGGGTCGGCGGATCGCGATGCCGCAGCCGACTGGGGATTAGTGGCCCTGGCGCATAAAACCGGCGCCAATTTGTCGCGTCGGCCCATCTTCGGGCGGCAGGAACCGCGATATGGACGAGGCCGATCAAGTCCCACCGCTTCTCGACGAAGCGGAACACAAACAGGCTGCTGACGCCGCGCCGCTCCGGGCGCGGGTCATCCACGAGATCGTTCGCGAGGAGGGTGAGGCGGAACTGCGCCGCTCCGGCGCGGCGCTGGGCTGGTCGGGATTCTCGGCCGGGCTGTCGATGGGGTTCTCGTTCCTGGTGCTCAGCCTCGTGCGCGCCCAACTGCCGGAGGCCGGCTGGCGGCACTTGATCGCGAGCTTGGGTTATACCGTCGGCTTCGTGATCGTCATACTCGGACGCCAGCAACTGTTCACGGAGAGCACGCTGACCGCCGTGCTGCCGGTGCTGACCAGCCGAACCTTGCGCGCCTTGCTATCAACTCTGCGCCTCTGGGGAATCGTGCTGGTCACGAACTTGGTCGGCACTTACATTTTCGCCGCGCTGATCACGCCAGAGGGAATTTTCGGTCCCGAGGTGCGCGATTCGCTGCTGGCGGTTGCGCGCGAGTCGGTCAGCGGCGCGTTCGGCCCGACGCTGCTGAAGGCGGTTTTCGCCGGCTGGCTGATCGCGATCATGGTATGGCTGCTGCCGAATTCCCGTTCTGCGCGACTTTTCGTCATCATCTTCATCACGTACATGGTCAGTATCGGCCACTTCTCCCATATCATCGCCGGCTCGACCGATGCGGCGTTCGCCGTGTTCACCGGGCAAGCCTCCGTCGCCGATTACCTGCGCGGCTTTCTGGCCCCGACGCTGCTGGGCAACACGATTGGCGGTGTATCGCTGGTAGCGCTTCTCAATCACGCGCCGGTCTTGCCGGAACTGCAAGAACGCCAGGATGACTAATGCCTTTACGACCACTCGACAATCCCAAGACTTGACCAGGCTCAGGCCGCTCGAATCGCTCGACCTCGTTTGAGCGTGATCTCGCGACCGGTGCGATGATAAAGCGTGGTCGTCCACGGACTCCCCATTAGCCGCCGTCGCCTGAGCGCTTTCCGCCGAGCCGCCTGCTCTCAGAAATGCGGGGATTCCGGTGGCCAGCGGAACCTAGCGATGGCCATCGGTTCATGAGTTTCGAATTGCCGAGACCTGCCCCGGCTTTAGGCCGTCAGGTCCGGGAGGCGAGCGGCAAGGACCGGTTACGACGTTTCCACCAGGTGCGGTATGGTGCCGGGCGCGATCGGGACTGAAAGAAAGGCCAAGGCCATGACGGACTCGGTGAAGGTCACGCCGCCGCCGCACGATCTCATCGCGGCCAGCCTCACCCCGGCGGACGACCGCATTGTCCTCAGCCATTGGCTGCCTCCCCAGGAAGGCATCGTTCCCCGGATACGCATCGGCCGGCGCTGGATCAGCATATTATGGGCGTTACCGATCGCAGCCGTGGCGCTTATTTGCCTGATCGCTCTGGCACAGAGCTTGCGGGAGCTCCCAGGCGTCCAGGCCTTCATCAAGGAGTACGGCGGGATTCCGCAGACCGCGCCCTCGGTCAATACCGGTTTTCCATGGTGGCTGCGGCTGCAGCACTTCCTGAACATGCTCTTTATGATGTTCATCATCCGCGCCGGAATTCAAATCCTGGCCGATCACCCCCGGCTCTACTGGAGGCGCGACTGCACGCCCGGCACCGACTGGTTCCGCTTCCAGAAGACCGTCCCGGCCGGCCGGGTTTGGACCTCGAAGGACGATTCCGTGACCCTGCCGGGCTGGCTGGGCATCCCCGGCATCCGCCACTCCATCGGCCTCGCGCGCTGGTGGCACTTCTCGGTCAACCTGCTGTGGGTGCTCAACGGCGCCGCCTTTTACGTGCTGCTCTTCACGACAAATCAGTGGCTTCGTCTGGTTCCCGTTACCTGGGATGTGTTCCCGAATGCGGTCTCGACCGCCATCCAGTATGCGTCGCTGGACTTTCCGGTGGACCATAGTTGGACCCGCTACAACGGCCTGCAGCAGATCACCTATTTCATCATGGTGTTCATCGCCGCCCCTCTCTCGATCGCAACGGGCCTCATGCAGAGCCCGGCGATTTCCAACCGGCTGGGCTTGCTCGGGACCGTGCTGAACCGGCAGGCGGCCCGATCTATTCACTTCATCTCGTTCTCCTGGTTCGTGCTGTTCATCCTGGCGCACGGGATCATGGTGTTCGTCACCAGCCTGCGGCAGAACACGAACCACATGTTCGCCGGCGTGGCGAACAGCTCCTGGAGCGGAATCCCGCCCTTCATCTTGGCCATGGTGATCGTGGGGCTGGCCTGGTGGGTCGCCTCGCCCTTCACGGTCCGCCACGCCCGAGTTGTGCAGAACGTCGGGGCGTTCATGATCGGGTGGCTCAAGGGCCTGGCCGAGTGGTGGGAGCCGAACGCCCAGCTCACCGAGAAGGACATCTCGCCCCATTTCTGGGTCAACGGCACCATGCCGAAATGGGACGCGTTCGACGCGCCGCTGGCGGATAACTTCGCGAGCTACCGGCTGCGGATCGGCGGACTGGTCCAGCAGCCACGGGAGTTCTCGCTGACCGAGCTGAGGGCGATGCCGAAGCAGGAGCAGATCACGACCCATTTCTGCATCCAAGGCTGGTCCGGCGTCGCCAAATGGGGCGGCGTCCCCATGCGCCACATCACCGACCTGGTGCGTCCGATGGACGATGCCCGCTACGCCGTCTTCTACTCCTTCGCGGATGGCGGGGACGCCGGCCGCTACTACGACGTGCACAGGATGGAAAACATGCGCCACGAGCTGACCATTCTCGCCTACGACATGAACGGGGCGCCCCTGACCGTGCTGCATGGCGCGCCGCTGCGCTTGCGCTGCGAGAACGAGCTGGGCTTCAAGATGGTGAAATGGATCGCCGCGATCGAGTTCGTGCACGACTTCGCTGATCTCGGCGCCGGTCAGGGCGGCTACAACGAGGACCATGAGTTCTACGGTTACCGGATGCCGATCTGAGACAGGAGGATCGCATGAGCGATGAAAAGCCCAAACTCAGCGGGCCCGATCTTACCCAGGGTGTTGAACTCTCGAAGGTCCCGGACGGGACCATGCTGCTCGGGCACGCACGCGGCGAGCCGGTGCTCCTTGCCCGGCGCGGCGACGAGGTGTTCGCGATCGGCGCCGTCTGCACGCATTACGGCGCTCCGCTCGAACAGGGGCTCCTCGTGGGCGACACCGTCCGATGTCAGTGGCATCATGCCTGCTTCAGCCTGCGCACTGGCGAGGCACTCCGCGCGCCGGCGCTGGACCCGGTGTCCCATTGGCAGGTCGAGACAGTGCGTGACGCGGCGCGTCAGTTCACGCCGGTCGAGACGCCGGTCGGCGCTGTGTATGTTCGGGAGAAGCTGGCGCGGGTCGCTCGACAGCCGCAACCTAAGCCGCCCAGCAGGCCAAACTCCGTTGTCATCATCGGCGGCGGTGGCGCCGGCAACGCGGCGGCCGAGATGCTTCGCCGGGAGGGCTACGCCGGCCGGCTGACGATGCTCAGTGCCGACGAGTCAGTCCCATGCGACCGCCCCAACCTGTCGAAAGGCTTTCTCGCGGGCTCGACGACCGACGATGCCAATCCTCTCCGTTCCGCTGAGTTCTACCGCGAGCACGATATCGACCTGAAGCTCGATGCGCGCGTGACAGCGATCGACACCGCGAACCGGAACGTTCAACTCGCCGACGGCAGCCAGCATGGCTACGACGCGCTCCTACTCGCGACCGGGGCCGAGCCGGTGCGGCTCGACATCCCGGGCGGCGATCTCCCGCACGTGCACTATCTGCGGACCCTGGCTGACAGCCGTGCCCTGGTTGCCAAGGCCCTGGCGTCGAAGCGCGCGGTGGTGATCGGCGCGAGTTTCATCGGCCTGGAGGTCGCGGCGTCGCTGCGCATCCGGAACCTCGACGTGGATGTGGTAGCACCCGAGGCGGTCCCGATGGAGCGGATCCTGGGACCGGAAGCCGGGAACTTCTTCCGCAAGCTGCACGAGGAGAATGGCGTGACGTTCCACCTCGGCACGACGGCGGTCTCGATCGACGAGCAGGCCGTCACCTTGAAGGACGGAGCACGCCTGCGGGCCGACCTGGTCGTCGTGGGCGTCGGCGTGCGGCCGGCCACCTCGCTGGCGGAACAGGCGGGTCTCGCGATCGACCGCGGCGTCACCGTGAACGAGTATCTCGAAACGAGCGTCCCGGGCATCTTCGCCGCCGGCGACATCGCGCGCTGGCCGGACAAGCTGACCGGTGAGCGAATTCGCGTCGAGCACTGGGTTGTCGCCGAGCGGCAAGGCCAGACAGCGGCGCACAACATCCTCGGCCGGCGCGAGCGGTTTGACTACGTGCCGTTCTTCTGGACCGAACAGTACCGATTTCGGCCTCGGCTACGTCGGCCACGCCGAACGATGGGACGAAGCCGAGATCGCGGGATCGCTTGACGCCAGAGACTGCACCATAACCTACCGACACGGCGGCCGGAAGCTCGCGATGGCTGTCGTCCATCGGGATCTCGATGGCCTTCGCGCGGAACTCGAACTCGAACAAGGAATCGCCGCAGGCACGCGATGAAGATGCCGGAAGCGCGGGCCGGCTACACGGAACGAAACCGATGAGCACAAGAATCCCTGCGGGCAACGTCAGATTGAAGCGAGCCTACGAGCCGCCTGCTGCCCAGGATGGCACGCAAATCCTGATCGACCGATTGTGGCCGCGCGGGGTGTCGAAGGCAGACGCCGCCCTGGATCAATGGATGAAGGATGCAGCGCCCAGCACCAAGCTGCGAAAATGGTTCGGGCACGATCCGGCCCGCTGGGACGAATTCCGTCATCGCTATGCTGAGGAGCTGCACCGGAACGCTGAGCCGCTGAGCCAACTGCGTTCACTCGCGCGACAGGGCCCGGTCACGCTGGTCTATTCGGCCCATGACGAGGCGCATAACGACGCGATCGTGCTGAGGGACCTGTTGCTGGGACGGTAGGCAGGTCTCCGTTGGCGTCGCTTCGCCCTCAGGCCAATTCCCCGCTCCGAAAACGGGCGGCCCGCTCGAGAATATTTGCCATATCGAGGGCCGCACGGATCGTCAGCGGGTGATGCGTAGCCTCTGGCCTCGGCGATATGTAGGCCGCCATCCCGCGAGCCAGTTCGAGCTGCCGATCGGATGCCGTGGCAAGCAGTGCGATAACCAGGTTTTCCAAAGCGATCATGCGTACGTGAAGTTGCTCCAGTTCGGCGTCGGCCATTTTAGGGAGCGGAGGTTCATCCTCGCTCGAAACCGGGCTTGGCTGGGGGCCGGACGGCATGGCGCCGCCCTCGTTGTCCCACCTGGAAAGCGCCTGTTGGCGCTGACGCGGATCATCGGAAGTTCGGGTCATTTGCCTGCCTCCTGTCCCGCCGGATCAATGGTATCCGACACTCATAACATAATCGCGCAACAATCCCTCCTCGTCCTGCGCTTCGTCCAGGAGGCCCTGCAGCGCGTCTCGCGCGTTGAGCACTCCGAGTGGTCGGGAGTCCTGGTCCACGACGGGAATATTTTTTAAGCTCCGCTCCTTCATTCGTCCCCAGACGTCGCGCAGCTAATCGCTTGGCCGGCAGAGCAAGACGTCGCGGGTCATCACCAGTGACGCCGCCATCAAGCAACTCGCTCCCTGACAGCGGCTGATCTGGCCGACGACGTCCGTCTTCGTGATGACCCCGGCCAAGAGGCCGGCGGTGCCGCACACGACGACGAGATCGGTGCCCCGGCGCAGAAGTTTCGCCGCTTCGATCATAGGGGCGCCGTCCGCGATCGTTACGAGCCTTGCACGCGCTGGGGTCAACAATCCTTGGACGAGCATCGCTTCACCTCTTGGTCAGTCGGGCTCCGATGGGCCTCTCCACGCGCCCATTTCCAGCCGGCGCGGCGGCATCCGCCGGGGGCGGCCTTCGTTGCACGCCTCATGCGCGTGCCCCGTCCCTCTCAACCGCCGAAGCCGATGCGCAGGGTGGCCACGATACCCGCGGAGGCAAGTGTGAAGCAGCCAAGCCGCACCGCGATCACCGCCGCGAACTTAGCCCCGGAGTGCACATAATCCTCGATCACGACCTGCAGGCCAAGCGCGGTGTGATGGAACAAAGCGATCAGCAGCAGGGTCATTAGGATGGTAGCGAGCGGTGTCCTCAGCCATGCGATAAAAGTGGCGTAATCGCTGCCGGTATGCGTGATGATCAAGGCGACGAACCACAGTGTCAGCGGGATGAGGGCGATTGCTGATACGCGCTCCGCCCACCACTGTCCGACCCCCTCCTTAGCCGAACCGAGCCCGATTGCGCGGGCCAGGGGCGAGCGCATGTCTTGACGGTCCACGGCCCTACCTTGTCATCAACAAGCTGGCCACCCAGGCCGCCACGGTGAGCACCACGCTTGCCGCCACGACCGTCCATCCCGAGGCGTATATCGATCGGAGCTCGAAGCCGTGCACGGTGTCCCAGACCAGATGCCGGATGCCGCCGCAAAAATGCAGGAAGAAGCTGAAGGTGCACCCCAACAGCACGATCTGGCCAATCCACGATCCGATGGCGCCCTGCACCGCCGCATAAGTCTGCGGTCCCGTTGCGGCCGCGATCAGCCACACAACCAGCACGACGGAACAGAAGCTCAAAATAATGCCGGTGAGCCGATTGGCGATCGACAACACCGACGTGAGCTGCGGTCGATAGATCTGCATATTGGGGGACAGTGGTCTGGGTCGCTTTGCCGTGGAGTTGGCCATGGTCGGTCTCGCCTTCTGCAACGGTCAGCTTCGCCGCTCGACCATCATCTTCTTGATCTCGGCGATCGCTTTGCCAGGGTTCAATCCTTTCGGGCAGGTCCGGGTGCAGTTGAGAATGGTGTGGCAGCGGTAGAGTCGGAACGGGTCTTCGAGATTGTCGAGCCGCTCGCCCGTTGCCTCGTCGCGGCTGTCAGCCAGCCAGCGCCACGCCTGGAGGAGCACGGCGGGTCCGAGAAAGCGGTTGCCGTTCCACCAATGGCTGGGGCAGCCGGACGTGCAGCAGAAGCAGAGGATGCATTCGTAGTAGCCGTCGACCTTGCTGCGCTCCTCTTTGGATTGCAGCCGCTCCGTTTCGGGCGCGGGCGTCTTGGACTTGAGCCAGGGTTCGATCGCCGCGTATTGCGCAAAGAGATGCGTCTGATCGGGAACGAGGTCCTTGATGATCTCCATGTTCGCCAGAGGATAGATCGTTGCCGGTGTGGCCAGGTCGCCAATGACTCGCAAGCAGGCGAGCCAGTTCGTGCCATCTATGTTCATGGAGCAGGAGCCGCAGATGCCTTCGCGGCACGAGCGGCGGAAGGTGAGCGTCGAATCCACCTTGTTCTTGATCCAGAAAAGCACATCCAGAACCATCGGGCCGCAATCGTCGAGATCGACTTCGAAGGTGTCGAGGCGCGGGTTCTCGCCGGAATCCGGATCGTAGCGATAGATCTCGAATGCCTTGACGCGTGCAGCGCCGGCTGGCGCTGGCCACGTCTTCCCGCGTCCGATGCGCGATGCCGGGGCCACGCCGAAATTTCTCGGTACCGGGAACCGCTTGAGCAGGGTAGCGCGAGGAACCTGATCCGAGGAGCCGATGATCATTGTTCGCTTTTCGCCCTGGTTATCGCCTTGCGCCCAATCTGGCTGCCGCAGCGGGGAAGATGGCGATTGAAGAAATCAAACCACGAATTTTGCTGTTCCGTAGTTCATCTTATTATGGGCCGATCACCGCCGGGTTGAAGGTCCAATCGGCGCACGGTGGCGATGGTTCCGGGGCGATCGAACCCGGCCACTGCGGCCCAAGGCGGCCGCGCCGCTCGCATCACGCCGGCTCCAGCCGCACCTCCGGATGCCAGGCCAGCAGCAACGCCACCAGCAGCGCACAGAGTACCGCAGCGCAAAGCCAGACGAAGCCGGCGTGCAGCAGGATGCCGCCGAAGATGCCGCCGATCGTTGCTCCCAGCGCGGTCGCAGCGTTGAGCAGGCCCACACTCTCGGCTCGGTGCGCCGGCGAGAGTTTGACCGCGAGGGTATTACTGGCGACGGAGAGCAGGGGCCAGATGACCTGCGTCGCGCCAAAGCAGACCAGGACCGGCACCACCGTTGCGCTGGAATGCAGCGCGGTCAGCGCCACCATTCCCGCGACCACCAGCGCCCGTAGCCCGAGTCCTGCGATCAGCACATGCCACGCGCCGAAACGGGCGTCCCAGGCGCCGACCATCCGATATAGCAACAGGCTGCAGCCCACGCCGATCGCGTAGGCCGTTGTCGGCAGCGTCGCCGGCGCGTGATAATTGTGCACCACCGCAACCGTGAACATCACCGAGAGGCAGTTGGTCGCGGTGTAGGACACCAGCCAGGCGGCAAGAAACCAGGCAAGCCCGCTATGGCCGAGCTTGGCGAGTGCCCGCCACGTCCATGAGTGCAAGGAACGCTGCGGGCCCATAGGCACCGCGTCGCCGCCGCGGGACGGACGTGGCGCGATGCTCGGGCGATCCACTTTGACCACCGGGTCCGGCGCAAGGGCCAGCGCCAGCGGCACGGCTATCAGGAGCAGCGCCGCGCCGAGCAGGAAGGCGTATTCGACGTGCCGCAGCCCGAGAAGGCCCGCGATCAGCAATCCGGCGAGTTGGCCGCCGCCGATGCAGGCCTGCAGCGCGCCAATGCGCTGGTCCCAGCGCAATTCTGGCTCGACCTCGACGATGAACATCACGCCGACGGTGCTGGCGCTCGATACGCCGAGCCCCACAAGTGCCGCGGCCACCATGCGCTGGGATATCCCGCCCGGCAGCATGTGCGCCAACAAAGCAAGCCCGGCGAGGCCTAGGCCGCAGGCGAGTGTCAGCCGGTGCTTCCGGTGCCTATCGCTCCAGGCACCCACGAACGGCGCGGCGATCCCGGTAACGGCAAAGGCGGCGTAGGTCAGGCCTGCAGCCGGGCCTGGCCGAGCCGCGAGCGGCAGAATGATAGGTACCATGCCGCTCTGCACGAAGCCGAGCAGCACGTAGCAGACCATCCAGCGCGGCACGGCATCTCTCAGGTCGGCTATCGCGGACCGGATCACTTCCCTGGGACCGTCATTGCTAGCGTGAGGACAGGCCAATGTAAGACGCTGGCGTGGCACACTAAGCTGCGTCTTGTTGAGTCGCTTTTCGTCGCTTGGGACGACCGCCGGTAGCGCTCTTCAATTGCAAGGGGGGGTTGCGGTGCCATGTGATCAAGATTCCCAGGACAGGCGGAAGTGTCGGACAGCAGCAGCGATCGACCGTCGAGAAGCTTCTGCGACAGCAGGCCGCGCTGGCGTCGTTCGGGAGCTTTGCGTTCCGTGAGCCAGCAACGCGCGGACCGCTACCGACGCCGCGTCACGGCAGGGCATTGACCAGATCGTGCGTCGCGTCACGACGCTGGCGCAGATCTACGACAGCCTGCTTGGTGTCGGGTTGAGCGAGACGATCGACCTGGGCGACTATCTTCGTGCGTTGTGCGCAAGTCTGCCGGAGCTGCAGGATCGGCGGAACCGGCGGGTCGATCTCGTCTGCCGGGCGGACTCGATCCCGCTCGCCCTGGACGTTGTCACCGCGCTCGGGATGGTGGTCGCCGAACTGGTTACCAACAGTTATGGCACGCTTTCCCAGACGGGCAGGGAAGATTGCCGTCACCCTGGGGCGCTCAGCCACCGGCAACGGTGCGACGTTGACGATCCAGGATGACGCAGTAGGATTTGAGGCCAAGGGCGAGAGCTCCCGGCGTGGCCTGGGGCTGGTCAGGCGGCTTATGGAACAGGTGAATGGCAAGCTGGATGTCCGCTCAGATAATGAAACGATATGGACGTTGACGTTCGGCGTGGCCGCCCCGCCCGATGGCGTCAAGGCCGCCGCGTAAAGTTCGGGTAGCCTGCGTCACCCGCCGCACGCGCCTGAATTCAGGCAGCCGCCTTTGGCTTGATTGACGATCTCGCGCCCACACGCATACTCGCGGCCGCCGGGCAAACGAGGGGGGGAAGGCATGTCGTCGCTGTTCGATCTCACCGGCAAGATCGCCGTCGTCACCGGCTCCTCGAAAGGGATCGGCCGGGCGATCGCGGAGCGGCTGGCCGAGCACGGCGCGAAGGTGGTGGTTTCCAGCCGCAAGACCGATGCGTGCGAAGCGGTGGCGAAAGACATTCGCGACAAGGGCGGCGAGGCGGCCGTGATCGGCTGTCACATCGCGCGCAAGGAGGAGTTGCGGAGCCTGGTCGGTCAGACGGTTTCGCTTTGGGGCGGCATCGACGTGCTGGTGTGCAACGCGGCTGTGAACCCCTATCTCGGCCCGTCCGCGGGCGCATCCGACGAGGTCTACGAGCGGGTGATGGGCGCCAATGTCCGCAGCAATTGGTGGCTCAGCAACATGGCGCTGCCACAGATGGCCGAGCGCGGCGGCGGCTCGGTCATCATCGTCTCATCAATCGGCGGATTGTTGGGTTCGGCGCAGCTCGGGCTTTACGCGATCTCCAAGGCCGCCGACATGCAGTTGGCGCGCAACATCGCGGTGGAATGGGGGCCACGGAACATCCGCGCTAACGCCATCGCGCCCGGCCTGGTGCGCACGGATTTCGCTCGCGCGCTATGGGAAAACCCGGAGCTGTACCGGCGGCGGACCCGGCACACGCCGCTCCAGCGCATCGGCGAGCCCGACGAGATCGCTGGCGCGGCGGTGTTCCTCGCCTCCCCTGCCGGCAGTTTCATCACCGGTCAGACCATCGTCATCGACGGCGGTACCACCGCAGGCAGCGTCAGTGCCGACGAGTGATGGCTCACGAGGCGCAGCAGGTACTGCCGCGCCCAGGTGCTCATCGGCCCCGGGATGCGTGTTCGCGAGCGAAATCCGGGTGGTCGATCCGGGCGATGTCGTAGCGATTGATCCCGATATCGGCCAGTTCCCGATCCGACATCCCATGCAGCTCGTTCATCGCCAGCGCACGGCGGCGGAGCGAGGCCAGGGCCGTATAGGCGGCGGTGAAACCATCGCGCAATGGCCGCCGGCGGCGGGGCAGGACGGGTTCGTAGTCGGCATCATCCCAGGTAGAATGGTACGACAGCATTTCGGGAAGCTTGAAGGCAAGCTCGCGCTTGTAGTTGTGGGCACTCATGGGTGGTTTATCCCCGATCGGATCGCATCGGGTCGGCGCTGCGCCTTCGTGGCGAAACGTCCTCGGTGCTTGCGCGGTGCAACATAAGAACGATGTGGCCGCGCATGAGTGCTGAAATGACCCGCCTGTCATGCAGTCTGAGCATGGAATATGAACACGAGATGAATGAATCCATGGGCCGTGTTGCGGCAATCACACGATGAATACCCCGGCGGAGCAACTCGCGGCATTGCGGGCCGAGTTGGCGGCCCGGGGCCTGGAAGGCTTCATCGTGCCCCGGGCCGACGAGCACCTCAGCGAATACGTGCCGGAATCGGCCGAGCGCCTGGCATGGCTGACAGGGTTCACGGGCAGCGCCGGACTTGCCGCCGTGCTCCCGGACCGCGCTGCCGTGTTCACCGACGGGCGCTATGTCCTGCAATTGGCCGCCCAGACCGACCCGGCGCTGTGGGAGCGCCGCCACGTCACCGAGGAGCCGCCGCCCGGGTGGCTCGCGGCGAACGCGCGCGGGGGTGCCAAGATCGGCTATGATCCGTTGCTGATCAGCGAGGACGGTCTGGCGCACTACGCCCACGCCGGGCTGGCGATGGAGCCGGTTTCCCCGAACCCGGTGGACGCGATCTGGACCGACCGTCCTCCCCCGCCCCGGGCGTCGGTGGTTCCCCATGCGCTCGTCCATGCCGGCAAGAGCGCCGGAGACAAGCGGGCGGAGATCGCGGCCCTACTGCGGGAGGCGCAGCAAGACGCGGCGGTGATAACCGACCCGGCCTCGGTCGCGTGGCTGTTCAATATCCGTGGCGGCGATGTGCCGTTCACGCCGTTCGCATTGGGCTTCGCGATCATGCACGCGGATGGCCGGGCGGAGCTGTTCATGGACCCCGCTAAGCTCGGGGAGGAGGCGCGTGCCTGGCTCGGCAACGCGGTGGCGACGGCGCCCCCGGAGGCGCTTGCCCCCGCGCTGGAGCGCCTCGCGGGCCGGCGCGTGCGCGTCGATCCATCGGGCTCGCCCGTCTGGTTCGGCCAACGTCTGCGGGCGGCCTCCGCGGAGGTGGCGGCCGGTCCCGATCCCTGCCTATTGCCCAAGGCCCGCAAGAACCCTATCGAGCAGCAAGGCGCCCGGGCCGCGCACCGGCGCGACGCGGTGGCGATATGCCGGTTGCTGCATTTCCTCGCCTCGGCCGGCTCGAACGGCACCGAGACGGAGACCTCGGCGGCGGCCAAGCTATTGGCTTTGCGCGAGCAGGTTGAAGAGTTTCGCGGCGAAAGCTTCCCGGCGATCTCGGGCGCCGGCGAGCACGGCGCGATCATTCATTACCGGGTCACGCCCGAGACCGACCGGCTGATCCGGCCGAACGAGGCATATCTGATCGATTCCGGCGCCCAGTACCCAGATGGCACCACCGATGTCACGCGCACGGTCTGGACCGGCCCGGGCCCGGCGCCGGCGGAGTTGCGCGACCGCGCGACCCGAGTGCTGAAGGGCCACATCGCCATCGCGACCTTGGTGTTCCCAGAAGGGGTCGGCGGGGCGCATCTCGACGCGTTTGCCCGGCGGGCGCTCTGGCAGGCGGGGCTTGATTACGACCACGGCACCGGCCACGGCGTCGGCAGCTATCTTTCGGTGCATGAAGGGCCGGTCGGCCTGTCGCGCCTCGCCCGACCGGTGCCGCTCGCAACCGGAATGATCCTGTCGAATGAGCCGGGCTTCTACCTACCGGGGAGCTACGGCATTCGGCTCGAGAACCTGCTGATGGTGCAACCGGCCGAGGCGCCGGGCGCGGCAAAGCCTTTCCTACGTTTCGAGACGCTGACCCTGGCGCCCTTCGACCGGGGACTGATCGAGCCGGCGCTGCTCGATCCGCCCGAGATCGCCTGGCTCGACGCGTACCATGCGCGTGTGCTGGCGGAGGTCGGCCCGCGGCTCGCACCCGCTGCCCGGACATGGCTTACCGGCGCGTGCGCTCCGCTGGCGGTGCGATAAGGGGTCCCTCTCCTCGCCCCTCCTCGGCTACGTCAGGAATTCCCAGCCGCGTCCGGTAAAACGTTGCAAACGCATATAGGTGATCACCCGGTAGTCCTCGGGGCTGGTGCTGATCAGGCTGCCGGGCAGCAGCATCGGCAAGCGGAAGTCGTGCAGGTTGGTGGCCTGGCGCATGATGTTCGCCCGGCTCAAATCCTCGCCGCACTGGCGCAGCACTTGAACGAGGGTCTGGGCATAGGAGTAGCCGGCCACGTTCAAACTGTCCTTCTCGTCGGCGTCCGGCATGTATTTGCGCAGCCACGCACGCCAAGCCTGGGTATCCGGATCATCGCTCCATTTGCGGGTCCGAGACATCCTTGATGAAGCCCGCGGTCATGATGCCGGTGGATTGCGCCAGACCCGCCGGGATGAAGGTCGCCGCTACCAGGGCGGAGCCAAGGTGCAGGTATCGCTCGGGATGCCAGCCCAGGTCGGAGATCTTGCGGATCGCCTGGGCCGCCTGCTTGGCGTAGGTAAACAGGAACACCGTGTCCGCGCCCGACCCGTGCATCGCGATGACCTGCGAATCCACGGTCGGATCGGTCGCCTCGAAGCTTTCGGCGCTGACGATCATCTCCGTGGCCTTGTCGCCGAGCCCGGCCTTCAGGCCGCCCAGCAGCCCCTTGCCGAAATCATCGTTCTGGTAGAGCACCGCGATCTTCGCGTGCGGCGACTTGGCGAGCACGTTCTTGGCGTAGAACTTCGCTTCGGTGCTGAGCGTCGGCTGCCAGCCGATGCTCCAAGGCGCCGTCTTCGGCGAGGCGAAGTTGTCCGAGCCGGCGGCGACGAAGAGCTGCGGCACCTTGTTCTGGTTGAGGTATCTCCTGATCGCCATGTTGATCGGCGTGCCGAGCGTCCCGAAGATCGCCGCGACATGCTCTTGCTCGACCAGGCGGCGGGTCTGCTCCACCGCCTTGGGCGGGCTGTAGCCGTCATCAAGGCTGATCAGGGTGATCTTCCGCCCGTTCACCCCGCCGGATTCGTTCAGCGAACGGAAATAGGCAGCCTCGGCACGTCCGACCTGCGAATAGGCGGAGGCCGGGCCGCTATAGGGCATCGTTTGACCGATCTTGATCTCGTAAGCGGTCAGACCGGGAATGGCGGCTTGCTGCGCAAGGCCGGTACGGGCGAGCATCGACGAGCCGAGCGCGGCGAGCGGCGCCGCCAGAATCGTGCGGCGGGAGCTGTGCATGATCGATCCTCCCGTTCCCGTTGTTTATAACAGGCGACCCTCGATTGAGACCGCTACAGCTGTCAAGCGTTCGCGCGATCCCCAAGGATCGGTTTCACACCGCATGATCGCCTTTGCCGAGCTTCTGGAGCGCCTGGTCCTCACACCGTCGCGCAACGCCAAGGTCGCGCTGCTGCGACGCTACTTCGCAACCGAGCCCGATCCCGACCGAGGCATCGGGCTCGCCGCAATCACTGGCGACCTGGCCTTCACCGCCGCCAAGCCGGGGCTGATCCGCGACCTGGCCGCCGCGCGCACCGACCCGGTACTGTTCGGCTGGTCTTACGACTATGTGGGCGACCTCGCCGAGACGGTAGCGCTGATGTGGCCTGCCACGCCCACCGCCGCCCCGCCGCCCCGGCTCGCGGAGCTGGTCGAGGCGCTGGAAATCGCGCCCAAGGCGGCCCTGCCCGGCATTGTCGCCGGCTGGCTCGACGCTTCCGAGCCCTCGGTTCGCTTCGCCATTCTCAAGCTCATTACCGGGGCGTTGCGGGTGGGCGCCTCGGCGCGAATGGCCAAGATCGCGCTCGCCGAGCTGGGCGGAGTCGAGCCGGACGAGGTCGAGGAGGTCTGGCACGGCCTGGCACCCCCTTACCTGCCGTTATTCGCCTGGCTGGAGCGTCGTGCGCCGCGCCCCGATCCCGCGGAGGCGCCAGTGTTCCGCCCGCCAATGCTCGCCCAGCCGCTGGAGCCACAGGATCTGGCCGCGCTCGACGCCGCCGCTTTCCGGGCGGAATGGAAGTGGGACGGGATCAGGGTCCAGCTCGTCGCCACCAGGGGCGGGCGGCGGCTTTATTCACGCGGTGCCGAGGACATCTCGGCAGGGTTCCCGGAAGTCATCGAGGCAATGGACTTCGAGGCCGTGCTGGACGGCGAACTGCTGGTGATCCGCGATGGCCAGGTCGCGCCGTTCGCTGACCTGCAACAGCGGCTCAACCGCAAGCTCGTCGGCCCCAAGACGTTGCGCGACTACCCGGCGGGGGTCCGGCTGTATGACTTCCTATTCGAGGCCGCCGAGGACTTGCGGCCGCTGCCCTTCGAAACCAGGCGGGCGCGGCTCGAGTCGTGGTTCGCGCGCACGCGCCCCGCGCGCATGGATTTATCCGAGCTGATCCCGTTCGGCTCGATCGAGGAGCTGTCCAGGCTACGCGAGGGCACGCGCGCCGCCTCGCTGGAGGGGATCATGCTGAAGCGGGCCAGCAGCCCGTATGTCCCCGGCCGGCCGAAGGGACTGTGGTGGAAGTGGAAGCGCGATCCCCACACGGTGGATGCCGTGCTGATGTATGCTCAGCGGGGGCACGGCAAGCGCAGCAGCTACTATTCGGACTACACGTTCGGGCTCTGGCGCGCCAACGGCGATGGCGACGAGGGCGCGGGCGGCGAGCTGGTTCCGGTAGGAAAAGCGTATTCCGGCTTCACAGATGCCGAGCTGGCGTTCCTCGACCGCTGGGTGCGCAACCACACCATCGCCCGCTTCGGACCGGTGCGAGAGGTGGAGAAGTCGCTGGTATTGGAGGTGGCGTTCGACGCCGCGCAACTCTCGACGCGGCACAAATCGGGCGTCGCGATGCGATTCCCCCGCATCGCCCGTATCCGCGCCGATAAGCCGGCAGCTGAGGCGGACCGGCTGGAGCACCTGATGGCGCTGGTGGAAGGCCGCG
The DNA here is from genome assembly GCA_963849305.1 of uncultured Pseudomonadota bacterium. Lineage (GTDB taxonomy): Bacteria > Pseudomonadota > Alphaproteobacteria > Acetobacterales > Acetobacteraceae > CAWKGV01. The sequence continues at coordinate 174,925 of CAWKGV010000004.1, forward strand.
AGCCGGGTGAGGGGCGGGCGCAGAAAAAAAATGGCGGTGCCATGCGGCACCGCCAAGTTTAGGGAGGAAACGTCCAAGAAAGCAGACAGCGCGGCCACAGCCGCATTGCTGCGACGCACAATGTAGGTGCACCCGGCCTGGTGCACAAGCAATTCTTCGCATTGCAGCAATGCCGGTACTGAAGGTGGCTGGGCGGCAACACTCCCTTAGCGGATGCGCCGTAAAATGCGGCAATGCGCTGTGCCTCCCTCCTCCTGCTGCTGGCCTGCTTGGTGGCACCCGCGCGTGCTTTCGCCATCCCAGGAGTCGATCTAGCCACACCCGGCGCGCTCTGCCGCCAGGCGGTGGCGTGGGCGGAACGGGGAGAGGCGATTCCGGCCGGGCTACTGGGGGCGATCGGCCGTGTCGAAAGCGGTCGGCGCGATGCGGCGAGCGGCGACGTCACGCCCTGGCCTTGGACGATCGACGTGGAAGGACAGGGCCACTTCTACCAGAGCAAGGCCGAGGCGGTCGCCGCGGTCCGCCAGTTCCAGGCTCAGGGCGCACGCTCGATCGATGTCGGGTGCATGCAGGTGAATTTGCTGCACCACCCGGATGCTTTCCCAAGCCTTGAAGCGGCTTTCGATCCCGACACCAACGCGTCGTACGCGGCCCGGTTCCTGCGTCAATTGTACGGCCAGACCGGCGATTGGGGCCGCGCGGCCGCGATGTACCACTCGGCAACGCCCGAGCTAGGGGCGGAGTATAAAAGCAAGGTGATGGCGGCCTGGCCCGAGGAGACGCGGCTCGCCGCCGCTCAGGTCACGAGCCCGCTCGCGCGGTCCTGGGCCGCCACGCTCGGTAGCGGCCCATTCGGTCCTAGCCGCGGATTCGTGGCATTTGCCATCCGCCGCCGGCTGGGTGCCGCCACGTTGCCTATCGCATTGCCCGGGATGGTCCCTTCGGCGGGCCGCAGCCTCGCCGCCTATCGGGCCGTGCCGATCGCGATCGCGTCGCGCGCCCCAACCGGGGCGGCGGTGTTTAGGTGACGCATCGCCGTCAGGCCGGCAGCGGATGGCAAACCGCGCGCCCGGCTCAGCGCAGCGCGGACAAGGCGGATAAGCCCGCAGAACTGGGGGGGATCAGCCCGCGCCCGACGACTTGGCCATGCGTGCTGGGACAGGTGCAGCTGCCCCCGACGCGTTCTTCTCCCGCCAAGGGACAAACGATCGCTCCGGCGTAGCACCGTCCGGGGGGAGGCGGGGTCCGGGACGACAAAAACGCGGGGGGTGGCGTCGGCAGCCAGGCAGGTTCCGGCGCCCTTTCGACGATGATCGGCGGGTGGAGATAGATGGCCGGCGGACTGGGCACGACAATGATCGTTTCCCGCTCAGGAGCGCCAGTGGCCGCGAGCGGCATCAGGACCACGGCAGCCAGCACGGCAAGAGGGCAACGCCGGTAATTGAACATAGCCTATTCTAACTGCCCGCTCGGCATCGTGCCAGACGCGACGACCTGCCAAGCAACGCAAAAAGTTCTGACATCTGTGACCTGGATCACAGCGCGGCCGGGGCCGAAGGGACATTATGCATGTGTCAGCCCGGCCGAGATGGTCGAAGCCGCGGCTTACTCGGAGGATGGGACCATGAAGTCGAAGATCATCGCTCTCGCCGCGTTTCTCGGCCTCGCGATTAGCAGCGCGGTCGTATTCCCGGTCGGACATGCCCAGGCCGTGCAGACTGCGACCCCGACTTACGGGAACGCCGCCGGCTGAAGTGTGCGGACGCTTTCCTTGCGGGAGAGGGCGGTGACCGCGTCCGAGTGGCGCGATCACTGCTCGCTTCGCGCTAGGCGCGGTGGCTGCCAGGAGGTCGTCTGCGTGTTCCCGAGAGGATTCGAACCCCTAACCCCAGATCCGTTAGTCTGGGCGCTCCGAAGCTGACGGACGCGGCGATCGAGAAGCTCAAGGCGCCCACCCCGGAATTGTATCGTATACGATTGCCGGCGCGGCGTGTATGAGGTCAGTGGCGGCGCGCTGGACGGCTGGCCGAAGATTGCGGATGCTACGATAGGCGCTGCGCAGCGGGCCGGCGTGGTGGTCGGGTGAGTCTTCGCGGGACCACTTCTGGTGAACATGGGCTGGTCCGCCAGCTGACGCTGGCTCAGCCCGTCGGCTTCCCTGGCGCGACGCAAGTTGGCCCCGAACAGCATCCGGAGCGGCTCACCGCCGCACAGCACGGCGTGGGTTGAACAAAGGACGGAACCTGGCATCTGGGCTTGGCTTCGGGGAGCTCCAGCCACGTCCCGTCAATGTCCAGTTGAGCGGAAACTGAGCCGAGGAGTGCTCCAGCCAAACCTCTGGGATTTGCTAGTGCAATCAGTCCTCTACTCTGGCGCGCCCGAGAGGATTCGAACCCCTAACCCCCAGATCCGTAGTCTGGTGCTCTATCCAATTGAGCTACGGGCGCGGCCAAGGGCGGGGTGTGTAACCGAAGCGCCTGACCCCGGCAACCCCTATCCCTGATCAGCTTTTCTACAACGGGATTGTTACGCTTGGGTCATGCAAGAACGTAAGTGCGGTCCCATCGGTGAGCACTATTTGGGTCGAGCCCGCCACCACACTCTGGCTCTGGACCGGGTTGCCGGTGAATCCCTGGAAGACAAGGGCATTGCGGCTGGCGCTGAAATTCTCAATCAGCTGCGAACCGCCACCCTGGCCCGAAATGAGCCTGAGCTGTTCGGTGCCCGCCCCGCCCATGATCGTGCTCGACCCCGACCCGAAGGTGATGGTCGAGGCACCGGCGCTCGTGTTGACGAGCATCGAACCCGCGCCGGCGTAGATGTCGGCGTTCGCTGCGGCTGTGATGCTCGCCGCCCCGTTTCCGGCGAAGATCGTGTCGGCGCCGGCGCTGGTTACGGCGGCATTGCCGAGCCCAAGCGTCACGGACGTGCTTGCCGCCTTTGCGGTCGTCACGGTCAGGTTGGCGCGGCCGGAGCCGCCGGTGATCGTGGCCGCGCCGCCGAGAATGCTCACCGTCTGAGCCACCCCGCCGCCGGTCTCGGCGAACTGGACTGCCGCGCCGTTCTCCGCGAGCGTGATGCTGGAACCAGAAGCGGCGACGCTCGCAATCCCTCCCTGCACCAGCACGTGATCGGCGCCTGTGCTGGTCAGTGTGTCGCTGCCTTCCAGCGTGAACTGGTTCCAGCCCGTTCCTACGCCGCCAGTGATCGTCGCCGTGCCGGTCGAGATCACGGTGTCGCTGAGGGTTCCGGGTCCTGATGGCATCGGTGCCGGCACTCACCACGGTCCCAGTGTTGGATAAGCTGATCGTATTCGCGGTGCCGGCTTGGGTCTCGACCAGATCCTCGCCTCCCGTGGCATAGACGGCCATGCCTCCGGCGCCGCCGATCACCGTGTCGTAGTTGCCCGATGCGTAGACCGTCAGGCTGCCAGTGCCGCCGACGACGCTGTGACTGTAGGCCGCCAGGTAGATTGTCCCCGGATCGCCGTCGGAAGGCGGCAATTCCCACGGAGGCGTGACGTTGAGTGCCGGCTCGGCGGCCAGCCACGTGGTATCGGAGACGGTCGCCGGCCCGGACGTCAATTGCGCCCCCGTGAGGCCGAAGACCTGGTTGTCGGAAATAGTGGCAAGGACAGCGGTGGAGTTTCGTACCGCCACTACCGAGGGTGACGTGTGGAGGTCGTTGAGGATCGTGTTCCCCGAGACGGTCAGGCTCGACCCGGGAGTGATGGACCCTTCCTCCCCGTAGGAGATGATCACCGGGTTCTTCGTCAATGGGCCCTGCTCGATCGTGTTGCCCTGGATGACGGCGTTCCCGCCATTGGGCAGGTCGATCTCGTAGCTCGCCGTTCCGCTCGGCCCGTCGGTGATCCGACTATTCTCGATGATCGTGTTCAGTGCGCGGCTCTTGATGTCGTGGCCCACGATCGCGGCGGTGGAGTAGCTGTCGTCGAAGGTGAATTGATCGATCTTGCCGACATAGATGTTATGCGTTTGACCATCGCCCGCGCCGTTGTCGATGAACTCGGACTGATTCACAGTGATGGTGCCAGTGCCGGCCACCGCAGGAGTCGCCAGCAGCCCGTCCTGATTGTTCTGCAAGTCGTCGTCGTTCAGCGTCAGGTTGCCGGCCTGGTAGCGGATGCCGGCGCCGTTGTTGCCGTCCGCCGCCGGGATCGCCGCGCCTGCTAGCTCGAAGCCGCTGACGGTGACATCGGGAGCATGGCTGCCGTCCCCGACAGTGATGATGCCCTTGAGGTTGGAGGGGGCAACAGTCGCGGCAATCGTCACCATGCCACCGATTGCTTGCAGCGTGATGCTGTCATTGACCTGGAAGAAGTCGTTTTTGTAGATGCCAGCTTGGACGTCGATGGTATCGCCGTCCTGCGAAGCGGCGACGGCTGCCGCGATGGTCTTGAACTGCTGGCCCGTGCCGACGGTCAGTATGGACACCTGCGCTCCTTGCAAGGGTGATGCGCCAGAAGGCGACACCCTTCGACCCAACTATCTGAGTTACGTGTGGAACCATTATGCACAAGGAATGCTTGCTAGATTGTTTCCCCAGAAGCCAACAAACTGGCTCAAAAAAGATCTTGCCGGTTGCGAGTACGAATGCAGTCAGTCGTATGACATTGGACAAACAATTTACGCACGACTCTCCTTCATGCCCGTGAATGCGGCTCTGACTTGGTGTACCGCGCGGAATAGGAGGCTCCAGATTATTGATCGCCGCGTAACCTTCTTCGGGCAGGCTTAGGACCATGCCCGATACTCCGGTTGCGCCGACTAACCCCGGCCCCTACGATCCGGAGATGGAGGCCCGGGTCGCTCGCTTGCAGGAGGACATGCGCGAGGTAAAATCCATTCTCGCGCAGATGGCTCCCGATGCTGATCCGGGTCGATGCGACCCTAAGCGCGACCCTTCCGACGCTCGCCACCAAGGCCGAACTCGCGGAACTCAGAGCCGAGTTCGGACAGCTCAGGGCCGACGTTCCCACCAAGGCATATCTCTGGGCCGTTCTTGCGGTATTGGTCGCCGCGTATGCGGCGGGGCTGGCGGGCATCGCCGTTATTCGCTGACCGCCGCTTGGGTCGGCGGCCCGGCTGGGGCTTGCCTGCTCTGGGACTTTGATTTGACGCACCCCCCGCCCGCGCCTAGCGTTCGTTAAGTGGGAACGAAGAAGGGGTGCGTCGTGACCAACAGGATCAAGCAGCGACTGAAGGAGGGCAAGGCCGTCGTCAATGGCTGGCTCGCCATCCCCTCGGGGTTTTCCGCCGAGGTCATGGCGCAGTGCGGCTGGGACAGCGTGACCGTTGATATGCAGCACGGCGTCCAGGACTACCAGTCAATGGTGCAATGCTTCCAGGCGATGGCGGCGCATCCGGTCACGCCGCTCGTGCGCGTGCCTTGGAACGAGCCGGGCATTATCGGCAAGGCGCTGGACGGCGGCGCCTGGGGCATCATCTGCCCGATGGTGAGCAACCGGGCGGAGGCGCAGCGACTGGCCGACGCCTGCCTCTATCCCCCGGTCGGCAAGCGTAGCAACGGCCCGATCCGAGCCGCCATGTACGGTGAGGCGAGCAACTACCAGAAGATCGCCAACGACGAGGTCCTGGTCATCCCGATGATCGAGACCCAAGAAGCGATCGACAATATCGAGGCTATTCTCGACGTGCCCGGAATCAGCGGTATCTATATCGGTCCGAGCGATCTTGGCTTCTCCCTCGGTATGGTGCCGATCCTGGACCGCGACGAACCGAAAATCCTGGGTATCTACGAGATGCTGCTCCGCGAGACGAAGCGTCGCGATCTGTTCGCCGGCCTCCATAACGGCACACCCGCCTATGCCGCGCGCATGATCGACATGGGCTTCCGGTTCGTCACCGTCGCCAACGACAGCGGCCTTATGGCGCGGGCGGCGCGCGAGGCGGTGACAGCCGTGCGCAAGGCGGCTGGCGCTGTTGCCGGATAGGATGTGTTCGGCTCACCCCAACCCTCGCCCCTAAGCGGGAGTGGGGGAGAATGGAAAAAAAGCCCTTTTCCTTTGGGAGAGGGTTGGGTGGGGGCCGGCGCGCAGATAGTCCCGAATGAAAGCACCGTGATCCATGCCTCCGCTCGTGATCCGCCTCCATCCCGCCGACAACGTGGTGATCGCCCGCGCCACCCTGCTCCCCGGAACGCCCGTTGACGAGGGCGTGGCGACGGCCCAGCGCGTGCCGGCGGGACACAAGCTGGCGGTGCGGCCGATCGCCGCCGGCGAGCCGGTGCGCCGCTACGGACAAATCATCGGCTTCGCGACCGCGCCGATCGAGCCGGGGTGGCACGTTCACGTCCACAATTGCGGCATGGGCGAATTCGCCAAGGACTACGCGTTCGGGGCTGACGCGCGGCCGACCCCGAGCATTCGGCCGTCGGCGACGTTCCAGGGTATCCGACGCGCGGACGGGCGCGTGGCCACGCGCAACTATATCGGCATCCTCACCAGCGTGAATTGCAGTGCCCACGTCGCCGGGGTGGTGGCCGACATGTTCCGGCGCAACCCCTTCACCGGCGACGATCCCTTGGCGGATTTCCCGAACGTCGATGGCGTCGTGGCGCTGACGCACAAGACCGGGTGCGGCATGACCCAGGATGAGCCGCTGCGCCTGCTACGGCGCACCCTCGCGGGCTACGCCCGTCACCCCAACTTCTCGCATGTGATCGCGCTCGGCCTCGGCTGCGAGGTGAACCAGATCGGCGGGCTGATGGAGGAGCAGCGCCTCGCCGGGCGTCTCAAGTCGATGGACATCCAGGCCATGGGTGGCGCACGCAAGACAGTCGCGGCCGGGGTGGCGTTTGTTAGGGACGTGCTGGCGGAAGCGAACCGAGTCACGCGTGAAACCCTGCCCGCCAGCGAGCTGACGGTGGCGCTGCAATGCGGTGGCTCTGACGGGTATTCCGGCGTCTCCGCCAACCCGGCGCTCGGCGCGGCGAGCGACCTGCTGGTGCGCCACGGCGGCACGGTGATCCTGTCCGAGACGCCGGAGACCTACGGCGCCGAACATCTCCTGACCCGCCGCGCGGTCTCCCGCGGGGTCGGCGAGAAGCTGGTCGCGCTGATGCGCTGGTGGGAGGAGTATACGCGCCGCGAAGGGGCGGAGATGAACGCCAATCCCTCGCCCGGCAATAAGGCGGGCGGGCTGACCACGATCCTGGAGAAGTCGCTCGGCGCGATGGCCAAGGCCGGCAGCACCAATCTGGTGGACGTGGTGAACTATGCTGAGCCGGTGACGGCGAAGGGCTTCGTGTTCATGGACACGCCGGGCTTTGACCCGGTCGCGGCCACCGGACAGGTGGCGGGCGGAGCCAATCTCGTGTGCTTCACCACCGGGCGCGGCAGCGTGTTTGGCTGCAAGCCGGCGCCGTCCATCAAGCTCGCGACCAACACGCCGATGTATCGGCGGATGGAAGACGACATGGATGTGAACTGCGGCATGATCCTGGACGGCGACGAGACGGTGCAGGGCTGTGGCCAGCGTATTTTTGAGCTGATGCTGCGCGTTGCCTCCGGCGAGCGGACCAAGAGCGAGCAGTTCGACTTCGGCGCCGCCGAGTTCGCGCCCTGGGTGATCGGGGCGACGATGTAGACATCAGGAGAAGCGGTGATCGCAGCACATCATCACAAAAAGACCGGCCTCGCCAACGCTTTTACCTTGGCTCCACTGAGTCTAGCCATGCTGGAGAGACGTGGAATTCAATTGCGTGGCCACCGCAAACGGATCGACATCCGGTTTACCTGGTACTCAAACTCATGCTGATAGTGCAGGGAGCAGCGGCAAGGCCCGGCCGGCAGTAGGCGATCGGGGGTGAATCTCCCGAATACTCCTGAGAGCCAGAAACTTAGACGCGCCCTTGGGAGAAGCCGGCGCGTTTCGCCCCTGGGATCGTTAAAAATCAAAATTCATAGGGAAGGAAACAGCGGATGAATCCTGTGCTGACTGCGTCCTGTTCGGCGGCGGCTCTGGCTGCAGCCATTGTCATGCCGGCACGCGCCGCGATGACCTGCGAGGATCTTTCTACTCTGACCGCCCCGGGCATTACTTTGACCGCTGCGCAAGTTTCGCCAGGCGCGACCTTTGACTCTGGGCTTGGAACCTTAATCCCACCCGTTACTACAACTGTGCCGTTCTGCCGTGTTCAGGCCATCCTCACCCCGGTTCCTGGGTCTACTATCGTGATGGAGGTGTGGCTACCCCCTCCCGAAAGTTGGGATGGCCGGTTTCAGGGAACCGGTAATGGCGGCTTTTCTGGCTCCGTCTACCACGTTGCGTTGCAGGCAGGTGTTGTCCGCGGAGATGCAGTCGCCAACTCCGACCAAGGACATGAGGCGGCCGATCCGGCAACCGGCGTGGCCGATGCGAGCTTCATCGTTGGGCATCCCGAGAGCTTCATCGACTTCGGTTATCGCGCGACACACCTGATGACGGTCGTGGGCAAGGCGATAACCGCGGCTTATTACGGGACCGCCCCCCAACATGCCTACTTCAACGGCTGCTCTTCTGGAGGACGTCAAGCCCTCAAAGAAGCGCAACGGTTTCCGGACGACTACGATGGAATTATTGCGGGTGATCCCGCGAATGACTGGGTGAATTTGAACTTCGATCAAGTTTTCGAAGTCCAAGTTAATGAGGCAGATCCGGCCGGCACCATCCCGCCTGAGAAGTATCCTCTGATTAACCAGGCGGTGCTCAGCCAGTGCGGCGACCTCGATGGGGTGAGTGATCCCGGCTTCGTCGCGAACCCGCTACAATGTCATTTTGATCCTGCCGTCCTCCAATGTCAGGGTGGAGACGCCCCGGATTGCCTAACTTCCGCGCAGGTGCGGACGGCACAGCTTGTCTACGCGGGGCCGATTGACCAACGGACTGGGCTGCGACTTTTCCCGGGCTTCGAGCCTGGCAGCGAAACTCTGTGGGGTGCAATCACCCCTACCGGCTCCCCTGGCGGGTTCGCGATTGCCGACAGTTACTTTAAGTACTTCGTGTTCGGCGATCCTGACTTTAATTATCTCACGCTCAACTATGGTCCGGATGTCACACAAGCGGAGCTGCAGGATCATGGAGTGGTGGGCGCCTTGAATGCAAACCTGTCAGCGTTCGCGGCACACGGAAGCAAACTGATCCAATACCACGGTTGGGCGGACACGACAATCGCGCCCCGTTCCAGCACCAACTACTACAGCCGCGTTGCGATCGGCATGGCTGGCAATTCGCTCTTGCAGGTCTTGGATACCGACGTGGGCAATGTGCCGAACTCGACGCTAGAGCAGATCCAGTCCTTTTACCGGCTGTTCATGGTGCCAGGCATGGGGCATTGCTCAGGAGGTCCAGGGCCCAATGCGTTCGGCCAGGCTCTGGGCCTTCCGGGACAATCCAATGATCCACAGAATGATGTCCTGAGCGCGCTTGAGCAATGGGTGGAGCAGGGCCAGGCACCGCAGCGTATCGTTGCGACAAAGTACAATAATGATACTCCCGAACAGGGCGCGGCCTTCTCGCGTCCACTGTGCCCCTACCCTCAGGTTGCTCAGTACAGCGGAAGCGGACCCAGGACCTCTTGCGAGCAGCTATAACTGCGTGACGACGTCCAATTCCAACCAGGAGGGCTCGTATCAAGCTCCCACACCTGGAGATCAATGAAGTTGCCTCTCGCGAGCGACATTGGCGCCCCGAGTTCGCGCCCTGGATGATCTCGCAAGGATGGAGCCTGCTGCTGCGCCTTTGGCTAAAGCCCACTCACGCTGGATGGAGCGTCCATATCCGCCCTCTCCTCAAGGCATAGCCAAAGGGAGAGGGCTCACTGCTGCTCCCTCTCCCTCGGGCGTTCCGTTGAGAGCCGGTTCGGGGGAGGGTTATTGCTGCGCCCCCGATGGGCTGAAGGAACGACCCTGCTGGGCGGCGTGCAGGCTTTCGTCGTTCAGGCGCGCGACTGCCGCGTTGCCTTCTGCGGTATCCCCGGTCGCGACCGTGCGCGAGTGCCGAGACACGTGGTGCATTGTCGCATGATTCATGCCGCCGGACTGCTTCATCGCGGGCGATGAGGGAGTTTCGGCGCCGGTGTTCGTGCCCTGTTCGCTCGGCGGCTGGGTGGGCATCGCGCCCGCGTTCGCGGGGGCATTGCCCATGTTCGTGCCCTCGTTGCTCGTCGCAGCGTTGTTCGTGCCTTCGTTGTTCATGCCCGTGCTGGGGGCGGCGTTCATCTGTCCGCCGGCTGGCGCGTTCATCGGCGTCGCGCCCGGGCCTGGATTGGCCGGGGCGGCGGCATTCGGTTGGTCGGTGCCCGTCGGGTTGGTCTGAGCCAGGGCCGGCACGGCCGCGTTCGCGGCGAAGCCCAGCGCAAGCGCGCCTAGCGTGGTAGTGATGCGTCCGATCATCGGGATATCCTTCGGTGCGGAGTTCATTACTTTGAGCGCCTGAACGCCGGGTGGTGGTCACAACCCCGCGAACACGCGTGTTCCGTGCATCTTGCCACCGATGTGCTCCGCGACGATACCCCTGGCGAGCAACGGAAGGATTTGGCCGATGGGCGCCGAGGCCGAAGCGGTTGTTCGCGGGCTGATCGAAACGGCGGCGTTCCGCGCCGCCGCCGCGACGCTCGCGGCTGAGCACGAGCGAACGGTCGCCGACATCGTGACCCTCACCGAGATCGCCGCGCCCCCCTTCGAGGAAGCGGCGCGGGCACGAGCCTTCATGGCGATGGCGCAAGCCCATGGGCTCGCCGACGTGCGGATGGACCAGGTAGGCAACGTGCTCGCGCGACGTCCGGGGGAGCAAGCGGGCGCGGGCAAGCTGCTGTGCGTCGCGGCACATCTGGACACTGTGTTCCCGCCGGGCACCGAAGTGACCGTGCGCCGCGAGGGCAGCCGGCTACGCGCGCCGGGCGTGGGTGACGACACGCGCAGCCTGGCTGTGCTGCTCGCCTGGGTGCGCGCGATGGACCGGGCGGGGATCCGCACCAGGCGCGACATCCTGTTCGTCGCCGACGTCGGTGAGGAGGGGCCGGGCGACCTGCGCGGCATGCGCCATCTGTTCCTGGAGGGCGAGTACCGCGACCGGATCGGCGCCTTCATCACGGTGGACAGCCCGGAGATGGAGCGCATCGCCACGCGCGGGATCGGCTCGAAGCGCTACCGCGTGACCTTCACTGGCCCGGGCGGGCACTCCTGGGGCGCGTTCGGGCTGGTGAACCCGATGTATGCGATGGCCGACGCGATCAGTCGGCTGGCCGCGCTCCAGGTTCCCGCCGCCCCGCGCACCACCTTCAGCGCCAGCGTGACCGGCGGGGGCACCGCGATCAACGCGATTCCGAACCGGGTATGGACCGAGTTCGACTTGCGCTCGGAATCGGCCGAGGAGCTGGTGCTCCTGGAGCGGCGCTTTCTTGCTTTGGTCGATGGCGCTGCGGTGGCGGAGAACGCCGCGCGGTCGACCCGCGACGGGAAGGTGACGGCCGAGGCGGTGAAGAGCGGCGACCGCCCCGCCGGGCAGACGGACGAGGCATCCGAGCTGGTTCGACTTGCCCGCGCCGCGATCGCCGCTCACGGCTTCGAGCCGCGCTGCGAAGCCTCCTCGACCGACGCCAATATCGCCATGAGTCTCGGCATCCCGGCGATCAAGATCGGCTCGGGCGGCAGCGGCGGGCGGGCACACTCGCTCGACGAATGGATCGACGTTTCGCTGGATGCCTCGGTGCGCGGCCTGGCAGCGGGGCTGGCCGCCGTGCTGGCGGCGGCGGGAATGGCCGAGGACCGCGCCTAGAATTTAGGCATCTGAGGCGCCTGCCGCTCACCTAGGCCAGTCGAGCCGAGGCTCTGTGCGGTTCTCGCGCGCGGCGGGCCGCCCCTGCCCCTGCTCGGGGCGGCGGAACCGTAAGCCGCCGGCCGGCGGCGGAGCCTCCGGCATGTGCGGCTCCTCCTCCAGCTCGTGCGCCGCGGGCGGGATCGGTGGTCGGGTGAACGCCGATGGCCGGCGCGTCGACTCATGTCGCGGCTCCGGCGCGTACAGCTCGTCGAAGGCCAGCGCATTGGCGGAATCGGGCAAACGCAATGCCAATCGACGGATCTCGGCGTGGATCTCGTCCAGCCGAGCCTCCAGCCCGTCCAGTCGGGCCTTGAGCCCGATCACGCTGAACGGCACCAGCAGGAAGGCCAGAAACCAAAGGACCGCCAGGACCAGGACGATGGTGGGCAGCCACCAGGGCACCCAATCGGGCAGGGAAAACGGCAGCGTCATGGTGCCACCCTAGCAGTTTGCAGGCAGAACGATCCAGCAATGACCTCTTGTTGGTGGATTTCGCCGTCGCACCGTGGCAAGGCTGCGCCTCGCCCCATCAGGTTGCCCAAATGCTGCTGCTAATTCCCGGACCGGTCACCACGCGGCCGGAGGTGCGCGACGCGCTCCGCCACGACTTCGCCCCGTGGGACAACGATTTCCATCCCTTCTACGCGCACATCCGTGAGCGATTGCTGGCGATCGCCGGCGGACGGCCAGGCGAGCACGCCGTGCTGCCGCTGCAAGGCTGCGGGCACTTTGTCACCGAGGCCGCGATTCGCACCTTTCTGCCCGCCGGCCGGAAGCTGCTGATCCCGATGACCGGCGCCTATGCCGATCGGATGGAGCGGCTGACGCGCGAGGCCGGGCGGGTGCCGGTGCCGCTCGCGATCGAACCCGACCGGCCAGCCGACCCGGTGGTGATCGCCGCCGCGCTTGCCGCCGATCCCGCGATCGGCCATGTCGGCGCGGTCTACAACGAGACCGGAACCGGGGTGGCGCACGACGTGCGCGCCATCGGCGCCCAGGTGCGCCGGCTCGGGCGGCGGATGATCGTCGATGCCATCTCCGCCTTTGGCGCGCTGCCGCTCGACATCGGGGCCCAGCCGGAGATCGATGCGGCGGTGTTCACCGCCAACAAGTGCCTGGAGGGGGTGCCCGGCGTGGCCTTCGCGGTGGCAAGAGTGGATCGGCTGATCGCGAGCGCGGGGCAGGCGCAGAGCTGGTCCCTCGACCTCGCCGACGTCTATGCCCATAGCGTCTACAGCGACTGGGGCTTCGCCCGGTTCACCCCGCCCGCCCAGGTGCTGAACGCGCTCAGCGTGGCACTCGACCTCTACGATGCCGAGGGCGGCCAGCCGGCCCGGCTCGCCCGCTACACCGCGAACATGCGCACACTCTACGATGGTGCGCGCCGTCTCGGGCTCAAGCCCTGCCTGGCGCCCGACGCTCAGGGGCCGATCATCGTCAACATCCGCGCTCCCGCGGACCCCGGTTGGAACCTGCAAGCCTTCGTCGATGCGTTGAAGCGGCGGGGGTTCCTGATCAGCAACTTCTATAATACGCCCGAACCGAGTTTCCGGGTCGGCTGCATCGGTGCGATCACGACCGACGATATGGCCCGCGCGGTGGCCGCGATAGGAAGCGCGCTCGGCGAGCTTGGCATAAGCTTGCGCGAGGCGGCCTGAGTTGGCGAGCGATCTCGAGATCGCTCGCGCCGCCAGGCTCCGCCCAATCGGCGAGATCGCGGCCGGGCTCGGCATCCCGGCCGACGCGCTGGAGCCGTACGGCCGGTTCAAGGCCAAGATCGGCTTCGACTTTATTCGTTCGGCCGAGCAACGGTCGAACGGGGCGCTGGTGCTGGTAACGGGGATCAGCCCGACGCCGGCCGGCGAGGGCAAGACCACAACCACGGTGGGCCTGGCCGACGCGCTCAACCGCATCGGCGCGCGGGCCGTGATCTGCCTTCGCGAGCCGAGTCTCGGGCCGAGCTTCGGCCAGAAGGGCGGGGCCGCCGGTGGGGGGCGGGCGCAGATCGCGCCGATGGAGGAGATCAACCTCCATTTCACCGGCGACTTCCACGCCATCACCGCGGCCAACAATCTGCTGGCGGCAATGATCGACAATCACGTCTATTGGGGCAACGCGCTCGGCATCGACGTCCGGCGGATCGGCTGGCGCCGGGCGTTTGACATGAACGATCGGTGGCTGCGCGCCATCGTGGGCGGCCTCGGGGGTGTCCCCAATGGCGCGCCGCGCGAGGATGGGTTCGACATCACCGCCGCTTCCGAGGTTATGGCGGTGTTCTGCCTGGCGCGCGACCTGGCCGACCTACAAGCGCGGCTGGGGCGCGTGATCGTCGCCGAAACGCGCGAGCGACGCGCGATCACCGCGCGCGACCTCCAGGCCGACGGGGCGATGGCGGTGCTGCTGCGCGATGCGCTGATGCCGAACCTGGTGCAGTCGCTGGAGGGCTCGCCGGCGCTGGTGCATGGCGGCCCGTTCGCCAATATCGCGCATGGCTGCAACTCGGTCATTGCGACTCGGCTCGGCCTGAAGCTCGCCGACGTGGTGGTGACCGAGGCCGGGTTCGGCGCCGATCTGGGTGCGGAGAAGTTCCTCGACATCAAATGCCGCGTCGCTGGGCTGTGGCCGGCGGCGAGTGTGGTCGTCGCCACGGTGCGCGCGCTCAAGATGCATGGCGGCGTAGCGCGGACGGAGCTGGGGCGCGAGGATCCGCAAGCGGTCGCGCGCGGCGTGGCCAATCTCGCGCGCCATGTCGAGAACATGGGCAAGTTCGGCCTGCCGGCGATCGTCGCGCTCAACCGCTTCGCGACCGACACCGACGCGGAGTTCGCGGTGGTGCGCGAAGCGATGGCGACGCTGGGCACGGAGGTGGTGGTCTGCACTCATTGGGCGGATGGCGGGGCGGGAGCCGTGGACCTCGCGCGCGCCGTGCTGGCCACGATCCGGCCCGGCGGCGCACGCCCCGCGCCGCTCTACCCGGACGACATGGTCTTGGCGGAGAAGCTGCGCACTATCGCGCGCGAGATCTATCGGGCCGCCGATATCGCGTTGCCGCCGCATGTCGCAACCAGGCTGGAGCAGTTCGAGGCCGATGGGTTCGGCCAGGTGCCGATCTGTGTCGCCAAGACGCAGTACAGCTTCAGCGCCGATCCCATGGCGCTGGGCGCCCCCGAGAGACACATTTTACCGGTGCGCGACGTGCGCCTGTCGGCCGGCGCGGGGTTCGTGGTGGCGATCTGCGGCGACATCATGACCACGCCCGGCCTGTCGCGCGTGCCCGCCGCGTGCTCGATCAGGCTGGACGCGGACGGGATGATCGAGGGGCTGTCATGATGCCTTGCAATCCAGGAATGGCGTTTGATCCAAGCTGGAACGCAGGAGTGATGGGAAATGGCGGTTCCGACGAACGCGTAGCCGTTTGTCGCAGGCCGTTGACCCCCTGCTAGCGTTGCGGGCAGTAAGGTCCGGGTTCGCACCAACAGAACGGAGTCGAGCATGCGGCGCTTGGGCTTGGCATTGCTGCTGCTGTGCCTGGGCGCGGGCGCCGGTAGCGCCACCGGGGCACCCCAGGATTTCGTTATATTCTTTCAGAACTGGTCGGCCGCGTTCGACGACTCTTCGCTAAACGTGATCGCGCGGGCCGCCGGTTGGGCCAAGGACCATCCCGGATCGCAGGTGACCGTGACCGGGGCGGCCGACCTCACCGGCAGCAAGCAGGCCAACAGGTTGCTTTCGGACTTGCGCGCGCAGGTGGTGGCGGACCAGCTCGCCGAAGACGGGGTGGAGCCGAGCCGGATCAAACAGGTCGGGCTCGGCTCGGTAACCTTTGCGCTGAGCGCGCAGGAAAGCCGGCGGGTCGTGATCGGCATTCAGTCGCCCTGATCGCGCATGAACCACGTCCCGCTCCCCGCCGGGCTGCGCGCGGACCCGGCGGACGTGTTGCAGCGTGTGTTCGGCTTTCCCGCCTTCCGGGGCTTGCAGGAACAAGCGGTGCGGCATGTCGTCGGCGGCGGCGACGCGCTGGTGCTGATGCCGACCGGCGGGGGCAAGAGCATCTGCTATCAGGTGCCGTCGCTCTGCCGGCCCGGCACCGCGATTGTGGTCTCGCCTCTGATCGCGCTGATGGACGACCAGGTGGCCGCGCTGCGCCAGGTGGGCGTGGCCGCTGCTGCGCTGCATTCCGAGATTGACCCGGGAGCGGCAGGCGATGTTTCCCGCGACTTGGCCGCCGGCACGCTCGATCTGCTGTATGTCTCGCCCGAGCGGCTGCTCGGCTACGGCACGGTCGATCGGCTGTCGCGCCTGCGGCTGGCGCTGATCGCGATCGACGAGGCGCATTGCGTCTCGCAATGGGGCCATGATTTCCGCCCCGAATATCGCGAGCTGGCGGGCCTGGCCGAGCGGTTCCCCGGAGTGCCGCGCATCGCGCTTACCGCCACCGCCGACCCGCGCACGCAACGCGACATACTGGCCGCGCTGCGGATGGACCGGGCCGAGGTGTTCGTCGCCAGTTTCCACCGTCCGAACCTGCACCTGGCGGCTCAGCCCAAGGACGGCGAGACCGGGCAATTGCTCGCGCTGCTGGCGCGCCATAAGGGCAACTGCGGCATCGTCTATTGCGGCTCGCGCGCGAAGACGGAGCGCGTGGCTGCGAGCCTAGCGGCCAAAGGCGTCCCCGCGGTGGCCTTCCATGCCGGGATGGACGCGGCGCAAAAGCGCGGGGCGGCGGCCAGGTTCCGCGCCGGCGAGCCGCTGGTGGTGGTCGCCACCATCGCCTTCGGGATGGGCATCGATCGGCCGGACGTGCGCTTCGTGGTGCATCTCGACATGCCGGACAGCCCGGAGGCGTATTACCAACAGATCGGCCGCGCCGGGCGCGATGGCGATCCGGCGGAAACGCTGCTGCTGCATGGCGGGCAGGACATCGCGCGGGCACGGCATTGGCTGGCGCAATCCGCCGCCCCCGAGGCGCAGAAGCGGGTGATGCGCAGCAAGCTCGAGGAGATCGTGGCGCTGACCGCGACCATCGGCTGCCGCACTCGCGCGCTGCTCGCCTGCTTCGGCGAGACGCTGGCGGAGCCATGCGGGCATTGCGACAATTGCGCCGCGCCGCCCGAGACGATCGACGCCACCGAGGACGCGCGTAAGGCGTTGTCCGCCGTCTATCGCACCGGCCAGATGTTCGGCGTGGTTCATGTGATCGCGGTGCTGCGGGGCGAGGTGAGCGAGGGCGTGCTGCGCCACCGTCACGACAAGCTGCCGATGTTCGGCGTGGGCGCGGACCGCCCGGGCTCGTTCTGGCGGAGCTTGCTGCGCCAGCTTGTCACACTCGGCGCGCTGGATGTGGACACGGAGGGGCATGGCGGCCTGTTCCTCATGGCGGAGCAGGCGCGCCCGATCTTGCGAGGGGAGAGCGCGGTGCGGCTGCGCGAGCCCGCCCCCCGCGCCCGCCGCCCTGCGCGGTCGCAGGAGCGCCACTCGGGGATGGAGGCCGAGACGACGTCAGGCCCCGCTGCAGAGGGGGTGTTCGAGCGCCTACGAGCCTGGCGCGCGGTGGAGGCCAAGGCGCAATCCGTGCCGCCCTATGTGATCTTCCATGACGCGGTGCTGCGCGAGATCGCCGCGGTTCGGCCCGCTTGCCTGGACGAGCTGGGGGAGATCAAGGGGGTCGGGTCGTCCAAGCTGACGCGGTACGGCGCCGTGGTACTGGGGATGGTGGCTGGCGGCTAGGAATCTGCCAGGACAGGCGCTGCTAGCGCTCTGCAAACCCTCTTGACCACTCGCCAACTCGCACTAACTCGGATTAGCACTCGAAGGCTTGGGAGTGCCAAACGGCCGGCCGTAGGGATCTCCTGACGACCGGCATCGCGTAGCGGCGTGCTCCCGCCTTCAACCGATAGGGGGTGATGCAATGGCGCTGTTTCCAAGTCCTTTCGATACGTTGTCGAACTTGCAGCAGGCCCTGGACGAATTCCGGACCAGCGGCTGGTTGCAGTCCAGTCTAAGCGGCGGCGGGAGCTACCCGCCATTGAACGTGTTCCGCAAGAAAGACGACTTCGTGATCATTGCCGAAGTTCCCGGCCTCAAGAAGTCGGACCTCCAGGTGCAAGTGAAGGGCAACACGATCCGCGTTGCCGGAACGAAGTCCGTCTCCTACGCGGAGAATGCCAGCCTGCATCGTCGAGAGCGACTGGCGGGCCGCTTCGATCGTGCGGTGACGCTGCCGATCGAGATCAATGCGGATGCCGTGAAGGCTGAATGCCGGGATGGCATATTGGCGCTGTTCCTGCCGCGCGCGGAGCGGGATCGGCCGAAATCCATCACCGTGGCCTAAGCAAACGCACGAACAGATCGCAATATGGAGGACGCAATGGCAGCCTCACAGGAATTGTCAGTGCCAGAGAAAAAGGAAGTTGCGAGCAAGCAGGAGCAGACGATTCCCGGCCGCTTCTACATCCCTAGCACCGACATTTACGAAACCGACAACGCCCTGACCCTGGTCATGGAAATGCCCGGGGTGGAGAAGAAGGACATCACCGTAGGTTTGGAAAACGACGTGCTAAGGGTGGAAGGACGAATCGATTACTCCAAATACGAGGACATGGAGCCGGTGTACACGGAATATAATGTTGGCCACTATACCCGCTCCTTCAGCCTTTCCGGCAAGATCGATCAGGAGAAGATCAGCGCCCAACTCGATGACGGGGTGCTGACGTTGACGCTGCCGAAGGTCCAGGAGGCGCAGCTGCGGAAGATCGCCATCGGCTGAGCTCGTCGAATCGTGCCTCGCCGGCCGAGCCTGTTTGCCTCGACGCCCCTCCCCCTCCTGCAAGGGAAGGGGGAGCTGTGGCATTACGAACTCCGTGTCTGATATACCACCAGAGCGAGCAAACCGCTGGTGGGAGTAGGATGACCCAGACAATCCGCAGAGCCGTCGCGGGCTCCGTCACGCTGATCGCGGCATTGCTGCTGGGCGGCATGGCCGCCCAGGCCAAGGACGACCTCGTGATCGGCGTCGCCCAGTTCCCCTCCAGCCTGCATCCCGACATCGATGCCGAGGTGATCAAGGCTTACGTCACTGAGTTCGGGCTGCGCCCCATTACCTCCTTTGATCAGGAGTGGCAGAACACCTGTCTGCTCTGCACCGAGCTTCCCACCCTGAAGAACGGGCTTGCGAAGATCGAGGACTTGCCCGTCGGCGGCAAGGGCATGGCGGTCACGCTCAAACTCAAACCCGACCTGAAATGGGGCGACGGCCAGCCGGTCACCGCGAAAGACCTGGCGTTCACCTGGAAACTCGGTCGCGATCCGAACTCCGGGTTCAGCAATCCCAATCCGTGGACGCGCGTGCGCGGCGTGGAGGTGATCGACGACCATACCGCCGTGATGCATCTCGAAAAGGTCACGGCCTATTTCGACCGCTACGACCAGATCCTGCCGGAGCACATCGAGGGACCGATCTACGCCAAAGCGGGCGGCCCAGGCGACTACATCAAGCAAACGGCCTATAACCGCGCCCCGGCCACGCCCGGCCTGTGGAGCGGGCCGTACATGGTCACCGGCTATCAGTCGGGCGCGCAGATCGTGCTGGAGCCCAATCCCTATTGGTCCGGCACCAAGCCCGCGTTCAAGCACATCGTCATCAAGCTGATCGAGAACACCGCCGCGCTGCAAGCCAACCTGCTGTCCGGCGATGTCGATATGGTGAATGGCGAGGGGGTCGGGCTCACCATCGACCAGGCGCTCGCGCTGCAAAAGCAACATCCCGACCGCTTCACCTACATCTTCCGCCCCAGCCTGAATTACGAGCACATCGACTTGCAGAAGGACAACCCGATCCTGGCCGACCTGCGCGTGCGCACGGCGCTGCTGCTGGCGATCGATCGCGAGACGATGGTGCGCAAGCTGTTCGCGGGCAAGCAGCCGGTTGCAACGTCCTGGGTGAACCCGCTCGATCCGAACTACTCGAAGGACGTTCCAACTTATCGTTATGATCCGGCCAAAGCCATGGCGCTGCTGGCCGAGGCCGGCTGGAAGCCGGGCGGCGACGGCATTTGCCGGAACGCGGCCGGCAAGCCGCTCTCGATTGAGATATCCACCACCGCCGGCAACCGGCTGCGCGAGTTGCAGGAGGAGGTGCTGCAAAGCCAGTGGAAGGCGGCCTGCGTGCAGGTCACGATCAAGAACGAACCGGCGCGCACCCTGTTCGGCGAGACGCTAAAGCATCGCGTCTATCCGGGCATGGTGATGTACGCCTGGAGCAGCGAGGTCAGCGAAAGCCCGCGGCGCACCCTGGCAACATCGGACATCCCGACCAAGCGGAACAATTGGACCGGCACGAACCAGGTCGCGTTCAGCAATCCCAAGATGGACGCGGACATCGCGGCCGCCGAGGGCGAGCTTGACCTGGACAAGCAGAAGGCGATCTGGGCCGACATGCAGCGCATCTACGCCGAGCAGCTTCCCGTGTTGCCGCTGTTCTACCGCGCCGAGGACCATGTGATCCCCACTTGGCTGAAGGGCTATGTGGTGACCGGCCACGGCGGAAGCTCGCGTTGGGCCGAATACTGGCATCCGGGCTGAGCGAGCCGCCCGCGACCCCGGCCCGGCCGAACATCCTGGAGGTGCGCGGGCTGACGGTGGGGTTTGCCGCGCGCGAGGGCGAACGCCAGGTGGTCGGCGGCATCGGCTACGACCTACACCGCGGCCGGACCTTGGGCGTGGTGGGAGAGTCGGGCTGCGGCAAGTCGATAACCGCCCTTGCCGTGATGGGTCTGGTGCCGCCGCCGGGCCGGGTCGCGGGCTCGGTCCGCTTCGACGGGCGCGAGCTGATCGGACAGCCGGCCTCGGCGTGGCGAGCCCTGCGCGGCGACCGGCTCGCGATGGTGTTCCAGGAGCCGATGACGGCGCTCAACCCGGTGATGCAGATCGGCCGGCAGATCGCCGAGGTCTTGGTGCTGCATCAGGGGCTCGGCTGGCGCGTAGCCGGGGAGCGCGCGGTCGAATCGCTGGACGCGGTCGGCATTCCGTCCGCACGCGAGCGGGCCGGGGCCTATCCGCACCAGCTTTCCGGCGGGCAACGCCAGCGCGCGATGATTGCGATGGCGCTCGCCTGCCGCCCGGCGCTGCTGATCGCCGACGAGCCGACCACGGCGCTCGACGTGACTATCCAGGCGCAGATCCTGGACTTGATGGCCGAGCTTCAGGACGATATCGCCATGGCGATCCAATTCATCAGCCACAACCTTGCGGTGGTCTCGGAGATCGCCCACGAGATCATGGTGATGTACGCCGGCACGATTGTGGAGCGCGCGCCGGCCGAGGCGCTGTTCGCCGCGCCGCTGCATCCTTACACGCAAGGGCTGATCGCTACCCTGCCCGACCCCGAGCGGCGCGTGGAGCGGTTGCCGGTGATCCCGGGCGGCGTGCCCGATCCGCGCGCCGTGCGCGGCTGCCGCTTCGCCGATCGCTGCGCCCGCGTGGCGCCCGACTGCCGCCTCGCCGAGCCGGTGCTGGAGGAACTGGCGCCGGATCACTTCGTCGCCTGCTTCAAGGCGAGCACATGACGGCGCTGGTCTCGCTCGACCGGGTCAGCGTGCATTTCCCGCAGCGTCGCGGGATGTTCGGTCGCGCCGGAGTGCTGCGGGCGGTGGACCGCGTCAGCCTCGCGATCGAGGACGGCGAGACGCTCGCGCTGGTGGGCGAGAGCGGCAGCGGCAAGAGCACGCTGGGTCATGTGGTCGCCGGCCTGCGGGAACCGACCGGCGGGGCAATGCGGTTCCGGGGCCGGGCGCTCGATTGCGCGACGCGGCGGGCGGCACAGCGCGCGATCCAGATCGTGTTCCAAGACCCGTTCGGCGCGCTCGATCCCCGGATGCCGGTCTCGGCCATCATTGCCGAGCCGCTGCGGATCAACCGCATCGGTTCGGCCGCCGAGCGGCGGGAGCGGGCGGCTGGGCTGGCGCGCGATGTCGGCTTGCCCCGCGATGTGCTGAACCGCTACCCGCACGAGTTCTCCGGCGGGCAGCGCCAGCGCATCGCTATCGCCCGCGCGCTGGCGCCCGACCCGGCCCTGATCGTGGCCGACGAGCCGCTGTCGGCGCTCGACGTGTCGATCCAGAGCCAGGTGCTGAACCTGATGCGCGAGGTGCAGCAAGAGCGCGGCTTGTCCTATCTGTTCATCAGCCACGACATGGGCGTGGTGAACCATTTGGTGGACCGGGTCGCGGTGCTCTACCTCGGCCGCTTGGTCGAGATCGCCCCGCGCGACGACTTGTTCGCGCGGCCCTCGCATCCCTACACCCGGGCGCTGCTGGATGCGGTGCCGCGCATCGGCCGGCGGCGCGCCCGCCGCCATGCGATCAAGGGGGAGATGCCGAGCCCGCTCGATCCGCCCCCGGGTTGCGTGTTCCATACCCGCTGCCCGAAGGCGCAGGACGTGTGCCGGATCGAACCGCCGGCGCTGCTGCCTGCGCTCGGACGGGCGGACCAGCTTGCCGCCTGTCATTTCAAGGACTGACGTTGGATGCTGCGTTTCATCCTCCGCCGCGCGCTGCAAACCGCACTCGTGTTGCTGCTTATGTCGCTGGTGATCTACAGCCTGATCGGGCTGATGCCGGGCGATCCGTTGGACGAGATGCTGGCGAGCAATCCCGGAGCGACGCCCGACGTGGTCGCTCATCTCCGCGCGATCTATGGGCTCGATCAGCCATTGCCGGTTCGGTATTGGCACTGGCTGGGGGCGGCGGTCGGCGGCGATTTCGGCTACTCGCGCTCGCACGCGCAGCCGGTGCTGCAGGTGCTGGCGCCGGCGCTCGCGCAGACCGCACGGCTGATGCTGTCGGCCTTTGTGCTGAGTGTGGTGCTGGCTTTGGTGCTCGGCGTGCTGGCGGCGCTGCGGCCGGGCGGGGCGGCGGACGGCGCGATCAGCCTCGCGGCGTTCGCGGGGATCTCGCTGCCGGTGTTCTGGCTGGCGCTGGTGCTTATTCTGGTCTTCGCGGTGCAACTCCACTGGCTGCCGGCCAGCGGCACCGCGACCTTGGGGCGGGGCGGGGTGGGCGATCAGCTTCGCCACCTGGTCTTGCCGGTTGTGACCTTGGCCTTGTTCTACACTGGGCAATTCACCCGCTTCGTGCGCGCCGCCATGATCGAGACCTTGCGCGCCGATCACGTGCGCACTGCCCGCGCCAAGGGCGCGCCGGAGAGCCGCGTGGTTCTGGTCCACGCGCTGCGGAACGCGATGATCCCGGTGGTGACGGTGATGGCGCTGAGCTTCGGGACGCTGTTCTCGGGAGCACTCGTCACAGAGACCATGTTCGCGATCCCCGGCATGGGCAAGACGATCTACGACGCCATCATGGGCAACGACTACAACCTGGCGCTCACCGCGCTACTGTTCGCCACCCTGGTCACTTTGCTCGCGAACCTGGCAGCGGATGTCGCCTATGCCTGGCTCGATCCGCGGATCGCGCTGGCATGAGCGCGACCGCGTTCGAGGTCGCGCCCGCGGCCGAGCAGGCGGTCGGCCCGTGGCGACTGCGCTGGCGCCGCTTCCGAGCGCACCGCACGGGAATGGCTAGCCTGGTATTGCTGGTCTCGCTCGTGGTGTTCGTGCTGCTGGCCTGGCCGCTGGAGTGGCTGCTGCACATCGATCCCGATGCGACCAACTTGCTCTCCCGCTTCGATCCGCCCTCGGCGCAGCATTGGCTGGGCACCGACGAGGCCGGGCGGGACGAGCTGGCGCGGCTGATGGTCGGCGGGCAGGTCTCGCTGCTGGTGGGCGTGCTAGCGACCGGCGCCGGCAGCGTGATCGCGCTGTTGATCGGGGGTCCCGCCGGCTATGCGGGCGGACGGCTGGATGCGTTGCTGATGCGCTTCACCGACGGGGTGATCGCGCTGCCCCTGTTGCCGCTTCTGATCGTGTTGGGCGCGCTCGATCTGACCAAGCTCGGCTTCTCCGCCGAGTTCGCTCATTCCGGGGCGGCCGGGTTCTGGCGCATCGTGGTCGTGATCTCGCTGGTGGACTGGACCGCCACCGCGCGGATCGCGCGCGCCGCGACCTTGTCGGTGAAGGAGCGCGACTTCGTGCGCGCCGCGCGCGCCAGCGGGGCCGGCCCGCTTTATGTGATGGCGACGCATGTGTTGCCGAACATCGCGACGCCGCTGATCGTCGCCATCACGCTGACCATGGGGCGGGTGATCCTGTTCGAATCGGTGCTGAGCTTCCTGGGCTTCGGCGTGGTGCCGCCGATGCCGAGCTGGGGCAACATGCTGAGCAACGCCCAGGAGCTGGTGACCGAAGCGCCGGGGCTGGCGATCTATCCGGGAGTGCTGATCTTCCTCACCGTGATCGCGGTGAACTTCCTGGGCGACGGCTTGCAGCACGCGTTCGACCCGCGCTCGGAGCGTTGAGGCGCGGGAACTCAGTACCGAGACGTGAGCGCGTCGATCGAACGGGCTTGGGTGGGCCTCGGTTGGGGATCAGCTTGGAGCGTTCTTCATGAAGCGAATCGTTCGGGCTGGTGTGCTCCTGGGCCTCTCGGGCGTGCTGGGGGCTTGCGCCAACTGGCAACCGCATACGCCGCCCTATTATGGTTCGACGCCCGCCTATTTCTGGCCGTATGGCGCGTATTCGCCGCTGGGCGGCGGAGCGCGGTGAGCCCCCGCCGGCTCAATACATATAGCCGGGCAGGAAGCAATGGATGATCGGGTTGAACGCGCCCGCGATATCCCACCTGCCCTCGTACCAAACCACGGCATGGCCGGTGGGATTGGGGTCTTTGCGTGGATCGATCAGGGCCTGCTTCGGCACCTCGTGCCACGTGCTGACGAGCCGGACCTCGTAGCCGCTGCCGTCCTGTTTCATGCGCCAGTCGCCGTCTTCCAAGAGATGGCCGTCGGCCATCGAACAGCACGAGACGCCGTTCGCGCCCGCCTGTCGCTCGAACCATTGGTGGACCGGCGAGTTCAGATCGGTGCCCGGAGGCGGCGCGGCATGGGCCACCGGGAGGAGCGGCTTTGCCGGCAGTGCGAGGGCGGTCGCCGCGGTCAGGAGGATGACAACCGCCTGGCGCAGCCCTTCGCGCACTGGGTCGAGTTGGGCCGAAGGCGATCTCAGGCTCACAAGCAGGTAACGCATGGCCATTCCAAGTCGATTCTATGGCCAAAGCATATCTGGTTCAGATTCGATGCGCCATAACATCGTAATGGAAATAGTACGGAAATTCCTGCGTTGGCCCGCGTCGGATGTGGGGCTAGAGATCTCCAAGCTTGGGCTGGTCGGGTTTGCGGGTTCGCGCCAACTTGCGCTTTCGAGCAACGACGCCCTCATCGCGCTTAACCTCGCCGATTAACGGGATCTTTAGCTGTGGGTCTGCCGGTTCCGACTGTGGGGCGTGATCCCTGGCCCTCAGCTTCTCCTGATGTTCCAGCACCCGGCGGCGGTGATCCCGGGCTTTGGACGACAATGCGCCCATCGGCTTCTCCCCTGATGAAGTCGCCGAAGGATCACTTGCAGGCATCGCGCGTCAACGGGAAAAAGCCCGCTCCTTACCAAGCTTGGAGGGGGCCGGTGTCCGCGGCTTGACTCGACCCGGATCGCCGCCGATGCTCGATTCCCTTATCGTTCATGCAGCGGGCTGGCGAAGGAGCTTACACGTCCAGTGCGCCGCGACCGCGCAGCATCGCCGAAATGCCGGCTCAGAGGGGCGCCACCCTACCGAAGCTCGCGGGCGCTTCTTCAATACGGGCAATGCCTTCAACGTGAAACTGCCGCCGGTTCCGGACCACAGCTTTGTGGCGGAGCCGCGCCTCGCACTCGATCCCGCGACATGAACGGGGCTGGTCCCGCGACAGTTCCGAGGAACTGAGCTGCGCATTCGCGGCGACGACCCGTTGGTACTCGCGCAATTCGCCAAGATCGGCGCTGGCGACGAGCTGAGCACGGATTTCATGGCGAGCGGCGTGATCGCCTACGTGATCCAGGGCAGTAGGTACGGCACGATGCGGCGCGGAGGGGATCGCTGGGATGAAGGCGATCTGTTCATGCACGCTCAGCGCCCTGAAGCCGCTGACCGAGAAGAAGGCGGCAATGCCGCCGGTGTGGCAGCCGATGCTCCGCAAGCAACCGGTCACCGGCCGGCTCTCGCTCTACATCAGCCCCATCCACAACGACGAGATCGAGGGCATGGACGCCGAGGAGGCCAGGGGCCTGCTCGACGAACTTACTACCTTCGCCGCGCAATCGCGGTTCGTCTATCGCCATCGCTGGAGCCGGGCGACGTGGTGATGTGGTGATGTGGTGATGTGGTGATGTGGAAGCTTGGCGGTTTTGGCGAAGGCGATCAACGTGTTCGATTTCCGCCGCCAGCCCTGCCGCCCTCATCCGGCGAACTGACCCAGGCGTGCGGCCCTGGATGATGGAGTGCATCGAGGCGTTCGGCGCCGCGCGATGCAAGTTCCAAAGCAACTTCCCGATGGACAAGGCGATGTGTGGCTATCCAGTGCTGTGGAACGACTTCAAGCGGATCGCGTCCGGCGCGTCGGCCGACGAAAAGCGGCGCTGTTCCATGACACGGCGGCGCGCCCGCTTCTCTTGACCCCCGAGGTAATCGCCTTCGCGCCGGCACCGGCGAATCCTCGCGCACGGGACCGCCAGGCACGCGCCTCGGACCCGCAGCGACAGGAGAACCAACATGAGCACAATCAACGAGACGGTGGCCGGCTACATCGCGGCCTGGAACGAAACTGATGCCGGCCGCCGCCGCGACATCATCGCACGGACCTGGAGTGAGGAGGGCAGCTATCTCGACGCGCACCGCGACGGGACCGGGCACGCCGGGATCGACGCAATGATCGCCGTGGTGCAGGAGAGCTACCCTGGATACCGCTTCCGCCTATCGAGCGGGATCGAGGCGCACCATGACCGCGCGCGGTTCAGTTGGAGCGCCGGCGGCACCGAGCAGGCACCGCTATTCTTTGGCGGCACCGACTTCGCGGAGTTGGCCGAAGATGGGCGGCTGCGCGCGGTTATCGGGTTCATTGACGCGATGCCGAAGCTGGGCTGATGCCCACACCACCCTCCCTCTCCCAGAGGAGCACGCTGGGAGAGGGTCGGGTGCCGGCGCGGCAACAGTCCAGTTGAACGAGACTAGCGGTTCGTTCCGCCTGCGCCGGTAGAACCCGTGCCCTGTTCGGCGGTCCCCGTGCCGGTGCCGTTCATAGGCCTGTTCTGCGCGGTGCTGCCGGGGGTGGGGCCCTGGTGCCCGGTCGGGGAATTTGTGCCCGCCTCGACGCCCGTCGGCACGCCACCGCCACCAGCGCCGGCTCCGCCAGCGCCGGATCCAGCAGCGCCGCCGGCGCCGCCTCCGGCCCCACCTCCGCCGGCGCCGCCGCCGGCCTGAGCCAAGGCAAGTCCGGTCCCCGCGATTGTCAGCGCCAACGCAAATCCCACGACGCGTAAGCCATTCCACATGACGTCCGTTTCCCTTCGTTCAGACCGCACCCCATCGGCGCGTCCAGGTGCAACGCGGCACTCGGCAGGTCGATCCACAAATGATGCAAAATCTTTGCCCCCGAAGCGGCGGTTGCTGCCCTTCCCGTTACTCGGCAGCTCGGAGATGCTCGGTCCCTGCCTGCCAGGTCCGTACCACCGGCATGACCTTTTTGGCGAACAGCCGCATCCCGTGCTAGCCCACCTCGAACGGAGCACCGCCGAAGCGGAAGCAGCAAAGGGTGCCGGCGTCGCCCATGCTCTGCTGGCGTCTTTCCAGCTTGCGCAGGATCTGGTCCGGCGTGCCCCAGAGCTGCTGATCGACACAGGCTTGCACGAAGCGATAGCGAGTAGATAGCGCCAGCCGGCAGAGTGTAAGTCAGTACGCGCTCCCCGGCGGGCCGTTACGCCGCCTTCGCCTGATTGGCGATCCGCACCAGGCTGGAGAGCAGGTCTCGCGCCGTTCTGATCCGCGCGCCGACATCCATCTCGCGCGCGATCGCCAGCTTGTGGTCCGGCCTCAGCCGCACCAGCCCGCCCTTGCTGGCGAGCCAGGCCACGAGCCCCGCCGGGTTGCGGAAGGCGTTGGCCCGGAACGTCACCACCATGCCCTTCGGACCCGCGTCCAGCTTCTCCACCCCGGCCTCCCGGCAGGCGCGCTTGAGTGAGACTACGTCCAGCAGGTTCTCGACTTCCTCCGGCAGCTTGCCGAAGCGGTCCACCAGCTCGGCCGCCATCGCCTCGGTCTCGGCGTCGGAGGCAAGTGCGCCGATCCGCCGGTACAGGCCGAGGCGAACCGGCAGATCCTTCACATACGTCTCGGGGATCAGCACCGGCAGTCCGAGCGCGATATTGGGCGTCCAGTCGCGGTCATGGGCGGCCCGCCGGCCCTCGCCCGCCCGCAGCTCCACCACCGCGTCCTCCAGCATCTGCTGGTACAGCTCGATCCCCACCTCGCGGATATGGCCGGACTGTTCGTCGCCAAGCAGGTTGCCGGCGCCCCTGATGTCGAGGTCATGCGAGGCGAGCGTGAACCCGGCGCCCAGGGCGTCCAGCGTCTGCATCACCGTCAGCCGCTTTTCGGCTGCGACCGAGAGCCGGTGGCTCTGCGGCCAGGTCAGATAGGCATAGCCGCGCTGCTTGCCGCGCCCCACCCGGCCGCGGAGCTGATAGAGCTGGCCCAAGCCAAACATGTCGGCGTGGTGGATCACCAGCGTATTGACTGCCGGCATGTCGAGCCCGCTTTCGACGATATTGGTGGACAGCAGGATGTCGAACTTGCCGTCGCCGAACTCGGTCATCACCCGCTCCAGCTCGGTCGGCGGCAGCCGCCCGTGCGCCTGCGCCGTCCGCGCCTCGGGCACGATCTCGGTCAGCCGCTCGGCCATGCGCGGCAAGTCCTCGATCCGGGGCACGACGCAGAACACCTGCCCGCCCCGGAACCGCTCGCGCTGGATCGCCTCCCGGACCACCACGGAATCGAACGGCATGATGAAGGTCCGCACCGCCAGCCGGTCGATCGGCGGGGTGGCGATCAGGCTCATCTCCCGCACCCCGGTCAGCGCGAGCTGCAAAGTGCGCGGGATCGGCGTCGCGGTCAGGGTCAGTACGTGAACGTCGGCCTTCAAGGTCTTGAGCCGCTCCTTGTGCGCGACGCCGAAATGCTGTTCCTCGTCCACGACCAGCAGGCCCAAGTCGGCGAACTGGACGGTCTTGGCCAGCAGCGCGTGCGTGCCGATGACGATGTTCACCGCGCCGTCGGCTATGCCCTTGCGGACTTCCGCGGCCTCCTTGGCCGGGACCATGCGCGAGAGCTGGGCCACCCGCACCGGCAGCCCGGCGAAGCGGGTAGCGAAGGTACGGTAATGCTGGCGAGCGAGCAGCGTGGTCGGTACCACCACCGCCACTTGGGCGCCCGACATCGCGACCACGAAGGCGGCGCGCAAGGCCACCTCGGTCTTGCCGAAGCCAACGTCGCCGCAGACGAGCCGGTCCATCGGCCGGCCGGAGGCGAGGTCTTCCAGCACGTCGGCGATGGCGCGGGACTGATCCTCGGTCTCGGCGAAGGGGAAGCGGGCGCAGAACTCGTCCCAGCTTCCCTCGTTCGGCGCCATTGTGGGCGCCTCTCTCACCTGGCGCTCGGCGGCGATGCGGATCAGCTCGCCCGCCATATCGCGAATGCGCTGCTTCATCCGCGCCTTGCGCGTCTGCCAGCCGGCCCCGCCCAGCTTATCGAGCGCCACGCCCTGCGCGTCGCTGCCGTAACGCGACAGCACCTCGATGTTCTCGACCGGCAGGAACAGCTTCTCGTTGCCGTCGTAGATCAGGCGCAGGCAGTCGTGCGGCGCCCTCGAGACGGTCAGCGTCTCCAGCCCGTCATAGCGCCCGATGCCGTATTCCTGATGCACGACCAGATCGCCCTCGGCGATCTCGGTCGCCTCGGCAATGAACTGGTCGGCGCGCTTGCGCCGGCGCGGCGGGCGGCTGATCCGCTCGCCGAGCAAATCCTGCTCGCCCACCAGTGCCAGCCGGTCGGCCACGAAACCGCGCTCGACCCCGAACACCACCACCGAGATAGAGCCCGCCGGCTTGCGCCGGATCGCCGCCCAGCTCTCCTCCTGCGCCGCGCCCTTGACCCCGTGCTCGCGCAGCAGATTGGCCAGCCGCTCGCGCGAGCCGCGGGTCCACGCGGCCAGCACGATCCGCCTTCCCTCGTCGGCCCAACGATCGGCTTGCGCGCGGAACTGGTCGAACACGTTCACCCCGCCCTGGACGAAGATCGGCCCGGGCCGGCCCGAGCCATCCACCCCTACGGCGCCCTCGGGTTTGGCGAACGGTGTGAAGCCGAACAGCGGGCCGCCTGACAGCATCGCATCCCAGCCGGCCCGGTCGAGATAGAGACGGTCCGGCGGCAGCGGCCGGTAGGGCACCTCGCCCTCGGGCGTCGGCGTGCGCCGCGCAGCATAGTGGTCGGCGATCATCTCCAGCCGCCCGGCCAGCACCTCCTCGGCCTGGTGGTCGAGGCTCACCGAGGCGCCCGGCAGATAATCGAGCAGCGTCTCCATGTTCGCGTGGAACAGCGGCGCCCAATGCTCCATGCCGGGATGACGCCGCCCGTCGGAAATAGAGAGATAGATCGGGTCCTGGGCGGCCCCCTGGCCGAACAGCTCCCGCCAGCCGGAGCGGAACCGCGCGATCGCCGCTTTATCGAGCGGCACCTCGGATACCGGGCGCAGCACTAGCCGCCGGCGGGCATCCGCGCTGCGCTGGGTCGCTGGATCGAAGACACGGATGGATTCGACCGTATCCCCGAACAAGTCGAGGCGCACCGGATCGGGTTCTCCGGCCGGGAAGATATCGATGATGCCGCCCCGCATGGCATACTCGCCGGGCTCCATCACCGTCCCCGCGCGTCCATATCCGTGCGCCTCCAGAAATTGGGCCAGCGCCTCGGGGTGAATATCGCCGTTGACGCGAAGCTCCAGGCTGGCGCCCTGGAAGGCGGCGCGCGGCGGCACGCGCTGGACCAGCGCGTTGACCGTGGTGAGCACGATGCGCGGCCGCTCCGCCCGCTCCATGAGCCGTCCCAAGGTCGCGACCCGCTCGGCGACCAGCACGGGGTTGGGCGAGACCCGGTCGTAGGGCAAACAGTCCCAGGCCGGGAAGCGCAGTACCTCGATCTCGGGGGCGACGAATGCCAGCGCCTCAGTTAGCCGCGCCATCCGCGCGTCATCGCGGACGGCGTGCAGAATGGGCCCGGCGAACTCCGCCCGCCGGCGCGCGAGCAGGAACGCATCCCAAGCTTCCGGGGCGCCGTAGACGGTGGCAACGGTCGCGCTCACGCGCCCGCTTCCTCTCTCATCCGGCGCAGCAACGGGCTGTCCGCCGTTACGGCGATCGGCCGCCGCCCGGTGATCCAGTCGGCCAAATCGGGGTCCGATAACTCGAGCAGCGCCTCCAGCGCGTCCAGCTCCGCCTCCGTCATCGCGGCGATTCGCGGCGCGACGAAGCCGCCGATCAACAGATCGGCCTCATGCGTGCCGCGATGGGTGGCCCGGAACAGCAGGCGACGGCGCCGCGCGTCCAGCCCGGGCGGGACCGGCGCGGCTTGGGCTGGCTCGGTCATTCGCCGCTGCGATATAGCGGCACACCCATCTGCTGTCAGCCGTGCACCCAGACGCCCTTGCCCCCGTTTTCGCGCCCCTGACCTCGCTCGGCGGCATAGGCCCGGCGCTTGCCGGACTGATCGCCAAGGCCGCCGGCGGGGAGCGCGTGCTCGACCTGCTGTTTCACCTACCCGAGAGCTATCTCGACCGCCGCGCGCGCCCGACCATCGCCCAGGCGCGCGCCCATGCCGCTCCGGGCCAGGTCGCGACCCTGCTCGTGGACGTGGTGCGTCACGAGCAGCCGAGCAACCAACGGCAACCGTGGCGGGTCATCGTGACCGATGGTACCGGGTTCGCCGAGCTGGTGTTCTTCCGGCTCCCGCGCCACCTGTCGGCGCCGGGTCAGATGCCGCAGGGCATGATGGCGGGAACCAAGCTGCTGGTATCGGGCAAGCTGGAGCGCTTCGCCGACCGGCTGACAATGCCGCACCCCGATCACGTGCTGCCGGCCGAGCGGGCGGAGCGGCTGCCGGCGATCGAGCCGGTCTGGCCACTTACCGCCGGGCTCTGGCCGCGACAGGTGGCCGCAGCCATGGCACAGGCTTTGGAACGCCTGCCGGCGCTCCCCGAGTGGCACGATCCGGCCCTGCTCCGGCGCGAGCGCTGGCCGGGCTTCGCCGACGGGCTGCGCGCCGTGCAGGCTCCCGCCGAGCCGCCGGACGAGCGGCCCCGCCGCCGGCTCGCTTATGACGAGTTGCTGGCTGGGCAGGTGGCGCTGGCACTGGTGCGCGGCCGGGTGCGCGCCCGGCCCGGCCGGACCCTCGCCGGCGACGGCCGCCTGCGGGCACGTGCGCTGGCCCGCTTCGGCCATCCTCCCACCGGCTCGCAGCTCATGGCCCTGGCCGAGATCGACGCCGACCTCGCGGCGCCGCGGCGGATGCTGCGACTGCTGCAAGGCGACGTGGGCTCGGGCAAGACCCTGCTCGCCCTGCTAGCGATGCTGCGCGCCGTGGAGGCCGGGGCGCAGGCCGCTTTGATGGCACCGACCGAGGTGTTGGCCCGCCAGCACCACCGCACCATCTCGCGCCTCTCCCCGGAGCCGGTGGCCTTACTGACCGGTGCGGTGAAGGGCCAGACCCGCGCCCGGCTGCTACGTGGTCTCGCGGACGGCTCGGTGCCGCTGGTGGTCGGCACCCATGCGTTGATCCAGGAGGGGGTGGCCTGGCGGGATCTGGCGCTCGCCGTGATCGACGAGCAGCACCGGTTCGGCGTCGCCCAGCGCCTGCTGCTAGGCGAGAAGGGCCGCGAAGCCGACGTGCTGGTGATGACCGCGACCCCGATCCCGCGCACCCTGCTGCTGACCCAATGGGGCGAGATGGACGTGAGCCGGTTGACCGAGAAACCGGCCGGCCGGCAGCCGATCCGCAGCACCATCCACTCGCTCGCCACCTTGCCCGAGATGCTGGAGGCCCTGGCCCGCAAGCTGGACGAGGGGGCGAGGGTCTATTGGGTCTGCCCGCTGGTGGCCGAGAGCGCCGCCCTGGACGTGGCTGCGGCCGAGGCGCGGTTCGCCGACCTGCGCGCCCGCTTCGGCGCGGGCGTCGGGCTGGCGCACGGCCAGCAGGAGCCGGAACGGCGGGACGGCGCGCTGGCTGGCTTTGCCGCCGGGCGCATCCGGCTCCTGGTCGCGACCACGGTGATCGAGGTCGGCGTCGATGTGCCGGAAGCGAGCGTGATGGTGATCGAGCACGCCGAGCGATTCGGCCTCGCCCAGCTCCATCAATTGCGCGGCCGGGTGGGGCGGGGCGAGCGGGCGAGCTATTGCCTGCTCTTGCATGAGGACGGGTTGAACGACGCGGCGCGCCGGCGCCTGACCTTGCTGCGCGACACCGAGGACGGGTTCGCCATCGCGGACGCCGATTTTCGCTTGCGCGGCGGCGGCGACGTGCTGGGCACCAAGCAGGCCGGCCTCCCCGGCTTCCGCCTGGCCGACCCGGTCGCCGACGAGGGCTTGCTGCACATGGCGCACCGGGACGCCGCCTTGCTGCTGGAGAAGGACCCCGGCCTAACTAGCGAGCGCGGGCAGGCGGTGCGCTGGTTGCTGCGGCTGTTCGGCCAGTGGGAGCAGATGCGTACACTGCTCGCGGGGTGAGGCAAATTCGCCACGCGCGGACGGGGGCGCCGTGTACACGCGCGGGTTGGTGCGGGGCGGATGTGTACACCGGCCGTTAACCGGCGGGTAACTCCTCTCGCTGGCGCGGATGGTCTCGGAAACCATGCGTCGTGAGATCTCCCGTCCCCCGGTTGCGCCGACGACACCCACGACCCGGCTCAGCGCTTATCGTACTCGTCGTGGCGGCGCCACCAGCTGGCGCGCGGCGCGCTCGGCCCGGGCGAGCGCAGCGCGCGCCGTGCCGAGGGGCACGTTGCTCGCGCGGGCATTCCGAGCGAAAGACGCCGATGAGTTCGCATCGCGCGCGATTGCGGGTCGAAATGGGGCGGCTTCGCACGGTGCTGAGGACGCTGGCGGGGGTGAGCGCGACGAAGCGAGGGTTTGCGCTGGTGCCGCGCCGCGCACGCGAGGTCGTGGTGCTGGCGCGGCCGGTCGAAGAGCAGCATGCGGCGGTGCTCGCCTTCCTCGCCGACGGTAAGTCGTGGTCGAGCTCGGCCCTGGCGCTTGCGCTTGGAGCGAGCCAGCGCACCGTGCAGCGGGCACTCGACTCGCTTGCGGCAGCAGGCAAGGTGCAGTCGCCGGTCGCGGCCGAGCGCGTCGTTGGACGACACCGCCCGTGCCGGGATTCACGGCGACGTTGTTGCTGCCGGCGCCGCTGCCGTGTGACGATTTCGGCCGGACGCCCCGCCGGTATTGAAGGGTGGGAACGAAGGGAGCGCTATGGGCTGAAAATCAGCGCAGCATAGCTTGCGTATTCGTCGCTCGCTTTTTTATCTGTGTCTGCTTCAGAATCAAAGATTCGATCCAGTCGGGCCGGTGATGCCGCTTATCCTTGGACCAGCAAAGCCAGCTATCGAAGCCATTCGGCAAATACGAGCCGCTGGTGGCCTTGAGCGCGTGACCGTGCTTGTTGCTTGGGCGCGTCTAAATGGGATCGCACTATTTCTGGATGCTATGGGGAGCGACATAGGCAAAGTCCGAATCGCTGTTGGAATGGCAGGCGCTGGAACAAGTGTTGAAGCCTTGTCCTATTTGAGGGCGCACTGCCGGGAGGTTTATCTTTTCCATAAGCATCACCGCCAGACCTTCCATCCTAAGGTGTACTGCTTCGATGGACCTGGTGATCCACCGTCCGCATCACACCTGGTAGTGGGGTCGTCGAACCTCACTGGCGGCGGTCTATTTTCCAACTTCGAAGCCAGCTTGGTTGCAGACTTCGCGCCGGCAACGTTCGCCCTCGATCGAGAAACATGGGCTTCCGTGATAGCTGCCTTCGACGCGGTGGTAACTTCGCCATTCAGCGAACGCATCATCGATGACGCACGGCTGCAGATTCTTCTTGAGGAGCGCTATCTAAGCACAGAAATCCGCTTGCGCCGTCGCAGCGCAGAGGATGGGGTGACTGCCGCGCGGGGAAGTCCTCGCCGCGGTAAGCCCGAGGCACCTCCTCCCACTCTCAGCCTGCCGCGGCTTCCTCCGCCGCCCTACGAATTTGCCGATCCCGCTGCCAAACCGACTACGCCAGGTGCACCGGCGGCCATACCTTCAGGTATCCCGACACCAGCTTCCATCACGTTACCGGCAGCTGGTGCCGCTAGCATACCTTTCGTACCTGACGGTCGGTTCTTCGTCCGAACACTGACCCCTAACGACGTGAGCAAGATTCTCGGGCACCAAGTGGGTACTTTTGAACCCGATCTTGGAGTGACCGCCCGCGACGAACTACCTGGGTTCTGGGGCTGGCCCGATCGCTTCGGCATTGTCACCCGGGAGTTGCTGCCTCGTGAGGAATGGGCCGCCCGAGCACGAGCATTTTCATCGGCGGTTCCAGCCGGAGTTGATGTCGAGTTCATGCAGTGGTTTCGGGCGGCCCGGCCGTCTAATGCGAGTGATCCCAAACGACATGCAGCAGAGCACCGCTTTCGCATCGGACCGAAGGCGCGATTCCGATCCGCTCTATCACTCGGCTTCAGCGTCACATCCCTAATCGTCATCGAACGAATGCCAGACGGCACGTCGTTCGACTTCCGAGTAACGACTATTGCGGAGGGGGAACCGGAATATGCAGATTATCGCCGCTATCTGACGCATGTGCGTCCACGTCACAGCTATGGGTATGGGCCAGACTACCCTGAAGAATAAACGTGACCTGACATCAATCAATGGCCATTACGCAGTATCAGCAGCGTCTCTGCTTCAACGGCGTTCACCGCATGCAGGCCATAGCGCCGGTATGTCTGCAGAGGGATTGCCTCTCCAAGCAACCAGCCCTCGCTTTGTGCCAGTCCAACCAAATGTGAAGGAGTGTCAATATCTCGCCTAACACCGGATAACACCGTATGGTTATGACCGACGATTAGCGCATAAGGAGCTCCCTTCCGAAGAAGGCGCGCTACTGCACGGAACCCGTCCCGCATGTCAGCCATATAGCGATATATCAGCATCGGGACGGCTCGACGGCGGAACCCATCACGCGACCCAATCGCGTGCGCAAGATCACAACAGAATTCAGCCTGAGCCTTTGGCAGGTGTCGGACATTATCCTCAAGTTGCTGAGTAAGCCGGATCTGTTCCTGACGCTTCATCTCGCGGCTGCCAATCATCAGCCCGTCAAGCGGTCCAATATCTGCTGGATCGCAAAGATAGAGCCAGACTAGAGAGAGCCGCTGTGTGTCGATGTAGGGTAGTGCCGTTGCATAAGGAGGGCTTGTAATCGCTGCATCGAAGGGTTCGCCAATGTCGCTGCTCTCAGGTCGACGTATGTCAGAGAGAATTGCGCGGCACGGAATGTCGGATATTTCGAGAACTGACTGCGTAGCATCCAGGCGTTCAAGGAAGCGTTCACACGCTGTGATGAACGCCTCGAGAAAGCTGATCTCGGGCAATGGGCTACTGCGCCGCCTGATCCGAAGGTCACTTGGGTCCTGGTCGGAGTAACCCCTCAACAGGTTACTTGCGATAGCTAGGAAAATGGCTTTCCGATCATCACAAACGGACTCCACTGCGTTCCTTATTGCCTCAATCGAGGCGAGCTGGCGCTGGCCGAACCAGGAGCGAAGATAATGATCCCTCGCTGTCCTGGTCTTGACGAGAGGCGGATTGCTTATCCTCCCTACCCGTTGCACAATACGACTGAAATCATCTCGGAGCGTAGTGACTGGTATGCGTAGGGAAAGAAGCTTAGCGTTGGCAAGAAATATTGCGAGAGGATTGAGATCAATTCCTATGCCAGTTGCACCAAGATGGGCACACTCGACTAACGTGGTGCCGCTACCGCAGAACGGGTCTAAGATGCGGTTACCATGCCGAAGGCCAAAAATATTCAGAATAGCCTTTGCGACTTGCGGATTGAATTTGCCCTTGTACTCATGAAGGCCATGAACTGAGTAGCGCGTAGCTTGACGCGTCCGGCCGCTTCGCGCTGCCTCTTCAAGACGAGCTTGGATGGTGGGAGTGGCTTTTGTATCAACATCGATGCGTGAAAAGTAGGTAAGCCGGCCGGCGAGCTCGGCATCTACAAGGCTATCGAACTGCACGCCCCGGTCCGAAAGATCGCAGCTAGCAAGCCCCGTTAACGCGACCACCTCTCTTCGAGCAAGATCGCGCTCATACGGATAGTAGCGATAGTCATGCCACCGGAGGAAGGTCCTCATTTGTTCCGCAGGACCAGAATCGTTTCCGTTTTGATGTTTGCGTGCGACAAATTGAAGGACTTCCTCGTCGACGGGATAACACGTTCAGCTCGCATCACCTCGTCGAACCCAAAGCTGGCCCCCACGCGCGCAATGACGGCTGCGTTGTCAACTACTTTTCCATGGATCAGCGAGCGGCCCACTACAAAGCAAGCGTGCCCCCTTCCAACCATGACCTGATCAAGCAGCCAAATGACCCTGGCCATCTGACGCTCGAAGTCGTCTGCGGTGTGCCTGTTCGGTCCTCCAAAAAAGTGTGCTCTTGCGCCGATCTCACGAGCCTTTACGGAAAGTGGATCGAAGCCTAACCACCACATGCGGTATTTGTGATATAGCCAATACTCATACGCGTTTGGGTAAGGGGGGGAAGTGACTACCAACCCAATTCGCGGGTCGATCACCGAAGGATCAAGGGTCAGAACGTCCGCCTCGATAGCAGTGGCTGCTGGCAATAGGCCGACCGGTCGCGTTCGGAGAGTATCTATGATTCGCCGGGCAGAGCGGACGAAGAAACGGAACACGTCCTCGTAACCGACCGGCTTATCAATCGCTGCGTATCGCGTATCGCTTTCCTGAATTCGACACTCGTACGATAATCGATGAGAGCGCCAGGCGAAGGATGTCCGCTGAGTCTCCTGCTCTAGCCTTGATCGCCTCGGCTAGCCTTGCAATGGCGATCTGAACCTGCGGCTTGAACCAGTGGTCGAGCCGCGGGATGTTTGGAAGCGATGGCGTGAAATCGCTTTG
The DNA here is from genome assembly GCA_963849305.1 of uncultured Pseudomonadota bacterium. Classification (GTDB taxonomy): domain Bacteria; phylum Pseudomonadota; class Alphaproteobacteria; order Acetobacterales; family Acetobacteraceae; genus CAWKGV01. The sequence goes on from CAWKGV010000004.1 coordinate 212,970, forward strand.
GGCTGATTCCAGTACCTCGCTTAGAGCGCGACCAGCCCCATTGGGCACGGGTGAAGTTTTCACCCGAGACATCATGACTGCAATCGGATTGAGGTCGATGCCGATGGAAGGGACCCCTGCGACCTGAGCTTCCGACAGCGCGGTTCCGCTTCCGCAAAACGGGTCCAGCAGGGCAAGGCCATCAATCGGCCGATAAGTAGCAATTAGCTTCCGGGGAAGCTCAGGTATAAACTTTGCTGGGTACGGATGTATGCTGCTGAGCGGGTCGGGGCGGGCCTCCAAGAAGTTCCAGTCGTCCTCAAAGTTGATCGCCCCGCCCGTGGCAGAGAATGCCAGCCCATCCATCAGTCCCCCCGCCGCCGACTGGCGGTCACTGGTCGATTAGGCCGCGCTGCGGCGCCGGGAGCTTCGCTCAGCGGGAGCGTCCGTTGGCTCGCATAGCCCTCGCGGTCCAGGTGCTCGCGGATTAAGCGCGCAATAAGTGTAGATTTCTTAAACCTGTTCTCGTGGCAGTATGCCTCGAAGCGCTCCTCTTCCTCGCCGCTCAGCAGGACCGATAGCTTTGCTAAAGACCCAAACTCCCGATTCGGCAACGAGTATCCGGGTGTTGTGCGAAAAAGTCCAGCGTTCTGCGCACCAGTGCGCACTACGACCGCAGCACCACCGCTCTGGATCGGCGCGCAGCTGCCGGACAACTTCTTCCTGCCTTCGACGGCCAGCATCTGTTTCAGCTCGCCGAGGATGGCATCCAGAAGATCGATCCCCGAACCGGCCGTGTGCTCGCCACGATCCCGGCGCCCGGCGACGGCGGCTTGCTCGGGGCTCGCATGGGCCGAAGGGACGCTCTGGGTGGGGCAGTATCGGGACCGGAAGATCCATCAAGTCGATCCCCAAACCGGGGCGATTCTTCGCACCATCGAATCCAACCGCTTCGTCACCGGGGTCACCTGGATCGACGGCGAGCTCTGGCACGGCACCTGGGAAGGTGACGAGAGCGATTTGCGGCGAGTCGATCCTCGAACGGGAGAGGTCCTGGAAAGGCTCGAGATGCCGCCTGGAGTGGACGTGTCGGGGCTCGAGTCCGATGGCGCCGAGCAGTTCTTCTGCGGAGGCGGAAGCAGCGGGAAGGCGAGAGCCGTCCGCCGGCCCAGGCGAGGCTCCGCGGCCGGCAGCGGCTCCGAGACCCAAGTCGACCCCGCGAGCAAGTAGTCGAAGCGGCCCTCGAGGGCGGCAAGCCGCTGGGATTGACCATCGCCTGGATCAACCGGCGCAGATCGCGCTCAATACCGGCGTCCCCGCGGAATTCCCCAGTCCGAGTTGGTTCACCGCCGCCACGGTGATCGCCCGTTTCGCCGAACCCGACTCAAGTTCCGTGCGCCGGAACCTCGAAACTATGCTCGAACGTCGAGTTCTTGCTGTCGCGCACTACCACTTTCATCTCACCCTGGCCCTTCGGCACGAACCCGAAGGTGATCGCTGGATCGGTGGACAGCGAAATGTCGGCGTCCAGATGCAACACCTCGGCGTCGTTGAACGTCACCTCCAGGGTCCGGATGAATCGCGCCGGCGTGTAGTTGCGAGTGATCTGGTCCATCTGCATCCCGTTGAAGTTGGGGTGCCGGATCAGCAACTGCGCCTCGACCGGCTTGCCGGCCTCGAAGCCGCCTAGCAGCCGCAGCTTCATGTGGCCGATATCCCGCAAGGCCGCCGCGTCGTCGGAGCCGGCGGGCGCCGAGCAGCCGCCGGCCGCCTTCACGAATTTCGCTGTCGCATACAGCGTGCCGTCGGTGGTCTCGGCCACCGCATGGATCAAGGTGTAGTCGTTCACCCGCACCCGCAGCTTGAGGCTCCGATCATCGGCCTCCGGCCCGAAGACGACATGCGCGGCCAGCGGCGCGGGATTGTTGTCGATCACCAGATAAACCGACTTCACCGGCTTCTCGGACGTGACCGTGATGCCGATTGGCACCAGCGCGGCATCGAGCGCGCGGTATGGGGCGTCGAGCGCGATCACGCCGTTGCCGTCGCGCAGCGCCGCGTGCTCGCCGAAGATCGCGTGCTGCACGTCCTGCCAGCGCGCGGCCCGGACGGCATCCTCGTCCGCGGCCCGCGCGCCCGGTGCCGCCAACAACACCGAAGCCCCCAGGCCGACGATCACCGCCAGCTTTCGCAGCATTGGGAAATCCGCGCTCACTCCCATTCCAGCTCCTTATATGCCTCGATCACGTTGCGGCCGTTATAGTCGTCGAACAGCGCCCATTTGTAGCGTTCCGCCGCGGCGACGGTCCGCGCCGCCTGCTCGATCGGCGTGCCGGCCGCGACCGCGTCGCGGGTCTCGCGCAGCAAGGTCCGCAAATAGCGTTCCTCGTCCGCCGCCGCGTCCGGCCACGCCACGCCGATCGGCCCGTGGCCGGGCACGGCGAGCCTGGCGCCCAGCGCCTTTAGCCCCGCCAGTTCGCGCAACCATCCGGTCAGGCTGCCGTCGAGCGCGGGCACGCGGTGGACGAACAGCAGGTCGGCTGGCAGCAAGGTACCGGTCTGGCGGTCGAGGATGCTCAGATCGGCGTCGGTGTGCGCCGGCCCATGCGCGGTGAGCGCCAGCACCCGCCCGCCCAGGTCGATTTCCGCGTGATCCCGCACCAGCATGGTGGGCGTCACGACCGGCCCGGCCCTATCAGCGCCGAGAATATTGTCCAAGCCCTTCTGGTAGAATGCGCCACGCGCGGCGAGCGCATTGGGCAGCCGGGCATGGCCCACGAACACCGGCGCGTCCTGGCGAAAGGCACCGGCCCCGAACACATGGTCCGGATGGACGTGCGACATCACCACATAGCAAATCGGCAGGCGAGTAACGGAGCGGATCGCCGCGCGCAGGCGTTCGCCGTCGCGAATATCGCCGCCGGGGTCGATGACGGCCACGCCGTCGCGACCCACGATAAAGCCGATATTGGCGATCGCGTCGTCGTTGGCCACCGTCGCGTCCTGCTCGACGCCGCGCCGCACATGGATACCGGGCGCGATCTCGACTATCGCGAATGGCGCATCCCCGGCGGCGCGTGCCAAGGCGGGAACGCAGCAGGCGCACATCCCGCCGAACAGCGCCTGCCTGCGCGACAGCCACGCGGTCTGGAGTCTCATGGCTTTTCTCTTCCCACATGACGAGAGCGGTACCAATGGCCCTCGTTCTCCGGCCCTATGGCTGCCTCGGCTCCACCAATGACGAGGCGCAACGGCTGGCGCAAGCCGGCGCTCTGCATGGCACCGTGGTTACGGCGCGCGAGCGACCGCCGGGCGAGGCCGGCAGGCGCGCGGTTGGATCAGCCCACCGGCCAACCTCTATGCCTGGCGGTGGCCGATGCATTGAGGCAGATCGGGGGTGATGTCCCGCTCGATGTCACTCCCATGGCCGCATCGCCTCCCACCAATGACCAGGCGCAAGGGCTGACAAGCGCGGGGAGCGTCACGCGGTGCTGACGTTGCAGGCGATCAGGACCGGCCGGAGCGGAGCGAGGGTGTTAGTGACGAGGTTAGGAGCATGAACAACGTAACCAATTCCATGCGCGACCTCGTCGCCCCCAAGCTCACGATAGTGGAGGACGCCAGCGGCCTCATCGTGGTCGGCGACATGATGGAGTCGGGCAGGGGGGAGGCGTCTTCCGCGATAGGCGACTCCCACCTGGAGCACGCGGCCGGCTTCGTGCGCGAGGACGCACCCGAAGAGAGGCTGCGAAAGCTCCAGGACTTCCTCGGCAGGACCGGCACGCCGGCGGAGAACGTCGTCTTGTTCGCCGACCTGCTCTTCATCCCCGCCAGGGATGGCCTACCCAGTCTGGAGCTGAGCCCGCAACGACGGAAGGAGAAGACTTTCGAGGCGCTCTTTCGCCAAATCAAGCCCGTCGCGCGGCAGACGCCCGTGATGCTGCTCGTCGAGGACGCGCACTGGCTGGATCCGAGCTCGCGCGAACTTCTCGACCTGACGATCGAGCGCCTGTCGGACCCGACCTAAGACAAGCCAGAGGTCTGCTTGAAACCGTGCCGCCGCAGACCGAGGCGTTCGTTTCACCCAAGCCACCCGCGTCGCAGCGAGCCCTGTCCCAGGCCGAGCCGGCGGGCGAGCGCAACCTCCCCGTCGTTGCCCACGCCGGTGTTCGCGCCGATGTGTGGCTGATCCAGTTCTGGTGGCCGCTGCATGGAAGGGCGTGAGCGGAGATGGTGATCGCCTTCGATCTCCGATCCTACGACAGTCTCGGTTCCACCAATGACGAGGCGCAACGGCTGGCGCAAGCCGGCGCTGCGCACGGCACCGTGGTCACGGCGCGCGAGCAGACCGCCGGGCGAGGCAGGCAGGCGCGCGGCTGGATCAGCCCACCGGGCAATCTCTATGCCTCGATCCTGCTGCGGCTTGACCTGCCCCCGGCGCGCCTGCCCGAGCTGTCCTTCGTCGCCGCTCTGGCGGTGGCCGATGCGGTCGATCGCTTCCTCCCCGGCTCCCGGCGCGCGAGGTTGAAATGGCCGAACGACGTGCTGGTGGCGGGCGCCAAAATATCAGGCATCCTGATCGAGCGCACCGAGGACGCGGTCATCGTCGGCATCGGCCTGAACGTGCGACACCGGCCCCAAGGCACGCCCTATCCCGCGATCTCGCTCGCGGAGGCGATCGGCGAATCGCGGGTGCCAGGGGACGATACGGTTCCATCGATCGATGCAGTCCGCACCGGCGTGCTCGACGCTTTCGCGTCCCGGCTGGGGTCGTGGGAGCAGGGCGGTTTCAAGTCGATACGCGCGGCCTGGCTCGCGCGCGCCCATCCCTTCGGCACACCCCTCAACGTGCATGTCAACAATGCTATCATCGCGGGCGCCTTCGCCGGCCTCGATCCCGGTGGCGCGCTGCTGCTCGACACCCAGGCGGGCCGGCTGCGGCTGCTCGCGGGCGAGGTGCGATCCGCCGATCAGGCCAGATAGCGCGCCGTCAGATGCGCCTTGAAGTCCGCCGGATCGAGCGGCTTGCCGGTCGCTTCGCGCAGCAGGTCGTTGAACCCGAGCAGGCTGCCCTTGGCATGGACGTTCTCCCGCAGCCAGCCGAGCAGCGGCGCCAGGTCGCCCTCCCGGAGCGCGGCATCGAGGTCGGGCAGCGCGCGCCGCGCCGCCGCCATGAGCTGCGCGGCGGCCATCGCGCCCAGCGTGTAGCTCGGGAAATAGCCGAACGCGCCGTCGTACCAGTGGATGTCTTGCAGGCAGCCCCGCGCATCGTCGGGCGGGGCGCCGCCGAGCAGGGCACGGAAGCCGTCGTTCCAGGCGCCGGGCAGGTCCGCCGCCGCGAGGTCGCCCGCGATCAGCGCCTGCTCCAGCCGGAAGCGCAGGATCACGTGCGCCGGATAGGTCATCTCATCGGCATCGACCCGGATGAAGCCCCGCTCCACGCGCCGCCAGAGCCGGGCGAGATTGTCCGCCCGGTACGGTCCCGGATCGCCCCCGAAGGCCGAGTGCAGCTCCGGGCCGAGCCATTGCAGGAACGGGTCCGACCGGCAGGCCTGCATCTCGAAGATCAGCGATTGGCTCTCATGGGCCGCCATCCCGGCTGCCTCGCCGACCGGCTGGCGGGCGTGCGCCGGCGGCAGTCCGCGCTCGTACAGCGCGTGTCCGGTCTCGTGGATCACCGCGAGCACGGACTGCGCGAAGTCCGCCTCCTGGTACCGCGTGGTGATGCGCACATCGGTCGGGGTGCCGCCGGAGAAGGGATGCGCGGAGCGGTCGAGCCGGGCATGGGCGAAATCGAGCCCGAGGCCTTCGGCGAGCCGCCGGCACAGCGCCTCCTGCGCGTCAATCGGGAACGGACCGCTTGGTGCGACGGTTGGGCCGTGCCTGGCCTGGCGCTCCTCAGCGGCGGGCAGGGCGCGGTGCAGGAAAGTCTCGTAGTCGGCGAACACCGGGGCGACATCGGCCGCCGCGACCCCGCGCTGATACCCGTCCATCAGGGCATCGTAGCGCGAGAGCCCGAGCGCCGGGGCGAGTACCTGACGCCGCTTCGCGGGCCAGTGCCAAAACCTCGGCGAACCGCGGGCGGACCAGGGCGAAGTCCGATGCCGGGCGGGCCTCCCGCCAAACCATCTCGCAGGCGGAGTTGGCGCGCGCCTGCGCCTCCACCAAGTCCGCCGGCAGTGCCGAGGCGCGCGTGTAGGCGTGGCGCATCAACCCGAGATTGGCCGCTCGCCAAGGGTCTAGGTCGGGCGCGCCGGCTTCCACGTCATCGAGGTCGGCCCCGACCTCCGGGGCGGTCAGCAGCGCATGGGCAAGCCCCGCGAGGGTCGCGAGCTGGTCGCCGCGCGCGGCACTCCCGCCCGGCGGCATCATCGCCGCAGCGTCCCACCCGAGCAGCCCGGAGACCTCACTCATGATGGCGATGCGGGCGAAGCGCGCGGTCAGCCGGTCATAGGCGGCGGTCATGCGGCCAGCCTCGTGCGCGCCCAACTCGCGAACACCGCCACCAACCCGGCCGCGAGGCCGTACCAGGTGATCGCGTACGACAGATGGTTGTTGGGCGGCCGCGGCAGGTGCCGCGCCGGCATCGGAGTGACGCCGGGCGGCACCCGACCCATCGCAACCAGCGTGAACGGCGCGACCCGAGCCAGCCCGAGCGCGGTGCCGATCTTGGTTGGATCGAGCGTGAAGAACTGCCGCCGCGCCAAGTCGTCGCCCGCGCCCAACAGGCGCGGCCGGTCCGGTTCGCGGATGTAGCCCTCGATCGTGACCGGCCCGGTTGGCGCGGCGGGTACCCCGCTTTCGGTCGGCACCCAGCCGCGATCGACCAGCACCACCGCCCCGTCCTCACGCGCCAGCGGCACGATCTGCTCCGCGCCCAGCACCGGCCCCAGCGGCGTGTCCTGCACGGAAACCCCGAAGAGCGCGGTCGGCCCCGGCAGGAACCGCCCACGGACGCTTACCTTGGTGAACGGGGCGGGATGCGCCGGCAGCGGGATCGCGGGCGCGGCCTCGGCCTGGGCGATCCGGGCGAGAATGGCCTCCTTCCACGCCAGCCGCTTCACCTGCCAGGTGCCCAGCCCCAGCAGCACGGCAAACATCGCCAGCGCCATCAGCCCGGGCCAGAGCAGCGCCGCGCGCGCTTGTCGAGCAGGCGGCGCAACCCGTGCTCCGCCTCCGGCTGCGGGAGGAGGCCGGGGACAAGGGTCGTACCTCAAGAAATCAACCTCACAGCCCCATCTCGGAGGGGCGATGCCGACACTGCAAGGCGGGCCGCATCATCAGGGCGAGGCGACGACAGCGCTCGCCCCATACCAGTAGATGCAGGTGAACAGGAATAGCCACACCACATCGACGAAATGCCAGTACCAGGCAGCGGCCTCGAAGCCGAAATGCCGCTGCGGAGTGAACTGCCCGGCGCGGGCACGGAACCAGCAGACGATCAGGAAACAGGTGCCGACGATCACGTGAAAGCCGTGGAACCCGGTCGCGAGGAAGAACACGGACGGATAGATGCCGCCGCCCACGAACTTGAACGGCGCGTGCGAGTACTCGATCACCTGGCACCCGGTGAAGCTCGCTCCCAGCAGGACGGTGAGCGCGAGCCCGGTCACCAATCCCTTCTTGTCGCCTTCGATCAGGCAGTGATGCGCCCAGGTGATCGTGGTCCCGGACAGCAGCAGGATCATGGTGTTGAGGATGGGGATGTGGAACGGGTCGTAGGTGTGGATGCCAGGCGGCGGCCAGACCGGGGTGGTCAGCCCCGAGACGTTCTCGGGAAACAGGGCGTAATTGAAGAAAGCCCAGAAGAACGCGACGAAGAACATCACCTCGCTGGAGATGAAGAACATCATCCCGTAGCGCATCCCGAGCCGGACAATCGGCGTGTGCAGGCCCGGCGTCCGGCTCTCGCGCAGCACGTCGCGCCACCAGAACCACATCACCGCGAAGATGATGAGCGCTCCGACCACTATGCCGGCGTAGCTGCCGTAATGCGCCGCCATGATGATGCCGACGAACAGGATCGCCCCGCCAAGGGCGCCGATGATCGGCCAGGGGCTAGGATCGGGCACGTAGTAGGGCGCCTTGAGCCCCGAACTCGCGGGAGCCGGTGTGCCGTGCGCGTGATCGCTCATGCCCTGCCCGTATGTCCCTGCCCATGTGAACGCCGGGGAAGCCGACCCGGCACTTGTGGCGGCGCATCATCAACGATTCTGCCGACGGTTCAAGGCCCTGTCGGGCGCAGCCGCGCCAAGTCGCGCGGGATGCCGCGAATCGCCATGAACGCGACCAGGTAGGTCAGCACCGACATCAGAGAACGGCGCGCCGGGAAAATGCAGCGGCGCGCCAGGCCCGGTGAACGCCCCGAACAGCCAGCCCGCCACCAGCGGCGAGACGATGGCGGTCAGTCCTTGCAGGGATGCGAGCGCGCCCTGCATCTCGCCCTGACGGTCCGGCCCGGCGCCCGCGGAGATCATCGCCTGCACCGCCGGCCCGGCGATGGCGCCGAACGATTGCAGCACCACGCCCAGATAGATCGCCCAGCCGGCCGGCGCGAACGCGAAGGCGGAATAGGCGCAAGCCGCGAGCGCATAGCCCGTCAGCGCCGCCCGGCGCTCGCCGAGCTGGGGGATGATGCGGCGGACCAGCAGACCCTGGACCAGTGCCTGGGTGACGCCGACGGCGGCCAGCGCGAATCCGTTCTGCCGCGTGCCCCAGCCGAAGCGCAGGTTATTGGACAGCACGAAGCTGCTTTGCAGCGCCCCTAGCGCGAACCAGGCGCAGCACCAGGCCAGACCGAGGCGGACAAAGGCGCGATCGCCAAGGATCGCCTCCACCGAGCCGACCGGGTTGGCCCGCCGCCAGTCGAAGGCTCGGCGGCGCTCACGGGAGAGACTTTCGGGGAGGACAAGGAGGCCATACAGCATGTTGCAGAAGGCGAGGCCGGCTGCCGCCAGGAAAGGCAGCCGCAGCCCATACCCACCCAGCACCCCGCCCAGCGCCGGGCCGAGCACGAATCCCAGGCCGTACATCGCGCCCACCAGCCCGAACCGCTGCGCCCGGCGCTGCGGCGGGGTCACGTCGGCGACATAGGCCGTCGCCGCCGAGACGTTCGCCGCCGTCGCGCCGGCGATCAGCCGTCCGACAAAGAGCCAGGCCAGGCTCGGCGCCCAGGCGAGCATCAGGTAATTCGCGCAGACGCCCGACAAGGAAATCAGCAAGATCGGGCGACGTCCGAACCGGTCACTCAATCCGCCGAGGATCGGGGCGGCGACGAACTGGGTGACGGAGAACACCGCGAGCAAGGCCCCAACCCAGAGCGATGCGCCGGACGCGCCGAGGTGCGACAGGTGCTGCACCAGATCCGGCACGATTGGCACGACGATGCCGAAGCCAAGCGCGTCGGTCGCGAGCGTGACGAGGATGAAGCCGACCGCGGCGGAACGCTTTGCCATGCCGGGTCAACGGCCCGGAACGAGGCGGATCAGGCGGAGGGGAGTTCTCCACAGGGTCGTCATCACAGGGTCGTCATCGGCGTCATCCCACTTGCTTTCCTGCCGTCGATGATGCAAATGCGAGGAATTCTCAACTCGAGGCATTCCCGTGCGCTTCGCTCCTTCACTCGCCCTGGTCGGCTTGCTGGCGCTTTTGGTGCCCGTCAGCGCCTCGGCGGACGATTCCGTCGTTATCGCGATCAAGGACCATCAGTTCGTTCCGAACAACGTGGCAATTCCGGCGGGCAGGAAAGTCAAGCTCCTGGTCCGCAACCAGGATAAGACGACCTCGGAGTTCGAGAGCACAGAATTCCACCGCGAGAAAGTGGTTCAGCCTGGCGGCGAGATCACTGTTTTCGTCGGTCCTCTAAGCCCCGGCAGTTATGAGTTCTTCGACGATTTCCATCCCGAAACCCGCGGCCATCTGGTCGTGAAGTAACCCGGGGACGTGCCATGCTCGCGACATTGATCATCGTGTTCCGGGAGGTTCTTGAGGCCGCTCTCGTGGTCGGGATCGTGCTGGCCGCGAGCCGTGGCGTACCGCGTCGCTCGCTCTGGGTATCGGGCGGCATTGCCTGCGGCATTCTCGGCGCTCTTCTCGTGGCCGGCTTTGCCAGCGAGATCGCCTCGGCCATGGAGGGCTCCGGTCAGGAATTGTTCAACGCCTCGATCTTGTTCGCGGCGGTGGCGATGCTGGGATGGCACAATATCTGGATGAGCAGCCACGGCCGCGAGTTGGCCGCGAACGCGACCCGGCTCGGTCGGGACGTGCTGGCCGGAACTCGGCCGCTTTATGCGCTGGCGCTGGTGGTTGGGATCGCGATTCTGCGCGAAGGGTCGGAGATTGTGCTGTTCCTTTACAGCATTGCCGTGGCCGGCGGCAGCAGTGGGACGAGCATGATGGTGGGCGGCGCGCTTGGTCTCGCCGCGGGGGTTGGGGCGGGGGCCGCGATTTATTCTGGCTTGCTGTTCATTCCCACGCGCTATCTCTTCACGGTGACGAATTGGCTGATCCTCTTGTTGGCCGCCGGGATGGCATCGCAGGGCGTGGCGTTCCTGGTCCAAGCCGGCATCCTGCCCGCGCTCGGCAATAACGTCTGGAATACCTCGTTCCTGCTCACCGAACGAAGCATGCTCGGCCAGCTCCTGCATGTCCTGACCGGCTATACCGCCCAACCCGCGGGAATTCAGCTTGCTGTTCTACATCGCCACACTCGCCGTGATCGGCTCGCTTGCGCACCTGTTCGGACGCAACCCGCCGGGAGTGCGTGGCCAAGCGCGGACGGCACCGGACCGGACCCGTGACTTAGCCTTCTATCGCGAAACATCGGTGCGAATTGGCTTCAGCGCCTGGCTAGCTCACGATGGCAATTGCGAATGCATCTCATTCGCACAATCTATTGGGAGCGACAATCTATTGGGAGCGATGAGTGCGAAAAGCCCGAAGCGGCGCGACCGCCTTGACCCTGTCTCTGTCGCTCGCGGCATCCGGCCCGGCCCAAGCCGACTTCAAGGTTTGGCTGCCAGAGGTCAATTTTGGCGAATTGGCGGTGGAGAATGTCGGCGACCTCGGTCTCGATCCCAACCCGGCCAAAAGCGGCGAGCAGAGCTACACCGCCGAGGTCGAATACGGCCTCACCCGTTGGTGGCAAACCGAACTGGAGTTGGAGTTTAACCGGGCGCCGGGCGCCCACCAGGCCACGTATTTCAACCAGATCACGTCGGAGAATCTGTTCCAATTCACCGAACGAGGCGAGTATTGGCTGGATGCGGGCTTCTTCGCCGAATTCGGCCGGTCCCTGCAAAGGGACGCGCCGAGCGAAACGACGTTCGGACCAATCTTTCGAAAGGATTTCTGGGGGACCAGCAACACGATTAATCTGTTTCTCGAAAAAGAGGTGGGCGCGAATGCCTCGGCTCGCCCGTTCTTTCTTTACGCCTGGGAGACTCGCGTCGATGCCTGGGAAATCCAATTTGGCCGGCATTTCGCGATCGAGCCCGGAATTCAGATTTACGGCCAGCCGGGGCCGGTCACCCATTTCGCACGCTGGAGCCAACAGGACCAGCGCGCCGGGCCGCAACTCTTCGGCAAGATCTTCAACATCGGACCGGGGACGCTGGAGTGGAATGGCGGCGTGCTCTTCGGTCTCACTTCAGCCGTGCCTCGGGAGACGTTTCGTTGGCAGGCCGAGTATGAAATTCACTATTAGACATGAGCGGACTTCACGTGAGCACCGATCCTACCCCGTCGTCATGCCGGGCTTGTCACGACGAGCGCGAGCATGACGTAGTGAGAGCGATGTCGCCCACTTCATTCCGGGGCTTCCGTCCTCGGCGTCACGTCGGCGTAGCGGCGTCCAGAGCAGCAAGTACGCCGCGACGAATCTGATCTTCCTCGATCAACTCGAACAGCGCGCGGAAGTTGCCCTCGCCGAACCCGTCGTCACCCTTGCGCTGGATGAATTCGAAGAACACCGGCCCGACCACGTTGCCGGAGAAGACCTGAAGCAGCAGCCGGGCCTTCCGGTCCTCGACCACGCCCTCACCGTCGATCAGAAGTCCGGCGCGGCGCAGCCGTGCGAGATCCTCGCCATGGCCGGGCAGGCGCGCGTCCACGCGTTCGTAATAGGTGTCCGGCGGCGCCGGCATGAACGCGAGCCCATTCGCCCGCAGCGCCTCGACCGTGGCATAGGCGTCCTCGCAGCCACAGGCGATGTGCTGGATGCCCTCGCCTTTGTACTGATGCAGGTATTCCTCGATCTGGCTCTTGTCGTCAGCGGACTCGTTGATCGGGATGCGGATACGCCCGTCCGGGCTGGTCAGCGCCCGCGAGAACAAGCCGGTCAGCTTGCCCTCGATGTCGAAGTACCGGATTTGGCGGAAGTTGAAGAGCTTGCGGTAGAACTCCGACCAGTGGTCCATCCGGCCGCGCCGCACATTGTGGGTGAGATGGTCGATGTAATGCAGGCCGACGCCCCCAGGCCGGAGGTCACGCGCGCCCAGCCACTCGAACTCCGCGTCATAGGCCGATCCGCCTGCGCCATAACGGTCGATGAAATAGATCAGGCTGCCGCCGATCCCCTCGATCGCGGGGACACCAAGCGTGAGCGTTCCGGCCGACGGGTCGGCCGGCGCGGCACCCAGCGAGAGCGCGCGATCGTGTGCGTGCCGCGCATCGACGACGCGGAACGCCATTGACGGAACCGAGGGGCCATGTGCCTCGCCGAAGCGAACCGCGTGGCTGCCCGGCTCTTCGGTGATGAGATAGTTGACGTCGCCCTGACGGTACACGCTGGTGCGACGGGCGCGGTGGCGAGCGACCTCGGTGAAGCCCATCTGTCGGAACAGCGCGTGCAGGCGCTCGGGCTCTGGATGGGCGAACTCGACAAACTCGAAACCATCGGTGCCCATCGGATTGAGGTCGGTGATCATGGCGCGCGGCGCATCGTGCGGGAAGGGGCCCATTTGGTTGCTCTAGCTACGGGCCAACCGCGTGGTCCGGTACACGGCAGGGAGCGGGACGCGAAGACCGATGCTCTCCAAGACGAGGTCGCCCTCGGCGATCATCGCGGGGCGTTCGGGCCAGGTTCCGTCCGAGTTCCTGCGCAGCAGTTCGGCGCCGATCGAGACGGCTCTCAACACGAGGATCTCCCGCACACTTGGGATGGTGGTGTAGCTCCAGACATTGGCCCAGGTCTCGGCTTGATTGCTAGGCGAGAGGATCTCGACCAGAAGGATCGGGTCGGTGAGTGCCGGCTCCTCCGCCTCGTGGCCGGAGCATGTCACCGCCAAATCCGGCACGCGGATGTTCGTGTCCGCCTGCACGCGTGGGATGACTCCTGGCGCGACGACTACACTGCACGGGCTGGCCCGCTCCGCCAAATGATTGCGAATCAAACTGCCGAGTTCACCTTGAATGGCGCCGTGGGTTCGGTTGGCAGGGGCCATGGCCTGCGGCTCACCATCCACCAACTGCCAGAGGCGCCCGTCCGACGGGTTCCAGGCCAAGAACTCCGTGACCGACATTGAAACAGGCACCTTGAGGAGCGCGACCATCCCTGCATCATATATGGTTTCGAACCCGCCGCGCTAGGCAAGCGGATACTCCACTTCAGGGGTGTATACTGGCTGCTCCTTGCCGATCAGCGAACTGAACAGGGTGAAATGCTCGATTGGCACCGGCTCGGCGCGAAACAGGTTATTGGCCTGGAGATAGGCGGCGAGCTTGGCCTCGGGCACGCCGTCGAGCCGCGCCAGGGTGACGTGCGGGGCGAAGCGCCGGCGCTCCGGCTCCAGCCCCACGCGTTGCAGCGCCGTCTCGATCTTACTGCGCAGGTGCTCAAGCTGCGGGTTGCGTGCGACGACCACCCACAACGCGGTGCTGCGCCCGGACTTGCTGAACGTGCCAAGCCCCGCGAGTTCCAGCGAGAATGCAGGCGCCCGGAGCACTGCCAGCGCGTTGTCGATTTCCTCGGCCTGGTAAGCGGGCGTCTCGCCGATGAAGCGGAGAGTGAGGTGATGGTTTCCCGGCGGCACCCACCGCGCGCCCGCCATTCCGTGCCCGGTCAGCAACGCCAGGCGCTGGCGTAACGCCTGCGGCAGATCGAGCGCGACGAACAACCTCATGCTTGCCGGGCTTCCCCGATCAACTGCTCCACTTTGGGCAGGATGCGCGCCACGATCCGGCGCACGCCCTCCGCGTTGGGGTGTAGCCCGTCGGGCTGGGTTAGTGCGGGCGCTCGGGCGACGCCCGCGAGGAAAAACGGGTCGTAGATCACGCCGGGCCGCTTTCCCAGCTCGTCGAAGACCGCGCGGAACTCCCGCTCGTAGTCCGGCCCGAGATTGGGTGGGGCGTACATGCCGGTCAGCAGCACCGGGATGTGCCGCGTGGCAAGCTTGTCCAGCATGGCGCCCAGGTTGGCCTTCATCTCGGCCGGGCTCAGGCCGCGCAGCCCATCATTGGCGCCCAGCTCCACGATGGCGGCATCCGGGTTGCCGGCCAGCACCCAGTCGAGCCGGGCCAATCCGCCCGCACTGGTATCGCCGGACACCGCTCCGTCCACGATCCGGACATTGAGCCCGTGAGCGGCCAGCGCGGTCGCGAGCTGCGCCTCGAACCCGTCATCATGCGGCAAGCCGTAGCCGGCGCTCAGCGAATCTCCGAGGACCAGCAGCCGAACCGGCGCCGCAGCCGCGGCTGGGCCGGTCAGCAGGAGACCCATCAACAGGAGCGCCGCGGCGCTCGCCACGGCTTTTCGCATGGCCGCCGCCAGGCCATATCCTGCTGTCATGGATGCCATTCCGTCGCTCCAGCCCGCCGGCGAGCCGCTGGTGCGCGTGCGGGGCCTGTGTTTGACCCTGCCCGCCGCTGCCGCGCCGGTCAACATATTGCGCGGCGTCGATCTAGACATCGCACCTGGCGAAGCGGTCGGCCTGGTCGGGCCGTCCGGCTCCGGCAAGACCAGCCTGCTGATGGTCCTAGCTGGGCTGGAGCAGGCCAGCGCCGGAAGCGTGCGGCTCGACGGAAAGGAAGTGACCGGGCTTGACGAGGATCGGCTCGCGCGCCTGCGGCGGGAGACGATCGGCATCGTCTTCCAGGCATTCCATCTGATCCCGACCATGACCGCGCTGGAGAACGTCGCGGTGCCCCTGGAGCTTGCCGGCCGACACGACGCCGGCTCCCGGGCCGCTCGGGCGCTCCAGGCGGTCGGGCTCGGCCACCGGCTCGGGCATTTTCCGGGACAGCTCTCGGGCGGCGAGCAGCAGCGGGTGGCGATTGCCCGCGCCTTCGCCCCCGAGCCACGCCTGCTGCTGGCCGACGAACCGACCGGCAATCTGGATCAGGCGACCGGGGAGGCGGTGATGGACCTGCTGTTCCGGCTGCGTGCGGAGCGGGGCACGGCGTTGTTGCTCATCACCCACGATCCGGCGCTGGCTGCGCGCTGCGCGCGTCGCGTCCGTCTGGCCGATGGCCAAGTGGTCGCCGTCGAAGGCGCCGTGGCGCCCGTTCGCATGCCCTTATGATCCTGGCGTTACGCCTCGCGCGCCGGGAGCTGCGCGGTGGGGTGCGCGGGCTTGGCATTGTGTTGGCCTGCCTGGCGCTCGGCGTCGCGGCGATCGCCGCCGTGGGCAGCCTGCGCGCCGCCACCGATCGCGGCCTCGCGGTCAACGGGCGGCAGATCCTGGGCGGCGACCTGGAGATCCAAACCGGGGCGCAACCGCCTCCGCCCGCCTTGCTCGCCTGGCTGCGCGAACGCCATGCCAGCATCTCCACCATCGCGCAAACTCGTTCTCTGCTGGTCGCCGCGTCGGGCGAGCGGGAACTGATCGACCTCAAGGGGGTCGATCCCGCTTGGCCGCTGGTGGGCGCGGCCGTCATCTCCCCCGCGCAGCCGTTGGCGGCGGCCCTCGGTGAGCGAAACGGGCGCTGGGGCCTGCTCGCCGACAGATTGGTAATGAGCCGCCTGAAGCTCCGTCCCGGCGACATCGTGCGGCTCGGGGAGGCGCGGTTCACGGTGCGCGGCACGCTCAACTCCGAGCCCGACCGGGTGGGCAGCCAATCCATCCTGGGTGCCCCGGTGGTGATCGCCGCCGGCGCCCTGCCGGGCACTGGCCTGGTGGTGCCCGGCTCCATCGTGAGCTACGCGGTGCGCCTGACCGTGCCCGACCCGGCTTCGGTCCCGGGCCTTCGCGCGGCGCTCCGCTCGGCGTTCCCGAATGAGGGCTGGCGCGTTCGCGGCCCGGCCGACGCCGCGCCGGGGATCGGCCGGGCGATCGACCAAGCCAGCCTGTTCATGACCCTGGTCGGGCTCACCTCCTTGCTCGTGGGCGGGATCGGAGTCGCCAACGGCGTCAGGGCTTGGCTGGACGCACGCGCGCGGACGATCGCGACGCTACGCTGCCTGGGCGCCTCGTCGCCGCTCGTGTTCACCGTCTGCTTGATCCAGGTGATGGCGCTTGCTTCGCTCGGGATCGCGATCGGCGTGGGCGTCGGAGCGGCCGCGCCGTGGCTTGGCGCGCACTGGCTGGCTGGGGTGCTGCCGGTGCCGCCGGTGATCGGGGTCTACGCCGGACCGTTGGCACTCGCGGCGAGCTACGGAGCACTGACGGCGGCGTGTTTCGCGCTCTGGCCCCTGGGTCGGGCCGCCCGCATTCCGGGCGGCGCGCTATTCCGCGATGGCCTCATACCTGACCATATACGGCCCACGCGCGCCGTCCTCGCCGCCACGGCCGGGCTCGCGGCGGCGCTGGCCGCCCTGATCGTGTCGAGCGCACACGACCGGCTGTTCGCCATCGGCTTCTGCGCTGCCGCGCTGGCGACCCTGGCCCTGTTCCAGTTCGGCGGGACGGCTCTCATGGTCGCCGCGCGCGCCGCCCCTCGGGTCGCCTCGCCAGCCGTTCGGCTTGGCATCGCCAGCTTGCACCGGCCGGGCGCACCCACGCCGTTGATGCTCGTCTCGGTGGGCCTCGGCCTGTCCACGCTGGCCGCCGTGGCGCTCATCCAAGGCAATGTCCAGCGCGAGATCCTGGATCAGATACCGGCGAAGGCGCCGAGCTTCTATTTCGTAGACATCCAGTCGGATCAGCTCGCCCGGTTCGAGCAGATCGTCCGCTCCAGCCCGGGCGTGGACGACCTGCATGAGATGCCGAGCCTGCGGGCGCGCATCGTCGCGGTGAACGGGGTGCCGGCCGACCAAGTCCGCGCCACGCCGGATACGCGATGGGCGCTGCGCGGCGACCGGGGGCTGACCTATGCCGCGACCCCGCCGCCGAATACCCGGCTCGTCGCCGGGCGCTGGTGGTCGGCGGACTACCAAGGCCCGCCGCTCGTTTCACTGGATGCCAACCTGGCCCGGGGCTGGAGGATCGGCCTCGGCGCCACCATCCGGGTCAACGTGCTCGGTCGCGATATCGACCTGAGCGTGGCCAACCTGCGCGACATTGCTTGGCGGCGTCTGGGGATCAACTTCGTCATGGTGGCGAGCCCCGGGCTGCTCTCGGCCGCGCCGCAGACGCACATCGCCACGGTGCGGGCGACGCCGTCCGAGCAGGGCCCGTTGCTGGAACGGGTGAGCGACGCGTTGCCCAACGTGACCGGGATCAGCGTCGCCGAGGTGTTGGCCGCGGTCGCCAGCCTGCTGGGCCAGGTCGCGGCCGCGCTGACCGTGACCGGGGCCGTCACGCTCGCCTCCGGCGCGCTGGTGCTGGTGGGGGCGGTCGCGGCGGGTCGGCGCCAGCGCAGCCAAGAAGCGGTGGTCCTGAAGGTTCTGGGCGCCACGTCCGCGCAGATCCGCACCGCTTGGCTGACGGAGTTCAGCACGCTAGGGTTAATGGCGGGTCTCGTCGCCGCGGCGGTGGGCACCGCGGCGAGCTGGGCGGTCCTGCGGCTGGTGCTGAACGCACCGTGGGCCTTCCTGCCCGGCCGGCTCGCGGCCACCCTCATTGGCGCTCTGGCCATGATGGTCGTGTTCGGCTATGTTGGTACGGCAGCGGCGCTACGGGTGAAGCCGGCCTCGCGGCTGCGGAACGAATAACGCCGCTTCAATCCGGGTCGTGCTTGAAGCGAACCGGGTGACAAACAAAGTTAACGGAGCGGGTTACACCCGTCTGAGAGGAACAAGCGACACCATGGCCTACAGTCCCGATTATCGGACGTACCCGGGCGCGAGGCAGAGCGCCTCCGCGTCCTCCGCGATCCTTGACGCAGGGCTGCGGTCGTACATGCTCCGCGTGTACAACTGGATGACCTCTGGCCTGCTGCTGACCGGGATCGTCGCCTACCTGATCGCCAACACCTCCGCCATCAACGCGTTCTACCCCGTGGTGCAGACCTCATACGGGCCGGAGCGCACCGCAGGGCCGCTGGCGATGATCTCGATATTCGCGCCACTCGCCTTCGTGCTGGTGCTGAGCTTCGGGATCAACAAGCTCTCGCGCACCACCGCGCAGACGCTCTACTGGGTGTTCTGTGCCACCATGGGTGCGAGCCTGACGAACATCTTCCTGATCTACACCGATACGGCGATCGTGCGGGTGTTCTTCATCACCGCGGCGACCTTCGCGGGGATGAGCCTCTATGGCTATACCACGCGCAGCGATCTTAGCCGCTGGGGCAGCTTCCTGATCATGGGGCTGTTCGGCGTGATCATCGCGAGCCTGATCAACGTGTTCTTCCACAGCACCGAGCTGCAGTTCATCGTCAGCATCGTCGGCGTGCTGGTATTCGTTGGCCTCACCGCCTACGACACGCAGCGGATCAAGGCGACCTATATTCAATACGCCTATGCCGAAGGGACGGAGCTCGCGGCCAAGCGCAGCGTCTATGACGCGCTCAGCCTCTATCTGAACTTCATCAACCTGTTCCTGCTGATGCTTCAGCTGTTTGGGAGCGGTAACCGGCGTTAGCCCGGTTCGATCGACGCGAAATGCCGCCAAGGGGATGCGCCCTTGGCGTTTTTTTTGCCATGCGCGGCAAGGCCGGACGCAGAGCACGCTCACTTACAACTGATCGTTCCCTGGAAGGGACGCGATGCCTCCGGCGCTGTTTCCGCAACGACCCCGTAACGCAGGAGGCCTAGCGTGTCTCGCCTGATATTGCCCGCTTGTTTGCTGCTCCTGGCCGCCTCGCCGCAAGGGAGCAACATGCCGCGGAATGCCGTGAACCCGTACCAGCATCCGGACGAGCGCGCCATCGCCATCCAGAACTGGAGCAGCTCCAAGGTCGACAAGGCCGAGATACAGACGACCGACGGGCGGGTCTGGAGGCTTGCGAAAGGCGGCATCCCGCGCAACGAGGCCCATGACGTCGCGGTGCCGGTGCCCGGCTGCATCGCCAACGTGTCCGTGACAATGCAGAGCGGCCGGCAATTCCAGCTGGTCGGGTTGCACGATTGCAGCGACACGCAGATCGTGGTGCGCAACACCGGGTTGTCGATCCCGCAAATGGCGGTGCCCGGCGCGAAACAGCACGGGACGCCAGGATGAGCCTGCGGCGCCAAATGACCTATATCGCCGCCGAGCAACCCGGCGGGCCGGAGGTGTT
This sequence comes from uncultured Pseudomonadota bacterium, assembly GCA_963849305.1. Lineage (GTDB taxonomy): Bacteria > Pseudomonadota > Alphaproteobacteria > Acetobacterales > Acetobacteraceae > CAWKGV01. The sequence goes on from CAWKGV010000004.1 coordinate 232,485, forward strand.
GAAGACGGCGACCGGGCCGGTGCCGACCCCGAAACCCGACGAGGTGCTGATCCGGGTTCAGGCTGCCGGCGTCAACCGTCCGGATGTGCAGCAGCGCAAAGGTGCTTATCCGCCCCCGCCGGGGGCGAGCCTAATCATTGGCCTCGAAGTGGCGGGCGAGGTGGTCGCTGCCGGTCCGGATGTCCGAACGTTTAAGCCCGGCGAGCGGGTCTGTGGTTTGGCGAACGGCGGAGGCTATGCCGAGTATTGCGCAGTGCCGGCGGCCCAGTGCCTGCCCTGGCCAGCAGGCTACGATGCGATCCGGGCGGCCGCGCTGCCGGAAACCTATTTCACGGTCTGGGCTAACTTGTTCCAGCTCGGCCGGCTGCAACGCGGCGAGCGGACGCTGATCCACGGCGGCACCTCCGGCATTGGCGTGACCGCGATCCAGCTCGCCCGCGAATTCGGAGCGGAGCCCTATGCCACTGCTGGCAGTGAGGAGAAATGCGCCGCTTGCCTACGGCTCGGCGCCGCCGCTGCCATCAATTACCGCACACAGGACTTCGCCGAGGAGATCAAGCGGCTGACCGAGGGGCGCGGCGTGGATGTGGTGCTCGACATGATCGGCGCTGCCTATCTGACGCGCAACCTGCGCTGCCTCGCGATGGACGGACGGCTGGTGCTGATTGCCTTCCTGGGCGGGGCCAAGGTCGAGGTGCTTGACCTGACCCCTATCATGACCCGCCGCCTGACCGTCACCGGCTCGACAATGCGACCCCGCACCACGGCTCAAAAGGGCAAAATCGCGGCGGAGCTACGGGAGAAGGTGTGGCCCGTTCTCGATGCCGGCCGCTGCGCGCCGGTGATCCACGCCACGTTCCCGCTGGCCAAAGCAGCCGAGGCGCACCGGCTGATGGAAAGCAGCACGCATGTCGGGAAGATCGTGTTGACGGTCGGCTAAACGGCGATCCCTACATCCGGACCAGCGCCGATCCCCACGTAAGTCCCCCGCCGAGCGCCTCCATCAGCACGAGGTCGCCGCATCGGATGCGCCCGTCCGCGCACGCCTCGGCCAACGCGAGCGGCACCGAGGCGGCGGAGGTGTTAGCGTGTCGATCGACGGTCACGACCACCCGTTCGGGCGGCAGGCCGAGCCGCCTTCCCATCGCCTCGATGATGCGCAGGTTGGCCTGATGCGGCACCAGCCAGTCCACATCGCCGCGCGCAAACCCGTTCGCGCCGAGCGCCTCGTCCACCGCCTCGGCCAGCCGGGTAACCGCGTGGCGGAACACCTCCCGGCCGTTCATCACCAGTGTCCCCGGCCGGTCCGGCCGGCCAACCGAGCCGTCCACGTAAAGAATATCGCCCAGAGCCCCCTGGGCGTGCAAATGCGTGGAGAGGATACCGCGATCGCCCGCGCCACAATGGTCGGCGGCTCGCAGGAACACCGCCCCGGCGCCATCGCCGAACAGCACGCAGGTTCCGCGGTCCTGCCAATCCAAGATGCGTGAATAGACCTCGCTGCCGATCACCAGCACGCCCCTCGCCTGTCCGGCCCGGATCATGCTGTCGGCCACCGACAACCCGTAGACAAAGCCGGCGCAGGCTGCCGAGAGATCGAAGCCAAACCCGGCACGCATCCCGAGTGCCTGCTGCACGCGCAGGGCGGTGGCGGGAAAGGCCTGATCCGGCGTGCTGGTGGCGAGAATGATTGCATCCACGTCGTCCGGCCCAGCTCCGGCATGGCGCAGCGCCGCGTGCCCTGCCTTCGCTCCCATGAAAGCGCAGGTTTCGTGGGAGGCGGCGATGTGGCGTTGACGAATTCCGGTGCGCTCTCGGATCCACTCGTCGGAGGTCGCAATCCGGTGCGCGAGTTCATCATTGCTGACCACCCGCTCAGGCAAATAGCCGCCGACGCCGGCGAGAATGGAGCGAAGGTGCATCGCTGGTTCCTACAGGGCAGTGGCGAGGCGCGCGCTGCCCCCGCCGGCCTTTGTTCCCAGGGTGGAGAGGCCAACAATTCGCGCCAGTCCCTCACGGATCTGATCGTTGAAGCGATGGGTCACCATATCGACGGCGACGTCAACGGCATGGGCGAACGTCTCGGCATCCACGCCGCCGTGGGACTTCACGACGACGCCGCCCAATCCGAGCATCACCGCCCCATTGTAGCGATTGGGGTCGAGCCACTCGCGCAACCGCTCCAGACCAGGGCGGACCAGGAGATAGGCCAGTCGTCCGCCCAGGGTGGCGGTGAAGACCTGGCGCAGCAGGCCGAGGATCAGCTTGAGCGCCCCCTCGACAGTCTTGAGCGCGACATTGCCGGTAAATCCATCGGTGACGATCACGTCGGTCTTGCCCGCGGCGATGTCGTGGCCCTCCACGAAGCCATAAAATTGCGGCGCGATCGGGCTTTTGCGCAGCACCTCGGCTGCCTCGCGCACCTGATCGTCGCCCTTCTGCTCCTCGCTGCCGATGTTCAACAGGCCGATCGACGGAGCGATCAGCCCGAGAACGGTTCTGGCGAATACGTCGCCCATCACGGCGAACTCGACCAGGTTGCGAGCATCGCAGACCGCGTTCGCCCCGAGATCCAGCATCACGATGTCCCCGCGCGCCGAGGGGGCGATCGCGGCCAAGGCCGGGCGGTCGATCCCGGGCATGGTCTTGATCACGATCTGGGCGAGCGCGAGCAGCGCGCCGGTGTTGCCGGCACTGACCACAGCGGCCGCTTCGCCCGCGGCGACCGCGTCGATGGCGACCCGCATGGAGGCGTTGCGCAGCTTCAGCGCCTGGATTGGTTTCAGCTCGTCGCCGATCACGTCGGGCGCATGGCGCAGGGTGCAAGAAGCGGCGGCGCGGCGGCGCGTCCGCAGCAGCGGGGCCACGCGGGCCTCATCGCCGACCAGCAGGAAGCGAGCCTCCGGATGACGCTCGGCGGCAAGCTCAAGTCCGTCCACCACCATGTCCGGCGCGTGGTCGCCGCCCATGGCATCCACCGCCAGCGTGAAGCTCTCAGTCACCGCACGGATGCCGGCACGCCGCGATAGGGCGTCAGGCTCGGATTGCGCCCTTCAGCGCCTTGCCGGCAGCCACCACTTCGCGCCCGTCGTAGTGACCGCAATGGCTGCACACGTGATGCGGACGCTTCAGCTCCCCGCAATTCGGGCACTCGGCGTGCGCCTCGCGCGGCAGCGCGTGGTGGCTGCGCCGCATCCCACGACGCGATGGCGAGGTCTTTCTCTTCGGTACCGCCATGGGAACGCGCCCCTCCGGTCTCGGTGACGCCCGCGCGCCCGGCGATGGGAAGGGCTGTCACGCTATGGCAAAAAAATAGCGAGGGAGGCCGTCTAGCAGAGGGTCGGTCGGCTCGCAAGGCCGGCCCGGCAAGGCCATGGCTGGACCCCCAGCCATTAGTGCGAGCGCCGGAGGCGGGCGAGTACTTCGAACGGCCGCGCCGCCCCATCCGCCTCGGTTTCCCACTGTTCGGGCGCGGCATCCGGCTTACGTGGATAAGGATCGAGCGCAAGCGCGAGCTGCTCCGCCGCCGCCTCGCCGAGATCGATCATGCCGCCCAGATAGGGGATCTCATCCACTGAGTCTGGGTCTGGAGCGTCGGTCTCGGTGCCCGCGGGGACGAAGACAATCGTGAAATCCTCCAGCACGGGCGCCTCGAATTCGTCGAGCGAGACCACGCAGGTCCGCACCACGCGCGCCTCTAGTCGCCCGGATGCCCGCACCACGTCTGCGCGCGCGCGACTGAGACGAAAACGGCAGGAAAGCGATAGCACGGCCGGAATGCCCATGCGCCGCGCCAGCGCCCGGCATTCCTCTGTTTCAGCCTCCACGCGCATCGTCGTGGCCTCGGCTCCAATGCGGTCGATGGCAAGCGGCCGAGACAACTCGCCAGGCATCACATCGCCCCGCCAACGGGCAGAAAGCGAACCTCACCCACGGCCAGCGACGTCAGCTCCTGGGCCGCCAAATGCTCGCGCAGCGCAAGTGCGAACCGCGCCAACTCCTCGGCCGAGCCAGCGGGCGCCGGGGTGCCGCGCCAGACGTTGCGCTCGATCGCCGTCGCGAGTGCCGTCGCTTCGGTGCCCTCGAGCGCCGCGGAATAGGCGACCGCGCGTCCATGAAAAGCTTCCCACATCGCCTTCACCTTCCTGCCCACCGAAAGGTCGCCGACGCCGATCTCCCGCAGGCTCATATCCATGTCGCTGAACATCGCGTCGAACACTGCCTGCGCGAGATCCGCCCCCGGGCCGGGTGCGCGGCGCAAGCGGTCGATCAGGAGAAAGACGTGCAGCCCCACCAGGTCGAAACGCCCGTCCAGGGTGTCCGGGACGCCGAGTTTGGCATAGAAGTATTGATCGCGTGCCGCCACCACAGCGGACCGATATAGGCTGAAGCCGACGCGCTCCCGGCGATTCCTGCGCAGCCCGAGCAACGCCCCACATCCCCCGACAATCCCGCAATTGACAACGCGCCGGCCGCCATGACACCTCCAATGAAATAGCGCGCCGATAGACTCGGTCAATTGGCTGCGGAAACGCGCCGCTTCAGGAGCCCAGATTGCCGCCCCAGCTCTCGATTTTCCGCTTCCCTGCCCTCCTCGCCTTATGCCTGCTCCCGGCGTGCTCGATGATCGCGCAGGCGCCGCTGCCACGCGGCAACCGGGTGGAGGCGGACCAACTCAAGCAACTGAAACCTGGCACGACCAGCCAGGCCGAGGTGGCGACGCTCCTGGGGTCGCCGACCGCCAAGGGAACGTTCGATCAGAACACCTGGATCTATGTCAGCTCGGTCACGCGGCCGGTGATCGCGGGAACACAGGCCGTGCTCAAGCAGAGCGTGGTCGAACTGCGCTTCGATGACAAAGGCGTCCTGCGCCAAGTGCAGACTGAGAATCTGAATAATGCACTGCCCGTCACGGTGGTCGCGCGCACGACGCCTGCGCCCGGTACCGAGGCCTCGTTCCTGCAGCAGCTTTTCGGCAACGTCGGCCGCTTCACTCCAGGCCTCACCCAGCCGACGGCCCCCGAAGGCGGCGCCCCGACACCCTGAAGCGATCGCGCGGTGTGATCGCACGCACAGCGCCTCGGCCCTCGATGAGGCAGGCTGCTCCGGTCTAGGATGGAGTAGTCACCATGAATATCGGCAAGATCTCACCGGCCGGATGGCTCTGGACCGCCCTGAGCCGTGCCGTCTGGGGTGCCCTGGCCGGTCTCGTCCGCGCGGAAGCGGATATGCGCCGCCTGGCCGAAATGAGCGATAGTATGCTGCGTGACATTGGCCTGGACCCGGCGCCGGCCCCAGCGGCCAAGCCCGCCTGGCCGCTTTAGCCTGGACGTCAAACCGGCCACCCTGAGCGTCGCGGGAGGGTGACTGAACTCCGCTGCCATGTCTGCTCTACCCAAGTGGGAAGGAAGCAAAGCAATGGAGAAGCGCCCTCTCGGCAGGACAGGGCTCCGCGTGTCGGTTCTCGGCTTCGGTTGCGGGGCGGTGGGCGGGCTGATCGTGCGCGGCGATGCCGCCGACCAGGAACGGGCGGTCGCACGCGCCATCGAGGCGGGCGTGGACTACTTCGACACCGCCCCCCAATACGGGGATGGCGAGTTGGAACGGAATCTCGGCCGCGTCCTTGCTCACTTGCGGCCGGAGGTGCTGGTCGGCACCAAGGTCCGCCTCGCCGACCCGGACAAGTCGCGCCTCGGCGAGGCGATCGCGGCTTCGCTGGACGCGAGCCTGCGGCGGCTTGGGCGCGATCACGTTGACCTGCTCCAGTTGCACAACCCGATCACGGCTGGGGACAGCCCCGGCACGATCGCGGCCAAAACCGTATTCGACGAGGTCGTGCCCGCGTTCGAGCGGCTCCGCGATCGCGGCAAGACGCGCTTCTTCGGCATCACCGCGATCGGCGAGACGCCGGCGCTGCGGGAGGTCGTGGATGCCGGCCGCCTGCACACAGCTCAAGTCGCCTACAACATGCTCAACCCGAGCGCCGGCGCCGCGCTGGCGCCGGGCTATCCGGCGCAAGACTACGACCGGCTGCTGGAGCGGATCGCGATAGCGGGGATGGGTGCGATCGGCATTCGAGTGTTGGCCGGCGGGGCACTCTCCGGGGAGGATGCCCGCCATCCCGTAGCCAGCCCGCCGCCCGAGCCGATCGGGTCCGCTCACTCCTATCGGGCCGACCTCGAACGTGCCCACCGGCTGCGGCCATTGGTCACTGAGGGCCACGCCGCCACACTGGCAGAAGCATCGCTCCGCTTCGCGCTTGCGCAGCCGGCGATGTCCTGCGTTCTGATCGGCATCGCCACGGTCGAGCAGTTCGAGCATGCAATCGTCGCCGCCGAAAAGGGCGGGCTGGGGCCGGACGGACTTCGGCGGCTCGCGGAGCTTCAGCGCGGTTTCACGGGTGAGGCGCGCTAGGACGAGCCATTACCTATCATTGCAAAATCACAGCCCTGCCTCATCGGCGAACAGGCTGGTCATGTGCACCTCGCCCACTCGATGGATCGTGATGCCCCCTTTGCGCCCTGGGCGAGGCGCATCATGCGCTGGTTGCCGGCGAGAATCTCCGCGATGAAGCCGCGAACTCCGCGAGCGATGGCATGCTCCTGCAGGCGCGACTGCAGCGCCGAGCCGATCCCGCTACCCGCCACTCCGGCGCGACCATGAAGGCAACCTCGGCCAGGTTCGTGTCGGGTTGAGGAAATAACAGCCATTGGCTACGGCGCCCTCTCATAGGAGTGGACATCGAGCGCGATGCCATCACCCCCTGTCAGCCTCAATGCAGCGGCCACCACCAGAGGATCAGTATCGTGCCGAACACGGCGACGATGATCGACAGCGGCAGTCCGAGTCGCCAGTAGTCGCCAAACCGGTAACCGCCCGGACCCATCACGAGCAGATTGTTCTGGTGGCCGATGGGGGTCAGGAAGTCGCAGGACGCGCCGAGTGCTACCGCCATTAAGAACGGGTCCGGGGCAAATCCCAGGGCCTTGGCCATCGCTGCGGCAACCGGGCCAAAAACCAGGACCGCGGCGGCATGGTGCAGGAACGGCGTTAGCAACATCGTGATCACCAGGACCAGTGCGACCGCCCCGGAGCCCGGTAGGTGCCCGGCGACGCCGGTGAGCGCGTGCGCGACGAAGAGACTGGCGCCGGTGTCGCGCAGCGCTTCGCCGACTGGAACCAGGCAGGCCAGCATCACCAGCAGCGGCCCATCGAGTGCCTCATAAGCCTGGCGCGGCGTCAACAGACCGAGCAAGATCACCAGCACCACCGCGATGAAGAACGCGCTCTCCACTGCCATCGCGCGCGACACGACGAGCCCGACCGCACCCGCTAGGATGATCAGCGGCAGCCACCGGGGCCTGCGTCGGCCCAGTGTGATGTCGCGTTCGGCGAGCGGTAGGCAACCAAGCTGCCGCAACGCCTCGGCGAGATGATGGCGGCGACCCTGGAGCACCACCACGTCGCCCAGGCGGAACCGGGTCGTGCGCAGCCGGGCGGCGGTGCGCGCGCCGCCGCGGCTCATCGCCAGCAGGTTCACCTCGTAGCGCTGGCGCAAATGAACACTCTCCGGCGACTGGCCGATCAGAGGCGAATCCGCCAGTACCACGGCCTCGGTCGCCTCCAGCTCGTCATCCTTGTCGCGCCGCTCGGTGTCGGCCATCGCCGCCGCGCCGAGCAGATCGAGCCCGGCACGGTCCATCACCGGCTGAAGCGCAATGGGGTCGCCCCGCAACACGAGAATATCGTTCTCGTAAAGGGTCCAGTGCGAGGCCGGAATGTAGCGATGATCTTGGTCGCGCACGATGGCGATCACACTGACATCGCCTTCAGCCAGATCCTCAAGCTCGCCCACCGTCTTGCCCACGAGTGGCGAACCGGCGGGCAACCCCGCCTCGGCGGTGTAGTCCTCGATTGCGAAGCGCCGCTCCACCTGGGCATCGCCCTTGCGCTCGGGCAGCAGGCGCCAGCCGAAGCAGAGGAAGGCGATCGCCAGCAGCGACAAGGGCAGCCCAACGGGTGCGAAGCTGAAGAGGTGGAACGGCCGGCCCTCGACTTCCTGGCGCACGGTGGAGATCAGCAGGTTGGGCGAGGTTCCGACCAACGTGATCGTGCCGCCGATAAGCGAGCCGAAGGAAAGCGGCATCAGATAGCGCGAGGCGGGACGGTCGTTTCGCTTTGCGGCCTGCATGGCGATCGGCACGAAAATGCCGAGGGCGCCAACGTTCTTCATCACGGCGGAGAGGAAGGTGACGGCGGACGTCAGCAGCAGCACCTGCGCCGAAGTATTGGGAAGAGCGCGCGTGAGGCGGCGCATCGGCGCGTCCACGATCCCGGAGCCCGCGATTGCCCGGCTCAGCACCAGAACCGAGCCGACGATGATGACGAGCGCGCTGGAAAAGCCGGAAAACGCCTTCGCAGGCGAGGTAATGCCGGAGGCGATCGCGCAAGCCAGGGCCAGCGCCGCAACCACGTCGTAGCGCAGACGGTTCGAGACGAACAGCACGAACATGCCTCCGACGATCGCGAAGGCTTCGATCTGATGGAGGCTCATGCCGCCGGTTTTTACACCCGCGCCACGACTTGTGGTATTGAATGCTGCGGCCGTGTCTCGTGTTTGCCTCAAAGGCCGGGCCTTCGCTGATCGATCAGCGCCGTATCAACACGTCTCCGCGAAGCCTCCGGTTTGGTCCGCTACGAGGCCGAGGAAAGCGTCGACGCTGACGGCATCGACGTCTCGCGCGAATACAAGATCCGGCTGAAGATCGCCTAGTACGGCGAGAATATCGAGTTCGACCTCAGCGGCACTTCGGCGCAGGGGCAGCAGCATCAATTGCGGCGTGCTGGACGTGAAGACATCGATCGGCGTCGCGCTCAAGATGCTGATTGAGCAGGACACACCCTATAGCTCGGGATCGTCATCGCAACATCGACGTGGTGATCCCGCCCGGCACGATTTGCAGCGCCGCCCCGCCGGACGGGGCGATCCTCCTCTATTGGGAGAGAGCAATACACCCGGCCCTTTTTTGGCTGATTGCCGCTCAGGTCCGGAACGGGTCTTCGTGGTAGCCGACAGAGACCAGACAGAGCCCGGCGGCCGGAGCGGTCGGGCCGGCCGCCGCGCGGTCGCGTGCGGCGAGCGCGGCGCCCACCCGCTCTGCCGGCCAACTTCCATCGCCCGCCAGCCGAAGTGTCCCCACCATGGTGCGCACCTGATGGTGCAGGAAGCTGCGCGCCTCGGCGACGATCTCGATTGTCTCACCAGAAGCCCGCACGTCCAGTCGGTCGAGCGTGCGAATCGGGGTCTTCGCCTGGCACGCGGCGGCACGAAAGCTGGTGAAGTCGTGTCGGCCGAGCAGAGGCAGCGCCGCGCGCCGCATCGCCTCGGCATCAAGCGCGGCCGGGATATGCCACACCCGTCCGGCAGCGAGCGCGGGCCGGGCGCGCCGGTTCAGGATCACGTAGCGATACGTGCGACGGAAAGCCGAGAAGCGTGCGGTCCAAGTCTCGGGGGCAATGGCCACGCCCAGCACCGAGACCGGGTGTGGTTTCATATGGTAATTGAGTGCATCGCGCAGCCTGTCCGCGCCGATCTCGGTTTCCAGCGCGATCTCCGCCACCTGGCCCGCGGCATGGACGCCGGCATCGGTTCGTCCCGCCACCCGGCTGCTCACGGTCTGGCCGGCGCTGAGCTTGGCCGCCGCCGCTTCCAGCACCTCCTGTACCGAAAGCCCGTCTCGTTGACGCTGCCAGCCGACGAACGGGCCGCCGTCATATTCGATCAACAGCGCGAATCGGGGCATCAGCCGAGACTTGTCCCGGCCGGCACCGGATGGCCGCGCAGGAAGGCGAGGGCGTCCATCGAAGCGCGGCCGGCAAGTTGCACCCGGATCAGGCGCAGCGCGCCGGTTCCGCAGGCGACCAGCAAGGCGCTGTCCAGCACGGTGCCCGGCGCTCCTCCGGCGAGCTCCGGGACAGCGGCCAGCACCTTCAGGACCGCGCCATCGAGCATCGTAAAGCTGCCCGGCCAGGGATCGAAGGCGCGCACTTGCCGCTCCAGCACTTCCGCGCCGCGCGTCCAATCGAGGCGGCCGTGCTCGCGGCTCAGCTTCGGGGCGTAGGTGGCGCCCTCGGCCGGCTGGGGAATGGGGGGAGGATCGTCGGCCAGCGCGCGGAGGATCAACCGCGCGCCCAGCTCGGCCAACTGATCGTGCAGCATCGCGGAGGTGGTGGTGGCGGAAATCGGCACGCTCTCGCGCAGCAGCATCGGGCCGGTGTCCAGCCCGGCGTCCATTTGCATGATGGTCACGCCGGTCTCCGTGTCCCCGGCCAGCACTGCGGCCTGGATCGGCGCGGCGCCGCGCCATCGGGGGAGCAGGCTGGCATGAATGTTGATGCAGCCGCGGCGCGGCGAGTCCAGCATCGCTTCCGGCAGGATCGCTCCATAGGCGGCCACGACCGCCGCATCCAGTCCCAGAGCCGCGAAGATCGCGTGCTCCGCCGCGTCTTGCCGCGGGCGAGTGGGCGTCCGGACCGACAGGCCAAGCCGTTCCGCCTCCTGATGCACCGGGCAGCGGCGCACCGCCTGCCCCCGCCCCGCCGCGCGCGGCGGCTGACAATAGACGGCGACGATCTCGTGGCCGGCCGAATGGAGGGCGCGCAGCGCCGGAACTGCGAATTGCGGGCTGCCCATGAAGGCGATGCGCATCTCGGCTATGCGGCGCTGCCCTCGCGCTTCTGGCGCATTTCCTTCGCGAGCCGACGCAGGATCATATTGCGCTTCAGATTGGAGAGGTGATCGACGAACAGGATACCATCCAGGTGGTCGATCTCGTGCTGCAAACAGGCCGCCAACAGTCCCTCCGCCTCGATTTCCCGCTTCGCCCCTTCCTGGTCGAAGTAGCGGACCTTCACCCGTGCCGGCCGGGTGATGTCGGCATACTGACCCGGCAGTGACAGGCAGCCCTCCTCGCGCGTGGCAAGCTCGTCGCTGACCCCAGCCACTTCCGGATTGATCAAGGTGATGGGCGCTGGCCGCTCATCCGGAATCAGGTCCACCACCGCGACGCGCAGGCCGACACCGACCTGCGGCGCGGCAAGCCCGATTCCGGGCGCGCGATACATGGTCGCGTATAGGCGCGGGATCAGCTCGCGCACGCGGTCCGCATCCTGCTCCTCCACCCTGCGCGCGCGCGCCTTCAGGGCCGGGTCGGGTGCGATCAGGATCGGCAGGAGGTCGTTGCCGGAAGCGTCCATGCCGCGCATTTAGCCGCGCGGGCGGCCCGTATCAACGCCGGGCGACGGGTTTCATTGCAGGTTGCCCCAGCGTGGCACCGCCGGCTCCGCGCTCGCCCACTGCCAGCCGCTGGGACGGCGGCAGACATCGGCCGCGTACCAGCTTTGCTTCGCCTTGGCGCCCGAACCCTCCGCCACGGAGAAGACGATATGCTTGCACGCCGTGAGCGGGTTGGGGATGTCGGCGCTCACCTGCAGCTCGCCGTGCTCGTTGCCGATCGGGACGATGTGGTTGATGTGCCAAGGTGCCTGGCCGCCGACCGGCAGCGCGCCGGCAAGTGTGGCGATGGCCTCCTGCTCCGCGTGTTGACGCGAGCGGCCGAACCAGTCGAGCGCGGCGCCGGTCGCGGTCGCGGTGCCGATCCCGACCGCGAAGCCGATCGCCGGGCTCGCGGTTCCGCCACCCGCCGCCGCGCCGCTGACGACACCCACGATTTGGGGGACCGCCTTGCAGCCGGTGAGCAGCGTGACCACGCCCACGGCCAGCGGCGGCAGCGCCCGCCGCCGCCCGTTCATTGCAGCGCCCCCCATCGCTCCGTAGCGGGCTCGGCGGTCGCCCATTTCCACCGGCCTTCGTCGTTGCAGATCGTGGCGGTGTAGAAGGCCGGATTGGGACGGCCATCGTCGGTGTGTGCGACCGAGAACACGATGTCCTTGCAGGGAACGCCCGGCGCACTGCTGTCCCTCGTTACGCTGACTTCGCCGTGCTCGTTGGCCTCAACCGGAATCCTGTGAACCACCCGCCAGGGAGCGACCTGGCCGGGCGCCAGCGGCCCGGCGGCGTCGGCGATGTCGTTCTGTTCGGTCTCGTGGACCCGGCGCTCCACATATTGCAGGCCGGCATTGGCCCCGGCCCCCACTCCGAGGCCGATGCCGGTGGCGACCGCGGGTGACTTCGTCACCGCATTGGCGATCCCGGCACCGGCGATGCCGGCCACATCTCCGGTCGTGGCACTCAGGAAGGACGTGCAGCCGGAGAGCGCGAGGAGAGCCAGCGGCGACAGCGCCGCCCAGCCCCACCGTGCCCGCGGGTGGAGCGAAGATGAACCATTCCGCATCCCTGCATCTTCCGGCACGCACGCGGACCGGTCCAGGTGCGCACGAACGGGGAGACTGCCGCTCGCGATCAAAAAGCCGCGCGGCGAGCGACGGAGCTGCCGTCCTCCGCAGCTTGGTTCGCCCGCTACGTGATGCGTCCCATCGCACGCAGCGCCGCTTCCATCCGCTCGCGGTTGCGCGTCTGCGGTGCGGCGTTGGACATGTCGAGGATCTTCGGCATGGCCTCGTCGATCATCTCGATCGTGACCGGCTCAAGCGGATCGAACTGGACGCCCTCGGAACGGAAGAACTGAAGCCGCGCGAAACCGCCGCCGGAAGCGGTGATGATCTCGCCGGTGATGTTGCAGTTGTCGCTGCAAAGCCAGGCAACGGCGGGCGAGACCAGCTCCGGCTTCATGAACTCGCGCAGGTGAGGCGGCAGCAGATCCTCGGTCATGCGCGTCCGCGCCGAGGGCGAGATGGCGTTGATCAGGATGTTGTACTTGCCGCCTTCCAGCCGCAGCACGTTGATCAATCCGATTACCGCCATCTTGGCCGCACCGTAATTGGCCTGGCCGAAATTGCCGGACGTACCGGAGCCCGAGGTGGTGACGACGATGCGCCCGTATTTCCGCTCGCGCATGATCGGCCATACCGTCTTAGTGCAGTACACCGTGCCCATGTAGTGAACGTCGGAGCACTCGCGGAAATCCTGCATGGACATGTTGGCGAACGCCTTGTCGCGTAGGATGCCGGCGTTGTTCACCAGGATGTCCACACGCCCCCAGGTACGCACTGCCGTCTCGGCGATCGATTGCGCGGCGGCCTCGTCCGTCACCGACGCATAACTGGCGACCGCCTCGCCGCCGGCCGTCCTGATCTCGTTCACGACCTTGTCGGCAACGGCGTGCTGGCTGCCCACGCCGTCCACGGCGCCACCAGGATCATTCACAACCACCTTCGCGCCGCGGCTCGCGAGCAGGAGCGCGTGCTCGCGACCGATCCCAGAGCCCCCACCGGTCACGATCGCGACCTGGTCATCGAAGCGAATGGGCATGTATCCTCCTTCAGTCTTCACGCGTCTTGGATCAAGAAACCTAGCCGCGGTTCCCGACTTGGCATAGCGGATCAGCGCCGGAGGAGGTGGCGAATCGCGGTAAGCTGGGACCGGAGCCCGCCATGCAGACCCGATATGATCGCACCGAGGCGTTCGGCATCGCCGGCCTGCGCGGGGTCGAGATGCGGCCGGAACCGGCCTCGGCGCACCATGACGGTTTTGCAAACGGTCATCTCCAGCAGCCCCTCCGAGCCGCGGGTGAGCCCGAATCCGCTCGCCCGCCGCCCACCGAACGGCAGGCGCGGATCGGCGGTCGGGACAATCAGGTCGTTGATCACGACGCTGCCCGCGTCAATGCGCTCGGCCAGCGCGCGAGCGGCGGCTTGTGGCCCAAAAATCGACGCCCCCAACGCATAGGGGCAGTTGGATGCGGCGGCCAGCGCGTCCTCCAAGCTACCGATCGGGACAAAGGACAGGACGGGCGCGAACACGTCCTCGCTCAGCAGCTTGAGGCCGGGACGTGCATCGCTCACGACAATCGGCCGTGTCGCCGCGGTGCCAGGCCAGTCAGAGACGCGCGCGCCAGCCGTTTTGGCCTCGTTCAGCAGGCGGGCAAGCCGCTCAAGCTGCAATGGCGGCACCGCGACCGCTGCCGCGCCATCAAGCTGTTCGGACAACGCCCGTTCCAAAGCTGGGGCGTCGGCGTCGCTCACGAACACCCGCCGTGGTGCGATGCAGGTCGCGCCGGCATTGAGCCGCAGTCCGTATGCCAGAGCATCCGCGACCAGGCCCAGATCGGCGCCCGGCAGAACAAATACCGGGTCGTTGCCGGACAGTTCCATCGTGCAGGGTGTCAGGCGGTCGGCTGCTGCACGCAGCACGCGCCGGGCGGTCTCCGCCGATCCGGTCAGGACGATGCGATCGAAGCCGGCCCGGCTTGCCGCTGCTCCGATATCGGGGCTGTCGCCCAGCACGATCAGCACGTCTTCCGGCAACCCTGCCCGGGCAAGCAGCCCGGCCAGCGCCTGCATTGGGCTGGCGCAGCCCGGTGCAGGTTTCACGCAAACCGCGTTCCCCGCCACGATCGCCTGCATCGCCTGCACGCCAGGAAGGAATAGAGGGTAATTCGACGGCGCCAGGACCAGGATTGCGCCGAACGGTTCTCGACGGATTTCGGCTTCGGCGCCCAAGAGCCAAAGCGGCCGGCCGCGCCGACCGAGGCGGCGAGAACGCAACAGCCGAACAGCATTGCGCTCCAGGAAGCGTGCCGCGTCGAGCAGCGGTAAGACCTCGGTGCTCAGGGTCTCGGCGAGCGGGCGGCGGTCGGACAATGTCCGCGCCAGCACCATCGGGTCGGTCGCTATGGCGAGCCGGGTGCGCTTGACGACTTGCAGGCGCGACGCGACCGGCCTCTCCGCCCAGCTTGCGCCAGCCGCACGGGCACGGCCAAGCGGCTGCGCGACTTCGGCCGCGAAGGATTCTTCTGGCTGAGTACCCCTGACAAAGTCGGACATCCTCCCAAGTGTGCCCTCGCCAGACCGAAGGCGCGAGAGCAGGCCGGCGGCCTTGCGGCGCAACAGAGGGCAAGCATATCAATGAGGGTCGCCATCATCGGCGCCGGCCCCGGCGGACTTGCAGCGGCGATGCTGCTGGCGCACGCTGGTGCCGAGGTATCGATTCATGAGCGGCTCGATCATGTCGGCGGCCGTTGCGCGACTATTGAGGCTCGGACGGGGGCGGGCGCATTCCGCTTCGACCGGGGGCCGACATTTTTCCTATATCCCCGAGTGCTCGCCGAAATCTTCAGGGCCTGCGGCCGCGATCTGTTCCGCGATGTCGAACTGACCCGCCTCGATCCGCTTTACCGGCTGGTGTTCGGAGAGGGCGGCACCATGGATGCCGCGGCGGAGCCCGGCCGGTTGGCGTCCGAGATCGCGCGGCTCGCGCCGGACGATGCGGTTGGCATACCCGCCTTCATGGCTGAGAACCGTGCCAAGTTCGCGGCCTTCCGCCCCGCCTTGGAAACCGCTTTCGACAGCCGGCGCGCCTATCTGAAGCCGGAGGTAAGGCGGGCGCTGCCTCTGCTCTGGCCTCCCCGCTCGGTCGATGGCGATCTCGGGCGTCACTTCAGAGACCCGCGCGTTCGTCTCGCCTTCTCTTTTCAAAGCAAATATCTTGGGATGTCGCCGTTCCGGTGCCCGAGCCTGTTCACGATCCTGGCGTTCATGGAGCACGAGTTCGGTGTCTGGCACCCTCGGGGCGGCTGCGGCGAGCTCATGGCCGCGATGGCCCGCGCCGCGCGCGGGCTGGGTGTGCGCATCCACCTCGACGATCCGGTGCAGGAAATTCTGTTCGACGGCCGGCGTGCTGTGGGCCTGCGGACGCCGGCGGGGACGCGCGCCGCCGACGCCGTGGTGATCAACGCGGATTTCGCCCATGCAGTGAGCCGGCTCGTCCCTGACCGGCTGCGTCGTCGCTGGTCGGACCGGCGGATCGCGGCCAAGAAGTTTTCCTGCTCCACGTTCATGATGTATCTCGGCCTCGAAGGCCGGCTCGACCAACTTGCCCATCACACGATCTATCTCGCGCGCGATTATCGGGCCAACGTCGCGGAAATCGAGGAGGCGCGTGCCCCGCCTGCCGATCCATCGTTTTATGTACAGAACGCCTGCCTCACGGACCCGGATCTCGCGCCGCCTGGGCACTCCACGCTTTATGTGCTGGTTCCCGTCGGGCACCGGCGCGACAACGGCATCGACTGGAAGGCCGAGCAGCCGCGCTATCGCCGGCTCGTGCTCGATCGGCTCGCCCGAGTTCGGCATCCACGATATCGAGCGGCGCATTCGGTTCGAGGAGTTACTGACTCCGCAAGATTGGGAGCAGGATCTGGCGATTCACCGCGGCGCGACCTTCAATCTCGCGCACACGATCGGCCAAATGCTGCATCGGCGGCCGCGCAACCGGTTCGAGGATCTCGATCGCGTTTATCTGGTTGGCGGCGGTACGCATCCGGGAAGCGGTTTGCCGGTGATTTTCGAGGGCGCGCGCATCACCGCGCGGCTGTTGGCCGAGGACTTGGGATTGCGCTTTGGCGACATGCCGGCCGAGCCAGCGCCGGCGCTGGTGGCGGCGCAATGAGCAGCCATTTGCCGAGCGCCGTGATCGGCGGCGGTCTGGGCGGACTCGCCGCGGCCTGCACGCTCGCCGCCCGGGGACATCGCGTGCTTCTCCTGGAAAAGAACGGCTGGCTTGGGGGTAAGGCAGCCGTGCTGGAGGAGCGCGGCTTCCGCTTCGACATGGGCCCGACTATCCTGACGCTTCCCGGCGTGCTCGCGCGCATCTTCGCCGAGGCGGGTCAGAAAATGGACGCGGTTTTGGACCTGCGCCGCATCGAGCCGCAATGGCGCTGCTTCTTCGATGACGGCTCGATCCTGGACCTGAGCGAGAATGTCGATACCACCGCCGGCGCCATCGACGCGATAAGCCCACGCGACGCGGCCGGCTTCCGCGATTTCATGCGACTGGCGGAGCGGTTGCACGGCATCTCCGATCGGTTCTTCTTCTGGCGATCGGTCGAAGACCTCCGCGATACAATGAGCCTGCGCAGGAATTTGGACCTGGCCACGCTCTCCGATGTGGTGAACTTGCGCATGGGCGCGACCGTGGCGGGCACCATCCGCCGCCGCATCGGCGACCAGCGTGTGGCGCAGATGCTCGATCACTTCGTTCAGTATGTCGGCTCGTCTCCGTACGGCTCGCCGGCGGTGCTCTGTGGCATCGCGCATATGCAGACGGAGGGCGGCGTATGGTATCCGATGGGCGGCACGCGGGCCGTGCCGCTGGCGCTTGAGGGTCTGGCTCGTTCGCTCGGCGTCGAGCTGCGCACCGGCGTCGGCGCCAACCGGATCGTGGCGCACGCCGGCCGGGTCGCGGCGGTGACGACCGATGCCGGCGAGACCATCCCGGTCGCGGCCGTCGTGTCGAACATGGACAGCGTGCGCACCTATCGCGAGCTGATCGGAGGCGAGCCCGCCAGACGCTTCGGCCGTCGAAGGCGACGCCAGCCCGCCTGCTCGGGCGTGGTGCTGTATTTGGGTCTGGATCGCGCCTACGATCACCTGCTGCACCATAGCTTCGTGTTCTCGCGCGACCCGGTCGAGGAGTTCGCCGCGATCTACGACAAGGGCGAGCCGGCGCCCGATCCCACCTGCTATCTCGCTGCCCCGGCCCGGACCGAGCCGGATGTCGCGCCGCCGGGGGGCGAGGCGCTTTACATCCTGGTTCATACCCCGTGGCTGCGGCCGCACCACGACTGGCAGGCGATGCTGCCGGGGTATCGTCGGATCATCTTTGAAAAACTGGCCCGTTGCGCTGGGTTGCACGACCTCGAAAACCGGATCGTGGTCGAACATGCCCTGACGCCCGCCGACATTCATGAACGCTATCGGGTCTTGAATGGCGCGATCTATGGCTTGGCGAGCCATGGTCGCCTCTTTGGCGCCTTCAAGCCCGGGAACCGATCGCGCGATCTGCCGGGGCTTTATCTCGCCGGCGGAGCGGCCCATCCCGGCGCGGGAATGCCGATGGCGCTGATGTCCGGATGGATCGCCGCCGACGCGCTGGATCACGATGCGCGAACCGCCCGCGAGCCGCAACGTGCATGATGAACACCCGCGTCGCCTCCGTTCGTCGCTGGCGGTTGCTGGTTTCTCGCGATACCTTCGCTGGTACTTTGCCCGCAACTTCGATTCGGTATGGGTCGCGCGGCAAGGAACGGCGCAGCGAGCGCCCGGAAGGCCGCTGATCGTGTACACCAACCATCCTTCCTGGTGGGATCCGGCCCTCTTCGCCCTGCTCACCAGCATCGTCTTCCCGGGCAGGATCGGGTTCGGCCCGATGGACGCGGGCGCACTGGAACAATACCGAATTCTGCGCCGCATCGGGGTCTTCGGCATCGCCCCCGACACACCGCGCGGGGCCGCGAAATTCCTGCGGCTCTCGCTCGACCTGCTCGCCGACCCCGCTGTAGTACTATGGCTCACGGCCGAAGGGGCGTTCACCGATGCGCGCCGGCGCCCCCTCAGGCTCCGGCCTGGCCTGGCCCACCTCGCTCGCCGCGCGCCGGGGACGGCGATCCTGCCACTCGCCATCGAGTACACCTTTTGGAACGAGCGAAAACCGGAGGTTCTGCTGCGGTTCGGGTCGATGTTGGATGCCGCTCCCTCGCGCAGCGTCGCGGACTGGACGGCCCTGCTGACGCGGGAACTAACCCGCGCGATGGACGCGCTGGCGGCCGACAGCATGGCGCGCGATCCCAAGCTGTTCGTGCGACTGCTGCGCGGCACGGCGGGGGTAGGGGGGGTGTATGATCTGTCGCGGCGTGCGCGGGCGATCATCACCGGTCGGCGGTTCGACCCGCATCACGAGAGACCGACAGCATGATCCTCGGCGTGGCCGCACTGGTCTGCGCGCTGCTGCCGGCCGGCCTGATCGCCGCGAATTGGCGCTTGTTCGAGACCCCCGCGCCCGCCGCGCATCCGACTGCCGTTTCCGTGCTGCTACCGGCGCGCGACGAGGAGGAGAATATCCGCCCCGCGTGCGAGGCGGTGCTGGCCAATCGCGGCGTCGAGCTGGAGTTGATCGTTCATGACGATCACTCCACCGATCGCACGGCGGAGATCGTGCGCGCCATTGCTGATCCTCGGCTGCGGCTCGTCTCCGCATCTCCGTTACCGGGCGGATGGAGCGGCAAGCAGCACGGCTGCACGCGCCTCGCCCGGCTGGCGCGACACGATTTGCTGTTGTTCATCGATGCCGACGTACGCCTCAGCCCCGATGCGCTGACCCGGATCTGTGGCTTCATGGAGCGCGAAGCGGTGGGGCTCGCCAGTGGCTTTCCGCAAGAGCTGACCGAAAGCTGGGCCGAGACGCTGCTGCTGCCGCTGATCCAATTTTTGCTGCTGGGATTTCTGCCGCTCTGGCTGATGCGGCGCTCGGCGGCACCGGCGCTCGGAGCCGGTTGCGGACAGCTCATGGTGGCGCGCCGGAGGGAATATGAGCTGGTCGGCGGTCACGGCGCCGTGCCGGCCACGCTGCACGACGGCATCATGCTGCCGCGCGCATTTCGCCGTGCGGGGATCATGACCGGCCTGTTCGATGCCAGCCAATTCGCGCGCTGCCGCATGTATGAGAATGCGCGCGGCGTCTTCAATGGGCTGACCAAGAACGCGACCGAAGGCATGGCCCGGCCGCTCGCGTTGCCGGTCTGGACCGTTTTGCTGGGATTGGGCCAAGTGCTGCCAGCGGTGCTCGCCGTGTTGAGCCCCGGTGCGGTCGCGTTCTGCGCGGCGGGCGTCTCGTTCGCGTCGCGATTGGCGCTTGCCGGTCGCTTCCGCCAGCCGATTTGGAGCGCGCTGATGCACCCCGCCGGCGTGACCGCGCTGCTGGCACTACAATGGGTGGCGCTGGTCCGCGCCGTTCGCGGACGGCCGCGCGAATGGCGAGGGCGGGCGTATTTCGCGGATAGTTGAGAGGTGATGTCCTCGCGCCTAAGCTCCCGTCGAGCCGGACGAACGGACGGAGGGCGCAATGTCGTCGAGTATCCTGGCAGGACTGGCGGGGGCGCTCGCCTCCGGCGTCGTGCAGGTGGTGGACCTTTCTCAGCCACTCGACCCGGACACGCCGGTGATCAGCTTGCCGCCGGAGTTCGGCCAAACCCAACCATTCCGCGTGACCGAGATTTCGCATTACGACAGCCGCGGGCCGGCTTGGGCGTGGAGCAATCTTTCGCTGGGCGAGCACACCGGCACGCATTTCGACGCGCCGGTGCATTGGGTTACGGGCAAGGACTTGCCCGACAACCGGCTCGACACGATCCCGCCGCGCCGTTTCGTGGCCCCGGCCAATGTGATCGACTGCGCGGCGGACTGCGCCGCCGATCCCGATTTCCTGCTGACCCGGACCCGCATCGAAGCCTGGGAGGCAGAGCATGGGCGGATCGAACCGGGAAGCTGGGTGCTGCTGCGCAGCGATTGGTCCCGGCGTGCCGAACCGGCGGCCTTTCTCAATGCACGCGAGGACGGGGCGCATTCGCCCGGCCCTGACCCGGACGCAGTGACGTTCCTGGTGCGAGACCGCGACGTGATCGGCTTCGGCACCGAGACGGTGGGCACCGATGCCGGCCAGGCGTTCCGGTTCGAGCCGCCGTTCCCGTGCCATGCGGGAATGCACGGGGCGAACAAGTTCGGGCTGGCGAGCCTCGCCAATCTCGACCGCCTGCCGCCGAAGGGTGCCATCCTGATTACCGCGCCCTTGAAAATCGTCGGCGGCACCGGCAGCCCCTGCCGCGTGCTCGCGCTGGTAGCCGGATAACGGCTATGGCCAAGTATCGAGGCAAGCCCGACGCGGTCCGTGCGCTGGTGCGCGAGGATGCCGTGCATCGTGACGCCTACATCGACCCGGAACTGTTCGCGCTGGAGATGGAGGAGCTTTGGGCCAACACCTGGATCTATGTCGGTCATCACAGTCAGGTGCCAAATCCGGGCGACTACTACGCCTGCAACATCGGCGCCGAGCCGGTGTTCATGATTCGCCACGCCGACGGCACGGTGCGCGTACTGCGCAACCGCTGCGCGCATAAGGGCTCTAAGCTCATTTCCGACATCTCCGGCAATGTGGGCCGGTTCATCCGCTGTCCCTATCACGCTTGGAGCTACCGTACGGACGGCTCGATCGCCGCCATTCCGCTGCGCGGCGGCTACGATGAGGCGAGGCTCGCGCACTGCGAGGCGTCGCTTGGGCTATCATCGGTCGCGTCGGAAACGTATCGCGGCTTCGTGTTCGCGCGCCTGTCGGAGCACGGCCCGGGTTTTTACGACTATTTCGGCCCGTCGCTGTCGTCGATCGACTACATGGTGGAACGCTCGCCCGAGGGCGAGATGGAAGTGGCCGGCGGCGTGCTGCGCTACCTGCACAATTGCAACTGGAAGATGTTCGTCGAGAACCTAAACGACACGATCCACCCGATGGCGGCGCATGAATCCTCGGCGGGCACGGCGAAGCAGCTTTGGGCCGGCAAGCCGGCCGGCACGCCGAAGCCGATGGCGATCGAGCAGCTTGTCCCCTTCGCCGAGGGCTACGAGTTCTTCGACAAGATGGGCGTGCGCGTGTTCGACAACGGGCACTCCTATTCCGGAGTGCATTTCTCCATCCACTCCTCCTACTCCGCGATCCCCGATTACGAGGCGGCGATGGTGCGGGCATATGGGGAGACGAAGGCAAAGGACATCCTGGGGACAGTGCGGCACAACACGGTCTATTACCCGAGCCTGACGATCAAGGGCGCGATCCAGGCGATCCGCGTCGTGCGTCCGATCGCCGTGGACAAGACGCTGATCGAGAGCTGGACTTTCCGGCTGAAGGGTGCGCCCCCGGTGCTGTTGCAGCGCAACGTGACATACACCAGGCTGATCAATTCGCCGATGTCCGTGGTGGGCCACGACGACCTGCAATGCTACCGGATCATTCAGGAAGGATTGGCGGCCGGCGGCAACGAATGGGTGAACCTGGCCCGCGACTATCACCCCGAGGAGCGCGGGGCGCAGGATCTCACGGCGAACGGCACGAGTGAGATCTCGATGCGAAACCAGTTCCGCGCCTGGACCAAGTTCATGACCGCGAGAACCGCGCCGCAGCGAGTGGCGGCATAATGACCGAGCAGGAACTGGCGCGGTTCATCTATCGGGAGGCGCGTCTGCTGGACGAGAAGCGTTGGGACGAGTGGTACGCGCTGTTTACCGACGATGCGTATTACTGGGTGCCGCTCACCCGCGACCAGCCGGACGGCACCGAGCACACCTCGCTCGCCTACGAAGACAAGCTGCTGCTCCAGTTGCGCATCGAACGCCTGAAACGCCAGCCACCATCTCAGCACCCGATGAGCTGGAGCCAACATGTGATGCAGGCGCCGGACATCGAGGAGGCGGACGAAGCGGCTGGCCGGTGGCTGACCCGGACCGCGTTCCACTACGCCGAGGCGCGTGGCGACGATATGCAGACCTACACCGGCACGGTGCTGCACTGGCTCATACGGGACGGCGATGGGCTGAGGATCGGGCTCAAGCGGGTGAACTTGCTGAATTGCGACGCGGCGCTGCCTTCGATTCAGTTGTTCATATAGCTCTTACCCACCTCCATCGTCATGGCCGCGCTTTTCGCGGCCATCCACGACTTGGTGGCGGCAAGACAGTCGTGGATACTCGCGACAAGCGCGAGCATGACGGTGGGAAACGTTGGCGCAGACCTACTTACATCGCGAGTCTCGCCGCGCGCACCGGGGCCAGGAATTCCGGGGTGAATACCCTGGTCGCCATCACCTGGCAGCGACGGATCAGCCGGTGCTCATCCGGACGATAATCGGCGATCGCGTGATGGATCGTGCCGAGATTGTCCCAAACGATAAGATCGTTCTCGGTCCAAACATTCGTCCACCGGAACCGCGGCTCCAGCTGGTGCGCGAACAGGAATTCCAGCATCTCATCGCTCTCGCGCTCGGGAAGCTGGTTGATGCGCATGGCGTAGCCGGGGTTGCAATACAGCACCTTGCGCCCGGTAATCGGGTGGGTCAGGAATAGCGGATGCACGACCGGCGGGCGGCGGCGGCGCTCCTGTTCGGTCAGCGGCGGGCGAGAGCTGCCGTGGCGACGCGCGTTTTCCCAATACTTGTTGAAGTCGTGCGTCACCGTGGCGTCTGCGAGACGCGTCCTGATCGCCTCGGGCAACGCCTCGTAGGCGGAGTGCATGTTGGAGAACTCGGTGCCGCCAAGGGCGCGCCCGTCACGACGCGGAATGACGATGCCGTAGAGCACGTTCACAAAGCCCATCACGTCGCGATACGACATGTCGGTGTGCCAGTCCTGCCCGGCGTCGGGGAGGCCGATATATTCGCCGTCCTTCTTGACGTTGGAAAGCGTCTGCACCTCGGCCACGTCGCGCCCGGCCTTGGCCTCGTTCTGCACCAGACCCTGGATAGCGCCGAACCGCCCCGAGAAGGCCGCGAGTTGCTCGGGCTCCAAGTGCTGATTGGGGAAGCGCAGCACGCCGTGCCGGCCGAGTGCCAGCAGCAGGCGGGCGAAATCCAATTCCGGGATCGGCGCGGCGCAGTCCAGGCCCTCGATCGTGGCCCCGAGGGTGGCGTCGTTCGGCGTGACCGTGATCATGGATGGTCTCCTTCGCGAAACCCTGTCCCGCCCATCATAGCCCGCGCGGGCTTGAGCGGGAGGGGCGGGCAGGCGAGACTTTCGGGCCAGCATCTGGAGGGAGCGATGCAGATTGGGTTCAACCTGCCGAACAGTGGAGCCTTCATCGATCCGGCGGTGCTGGCGCGGATCGCGCGCGAGGGCGAGGCGCTCGGATACGACTACCTGACGCTCACCGATCACGTGCTGCTGCCCGATACCGCGGCACCCGGTTACCCTTATTCCGAGACCGGGGAGTTCCTGTCGGAGGCGCCCGGGATCCGCCACGAGCAGTTGACCGCGATGGCTTGGGTGGCGGCCAAGACCGAACGCATCCGGCTGGTCGCGGCGGTGCTGGTGGTGCCGCATCGGCCGGCGGTGCTGGCGGCGAAGATGCTGGCCACGATCGACGTGCTATCCGGCGGCCGCCTGACGGTGGGAGTCGGCGCCGGCTGGCTGCGGGCGGAGTTCGACGCCGTGGTGACCACGCCGTTCGCCGAACGGGGCGCCGTGACCGATGAGTATTTGCAGGCGTTCCGCGCGCTCTGGACGCAGCAGCACCCGCGCTTCGAGGGCAACTACGTGGCGTTCCACAACGTGGTGTTCGAGCCAAAGCCGGTACAGAAGCCCCATCCACCGATCTGGGTGGGCGGCGAGAGCCCGCCCGCGCTGCGCCGGGCGGCGCGGCTCGGCAACACCTGGTATCCGGTCGGCACCAACCGCCAGCACCTGCTCAATTCGCTGCCGCGCCTGGCCGCCGGGATTGAGCGGGTGCGCCGGCTGACCAGCGAGGCCGGGCGGGAGGCGCGGAGCCTCGGCGTGGTCTATCGCGTCAAGCGGTTGGGCGAGGGCGTGCCAGCCAAAGCGTCCGACGGCGAGCGGCGCCTGTTCTCCGGCAGCGACGCGGCGATCCTCGATGATCTGCGCGCCATGCGTGAGATTGGCGTCACCGGGATCGACGTGGATGTCGAGCGGGCGGACGCGGATGCCGCGATCGCCGAATTGCGGCGGTTGCGCGAGGTGCTGGCGCGGGTGTAGCGGGCCGGCCTTGCCCGGGGCGAGCGGCGCTTGTATCTGAGGCGCGGCCACGCGGGTGTAGTTCAATGGTAGAACGGCAGCCTTCCAAGCTGCTCACGGGGGTTCGATTCCCCTCGCCCGCTCCGACTACGGGCGCGCCGCCGTAGGGCGCGTGCGGCGGTCGCGCTACGATCTCATCCCGTCATGCCCGGGCTCCGACCCGGGCATCCAACGCAGCGCCCTGCCGCACGAACCTGCGTTGGATCGCCAGGTCGAGCCCGGGCATGGCCCCGAAACGAGTCGCTCTCGAGCCGCCTGAGTTGGCCTAAGCCTAAGGCCCAGCTCACATCTACTTCTCCGCCCGGTCCCAGACCTCATGCGTCCAGGCACCCTGCGGCTTGCGGCTGATGACGGGATCACTCTTGCCCGACATCAGCACGGCCACGGTGCGCTCGTAGGCGGCCGGGTCGAGATAGCCGAGGCGCCGCGGATCCGCGGGAAGCAGTTTGGCGATCTCGCTCATCATGCGCGCCTGGTGCTCCTGCGTCTGCGCACCGGTCGTGTCGTTGTCGAGCACGATGCGGACCGCCTCTGGCTGGTGCGCGGCCGCATATTGCCAGCCTTGCATCGAGGCTTTCACGAACCTGGCCAGGCGATCCATCATCTTGGCGTCGTGCAGCTTCGCCTCGGTCGTGTAAAGCCCGTCCTCCAGCGTCGCCACGCCCTCGTCCTGATACTTGAAAACCCGGAGCTGGTCCGGCTTCATCCCAGCCTCGATGAGCTGCCAGTACTCGTTGTAGGTCATGGTGGAGATGCAAGCGGCCTGCTTCTGCAACAACGGGTCCACGTTGAAGCCTTGCTTCAGCACCGTGACACCCTGCGGTCCGCCATTGGTGGGCAGGCCGAGCTTGCTCATCCAGGCCAGGAACGGATACTCGTTGCCCGCGAACCAGACGCCCAGGGTCTTGCCCTTGAAGTCCGCGGGTGTTCGCACGCCGCTATCCTTGCGGCAGGTCAGCTCCAGGCCGCTCTTGTCGAAGACCTGGGCGACATTGACCAATGGCACGCCTTTTTCCCGCGCCGCGAGGGCCGAGGGCATCCAGTCCACGATCACATCCGCGCCCCCGCCCGCGATGACTTGAGACGGGTTGATGTCCGGACCACCGGGCTTGATGGTCACGTTCAGCCCGGCGTCCTTATAGAACCCCTTGGCCTGGGCGACGTAGTATCCCGCGAACTGCGCCTGCGTGACCCATTTCAGTTGCAGGGTCAGCGGATCGGCGGCAAACGCCTGCCCAATGGCGAGCGCCAGCACCGCGACGGCGAGCAACGGCTTCTTCATGGATCCTCCTATGCCCCGCGGAACGACGGGTGCCAGAACGTCAATGCACGCTCGGCCAGAGCGATCAGCCCCACGCCCACGGTGCCGGTCAGCGCCGCCAATGCGATCTCCGCCCACACCAGGCCAAGGTCCATCCGCGCCACCTCGGTCGAGATGCGGAACCCCATGCCCACGATGGGCGTGCCGAAGAACTCCGCCACGATGGCGCCGATCAAAGCGAGCGTGAGGTTCAGCTTCAGCGCGCCGAAAACGTGGGGCAGCGCGGCGGGCAGGCGCAGCTTCAGCAGGGATTGCGTGCCGCTCGCGCCGTAGGATCGCATCAAGTCCCGCTCGAGCGCCCCGGCTTCCGCCAGGCCCGCCGTCGCGGCGACCAGCATAGGGAACACGGTCATCAAGACAACCACCGCGGCCTTGCTCTGCCAATCGAACCCAAACCACATCACCATGATCGGCGCGATACCCACGATGGGCAGCGCCCCGGCCAGGGCGCCCAAAGGCAGCACTCCCCGGCGCAGCCAGCCCCAACGGTCGAGCAGCAGCGCCACCAGCAGCCCGGCACCGCACCCGATCAGCCAACCCGGCAGCACGGAACGCAGCACTGTTTGCACGAAATCGGCCCCGAGCACAGGCAGGTGGACGAGCGCCGCCTGGGCAATGGAAGTGGGCGGCGGCAGCAGCACGCCGGACACGCCATAGCCCACGCACGTCGCCTGCCACGCCAGCAGTGTCAGCGCCCCGAACACGGCAGGGGTCGCCAGCCGCGCCGCCCGTCCATCCGCTCGCGACAGTGCCGCGAGCGTCACTCCTCCGACCACCGCTAGCAGCAGGAGTACGCCCGTGGGCGTGAATGTCGCCAGCGCCGCCGTCACAGCCGCCCGCCCCGCCGCCGCACCACAGCGGCTTGCGCCAGGGTCACGAGGCCCGTGCCCAGCAATGCCAACAGCGCGGCCATGCTGAGCGCGGCCCAGATCTGCAACGTCTGCCCGTAATAGGAGCCGGCCAGCAGTCGCGCGCCCAACCCAGCCTGCGCGCCCGTGGGTAGCTCCGCCACGATGGTGCCGACGAGGGCCAACGCCGCGGCGACCTTCGCGCCGGGCAGCAGGAACGGCATCGAGGCCGGCCAGCGGAGGGTCCGAAACGTCTGCGCACCCGTGGCGGCATAGGTCCGCAGGAGGTCGCGCTGCACCGGGTCGGGGGAGCGTAATCCCTTCACCGCCCCGAGCGTAACCGGCAGGAACGACAGCCAGCCCGCGATCAGCGCCTTTGGCACGAGCCCCGTGAGGCCGACATTGCCCAGCACGACCACCACCATTGGCGCGATGGCCAAGACCGGTACGGTCTGGCTGGCGATCAGCCACGGCATCAGGCTGCGGTCCAGCACGCGCAAATGGACGATGCCGATCGCGAGCGCGATACCCACTACGAGCGCCAGCGTGAAGCCCAGCCCCGCCGCCTCGGCCGTGACCAACGTATGGTGCAGCAGGCTGCGCGGCGAGGAGATTGGCCAGCCGAGCACCCCGTCCAGCACCGTCCCGGCGATCTGGTGCGGCGACGGCAGCAAGGGCCGGCTCAAGCCCATGGTGGCCGCGAGCACCTCGCGCGTCCCCGCCTCGTCGCCCGCCAGTGCCCGCGCCTGCTCCCAGTTCATCCAGGCGGCGCCGGCATACCAGACGGCCAGTGCCATGAGCAGCACGCACGCCACCGGCCCCAGGTCGCGCCTACTCATAGCTATGCCCGGCGCGCAGCCCCTCGCGCACGCGCTGTGCAAGGCGCAGGAAACCCGGCGTCTCGCGCAGCTCCAGCGCCCGTTCCCCGTCTGGCAAAGCGCAGCGGATCACGTCGAGCACGCGACCGGGGCGCGGTGACATGACCACGACGCGCGTCGAGAGGAACACGGCCTCCGAGATGGAGTGGGTGACGAACACCACCGTCATGCCGGTCTGCCGCCAGAGCCGGTGCAGGTGCAGGTTCAGCCCGTCGCGCGTGATCTCGTCCAGCGCGCCGAACGGCTCGTCCATCAGAAGCAGCGGTGGGCGAAAGGAGAGCGCGCGGGCGAGCGAGGCGCGCTGCTGCATCCCGCCCGAGAGCTGCCAGGGGAAGCGGCGGCCGAACTCCGACAAACCCACCAGCGCGAGGTGCTGCGCCGCCCGCGCCCGGCGCTCCGCCGCTGGCACGCCCATGATCTCCAGGGGCAGCATCACGTTGCGCTCCACGGTGCGCCAAGGCAGCAGGCCCGGCGACTGGAACACGTAGCCGTAGCGCCGGGCGAGGCGGGCTGCTTCCGGTGTCATGCTGTCCACCAGCAGCTTGCCGCTGGTCGGCCGCTCCAGGTCGGCGATGGCGCGCAGTAGGGTCGTCTTACCGCAGCCCGATGGCCCGATCAGGGACACGAACTCACCCCGGCGCACCAACAGATCCACGTCCGCGAGTGCCGTGGTGCGCGGTCCCGAGGTGCCGCCGAACTCGATCCCGACGCCCCGCACCTCGACAGCTGGGGGTGCCTCGCCCGCCTCGTCCGAGGCGTCAGGCCGGGCGGCTAAGGCGGCGTCAATCTCCGCCATGCGCTCCGACCTGCTCGGCCAGCCGCCGGTCGGTGTCCAGCACGGCGCGCAGCAGCACGTCCGCGCCCGCGGCGACATGGTCGCGCTCGGCGTGCTCGGCCTCGTTGTGGCTCAGCCCCTCGCGGCAGGGCACGAAGATCATGGCCGTGGGCGCGACGCGGGCGACGTAGGCGGAATCGTGCCCGGCGCCGGAGACGATCTCCCGCGCGGACAGTCCCGCTTCCTCCGCCGCCCGACGCACAGCCGCGACGCAATCGGCATCGAAGCGAACCGCTGGACTGTCCCAGACCCGGCTCAGCGATACCTCCACACCCCGCTCCGTCCCGACCCGGCCCAGGGTGGCGTCCAGCCCCGTCTCCATCGCCGCCAGCACGGCATCGTCGGGGTGGCGCAGGTCCACGGTCAGGAACACCGAGCCGGGCACCACATTGCGGCTGTTCGGCCGGCATTCCAGCAACCCTACGGTGGCCACGGCGTCGGGCGCGTGCGCCTTGCCGAGCGCCTCCACGGCACGAACGACCTCCGCCGCGGCGGCCAAGGCGTCGCGGCGGAGCGGCATCGGCGTGGTCCCGGCATGGCTCTCGCGCCCGGTCACTTCAACCTCGTACCAGCGCATTCCCTGCACGCCGGTGACGACGCCGATGGTCTTCCCTTCGGCCTCCAGTACCGGCCCCTGCTCGATATGCAGCTCGAAATGGGCCGAGAGAGGATGCCCGCCGCAAGGCACCCCGCCCCGCGCGCCAATGCGGTCCAGCGCGTCCCCGAAGCGCACGCCTTCGCGGTCCTGCCTCGCTTCCGCCCAGTCCTGCTCGAACACGCCTGCGAACACGCCGGAGGCGAGCATGGCGGGAGCGAAGCGCGAGCCTTCCTCGTTGGTCCAGTTCACGACCTCGATCGGTGCCGCGGTCTCGTAGCCCGTGTCGTGCAACGTGCGCAGCACCTCTAGCCCGGACAGCACGCCGATGACGCCGTCATAGCGCCCGCCCGTGGGCTGCGTATCGAGATGGCTGCCGATGGCGATGGGCGGGAGCGTCGCATCCCGGCCAGGGCGCCGGGCGAACTGGTTGCCCATGGCGTCCACGGTCACGGTGCAGCCCGCGGCGGCGCAGGCGCGCGCGAACCAGTCGCGCACCTGGCGATCCTCGTCCGATAGCGTGAGGCGCTTGATGCCGCCCTTCGGCGTCGCGCCGAACAACGCGGTCTCCTCGATGGTGGCCCAGAGCCGGTCCGGATCTATTCGCAGATTGCCCGCGCCGCTCATTACTCGGCCGCCTGCCGCCGCAGCGGGTTGTTGGGGTGGTCGGGCCAGGTCAGCATCCCCGTCGTGGGCTGCGCCACCATGGTGATGCATTGCTCTACCGGGCAGACATGGGCGCAGAGATTGCAGCCCACGCATTCGGCCTCAATCACCTCGTAACGGCGGCTGCCGTGGGCGCGCAGTTTGGCGATGGCCTGATGCGCCGTATCCTCGCAAGCGATGTGGCAGAGGCCGCAGCGGATGCAGAGGTTCTGGTCGATGTGCGCGATCGTCTTGAAGGCGAGGTTCAGGTCGCTCCAGTGAACGTAGTTCGGCACGGCGCGGCCGCGCATCGCGTCCACCGTGGCGTAAGCCTTGCCGTCCATCCAGTTGGACAGGCCGCTCAGCATGTCTTCGACGATGCGGAAGCCGCGATGCATGGCGGCGGTGCAGACCTGCACCGTACCCGCGCCGAGGGCGATGAACTCCGCGGCGTCCCGCCAGGTGGCGATGCCGCCGATGCCGCTGACCGGCAGCCCGGCCGTTCGCGGGTCGCGCGCGATGTCCGCCACCATGCGCAGCGCGATCGGCTTCACCGCTGGGCCGCACAGTCCGCCGTGGGTGCCGCGCCCGTCCACCACCGGCTCCGGCGCCATCCGGTCCAGATCCACCCCGGTGATGCTCTGCACCGTGTTGATGAGGCTGACCGCGTCCGCGCCGCCGGCCTGCGCGGCGCGCGCGGGGCCAAGGATATCGGTGACGTTGGGCGTGAGCTTGACGATGACCGGCATCCGCGTGTGCTGCTTGCACCAGCGCGTGACCATCTCGACGTAGTCCGGCACCTGACCCACGGCGGAGCCCATGTTGCGTTCGCTCATGCCGTGGGGGCAGCCGAAGTTCAGCTCCACGCCATCGCAGCCTGTGTCCTCGACAAGGCCCAGGATGCGCCGCCAGCTCGGCTCCTCACAGGGCACCATCAGGCTCACGACGAGGGCGCGGTCGGGGAACTCCTGTTTGACCTGCTTGATTTCGGCGAGGTTCACGGCGAGCGGGCGGTCGGTAATCAGCTCGATGTTGCTGAAAGCCGCCATGCGCGCCCCGCCCGCGGCAAACGCGCCGTAGCGGCTGGCGGTATTCACCACCGGCGGGTCTTCGCCCAGCGTCTTCCACACCGCCCCGCCCCAGCCCGCCTGGAACGCGCGCCGCACGTTGTAGCGCTTGTCGGTGGGCGGCGCGGAGGCCAGCCAGAACGGGTTGGGCGAGCGTATGCCCGCGAATTGGGTGCGCAGGTCGGCCACTGCCTCAGCCTCCCGTCAGGTCGTGGTGAATCCTCTCGGCGGCGACCTTGCCATCCTGCACCGCGGTCACGGTGAGGTCCGCGCCGGGCACGCAGTCGCCCCCGGCATAAACGCCTGGCAGCGAGGTGCGCCGCCCGGCATCCACCCGGATGCGCCCACGCTCCAGCGCGAGCACATCGGCGCCGCCGAGCGGGTCCGGAACGAACACCTGGCCAACTGCCTTCAGCACCATGTCCGCGCTTAGTACGACGCGCTCGTCCGCTCCGCCCTGATCGGTGCGAACGAATTCCACGCCCCTCACGCACACCTCGCCAAGCAGCCGAGCGGGCGACAGCCAGTGCAGGATGCGGATGCCGCTCGTGCGCGCCCAATCCTGCTCCCATCCCGTCGCGGACATCTGCGCCGGGCCACGGCGGTAGACGATCGCCACCTCCTCCGCCCCGAGCCGTATCGACTGCATCGCCGCGTCTATAGCGGTATTGCCGCCGCCGATCACCACGACGCGGCGGCCCACCGGCACTTGCGTCTTGTCCGCGGCCTGGCGCAGCTCGGCGATGAAGGCGACCGCGTCCAGCACGCCCGCCAGCGACTCGCCTTCCGTTGCCAGCCTGTTGACGCCGGCCTGGCCCATTCCCAGGAACACCGCGTCGTACCCTTGCCGCAGCTCGGCCAGCGTCACGTCGCGGCCCAGCGCTCGGCCGTATTCCACCGCGATGCCGCCCACGGACAACACGAACCCGACTTCGCGCTGCGCGAAGTCGTCGGCCAGCTTGTAGGCGGCGACGCCGTACTCGTTCAGCCCGCCGGGCTTCGGCTCGGCCTCGTAGATCGTCACCTCATGGCCGAGCACGGCGAGGCGATGCGCGCAGGCTAGCCCCGCCGGCCCCGCGCCTACCACGGCGACGTGACGGCCCGTGGATGCCGCACGCGCGAAGGGCTGGAGGCCCTGGTCCATTAGCCAGTCCACGGCGACACGCTGGAGCGCGCCAATTCGGACCGGCTTACCTTCTTGCGCCATGCGCACGCACGCCTGCTCGCACAGCACCTCCGTGGGGCAAACGCGGGCACAGCTCCCGCCGAGCACGTTCGCGCCAAGGATCGTCTCCGCGGCGCCGCGTAGGTTGCCGGTCGCGATGCCGCGGATGAAGCGAGGCACATCAATCTCGGTGGGGCACGCCTCCACGCACGGGGCGTCATGGCAGAACAGGCAGCGATCGGCCTCAACGGCCGCCTGCGGCCGGGTCAGGGCAGGGTGCGCGTCCGCGAAGTTGGCCGCGACCTGAGCGGCAGGCAGGCGCCCCGGCGCGATGTCCCCGTCCATCTGCCCTCCTTGTCCCCCCTGAATGCACTAAGCTAGGGTCTGCATCACGCCTGCGTCAACGCCGTGCTCGACTGCGGGCTGGACGAGGAGGGGATGCCATGACGATGCTGCTAGTGCGCGGGGGAACAGTGGTGACCAGCGAGCGCGCCTTCCGCGCCGACGTTCTGTGCCGGGACGGGCGCATCGCCGCTGTGGCCGAGGGACTGGAGGCGCCGGCCGGCGCGGAGGTGGTGGACGCGGGCGGTCTGTTGGTCATGCCCGGCGGGATCGACCCCCACACCCATATGGAGCTGCCCTTCATGGGCACCGTCGCCAGCGAGGATTTCTACACCGGCACCGCCGCTGGCCTGGTAGGCGGGACGACCTGCATCATCGACTTCGCCATTCCCTCGCCCGGCGACTCACTCGTCGCCACCTGGAGGGCGTGGTCCGAGAAGGCGCGGAAGGCGTGCGCCGACTACTCGTTCCATGTAGCCGTCACCCACTGGTCCGACGCCGTGGCGCGGGAGATGGGGGAGCTTGTGAGCGACTACGGCGTCAACAGCTTCAAGCACTTCATGGCCTATAAGGGTGCCCTGATGGTGGACGACGGCGTGCTCCTGAACAGCCTGCGCCGAGCACTGGAATTGGGAGCCATCGGCACCGTCCACGCCGAGAACGGCGATGCCGTGGCGTACCTGCAGCGCGAGCTGCTAGCGAACGGCGTTACTGGGCCGGAAGGTCATCCCCGGTCCCGTCCGCCGGAGGTGGAGGCCGAGGCCGCGCACCGCGTCATCTCGCTCGCCGGCTTGCTGGGCACGCCGCTCTATATCGTCCACGTCTCGACCAAGGACGCGGCGGACGCCATCGCCCATGCCCGCGGACTAGGCCAACGGGTCTATGGCGAGGTGCTGGCGCAGCACCTAATCCTGGACGAGAGCGTGTATGAGAACCCAGACCAGACCATCGCGGCGGCGTACGTGATGAGTCCGCCGTTCCGCCCCAAGCACCATCAGGCCGCGCTGTGGGCCGGGCTGGCGGCGGGCAGCCTGCAGACCACGGCCACCGACCATTGCTGCTTCATGGCCGCGCAGAAGGCGATGGGGCGGGACGACTTCACGCGCATCCCCAACGGCACCGGCGGTATCGAGCACCGGATGAGCGTCCTATGGCATCATGGCGTCCGTAGTGGGCGTTTGACGCCGAGCGAGTTCGTGGGCGTGACCAGTGCGAACGCGGCGCGCATCTTCAACATCTTCCCACGCAAGGGCGCGGTTGCCCCTGGGTCGGATGCGGATCTCGTGCTGTGGGACCCGGATGCGTCGCAACGTGTCTCCGCGGCGACCCACCATCAGCGCATAGACTTCAACGTGTTCGAGGGCATGGAGCTGACCGGTCTGGCCCGGCATACGGTCGCCGCCGGGCGGCTGGCCTGGACGGGAGGCGACCTGCGCGCCCGTCCCGGCGACGGCCGCTACATTCCTCGACCGGCCTTCGAGCGCCACGGAGCGGGCAGCAGAGCAAAGGCGTGAGCCACAACAGCTTCGGCCACCTGTTCCGCGTCACCACCTGGGGCGAGAGCCACGGCCCGGCGATCGGCTGCGTGGTCGATGGCTGCCCGCCGCGCATTCCGCTCTCGGAAGCAAACATCCAGCCCTGGCTCGACCGTCGCCGCCCCGGCCAGTCGCGCTTCACCACCCAGCGCCAGGAACCCGATCAGGTCCGCATCCTTTCCGGGGTGTTCGAGGGGCTCACCACTGGCACGCCGATCGCGCTGGTGGTCGAGAACGTCGATCAGCGGTCCAGGGACTATGGCGAGATCGCGAGCCGATTCCGGCCGGGCCACGCCGACCTGACCTATGAGCTGAAATACGGCATCCGCGACTATCGGGGCGGCGGGCGCAGCTCGGCGCGCGAGACGGCGATGCGCGTCGCCGCCGGGGCGGTCGCGCGCAAGGTGCTCGGCCCCGGCGTGCGCATCCGGGGGGCGCTGGTGCAGATGGGCCCGCAGCGGATCGATCGCGCGCGCTGGGACTGGTCGGCGGTGGAGGAAAACCCGTTCTTCTGTCCCGACCCGGTGGCCGCGGCCGAGTGGGAAACGATACTCGGCGAGGTGCGCAAATCCGGCTCCTCACTCGGCGCGGTGATAGAGGTGGTAGCCGACGGCGTGCCGCCGGGGCTCGGCGCGCCGGTTTATGGCAAGCTGGATGCCGAGATCGCCGCGGCGCTGATGTCGATCAACGCCGTGAAAGGCGTGGAGATCGGCGACGGCTTCGCCGCCGCCGCCCTGCGCGGGGAGGAGAACGCCGACGAGATGCGCATGACCGACGGGCTGGTATCGTTCCAGTCCAATCATGCGGGTGGCGTTCTGGGCGGTATCTCCAGCGGCCAGCCGATCGTCGCCCGGTTCGCGGTCAAGCCGACCAGCTCGATCCTCACCCCGCGCCGCGCCGTGGACCGCGCCGGCAACGATGTGGATATCGCCACCAGGGGCCGGCACGATCCCTGCGTCGGCATCCGCGCCGTCCCGGTGGGCGAGGCGATGCTGGCCTGCGTTCTGGCCGACCACCTGTTGCGCCACCGCGCGCAGAACCCCGACGCACCCGAAACGCCGCGCTTGCCGCGGAATTAAGGAGTATTCCCAACATTACCCTTCCCATATCCAAGCGGCGGAACTAACATTATGATCGTGTCGATTCGGGCACTATCATCGTCGCGATTCGGCTGGAGCCGACGGGATTGACGCCGTCGATTGTGAAGCTATGGCATGGACTGTCCCACAATTTAAGCGTGGCCAGGTCGATTGGGCGGGCCGCTATCTTGCAAAGACGATGACGGATGGGCTTGGGGACGACTTTGATCAAGAGCAGTGGGAGCGCTCTCTAGGCATCATTAGCAACTGGCGCGCGGCACACGCCTACCCTCTCAATACCTTCGCGGTCACCTTGCGGAACAAGGGGCGAGCGATTGATCAGGACGTAGTGGTCGCGCAGAGGACGAAGCGGCTTTGGTCAATTTGGCACAAATTAGATCGTTTCAGCACGATGCAGCTTTCGCAGATGCAGGACATCGGGGGATGCCGAGCCATCGTGCAGACTGCGGCCCAGGAAGGCGCTCCTTCAAAGCTACAAACGGAGTTCACTTCGGCATACCCCGCGCCGGATCACTGACTATATCGATGTCCCCCGTAATTCTGGCTACAGGGGTATTCACGTAGTTTGGGAATACCGCAGCGACAAGCCTGGTAAGGAGGTCTACAACGGCCTGAAGATCGAAATGCAGCTTCGATCGGTGCTGCAACACGCGTGGGCCACTACGGTTGAGACGATCGGAACGCTTACACAACAAGCTCTCAAGTCCAGCCTTGGTGAAGATACCTGGCTGAGGTTTTTCGCGCTAATGGGAACCGCCCTCGCCTTTCGTGAAGGTACTCCGGCGGTTCCGGGAACCCCTACTGATCACGACACGCTCATTGAAGAATTGCGGGCTTACGCAACGAGAGTTAATGCCACAAATAGGCTTCGCACAATTGCGGACGCTATTCATACGCTTGAACAACCGAGCGCGCAGAAGGCAGGTGTTCACCTTTTCCTTCTTGAACTCAACCCAGACACTTTGGAGGTCACTGGTTTTCCAGCCAACCGTAAGCG
>CAWKGV010000005.1:0-435014 GCA_963849305.1 uncultured Pseudomonadota bacterium
TATGATTCGAGCGTGATTTCCGCGCCCGATGCGTCCTTCACCTCGAGTTTCGGCGCAGCGTACGGCTCCCACTTATTCGGACCAAACTTCTCGAGCGATGTCCGCAGATAGTTTCTTTGCCCACCGGGAGAACTGTCGCGAGGCGTTGCAGTAATGCCTGTTGACATCGCCCTTTCCAGTACCGGCAGATGCTTGTCGGCGTCCGCGGAAACGTATAACAGGCGAGCCATGGCATCTTCCGCCTTAGCCTTCTCACCCGCGGCCGAATACGCGCGAACCAGTCCGCTGAGCGCGAAGATGTCGTTCTTAGTAAGCTCGATCCCTTTCTCGAACGCCTTAATGGCGAGAATCGGACTCTTCACCTGAAGATACGCCTCGCCCAAACTGTTGTAGAGCGCTTCGGGATAGAACGGCGGATCGGCATACGACCGCTGGAAGTCGAACTCCTTCTGTGCCGCTTCCGAAAGGTACTTGAGCCCCGTCAGCGTCTCTCCACGTGCAAGCGCGAGGCGGCCCTTCAGTTCGGGAATCTGAACCTCATACACCTGAGTGAGGACGCCGCCCTTAATCTTTTCGACATCGGCTTTGAGCCCGGCGTGCTCGATGATATTCTTCTCAGCGTTATCCGGATCGCCCTTACCCAAATAGGCGCGAGCCTGGAAGTAGGCTCGATTGACTTTATCCATCGTGATGTCGCGCCAGGGGATATTCTTTTCTTTCAGCAATTCATCCCAACGCTCGAACTTCAGCAGCGCCCGCGGTAGAGAGGCAAGTCCGTAGGAATGGCTGCTGTTAAAGGAGTCGGCGTTGCCTTGCGGATCGAGCGGCGCGTCGATCAGTTGCCGCGCGCCGAAGATCGCCGCGTCCACCATACCCATCTGCTCCTGGATATAGGAGAGATAGTTGCGGTTGTGTCCGTAGTTCCAATTATTGAAGGGAAACGTCATACGCTCCTGCATGTACTGCTTCTCGCGTCTCGTCGCCGCATCCATCGAAATGGCCGCTTCGTTCCACATGCCCACAATGCTGAAAATGTGCCCGGGCATGTGCAACGCGTGGCCGATTCCGGGGACGATCTCGCCATACCGCCGGGCGCTTACCAGCGCAGTCTCCGGTTCGTTGTAGTCCCAATTGTGGATGCGGTAGTGATGGCGCGCCCGGATGATCGGGCTGTTTGGCCAGAATCTCGCGGATCATCAGCTCCGCGCCATAACGATCGCCGCCCATCGTATTCAATGGCGAGCAGTGCCCGTGCCTCCATGTCGTCCGGGTATTTGACGCACAACGTCTCGAGGATTTTCTTGCTGCGCTCGCGGGCGTCCTGCCGTCCGCCGCCATCGCGCAACGGATCGGGATAGAACCTCAGCGGCCATGGCTTCAATGTAGAGCCTCTCGCGGGGAGTGACTTTGTCCTTGCGCTTAAGCGCTTCGCGGATCATCTCGGCTGGACGGCCGCTGCCTCCGAGGCCGCGTATCTCGCTCGCCCGCGCCAGTCCCCAATAAGCCATGGCGTTGTCAGGCTCGAGCTTGAGACACCAGCGGAATGAGCGCTCCGCCTCGTAATCCCAGAAAGAGTGCAGAAGCGCGTTGCCCTGGTCGAACCACTTCTGGACTTCAGGATTCTTGGTGGTGATCGGGAAGTGCGCCTCGCCGATGCCTTCGATTACCCACGGCTTCTCGCGAGGTCCGGTGTCGAACGCATCGCCGTGCGCGGAGTGCCCGAGCCGGTCGAGCAGAGTCGTGGAATTGGGTTCAAAACCGTGCAACCGCGCAATCGCCAGGATGCCCAGGATGCAATGACAAACGAAACGCTTCATTTGCAGATTCTCGCGCGAAAAGCCGGGAAAGTACAGTGGGCGTTGTTGGGTAGCCAATAACTTAACTTAACAAGACACAGAGGAATGATTTACGTTTGCATATGACGACA
Organism: uncultured Pseudomonadota bacterium; assembly: GCA_963849305.1. Taxonomy (GTDB): domain Bacteria; phylum Pseudomonadota; class Alphaproteobacteria; order Acetobacterales; family Acetobacteraceae; genus CAWKGV01. Next base: position 1,928 of record CAWKGV010000005.1, read on the forward strand.
GGTCCCTTCAGCCGACATTGAAAGCTGTCAGAGCGTCGTGAACTTTCTTGCCAACTTTCCGTAGAGGAAAACGGTACCTATCGTTGCTGATAGACTTGCCGGGAAAGCGTCCGCTTCCCTCCAAAGCTTGAACAAGATATCGGTGGCCGGTACTTTCATGAGTCCCTCCAGATCGGCCTCGGCATCATTTAAATACTTGCGGTTGTTATAACGGAAAGCCTGCTCGTCCAAATACCGAAACAGATGGAAGGGTTCGACGCTGAGTAGGTTCCGTTCAAGCCGCGCTTTAGCTTCGGTGTGAATTGGGGCGCGTCATGCTTTTCGCGATCAATGCCAACGCTGCCGCACTTGGGCAAGTGACGCCCTTTGGCCAGCGGCGCTACACCACGTACTCGCGGCAGTCACTAGCCCAGCGAAGTAGAAATCGCTTCTTGAAGTGTGTGTTCGGGTGCCCTGCTTAGAGAATAGCGGGCTTTGTCTATTTTGTTAAGTTAAGTTATTGCCCAAATGGGGAACTCGGTAAAAATGTGAGAACTTTCCCCGGTAAAGCTACAATCTTACTTGGAAATGGAATCTAACAACGCCAGTCTGCCGCCATTGATCGATCGGGAACTATTCTTCGGGAATCCCGAAATCACTTCCGCGACCCTGTCTCCGGACGGGGCGTATCTTGCGTTCGTAAAGCCATGGAAAGACACCCTGAACGTGTGGGTGAAAAAGCGCGAAGAACCCTTCGAAGCCGCCCGCCTGCTCACCGCGGAGACGGCCCGCCCCATCGCCGACTATCTCTGGACACGCGATGGCAAATACGTCGTCTACGTCAAGGACAAGGAGGGCGACGAGAACTTCAACGCCTATGCGGTCGATCCCTCTGCGCCGCCGGCTCCTCAGTCGGACGCCCCGCCCGCTCGCGACCTCACCGGCCTCGATGGCGTCCAGGTGCATCTCTACGCCGCGCCCAAACACGAACCGGATATCCTCTATATCGGTCTGAACGATCGCGATAAGGCTTGGCACGATCTTTATCGGCTGCGCATTTCCACCGGCGAGCGCACGCTCATGCGGCAGAACACCGAGCAGATCGCGGGTTGGTTCTTCGATCTGAAAGGAAATTTGCGCCTCGCTTTTCGCGTGAAAGATAGCGGCGATCAGGAGATTCTGCGCGTCGACCCCGAGCAGTTCACACAGGTTTACTCATGTAGTGTCTTCGAAAACGCCGAGCCCGTTCGTTTCCATCCGGACAGCCGCCGGGTATATCTCGAAACGAACAAGGGCGACACCGTGGATCTGACTCAGCTCGTGCTCTTCGATCCCGCGTCCGGGGACATCGAGCCGGTCGAGTCCGATCCGTTGGGCCGCGTCGATTTCGGCGGCTGCCAGTTCCACGAAGTTACCGACGAACTGATCTGCACCGCCTACGACGACGACAGGGTTCGCCGCTACTTTCGCGACAAGGAGTTCGAAGCCGATTTCCGTTACCTCGAAGAGCAACTCCCCAACCGGGAGGTCTCTTTCAATTCGCGAACCAGTGACGATCGCGTCTGGGTCGTGACAGCCGAAAGCGATACGGAGCCTGGCGAGACGTACATTTTCGATCGCGGCTCGCGCAAGCTGGAATTCCAATTCCGCATTCGCGAAAAACTGCCTCGCGATGCGATGGCCGAGATGAAACCTCTCCGCTATCGCTCGTCCGACGGCTTGGAAATCCCCGCCTATCTTACGCTACCGCGTGGTCTGGTGCCGCACCGTCTACCTCTGCTCGTGGTACCTCACGGCGGTCCGTGGGCTCGCGACGAATGGGGCTATTCCGAGTTTGCCCAGTTCTTCGCGAATCGCGGGTATGCCGTGCTGACCCCAAATTTCCGCGGCTCTACTGGATTTGGTAAGAAGTTCCTGAACGCGGGTAACGGCGCCTGGGGACGCGAGATGCAGGACGACATCACATGGGGCGTAAAGCATCTCGTCTCCGAAGGCATTGCCGATCCCAAGCGCGTCGGTATTCTGGGCGGATCCTACGGAGGTTACGCGACCCTGGCCGGGGTGGCATTCACACCGGATCTTTATGCCGCGGCGGTCGATATCGTCGGCCCGTCGAATCTGAATACCATGCTCGAATCCATCCCAGCGTATTGGGAAGCGGGCCGCAAGCTACTTTACGCGCGCATGGCCGATCCTGGTACGCCAGAGGGCAAGCGATGGCTCGAAGAGCGGTCTCCGCTATTTTCCGCGGAGCACATACGCACTCCGCTGCTGGTTGTGCAGGGCGCCAACGATCCCCGCGTCAACCGCGCCGAAGCCGAGCAGATCGTAATCGCTCTGCGCGACCGCGGGTTCCCGGTGGAATACATTCTCGCCCCCGATGAGGGCCACGGTTTTGCGCGGCCGGTGAATAACATGGCCATGTTCATGGCCGCCGAGAAGTTCCTGGCCACTCATCTCGGCGGACGCTATCAGGCTGGCGGCACACCCGAAGTCGTCGCCCGATTCAAAGAAATTACGGTCGATCCTCAAACCGTTAAGCTCACCCCGAAGGTCGATCCGCTGACCATAGGCGTGCCGAAGGTCATTTCCGGCCTGACGCCGGGCAAATACAAATACATAGCCAAGATCGAGGTGGAAGGCGAATCCATGGGCATCAAGATGTCCACCACCGTTAAGGACAAAGCGGGCGCGTGGCTCGTGACGGATGAGATGGGCTTGATGATGATGTCCATGAAGGACACGGCGGTGCTGGAGAAGGGCAGCTTGGTGATGATTGAGCGCTCCCTGGCTCTAGGCAGCGACAAGATCCAACTCAAATTTACGGAGACCAAAGCAATCGGCAAAGCCAAGGCGGATGGCGAGCAAGCCGAGATCGAGATGGAAATTGGCGGGCGAATTTTTGGGGAAGGACCGGGATATCCGCTGGTGATCGCGTGCTTGCCCTTAGCTGAAGGCTACACGGCGCTTTTCCGCACGTTCGACATTCACAAGCAAAAGGCTAGGGCTGTGCGGTTGGAGGTGATCGGATCGGAGCGAGTCGAGGTCCCGGCCGGAAAGTTCGACGCCTTCCGCGTAGATCTGACATCGGCTGATGGAGGCCCGGAACGCTCTACGGTATGGGTTGCGAAGGAGCCGCGTAAGGCCGTGAAATTCTCCACTATCATGCTCGAATTGGCCGGTGCCAAACTGGAAGCCGAGTTGGCGAAATAGCTTCGGAGTAGCATTTCGTCTGGTGAGTGTCAGACCAAGAATTAAGCTCGAAATCAGAGGTATCAGCGGCGTTGCCGCTGGCAGGAACAGGAAACGTCATCTGGCTGTCTTCGTCGGTGATCGTGACCGGGGCTGCGGCTACTATGAAAAATTGCTGGAAGCCGTACTGTCAGCCAACTCCAACCAGAACAAACAACGCGAGACCTGCGTACCCCATCGTGAACTTTAATGAAAACACAATCAAAAATCCTTCTCACTTGCCTTGTCGGCTGGCTCATCCTCAGTAATGTGATGAACGCTGAGGCGGAGAAGGAGACCCGGTATCTGGCCTTTCAGATCTTCACCTATGGTCCCAATCCGAAAATCGCCACCATGGGCGAGGGGACGAACCCCCAACCCGCCAGGTTCCCGGACAAGGCGGTGCTTCGAGACTACATCGAGGACATCAAACGGCGGATCGGCACCGTAGGCGACCGGCAAACCCGGTTGGCTGTCATGTTGGGGCAGATCAGTTTTGATCATGGTGACGCCGAGGTCACCAAGTTTATTGAGCTTGGATTTGAATTAGCCGTTGAGACCGATGTGGCTGTCGGTTTCCATATCGACGATTCCATGTTCTGGGCGAGGCGCAAGGATCTATGGAGCGATCCGAAGAACGTGGAGGCCATGGACTGGGACGGGACGCCATGTACGGGCCGACGCCTGGACTGGCAAACTGGACCTGGAGCAAAGCCGGATGGCGCGCCACCGCAGATGTGTTTCAACAGCAAGGTTATTCAGCGGGAGGTGCAGCAGCGTTCCGCCCTGATAGGCAAGGCAATCCAGGCGGGCGTAAAGCGGCTGCAGCAGCTCAAAAGGCCGGAGCTGTTCGCGGCTGTCATTGCCGGCTCGGAGACGCAGATCGGCCAGGATTTCAAGACGGGCAAGTATCTCGGGTATCGCGCGCTGCTCAACCGGGGCTTCAGTCGCGAGCACCCGCCGCAGGACATGGATATCGAGCGGGAAAAGGTCGTCCAGGAATTCATCGAACTATGGACGAAAGGACTCGCCGAGGCCGGAGTTTCCCCGCAGAAAATCTACTCCCATACCGCGCTCTTCTCGCGCCGCGCTTTCAAAATCGGGGGCGATAAAGGAGATGGCGTATTCCCAGCACAATCATTTTGCGCCCGCTTCCGTGGCCTTCGGGAAATACCACAGGCCTGGTTTTTCGACCTACCCGCATCCAGGCAATTTTGACGAAATTTACGAGGAACTGGCCAGGCACAAGCAGGTGGGCTGGGCATCCTGCGAAGGGACGAATTTACAGCTCGGCAGCGGGCCCGGACAATCGGGCATGAATATGGAAACTTACCTGGCGAAAATGTTCAACCACGGCGGCACGCTGGTCAACATCTTCTCCTGGGGAATCGGGGGCGAAGCCAACAAGAACATGAGTTTCCGCGTGGTTACCGAGGGAGAAGAAGCCCTGGCGGCCTATCGCAAGTTTCTGAAGGGCGACCAGTTGGTCGAAACGAAGACGGAGGCGTTGACCCTCATGGAACGCTTGCCTCCCAAGATTCATAAAATCCAGAACGAACTACCCGCATGGATGCAAAAGGGCGGAAATATGAACAAGGCCAGCGCGCTCATGCAAGAATTGAAAGCACATCTGAATGCCAGGAACTTCGATGAAGCCGAGAATACAGCGGATTCTATTCTGAAGATGATGGGCGAGCAACCTTGAAGCCTGCAGGCTGCGTTGAAAATGTTGCGCGCGATGTGCATTGAGTTGACCTCCAAAGGACCCAATCAGAGAGGCCGAAACTTTTTTGTCCGGCTGCGGATGAAAGACGTTGGATACTGGCACAATGCCGGGCGTCTCACCGGTGAACGCCACTATCCTTGAACTCCATGAACATGCGGACGGTGGCGAGCGTGTCGAGCGCTTTCTTTTCGGACACCGAAGCCGTTTTACGTCCACCGATCTTGTTACGTCAACCCAAAGCTCCAAGGATATTCGGCGGCGCGAGGGCGGTACATTCGAAGCGGCGAGTGCCATCTACAGCATCTCGGCTCTGCGACTCGGTCCTGCACTCTTGCCAAGCGCCTTGGGAGAGCGAATATGCACGGCCTGCCTAGTTGCGGCCACATACGCCGGGGTTGCTGCACATTCCGCCCGGGCACATAGGAGCCTCAGATCGTGACGGAGCGCCATTCGCGTGAGCCGCGAAAGTGGAGTACTCCTGGCTGAGATGAGTGTCGCCGCAGGAGGGACAGGCCAGCCCGCTGCTTTGTTCCGTCGTTTGTTCTATTTGTTCCGTGGTTTGTTCCGAACGCCGCACCAACTTCTCGAACTTGTTACCGCAGGAATCACACTTGTATTCGTAAATAGGCATAGAAGAGGACCGATCCAATTTTACCAGCCGGAGGCCAGGCGGCGCACTGGCTTTCTTTATCGATTTTTAATCGCGCCGGCGAGCCTGAGCGCAACTGGCGACGTCGATTCTGTGTTACTGTTCCAGCAAATGTCTCGAAATTCTGTTCTCGCAATGGTGTGTTTGGCGTTCAGTGCGATCCCTGTTTTCGGACAAGCAACCGGCCGTCTCACAGGTTTGGTGACTGATCCTTCCGGCGCCGCTGTACCCAACGCGATTGTCGATCTGCTGCTGAATGAGGGTGGCAAACCGGTGCTGTCTACTACCACGACCTCCGACGGATTGTTCACCATGACGGGAATCCGTACCGGCACTTACCAACTTACGGTGACGGCGACTTCGTTCTCCCCATATCGCGCAGGCCGCGTGGTAATTGACGCGAGCCGCGAGACCACGCTTCCAGCAATCAAATTGACGGTAGCCTCGACCACTACAACGGTTCAAGTCACCGAAGACATTGAAACCGTACAAACCTCAAATGCCGAAGCATCAACGACCATTTCAACCAAACAGATCGCGCGGCTGCCGATTCTCGATCGCGATGTCGTCAGCCTCATCTCCACGCAACCGGGCGTCGCCGACAATGGCAATGGCGAAACGGTAATCGATGGCCAGCGGTCTTCATTCAGCAATGTCACGCTCGATGGAATCAACGTTCAGGATAACTTCATCCGTACCGGCGGCCTTGACTACCAGCCAAATAAGTTACTCATGGGTCAGGTATCGGAGTTCACCATCGTTAGTTCGAATGGCAATGCGACTTTGGGGGGCGGAGCGTCGCAAGTGAACCTTGTGACGCCGTCTGGCACCAACCAACTGCACGGACAAGCCTATTGGTACAACCGTAATAATTACTTCGCGGCGAATAACTGGTTCGACAACTTAGACGGAAACCCTCGTCCCTTTCTCAATCAGAACCAGTTTGGCGTATCGGTAGGCGGCCCGATTAAACGCGACAAGCTATTTTTCTATTTCAACTATGAAGGTGTGCGGACCCGGCAGCAGACCGAAATTGATGAGACGATTCCAACGGCCAGCGCGCGGCAAGGTATCTTCAGTTATATCGATACTAGGACCGGAAAATTGCAGCAAGTGAATATTCTGGGCGCGATGGCGCTTAAAGCCGATCCTGTTATGGCGCAGATCCTGGCGCAGGTACCAGGTCCCGAAAAGATCAACAACTTTCGAACCGGAGACAGCCAGCCCGGCCTGCTGCTCAACACGGCCGGATACGCTTTTAATCAGCGGAACAACGAGGATCGGAATAATATTACCGGTCGCCTTGACTACATTCTTTCGACAAAGAATAATTTCAGCGCGACTTACGCGTTCAACAACGATCGGGTGGACCGCGGCGACGCGGCAACGAATTTCGCGTTGGCTCCGCCGGTCTTCAACGATAACGCGGCCAAACTTCTATCCCTGGCGTGGCGCTGGAATCCCATGCCTTCGCTGACGAACGAGTTGCGCGGAGGGTTCAATCTATCGCCCGGCATCTTTGCTTCGACTACAAACTATCCCGCATTTTTCGTTGACGGCACTGCCTGGAGTAATCCGATTAACGAGTTTCTTCCTCAGGGACGCTTTACCGACACTTTCCAAATCAACGATGGAGCCACCTGGGTGCATGGCCGCCACACGTTCCAGTTCGGCTTTCAATCGGAGCACATCCGCGTGAACGCATATGACTACGGTGGAACGATTCCGGATTATGTGGTGGCGACCGGCGCGGGCCATTCCGGCCTCACCTCACGTCAACTGCCCAATATCAGTCAGGCGGATCTCGATAATGCTAACGTCCTGCTCGCCAGTCTCGCGGGTCTGGTCGATAGCGGGTCTCAGAATTTCAACGTAACCAGCCAGACTTCCGGCTTTGTTTCCGGCGCTCCGTACAGAAGGAATTATACGTTGTCGAATTACTCGGGCTATCTTCTAGATACGTGGAAGGCGTGGCCGAAGTTTACCATCACGCTAGGTCTGCGCTACGAGTACTTCACACCGACAACCGAGATAAATGGACTCGGTCTGCTACCGGTTTTGCAGAACGGCAACCCTATCGTTACGCTGCTCGATCCTAACGGCACGCTGAACTTCGCCGGCAACGGGAGCCGGCCTTTCTACAATCCTTCGAAGACAAACTTCGCGCCTAACGTGGGGTTCGCGTGGGACATATTCGGCAACGGAAAGACCGCTCTACGGGGAGGCTACAGCGTTCATTACGTCAATGATGAAGCGATTCGCGCGGTCGACAATAACAGCAACACCAATAGCGGATTGACTGCGAGCAGTGCCTTTGTCGGGTCGAAGGCGTTCGTCAGTAGTGCGCCCGCGCTTGCCGTTCCAGTGTTCCATATTCCGCTTACGTACGCGGACAATTACAACAACGATCCAACGTCGGCGCTCGGGCTGATCGATCCCAATCTTAAAACGCCGTATGTGCAAGAGTACCGGATCAGTATCCAGCAGAGAATCAAGGGGACGATTGTGGAGGCAAGTTACGTCGGCAACCACGGCGTCCAGGAGATTCGCGCGTTCGACTTCAATCAGGTACAGATCAACTCTCACGGCTTCCTGGCGGACTTCCTGCGCGCGCAGCACAACGGGTTTCTGGCCCAGCAGGCGAATCCGGCGGCAGGCTTCGTTCCTACGTACAACGCGGCCATCCCCGGGAGCCAGCCCCTCACTGTGTTTCCGCTTCTCAAGGCTGGCGGTTCGATCAGCGGCCGGAATGCCGATCCCACGGTTCTCGCGGATATTGCGGAAGGGCAGGTGGGAGAGCTCGCTTCGTACTATCAGATCAATGGGCTGAACGGTAACGTGAACTTCTTCCAAAATACCAACGCGCTTGGAACAAACTACCTGACTAACTTCAGCAACTCCAGCTACAACGCGCTTCAGATCGACGTCCGGCATCGTGTTGAGACTGGATTGTACCTTCAAGCGAACTATACTTTCTCCAAGGTGTTGTCCGACGCCGATGGTAATACTCAGGAACGGTTCGATCCGTTCCTGAACGTATTTAATGGCGGCCTGGAGCGCGCCCGTGCGCCCTTCGATATCACTCACGTTTTCCACTTGAATGCAACGTACGATTTGCCGATGGGCAAAGGACATCGCTTCAGTGCGGGCCGGATACTGAACCACGTGATCGGCGGATGGTCGGCCAGCACCGTACTGATGTACCAGTCCGGGCGCCTTTCTCGATTCTTTCCGGGCCTGGGGACATTTAATCGAGCCACTAGCGGGCGGTCGCGATATAACGCAGCTACCTCGGTTTTGAGCGGTAGCGCCCTGGGGCAGATTGTGCAATTCCAGATGACGGGCAACGGACCCTACATCATTGCGAAATCTGCAATCGATTCCGCTAACGGTAGCCGCGGAGTGGGAGCATTTGGCGCTCCTGCCTTTAACGGCGAGGTTTTCTTCAATCCGGCGGCGGGTACCGTGGGCGCGCTGCAGCGCCGGATGTTCGATGGACCAAATGTGTTCAATTTGGATGCAGCCCTGATCAAGAACACTAAAATCACCGAACATCAGAGTCTGGAGTTCAAAATCGAGTCGTTCAACGCGCTCAACCATCCGGCATTTTTCGCCGGCGATCAGAATATTAATGCCACTACTTTCGGGCAAGTGACCGGGACCGTGAATGATCGGCGGGTCGTGCAGTTCAGCCTGATGTATGCCTTCTGATATAGGCGCGACGTTCCGCAATGGAGAACAGCGGGTGCCCGTTCTCCCATAGCGGAGTTTGCGCTGAAGGATAGCGCTTGCTAAGTGTCTAGCCGAATAAACGCTTGCTCGCCGACCACCTGCGTTTTGCACTATAAAACAGCAGAGAAACTCAAAAATTTTCTTGCGCCAGGCAGCCAGGGCTGCTAAGCTCCCATCGAGAGTTTTCTTGCGTCGGGAGTTACTATGCAACGTCTGCATTTCGCGCAGAATTTCATTCTTTCGCTGAGCATCATCCTGTTGGCATCTTCCTCGATTTGCCGCGCGCAGGAGACGCGCGGCAGCATCACTGGAAAGGTCACCGACGCCACAGGCGCGGTGGTACCCGGAGCGAAGGTGACCGTCACCAACACTGCGACCAACGTCCCCAGTCTCGCGGTCACCAATCAGACCGGATACTACGAAGTTAATTTCCTGGTGCCAGGACCGTACTCAGTCTCTTCGACTGCGCCGGGATTCAAGAAACTGGTTCGTTCGGGCATCACGCTAAACACCGGCGATCGCCTCGCGATCGATCTACAACTTCAGTTGGGGGACACTTCGACATCGGTGGAAGTCACCGCGGACGCTCCGCTACTCGAAACCACCAACGCGGTGGGCGGCCGGGTACTCGATACGCGGGACATCGCCAATTTGCCCGTCACGACGATGAATCCGTGGGCGCTGCAAGCCATCTCCCCAGGCGCAGTCTTTACCGGTGCGCCGGGCATCAACCGCGTGATGGACCATGCTGGCACCGCAAGCTACGACATCATGGGTCTCGGCACCGGAACCAATGAGTTCCTCCTGGACGGGGCGCCGGTGACCGGAACCAACGGCGGTCGCGCCGGGTTCGTGCCATCGGCCGAAGCCGTGGATGAAGTGCGCATCGAGACCAATCCGTTCGATGCTTCCATGGGACATAGCGTCGGCGCGTTCATCAGCGGTACGACGAAGTCTGGCGCGAACACGATTCACGGCTCTGCGTTCGCGCAGTACATGTGGTATCGCATCAACTCAACCAACGAGTTCACGCGCGCAAACTATCTTTCGGCGAAAGCGGCGGGCACGTTAGCGCCAGGAACGCAAGAAAATCCGGGCGGCCGATTCTTCCAACCCGGCTTCAGCTTCGGCGGACCGGTGGTAATTCCGAAAGTCTATAACGGGAAGAACAAACTCTTCTTCTACATCGAATGGGATCATATCACCAGCATTCAGCCAAGTCCGGGGAACGTCTACTACGACGTGCCGAACGCGGCACAGCGGCAGGGGAATTTTTCCGATCTGCAGGCCTACAACGCGGTCGCGTACACCATTTACGATCCGCGCACGGCAGTTCTTGCGTCGAATGGCCATGTGACTCGCACACCTTTCCCCAACAACACAATTCCCGCTTCCCTGTTCGGCAATAATCCTTTTTACAAGTTCTTTCAACAGCTCTATCCGCTGCCGAATATCACGCCCGCGACTCCCGACGGATTCAACTTCTTCGATCCGGCGCAGCCATATAACGATTACCTGCCATCACTGGTCAATCGCTACGACTACAACATCACCGAAACGCAGCACTTGAGCGGCAAATGGTATTACAACCATCGCTTTTCGGATAATTACGACTGGGCTCATGACACTCCCCTGAAGGGGTATGAGTCGAACGGATTGTGGCGTCCCACACGCGGCGGCAGCCTGGATTACACCAAAACATTCAACGCAAATAACGTGCTCGATGTGACCCTCAGCATCACGCAATACGCCGAGGGCGACAAGCAGGCGATAAAGAATGCGTACCCGGCCTCGGCTGCGGGTCTTCCCAGTTACGTCGACGCACAGGCCGGCGGCGCTGATGGCCTTCCCGGATTTCAGGTCGGTACGTGCTGCAGCGCCGGCGCCACTCCTGGAAATTACGCGAACATTGCGTCATCGAGTTACATCGGATATTCCGGTCCGGGCGTGAACCAGCGCGGCACGACCAACCAACTGGCGTTCAAGATGGCGACGATCATGGGCAACCATACGCTCAAGTACGGGTGGGAGGAGCGCCGCTATCATTACGCGACATTCCTCTCGGGAGCTTGCACCACCGGCTGTTATACCTTTGACAACACTTACTTCAAACAAGCCGACAATACGATTAACGCCGGTCAACTGGGATTGTCCTGGGCTTCCTTCATGACTGGCCTTGCGTCGGCGGCGAGGCTCGATACGAACGATACCGGTTACTACAGCACGCCTTATCACGCTTTGTATCTTCAGGACGATTACCGGCTTACCAATAAACTGCGGCTCGGGTTCGGATTGCGCTTCGAGCGCGAGGGCGGGACGAGCGAGCGTTTTGACAGGGGCTTGTCGGGAGCCTATAACTTCAGCTTTGTCCCCGCGTACGCGCAGGCAGTACAGTCGGCGTACACTACTGCGGGGAATCCGCTGCTGCCCTCCAGCATCAACGTGGCGGGCGGACCCACCTATCTTGGCCAACCCTACGGTAATCTTACCTCCGGAACGAATCGGTTCCTGCCAAACTTCAGCGCGGTCTACTCGTGGGATCAGAAGACGGTGATTCGTTTCGGCACTGGATTGTTCGGCGATACATTCAACGCAGTCGGCGGAACCGGAAATCGGGAACTGCAAAACGGCTATAGCCAGGCCACCAACACAACTGTATCCACGGATAACGGCTTGACGTTCTGCTGCGGAATCGGACCGGCATCGAACTTCGGAAATGCCACCGTGATTACGAATCCCTTTCCGGTGCTGCCCAGCGGATCGCGATTCTTGCAGCCCGTGGGTAATAAGCTGGGCCCGAGCATTCTGGCCGGTCAGGGCTTCACTTATTACCCTCGCGATTTCTCGCCCACATGGTCGCAGCGGTGGAGGCTCAGCATCCAGCGGCAACTCGCGAGCAACCAGGTGATCGACGTTTCTTATAACGGAAACTATTCGTCGTCTCCGGCCACGCGGAATCTCAGCTATCTTCCGGCCCAATACTGGAACTTCACCGATAGTCTGAATACAGGCATCGATAATGCCATGAAAGCCACGGTGCCCAATCCGTTCCTCTATACGAACTTCTCTGGCCTGGCGACGTCGAATCCATCTCTCTACAATTATCTGAGTTCGCTCGGCTGGTTCACCGGCAAGACGCTACAAGTTCAGCAATTGCTGCGAGCCTATCCCAACGCGGGCGCGGGGCTCTCGGAATACGGCGGATTCCGCTCCAAGACGATGTATCACGACCTGGAGCTTCTCTATACCAAACGTTTCTCGCACGGCATTCAATCGGCGGTGATGTTCACCAAGGCATGGTCGAGAAATCAGTGGCAGCAGAACCAGTTCGACCAATCGCTCGAATGGCAGCCGAATCCAAATTCGCGTCCCAATCGTTTTGTGTGGACTGCGGTTTGGGAGTTGCCGTTCGGCAGGAGTGGGCAATGGTTGAAGCACGGTTTCGCGGGATACGTCGCGGGAGGTTGGCAGATGAGTTGGATCTACCAGTATCAGACCGGGCCGCTCATCGGCTTTGGCAATGTGTACTACTACGGCAGCCTCGATCAGATCGTTACGGCTCTCGATCATAGCGCCACACACGACAAGTACATTCACTACTGGTACAGTCCGGCGGCCGATTACAACAATCTGATTAACAGCGCCGCGTCAGCTTCGGGCCCCGTACCGTCTGGTTTTGTCGGCTTCGAAGGACGTTCGGCTTTCCAGCCGGGCACTTATCAGGCGCGTTTGTTTCCGCAGTATATCGATGCGCTGCGCGCGGATTCCATCGACAATCTCGATATCAGGTTGCAGCGCAAGTTCATGATCCATGAACGGCTCAACGCAAGCTTCGCAGTGGATCTGTTGAATGCAGCCAATCGCGTGCAATACGCCGCTCCGACAGTCACGCCATCGTCGACGAGTTTCGGACAAGTGACATCGCAGGCCAACGGTCCGCGGCAGGTTCAATTCAATTTGCGAATTGAGTTCTGAGCCGTGCCCCCGTCGGTCTAAGTCGCAATGAAACGTTTGTCCTGCAGCTCGCACTACCGGGTGTGGGCGAAGTGGACAACCGCGAGCTTCGCCAAAGAAAGGCTTCGGCCGCTATGCGCCTCTGCTTCGTGATCGGCGGAGCGGAGGGCCATTTTGATCGCGATGAAATTCTACGAGCTAACTCTCGGAATTCTGGCTGTCTGGCGGCTGACGCACTTGCTGGCCGCGGAAGACGGTCCGTTTCATCTGATCGTGCGCCTTCGCCGAGCGGCGGGCTCGGGGTTCTGGGGAAGCCTGATGGATTGCTTTTACTGTCTCAGCGCGTGGATCGCCATACCGTTCGCTATTCTTATTGGTAACGATTGGCGCGAGCGTCTTCTGTTGTGGCCTGCACTCTCGGGCGCGGCCATTCTAGTTAACCGGTTTGCAAATGGAATTAACCCCGAGGCTCCGGTCTTCTTCGAAGATCCACCGGCGGAAGTCGAGCCTCCGAAAGAGGAATACAATGAGCTGTTGCGGAAAGTTCAGAGCACAAGCTAGTGTTGATGCCGCCGCCACCACGATGACGCAGTCGAGCCGGGGTCTACATGGAACTGTAGTCTTCAAATACGTCGGCCGGACCCGTCTGACCGTCACCGGACCCGCAACCCTCACGACCTACGTCTTCGAAGGCCCTGGAGCGGAAATAGCCGTGGATAGCCGCGACAGTTCGGCGATAGGCACCATCTTCGCGCTGCGGCGGGTTCGATAGCACAATTCCACACAACCGGACACGGCTCCTGCGCGTCTTAGCAGTGAGATGCGCACACTTCTCCTAACCTTATTTCTGTCGGTGCCCGCATTCGGCGGCGTTTTCTCGATCGGGGGCATCGTCGGTACGCCTCTGACCGACGTCACCGAAACCACTACCATCACCGGCATCAATTACCTTCGCAATAGCACTCTATTCACCATCGGTCCATCGTTGCAGGTGAATCTGCCCGCCGGACTGCGCCTCGAAATCGACGCTCTCTACCGCCCCGTCGCCTACCAGATTGCCACTGGCTCTGCCGTTACGAGTAACTCAGCTTCGCAATTCCGATTCCCAGTGCTCCTTCAACATCATCTTGGTAACTTCTTACTCGTTCGCCCTTATGCGGAAGGCGGCCTATCCTTCGATCACCTCGCGAACTTAAAACAAGCCGCGACGCTGCTTTCCAGCCAACCGGGCGCAATTGTTCAGACCACACACGCCGGACTCGTGCTCGGCGTAGGCGCAGACATCAAGGTCCCCTTCATACGACTGTCGCCCGAGATTCGCTACACCCGCCAGTTCAGCAGCGATTTCCAGGACATCTCGAATCTGAACCAGGCCGAATTTCTGGTAGGCATCAGATTCTAGACGCCGCTTCAGGGCACGTTCACGATGTTCAGATCATCTATAACACCCGGTGTTATACTTCCTTCGAAAGTGGCGTTCAAGATAGTTCTGGCGAGAACAGGTGCGCGCTTTGCCGCCGACCTCGGTGTCGTCATGTCGGGAGTGTTGCTGGAGTGAATGCGATGAGAAAACAGTACCGTAGTGCTTGATGGCGTCGGTCCACGAGACTGCCGAAGGTTTGCATGCCGCCGGAGTCATGAACAAACGTACGATGCGAGAGTTCGATGAGCTGTGCCTCACGCCAGTTCGTCCGCTGAAGCCGAAAGAAATCCGTGCGCTCCGTCTGCGCGAACGCGCCAGCCAGGCGGTTTTTGCCCGCCATCTCAATGTCACGACAGGGCTCGTGAGCCAGTGGGAACGCGGGGAAAAGAGGCCGCAGGGAGCTTCACTGAAATTGCTCTCCCTGGTGGCAAAAAACGGGCTCCAGGCCGTAGCGTGAGGCCGGCAGTGAGCGCCGTTAACGTCCCATCGCCTCAGCACGATCCCGAAAGCCTGCTCTACAATAAGATGAGTGCGTTTCCTCTCCGTTCTAGTCAGCTTTCTCAGCCTCTGCATCGCTGCGGGCCGTGCCGACGTGCGCGGCTGCCTGTGCGATGTTGCGCGTCCCGAATCCATGCAGGCGCGCGAATGCGGCCTCTGCCGTATCGCCGAGCAGCAGACCGGCGACTCGCCTTTCTTCTTCGTCAAGGACATCAATCCCACCAAGCCGAATCGCCTGTTGATCCTTCCGCGGAAGCACTATCCCGGGCCGCACTCTCTTTCCGAGATGCCCGTCGACGAACGCACTGCCTTCTGGACCGCCGCGATCGCCAAGGCTCAACGAGTTGTGGGGCGACGGCTGGGGCATCGCGCTAAACGCCGATTCGAGCCGCACCCAATGCCACACTCACATGCACATCGGTAAGCTGCTCCCCGATGTCGAAACCGATTCCGCGATCATCGTCGATGGTCCGGCCGCCATTCCCGTTCCGGCCGATGGCGGCGGCCTGTGGATCCATCCGGTAAATGGAAAAATTCACGTACACCTGGCGGCCACCGCCGAACCCGTTCTCATGCGCTAGTCTCACGAAAGGTCACATGCAACTCCTCGATATCGCCAAGCTCCCGACCGCGGAAAATTCGGCCATCCAGTTGAACCCCTCCGACGATGTCGCCATCGCGCGCGTCACTCTATCTCCGGGAGCCGAACTGTATATCGGAGGCCGCGTCATCCGCGTGGTCGACCCGATTCCCGCAGGTCACAAACTCGCTTTGATTCGCAAACCGGCGGGCGAAATGCTCCACCGCTACGGTCAGCGCATCGGTCGCGCCACCCGCGATATCAAGGCAGGCGAGCACGTCCACACACATAACCTCTCGTTCCAGGAAATGGAGTCTGTGTACGAATTCCCCGAAACATGAAATCGCTTTTCCCGCGCCGCCTGCCGAACGTACCCGAGTTCCTCGGCTATGAACGCGCGGACGGACGTGCGGGCACCCGCAACTACATCGCGGTCGTGGCTGCGAGCAACTGCGCCGCCCACACCGTCGAGACGATTGCCCGAACTTTCGAAGACGAAATTCTGCCTCCGAACGTCGATGGCGTCGTCGCGTTCCCTCACGGCGAAGGCTGCGGCATGACGCAGGGCCCCGACAAAACGCAGCTCCAGCGCACTCTCGCCGGCGTTCTCGATCATCCCAACGTCTCCGCCGCGCTCATCATCGGCCTCGGCTGCGAAGTCAACCAGATCGATCATTATCTCGGACCCGGCAAGGCGCGCCCCGCGCCCGAGCGCCTGGTCGGCATGACCGTGCAGGGCAGCGGCGGCACCCGCGGCACCATCGAAGCCGCGCGCCGCGAGATTCGCAAGCTGCTCGATCAGGCCGCTGCCGAAACGCGCGTGCCGAATTCCGGCGTCCAAAATCATCTTGGGCTTGAACTGCGGAGGATCGGATTCGTTTTCCGGCATTACCGCCAATCCCGCGCTGGGCTTCTGTTCCGACATGCTCGCCGCCATCGGCGCGACTGCCGTGCTCGCCGAAACCACGGAGATCTTCGGAGCCGAACACCTGCTGGTGCGCCGCGCCCGCAATCGCGAAGTGGCCGAACGTCTGCTCAGCTTTGTCGAAGGCTACAAGAAATATCTGCGCCAGTTCGGCGGCAGTTTCGACGACAATCCTTCCCCTGGCAACAAAGAAGGCGGCCTGACCAACATCATTGAGAAGTCGCTCGGCGCAGTCGCCAAGGCGGGCACTTCCCCCATGATGGATGCGGTCGATTACGCCGAGCGCATCGACTCGCCGGGCTTCGTCTTCATGAACACTCCCGGCTACGATCCGCCCTCGCTTACCGGCCTCGCTTCAGGCGGCTGCAATCTGATTGCGTTCACCACCGGACGCGGCAGCGCCATCGGCTTCCCTTCCGTACCTGTAGTCAAGATTGCCAGCAATAGCGTGACCTACAACCGCATGCGAGACAACATGGACATCAACGCCGGCGCTATCGCCGATGGGACCAAGACCGTCGAGCAGGTGGGCCGCGAGATCTTCGAAACGCGTCCTGCGCGTCGCTTCCGGCGAGAGGACTTGCGCGGAGATGACTGGGACACAAAGAATTCGTGCCGTGGCGCATCGGCCCGGTCATGTAACCCGGATTGAATCAAATGAAAAAGCCTTTTCTATTTCTAGCCACTGTAACCTGCGCGGCGGCTATCTTCGGACAGACGCAAAGCAAGCCCCAGCCCAACGCTTCTCCAAAGGCGGCGACGCCAAAACCGGCGGCTAAGGCCGATGCCAAGACGTCAGCCCTCGACAAGACCACTTTCGAAAACTACGTGCGCCATCTATTCGTTTGGGACCATTCCATCAAAGTCGAAATCGGCGATCCGAAGCCCTCCCCCATGGCCGGCTTGTTCGAGGTGGCCGTCCATGCATCGAAGGACAAAGCTTCTCAGGACGCTCTTTTCTACGTGTCGAAGGACGGCCAGCACATCCTTCGCGGCGACATGTACCAAACCGCCGATAATCCGTTTAAACCGGATCTCGAAAAGCTCAAAGACGCAGTGATGTCTTCGCAAATCGGCGTGCTCGAGCCCAACTACGGAACTGCGGGCGCGCCGGTGGTAATCGTCGAGTTTAGCGATTTCCAGTGTCCCTACTGCAAAACCGAAGCGAAGACCATGCGCACCAATCTGCTCACAGCTTATCCCAAGGAAGTCCGCCTCTACCACCTCGATATGCCGATCGAATCCATCCATCCCTGGGCTCGCGCGGCATCGATTGCCGGACGCTGCATCTATAAGCAGAACTCCGCGGCGTTCTGGGATTATTACGACTGGATCTACGAACATCAGGCCGACATGACCGTCGATAATCTCAAGGGCAAGATCCTCGATTGGGCCAAGGACAACAAGAACATCGACTCCCTGCAACTCACTCGCTGCATGGACACCAAGGAAACCGATAGCGAGATAACCAAGACGATCGAAGAGGCGAAAAAACTGCAAGTCAATCAGACTCCCATGATCTTCGTCAACGGCCGCCGCATGACCGGCGCGGTCGATTGGCCCGACCTCAAGCGCATCATCGACGACGAGATTGAATACCAGAAGACCGCGAAAAACGCCGGTGAGGACTGCGGCTGTTCCGTCAGCCTCGCCACCCCAGGTACGACGCCCGCAACCAGCACCGGTGGGCTGAAATGAGGCTTTTTCTCGCCTTCGCGGCGGCTACTCTTCTCAGCGCGGCGACCACCGGACCCGATCTCCTCGATCCCGACCACTACTTGGCGCACATCCGCTATCTGGCTTCTCCGGAAATGAAGGGCCGCGCTACCGGCAGCCCGGAAATTGAAAAAGCCGCTCACTACATCGCCAGGCAGTTCAAAGAGGACCGTCTGCATCCTTTCGACGGCGACAGTATCCTTCAACCATTCCAGGTCACGACGAGCGCCAAACTGGGCAAATCCAATCGTTTCGTATCGAGTATGGATGGCCGCACCGCGAGGCTTACAGTCCAACAGGATTTCATACCATTCAACTTCTCTTCTCGCGGCAAATGGGACGGTCATGTAGTCTTCGCCGGCTATGGCATCACCGCGCCCGAGTACAACTACGACGACTATGCCGGCCTCGAAGCCAAGGGCAAGTTCGTGCTCCTTCTGCGACACGAGCCTCAGGAGTTCGACGAAAAGAGCGTCTTCGCCGGCAAAGTTTACACCGAACACGCGCAGTTTTTCAGCAAAGCCAGCAACGCCAAGGCCCATGGCGCGCTACGGCGTGATCCTCGTCAACGACACTGCGGCGCATCCCGGTGAAATCGATGAGCTGGAGCCTTTCGGCGCGACCGAAGGACCCACCGATGCGGGCATTCCCGTTCGTTCAGGTCAAAGCGCGACGATGCCGAGCCGTGGTTCAAAGAGGCCGGTAAGAATCTGGACGAGATCGAAGCCGGCCATCGACAAGGATCTTCAATCCCCGCTCCTTCGCATTCCCGGCCGCAATAGAAGTCCACGAGATCGGTCGATGTGGAGCGCGTCACCCGACCGCGCACAACGTCGTCGGCTATCTGCCCGGCGAGACCGCCGAATACATCGTCATCGGCGCTCACTACGATCACCTCGGATTGGGCGGCCAGTTCTCGCTCGCGCCCAAGCTGACGGGCACTGTACATCCCGGCGCGGACGACAACGCTTCGGGAACCGCTGGCGTCATCGAGCTCGCGCAGCTACTTCGCCAGCCGCCCCAAGCCGCGCCGCGGCATCGTGTTCATAACCTTTGCCGGCGAGGAGCTGGGTCTGCTCGGCTCGAGCTATTTCGTGCATCATCCCAGTTGCCGCTCGACAAAGCGGTCGCGATGATCAATATGGATATGATCGGCCGCATCCGCGACGGCAAGCGTGTATATCGGCGGCGACCGGCACCGGAAGTACTCTTAAGAAGGACCTGGAGTCCGCCGCGGCCGAACTATCCCGCTCTAAGAGTCGATTATTCCGAAACCGGCTACGGATCGAGCGATCACTATTCCTTCACCTCCGCGCAGGTGCCGGTGCTGTTCTTCTTCTCCGGCCTGCACGCCGATTATCACAAACCGAGCGACACCGGTCGACAAGATCGACGCGCCGGATGCGGTGAAGCTTCTGCACCTAATCGCCGATGTGACGCAGCAGCTCGTCGACGACCCCGCGCGTCCCGAGTTTCATCGCGTGAAGGAGCCGGACAACCCCCATGGCGGGGCCGCTCCGGTTTCCGGCACGGGCTCCGGAGGCTATGGACCCTGGTTCGGCAGCATCCCCGATTTCGCCGAGACGGAAAAAGGAGTCAGATTTGCCGACGTCACCGAGGGCTCTCCAGCGGCGCAGGCCGGTTTTAAAGGCGGCGACGTCCTGACCGAATTCGACGGAAAACCGATCCAGAACCTCTACGACTTTACCTACGCGTTGAGAGCCCACAAACCAGGCGACAAGGTCCTGGTAAAGGTGCTGCGCAGTGGCCAGCCAGTCGAAGCCGAAGTCACCCTCAAGCAGCGAAAGTAGCCTTCTCTCGCTGTTCGTGTAGTTCGAGCCGTGCAGGGCACATACACTCTTCGCGATCAGGAACTCATGTCGCGCGCAACCAACTATTTCGCGTGGCAGAGCAGCCTTGTGCTTCCCAATCTTGGCCGGCGTGTCCTTGAAGTCGGCTGTGGAACCGGCAACTTCACTGGCATGCTGCTCGATCGCGAGGCCGTAATCGCAATCGACGCCGAACCGGAGTGCGTCGAGCGCCTGAACTCCCGCTATCCGTCGCGCCCCCATCTCCACACCTCAGTCTGCGATTGGGCTAGCGCCGAGGCCGCTGATTTCGCCCGTTTTCAACCCGATTCGTGCGTTTGCCTCAACGTACTTGAGCACATTGCCGACGATCTCGGCGCGTTGCGCAAAATGTCGGAAATCCTTCCCTCCGGCGGAGTCGTAGTCCTGATCGTGCCCGCCTTCCCGGCCCTCTTTGGACCAATCGACCGGCTGCTCGGGCATTACCGCCGCTACACTCGGAAGTCGCTCCGCCAATTGGCCGCCGCTGCGGGACTTCGGGTCAAAACCGCTCATTATATGAATGCAATTGGCTTTTTCGGCTGGTGGGCAAACGCGCGCGTATTCCGGCGAACTCAGCAGTCCGAGCGCCAGATCGAGATCTTCGACCGTTTGGTGGTTCCATTTTCATCGCGGCTCGAAAGCATCGTTCCGCCGCCGTTTGGACAGTCGCTGTTCGTAGTCCTGCGCAAAACGTGAAGATCTCAATTCTCATCCCGGTTTATAACGAAAGTCGCACCTTGCCCCAGGTGCTCGATCGCGTGCGGAACGCGCCCCTTCCTGCCGGATGCGAGCGCGAAATTATTGTGGTAGACGACGGATCGACGGATGGCACCGCCGCGATTCTCCGCGGCTATGCCGAGACGAACCTGGTCATCGGTCACTATGCCCCTTCGAACGCGGGCAAAGGAGCGGCCCTTCGGATCGGGATTTCGCTCGCCACCGGTGACGTGATTCTCACCCAGGACGGCGACCTGGAATACGATCCGCGCGACTATGCCGCCTTGATCGAGCCCATTCTCGCCGGACGTTCTGAGGTCGTTTACGGCTCCAGATTTCTGGGCCGTACATTGGGAATGGCATGGAAGAACCGTCTGGCGAACCGCATTCTTACTTCGGCGGCCAACATCTTATATAGCGCCCACATAACGGACGAGGCCACCGCCTACAAGGCATTCCGCGCGGACCTTCTGCGCGCCATACCGCTGCGCTGCCGCCGTTTTGAATTCTGTCCCGAGGTGACCGCCAAACTTCGCCGGATGGGACATCGCATAGATGAAGTGCCGATCGGCTATAACGCCCGAGGCATCGCGGAAGGCAAGAAAATCCGCGCCCGCGATGGCTTTGAGGCCCTCTGGACGCTGTGCCGCTATCGCCTTTGGTCTCGATAATCTTTGCATAGGGCGTTACGCGCAAGTTATTGGACGCGTCAGCCTTTGAACTGGCCGCAAGGCGAGCCGGAGGAGAGTGACGCACTCTCCAGGTATTTCGGGTCAATAGATTCAACTACATGCGCGCGATCGCGCCTGGAAACGCGTGGTCTGGATAGTATTGTGAAGGCGGGAAGGAGTATCAGCGCATATGAATTATCGAGATGGCCGGAAAACATCGCACATCCAGGAAAATAACACCAGCATCGCAACTCACGTTTTCAGGAAAATGCTTTCATTGCCCCACTGGCTTTGTTCCGAAAAACGGCGGATACCCGCCAACCATCTCGCAAGCGACTTTCAAAAACCGGGCATTTGCGTCACCGCTTCGCAAAGACCCCGAGGCGGCCTGCGCTCCTCCGACGCGAAAATGCCTTCCGGCCCAATGGGTTTGTTCCGCAAAAACGGTGCGCACTCGCCAACCATCTCACCAGCCACTTTCAAAAACCGGGCATTTGCGTCACCCGATTCGCAAGGCCCGACCGGCCTGCGCTCCTGCAGCGCGAAAAATGCCTTTCCGCCCCAATGGGTTTGTTCCGCAAAGCGGCGCGAACCGCCAACCATCTCACCGGCGACTTTCAAAAACCGTGCATTTGCATCACCCGATTCGCAAGGCCCGACCGGCCTGCGCTCCTGCAACGCGAAAATGCCTTTACGCCCCAATGGGTTTGTTCCGCAAAACGGCGCGCACTCGCCAACCATCTCACCAGCGACTTTCAAAAACCGGGCATTTGCGTCACCGATTCGCAAGGCCCCGACCGGCCTGCGCTCCTGCAACGCGAAAATGCCTTTCCCCC
This sequence comes from uncultured Pseudomonadota bacterium, assembly GCA_963849305.1. Taxonomy (GTDB): domain Bacteria; phylum Pseudomonadota; class Alphaproteobacteria; order Acetobacterales; family Acetobacteraceae; genus CAWKGV01. The sequence goes on from CAWKGV010000005.1 coordinate 24,415, forward strand.
CCAATGGGTTTGTTCCGCAAAACGGCGTGCACTCGCCAACCATCTCACCAGCGACTTTCAAAAAACGGGCATTTGCGTCACCGCTTCGCAAGACCTCGGCTGGTCTGCGCTCCTGCAACACGAAAATGTCCCCCGCCCCGATGGGTTTGTTCCGCAAAACGGCGCGTACCCGCCAACCATCTCACCAGCGACTTTCAAAAACGGGCATTTGCGTCACCCGATTCGCAAGACCCCGACCGGTCTGCGCTCCTGCAACGCGAAAATGCCTCTCCGCCCCAATGGGTTTGTTCCGCAAAACGCGCGCACTCGCCAACCATTTCACCAGCCACTTTCAAAAACCGGGCATTTGCGTCACCCGATTCGCAAGACCCCGACCGGCCTGCGCTCCTGCAACGCGAAAATGCCTTTCCGCCCAATGGGTTTGTTCCGCAAAATCAGCCGCGCAATCCATCCATCTCACAGCCACTTTCAAAAAACCGGGCATTTGCGTCATCCGATTCGCCAGGCCTGCGCTCCTGCAACGCGAAGACGCCTTTCCGCCCAACGGGTTTGTTCCGCAAAACGGCGCACCCTCGCCAACCATCTCACCAGCGACTTTCAAAGACTGGACATTTGCGTCACCCCGGCCAAGAGTTCCGCATTCAGGGCTGCTATGCATTATGAATTTTGGCCCTCTTGCGTCATCGCTCCGCCCGCATCGCAGGCACATTTTCAAAATTCGCTCTTTGCGTCACCGGAAGCAATACAAATGACGATCCCGGCCAACCCTCTCCGCTCCCGGCCAGCCCGAGCCTGCGACCCCCACCTCAACAGTGAGATGATTGCTAAAGCAGGCATGACCGCATATCGTCTCTTACTCCTAGTCACAGCGCTAGCCATCCCCGCCCCGGCCGCGGTCGATTTCCAGCGCGAAATCCGCCCCATCCTGTCCGACAACTGCTTCAAATGCCACGGACCCGACGACCAGCACCGTATGGCCAACCTCCGCCTCGACATCCGCGATGGCGGCGCCTTCGCGCAGCGTGCCAAAGGTCCGCTCATCGTCCCCGGCGATTCGGCCAAGAGCATCCTCTATCAGCGCGTCAGCCAAACGGACAAGAACCGCCGCATGCCGCCGCCCAACGCCGAACTGACCCTTACGGAAAAACAGACTATCCTTATTAAGCAGTGGATCGACGAGGGAGCGAAATGGGAGACGCATTGGGCCTTCTCCGCGCCCAAGCGCCCCGAAACCCCTGCAGTAAAAGAAGCATCCTGGCCTCGGAACCCGATCGATAACTTCATCCTCGCCCGCCTCGAATCCGAAGGCCTCAAGCCATCCCCGGAGGCCGACAAAATCACACTCCTGCGCCGCGTCTCCTTCGATCTTACCGGACTCCCTCCCACTCCCGAAGAGATCGCCGCATTCGTCGCCGACAAGTCCCCGGACGCATACGAGAAGCAGGTGGACCGGCTGCTGCACTCGCCCCATTACGGCGAACGCATGGCCATGCAATGGCTCGATCTCGCCCGTTACGCCGATTCCCACGGCTACCATATCGATAGCCACCGGGATATGTGGCCTTGGCGCGACTGGTTGATCCGCGCCTATAACAGCAACATGCCGTTCGACCGCTTCACCATCCTGCAACTCGCTGGCGACCTGCTGCCCGGCGCGGGCAATGACGAAAAGATCGCCACCGGTTTCAATCGCAACCACATGATCAATTTCGAGGGCGGCGCGATCCCCGAAGAGTATCTGGTCGAATACGTGGCCGATCGCGCGGAGACCACCTCCAACACCTGGATGGGCCTTACCATGGGTTGCGCGCGCTGCCACAGCCACAAGTACGATCCCATCTCGCACAAAGAGTTCTATCAGTTCTTCGCGTTCTTCAACTCCGTTTCTGAAAAAGGACTCGACGGCAAAGACGGCAACGCCGCGCCGTTCCTGCAACTGCCTACGCCCGATCAGGAAGCTCGCTCAAAGGAACTTGCCGCGAAGATCAAGGCCGCCGAAACCTTGCTTGATAGCAAGGCCGTCACAGACGCGCTCGCGCAATGGAAATCCTCCCTGGCCGGAAAACCGGCGCCTCTCGATCACAGCGCGCTCGCCGCTCACTATCAATTCGACGGCAGCCTCGCCGACAGTTCCGGACACTATCTCGATGGACGTACAGTGAAGGGCGATCCAGGCTTCAACGAAGGACAGATTGCCAAGGCACTGTCGCTCGATGGACAAACCCTTGTGACGCTTGGCGACGCCGGTGGCTTCGAGCGTAATGAACCCTTCACCGCGGCTTTCTGGGTGCGTCCTCCGGGATCGAAGCAGCCTGAACCGATCATCGAGAAGATCGCGGATTCCAAAACACGCCGCGGTTACGAGGTCTGGTTCGGAGAGCCCATCCTGGTCGGCATTCAGAACCGGGCCGCGCAAATCGAAGTGCGCATCACTTCCGATTGGCCGCGCAACACTCTGCGCGTCCGCACGCGCGATCACTACCCGCGAGCCGATTGGAAGCACTTCGCTTTCACCTATGACGGCAGCGGCAAAGCCTCCGGCATTAACCTCTATATCGACGGTAAACCCGCCGAACGCGAAATCGTCAGTGACACGTTGTCTGGAGCCATCCGCTCCGCGGCCGAGATGCAGATCGGCGTAAAGGAAGCAGACGCCGGAAGCTTCAGCGGCGGCATCGACGACCTGCGTTTCTACAATCGCGCGCTGCCCGCGAGCGAACTCGAATATATCGGGATACATTATCCGATTCATGCGATTCTCTCCGGCATTGCGGGCAAATTGACGAAAACCGAGGAAACTCGGCTGCGCGAATACTATCTACGCAATGTCGCGGACCCGTCTTTGCGCGATCAGTACGCGGAATTGAAGCTCCTTCGCGAACAATCGGCAGCCCTGCAAAAGCAGATCCTGACCACCATGGTGATGTCGGAGATGGACAAGCCGCGCGACACCTTCGTACTAGCTCGCGGCGATTACCGCAACCAGACCGACAAGGTCGAACCCGGCGTTCCCGCCATTCTGCCGCCGCTAACCATCCACCACGGCAAACGCGCTACCCGCCTGGATTTGGCTCTGTGGTTGGTCGATCCCGCGCATCCGCTCACCGCGCGCGTGGCCGTGAACCGCTACTGGCAGCTTTACTTTGGCACCGGCATCGTGAAGACCGCCGAGAATTTTGGTTCCCAAGGCGACCCGCCATCGCATCCGGAACTGCTCGATTGGCTCGCGACCGAATTCATCCGGACCAAGTGGGATGTTCGCGCCATGCAACGCCTCATCGTGACATCGGCCGCCTATCGGCAGTCGTCACGCATCACGCCCGAACTCCTCGAAAAAGATCCTGAAAATCGCCTCATCGCCCGTGGGCCGCGTTTCCGCCTGCCTGCCGAGATGGTTCGCGATAATGCGCTCGCTTTAAGCGGTCTGCTCAATCCGAGCAGATCGGCGGCCCCAGCGTCTTTCCCGTACCAGCCCAAAGGACTTTGGGAAGAGATGGCCTTCGGCGATGGCTTCTCCATGCAGACTTACGTCCAGAGTCATGGCAAGGATCTCTACCGCCGCAGCATGTATACCTTCTGCGAAGCGAACCGTGCCGCCCGCGCAGATGTCGGTGTTCGACGCGCCGGATCGCGAGAAATGTACCGTGCGCCGCACGATCACCAATACTCCGCTTCAGGCGCTCGTGCTCTTAAACGATCCGACCTACCTGGAGTCTGCGCGCCTGCTCGCCGAGCGCGTGATTCGCCAGGCGGGCCGCGACCCCGTTCAACGCGCGACAATGGCGTTTCAAATCGCGACGTCGCGCAAACCGGACAAAGCGGAAGTCGATGTGCTGACGCGCCTCGCAAAGCAACAGGCGGATACCTACTCCCGCGACCGTAAGCGCGCGGACGAATTGTTGAAAAACGGCGAGACGCCGCCTGATCCCAAAATGGATCGCGTGGAACTGGCTGCCTGGACCACGGTGACGAGCGCCATCCTCAATCTCGACGAGACGATAACGAAGGAGTAAACCAGATGCCGAACGACGAACAACTTGCCTGCACGCGACGCCAGTTCTTCAGCCGCACTGCTAGCGGAATTGGGATCGCCGCACTCGCTTCGCTGCTTCGAGCGCAACGGCTTTGCCACGCCCGGCCTCACCGGCTTTCCCAATTTCCCGCCCACGGCCAAGCGCGTCATCTACCTCCATCAATCCGGTGGCCCATCTCAGATCGATCTTTTCGATTACAAGCCGGAACTCAAAAAGCAGCAGGGGATCGACCTCCCGGCTTCCATCCGCATGGGCCAGCGCATTACCGGCATGACTTCGGGTCAGTCGTCCCTGCCAGTCGCATCCAGCATCTTCTACCTTCAAGCAATACGGCAAGTCGGGAGCATGGGTCAGCGAGCTGCTGCCTCACACCGCGAAGATAGTCGACGACCTCACCATCGTCAAAACCGTCAACACCGACGCCATCAATCACGATCCCGCGATCACGTTTATCCAGACCGGCAGCCAACAGCCCGGACGTGCCCAGCATGGGCTCCTGGGTCAGCTACGGTCTGGGCAGCGAAAATGATAATCTCCCCGCGTTCGTCGTCATGATCTCGCAAGCCAACGGCATCAACACGGATCAGCCGCTATTCTCCCGATTGTGGAGCAGCGGTTTTCTCGCCTCCAAATATCAGGGAGTGCGGCTTCCGTGCCGGTGGCGACCCGGTCCTCTATCTCGAAAACGCGCCAGGAATCACGCCTGAAACTCGCCGCCAGATGCTCGACAGCATCGCCGCGCTGAATCGCAAACACTACGATGCCTACGGCGATCCGGAGATCGAAACGCGCATCCAGCAGTACGAGATGGCTTACCGGATGCAGACGTCGGTTCCTGACTTGATGGATCTATCGAAGGAGCCCGAAAGCACTTTCGAACTGTACGGCCAGGATGCCCGCAAGCCCGGCACCTACGCTGCCAATTGTCTGCTCGCCCGCCGTCTGGCCGAGCGCAATGTGCGCTTCGTCCAGCTCTACCATCGCGGCTGGGATCAGCACAACGACCTGCCTCGCGACCTTGCGCTGCAATGCAAAGGCACCGATCAGGCTTCGGCCGCGCTGGTGACTGATCTCAAGCAGCGCGGTCTTCTCGACGACACGCTGGTCGTATGGGGCGGAGAATTCGGCCGCACGGTCTATTGCCAGGGCAAACTGACGCCTGGCAATTACGGCCGCGATCATCACCCGCGCTGCTTCACCATGTGGTTCGCCGGCGGAGGCATGAAGCCCGGCACGGTCGTCGGTCAGACCGACGACTTCGGCTACAACATCGTGACCGATCCGATACACGTTCACGACATGCAGGCGACCATCCTGCACAACCTCGGCGTCGATCACGAACGTCTGACCTTCAAGTTTCAGGGCCGCCGCTTCCGCCTGACCGATGTGTCCGGGGTGGTCGCCAAACAACTTATCGCATAATGGTCCACGCGCGCGCACACACTTCTGACCCCGCGCACACTTCTGAGCCGCGGCCGTCAGGGAGTCGGACTCCCACGGCATGGAAGCTATACTGCGCGGTCGTGAGGCCTCTGCAAGCGGTCGCTCTCCTCACTCTGCTTGTTACCGCCTTGCAAGCTCAACGTATCGGCGAAGGCAAGCAACTCTACGATGCTCAATGCCAGGTCTGCCATGGCGAAGATGCCCACGGCAGCGACCGTGCCCCGGAACTCGCGGCAAGTCGCAGGCTTCGTTCGCGCTCTACCGCTCAGATTCGCGAGACCATTCACAAAGGTGTTCCCGAAGGTGGAATGCCGGCCTTCGAATTGCCCGCTCCCAAACTCGATGCTCTCGCGGCCTATATCCGCGCTCTGAATTCGCCGGCATCGCAGAACGCGCTTCCTGGCGACCTGGCTACGGGCGAACAGTTCTTCTTCGGGGCCGGACAATGCGCGTCCTGCCACATGGTTGCGGGCAAGGGAAAGCCGATCGGTCCCGACCTGTCCAACACAGGCCGCGAGATGACGGCCCCGGAAATCGAGCGGGCTCTGTTGAAACCCAGTGCAACCATTACGCCGGGCTACCAACTCGTAACTGTCAAGCTGCGCAATGGGGAGGTGCTGCGAGGATTTGCCCGCAATCGCAGCGACTTCGATATCCAGTTACAGGATCTCGAGGGCCGCTTCCACCTTCTCCGTCCGGATCAGGTCGCATCGGTTCTGGACGAGAAGCAATCGGCCATGCCGCCGTTGAAAGCCAGCCCCGCACAATTGGCGGACCTGGTCGCATACCTCGGCCATCTCACCGGCGTAAAGCCAGGTACGTTCGCGCCCGAGCCGTCTGGGGGAGTTGACTTCTCCGGCCTCCGAAGTAATAACTCTGGCGAGTGGCTGACTTACAACGGGAACATAAGTGGCAACCGCTACAGCGAACTGAACCAACTAACTACCGCAAATGTAAATCGGTTAGAGACGAAGTGGATCTTCTCTATCCCGCACTTCGGCGTCGAAGCTACACCGCTCGTAACCGAGGGAATGATGTACTTCACCGGGCCCAATCAGGCCTACGCAATTGACGCGGTAACTGGACGGCAGATCTGGCACTATGCGCGCCCCATGACGCCCGGCATAATCGGCGATGCATCCCTCGGGACCAACAAAGGCTTGGGGCTCCTCGGCGACAAAGTCTTCATGGCCACCGACAATGCCCACCTCATCGCAATCAACCGCATCACGGGGCAACTGGTATGGGAAGCTGTCATGCCCGAGGAGCCGATGCATTATGGCTCCACTGTCGCGCCTCTCGTGGTGAAAGACCTGGTAATTGCAGGCGTTTCGGGCGGAGATCGAGGAATCCGCGGATTCCTCGCCGCCTACAAAGCGTCCACTGGCGAGCGTGTCTGGCGTCACTGGACCGTTCCCCCCGAGCCCATCGCGTTAGGCGGAGCGACCTGGCTGACCGGCAGCTATGACCCGGAGAACGATACTCTTTACTGGGCCACAGGCAATCCCTACCCCGATTCAGACGATCGTAACCGCCCTGGCGACAATCTTTACACCAATTGCGTTCTCGCACTTAATCCCGCCACGGGCGATTTGAAATGGCACTATCAATTCACGCCGCACGATATCTACGATTGGGACGCTACCGAGCCCAATGTACTAGTTGACACCAAGTTCAAGGGGCAGGATCGAAAGTTACTTCTGCACGCCGACCGCAACGGCTTCTTCTATGTCCTCGACCGGAGCAACGGTAAGGTCCTGCTAGCCGCTAAGTTCGTCAAGCGGCTAACCTGGGCGACTGGTATCGGTGCCGATGGCCGTCCCGAGATGTTACCAACCCCATCCGTTATTTGTCCCGCGGGCGAGGCCACTAACTATAACTCGACTGCATTCAGCCCGGTGACGCATCTCTATTACGTAATGGCGCTCGATAGCTGCCGGAGCAAGAGGGCGCAGGTACCCGAGCCGCCGCAGAAGTATCTGCGCGCTATTGACATCGAAACCGGTAAGATTGCCTGGGAGAAGCCGCTCACCGGTTCCACCGAAAGTAAGCGCTGGTCGGGCGTCCTTGCTACGGCTGGTGGTCTGCTATTTTACGGCGATCCCGTTGGCGATATCGTGGCTGTGGATGCACGCGACGGCAAGCCGCTATGGCATTTCGTAACCAATGAGATCGTCAAGGCCGCGCCTATGACGTATATGATCGAAGGCAATCAGTATGTCGCGATGGCCGTCGGGTCTAACATCGTCTGCTTTGGCCTCAAAACACCGCCTTAGCCGCTTTGAGCTTCTTCTGAAGAGCGTCCACGTCAATCTTCTGTATTGGCACATCGGCCTTGAGCGCCATCGCCGCCGCCACACCTGCGGCTTGGCCAATGATCATATACTGCGGCTCCATTCGCAGCGACGAGTAAGCGACATGACTCGCTGAGAAGCACACCGGTACCAGCAGATTCGCCGCCTCATTGCTCTTCGGCAGCATCACTCGGTAAGGGATCTGGTACGGCGTAACGGGCACCTGCATGTCGCCCTCGTTTTCCACAAACCCGTCGGGCGTCGCGATGCGCTGCACGTTATGGGAATCGCTGTTATACGACCCCATGCCGATGGCATCCGGCTTCGAGAGATCGGTTTGAAGGTCTTTCTGGGTGACAACGAACTCACCCACCATTCGCCGTGCCTCGCGAACGTAGATTTGCCGCGGCCAATTCGCTGTGTCGGTAAACTCGTCCTTGGAAAGCCCCCACTTCTTCACCTCCTCCTGCAGCGTTGGAGGAACTCGGGAATCATGGGCGAGAAACCAGAAGAACCCCTTGGTATAGTCGGCGTGCTGCTGCCAGATCTGGTCGCGGCGTGCATAGCTGGCATCGGGATAGTCCCACGACTTGCCGATGTAGTCTGTCGAGAACGGCCCGTTGTTGTTGATATCCGCTTTGTGGTTGGGGATCAGTCCGATCGAGACGACTTCGCCGTACTTGGGTGCGTGGCCATTCTTTGCGGTCATCGCGGCGAGCAAACGCGCCAGCAACTCGTAGCGATGAGCGTCGTAGTTCGCCGGCTTGGGATAAGGAACTTGGTTCGAAGGATCGTCCGTGAAGCTCATGCGGAAGTTGTAGGCTTGAACCTTCTTGTCAGCCGTTCCGGCGGCTGCCTTTGGCCCCGGATCGACTTCGGGAAGCAGTTTCCCGTTTGCATCGAATGGCGAGATCGGAATGGTAAATTGATGTTTGGGAGTCTTCTCCCGCACGCCGGCAAGAGACTCGCCGTATTGCGCGGTCGATTCGCGTCCGACGGTGTAGGAAATGCCGGCTTGGGCCATCACATCGCCCTCATAGCTGCAATCGGCGAAGAGTTGTGCGTGGAAGACTTTTCCGGATTCCATGTTGAGAGCGGTGATCCGGGTACCCTGTTTCTGTACTCCGGTGGTCTCTTTCAGACGTTCGTGCAGGAAAACGGAGACCTTGGCCTCTCGAAGCATCGTGTCGAAGATTTCTTCGCCGACATGGGGCTCGTAGTACCAGGCCAGAACGGGCCCGTAGCGGGTGAGATTGTAGTGGCGAGCCACGCGAGTGTAGAACTCGGCGGCAAAACCACCGATAACCTCCTTTTTTCCGTAATCGGTGTAAGATAGGCCGCCGGTGGCCATGCCGCCGATGTGTCCACCGGGCTCGACTAAGGCGGCCTTGAGGCCTTCGCGAGCGGCGTTAATGGCCGTGCTCACGCCACCGGCCGTGCCGCCATAGACGACGATGTCATAGTCGCTGGTCTGAGCGTTTAGAGTGAAACTTGCAAGCAGTGCCGCCGTGAGAAGTCTCATCTAGCGGGAGTCTACCACAGCCACCGGACAGAGGTAGTGGCTGTTTTGGAGCGTCAAAAAATTCATTATCGTTCGCTAAGGTACATTAGCGACCCCGAGAGAAAGGAGAATAGCGGGGATTAGCCGGATCGTTTGCATTCCAGAGCTAAGTGATTGATTACATTAGGTGGTGGACCTGGTGAGATTCGAACTCACGACCTCTTCCATGCCATGGAAGCGCGCTCCCAACTGCGCCACAGGCCCTTGCATCTAATGACTTCTCAATGATATCAAAATAAAATGAATTGATGAACTCGCCGCGTCGCATAATGTTCGGGGTCGCCCTCTGTTTCGCGATGCTGCCTTTTCAGGGTTGTATCTCAATCCGGGTCAGACGTCCCCTGCCATCGGCCGCAAAAGCCAAAGGGCGGCAGTTCCAGATGGCCAACCGCGATGAATTGACTCGCCGGGTCAACGATCTGGACAAGCAGATCCAATCGTTTGTTGCGACTGTGGACATTACCCCTTCAACCGGAAGCGTTTACAAGGGGCAGATCACCGAATACAAGGACGTTCGAGGGTTCATCTTGTTCCGCCGCCCGGAAGACATGCGGATCATCGCTCAGTACCCGGTGGTACGTTCGACCGCCTTCGACATGGTTTCGGACGGGAAGATATTCAAGACGTATCTACCTTCGAAGAACCTCTTCGTTATCGGAGAGAACGCCGCGCCGGCCAACTCTCCCAATAAGCTCGAGAACCTGCGTCCCCAGGCGTTCCTCGAAGCGATGATGATTCGCCCGGTGGACCCGGCGAAGGAGCAGGTGATGCTCATCGACGACACGGACGAAGATCACGCGGTCTACATTCTGGTCATCTTCGGGAACGATGCAACGGGTAATGCGATCCCTTTGCGAAGCATCTGGTTCGATCGCCTGGACCTGCAGATTATCAGACAGGAGATCTACGCCCCCAATAGCAACATCTTGAGCGACACTCGATATGCGAACTGGACCGATTACTCGGGGGTCAACTTCCCGGCTTCGATCGATATCAACCGGCCGATCGATGGGTACGGGATTGTGTTGAAGATCGTTAACATGAAGATGAACACGCCGGTAACCGACCAGCAGTTCGCGTTAACACAGCCGCCGGGATCAAAGCTGCAAGTAATCGGCTCACCGCCTGGAGTACCGGCGGCAGGGCCGCTCAAGAGCCAGAAATGAGAAAGCCAGAATGATCGCCACTATAGTTCGCTCGAACGTCAGCCACCGGCCCGTGCGGACGCTCCTTAGCACTCTCCTGATTGGGATTGCGGTCACATTGATCCTCACCCTCGTGGGCGTGAGTCGTGGAATGTCGGACGATAATGCCCAACGGACGCGCGCCGTCGGCGCGGATATCATGATCCGGCCTCCGAGCACGTCCCTGATTTCCTTCTCCGGTACGTCGATCCCGCAGTCGTTGCCATCGGTACTCGCGAAGCTGCCCCATGTAGCGATGACAACCGGCGTCATCAATCAGCAGGGCTCGACCTTGTTTGACGGCGTTGCGGGCATCGAACCCGCATCCTTCCAAGCCATGAGCGGACCCTTCATCTTCGATTCAGGTCACATCTTCGAGAAGCCTGACGATATCATCATCGACACCTACTACGCCCAGCAGATCAAGAAACACGTCGGCGACAAGCTGAACATGCTCAACACTGATTGGAACATCTCTGGGATCTACGAGCCCGGTAAACTGGCTCACGCGGTTACGCGAATGGACGTGTTACAGAAGCTCTCAGGCAATACCGGCAAGATCAGCGTCGTTTACGTGAAGGTTGACGATCCGGCGAATGTTTCGACCGTCATCAAAGAGCTTCAGGACCTTCCCGGCTTACAAAACTATCCCATTTACCGCATGGCGGATCTGACTACGCTCATGAACCCGAACAATATCGGGCCTCTGAGGATTTTCCTAAGGGTAGTGATCGGGATCGCGGTGATCATTGCGTTTGCGGTCACGTCTCTGTCGATGTACATGGCGATTCTGCAGCGCACCCGCGAGATTGGGATACTGAAGTCGCTGGGTGGCTCGCAACGCTTCATCATGCTCCTCATCCTTGCCGAAGCCGTGATACTCGGGCTCGGCGGAACGATCCTTGGGATTGCCCTGAGCTTCCTCGCGCGTTGGCTGTTGAAGGTGTTTGTACCCGCCTCCATGCCTCAAGCGATTACGCCGGACTGGTGGCCGCTGGCCGGAGCGATCGCGCTCGTTGCGGCGGTTCTCGGGGCCTTATACCCAGGCTTGATCGCCGTTCGCCAGGACCCAATTGAGGCGTTGGCATACGAATAGACATGGCCGACTTCATCATTGAGACAAGAGACTTAGGTAAGGTGTACCGCAATGGGAAGGTCTCGACCGTTGCTTTGCGTGATGTTAGCCTGGCCATTAAGCCAGGCGAATTCGTATCGATAGTGGGACCGTCGGGCTCCGGCAAATCAACCTTATTCAACATCATCGGAGGACTGACGCCTCCCACGTCCGGTAGCGTTCGGGTAGGGTCATTCGATCTAGCGCGATTGACCGATGCGGGCCGTACGAAACTAAGAGCCAGGACCGTGAGCTTCGTGTTCCAGAAATTCAATCTGCTGGTCAATCTGACCGCCAGGCAGAATATCGAGTTGGCGCGGTACTTTGGCGGGAATTCACACTCCGAAGACGATGCCGAATTCAGCGCAATCCTCAGCAAGCTCGGTATCTCGAGCCGGCTCAGCCATCTTCCAAGCGAACTCTCCGGTGGGGAGCAGCAGAGGGTTGCCATCGCGCGCGCTTTGGTCAACCAACCCGCGATCCTTCTCGCCGACGAGCCGACTGGCAATCTCGATTCAGCCAATTCGGACGCGGTCCTTAAGATTCTTCGAGAGCTGAACGACCGCACTGGCCAAACGATTCTCATGATCACCCATAATCCGGAGGCTGCCGCTTACGGCCATCGCATCGTCCATATGAGGGACGGAACAATTGTCGATGATCCCGTATCCACAGGTCTGGCAGGTTGACGGCACTTTGACCAGGGACCTTCACGTACCCGGTCTCCCCCGATACTCGCCACCTGCCAGACATGTATTTGATCGGCAGTTTCGAGCAAAGACTTTAGGCCGGCACACGCAAAATCGACCCTGGCGGGAAAGTTGTTGCTGAATCTCTAAAGTTTCATGCCGCAGGCGCCGATATAAGAGAGTAACCGGGCATGAGTTGAACTTGCTCGCTCTGTCCAACATTTGGAAGAAGGCTCGTAGATCCTCCAACGAGCCTTCTCCTTTGAGTCGAGAGGTCTTGAGCGGACGGGCTACAGTTAAGCCACCTTGCTGTAACTGGGACCGAAAGCCCGGTTAACATACACCGGAGGGAGTGTAAGATCGACGCAGAACAAGGGATTTGTACGAAGTTGAGTTTAGTAGTACCAGGACTCGGCCTAGTACTTTAGAGATACAAAGAAAGCCTCACGCAACGACTTCTGCTTCTTGTGCCTGAGGACTGACGGGCTCAACGTGTTTATGCGACAGGTAGTTCACAAAACCGCTGAGATATACCGCAACCTGAAGAGTCTGGTAAACCGTGAAGGCGTTGGATGCCCCCTCGCCAGTACCCGGAGACAACGCTTGGCTCAGCGCGTAGAAGGCCGCCTGGCCGATACCTACACCTCCTGGAGATAGAGGAAGGGCTGTCGAAATCAAGCCGAGTGGAACAATCAGAAGAAAGCGTTCGAGCGGCATCTCAGGCGCTCCGACCATGCCCATCGCGATATGCATTCCCAAACACGCGATCAAATGCGATGGCAGACTTATCAGGACGCCACGTACCAGAACCCAGGGCTTGGCTCGGAACGCCTCAAGCGCCTCGCCGCATCGTACTGCATGCCCGACCAGCGGTACGCGACCTTCCAGCCGGCGCAAAAATGCGTTAAACTGGCGGCTGAAAAAAACGGCGATCAACAGAGCAACGCATCCGGCGCTGAACGCGATCATTACGAACGTCGCCAGCGTGGTCATCACCTTGTTGTTGAGAATGGTCTTGTAGTTCCAGACGACTCCCGCCGCCCCGACCGTAAGAAGACTTAGAAGCCCGAGAAAGCGATCCATCAAAATGGTTGTGAATGCGTGAGCCCGGCGCTTCGGCACACGAGTTCCGACGTAGTACGCCTTGATGACGTCGCCGCCCACCGAGCCTGGAATGACCACGGTAAACAGCAATCCGATCATGGACAGAGAAAAGGCCTCGCGATACCGGATACCGAACCCCAGCGCGGCGTTTAAAGTGTTCCAGCGCCAGGAACTGATTGCGATCTGCAGGTAAAGAGTAAAGATCAGGAAGAGGGCGAGAGGCCATTGGCCGAATGCGCGGCCCACCACGTGGAAGTTCAGTTTCCCACTGTGCGCCATCCAATATATGACTCCGGCAGCAACGCCAATTTTAAGGAGCAGACTCAGTGCTTTGGTGATATTGCGCCGCATGGATTCTACATAATTGATTTTACCGGTTTTGCGGCGCCGAATGCTACACTACTTTGTTCATGCGATTGGTAACTTTTCAACAAAGTGGTCGATTCCGGCCTGGCGTACTTAGCGGAGAAACGATCGTCGCCCTCGATGGCAATGGTGGCGGTACTGGATTTCGATCTGTTCTCCAGATAATCGAAGGCGGTCTGGGAGCCCTTGAGCGTATCCGGGCTGTCCTGGCGAAGCCCGCCGAAGAGGACGTCTTCCCGATAGCAGCGGTTACGCTGAAGGCGCCGATTACACGTCCGCCGAAGATTATCTGCGTAGGTCTAAACTACCGCGATCACGCGATCGAATCGAAGATGGAGATTCCGCGCGTCCCGACCATCTTCTCCAAATATCCGAACGTAGTGATAGGAAGCGGTGAAAATATTGTGCTTCCAAGCAACTCGGTGAAACCGGACTACGAAGCTGAAATGGCCTTCGTGATTGGTAAAGGGGGTAGGCATATCTCGCGCGAACGGTGGGAAGAGCATGTCTTCGGCTACATGAATCTGAACGACGTTAGCGCGCGGGATTTCCAGATGGCGACGAGTCAGTGGATGATGGGTAAGACCTTCGATACCTTCGCGCCGTGTGGGCCTGCGCTGGTCACGGCCGACGAAGTCCGCGACCCTCATAATCTCGACATCAGTCTGACCATTGACGGTGACCAGTTACAGCATTCAAATACCGGCGAACTGATCTTCCGCATCCCCGACCTGATCGCATATCTTTCCAGTGTATTCACGCTTGAACCAGGCGATATCGTTTCGACGGGCACGCCCTCAGGCGTCGGATTTTCTCACAATCCGCCTCGCTGGCTCAAGCCTGGCGACGAGGTGGTTGTTAAAGTGGAAGGACTCGGAGAGTTGCGCAATCCTGTCGTGGCGGAAGCCTAGACCAAAGTGACGCTATTGGGATGCGCCCGCTGCGCCGAAGAATGGACCGAACCACTAGGGTGTTCCCAGTAGCCGCCCGCCTGTCGCCGAACGAATTTCACTCGCACGCAAATATTTTTCTCCAACAGCTCTAAAGTTTTGCCTCCTCTCTGTCGAATAACTGTATGAGATGAGATCGAGAAGAGTATCTTCCGAAGTAAGTGTGTATGTATTCGCAAGATGTAGTACGAGAGAGCAGTTACTTTTTGGTTGAAACAATTCTCATTGATATCCGAATCCACGTTAGTTACTAAGTGGTGTTAGTCATTAGGAGAGTTTCGCGAATGATTTTATTATTGACGACAACGGCCGCGTTTTTCCTCATGGCGTTGGCCGCCGTGTTTGTGGTGCTTCAGAAGATCCGGACAGATAACTCAGTCCCGGCTGAGATTCTCAGCGAGGACTGTCCGGCCGCGCGCTATCGTCCGATGTTTCGATTGCTCGACGAATCGGACTGCGAATTCATCGCTGGGGGATTCCGCGGGGATTCCCAATTGCTGCGGCGTTTTCGTTCAGAACGCAGATCGTTGTTCCGGATCTATTTGCGTAATTTGGGAGCCGATCACACAAGGATCGTAACTGCGATCCGTAACCTTATGATCGAATCCCGGCTTGACCGGCCAGGACTTGCGAAGGCGCTGCACCGCTGCCAATTGAAGTTCGCAATGGCGATGATTTCGGTCGAATTCAGATTACTACTTCACGGAATGGGAATCGGTACCGTTGATGTTCGATCCCTGGTTGCGGCCGTGGAAGGTCTACAACTTCAACTTCAAGGTATGGTGTTCGTCCAGGCCGCGGGGTGATGCCGGGAGAAGGACAGCCGGTATGGTGTTTCAGTTCAGGAGGCGGCTCTCAATCCGCCTCCAATTTTTGAAGTATGTGTCTCTACCTAGCCTGCCGGCTACCGGCCGCCCATCCCCATTGTTTCCGGTCTGCTGCCTCCGCAAATCGGCTGCACTGGGCGTTGTGACCTCACTTTTTGTGCGCTCAGATCTTGTGAACGTCGGATCTACACTCGCAATGCTCGACGAAGCACCGAGATGAATTCAGGATTGGTTCCGCAACATCCTCCGATGTAATTTGCCCCCGCGTGGTGAAGTTCCAGAGCGTGATCGGCGAATTCTGCGGGGCTCATCCGATAGGCGATCCGGCCGTCGACGATTTCGGGCAACCCGGCATTGGGCTTGATCCAGAGCGGTTTGGACGTGACGGAGCGGAGACGGCAGCAAATTCCGATGGCCGCTTCGATGCCGCGGCCGCAGTTTGCGCCGATGATATCGGCACCCGCTTGACTCAGTTCGATGGCTGCCTTCTCGGGCGTGTCTCCGTTGGCTAAGCAGTCCTTGCTAGCACCCGAGAAGAAGGCCATGCACGCAACGACCGGCACGCGGGCCTTGCGGGCCGCGGCGATGGCGACCACCGCCTCATCGAGTTCCGACATAGTCTCGATCACGATGCCATCGACACCGGCGCCCGCCATAGCATCGGCTTGCTCCTCGAAGGCTTCCAGCAGTTCTGAGGAAGTAACGCCGCCGCCGGTCAGCACCTTGCCACTTGGTCCGATAGAGCCGAACACCTTGGCGCGTCCTGCCGCGCCTCGCCGCGAGTAGTGGACGCCGGCAGTATTGAGCGCGGCGGATCTGTCCGCCAGTCCGTATGCGGCGAGAGCGATGCGATTGGAGCGGAAGGTGTTGGTGAGGACGATCTGGCTGCCGGCTTCGGCGTAGGCGGCGGCAACAGCCTCGACACGATGGGGATGCGATAGATTCCAAGCATCGGGGCAATCGGCAGCCGCCAGGCCAAGGCCCTGCAACTCCGTACCCCACGCGCCATCGAGAATGACGGGAATGGCGCGCCCTCTGCTGACCATGTTATCTCTCGCAGATTTTAGCAGAGGAAGTACCAGCGCGTGTGAATGAGTACCGCAAAAAAATCGTCTCCAGATCCGGCGATCGGCGTTACCATCGTAGGAGTGGAGCGTCGACGCGAGGCATAGGAATTGTGAGCCAGAATCCATCTGAAACTCCTTTTGACAACATCGAGAGCTCGCACCAGTACGTGGCGCTCCTGGCTGAGGCGATTGAAGAGGCCCGGGGTGACGTAACGTCGGACGTCGTGATCGCAACGGCCGAGGGAGCGGACCGGCGGAAACAAGCGCTGCAACTTGTGCTGTATAACCTGGCGAAACTGGAATCGCATATGAATGCCAGCCGACGCATTCTTAATGATTTGCGGACTCTGCGCCGCCTGCTGCTCGATGAGCGCGAGTTAAGAGAGGCCTCATCGATGCGTAGCGGCTCCGCAGGGGTGTAGTTGCGGGTCAATCGCGCCGAACTGAACGAGCGGGAGATCAGCTTAGCCCAATTAATCGCATGAGCCTCGCATCGCCAATCAAGATCATCCAGGGGCGCAGTCTAGATTCTTGACGTAAAGACAGGAACGAGGCATTGGAGACTCTCTTCGGCTGCCCTCAGGCACCTTGACCGGAGCACGCTGTAGCGCTCTCTCCATGGGTGCGCCGGAAATGAACCTCCTGCGGGTAGAGGGTGCTACCCAGGGCACTTCTTCCGGGAGCAGCCGTTGCGACGAGATAACACCGCCGCACTTACCGTCTCATAACTGGTTTGGGTGCCTGTGTGCAGCAGCCAATCCGAACATCTCAGTTCTTCCGTGCGGTTTTACACTCGCTAGCTCCCACAGTCGGGCTGGCTAAATCGTTATACCGGATTTCGACCCTGGATAATTCGGATTAACACCACCGCAATCGCCAGAATTAATAAAAGATGTACGAACCCCCCAAAAGTGTACGAACTCACAACTCCGAGCAGCCAGAGAACAAGTAAAATGACGAAAAGCGTCCAAAGCATGACGTAATCTCCCGTTCAACGGATTTTGAGCAAGCAGTTTAGATGCCAGTGTATGCGTATTTCTCATCGTAACAGCGCTTTCAACATTAACCGTCTTGGCGCACGATGATGTCACATACGTTGCGATGGCCGCGATCCAGTTAAAAAGCTACACCGCTGGAAGCGGTTTTATTCCTAAGAGCACGGACCTCCCGGTGCGCGTTCTGGATCGCCGTAAACTGCCGATTTACGGTGCTCTCGATGTCGGCAGGCAGGTTTTCCTTCAGAGCTTTCTGGTATGCTTCAACGCCCGCGTCTTCACCCCGCTCGACTTCCTCAAGAACGGTGTGATCGTTTTGGGTTGTAATTTTTGCTTTAACGTCGATCCAGCCGCGATGAATCGCCCCAGCCGTGGTGCCGCTATCCTCGGGTTCACCGCCGAGACGCATCACTTCCTGCTGCAGTTCGCCCGCGAAGTGCGCGCGCTGCTGCGAGAATTCGAAAAATAGCGATTTCAAATTGTGATCCTTCACGTGTTGGGCCGCATCTTGAAATCCCTGTTGGCCATCCTTGCACGTCTCAATCAAGTTATTTAGGATCGATCGAGTATTTTTGATATCGTTTGCCATAGTTATGCTCCTCCCCTGTGCAAGCACGGCACGGGCCGAACGGCCGAATGGAATTGCACTTGTGGCAAAGCGGAAATTGACCTATTATGCGTACGAACCCTTTTTGCGCGCTCGAAAATCGAATTCTGTATCCGTGGATACGTTCGCAGCGGGAGGGCGCGAAACGGGAAAGGAGATTCTATGGCTACGGCAGTCGCAGTTGAAAGTCCTGTCAAGATTACCGCAACAAAACTACTGATCAATAATCAATGGGTTAACAGCGTCTCGGGGAAGACATTCCCCACTATCAATCCGTCCACTGGCGAGGAGATTTGCCAGGTTTCCGAAGCGGACGCAGCCGATGTCGACCGCGCGGTAAAGGCCGCGCGCGCAGCGTTCGGCGGCCCTTGGCGCAAAATGTCGGCCGCCCAGCGCGGCGTCCTGCTCAACAAACTCGCGGATCTGATCGAGAAACACTCGGACGACTTGGCTAAGCTTGAGGCGTTCGATAACGGGAAACCATATGCTGTCGCGCGCGCGGCCGACCTGCCGCTCACAGTCGCTTGCTTCCGCTACTATGCCGGGTGGGCCGACAAAGTGCAAGGCAAAACGATTCCGATCAACGGCAATTATTTCTGTTACACCCGGCACGAACCGGTAGGAGTTGTGGGACAGATTATTCCGTGGAATTTCCCGCTGCTGATGTTCGCGTGGAAGCTCGCGCCCGCGCTTGCGACGGGCAACACGATCGTGATGAAGCCGGCGGAGCAAACGCCGCTTACCGCGCTTCGCGTTGGCGAACTGATTATCGAAGCCGGATTCCCGGAGGGTGTCGTCAACCTGCTGCCTGGCTACGGTGAAACCGCGGGCGCCGCCATTTCCCATCACATGGACGTCGACAAGGTAGCGTTCACCGGTTCGACGGAGGTCGGACATCTCATTATGGAGGCGGCGGCCAAGACGAATCTGAAGCGCGTTACTTTGGAACTCGGCGGCAAGAGTCCTAATATTGTGTTTGCGGATGCCGATCTGGACCAGGCCATCGAAGGCGCGCATTTCGCGCTTTTCTTCAACCAGGGCCAGTGCTGCTGCGCGGGGTCGAGGCTCTTTGTCGAGGAAAAGGTGTACGACGAAGTTGTCGAGAAGAGCGCTGCCCGCGCGCGTCGGCGAAAAGTCGGCGATCCATTTGCCGCGGACAGTGAACAAGGGCCCCAGGTGGACGAGACCCAGTTCGAGAAAGTCATGGGCTACATCGAGTCCGGGAAGCAAGATGGCGCCAAGCTGCAATGCGGCGGAGGACGCGTGGGCGATCGCGGCTATTTCATCGAACCCACCGTTTTCTCCGACGTGCAGGACAACATGAAAATCGCCGAAGAGGAGATATTCGGACCGGTGCTCAGTATTATCAAATTCAAGAGCATCGAAGAAGTCGTGCAGCGCGCCAACAACACGATGTACGGACTCGCGGCGGCAGTTTGGACCAAAGACATCACCAAAGCGCACGCGATCGCGAACAACGTTCGTGCGGGTACGGTGTGGGTCAATTGCTATGACGTATTCGACGCAGCCGCGCCATTCGGAGGCTTTAAGCAGTCCGGTATCGGCCGCGAACTCGGCGAGTACGGATTGCAGCAGTACACGGAAGTCAAAACAGTCACGATCAAGTTGTGATGCGAGCGCGTTGCAATACAAATGCCCGGCGAGCCGCGCATCATGCCGCGGTTCGCCGATCGGGCCGTTAGCTTTGTGTCCTCAACGCCACGATCAGATCGTCCAACGCAATACATTTCTGAATATTGCGCCTCAACAACTCGGCGATCTCGTCCAGTTTTTTTAGCCGCGGCAATTATCCACCGGGTGCTCACATGATTAGCCAGCGCCGTCAATTCGCCGCGCAGATCGCTATTGCGGATGTCGCCTCCGCTTTCCCGCAGAATCAGCAAATCGCGCAGCAAACCGTAAAGCATCGTCACGTGGATTTCCAGTTTCTCGTTCTTACTTCTACCGATAGCTTCGGAAAACGGCATCCAGGCGCTGAATCCGATCATCCCCGCAGCGGCTTTCAGTAACGTATGCATTGCTTCCCGCCGCTTTTCGTAGGCGGCGATATCAAGCGATAAAGCGTTGCCTGGACTGCCGCCGGACAATGCGATGCGCTTCTCCGCGTCCTCCAGATTGTGCGCCTTCGCGAAATCGCGCATCTCCTGGTTCGACAGGGGAGCAAGGGTAATAATAACCGATCTCGATCTTATGGTCGGCAGCAGATCGTACATATTCTCCACGGTCGCGATCAGGATGAGATGGCCGGGGGCTCTTCGAGAGTCTTGAGCAGAGAATTAGCGGCCTGCTCATTGGCGCGATCGAGGTGATCGATCAGGAAAATTCGCCATTGGCCGTGCAGTGGCTTGAACTGCGCGCGTTCCTTGAGAAGGCGCATTTGCGGAATGGAAATCTGGCGCAGAGGACCGTCCGGCGGGAATGTAAGAAAGTCGGGGTGAGAGGCGAAAATTAGTGGATCGTCGTTGCGCTTGTCCGCCGCCAGTTTCTCGCGATCGTGAATCAGCGCGACGTTGCCGGAACGGTTTAGGTCGTCGTGCTCGATCTTCTCCGGATGATTCAGTAATCGTTGAGCAAACCGCCGTGCAAGGGTTGCTTTGCCCAAGCCACTTTCGCCGGCAAATATCAGCGTCTGCGGTATGCGCCGCTCGGAGATCATACGCTCGAGGGCGGACACGGCGTGCGCATTGCCCCAGAAATTTTCAAACACGTCGAGCGACCTCTTTCCAGATCCGTACGGGCGACTTCATCGACGCTCGCCGCTCCATCGATGACGGCAAAGCGATGCGATTCGCGAGCGGCCAACGCAAGATAGGCATCGCGGACGGCCTTGTGGAACTCGCGCGATTCCTCGTCGATGCGCGTTTCGGAAGTGGCTACTGCGATGTTGCGTCCGCGGGCGCGCGCCATGCTCTCATCGAGATCGATATCGACGAAGATGGTCAGGTCGGGCTGCAAA
Source organism: uncultured Pseudomonadota bacterium (assembly GCA_963849305.1). Taxonomy (GTDB): domain Bacteria; phylum Pseudomonadota; class Alphaproteobacteria; order Acetobacterales; family Acetobacteraceae; genus CAWKGV01. The sequence goes on from CAWKGV010000005.1 coordinate 45,627, forward strand.
CCCTGGCACGCGATCTCGTCAAGCGCGAGGACGACGTCGGTTCCCAATCCGCGCCCGCATCCTTGGTATACCAGCGTGGAGTCCGTGAAGCGATCACAGAGGACGACTTGGCCGGCGGCGAGAGCCGGGCGGATCACCTCTTCGACGTTCTGCGCACGGCTCGCAAAGTAGAGCAGCAGTTCCGCGCGCGAGGTCAAGGCGGTATTGCGGGCGTCTAGCAGGATGGCGCGGATCTGCCGTCCGATATCCGTTCCTCCAGGCTCGACGGTTTCGATGACATCCCGTCCGGCGTGCTCAAAGTGTTATAGAGGATACGGAGCTGCGTAGTTTTGCCGCTACCGTCGATACCCTCGAACGTGATGAAGATTCCGCGGCTCATTTTAAGGGGAAGAAACATTGTCTCAGATGCCGGTTCAGCCGTTCGCTCAGATGGCAGGTTGGCGGACTAAGGCGATTAAAGCCATCGATAAGTTGACCGGATGATTACAGCAAGGTTAGTATAGAAGTGCGGGGTGGAGCAGTCTGGTAGCTCGTTGGGCTCATAACCCAAAGGTCGAAGGTTCAAATCCTTCCCCCGCAACCAATCTAATCAACAAGTTGCGCGGTTTGAGAGCCTCTCGGCAGACCCCCAAAAACCCCCATTAACAGAAACAAGTTCCAATCAAGCCGTTCCAGTCGGCTTTTTGGGCTCCCTCAACACCATCTGCACGATCTTGCTGTTCGCCTGCCGTTTAGTCTCTGGCATAGCCTGCCCGTACACGTTCATCGTCGTCTGAATACTTGCGTGCCGCATCAACTGCTGCTGGACAGACATCGGCGCTCCGGTGTCATCGAGCCAAGCCCGATACGTGTGTCGAAACGTGTGCCAGCCTAACGAGAACAGAAGTCCGGCCTTACGGCCCGCCGGCTTCAAATAGCGCTTCTGGATTTCCTCCTGATGATACGGTCGTCGGGTCACTGGGTTCTGGAAAACCCAGTCAACGTCGCCGATAACCGGATGCTGGTTCTTCCACTCAAGAACCATACCTGCCAATGATGGATCGAGCGGCATGAGGTCCTGCGAGTACTCCGTCTTAACGGCATCGACTCGTCCATGGACTACACTTCGCTGAACCAGTAGCGTGCCGGCGTCGAAGTCGAAATCTTCCCACCTTAGCCCCATGATCTCGCTCACCCGGAGCCCCAGGCATTGAGCGATCACCACCATGAGGCGGTACTTTACAGGAACGAACTCGAGCACTTGATAAAACTGTTCACTTGTGATGATCGGCGGCTTTACCGCCCTTTTGCTTCCTCCTTTCACGCGGACCAAAGCCATGGGGTTCTTGTCGATCAATTCCCAGCGTTGGGCTGCCTCAAACATCGAATGCATGAGACTGCGAATGTGAGACCGCGTTTTCGGCGCGAGAGGCAACTGCTTCAGCCAGTCCTCGACCGGCAACGGCTTCACTTTGTCCAATGGGTGATCGCCCCATTTGGGCCTGATATGGTTCTCGACGTTGGAACAGTACGAGAGCCGGGTTGAATGGCGGTCGGGTAATTCCTCCGCCATGAAACGATCGATGATCGCGCCGAAGCGCGGGACAGCGATCGTTGGTGCTTCTGAATTGAGTTTCAGAAGGCGAGCCTCGGCAGCTTTACGAGCAGCAGATTCGGTCGGAAACTGAATGACGGTTCCGAGCGTCATGTGCTGACGCTTGCGGACACCGTCGATCATTTCGTAATACCTAAACTCCCACACGTTCGGCCCTTTGGCTCGCTTCTTCTGACGAAAACTACCGAATTGATATCGCGCTCTGTTGAACAACTTCTTGTCCTCAGTTCGAGCACGAGTGGCTCTTTGACGATACCTCGGTTTTCAACCACCGGTCCAGTTCCGAAGCCCGGAAGCGCCACAGTCCGCAGATCAACACGCAGGTACTCTTCCCGCGCGCGCCATTTTCTGCAATGTCTTTGGATGGATTTGGAGCAGCTTCGCGGCTTCAACGCTGTCCAGAAGGGCTCGAAACGTTCTGATTCTGGGCTCTTCGAAGCGCCGTTTGAAATCTGACCGGCGCCGTCTTTGTGAGCGGACTTCGCAGGAGACATATGTAATGACCTCGTTTCGTTGGTAAATCTGGTACCGCTGTCGTTTGCGCAGTGGCCCCATACCCGTAAGGGCCGCTGGACGACTGAATCTGACGCGAACTGAACGAAAATTTCAGGACGAGTCTATGATTGTCTGAAATCTTCCACCGTTCGATGAATGGAATTCCGTGAGATTCCAGGACGGTTTTTGTCAGATCGCGTCCGCCAGCGCCCCTATCGGTTAGGGGCAGTTTTTCGATGCTGTCCTTCGACGAACGACCTGATGGAACGCGCCGGACCGATCATCGCCAGGATTCTCGAGGAGAACGCCGACCTGCCTATCACGAAGCATATGCAGAAGCGGGCAGACGCGATTGAACTGGTTCGCGAGCGAGACAAGTCAGCACGATCTTTGCTTTTCAGTTCACGTCCGTTCCTACTATGCGGTCTTCCTTTGAAACGTCCGCCCGTCGAAACGCTGGAACATACACGAAGGAACGGGAACTTCCTCTTACATGTACAGGGACATCCGAGGTACGGTCTCCCATTCGGCCAGGACCGCCTTATACCGCTGTGGGTCGCATCGCAAGCTGTTAAGCAGGGTACTCGCACGATTCACTTCTCCTCTGGTGCGGACATCCTCGACGAATTTGGGCTACCGCCGGACGGCCCACATTACCGTAGACTCTTGGATGGTTTCAAGCGAGTCTTCGCGAGTACGATTTTCTTTGGAACTGACGAGCAACTCGAATCGGCGGAGGTCTGGGACCTTTCCCGCTTGGGTTTCTTCGATCGATTGCGCCTCTGGAATCACGAACCCAAACATAGCGAAGCCAAAGAAACCGAACAGAACGTTATCGTGCTCAGCGAAGGGTTCTGAACAAAAGTGAACGAGCATCCGATTCCAGTGAATCGCGACATCGTACGAAGTTTCGCGAATGCACCGGGAACCCTCGATTTTTACATGTGGGTCTCGTGGCGATCATATCGCCTATCGAGGGTCGTTCGAATACCACTCTGGGGTGCCGCGGGTTTATCAGTTCAACTCGGCGTGACAGAGTACGGAAGAGCGCGCGATTTCCGTCGAACCCTCCTGCGCTGGATAGCTGCGGTGAGACAGTTCTGGCCGCTGTGTCCCGTTCGGCTCTCCTCAGATGGCGACATGCTGCTCGTGGGACCCGAACTGTCATCCGCACCCCCCTGTGGTTTTCCGAAATTTTCGCATTTAATCCGACTCCGAAGTTATTCCGAGTCGATTCTGAGGCTTGCGAGAAAGTTTTGTAAAACGCACTTCACGGGATTCCCACAGTCGGAATAATCCGACCCGCCGTTCGAGGCAGCCGAATTTCGCCGTCCCGAAGGGCGGCCATAACAGGCTAGCGGAACACCTTGGCTGCAGTCGGAATAACTTCCCAGCCCGCTCGGCAATAATCCAGCGATTATCTGGTTTCCACAGGTAGGTAGCCAGGGAGGCGGATTCCGGCTACCCTTCTTCCGAACCCAACCTGGGTTCGCGGAGAAACGATGCTTGATCAACTGTTCAAAAACGAAGATCTGCGTGAGCGATTGCTCGCAGGACCAATGGGGCCGTACCTCGAAGTACTGGCGTCAAGATTGCACGAACTCGGCTACTGCCACTCGCAGGCCCAAAAACTGGTCCGGACAGCGTCCTCGCTCGGACTGTGGCTCGCCGAGCGTGGTCTCACGCCGGCGGACGCCGGCAAAGCAGACCTGAAGCAATACCTGGCTACCCAAAGGCGGACGCCGAAAGGGCGGGTCACAGAAGGCACTGTAGGCTTCAGCCGATTACCGGCACTGCTGGCATCGGAGGGAGTGCTCTGCAAAGCCGGCCGCACCTGCGCCTGGCGAAGCGTGGCTCGATCGGTTTCAAAAGTATTGGACAACCGTTCGAGGCACAACACCCTCAACGAACGCGCAATATCGTCGCCCCCTCGGTTCCTTTGTTGCCGGATTGTGCGCGGACAACGAACCGGACTGGTCACTGTTGAATCCGGGGAATATGTCACGAACTTCGTCATCAACAAGACGGCAGTGGCGCGCAGAGAAGCATCGAATCGTAACCGCGGTCCGCGCGTTTCTCCACTTCCTGGCGGCCGAAGGTATCGTGCCACGTCAGATCGTACGAGCGATCCCCAAGATACGGCGTTGGCGATACGCGGATCTTCCAAAGCGCTTGTCTGCTGAGCAGTTGGATGTCGTCCTGCAAGCCTGTCGCGCTCCGAGCAATACGGCACACTGCGAGACCGTGCATTCATCGCGCTCGCTGGCGCGTCTCGGCGTTCGTGCAGGCGAACTGAGGGCCTGCATCTCGAAGACATCGAGTGGACACAAGGTCTGGTGCACATCAGGCAGAGCAAGACAGGCAGAGGCCGCACCCTGCCGCTGCCCGAGGATGCCGGCGAGTTGCTTGTGAAATACCTCCGTGAGGAGCGGCCGACAACACAATATCGCCAGATCTTTCTCTCGTTCGCCTCACCTCGTCGGCCAATCGGTTACGTGCGTCACAACGGGCTTGGTCAAGAGCTTCCTAAAGAAGCTGGATCTTGACGGACCAGGCCGCGGCGCGCATAGCTTTCGGCATACCGCAGCATCGCTCATGGTGGAGAACGGGGCCACGCTGAAAGAGGTCGCGGACGTGCTTGGTCATCGCGCGCTTTCCACAACGGGCATTTACATCAAGCTCGATAAGCCGTCTCTGCAGGAAGTGGCGATGCCGTGGAAGGGTGGCAACGTATGATGACCAGTCATCGATCTGAAGCGCCTACCTGGCCGCCTACCTGGAACTTCGGAGAGCACTTGGAATGAAGATGGGCGCCGACCGGGCCTGACTCCAAGATTTCGTTCAGTTCGTCAGACGATCGCAAGATCACGGGGCCAGTGACAACGAGTCTGGTCTTTGACTGGCTTGAAGTCGGAAAGCGGCCGGTCGCCCACGCCGCACGGCGGCTTAGTTCGGTCAGGCAGTTCCTGCTGTACCTAAGTGCGGTTTTTCCAAATACCCAAGTTCCGGAGTATCGATTGCTGGCAATCATACAGGCGGCCAACGCCGTTTCTGTTTTCGGACGAGGAGATCGAGCGCTTGCTGAAGTGTGCTGCGGAGTTCGAACCGGGCCAGTTCTCCTCCGTGGTAACTCACACGGTTCTGGGTCTCCTCGCGGCGACAGGTTTGCGCGTCTCGGAAGCGCTTGGGCTCGACCGACTGGATGTCATGCCTCGAAGTAGTCCGGACACGCTGCTCATTCGTGAGGCCAAGTTCCACAAGTCTAGGATTGTTCCTCTCCATACAACGACGGCTCAGCAACTTCGAGTTTACGCTGGACACCGGGAACTGATGGGCTATAGCCAGCAGACCTCGGCTTTCTTCGTCTCCACTCAGGGCAACCGCCTCGCTTACGATACTCTGCGGCAGCGCTTCCACACTCTGTTGAGAGGGCCGGCATCGGGAAACGGGAACAGACCGATCGGCCGACGATTCATTCCCTCCGGCATACTTTCGTCGTGTCGCGACTGCGCCGATGGCACGAAGAAGGCGTGGATGTTGAACGCCGGCTCGCACATCTGGCTACGTATCTGGGACACGCCGACTTCCGGGATACCTATTGGTACATGACGGTCACGCCGGAACTACTGACGGCGGCGACAGCCGAGTTTCGGGCTCCTCGGCTTGAAGGAGGTGCGCAGTGAGCCAATCAACTCAGTTTTCTTCCCTCATGCAGTCCTTCTTCGCTCAGCACCTCTGCGAGCACAAACAGGTCAGCCCGCGAACGGTGACCGTATACCGCGACACCTTTCGGCTGCTTTTTGCATTCATGCAGACAAGGACCGGCCGCACACCCAGTGAACTGGCAATTACAGATCTGGACGCCCCCGTGATTCTGGATTTTCTGGAGCATCTGGAAACGGGCCGCCACAACCACGCCCGCTCACGAAACTTACGGCTGAGTGCGATCCGGTCATTCTTCCGATACGCCTCGCTTCGCGACGTTGAACACCTTGCGGTAGCCAACCGCGTTCTGTGCGATACCGACGAAGCGAACGTCACGACCTTTGCTGACATTCCTCAGCCGTCCTGAAATCGACGCCATCCTCGCCTCGATGGATCAGAAGACATGGCTGGGCGGCCGAGACCACGCACTGCTATTGACCATGTACAACACTGGAGCACGGGCTTCGGAATTAACCGCATTGACGTGTGGGCAAGTGTTGTTCGGGAGCACCACACTGGTTCAATTACACGGCAAGGGCCGGAAGGAGACGGACGGTTCCGCTTTGGCCGCAGACCGCCAAAGGTCTTGACTCGTTGGTTTCAGATTCTGAACACGGACGAGAAAGGCTGGGCGTTTCCGACCATGCACGGGACCAGACTATCTGCGGACGCTTTGAATCGTCTTCTGCAAAGGGCTGTTGGCAGGGCATCAACCGCGTGCCCGGATTTAGCCAGCAAAAGAGTAACGCCCCATGTCATTCGGCACACGACGGCAATGCACCTGTTGCAGGCTGGCGTGGACATTGCTGTCATCGCCCTGTGGCTCGGCCACGAAAGCATTGAGACGACCCACGGCTATGTGGAGGCAGATCTCGAAATGAAGCAGCGCGCATTGGAAAAGCTCACTCCGGCGACGGCTACGGTCAGCCGCTTCAAAGCGGGCGATTCTCTGCTGCAGTTCTTGTCGAAGCTCTGAACGCGGCCCGTCCGGCGGGGACGTTGCATGAGCTCGTGCCCGCCGGAACGGCGCAAGCGTTCACTGCGCTATTGACGTGCCCCCCGAAAACTCTGCCAGCGATAATTGAGGATCTCTCGACCAGAAAGAAGGAGAGGAGTCCTCAAAGTGAAGAAGACGCGCTATAGCGAAGAACAGATCATCGGCACGCTCAAGCAGATGGAAGCTGGCCGCAAGGTCGCAGAGATCGCTCGGGAGTTGGGCGTCAGCGAAGCAACCGTTTACACATGGAAAGCAAGTACGGGGGCATGGAGGTCAGCGAGGCGAAACGCCTAAGAGACCTGGAAGATGAGAATCGGCGGCTGAAACAGTTGGTCGCAGATCTAAGCCTCGACCGGGAAGCGTTGAAGACGGTGATTCGAAAAAACGGCTGGAGCTTGTGAGTCTAAGGCAAGATGTATCGTTGATTGTTGCCGAACACCGCGTTAGCGAACGCCGGGCTTGCGGGCTGCTGGATCTCGATCGCAGTAGCTATCGATATGAACCCTTACCGGATCGGAACGCCAAGTTGCGCGAGGACTTGCTCGCACTGGCTCGGCAAAAGCCACGGTTTGGATATCGCCGGCTTCTTGTTCTATTGGAGCGGTGTGGCCACGAGGTGAATCACAAGCGCCTTTACCGGCTGTATCGGCAAGAACATCTAGCCGTCCGGCGACTTAAGCGTAAGCACGTCGTTCGATCGATGGCCGCGCTTGCACGAGCGCGGCATCCCGCCCGAGATCTGCGATCGGCTGTCGCGTCTCGGCCACGAGCTGGAGATGGTCGTCCGGCCGCATGGAGGCGGGCAGGGGATCTGGATCGACCGTGCGCGCGGCTGCCTGATGGGCGGCTCCGATCCGCGCAAGGACGGCATGGCATTGGGGTATTGACCCATGACCGAACTCTGCGACCTCGGCGCGGTCGAGGCGCGCCGCCTGATCGGGCACAAGCGGCTCGCCGCCACCGAACTCCTGGAAAGCTGCATCGCGCGGATCGAGGCAGTGGACCATGCCGTGAACGCGATGGTCGCGCGCGACTATCCCGGTGCGCGACAAGCGGCGGAGGCAGCCGATTCGGCTGTGGCGCGTGGCGCGCCGCTTGGCCTGTTGCACGGATTGCCGGTCGGCATCAAGGATCTGAACGACGCCGCAGGGCTACCCACCACCCATGGCAGCCCGATCTTCCGTGACAGCGTGGCGGCGGCCGATCAGGGCTTCGTGGCGTCGGTGCGCCAGGCCGGCGCCGTTGTACTGGGCAAGACCAATACCCCCGAGTTCGGCGCCGGCGCCAACACGCGCAACGCGGTGTATGGCGTCACCGCCAATCCGTTCGATCCCTCGAAGTCCGCCGCCGGCTCCTCCGGCGGCTCGGCTGTGGCATTGGCCACTTGCATGGTGCCGCTCGCCACCGGCTCCGACACCGGCGGCTCATTACGCAATCCCGCTGCCTTCTGCGGCGTGGTCGGATTCCGCCCGACACCCGGTCTGGTGCCTTTCGAGCACCGCCCTCTGGGCTGGTCGCCCTTGCCGGTGATCGGGCCGATGGCACGCACGGTCCCGGATGTCTGCCTATTGCTCGCCGCGATGGTGGGAGATGGGGCGGACGATCCGCTGGCGACGACGATCCACGGCCGCGACGTCCGGATCGCCGCGGATTTCGCCGCGCCGGAGCCGGTCGATCTCGCGCGCCTGCGCGTGGCGGTCACGCCGGATTTCGGATTCGCTCCGACCGAGCGGCACATCGCCGAAGTGTTCGCCGAGAAGATCGCCTTGTTCCGCCATGTCTTCGGCCGCGCCGACGATGCCACCCCCGATTGCCGCGACGCCGACGAGGCATTCGAGATCCTCCGCGCGGTGGGGTTCCTCGCCGCGCATCTGGAGAAGGTACGCGTGCGACCGCAGGAAGTCGGGCCGAATGTGCGGGCGAACGTGGAGGAGGGGCTGCGCTATACCGCATCCGATGTCGCGCGGGCGCACGCGATGCAGACGGCGCTCTACCGGCGCTGGCAGGGGTTCTTCCGCGAGTTCGACATCATCCTGACGCCGTCGATCACCATCAGCCCGCGCCCCTGGCGGGAGCTGTATCCAGTGGAGATCGACGGCCGGAAAACGCGGACCTATTTTCACTGGCTGGCGCTAGCCTACGCCGTGACCCTTGCGGGGCATCCGGCTGTGTCGCTGCCGGTGGGGCTCGATCGCGCGGCGATGCCGTTTGGCTTGCAGATCGTCGGCCCGCGGGGTGGGGACGCGTTCGTCCTGTCGGTCGCGGCGGAACTTGAGCGCCTGCTGGCGCGCGACCCTCGTACCGCGCGCCCTTGTCCCGATGTCGCGCGCCTGAAGGCCGCTCCCGCGCTGCGCTCCAGCCCGGGCTTCCTCGGGTTTGCATAACGCGCGATCGCGGGCGACAAGAAAGGGCGACGCCGGTGGCGTCGCCCTGAAAACGTCAGTCTTAGCGGCTCCGACGGAACTAGCTGGAGATGATGTGGCCAGCTAGCTGGCTGCCGCTGGTCAGGCCCGAGAAGGTGATCGTGGTGTTGTCCGCCAGCTTGACTTCAAGCCCAGCGCTGGTCGCCGTGGCGCCGGCGATCGCGGCTTGCGCGGCGGAGCCGACCGGAGCGCCGGCGGCGGAGTTGTAGCCGACCAGGGCGACGATATCGTTGCCGCCGAACGCCTGGATGGCGTCGTTGCCGCCCGCCTGTCCGTGCGCGAAGTAGAACACATTGCTTTGGCTGGCCGCCAGCATGGTGTCGTTGCCGGTACCGGCGACGAAGGCGTTGGTCCCAAACCCACCGATCAGCGAATCGGCGCCACCGGAACTCCGATCGGCGTAGAGCGCCTCGTTGCCGGTGTTCGCCGCGCCCCACAGGGTCTCGTTGCCGCTGCCCGCCACGAACAGCGTGCTGGGGATCCCGGGGCCGTTGGAGTTGGCGTAGAGAACCTCATTGCCGCTGGCGCCGACGATCGTGTTGCCGCCGCTACCGCCGGAGATGTAATCGAGGCCGTCGACTCCGGCGTAGAAGGTTTCCGCCGCTCCGGCAGTGGCGAACACGCCTTTCAGGGCGTTGGCGCCGGCGAAGATCGTATCGGCGCCGCCGGCGAGATTGAAGATGTTGACGCCCGTGCCGCCTTGGAGCGTGCCGATGCCGGCGGCGTTGAACACGTCACCGCCATTGCCGACAGCGGCGTCATAGGCAGTGCCCGCGACCAGGTTCAGGGTATTGCTGCCGTCGCCGGCAGCGATGGTATCAATCCCGCCGCCCGCGACCGTCATGTTGGTGAAGGTGGTGTCGCCGCTGCCGCCCAAAAAATTCTGGCCGCCCGTGATGCTTAGGCTGCCGCCCGAGGTGCTGTCGACCAGGAACGTGTAGCCGGACGGCACAGCGACGCTGCTGGTGCCGGGCGGGATCACCAACTCGTTTGTCATTCCCGACACCGGGGCGGGGGTCGTGCCGCCGGTATAGTCCTGCGCGTTCAGCAAGCCGGCGGCTTGCAGACCGATCAACTGCGCCTGGATCGCGGTCGCGAGGGCGAAGTTCGCCGAGCTGTTGTAACTCTGGGTAACGACCGATCCGTTCGCACCAGGAACTGTAACAATGGCCATTCAGGGTCTCCGTTGCGTTTATCAGCCGGGCGAGGCCAGCGGTCCCCAGCTAGCTGAGTTAATGGTAACCAATCCCTAACCTATTGCAAGCGCGTTTTGCACACTCAAGGGTTCTGGCGACGACGGCGGACGGTCCTTCGGCTCCGAAACGGAATGCCGCGTTCTTCCTGAACTCGCCGCTGTCAACAGGCGCTTCCGCGCCCCGCATTTCCGAAGCCGCGTCCGGTGACCGCAGCGGCGAGGAGTGTGACGCCCGATTCGTTGCTTACCGATTCGGCCCTATAAGCCGCATCAAACCGATCTCCTATTTCACTGGCGACTCGAGTGAACTCACGATCGCGCGGTATTGTTACTGATGCGGCTTCGCTCGTTGCAACTCGTTTCTGCCAGTTTTCAAGTTACTGGTGGGTTAATGAAGCATATTCGCATCGCCACGCACTAATTGTGATCCGGCGGTGAACCTGGGGTGAACTTGGGGTGAACCGGAGATCCCGCTCAAGAATTGTCCGGCATGGGCACCGCGCGCGCCAAACCCAAACTAAATTGGTGAGCATGGTCGCGGCGCTAGAAGCAGATTTACGCAGACCGAGAAGCCGGTTGCTTATATCGTGCTCGTCGGGCTTGATCCGGCGATCCAAGGCAAGATTAGTCCAGGACGGCCGCTGCGTTGGATGCCCGGGATCACCCCCGGATTACAGTCCGGGGGCGGGACAGACGCGGTGAGAGCGATAGCGCGTCCACTCAGACTGAAAGCGCCCTAATGGCGTCGACCGATATCGCCAGTCATTGGAAATTCAAGCAGTCGGCTGATCGCAGTGCACGCCCGGATAAAACGGGCTCTGGCGGCGTGAGAGAGCGGCTACGCGCACCCTCACGCCGGAGCCCCACTATCCCGCGGCCGGAACCAGCGTTTGCAACACCTCGGAGATGGTCGCCAAGCGGAAGGCGCGCGCGTTCATCGGCTCGACCACGATCGCATCCGATGCACGCCACATCGTCCACTGCCGAAGCGGGCTGCCGGGCGGGTAAAGCGCCACGACCTCCTCGTATTCCTCGCCATCGACGCAATGATCTAGCTCGACTACCACGCGTAGACCATGAAACTCGGCCCAGGCGAGCAGCATCAACCACTCCGGGACTTCGAACGAGAGCCCCGCACGGCGATGATCGCGGCCTTCGACGGAGCGCACCGCGCTAATCCTGCTCCGGTCGGTCTTGAGGGAGGCACGGGATGCTGAAGGTGCTGACATTGACGCCACTCGGTTGGAGGTGCGGCCGGGCGCTCAGGATGACGCTCCCGGGGAGACCTCGTCCTTATGCCCTCACGGTTCCGTGAGGGCAAGTCTCAGTTTACAGATTCGCAAGGCAACATCCCGAACAAGCTCGCCATGACACCCGAACAAGCATGACACCGGCCCGACCCGGAAGCACTCCTACTTAGGAAAGCGTTTTGTCAGGCCGTGGCAAGCGGCTGTGAGGCGTGTGCGAAGATTGTCGCACGTGCGTGTCCGAGCGGCCACAGCTATCTTCGTTATGATATAAGGCGTTCGAGCCCGGTGGGCGACCAACGCTTCCGCTGTTGTTGGCTGCCGGCTAGGCTCGCGGAATTGGTGTGGGCGGCATCTCCGCCCGAAGCGTAGCCACAACAGGGTCCGACAGCGATGAAGATCGATGACGTCTCGCTAACCGTCTTCACCTGGGACGGCATCCCATCCACCGTGTATCATCAGGGCGCGCTGGCCGCGAACGTCTCCAACCTCGGGCTGCTGCGGCTGCGCACCGATCAGGAACCGGAGGGCTATGCCTTCCTTGGCTCCGCCAGCAACCCGGCGTCGATGGATGGACCGCAGCTCATCCGGTCGCTGCGGCCGCTGCTGTTGGGCCAGGATCCGTTAGAACGAGAACGGCTCCATCAGGCAACGCGGCTTCTCTCTCGGGTGGTCAGCTATCGCACGATCGGCGCCGTGGATACGGCATTGTGGGATCTGGCGGGCAAGATCGCGGGGCTTCCGGTCCATGCGCTGATGGGAACCTGCCGCCGCTCCATTCCCGCCTACGCCAGCTCGCAGTTGCTCGCGGACCCCGCCGCTTATGTCGATCAGGCGCAGGAGTTCAAGGCCAATGGATGGCGGGCGTACAAGATCCATCCGCCGCGCGAGCCCGACCAAGACATCAAGGTCTGTGCCGCCGTACGCAAGGCGGTCGGAGACGATTTCCGCCTGATGCTCGATTCGACCTGGAGCTACAATTATCCCGATGCGCTTCGCGTCGGCCGAGCGATCGAGGAGATGGGATATTACTGGTACGAAGACCCGCTCGCGGACGAGGACATCTATAGCTACGTCAAGCTGCGCCAAAAGCTCGACATCCCGATCATGGCGACCGAATTCCCCGCCGGCGGCCTCGACACCTACCCGATTTGGCTCACCGAACGCGCCACTGACTATCTTCGGGGCGACATCCCCAACAAAGGCGGCCTGACGACAATGCTCAAGACCGCTCATTTGGCCGAGGCGTTCGGACTGCGCTACGAAATCCACCACAGCGGCAATTCGCTGAACAATCTTGCCAACTTGCATCTCTGCATGGCGATCCGGAACACCACGATGTTCGAGGTGCTGCTGCCGCACGCGGCGCACAAATACGGGATGGCGACCGAGCTAGAGATCGATCCCGACGGAATGCTACATGCCCCGTCCGGTCCTGGCGTTGGCGGGAATATCGACTTCGAGCTGATCGAGCGGAAGACGGAGGCGGTGCTCCGATAGCGCCCGACTGATGCGCGCAGCGCGGCCGGCCGATCGCGCGGTCAGCCGGCTGATGCTGTTCTTCGCCCTGGCCTATCTGGTCGAGGGGGCGGGCCAGCCGCGGGCCGGCATCATCGGCCAGCCGCTCATTCACTGGCTAAAGCAGAGCCAGAGCTGGACCCCGCTGGAGATCAGCGCGCATCTCGCGGTGCTCGATATCCCCTGGATCATCAAGCCGCTCTACGGCCTGATCTCGGACTTCCTGCCGCTGTTCGGCTATCGCCGCCGGAGTTATCTGCTAGCGGCGAACGCCGGGGCAATGGGCGCGTATCTGTGGGTGGTACGGCTCCTGTCACCGGACCCGCTGATCTTGGCATTGGCACTCATCTCGATCGCGCTCGCCGCCTCCAGCACGATTTGCGGCGCGCTGCTGGTGGAGAACGGGCAGAAGCTCAATGCCAGCGCCGCGTTCGTGTGCCAGCAATGGCTCTGGTTCAACATCGCCGTGCTCGCCACCTCGCTGCTGGGTGGCGAGCTGGTGCAGTGGCTGCCCGCCGCCGCCGCCCTGCATGTGGCAGCGCTGATCGCGGGTGGCGTGCCGGTGCTGGTCCTGCTCGGCTGCATCGCGCTGGTCGATGAAGACCGCTCGGCCCTGGATGCCGCCGGGTTCGCGCGCACCTTGCGCGGCCTGCTCGCCACGCTGCGTTCGGTCACGCTCTGGCTGATCGCCGGGTTCTTGTTCTTATACTATCTTAGCCCCGGTTTCGGCACGCCGCTCTATTTCTTCATGACCGACCGGCTACGCTTCTCGCAGGGCTTCATCGGCCTGCTGGCCTCAATCAGTGCAGCGGGATGGATCGCCGGCGCTCTGCTCCACCGATTTCTGCTGCGCGACCTCACCACCCGTGCGCTGCTCAATCTGAGCATCCTGTTCGGCACGCTGGCGACCCTGGCGTTCCTCGGAATGGTCGGTGAAACCACTGCGGCGCTAGTGAATTTCCTGGCCGGCGCAGCGGCGATGATCGCCAACATCGCGACGCTCACGCTTGCCGCCGAACGCTGTCCGCGCCGCGCCGAGGGCTTCACCTTCGCGGCGCTGATGTCGGTAATCAATCTCGCCACCCCGGTTTCGGATACCCTGGGTTCGTATCTCTACGAGCATGTCTTCCACGATCGGCTGCCCCCCTTGATCGCGGTCTCGGCGGCGTTCACAGCCTTGGTCTTCGTGCTGGTGCCGCTGCTGAGCCTGGGGCAGCCGCCCGCCGGGGGCGATGGCCCGCATCGCGCCTAACCGTTCAAAGCAATCTGCGCTTTCCCGGAATGGCCCTCATCGCAGCAAGCCACGTCTAGCGAGGCTGCGCATCAGTGCCGCCGCGCCAAAGCTCCAAGGCTCGCAGGCGTCCGTAGGGCGCATCCGGTTCACCAGCCGCCCCAACCTCGGCGCGGCAATGGCGACGATATCGCCGGGCTTGTGCGTGAAGCCCTTGCCAGGGGCGTCGCGGTCCTCCACCGGGGCGAACATCGTGCCGAGGAACAACACCGCGCCATCGGGATAGCGGTGGTGCGCGTTGACCATCTGCGCCACGAGATCGGCCGGGTCGCGGCTGATCCGCGCGATCGACGATGTGCCCTCTAGCCGGAACCCGTCCGTGCCTTCGACGACGAGGCTGACCGTAGTGCGGCGGATGTCATCGAGCGTGAAGCGCGCATCGAACAGGCGCAGGAACGGCCCCACGGCGCAGGAGGCATTGTTGTCCTTGGCCTTGCCCAACAGCAGCGCCGAGCGCCCCTCGATGTCGCGCAGGTTGACGTCGTTGCCGAGCGTCGCGCCGACGATCCGCCCCGCCGAGGTGACGGCGAGCACGACCTCCGGCTCCGGGTTGTTCCACGACGAGGCGGGGTGCAGCCCGGCATCCGCGCCGGTGCCGACGGCCGCCATCGGCTGGGCCTTGGTGAAGATCTCGGCATCCGGCCCGATCCCTACCTCCAGATATTGGCTCCAGGCGCCCTGCTCGATTAGCACCGCTTTGAGGCGCGCCGCCTCTGGCGAGCCGGGACGAAGCTGAGCCAGATCCTCGCCCACCAGTTTGTTGACCTCCGCCCGGATGGCGGCGGCGGCCTCCAGGTTCCCGCGCGCCCGTTCCTCGATTACCCGCTCGATCATCGAGACCACGAACGTCACCCCGGCCGCCTTGATTGCTTGCAGGTCGATCGGCGCCAGCAGCCAGGGCCGGCGAGGGTCGCGCCGCTCGCGCGGAGTATTCGCCAGCACGTCGTCAAGACGGCCCACCGTCTCGCCTTCGGCCGCGTTCAGCGCGGCGGCCGGATCGGCGGCCTCGCAGAGATCGCGGATCGTGGGACAGGCGGCGGTGATGTCCACGAGGTCCGGCCCGCGCACCGCGACCACCGAGGGTCCGCCCACCTCCGGCCGCCAGACCCGCGCGGCCAGTGAGGCGTTGGCCGCATCCTCCGGCAGCACCGGCAGCAACGCTTCGATCAACTCGGGCATGGTCTCCCCCGCGTTTCGCAACTTCGGCTTCCGCCCCATATAGGGCCGATCACCGTTGAGGAGGATCCGCGCATGAAGCGGCTATTCGGCGGCGCCTCGCACGCCGCCACCGCCGAGAGCTTCCCGGTCTCGCATACCGAGGAGGAATGGCACCGGCTGCTCTCGCCCGCCCAGTACAAGGTATTACGCGAGCACGGCACCGAGCGCGCCGGCAGCAGCGCGCTCAATCAGGAGAAGCGGGCGGGGACATTCGTCTGCGCCGGGTGCGGCCAGCCGCTCTATGCCTCCGAGACGAAGTTCGAGAGCGGCACCGGCTGGCCGAGCTTCTACGCCCCGCTGCCGGATGGGGTCGGCACGTCGGAGGATCGCAGCCTGTTCACGACGCGCACTGAAGTGCATTGTAGCCGCTGCGGCGGCCATCTCGGCCACGTGTTCGACGACGGCCCGGCGCCAACCGGCCAGCGCTATTGCATGAACGGCGTGGCGATGAAGTTCGAGCCGGGCTGAAGCCGGGTGGCCGCTACTCGTTAGGGAGCCGGTCGCCGAGCACCTGGTCTTCCGTGAATGCGATAGCGTCGATATCGGTTAGCGGCGTCTCTCCGAATTGCTGGAGAGCACGGCGAACCAATCGGCGCGCCCGGCCCATTTCGATGCCAAGCAGGCTGGGAAGCTCGCGCCGAAGGCTCGGGCTCGACTCCAGGAGTCGCTCGACGCTGGCCCGGGCATGGAGCACGCTATCCACCCAGCCGTGCCGAGGATCACGCGCCGGGGAAGCTGTCAGCTTGAGCAAATGCTCGATGATGGTGCCGATAAGGCTCGAAAGAGCGGATCGCTCGGCGCTGCCCAAGCCTTCGATCTCCTCCGCCACGTGCTCCCAGTCCACCGGCGAGTTCGACCTGACGCGGCCAGCGTCGCGAAGCGCGCTCGCCTGCTGCCCGCTCCAGAGCGCCAGGTCACGGTGGTAAAGATCGTTCATGACCCGGCCCCATTAGCTGGACGGGGCGGGGTTGTCACGCCCGCGCACCCTGTCAGGCGCTAACCAGGGGCGGGCCGGACTGCGCGTTAAGGCAACCCGGCCTCGAGTCCCGTGCGGTCGAGGGCCGCCCATAGCAGGCGGAGTGGCGGTGTCTGCAAGCCCTACCAACCCCGAAAGCCGGGCGCGCGCAGGTCGGGGATCTGTGCGCGCCACAAGCGAGCGGTTGCGTTCCGTCCGCCGAGCCCTGACAACGCAGCGATGACCGCGCCCGAGCCCCGCGCCAATCCGTTGCTGCTTGGCCAGGATGCCGCCGAGGCGACGCTGATCGAGGCGCTGCGTGGCGGCAGGATGCATCACGCGTGGCTGATCACCGGCCCGGAGGGTGCGGGCAAGGCCACGCTCGCCTATCGGTTCGCCCGCCGGCTGCTCGCCGGCCGGCCAGCCGAACCGACGCTGGCGCTCGATCCCGCGCACCCGGTGTTCCGCCGCGTCGCCGCCGGGTCGCACGCCGACCTGATCACCATCGAGCGCGGCTTCGACGAGAAGCGCAAGCGGATGCGCACGGTGATCCCGGTCGAGGAGGTCCGGCGCGTGACTGGCTTCATGGGCCTCACGCCCGCCGAAGGCGGCTGGCGGGTCGCGGTCGTGGACGGGGCGGAGGAAATGAACGCCACCGCCGCCAACGCGCTGCTGAAAGTGCTGGAGGAGCCACCCGCGCGCGCCGTGCTGCTGCTTGCCTGCGCCGCTCCCGGACGCTTGCTGCCCACGATCAGGAGCCGTTGCCGCCGGCTTCGGCTCGCGCCGCTGGCCGATGCCGACATGGCCCGGCTGCTCGCCCGCTACCTCCCTAATATAGCGGAAAACGAGCGCCAGCGTCTGATCACCTGGGCGGAGGGCTCGCCCGGCCGGGCGCTGATGCTGGCCGAGGGCGAGGGGCTGGCGCTCGCCGGACTGGTGGACGAGGTGCTCGCGGCCTTGCCCGATCTGCCCGCCGGCCGGGGGCACGACATCGCCGACCGGCTCGGCCGCAGCGACACGGCGTTTTCGAGTTTCATGGATTTGCTCCGCGCCGCTCTGGCCGCCGCCGTGCGGGACTGGGTGCGCGGCCGGGCCGATCCCGAGCAGACGCGCATCGTGGCCCTTCGTCCCCTTGATGCGTGGGGCGACGTGTGGCAGGGGCTGACCCAATTGCAGGACGAGACTGAGCAGTTCGCGCTGGATAAGCGCCAGGCGATCATCGCCGGCCTCGCGCTCCTCGGCGAACCGGTGCAGGGAACCCCATGAGTACCCGCTTCTACGTCACGACGCCGATTTATTACGTCAACGGTGCGCCGCATATCGGCCACGCCTACACCTCGATCGCCGCCGACGTGATGGCCCGGTTCAAGCGCCTCGACGACTACGACGTATTCTTCCTCACCGGCAACGATGAGCACGGCCAGAAGGTGGAGCAGGCGGCGGCCGAGGCCGGGCTCGACCCGCAAACTTTCACCGATCGCGTTTCGGCCGATTTCAGGGATATGGCCGATAAGCTCAACGTGTCCTACGACGACTACATCCGCACCACCGAGCCTCGCCACAAAGTCTCATGCGCCGAACTATGGCGCCGGATCGACGCCGCCGGGCAAATCTATCTCGGCCACTATGAAGGTTGGTACGCCGTGCGCGACGAAGCCTTCTACGACGAGGCGGAGCTGACCACGCGACCAGACGACACCAAAGTCGCGCCCTCTGGCGCTCCCGTCGCGTGGGTACGCGAGCCCTCGTACTTCTTCCGTTTGTCCGAGTGGCAGGGTCGGTTGCTCAAGTTGTACGAAGAACGACCGGACTTCATTCTCCCGCCGGGCCGCCGCAACGAGGTGATGAGCTTTGTCCGCAGTGGCCTTCGCGACCTCTCGATCAGTCGCACCAGCTTTCGCTGGGGTATTCCGGTTCCGGGCGCGCCTGACCACGTCATGTATGTCTGGCTGGACGCGCTCAACAATTACGTCACCGCCTGCGGCTTCCCCGACGAGTCGGCCCCGCGCTGGCCTTTCTGGCCAGCCGACGTGCATATTATCGGCAAGGATATCCTGCGCTTTCACGCCGTTTACTGGCCGGCCTTCCTGATGGCGGCGGGCCTGCCGGTGCCTAGGCGCGTCTCATCGCATGGGTGGTGGACAGTTGAAGGCGAGAAGATGAGCAAGTCGCTCGGCAACGTGGTCGAGGCTCGCAAGCTGGCCACGACCTACGGCCTCGACCAGGTGCGCTATTTTCTAATGCGCGAAAAGCCGTTCGGGGGGGATGGCACGATGAGCCATAAGGCGCTCGTGACGCGCGTTAACGTCGAGCTGGCGAACGATCTCGGCAACCTGGCGCAACGCACGCTCACGCTGGTCGCGCGCAACTGCGACGGCAAGCTGCCAGGTAGAGGGGCCGTCACCGAGGACGATGCGGGGCTGCTCGATGCCGCGGCCGCGCTGCCCAATTTGTTGCGAGAACGCTTCGACCGCCAAGGCTTCCACGAGGCTCTGGAGGAGACCTGGAAGGTGATCCGCGCCGCTAACGGCTATATCGACCGCCAGGCACCGTGGGCGCTGCGGCGCACCGACCCGGACCGAACGGGCGCCGTGCTGCGCGTGCTGGCGGACACGCTGCGTGCGATCGCCACGTTGCTCCAGCCGTTCATGCCCGACTCGATGGCGCGGATGCTGGACCAGCTCGGAGTGCCGGCCGAGGCCCGCGAGTTCGCCGCCCTCGCCACGCCGCTCGCGGACGGAACGGCGCTGCCGCCACCCGAAGGTGTGTTCCCGCGTTACGTGGAAGACGCGACGTAAGGCGCTCATGCTAGTCGATTCGCACTGCCATCTCGACTATTACACCCCCGAGGAGCTGCCGGGGTTGATGCAGCGCGCCGCCGAGGCGGGCGTGCATGAGATGGTGACCATCGGCACCACGCTCGCCCAGGCCGCCGCGGCGATCGGGATCGCGGAGGCGCACGGCAATGTCTGGTGTACCGTCGGCGTGCATCCGCACCACGCGGCCGAGGCGCCGATCCCGCACCCGGCGACGCTGGCGGCGCTCACCCAGCATCCGAGGGTGATCGGGATCGGCAAGTCCGGGCTCGATTACTTCTACGACCGCGCCGCGCGTGAGGCGCAGCAGGCGAGTTTCCGCGCCCACATCCGTGCCGCGCGGTTGGCCGGGCTGCCGCTTGCCATCCACGCCCGCGATGCCGACGACGACATCTTGAATATCCTCCAGGAGGAACGCGATAACGGCGGCGACTTCGATTTCCTGCTGCACTGCTTCAGCTCGTCGCGCCGGCTTGCGAAGGCGGCGGTGCAGATGGGTGGGTTCGTCAGCTTCTCCGGCATCCTCACCTTTCCGAAATCCAACGAATTGCGGGAGATCGCGCGCGACCTTCCGGCCGACCGGCTGCTGGTGGAGACCGACGCGCCCTATCTCGCCCCAGTACCGGTGCGCGGCAAGCGAAACGAGCCGGCCCATGTCCGCCACACCGCCGCCGTGCTCGCCAACGTTCGCGGCTTGACGCTCGACGATCTCTCCGCACTCACCACGGGCAATTTCCTGCGCTTGTTCCGGAAAGCCGATTGATGCGCGTGGTCATGCTCGGCTGCGGCGCCTCGGCCGGGGTGCCGATGATCGGCGGCGCGAATGGCGCGGGCGATTGGGGAGCGTGCGATCCCGCCGAGCCGCGCAACCGGCGCACCCGCTCGTCCATCGTAATCGAGAGCGGGGAGGGGCGTCGGCTGTTGGTGGACACCACGCCCGAATTGCGCTTGCAACTCGTGGACTGCCGCATCCCCGGCGTGGACGCCGTGCTCTACACCCATGCTCATGCCGACCACATCACCGGCCTGGATGACGTTCGCATCCTGAACCGAATCGCCGGCCGGCCGCTGGAGGCGTTTGCCACCCGGCGCACCCTCGACGAACTGCAAGCCCGGTTCGGCTATGCGTTCCGCCCCTGGCAGGCGCCCGGCTTCTTCCGCCCGGTGCTGGAGGCACGTGAGGTCGAGGCCGGCCAGACCATCACGGCGGCGGGAATGCCGGTGCAATTGATCCACCAGGACCATGGCTTTGGCCCGTCGCTCGGCCTGCGGATCGACAGCTTCGCCTATTGCACCGACGTGGTGCGGCTGGACGGCGCGGCGTTCGAGGCGCTGGCAGGCGTGGACACTTGGGTTGTCGGCTGCTTCTGCCGCGCGCCGCATCCGACGCACGCTCATCTCGACCTCGTCCTTTCCTGGGCCGCGCGGGTGGGCGCACGGCGGACGGTGCTGACCCATATGGGCACCGACCTCGACTGGGGCTGGCTGGTCGAAAAACTGCCATCCGGCGTCGAAGCTGGATGGGACGGGTTGGTAATTGATATTCGCTAAGACGCCGTGGAAAACGCGCGCGATAAATGCCTGACAGTTGCGCGTTCGGGGTTGCTCGCGCAGGATGCAGGCGCATGGCCGAGCGCGTGAACAATTCGCCTGCGGAATTCCTGACTGGCGGCGGCGAGATGGGCGCGCTCATGCGCGCGCACGATTGGTCGGGCTCGCCGCTCGGAGACCCGGCCGATTGGCCGGACGCACTGAAGAACTCGGTGAGCATCTGCCTTAACTCCCGGTTCCCGATGGTGCTCTGGTGGGGACCGGAGCGGATCATGCTCTACAACGACGCGTGGCGGCCGGTGCTCGGGGCTACCAAGCATCCGGGCGGCCTCGGTCGGCCCGGCATCGAGACCTGGCGCGAAATTTGGCACATCATCGGCCCGCAGATGGACGCGGTCGAGCGCGGCGAGGCGACCTGGGCCGAGGACTTGCTGCTGCCGATGGATCGCTACGGCTACCTCGAAGAGACCTACTTCACTTATTCCTATAGCCCGATCAAAGACATCAAGGGACATATCAGCGGGATCTTCACAGCCGTCTCCGAGACCACGGGCCGCGTGTTGGGGGAACGCCGGCTGCGGGCGCTCACCCGCCTCGGCGAGCAGGTCGCCGAGGCAAAGGATGTGCACGCTGCTTGCGAAGCGTTCGCCGCCACGGTCGAACACGAAACGCCCGATCTTCCGTTCGCGCTGACCTACTTGCTCTCCGACGATGGCGGGACCGCGCGGCTGGCCTGTACCGCCGGCATCGGACGCGAGGATCCGCGCGTGCCCTCGCGCATCGCGATCGACCCGAGCGACGACAATCCGGGTTCCGACCCTTGGGGTGTTGCCCGGGCGGTGGCAGCCGGCTCGCCGATGACTCTCGATAATCTATCGCAACAATTTCCCGATCTGCCCGGCGGCGTCTGGCCGGAGCCAACGCGCGCCGCGATGGCCCTCCCGTTCGCCAAGGCTGGTCAGAATGCCGCAACGGCCGGCGTGCTGGTCGCAGGGGTCAATGCAAGGCGCGCCCTGGACGACGAGTACCCGGGACTTCCTTGGGCTCGTGGCCGGGCACCTCGCAACCGCCGTCAGCAACGCGCGCGCTTATGCGGAGGAACGCCGCAGGGCCGAGGCGCTGGCGGAGATCGACCGCGCCAAGACCACCTTTTTCTCTAACGCGAGCCATGAATTCCGTACCCCGCTCACCTTGATGCTGGGGCCGCTCGAGGAGCTGCTGGTCCGGAGCGCAACGCAGGAGGTGGTGCTCACCGAACGCCGGGAACTTGAGCTGATCCACCGCAACGGGCTCCGGATGCTCAAGCTGGTCAACACGCTGCTCGACTTCTCGCGCATTGAGGCCGGGCGCATTAACGCCACCTACAAATCGACTGATCTCGCGGCATTCACGGCGGAGCTGGCGAGCAGTTTCCGCTCGGCGATGGACCGAGCCGGACTGCAATTCACAGTCGATTGCCCGGCTTTACCCGTCCCGGTCTATGTGGACCGGGACATGTGGGAGAAGATCGTGCTCAATCTTCTCTCCAACGCCTTCAAATACACGCTGGAGGGCGAGGTTTCGGTCGCGGTTAGGCCCAGCCCGCACGGTGATGCGGCCGAGGTGGTGGTGCGCGATACCGGCGTGGGCATCCCAGCCCACGAGCTGCAGCGCATTTTCGAGCGCTTCCATCGCATCGAGGGCCAGCGCGGCCGGACCCATGAGGGCACCGGGATCGGGCTCGCGCTGGTGCAGGAACTGGTCAAGCTGCATGGAGGCAGCGTGACCGCGGAAAGCGCGCCAGGGCAGGGGACCGCCTTCACTGTCACAATTCCCGTCGGCCAGGCGCATCTCCCACCGAACCGGACCGACGCCCCGCGTGCGCAAGTCTCAACCGGCATCGGCGCCGAAGCCTTCGTGGAGGAGGCCTTGCGCTGGCTGCCGGGGTCAGAGGCGGTCGAAGCCGAGGTCGAGCGCGAGCTGTTCGCGCCGGAGCCGGAGGCGCTGGCGACAGGCGAGCGGTCGCGCGTGTTGCTCGCCGACGACAATCGCGATCTGCGGGAGTACGTGGCCCGGCTGCTCGGGTCACGCTACCAAGTCGAGGCGGTGCCGGATGGGCGGGCCGCCCTGGAAGCCGCGGGGCGACGCCGGCCCGACCTCGTCCTGACCGACGTGATGATGCCCCGGCTCGACGGGTTCGGGCTGTTGCGCGCGCTGCGCGAAGACCCAGAGCTGCGCGACGTGCCCGTGATCCTGCTGTCGGCCCGTGCCGGCGAGGAGGCACGGGTGGAGGGGCTAGAGGCCGGCGCCGACGACTATCTCACCAAGCCGTTCACTGCCCGCGAGCTGGTCGCCCGGGTGGATACCAACCTGCAACTTGCGCGAACCCGCCGCGAAGCAGCGCTGCGCGAGCGGGCGCTGCGGGCCGAAGCCGAGGCGATGCGCCGCCGCTTCGAGACGGTCGTGGAGCACCTGCCGTTCGGCATCGTGGTCGCCGACCCGGACGGGCGCGTCGTGCTGACCAACCCCGCCCTCGAGCGCGTCCTCGGGCACAAGCCGATCCCCACGGAGAACGTCGCGGCGTTCGCCCGCTGGCACCTTCTGCGGCCTGACGGTTCAGTGGTGCCACCCAACGAGTACCCTCTGGCGCGCGCACTTCGGGGCGAGCTGGTTCGGAATGCCGAGTTTCTATACGGACACGGAGACGAGACCGTTCGGTGGATTCGGGTGAGCGGCATTCCCGTGCGCGATGCGAGCGGCGGCATTGTCACGGCCATCGCCGTCGCCGCGGATGTGGACCTTGAAAAACGTTCGCAGATCGCGTTGCGCGAGTTTAGAGCCACATTGGAGCAACGGGTTGAGGAACGTACCTCGCAGCTCGTGGCCAGTCAGGCGCTGCTCCGCACCCTCTATGAGCACTCCTCGGAGTGCCACGCACTCTTAGTGGCCGTCGAGGGCGACCGTTTTCGTTACGAGGAGGTAAACCCGGCGACACTACGCCTCTATCGCATGACTCGCGAACAGGTCGTGGGACGCACGGTGGACGAGGTGTTCGGCCCGGTTCGAGCGGCCGAGGTGAACCGCTACCTGACCGCTTGCCTTCGGAGCGGCGGGCCATACCGCTACGAACGAATGGTGGACGGTTCCATCGTCGAGGCTGTGGCGGCCCCGGTGCCGGCCGAAGCCGGCCAGCCGCGGCGCCTGGTCGTCACGGCCCGCGACGTGACCGAGCGCCGCCGCCTGGAAGATCAGTTGCGCCAGGCGCAGAAGATGGAGGCGGTCGGCCAGCTTACCGGCGGAGTGGCGCACGACTTCAACAACTTGCTGCAAGTCATTCTGGGCAGCCTGGAATTGCTGCGAAGACGCAGCGTCGGCGGATCGGTCGCTCCGGACGAGTTCCGCCGGTTGACCGAGTCCGCGATGCGAGGTGCGCAGCGCGCCGCCACGCTGACGCATCGACTGCTGGCGTTCTCGCGGCGCCAGCCGCTGGACCCGAAGCCGCTCGATCTGAACCGGCTGGTCAGCGGCATGTCCGACCTGCTGCGCCGGACCCTGGGCGAGAGCATCACCATCGAAAGCGTCCTGGCCGGCGGATTGTGGCGCGTTTCGGCTGACGCCAACCAGCTGGAGAACGCGTTGCTCAACCTCGCGGTGAACGCGCGTGACGCCATGCCGGACGGCGGCAAGCTGACGATCGAGGCGGCCAACGTGTTCCTGGACGAAGCCTATGCGGCGACCGAGCACGAGGTCACGCCCGGACAGTATGTGTTGCTCGCGGTGAGCGACACCGGAACCGGGATGACGCGCGAGGTGATGGCGAAGGCCTTCGAGCCGTTCTTCACGACCAAGGATATCGGCCAGGGCACGGGGCTCGGGCTGTCGCAGGTGTTCGGCTTTGTCAAACAATCCGGAGGCCATCTTAAGATCTACAGTGAGCTGGGCGAAGGCACGACCGTTAAGCTCTATCTGCCGCGCCTGTTGGGTGGTGCGGCGGCGGACGGCGAGCCGCTGGGCGCCGAACCGGTGATCGTTGCCGGGCCGGGCGAGACGATCCTGGTGGTCGAGGACGACCCCGACGTTCGCGCCAACACGGCGTCCATGCTGCGCGAGCTTGGCTACGCGGTGCTGGAAGCCGAGGACGGCCACGCGGCGCTGCACCTGCTGGAACGCCATGCGGAGGTTCGGCTGCTGTTTACCGATATCGGCCTGCCGGGCGGTCTCAACGGCCGCCAACTCGCCGAAAAAGCGCGGCGGCGGCGAGCCGGGCTGAAAGTGCTTTTCACCACCGGCTATGCCCGCAACGCCATTACTCACCACGGCCGGCTCGACCCGGGCGTGGAGCTGCTGGTCAAACCGTTCACTTACGCCAGTTTGGCGAGCAAGATCCGGTCCCAGATGCGCGGAGAAGCCACGCGTGGCGAACCAATGTGAACCGCCGGGCAGCGTCTTTACATAATATTCCTTCTGCGGCTTGGGCGATGTAAGCCCCCGATAGAAACGTCACACCCGTCCCCGATAGAAATGTCACTGCAGCAGACTGCCATCGGAACGTTCGAGGTGACGTGCGATGGCGGGGGTGATCCAGATGAGCGATCGGGAACTGACCCGACTGCGTGTGATGATTGATCTCGTGGATGACCGGCTTACCGTTGATGCCGCTGCGACGTTGCTGGGGCTGGGTCGGCGTCAGATTTACCGCCTCCGCCGGGCATTTTCGGCGGATGGCGCGGCCGGTCTGGCGTCGCGCAAACGCGGCCGGCCGAGCAACCGCAAGCGTGGCGAGACCTTCCGGGCCACGGTGCTGAGCCTGGTGCGCGACCATTACATCGACTTCGGACCCACACTGGTGGCGGAAAAACTGATCGCACGCCACGGTCTGCGGATCGGTGTCGAGACGCTGCGGCAATGGATGATGGCGGAAGGGCTGTGGGTCGATCGCCGCCACAAACTGCCCTCGCCGCATCAGCCGCGACGACGGCGTGAATGTCTGGGCGAACTGGTGCAGATCGACGGTTGCGAACACCGCTGGTTCGAGGACCGCGGCGAAATGTGTACTCTGCTAGCGTTCGTCGACGACGCGACCAGCCGATTGATGCGTCTGCGGTTCGTCGCGTCCGAGTCCGCGTTCGATTACTTCCGCGCGACGAAGGATTACCTGGAGACGCACGGCAAGCCCGTGGCGTTCTATAGCGACAAGCACGGCATCTTTCGCGTCAACGCCAAGGACGCTGATCGGCGGCGATCGTATCACGCAATTCGGCCGGGTGCTGGCGGAGCTGAACATCGACATCATCTGCGCCAACAGCCCGCAGGCGAAGGGCCGCGTCGAGCGCGCGTTCGGCACGTTGCAGGATCGGCTGGTGAAGGAGCTGCGCCTCGCCGGCATCTCGACGATTGAAGCCGCCAACGCCTGGGTGCCGGCATTCATGGCCGATTACAACACGCGGTTCGGGCGCGATCCGGAGAACGCCAAAGACCTGCACCGCAAGCTGACCGAGGCGGACGACCTGAGCGAGGTTCTCGCCTGGCGGGAGGAACGCACTGTCACGAAGAACCTGACCCTGCACTACGACCGCATGATGCTCATGCTGGATCCGACGCCGTTTGCTCGCGGTCTGGTGCGCAAGACGGTCGATGTGGTGAACTACCCAGACGGCCGGTTCGCGGTTCAGTACGAAGGAGTTTCATTGCCGTTCCGGAAGTTCGACAAGATCCAGACCGTGGATCCTGGTGAGATCGTGGAGAACAAGCGGCTTGGCGCGGCACTGGCAATGGTGAAGCAGCACCAGGACACCTACGAGCCGCACCGGCGTCGCTATCACCGGGCGCGGCAGCGGCCGCCGAACAACCTGGAAGCACCGGGCCAGCCGACAAAGGGACGGCCATCGCGCCAGATCGCGGCTGCGGTGGCGGCAGAACGCCGGGCGGCGGCAGAACTCTGACGACACGAACCACGCTCGCCGCCTGTTCCTCCGGCCTGAGCCAAGCGTGCCACGGTGCCCGCTCCGGGGAAGGTCCGGTGCTCGCCGTCCTCGCCATGCTCGCGCCGAAGTGGGCGCTGCGCGTGGCTCCGGGTGGCTCCGCTCCTCCCATCCCCTCCACTGCGCGCCGCGGCCCTGCTGTTGTCAGGCCGGGACGGGAAAGCAGGCGTCTCAACCGAACTGGAAAGCTGCCCTGGCACGCGACAGGGTGTCATCTCTACTTGGCGCACCGCGACATTTCTAACGGGGAGGGAAAAAGTGACTTTTCAATCGGGGGCTTACATGGCGTGTAAGCGCAATATACAGATGTCACCCCTCTGCAAAGTAGAGATGTCATCCTCTTGGGTCTTGGGGTCCCGGGAGCGGTGCCGTGGCGGTGATGTCGATGAGCACGCAGGAGTTCAGTCGGCTTGAGGTTCTCGCGAGTGTGCGATCCGGCCGGCTGCGCGTTGGCGACCCGACGCGGTTGATCGGCGTCTGCCGGCGTCAGGTGTTGCGGTTGCTGCGTGGGCTGCGCCAGGACGGTGCACCCAGCCTGGTCTCCAAGCGTCGTGGCCGGCGCAGCAATCACCGCTTGCCCGATGCGGTTCGCGAACTGGCCCTGACGATCGTGCGCGGGTACTATCGCGACTTCGGACCGACGCTGGCGGCCGAGAAGCTCGCCACGCTGCACGGCCGCACCGTCTCGCGCGAGACGCTGCGGCAATGGATGATCGCAGATGGGCTCTGGGTCGATCGGCGACATCGGCTGCCCTCGCCGCATCAGCCCCGCCGACGGCGTGAATGTCTGGGCGAGCTGGTGCAGATCGACGGCTCGGAGCACGCCTGGTTCGAAGACCGCGGTCCGGTATGTACACTGCTCGCGTTCATCGATGATGCGACGAGCCGGATCATGGTGCTGCGCTTCGTCGCCTCGGAGTTCGGCGTTCGACTATTTCCGTGTGACCGCGGCTATCTCGATGCGCATGGCAAGCCGGTCGCGTTCTACAGTGTGACAAGCACAGCATTTTCCGGGTGAACAGCAAGGATGCCATCGGCGGTGAGCGTGTGACGCAGTTCGGCCGGGCACTGGCCGAGCTGAACATCGACATCATTTGCGCTAACCGGCCACAGGCGAAGGGGCGCGTCGAACGGACGTTCGGGACGCTGCGGGACCGGTTGGTGAAAGAGCTGCGTCTCGCCGGAATATCGACGCTTGCGGCCGCGAACGAATGGCTTCCCGGCTTCATCGCCGACTACAATACGCGCTTCGGCCGTTTGCCGGTGAACGGCAAAGATCTGCATCGGCCAGTGTTGTCCCGCAAGGACCTCGATGAGATCCTGCCGTGGCGAGAGGAACGAACCGTGAGCCAGAATCTGACCCTACACTACAATCGAATGATGCTGATGCTGGCTCCGACGCCACTGGCGCGCAGCCTCGCACGCCAGAAGATCGACGTCGTGAACTATCCCGATGGCCGCTTCGCGGTTCGGTCCAACGGCGTCGATCTGCCGTTCAAGGTGTTCGAGAAAATCCGCACGGTCGAGCCGGCACGATTGTGGAGAACAAGCGGCTGACCGAGGTCCTCGCACACGTGCGGGCGCAGCAGGCGGCTTATGCGCCGAACCGACTCCGCTACGACCCGGCCCGGCAACGGCCGCCGAATAATCTGGAAGCGCCCGGGTCGCCGACCAAAGGGCGCCCTGCGCACGGGGCGACGGCAGGGCGGGCAGCCTGATCGCACGGCGTGACGAGAATGCAGGCCGCGGGCGTCGGCCTCAAGGGCTGCGCCACGCGCACCCGCTGACGCGGGCTGCGGCCCTTGACCCCGCCGCCCTCACCCAGCCGCGGGCTGTGATGCCGTGGACGCCGCGATGTGTTTGATGGGCGGGCGAACGCGGGTGCCCAGGATGACATCTCTACTTTGCGCGCCGGGTGACATTTCTATCTTGCGTCAACATACTCACGGTTGACTGTCCAGCCGCTCGAGCACCTGCTCGGTGAGGGCCTTGGCCGTCGTCGTCGACCTCCGCGGGCAAGGTCCTCGACGATGGTGAGCTCGACCGCCTGGCGTTGCGCCAGATCGACCGCGAGCGGCTGCCGCTGATGCAGGTTGTTTAGGCGCTGGTCAGGCGCGATCCCTCACAGCGTTGTCGCCCTTCGCCCGGGCACAGTGCGCGCAGCAGTAGACGCTGCCGCCTTGTTCGACGCCGTGCCCGATGATGCGGCAGCCGCAATATGAACAGGTCGGCGCCAGCGCCTGGATCGCGCACTCGAAGCTGTCGAAGGTGTGCGTGCTACCGTCCTTCGCTACCTGGAAAGCCTTGTCGTAATCGTTTCCGCAGGTCTCACAAACGGCCATGTGACTCTCCTGCTGTTCGCTCCCGCTGAGCAGGGGAGACTTGGTTCGACTTCCGCGCGCGGACCCGATGCGACCCGCGCCGAAGTCCGCGTCTAGCGCTGCCCGGGATCCCCGCCTCGCAGGGGCGTCTGGGGATCCTCCTGGTCCTCCCACTGGAAGGAGGTTTCCTGAGCGTGCCTGGTGGACGTGGGCAGGCCAGTAGGACGGGCATCCGTGTCCCGCTCGCGTGACGGCCGGCGATCGATTGGCGCTGGCCGTCCGGCGCCGGTCACCCCGGTGCGGGCCGGCGGGTCGCTGGCCGGGAAACTCTCCTCGGACGCCTCATCCACGAGGCTGCCAAGATCCTCTTGTCGTTCCAAAATATCGTCGCCTCCATCGCTGGCAGGAGATCTCTGCACGATACGCGCGGGGGGCGCCTCCGTGCTACGCAGCTTCATCGTTCGGCAACCCGCGACGGCCTGGGTGCTAATCCCAACACGCCGCGCCTACGGGTGGGTTCTGCTGCTCCGACACCTCGTCATGCGGAGCGCCGCCCGCAAGGGGACCTGGCGCAGCGCGACGCTAAGGGGACGCTTTATTGCAAGGCGTGAGCTATGCGCCAAGCAATTTGCTGCACCCGCACGAAATTCGCTGCCTGAAGTTGAAGTTGACCCGGTTTGGTGGAGCCCATCACGTTGTCCGCTTGTTCGCGGAGGCCCGGAGGCTTCTCCTGGAGAAGCCTCTCGACGAGGTTTGTGTCGGCGGGGACGGGCCACCTCGAGGTGCGCTGCTGTTTTCGGATCGCGTGGCTGACGAGCGCCTCCGGCGCCAGGCCGCGGGCGTCGGCCTCAAGGGCTGCGCCATGCGCACCCGCTGACGCGGGCTGCGGCCCTTGACCCCGCCGCCCTCGCCCAGCCGCAGGCTGTGATGCCGTGGACGCCGCGATGTGTTTGATAGCGGGCGAACGCGGGTGCCCAGGATGACATCTCTACTTTGCACGCCGGGTGACATTTCAATCTTGCGCCGACATTGGGAACGATGATGAGGCGCCGGCAGCGCTCTCTCGACCGACGAGCGAGCCGGGTTCTACGGACGATCGGTCAGCCGACCCGGAAACGATCCAGCGCCGCGCCGTCGAAGGCCAGCCCGAAGCCGGGCGCGCTCGACAGCACCAGTTCGCCGTTCTCGATCGGGGGCGTCCGCTCGAACAGCTTCAGCATCCAAGGCATGTATTCGACCGTGAGCCCGTTCGGCACGGCGGCGACCAGATGGGCGTGGAACTCCGGCATCAGATGGCTGACCACCGGCAGGTTGAACGCCTCCGCCATCGCGGCGACCTTGAGCCATTGGGTCACGCCGCCCACCCGCACCAGGTCGATCATGACGATATCGACCGAGCGCGCCTCGATCATGTGGCGGAACGGCACCGGTCCCCAGACATACTCCCCGCCCGCGACCGGCGTGGCCAACGCCGCGGCGACCCGGGCCAGGCCCGGATAATCGTCGGCCGCGGTCACGTCCTCCAGCCAGAACAGGCCCACATCCTCGATCCGCCGGCCGAGGTCGATCGCCTGCTCGACCCGCCAACGCTGGTTGATGTCGCACATCAGCTTCACGTCCGGCCCCGCCGCCTCGCGCACGAGCCGCGCCCGCCGCACCTCGTCGGCCGGGGTTGGCCGGCCCGGCAGGGCAAGCTGCATCTTCATCTCGGTGAAGCCCGTCTCCGCCAGTCGTCGCGCCGCCTTGGCCGCCGTCTCGTCACTCAGCTCGCGCCGCAGCGCGCCGGAGGCGTAGGTCGGCACCCGCTCGCGCGCGCCGCCGAGCAGCTTCCACACCGGCTGGCCGAGCGCCTTGCCCTTGATGTCCCAGAGCGCGATGTCGATCGCCGCGCTGGCGAGATTGAAGATGCCGCCCGGTTCGCAGCCGCCGGCGGCCTCGCGCATCCGCCGCGCGATCGCCTCCGGGCGCAGCGGGTCGTGCCCGAGCGCCACCTCGCCGAGCGCGTCCACCGCCGCCCGCAGCGCGCCGGTCAGCCGGCCGGCGAAGAAGGTAAGACCGATGCCCTCGATCCCGTCGTCGGTGGCCAGGCGCAGCGCGACGACCGGGCGCATCGTCCCCGCCCGGGCGGGCGCGTCGGCCAGCGGCTCGTCCTCGGGGATGCTCAGGATGGCGGTCTCGATCCGGGCAATCTTCATAAGTTCGCAACCTACTCAACAGTGTGGGATCGCGCCACCCGACACGCGCCCCCGTGTTTCGGAAAATGCCAAGGCTGCCGTCCTCCGCGCAATCGCCGGAGCCGCAAGCTGTTTCCTCTACTGGTGAAGGTCTCCGATATGGACATGCTGAAACTTCTCGGGGCGGCGGGTCTCGCCGCATCGCTCTTCGCCGCTCCGGTTTTCGCGCAACACAGCAGTAACAGCAACGACACCAGCGCCAACTTTGCGAAGCTGGCCCACTCGCAACTGCCCACCGGTCCTCAGGCGCCCGAAGGCGTCAACTACGGCAATAACAACGGCACTGGCGGGTTTGCACAGCCCATCTACGGCGGGCCTGCCGCAATCGGCAACCACACCGGCGCCTGGGAGCCCAGCTACAACGACAACCGCGTCACCGCCGGCCATGTCGGCGGCTTCGTCGACAACAACGGCACCCATTATGGAGGCTTCGTCCATAGCAACGGCCATACCGGCGGTTTCGCCAACGAGAACGGCACCCACACCGGGGGCTTCGTCCATAATACCGGCGCGCACCCCGGGGGCTTCGTGAACAGCGGCGCCCATACCGGGAGCTTCGTCAACGATGAGGGCACCCATTACGGCGGCTTCGTGCACAACCAGGGCACCCACAACGGAAGCTTTGCCAACGAGGGCGGCCACAATGGTTGATCGAACAGCCGCTTACTTCCGCATTTCGAAGCGGTAGGGGCTGGCGCTCTTGGTCGTCGGGTCGAGCGCCAGCCGGTGCTCGAGCGGCGGGAAAGCGCGGCTGCGGCGATCTGACGCCAGCCTTGCCGATCAACTAACCAAGTGAGTACCGATCGGCAGACTGGTCTCTACCCCGTTCGATCCGTTTGTTTCGAGCTCGCCCCTAATGGCAACGTTCCCGCAAATCCATCAGCAAGACGCCCCGCCGGAGATCGCGGCGATTTATGCCGATATCCAGGCAGTCTCCGGCGTGCCGACGGTCAATCTCATCTGGCGGCATTTCGCGGCCCTGCCCGGCGTGCTGCCCTGGGCTTGGGCCGCGGTCTCATCCCTGGTTGGCTCGACTGCGATCGATGCGGCACGGCGGCGCATCGCCGCGGCCATCGCGCTGCCCCAGGTCGCCCCGCTCAGAACAAGCGCGTGGCGCGCCGCGGGCGTCGGGGCGGAAGCGATTGAAGACCTCACAACAGTGGCCGAGGCCTATGTGCGCGGCAATCTCACGAACATCATCGCGCTCACCGCGTTGCGACGACGGCTGGAGTGTCCAGATCAACCGCCGTCACGCATTCCGGTTAGCAAGGCTGGCGCGCGGGCACTGGCGCCGCTTCGTCCATTGCCGCGCATCGATCACCTCGAAGCCGGCCTCGCCGCGCGTGTCCGCGCCTTGGCCGCACGTCACAACGGCACCGGCGCTGGTGTGATCCCCAGCTTGTACCTGGAGCTGGCCCACTGGCCTGGCGTGATCGAAGCCCTCCCGGAGTGGTTGTCCGAGCTCTATCAACCGGAAACGTTGCGGGCGGCCAGGGCAGCCACCTGCCGGTTGGCTGAAACGGAAGCGGAAGTCCTGCTTCCGCGTCTGGGTCCGCGGCCGGAGGGGCTCGCCGCCATGCAGCCGGCGTTGCAGCGTTTCACCCGTCTCGTCATCCCGGACCTGATCCCGGTCTGCATCGCGCTGCGCCGTTTACTTCCGGAACATAACTCAGCGATATCGTACGGAGGGCACGTCACCGACCTCAGCCCAGGAACCTGACCTCTACGGTATGACGATGTCGAGCAGCGGTGCGTATTGCTGCGCGCCGAACAGCCGGCCGGTCTCGTCGCCGGTGAGGAACTTGATCGTGGCGGTGCGCGGTCGCGGCATGACGGAAGACTACACCGAACAGAATTGCTCAGAATAACTGTTCTGGGCAATTTCAGCACCGACAGACCGCGCTTTTCGGGGCAAAGCGGCCATCCCGCACGCCCCGCTTTTCACTGTAATGAGCAATTCAGCCGATCAGCACCAGTTCCGGCCGCACGGGGCCTTGCACGTCAAAATCGCCTTTGGCGAGCATCCAGCAATTGACACTGCGGGAAATCAGTGTATATGCACATTCATGGATCAAGTAGCCATGCTCTTCCGCCCTTGCCGCGCCTGCACCTGTTCGGCGCTGCGCCGGGTCAGCCGCGCTGTGACGCAGCACTATGAGCAGGCGTTCCGGGGCACGGGCCTGCGGTCGACGCAGTTCACGCTACTGGCGACGCTCATCCAGACCGGTCCGATCCCACTCGGCCACCTTGCCGACATGGCGGGCCTGGAGCGGACGACGCTCACCCGCAATCTCCGGCCGCTGGAGAAACGGAGACTGATTCGATCCGAGAGCGAGGAAGACGGCCGGGTTCGTCGTGTCGCCATCACGCCGGGCGGGGAGCGCCTGGCGCTCGAACTCTTGCCGGCGTGGCAGCGCGCGCAGTCGAGCGTCGCCGCCGTTCTGGAACGGGTGCCCCTGCCGCAAGTGGCGGCCGGCCTCGCAAGCTGATGTTTTGCCCAAATGGGTGCATATACACGGAGGACACGATGATGACTATCGACCTTCTCTCCGCCATCGAGTTGACGGCCAGCGCGGCAATCGTAATCACCGTGGTTGCCCTGGCGGTGGCGGGAACCCCGGATCGGCGAATTCGCGTCGCCGCGGCCCTAACCGCGTGGTTTGGCGTGGTCGTCGCGCTCGGCGCGAGCGGTGCGCTCTCCTACGTTGGCGTTCCGGGGCTGGGGTTGGCGGTAATGCTCCCGGTTCTGGTGATGGCCGCTCTCGCCTTCGCCACCTCGGGCGGGCGGCAGGCGATCGAGAATGCCCCGGTGCCCGCGTTGATTGGTCTCAACGTGGTTCGAATTGCCGGGGTGACCTTTTTGTTGCTCCATGCCGCGGGGCGGCTTCCGGCGCCGTTCGCCCCCATCGCAGGATGGGGCGACATTGCGGTGGGTGCGGCCGCGCCGCTCGTCGCATGGATGGTCGTGCGCCACCATCCGTGGAGCCGTCGCGCTGCCCTGACCTGGAATGCGCTCGGCCTTCTGGACCTCGTTACCGCGATCAGCCTTGGGATCACGTCGTCGCCGGGCCCGCTCCGCGTCTTCGTCGGCGATCCGTCGAGCGCGATCATGAGCGAGCTTCCCTGGCTCCTGATTCCCGGTTTCCTGGTTCCCCTGCTTGCCTTCAACCACGTCGTACTGTTCGCGCAGCTGGCAGGGTCACCGCGACTGCACCGCCGCGCCCTCGTAGCGTGAGCCGCCGATGGATGGGATCACTGTTCAGCTTCCATCGGAATCGCTGTCCGCCTTTGCCCGGAATTCGCAACACGGGGTAGAGCCAACCGTCAAAAATGGCCCCTGGTGACACGACTGCTGGGCCGGGGCTACATGGCATGCGCCACCACGTCGTCGAGCGCGGTCCCGAGCAGAAGGGCTTCGTCGTGCTGGCAGGCCGCTGGATCGTGGAGCGCAGCTTCGGTTGGCTGGTGCCTTGGGGCGGGTTGCTCCGGGACCGCGCGGGCCGCCTCGTCGCCGCCGCCGCTCGCCTCGCTTTCGCGGTGGTTCTCTCCGGTGTCGAGGCCCTGCTCAACCCCATGCCAATCTTCGATCCAAGCGACATGCCGCCGCAAGCTGAACCCACTCAAACAGGCTCTCAGCCGCCACCGACGCGACGCAAGAGCTGCTTTAGTAGTTGCACCTCGCTTGGATCGAAGCCCTCCAAGGCATCAGCCTCGCCCGCTTTCAGCATCGCGATCATCTGGATGATCGACTGACGACCGGTCGGGGTCAATCGGATCTCGCTATCGGCGTCCGCCGGGTTCAGGACGCTGACCAGGCCACGTGCTGCCAGTCGCACGACAGCGTCCGGAGTGATCGGCCGTCCGCGGGCTTCGCTGTGCTGGGCGATCTCATGTAAGCGAAGCCCGTCCTCGCGGCCCAGGATGTTGAGAATGGCATACTCCTCGCCGGTCCAGCCGCGTCGCTGACGTTCCTGTATCGCCTCTCGCCGGATTTCGGAAATAGGCTTTCGAGACGTGGTACAGCAGGTCATTGGGCGACAAACTGCTCTCAACTTCTTCTACAACGGTCGGCTGTGCCGTCTCTGTTCGAAGCAACATGCCATAGCGGCCGCCGTGGAACACCAAGGGCGAGCGCTCCGAATGGGTGAAGTCGAGGATCTCGCCTACGAAGATAACATGGTCGCCACCTTCGTATTGATAGGCCGTTCGGCACGCGAAGCGCGCCGCGCAATCGCGCAGCATGGGGATCGCGTTGGGTCCACGATCGATCGGCACGCCCGCAAACTTCTCGAGGCCTTTGGTCGCGAACCGCGCCGAGACCGCCTCCTGCCCGGCGGATAGGATATGCACGGCGAAGTGTGCGCTGCCGCGGAAGGCGTCGATACTGGAAGACGTCCGGGCCAGACTCCAGAGCACCATCGGCGGCTTCAGCGACACAGAGGAGAAGCTGTTGGCTGTCAGACCAACATCGACCCCATTGGGCCCGCGTGTAGTCACGATCGTGACGCCGGTAGCAAAAGAGCCGAAAGCATTGCGGAGGGCCCTGGCGTCGAGCTCTGGGCGCGGTTGCCCCTGCCCATCAAGGACCACGGCGGGCGCAGTCATTGCCAGCTCCCAAGCGCCGTACCGATCCATTCCGCCAGTGCGTGCACGGTCCCGATTGGGATATCGTGCTCCTGTGCGAAGACGAGCAACTCGTCGCGCCGCATTGGCTCGCCGCTCGCGTCCAGAATTTCACAGATAGCAGCTGCGGGAATCAGCCCGGCCACCTCCGTAAGAGTGACCGCGGCTTCGGTGTGGCCTCGCCGCTCGGCAAGCCCCCGCCCACGAGCCGCGAGAGGAAAGACATGGCCAGGGGCCACTAGGTCGCCGGGGCGCGTCGACGGATCGCCCAGCAGCACGGTCGCGTGCAGAAATGCCCGTGCCGACGCCTTCTGCCGCATCGACCGACGCGGTAAACGCCGTGCCACGCGGGCAGGTGTTGCGCGGCACCATCGGCGCAAGCCCGAAACGGGCAACCAGATCGGGAGCCAGGGCAGCACAGATGAGGCCGCCGCAGGAGCGGATCATGAGATTCACGAGGGAAGGGGAGGCAAACTGCGCCGCGAAGACGAGGTCACCCTCGTTCTCCCGATCCTCGTTGTCGCAAACGATCACCGGACGTCCGAGGCCGATGGCCTGTACTAAGACGTTAGGCGGACTGAAGCTCGGGTATTGCAGGGTCGCAGGCGTCACGAGTAGCGAGGGATAACCCGGTATTGTGGCAATACCGCGGGCCTTAGGGCGGTCAGTCCTGACCGATATCGCCGATTCCATTCGATGCTCTCCAGGTCTGACCCACGGTTCAGGGAATGCTGATATCGAGCAGCGGCGCGTATTGCTGCGCGCCGAAGGTGTCGCGCTCGCCGACGCTGCCCTGCGCCCAGTTGCGCCGCAGGGTCAGCTTGAAGGCGCGTGCCGGGTCGAAGAACATGCAGACGATCACGTCCTCCACGGACACGCCGTAGATCGCCGCCAGCCGCGCGGTGTGCAGCTGTTGGCTCTCCTTGACGCGGCGGTACACCGCGTCGTCGTCGAAGATCACGTCGAAGGTGATCTCGAACGGCCCGGCATTCTTGCTGCGGATGACCTTCGCCAGATCCTTAAGGGGTGCGGGCATGTCAGACTTCCAGATAACGGATGGGGAACAGCTCGTCCGGCGCGTCCACCTCCATCAGATGATACACCGAGAACCGGCACACCGGGCCGATCGGGTTCTCCGGCGGGTTGAGCGGGATCGCGAAGTTGCCCGAGGTGGCGAGCTGGCCCGGATAGGGCATGTGCAGCACCGCGATGCGCGCGCTGCTGCAGATCGCGTTGGCGAGATCCTGCGTCGGCGCGGTCACCTCGCCGAGCAGACCGACCTCGTGCGGCACCACATGCTTGAGCGGTTCGAGCTCGCCCATCACGGCGTTGCGGCCATAGACGTGAAACACCATCGTGGCCGCGCCGCTCGCGAGTTCGGGAAACGCCGCCGCCGTCCGCTTGCGCACGCCGTCGAGAAAGCTGTCGAGCTGACCGATCAGGATCCGGTCGCGGATGCCGCCGATGAAGATGGTACGATGGCCGATCACGGCGGCGCCTTCGAGCTTCACGCTGTAGCGCTGCGACGGGTGGAACACGCTCCCGCTCACGCGCACGCGGCGTTCGTCCAGGGGCTCATAGCGTGATTCGCGCAGATCCAGCACGCCGCCCGGCCCGGCGAGCAGATCGGGCCGCGACTTCTCGTAGAGCGTGTGCGCCGCCACCGAAGCGGGCGTGCATCGCTCCGCCGGGTTCATCGGCTCGAGGTCGAAGCTGTCGCGGCGGACGGTCGCGAGGATGACGCGCCCCTTGGGCTCGGCGCAATT
Organism: uncultured Pseudomonadota bacterium; assembly: GCA_963849305.1. Taxonomy (GTDB): domain Bacteria; phylum Pseudomonadota; class Alphaproteobacteria; order Acetobacterales; family Acetobacteraceae; genus CAWKGV01. The sequence goes on from CAWKGV010000005.1 coordinate 83,536, forward strand.
GGCACCGCACTCCACGATCTTGCCCATGTGCCAGAACACGCCGGGGTCGATGCCGTGCAGCGAGCAGAGGCCCGCATAGGGTGCCGGGTCGTAGGAGCGGCCGCTGACGATGATGTCCACGTCGGGTCGCTCGGCCAGCACGCGGGCGAAGGGCTCGGCGCCCATCTGCGCGACGAGATTGGTCGCCTGGTCCACGGCGTCGTGGGTGAGGTCGCCGGACGGCCCGCATTCGGCGATGCGGCCCGCATCCAACTGGCGGTGAACAATGGCGCGGTCGAGATCCGAATAGATCGTCGCAACCTTGAAGCGATGACCCCTATCCGCGGCGATCTCGCGGATCATCGCCACCATGTCGTCCACGTGGCGGTCGATGCCCGGGCCGCCGGCGGAGCTCATGATCAGCGGGATCTTCCGCTCGGCGCAGGCCTGCAGCAGCAGCGACAGGTCGCTCATGTAGGCCTGCCGGCTGACCAGCATCGCGCCCAGCCCGAGCTGGTAGGGACCGGGGTCGGTCGAGCCCGAGTCGACGATGATGGCATCCGGGCCACGGTCGACCCCGCGCCAGAAGTGTTCGGCGGGGATGCCGTAGCCCAGCATTCCTATCGGGGTCAGGATCTTCAGTTCGTCCTTGGTCATCCGCATGAAACTCGATCCGCTTGCTCTGGCCCCGGAGATATGCGCCTGCCCCGCGCGCCTGGCGAATGGATCGCGTCTAAGCCCCCATAGCCGCCGCCGATCAATGCGCGCGCGACGGCCGGCGCGTCAGTCATTCCCCCGGCCGACAGGCCGATAGCCGGAATCGAATTGCGGCGGTTGCCCGGTTGGTCACCTCTAGGCGGCGACGAAACCGGCATGGAGAGAATGATGAAACGAGACCTGCCGCGCGGCGGAATGGCGATGATCGCGTTCCTCCAGGCGCAGAACTGCAGCAATTATCCGGGATCGTGGCGGCATCCCGCCGCGCCGCCGGACTTCCTCACCGCGCAGCACTATCAGCGCATCGCGCGCACACTGGAGGAGAGCAAGTTCCACCTCGCGTTCTTCGACGACCGTCTGGCGATGCCGGATCTCGGCGGCAATTTCGACGGCACGGTGCGTCACGGCGTCCGCACCGTGAAGATGGACCTGATCCCGATCCTCACCGCGATGGGCATGGCGACCAGCCGCATCGGCCTCGGCGGCACCTATTCCACCACCTACTACGAGCCGTTCCATGTCGCGCGCACCTTCGCAACTCTCGACCTGATAATCGGCGGCCGCGCGGCGTGGAACGTCGTCACCTCGCTGAACGACTTTGAGGCTGCGAACTTCGGCCAGGACCAGCATCTGGAGCACGATCTGCGCTACGACCGCGCGGACGAGTTCATCGAGGTCGTCATGGGCCACTGGGCGACGTGGGCGGATGACGCGATCGTCGCGGACAGAACGACCGGGTTCTTCGCGGACCCCGCCAAGGTTCGCGCCCTCAACCACGCCGGCAAATGGTTCCGCTCGCGCGGCCCGTTCACCGTGCCGCGTTCGCCGCAAGGCCACCCGGTCATCATGCAGGCCGGCCAGAGCGGCCGCGGCCAGGCCTTCGCCGCACGTTGGGGCGAGCTGATCTTCGCCTCCGTCAAGGCCGCCGAACCCGGCCGGGCGAGCTACCGCGCCTTCAAGGATGCGGTCGACCGGGCGGGGCGGAACCCGGACCAGGTGAAGCTTGCGCCGGCGATCTACAGCGTGGTCGGCGAGACCAGGGCGATCGCGGAGGAGAAGCGCGCCTTCATCGAGTTGCTGGCGGCACCCGAGGACAGCCTGACGTTGATCGCCGAGGTGACGAACTTCGATTTCAGCAAGGTGGGTCTGGACGAGCCGCTGGACGACCGGCAGCTCGCGTCGGTCGGCGTCAACCTCGGCCTGAAGGCGCGGGTGATCGAGCGCAGCGGCAAGTCCAACCCGACGCCGCGCGACTTCATCACGTTCAGCAAACGGGGCACGATCAATGAGATGCCGGTGTTCTGCGGCACGGCCGAGGACGTGGCGGACCAGCTCGAGGACTGGTTCACGACCGAGGTATGCGACGGCTTCGTGCTGGCCGCCACCCACCGTCCCGGCGCCTACGAGGATTTCGGCCGCCTGGTGGTTCCCGAGCTCCAGCGCCGCGGGCTGTTCCACCAGGACTACGCCGGCACGACGTTGCGGGAGAACCTCGGATTGCCGCGGCCGGTCGTCAGATAACGCGCAGGGCAGGACACCGAACGCCGGTGTCCTGCCCTTCCGGTGCTGGTGCCGGGCTCAGACGTTGGCGCCCTCGATCACCTCGCCGAAGCGCTGCCATGTCTTGCCGGTCCATTTCATCAGCTGCAGTTGCCTGATCGGCCGGTAGTTGGTCGGGCTCGTGTTGACCTTGATCCCCGGCAGCAGCACCGGAATTTCCAGATCCTTGATGTTGCTCGCCTGCCGCATGATGTTCCCGCGCGACAGATCGCTGCCGCACTGCTTCAGCACCTGCAGCATCGTCAGCGAGACGCCGTAGCCGAATACGTAACCGCCGTCCGTCATGTCGCCGGCGGGGAAATGCTGTTTCATGAACTCGCGCCACTTGCCCATGCCGGGATCATTGTCCCAGCTCGGATCGGTCGGGTCCTTGGCATAGGCCGAGCTGACGATGCCGATGCCGTTCTCCATTCCGGCTGGCCGCATCACCCCGCCCACGGAGGCCGACACGTTGCTGAGGAAGTGCAGCGGCTTCCAGTTCATGGCCGCCACCTTGCGGATCGCCTGCGCCGCGAATTTCGGCGACGCGGCGGTGACGAGCACGTCGACGCCGGCCGCCTGAAGTGATGTCATCTGGCTGTCGATCGTCGGGTCGCTGGTCTCGTAGGAGAATTGCGCCACCTTGGAGAATTTGTCGCCCAGCGTGTCCTTGAGCCCGGCGATGTAGTCCTTGCCAAAATCGTCGTTCTGGTAGAGCAGCCCGATCTTGCCGTCCGGCTTCTCCTTGAGAATGGTTTTGCCATAGATCTGCGCCTCCACCCGGTAACTCGGCTGCCAGCCGATCGTCCACGGATGCTGCTTGTAGTCGCCCCACTTGTCGCCGCCCGTCGCGATGAAGAGCTGCGGGACCTTGCGCTGATTGCAGTATTTCAGGATCGCCGAGTTCGCCGCGGTGCCGAGCGTGTTGAACAGGCACGCCACCCCGTCCAGCTCGATCAGGCGTCGCGTCTGCTCTACCGTCTTGGGCGGGGTCGAGGTGTCGTCGTAGGTAATGAAATCGACCTTTCGGCCGCCGAGCCCGCCCGCCTCGTTGGCTGCCGCGAACATGGCGGCGTCCATCTTGCCGATGACGCCGTAGGCGGAGGTCGGGCCGGAATACGGCATCGTGTTGCCGATGCGGATCTCGGTCGCGGTCACGCCCGGCGTATCGGCCGCCCGCGACAGCTTCGATGCCAACGAAACCACGCTGGCGGCGGCGGTGGTCAGCAGTGTTCTCCTACGCATCGTGAGCGTGTCTCCCGAATCCGTTGCAGAATGTGATGTGTCCCGGACCCCGACGCACCGAGAGCCGGTCGATCCAGTATAACGCCGGTGGCTGCGCCAATCGCATAGGGAGGCGCTATCCGGCTATAGCGGCAAACCGCTTTACCGGGCGCAGCAGCGGGTCCTAATGCACAGGTATTCAGGCAGCGGGAGCTCACGAACATGTCGCAGGAAGCCCTCAGCACGTCCAAGCCGCCGGTCCGCGAGCGCACCGAAAGCGAGGCGATCGCCGATTTCGCGCTGAGCCTCGATCTCGCGATGGTGCCGCAGGCCGTGGTCGATCTTGCCAAGGAGCATTTTCTCGACGTTCTCGGCATCGCCCTTGCGTCGTCCACGTTCGATTTCGGACGCTCGGTGCTGCAGGGTGCGAGGGAACTGGGCGAAGGCCGCGCCGCAACTGCGATCGGCAGCGGCGCGAGGTTGCCCGCCGCGTCCGCCGCGCTAGTGAACGGCGTCCTGGCGCATGGCCTCGACTTCGACGACACGCATATCGGCGCTATTTATCACGCCAGCGCGCAGGCGATGGCCGCCTCGCTGGCGGCAGGCCAGGCGAGTGGTGCGAGCGGCCGGGAGGTGCTGACCGCCTTCATCGCCGCGCTGGAGATCGGATGCCGGCTGGCGCTGGTGGGTGCGGGAGAGTTCCACGATCGCGCCTTCCACCCGACGGCACTTTGCGGCACGTTCGCGTCCGCCGCCGCGGCGGGGCGCCTGTCCGGCGCCAGCCGTCAGGCGCTCGTATGGGCGCTTGGCCTGTGCGGCAGTCAGGCCGCCGGCATCCTGGAGCAGGATCAGTCCTGGCTGAAGCGGCTGAATCCCGGTTGGGCGGCGCATAGCGGCGTGGCCGCGGTCTCGCTAGCCCGCGCGGGCTTCATCGGCCCGCGAACCATGCTGGAGGGCCGGCGCGGCTTCTACGCCGCCCATATCCAGAAGCGGCCCGAAGGGACGTCGCTGCCGAGCCACGGGCTGGGCGAGACGTGGCAGACCTTGGGCATCGCGCTCAAGCCCTACCCGTGCTGCCACTTCATCCATTCCTTCGCGGACGCCGCTCTGGAATTACGCGGACAGTTCGCCCTCGACGACGTCGAGCGCATCGACTGCCTGCTCTCCGCCCCGCTGCACAAGATGGTTGCCGAGCCGCGATCGAAGCGCATCCGGCCGACGACCGCCTACGAGGCGCTGTTCAGCGTCCCGTTCGTCGTGGCGTTGGGTTTGGCAAGGGGCCGGGTGGACCTCGCGGCGTTCTACGACGAGCCGCTCGACGCCCCCGACCTCCTGGCGCTGACCGAGCGGACCTTCTGCGTGGACGATCCCGCCAGCGATTATCCCAGGCACTTCCCAGGCGAGATCGTGGTCCGCCTGCGCGATGGCCGCTGCATCCGGTGCCGCAAGGCCGCCAGCCTCGGTACGCCGGACGCGCCGCTGCCGAGGAGCGCGGTCGAGGCGAAGTTCCTCGCCCTCTCCACCCGCACGATCGACCGCGCCAGCGCGGACCAGCTGATCGACCGCGTCTTCCGGCTGGAGACGGTCGGGTCGTTGGAGGAGATCATGGCGCTCTGCACCGCCGAGGCGCCGTAGCAAGACCGGGCTGGGCTACCCTTCGGCGTCGGCGGAATGCGCGACCAGCTCCGAGCGCAGCGCGGTGGCGAAGGCCCTGGCGGCCGGCGACCAGTCATGCCCGGCGAGCGAGGCAATGCCGTAATCGCGCGTGAGCACCACTCCCTCCAGCGAGGCGACTTCGAAGCGGGTGTCGTCGATGATGCCGCCAACGCGGAGAATGAGGCTCGGCAGGATGGTGAGCCCCAGACCCGCCGATACCAGCCCGAGCAAGGTGGACACGTTGGTCACGGTGCGGACCGGCGACAGTGTCAAGCTCCTGGCGGAAGCCTCGGCCGACAGCGCGCTGACCTTGGCCCGGTAGGCGGCCAGCAGCAGAAAGGGATGCCGCGTCAGGTCCTCGACCGACACGGCGCCGCTCGATAGCGCCGGGTGCCCGTGCGGCCCCACGACCATGAACCTGTCCGTCGCCACCTTCTCGAAGGCAACGCCCTCGCCTGGCAGATGACGGGCGAGAACCGCGAAATCGACACGCTCGGAGCGGATGTCGGAGGCGAGCTGTGCGGTGATCTGGTCCTGAAGCTCCACCCGGATCGAAGGATGCACCTTGGAGAAGCGGTTGATGATGGGCGGCAACAGCAGGGCGGCGAGCATCGGTGTCGTCGCGACGACGACGGCCTGACCGCGGGCATCCGCCTCGGTGCAGAACTCGTCGAGCACGTCGTGCAGGCTGCGCATGATCGGCTCGACGCGCGCCCGCAATCGCTCGCCTGCCGGCGTCAGGATCACCGCCCGCGTGGTGCGCTCGAACAGGCGGGTACGGACCGCCCGCTCAAGCCGCTGCACGCGGTTGCTGATGGAGGGCTGCGCCAGGGACAGGCGCTCTGCCGCCTTGCTGAAGCTTCCGAGCTCGGCAATTGCGAGGAACGTCTCGAGCTCCTCCGGCCCGATGCTGATCCGGGTTTTCACTGTGACGACCAGGCTCGCGCTTTCGGACGTCCGTCGCCTTGGCCGACCAAGGCGTCCCGCCGATTATGGAACGGTCTCCGGAACGCCGCAACGTGGCCTTGCGGAGCCCCCGGCGGCGTCACCCCGGCGGCGTCACGTGCGCAGCTCGAACCGGTACGGGCTCGTGGCCTTGGTCGTCGGGTCGAGCGCCAGTCGGTGCTCGAGCGGCGGGAAAGCGCGGCTGCGGCAGTCGGGGCGGTCGCACAGCCGGCAGGACAAACCGATGCCCACCTTGGCCCGCTCCAGGTCGAGCCCGTCGGCATAGACCACGTCCCCGGCGTGGGTGAGCGCGCAGCCCATGGCCACGACATGGGTGGGCCGCGGCTCGCCCCAATGCAGCGCCGGGCGGTCCACGGTGCGCGCGAAGCAGAGATAGGCCGCGCCGTCCGGCAGCTCGGCCACCTGCACCTGCACCGTGGCCGGCTGGGCGAAGGCGGTGTGCACCACCCAGCGCGGGCAGGAGCCGCCATAGCGGGCGAACGGGAAGCCCGCCGCGGTGAACCGCTTGGAGACGTTGCCGGCCGGATCGACCCGCAGGAAGAAGAACGGGACGCCCCGCGCCCCCGGCCGCTGCAAGGCCGACAGCCGGTGGCAGACCTGCTCGAAGGAGACGCCGAACCGCGCGCTCAGCGCGTCCACGTCGTGGCGCAGCTCCTGGGCCGCCGCCAGGAACGGCTGATAGGGCATCAGCAGGGCGCCGGCGACGTAGTTGAGCAGCCCGACCCGGATCAGCATTCCCGCCTCGGGCGAGGAGGGCGCGGCGGCCTGCACCACCGCCTCCACCGGCTCGCGCGCCTCCAGCAAGGCGAGCTGGAAGGCCATCTGGAACCCCCGGCTCTCGCGCGGCAGCGCCTCGGCCAGCGCCAGGCTGCGCGCCGCGGGGTCGTAACGCCGCAACGCGCCGGCGAGCGGCTGCACCGTCACGGTCAGCTCGTGGCGGCGGCGCAGCCGCTCGGCGATGGCATGGTTCATTTCGTGCGGGGCGGCGGCCAGCTCGGCGCCGATCGCCTCGGCGGCCGCCTCCAGTTCCGGGAAGTGGTTGGCATGGTCATTGAAGAAGTCGTGCGCCTCCTCGTTCGGCAGCAGGATGCGTCGCCCGGAGGGCAACGCGATCCCGCCCGCGTCCTCGCGCGCCACCCGCCAGGCGCGATAGAGCGCCAGGATCGCGCGCGCCGCGTTGGGCGCCGAGCCGGCCAGCGCCGCCACCTCCTGCTCCGGCACCGCGTCGGCGCTGAGCAGCGGATCGGCGAACGCCTCGCGCAACCCGACCTCGATCTGGCGCTCCTCGGCCCCGGACAGCGCGGCCAGATCGACGCGCAGCGTTTCGCCGAGCTTGATCAACAGCGAGGCGGTCACCGCCCGCTGGTCGTGCTCGATTAGGTTGAGGTAGCTGGCCGAGATGCCGAGCCGGCTGGCCAGCGCCTGCTGCGACAGGCCGCGCTCGGTGCGCAGCCGGCGAACTGTCCGGCCGATTAAGGCCCGATTCATCTTTTGTTGCCTTTTCTGCCTTTACAAAAATCCCGTCGCCTTGGTGAAGCCAGAGACCACATTGCGGGCCCCGACACCAGAGAGGGGGTTGGAACTTCGCACTCGCAGTGTGAATTATTCACGCCACCCGATGCCTGCACAGGAGTTCTGACCATGTGCCCCGCCCCGACCGCCGCCCGCGCCCCTGACGGCAGCAGCAGCGGCTTCCCCCACGGCCACGGCGAGCCCGAGCGGTTCGCCGGCATCCGTCGCGACTACACGCCGGCCGATGTCGAGCGGCTGGCCGGCTCGTTCCGCATCCGCCACACGCTGGCCGAGATGGGGGCCGCGCGGCTGTGGCACCTGCTGAACACCGAGCCCTTCGTGCCCACGCTCGGCGCGCTCACCGGCAACCAAGCATTGCAGCAGGTGAAGGCGGGCCTGAAGGCGATCTATCTCTCCGGCTGGCAGGTCGCCGCGGACGCCAACACCGCCGGGCAGATGTACCCTGATCAGTCGCTCTACCCGGTTGATGCGGTGCCCAACGTGGTGCGGCGGATCAACGCGGCGCTACGCCGGGCCGACCAGATCGCGGTCAGCGAAGGCGGGCACGACGGCACCTACTGGATGGCGCCGATCGTGGCCGACGCCGAGGCCGGGTTCGGCGGCCCGCTGAACGCCTACGAGCTGATGCGCGCGATGATCGAGGCGGGCGCCGCGGGCGTGCATTTCGAGGACCAGCTCGCCAGCGAGAAGAAATGCGGCCATCTGGGCGGCAAGGTGCTGGTGCCGATCAGCCAGCATATCCGCACCCTGAACGCCGCCCGGCTGGCCGCCGACGTGGAAGGCGTGAGCACGGTGCTGCTCTGCCGCACCGATGCCCATTCGGCGCAGTTGCTCACCTCCGACATCGACGAGCGCGACCGCCCGTTCATCAGCGGCGAGCGCACGCCGGAAGGCTTCTTCCGTATCCGTCCCGGCATGGGGGTGGATTACGCGATCGCCCGCAGCCTGGCCTACGCGCCCTATGGCGATCTGCTATGGTGGGAGACGAGCGAGCCCGATCTCGCCGAGGCGGAACGCTTCGCCGATGCGATCCATCGCCAGTTCCCCGGCAAGATGCTGGCCTATAACTGCTCGCCGAGCTTCAACTGGGCCAAGAAGCTGTCGCCCGAGCGGATCGCCGCGTTCCAGCGCGACATCGCGGCCATGGGCTACAAGTTCCAGTTCGTGACCCTGGCCGGCTTCCACTGCCTGAATCACGGCATGTTCACCTTGGCCCGGGGCTATCAGGAGCGCGGCATGACGGCCTATTCGGAGCTGCAACAGGCCGAGTTCGCTTCCGAGCCCGATGGCTACACCGCGACCCGCCACCAGCGCGAGGTGGGCGTGGGCTATTTCGACGCCGTGGCGACGGCGATTTCCGGCGGCACGTCATCCACGACCGCGCTCTCGGGCAGCACCGAGGCGGCGCAGTTCCACGACGATGACGACGAGGCCGAGGGGCATCATCATCGCTACGACGACGGCCTGGTGCATGGTCACGCCTGGGCGGCCAGCGGCGACTAATAGCGACGACGCTACGTTCTAGAGCGGGTTCAGCGTGACCGTGTGCGGCGCGGCCCCTCGCCCCTCCCTCTCCCAAAGGGAGAGGGGGCAGAATAAAGCCCTCTCCCTCTGGGAGAGGGGTGGGTGAGGGCCGAATTGCCCTTACACCGGCACCTGCATCTCGCCCAGATACGCCTCGCGGATCAGCGGGTTCTCGCGTAGTTCGGCCGCCGTTCCGGACAGCACCACCTGACCGGTTTGCAGCACATAGGCCCGGTGCGCGATCTGCAATGCCATGTTGGCGTTCTGCTCCACCATGAAGATCGTGGTGCCCTGCTGGTTGATCTCCCGGATGATCTCGAACACCTGCTCGACGAAGATCGGCGACAGCCCCATCGAGGGCTCGTCCATGCACAGCAGGCGCGGGCGCGCCATCAGCGCGCGGCCCATCGCCACCATCTGCTGCTCGCCGCCCGAGAGCGTGCCGGCGATCTGGTTGCGCCGCTCCTTCACGCGCGGGAACAGCGCATAGACCCGCTCCAAGTCTTCGTCGAACTCCGGCCCCCGGTGGCGCAGATAGGCGCCCATCTCCAGGTTCTCGTACACGGTCATGCGCGAGAACAGCCGCCGCGCCTCCAGCACCGGGGCGATGCCGCGCCGGACCCGCTCGGCGGTGGACATCCGCTCGATCGCCGCGCCGTCGAAGATCACCGTCCCGCGCGCCGGGCGCACCACGCCCATGATCGTCTTCATGGTGGTGGACTTGCCGCAGGCGTTGCCGCCCAGCAGGCTCACGATCTCGCCCTCGGCGATCGCGTAGTTGACCTGCTTCAAAACGTGCAGGTCGCCGTAATAAGTGTCGATGTCCTTGAACTCAAGCAACATGGGCGAACTCAAGCAACATGCGCGGCCCTCGCCCCCGCGCGCGCGGCCTGCAAGTTGCGCCCGAGATAAGCGCGCAGCACCTCCTCGTCCTGGCGCACCTCGTCGGGCCGGCCATGCGCGATCACCTCGCCGTGGTCGAGCACATAGACGGTGTCGGCCAGCGTGGTGACGACATCGAGCTTGTGCTCGATCAGCAGCACCGTCAGGCCGAGCTGCTTCAATCCCTTGATCTGCTCGGCCAATTCCAGCGTCTCGGCCGGGTTCATCCCCGCGGTCGGCTCGTCCAGCAGCAGCAGCTTCGGGCGCGAGGCGAGCGCGCGCGCGATCTCGGTGCGCCGCCGGTTGGCGTACGAGAGACCGCTCACCGCTTGATTGGCGCGCGGCACCAGCCGGTTGCCGAAGATCGCCAGGATCTCCATGCCCCATTCCTCGGCCGCCCGCTCCTCGCGCCGCGTCCAGGGCGGGCGGAACACCGCCGCGAACGGCCCCGTGCGCAGCCGCGCGTGCTCGCCGATCAGCAGGTTCTGCAACACGGTCAGGTTGGGGAACAGGCGGATGTTCTGGAACGTCCGGGCGATCCCTTTCGCCAGGATCTTATGGTCCGGCAGGCCGATGATCTCCTCGCCATGGAAACGGATGCTGCCCCCGTCGGCGGGCACCAACCCGGTCATGACGTTGAACAAGGTCGATTTGCCCGAGCCGTTGGGGCCGATCACCGCCACCACGCCGCCTTCCGGCACCTCGATATCCACCGCGTTCAGCGCCACCAGGCCGCCGAACTTGACCGTGACACCCTTGGCCGCGAGCGCGGCGGCGCCGGTCCGCACCGCCCCGCCGAGGCCGGAGAGGCGTAGATCGCCGATGCCGCGGCGCACCTCGGCGTGCTGCTGCTCGAAGGTCAGCGCGGCGGGCGGACGAAAGGCGGGGATCAGACCTTGGCGGCGAAACAGCATCATCAGCACTAGGATGATGCCGAAGATCAGCTCGATTGACGGCACGAGGTCGACATGCGCCAGCCAATCGCTGCCCACCGTCTGGCCGAATGCGTTGAGCCAGCCGGTGAGGTCCGCCAGCCACCAGGATTGCAGCAGTTGCAAGAACATCGCACCCACGACCACGCCCCAGATGCTGCCGATGCCGCCGAAGACGATCATCACCAGGATCATCACCGAGACCGGGAAGCCGAACATCTCGGGCGTGGCGGTTTGCAGCTTGGCCACGTAGAACACGCCGGTCATGCCGGCGAAGGCGGCGCCGGTGGCGAAGGCGAGCAGCTTGTAGCGGGTACGGTTCACGCCCATCGCGCCGGCCGCGATCTCGTCCTCACGGATCGCCATCCAGGCCCGCCCGATACGTGAATCCCGCAATCGGGAGCTGACGAACACTAGCAGGGCGACCAGGCCGACCGCGACGTAATAGTAAGGCGTCGCGTCCACCCCGAAGCTCCAGCCGAAGGCGTGCGGCGCGGCGATGCCGTTGAGCCCGGCGGCGCCGTTGGTCAGCCCCGATGCGTTGCGTACCACGATCGGCACGATCTCGCCGAAGCCGAGGGTGACGATCGCGAGATAGTCGCCCCGAAGTCGGAGCGTGGGCGCGCCGAACAGCACGCCGAAGAACGCGGCGACCACGGCCGCCAGCGGCAAGGCGAGCCAGAACGAGAGGGTGAAATGCACCACGTCGCCGCCGGATTCTCCGGCCATCCGGGCCACCAGGCCGAGATGCTGGAACGGCCCCCAGAACGCGCTCCAATGCGGTTCCAACTGGAACGAGCTGAGAATGCCGTAAGTGTACGCGCCGATGGCGAAGAACGCCGCATAGCCGAGATCGAGCAGGCCAGCGAAGCCGACCACGATGTTGAGCCCGAGCGCCAGGGTCGCGAAGGCCAGCGCATTGGCCATGCTGTCGATATCGGCGTCGTTGGCGTGATACACCGGGAACAGCAGCGCCGCCAACGCGACCAGCCCGGTGAGCACATGGCGGCGCCAGGGCGCGCGCAGCCACGCCGGACGGGCGACGAACCGTCCGATCGCGGCGACCCCGGTGGACGGGATGGCGTTTCGCCAACTCATGTGCGCCGGCTCATGACTTGGTCGGCGCCAGGCGGCCGAACAGGCCGGACGGGCGGAACACCAGCACCAGCACCAGGATCGAGAAGATGATCACGTCGGCCCAGGACGTGGCGACGAACTGCCCGCCATAGGCTTCGACCAAGCCGATGATCACGCCGCCCACCATCGCGCCCGGCACGTTGCCGATCCCACCCAGCACGGCGGCGGTGAAAGCGCGCAGCCCAGCGGTGAAGCCGATGATGAAACTGGTGAAGTTGTAATACAGCCCGAAGATCAACCCGCCCGCCCCGGCCAGCGCCGAGCCGAGAAAGAAGGCCATGATGATGACCTTATCGACCTCCACCCCCATCATCCGCGCCGCCTCCGGGTCTTGCGCGGTGGCGCGCATCGCCTTGCCGAGCCGGCTTTTCTGCACGAACCCCCATAAGCCCGGCCATGAGCACCACTGAGACGATCCAGATCAGGACTTCCCGCAGTTCCAGAACGGCGCCGCCCAGGTGCCAGCGCACCGCGGGCAGCGGATTCGGGAAGTTCTTCGAATCCGCCCCCACGGTCAGCAGCACGACGTTGAACAGGATGTAGGAGACGCCGATGGTGGTGATCATCGCCGCCGGGCCGGTCACATTGCGCAACGGCCGCAGCGACACCCGCTCGATTACCACCCCGAGCACGCCAGAGAACAGCATCGAGGTGGCGAACGCGGCCAGCAGCACGCCCGCCAGCGGCAGCCCGGTCAGGATGACGCCCTGACCGGAGAGGCCGAAAGATTGCAACGTCCACATGGCGATGAACGAGCCCACCATGAACACGTTGAAATGGGCGAAATTGATCAGCTCCAGGATGCCATAGACCAGCGTGAACCCCAGCGCCAGGAGCGCGTACATCGCCCCCAGGCTGAGGCCGTTGATCGTCTGCTGGACCAGCAGATCGGAAAAGGTCATCGCCGCGCGATCAAGCTCTGAGGCGCGACGCCGATGTAGTGGAACTGAGCGGCGATATCGTCCAGCGGCTTCGAGGAATCCTTCCTGATCTGGAACACACTCACCGTCCGGTCGAGGATGTCGCCATTGGCATCGAACTGCACCACGCCCTGCACCGTCGGCACCTTGGCGGTCTGAATGGCCTCGCGCATCGAGGCATGGTCGATCGTCTTGTTGGCCGCCACCAGGCGCTGCACCGCATTGACGATCACCAGTCCGGCGTCATAGGCGCAGATCGCATAGTCGTCGGGCGCCTCGCCGAACTTGGCCCTGAAGCTCTTGACGAACTGTTCCGCCTTGGAGCTGTCGGTCAGGTGCGGTGAGGCATTGGTGGCGTACCAGCCCTCGGCGGCGGGGAACCCCACGGCGGTCAGCATCTCGGGGGCGAACACGCCGTCCCCGCCCGCCTTGATCATCTTCGGGATGATGTCGTAGCCCTGCTTGGCGACCTTCACGCCGGCCTGCATCACGCCGCCGTAATAGAGCGCGTCGGGGTTGAGCGACTTGATCTTGGTCATGACGGTCGTGTAGTCGGACGCCTTCGGATCCAGCCGGTCGCGGCCGAGCACCTTGGCGCCCTTCTTGTCCGCCTCACGCTGGAACGCATCCGCCAAGCCGACGCCATAGGCGCCACTGTCGTCCAGCACGTAAACCGATTTTACGCGCAACTTCTCGGCCATGAAGTTGGCCATGGTCGGCCCTTGATAGGCGTCGGTGGTCACGGTCCGGAAATAGACCGGCTTGCCGGCCGGCCGATACTGCGCGGCGAAGCGCGGATCGGTGATGTCCGGATTGGTGGAGGACGGCGTGATGACGGCGAAGCTGCCCTCGCTCAAGATCGGCGACATCGCCTTGCCGGCGCCGCTCATCTGCGGCCCGATGCCCGCGACCATTTGGCGGTCCGACACCATCTTGCGCGCGTTGGTGGCGGCCTGCGCCGGGTCGTACTGCCCGGCGGTCGCGGTGGCGTCGTCGAGCGCAACCGCCTGGAAGGTGTAGCCCGGCACCGTCTTGGCCGCGTTCGCCTGATCGATCGCGAGCTGCGCGCCATTCAGCATGAGCTTGGCGCCGTGCGCGTCGGCGCCGGTGAGCGACAGATCTATGCCGATCTGCAATACCTTGTTGTCCGCGGCAAAGGCCCGCTCCGCGCCGAGTGCGACGGCGGCCGCGGCCGAAGCGACTAGCTGGGCGGCGGCCCGACGTGTGATCATCCCTGAACCCTCCTGGTTCTGCTTTGTCAACGCTCGCGGGCCTGTGGCTAGCAACCCATGTGCCACGAGTTCACGCGATTTTCTGAGGCCGGACCCGCCGTCAGCGGCGCAGGCGCAGGTCGAGGCCGGCGGCCGACCAGCGCGCCTCGATGGCATCGAGATCGGTGGCGCCGGACGGGATTGGCGCGCGACGGACGGGACGCGAGCGCGGGCGCGACATCGGCGCGCCAGATGCTCAGCAGGCGGGCAAGCTCGGCCAACGGCTCGGGGTGATCGTCCACGCGCAAGTCGAGATCGGGGAAGTCCTCGCCCGAGATCATCACCATCGCCGCCGATTGCCGCCCGCGCCGGTCCCCGCCCGCCGCCTCGCCGGCCTGCATTGCTGCCAACAGCCGCTCGGGCGTGGCGTGCTCCGGACGCGCCTGCCAGGCGGCGAGGCTGGCGACGAGGACCGGCTCGCCCGCCAGCATGTTGCCGGCGACACTGACATGCGGGGCGGCGAGGCTGCCGCACCATTCGACGCAGTTCCATCCGGTCCAGCCGGCGGCGCGGCCGTGCCGATCGAGCGCATGGACCTGGCGCAGCCCCCTGCCCTCGTCGCCCGCGAGCGCGCCTTCGATCGCCGCGTCCGGTATCAGGCCGCGGGCGAGGCCGTCGAGCACGGCGGGACCGAGATAGCGGTTGGTGAACGATTGCGTGGCGACGGCGCCGACGCCCGAGCGGACGAACGGGCACGAGGCGCCGACCGCGAAGGCGCGCGTGGCGATGGCGATCGCGAAAGCGCCGGTCGCGGGCTCGTGGGCGAGGATGGACCAGGTCATTCCCGCGTCATACGCGGGCTCGACCCGCGTATCCAACCCAGCGTCCGCGCAGTACGGACCTTGCGTTGGATGGCCGGATCAAGTCCGGCCATGACGACAATGTAACGGCTCATCGCAGTTCGGGGAAATCCTCCTCGCGGAACTCGCCAGTGCCGCGATCGGCGCGCGCGGCTTCGGCCTGGCGCAGCTCGACGCGGCGGATCTTGCCCGAGATCGTCTTCGGCAACTCCGCGAACTCGATGCCGGCGCACTCGCTTATAGGGCGCGGTCGCCTGGCGCACATGGCGGAAGATCGCGAGCGCCGTTTCCCGTTCGGCCGGCCAGCCCTGGGCGAGCGTCACATAGGCTTTCGGCACCGCCGTCCGCACCGGGTCCGGCGCCGGCACCACCGCCGCCTCGGCCACCGCCGCGTGCTCGATCAGGATGCTCTCCAGCTCGAACGGGCTGATCCGGTAATCGGAGGCTTTGAACACGTCGTCGGCGCGGCCGACATAGGTGTAATAGCCGTCGGCATCGCGCGAGGCGACGTCGCCGGTGCGGTACACGTCCTTCGTCATCGGCGGGATCGTGCCGTCGTCGCGCTGGTAGCCGAGCATGAGCCCGGTCGGCTTCGGGTCGAGGGCGATGCAGATCTCGCCGTCCTCCGCGTCCTTGCCGTCCACGTCCAGCAGCCGGATGTGATAGCCCGGCATCGGCTTGCCCATGGAGCCGGGCTTGACCGGCAAGCCGGGGGAATTGCCGATCTGCGTGGTGGTTTCGGTCTGGCCGTAGAAGTCGCGCACCGTAAGCCCCCAGGCAGCGCGCACTTGCTCGATCACCTCGGGGTTCAGCGGCTCGCCCGCCGAGCAGACCTCGCGCAGCGCCGTCTTCCAGGATGTCAGGTCTTCCTGGACCAGCATCCGCCACACGGTCGGCGGCGCGCAGATCGTGGTGACGTGGTTGGCCACGATCGCGTCCAGCATTCCGCGCGCATTGAAACGTGGCTGGTTGACGATGAATACCGCGGCACCTGCGTTCCAGGGCGCGAACACGCAGCTATAGGCGTGCTTGGCCCAGCCGGGAGATGAGATGTTCAGGTGCAAGTCGCCTGGCTTGATGCCGACGACGTACATCGTCGTCAGGTGCCCGACCGGATAGCTCTGCTGACTATGCTGCACGAGCTTGGGCTTCGCCGTGGTGCCGGAGGTGAAGTACAGCAGCAGCGGGTCGGTCGCGCGGGTCTCGCCGTCCGGCGCGAAATCGGCCGGCGCTTGCCGCAGCGCCTCGTAGCGATGCCAACCGGCCGGTGCGTCGCCGACGCAGATCAGAGTGAGATCCTCGGCGGTACCCGCGAACTTCGCGGCCTCGTTCGGCCCCGCGATCACATGGCGCACTCGTCCGCGCTCGAAGCGGTCAAGCAGGTCCGATTGCGTCAGCAGCGTGCTGGCGGGGATCATCACGGCGCCGAGCTTCATCGCCGCCAGCATCGTCTCCCACAACGCCACGACATTGCCGAGCATCAGCAGGATGCGGTCGCCGCGCTTCACGCCCAGCGCGCGCAGGCCGTTGGCGACCCGATTGGAGCGGTGCGACAATTCGGCAAAGGTCAGCTCGGCCGCGCCGTCGCCGACGATCTTCAGCGCCGGCCGGTTGGCGCTCTCCCCCCGCGCCAGCTCGGCGTCGAACCAGTCGAGCGCCCAGTTGAAGCGATCGAGCGCGGGCCAGCGGAACTCGCGATACGCCGTGTCGTGGTCCGCGCGGTGGGCGAGCAGGAAGTCACGCGCGGTTTTGAAGGTCTCTGCCGTCATGCCTGCCCCTGCTCTTCCGTCCAGCAACCCGTTTCATTCGAGCTTATCCCGGTCCTGCCCGGCTAGCCAACGAAAAACCGCCGAGAAGTCGCGCCCCCCCTCCCCCGCCGCGACCGCCGCGCGATAGAGCGCGAGAGCGTGCGCGCCGAGCGGCGTGGGCGAGCCGGTAGCCTCCGCTGCCTCCTGAGCTAGACCCACGTCCTTGACCATCAACTCAGCGGCGAAGCCGGGCGCGTAGTCGCGGTTCGACGGTGCCGCCGCGACCTGTCCGGGCGCGGGACAGTAGTTGGTCAGCGCCCAGGACTGGCCCGAGGAGGTGCGGTGATGGCGAACAGCTTGCCCCAGTCGAGCCCGAGCTTGCGCGCCAGCAGGAACGCCTCGGAGACGCCGATCATGTTGATCGCCAGCATCATGTTGTTGCAGATCTTCGCCGCCTGACCCGCACCCGGCCCGCCGGCATGGACGATGGTTCGGCCCATCGCCTTCAGGATCGGCTCGCCACGGGCGAAGGCGGGCTCCGAGCCGCCGACCATGAAGGTCAAGGTCGCCGCCGCCGCGCCGGTGGTTCCGCCCGAAACCGGCGCGTCCAGCATCTCGAACCCGGCGCGCGCGCGCGGCCTGCTCCACCGCGCGCGCGCTCTCCACGTCGATGGTCGAGCAGTCGATCAGCAGCGGCCTGGCGCCGCGGGCCTTCAGGGCCTCGATCAGCCCGCCCTGGTGCAGCCAGACCTCGCGCACATGCCGGCCGGCCGGCAGCATGGTGATGACGAACTCGGCCCCGTGCGTCGCCTCGGCGGCGCTGCCGGCGACCTGCCCGCCCGCTTCGGCCAGGGCCTGCATCGCCGGCTTGCTGAGGTCGAAGCCGACCACTTGGTGCCCCGCCTTGACCAGATTGGCGGCCATCGGGGCGCCCATGTTGCCGAGGCCGATCATGCCGACCGAGGCCATCTCACAGCACCTCGAACACGTCGTACACCGGCCCTTCCGGCGGACGCCTGCCGGTGCCCACGGCGATGATCCGGTTCAGCCAGTCGTAGCGTGGCGCCGCGGTTTCCAGCACGACCGAGGTGCGGAAGTAGTACTCCGACGGATCGACCGCATCGCCGCGATTGACCCGCTCCATGACCGCGGCCGGGCCGTGGCGCAGGCCGCGATAGGTCATGCCGATCGCGGCGCCGTCGTCGGTTTGCAGCACGATCCGCACGTCGAGCACGGTGCAGCCGTCCGGGCGCGCGACGATCCAATCCGAGCCGCCTTCGCAGCACCGTCCCGCGCAGCCGCTCGCCCTGGAAGGTGCCGCCGGAAACCAGGCCGATCCGCCGGTTGCCCACCGGCGTCGCGCCGATCGCCTGCGCCGCCGCCGACCTGGAGCGTCAAGGTGAACAGATGTTGCGTCCGGATCTCCGCCATTGCGCCCTCCCGTGCCTCGCCGCGCGGATCACAGCCGATCCGCCGGTTGGCGGCAAGCGCCGTCCGCCTTACCCTTGGCGGATCAAGCAAACGGAGCAAGCCGATGCCGAGCGCGTTCCCGCTTCAAGCGAGCGACCCCGCGAGCCTGGGGCTTGCCGCCAAGCCGCTGGAGGCGCTGGACCGGCTGATCCGCGGCCATATCGACGAAGGCCGCTACCCCGGCGCGCAGATCGCCGTTGCCCGGCATGGCAAGCTGGCGCTGTTCCGCACCTACGGCGACGCCCGCACCGAGCCCGCCCGCGCCCCCGCGACCAACGACACGCTGTTCCTGCTGTTCTCGCAAACCAAGGTGCTGACCAGCGCCGCTATCTGGGCGCTGGTGGAGGAGGGCCGGCTGTCCTTCATGGACAAGATCGCCGACCATCTGCCCGAGTTCGCCGCGCGCGGCAAAGGCGAGATCACGCTGCATCAGGTGATGACGCACCAAGGCGGGTTCCCGAACGGCGACATCAGCCGCGCGAGCTGGACCGATCATGCGCGGATGCGGGACGAGGTTTGCGACTTCTCGCTCGAATGGACCCCCGGCAGCCGGCTGCAATATCACGGCCGCGCCGCGCATCTGGTGCAGGCGATGGTGATCGAGGCCGTGACCGGCCGGGACTACCGCGACGTGATCCGCGAGACGGTGATCGCCCCGCTCGGGCTCGGCGAGGAGATCTTCGTCGGCGTGCCGCGCGAGCAGCAGGGACGCTGCGCCGATACCTACGCGCCGGAACCGCGCGACAACTCGCCCGAGTTCCGGGCGGCGGGGCTGCCTGCCGGCGGCGGGTTCGCGACCGCGCGCGCGATGGCGGCATTCTACCAGATGCTGCTCGGCGGCGGCCGGTTGGGCGGCGTGCGCCTGTTCTCGCCGCGGCTGGTCGCTTATGTCGCGCGCAACCATACCGGCGAGACGCCGGACGCGCAGATGAGCGGCATTCCGATGCATCGCGGCCTGGGCCCGCATGTGCGCGGCGAGAGCGACCGCATCCGCGGCCTCGGCACCATCGGCGCGCCGGCCACCTTCGGCCACGGCGGCGTGGGATCGTCCTATTCCTGGGCCGATCCCACGAGCGGGGTGTCGTTCAGTTACCTCACGAATTACGTGCAGCCCGATCCGTGGCATTCGGCGCGGCTCGATCGGGTGAGCAATCTGGTTCATGCGGCGATCGATTGAGGGCGGAATGAAATTGTTGTAGGGGCAACAGCCGGACGAGGGCACCATGCCCCAACCGCCCGAGGGGGAGGCGGATGGGTGCAAATTCACCGAGAAGCCGATCATTGGCGTGTTGCGCGAGCGGGAGGCCCGGCGCGAAGACGGCGGAGGCATGCCGTAAAAGCCCGGCGACCCTCTACCAGTGGAAGGCGACGTTCGGCGGGCTGGAGGTGTCCGAGGCGCGGGGTGCACACACTGGAGGCGGAGAACTGCCATGAGGGATCTATAGCTGGTTCTGGCATTGCCTCCCACAGATAGTCCGGATGAAGACTTGCCCGCCTATTTATGGCGCTTTGGCATGTGTTCGCGCAGCACTTCATTGATACGCGTCTGCCAGCCGCTTCCCTCCTGCCGAAACGCTTCCACCACGTCCGGGTCGAGTCGCAGCGTTTGGTTGACCTTCTTGTCGGTCTTTCGCGGCCTGCCCCGACCCCGCCGCATTAGTTCCTGGGTGGACCTTTCGTCAATCAACGACGGCAGCACTTCGGATGCAGGTCGCCCTTTGGCGAAATCCTCTTTCGTCCATTCGGGATTGTCTTCGTCCGGGCGCGAGGCCCGGTCATCCGGTTTCCTTGCCATACAATTTCACCTCCTTCCTATTTGCCGCGCGGAAGCGGATGACGCGCAAATCCTCCCCGAGAGGCGTCACCACCGCCGCATGTAAACGGCCATCGAGGAGTGCCAGAACCCGCAGGCGCGTCTCACCGTAGTCGCGGCGGGCGTCCTCCCGAACGATATCGCACTTTGCCACTCGAGGTCTGCCACCCGCTCGAACGACAGGCCGCGCTCCGCGACGGTCCGTTCGTTCTTGGTACGGTCGAAGATGACGGCCATACAAATTTAAGCTACAGCGAAAAACTGGGCGGTCAAGGTGATCGCCGGGTCTCGCGTCTGGAAAAGATCGTCCGTCGGGGCCGGGCCGCGGCGGACGTGGTGGGCTGGTCACTGTATGCCCGACCAGGCGGTCATCCAGCACTTCACTGTTACCGTTGAAACGATCAGAGAGCTGATGGCCCTCTATCGCGTCGTGGTGTCCTGCTTGGCACCAGGGTGTTCGTTGGACCCGGTATTGGAACTACTTCCCGCCTGCGGACTGCTGGTCCGGTTCGCCTCGGTTGCGTTGCCTTGGTTATGGCTGGACGACATGGGCGGATTGGCAGCGTGCCCTTGGTTCTGCTTGTTCTGCTGCGTCATCTGGGCGAATGCGGGCGAGGCGACGAACAGGGCGGATACGCAGAGAATGGCAAGACTTTGCAGACGCATGGTCTCCTCCTTCATTTTTTGCTGAACAGCACTGGAGGAACGCGCACTTAGAACACGCTGTTCCGTAACTCTTTGGCGAGGCGGGCCGCGCGGGGCGATCCATGGGCGTGCCCGTCCCTGTCCGCTCTGAGGAGCCGGCGGGAGCGAGGGTAGCTGTTTCCGTTAAGCCACCGTTAAGGATTGGTGTACATCGCAGCCAATCAGGGCCGCTTCAGATGTACACCGCTGCCGGAGCCCGGACACGGGCCATCGGCCCGACGATGTACACCAAGCCCCCGCCTGAACGGTCACACCGACAGATCGAGCAGCGACCCCCGAGGCAATGCCCCGCCCGGTGGCCGCGCGGGACTACCCGGTGGAACCGATGCCGGCGGCGGCTGGAGCGCGGGGGCCGGAGGGGTCTGGATGCCGAGCGGCCGGAAGCCCGGCACGGACTGCACCGAGCCGAACGCGGCCAGCGAGAACGCCGAGAGGGAGGCCGAGGAGAGCATTTCCAGGATCATGCGCCGCATCCGTTGACGATGCATGAACGCGCGGCCAGTCCGCCAGCTACCGAAATGGCCAGCGAAGCCTAAGCCTTTAGGGCGGCCACCCCGGGCAGCGTCTTGCCCTCCAGCCACTCCAGGAAGGCGCCGCCGGCGGTCGAGACGTAGCTCAGGCGCTCCAGCACCCCGGCGTGACGCAGCGCCGAGACCGTGTCCCCGCCCCCGGCTACGCTGCGCAGCCCGCCCTTCTCGGTCGCCTCCGCCACCGCCTTGGCGAGCGCGGTCGTGCCGGCAGCGAAGGGCGGCGTCTCGAAGGCGCCGAGCGGGCCGTTCCAGACCAGGGTCTTCAGCCCGTCCAGCCGCCCGGTCAGCGCCCTCACGGTCTCAGGGCCAACGTCCAGGATCATGGCGTTGGCCGGAACGGCGCTCACCGGAACGATCTGGGTCGGCGGGTTGGGCGCGAATTCGGCCGCCACCACGGCATCGACCGGCAGCATCACGACGCAATGCGCCTCCTCGGCGCGCGCCAGGATGCCGCGCGCGGTCGCGTGCATGTCGGCCTCCTGCAAGGACTTGCCGACCCCGATGCCCTGGGCGGCGAGGAAGGTGTTGGCCATCGCCCCGCCGATCGCCAGCACATCCACCCGCCCGATCAGATTGCCGAGCAAGTCGAGCTTGGTGGAGACCTTGGCGCCGCCGACGATCGCCGCCACCGGCCGGGCCGGACTGCCGAGCGCCGCTTCCAGCGCCTCCAGCTCCGCCTGCATCAGCCGCCCGGCATAGGCCGGAAGCTTATGGGCGACGCCCTCGGTGCTGGCGTGCGCCCGGTGGGCGGCGGAAAAGGCGTCGTTCACGTAGAGATCGGCCAGCTTCGCCAGCTCGGCGGCGAAGGCCGGGTCGTTCTTCTCCTCGCCCGCATAGAAGCGCGTGTTCTCCAGCACCAGCACGTCGCCGTTGGCCATGCGCTCCACCGCCTGCTGGGCCGGGATGCCGATGCAGTCCTCGGCGAACCGCACGCGCCGGCCGAGCACCTCGCCAAGCGCCAGCGCCACCGGGGCGAGGGACATCTCCGGCACCCGCTTGCCCTTCGGCCGGTCGAAATGGCTGCACACGATCACCTTGGCGCCCTTGCCGGCCAGCTCCCGGATCGTCGGCGCCACCCGCTCGAGGCGGGTGCGGTCGGTGATCTCGCCCTCGCGCACCGGCACGTTGAGGTCGGCGCGCAGCAGCACCCGCCGGCCCGCGACCTCCACGCCGTCGAGCGTGCGGAGGGCTGCCACGCTCACAAGCTGCCGAACAACGCGGCGGTATCCGACATGCGGTTGGAGAAGCCCCATTCGTTGTCGTACCAGCCCATCACCCGCGCCAGCGCGCCGTCCACCACGGCGGTCTGGGTGGCATCGAAGCTGCACGAAGCCGGGCAGTGGTTGAAATCGACGCTGACCAGCTTAGCGGTGTTGTAGTCGATGATGCCCCGCATCTCGCCCTCGGCGGCCCGCTTCATCGCGGCATTGATCTCCTCCACGGTCGCCTGCCGCTCCAAGTTCGCATCGAGCGAGACGAGCGAGACATTCGGGATCGGGATACGGATCGCGGTGCCGTCCAGCTTGCCTTTCAGCTCGGGCAGCACGAGACCAACGGCCCGGGCGGCGCCGGTCGTGGTCGGAATGGCCGAGACCGCCGCGGCGCGCGCGCGATGCAGATCCTTGTGCAGCGTATCGACGGTGCGCTGGTCGCCGGTATAGGCGTGGATGGTGACCATGTACCCCCGCAGTATCCGGAAATTCTCGTGCAGAACTTTAGCCATAGGCGCCAAGCAATTGGTCGTGCAAGAAGCGTTGGAGATCACCGTCATCTCGCGTGTGATCGTCTTTTGGTTCACTCCATAGACGATCGTGGCGTCCACCCCGTCGGCCGGCGCGGAGACCAGCACCTTGCGGGCACCGGCCTCGATGAGCTGCGAGGCCGCCTCCTTGCTGGTGAACAGCCCGGTGCATTCCATCGCGACATCGACGCCCTGGTAGGGAACCTTGCTCGGGTCGCGCTCGGCCGCCACCCGGATCGGCCCCCAGATCCGGCCGCCGCAGCGGATCGTCAGGCTCTCGCCCGAGACTTCAACATCGCCCGGGAAGCGCCCATGCACGCTGTCGTATTTGAACAGATGCGCGTTGGCCTCCGGGCTGCCGAGGTCGTTGATGGCGACCGGCACGAGGTCGTCGCGCCCGCTCTCGATCATGGCGCGTAGCACCAGGCGCCCGATGCGACCGAACCCGTTGATGGCGACCTTCACCGGCATGGGCGGCGTTCCTTTTCGTTCCAATCGGCTCGTTCCAATCGGCTCAGCCGAGCCGCTTCCGCACCGCGGCGACCACGGCCTCGGCCGTGATGCCGAACTCTTTGTACACATCCTGCCACGGGGCCGAGGCACCGAACGTGGTCATGCCGATGAACACCCCATCGGGGCCCAGCCACCGTTCCCAGCCGAACGGCGAGGCGGCCTCGATCCCGATCCGGGGCGCCCCGCCCAGGACTTCGGCACGATAGGCCTCGTCCTGGGCGGCGAACAGCTCCCAGCACGGCAGCGACACCACGGCGGCGGCGATGCCCTGCTTGGCGAGCTGCTCGCGCGCGTCCATGGCGATCGAGACCTCGGTGCCGGTGCCAATTACCGTCGCCTGGCGCGGCCCTTCGGCCTCGGCGATGACGTAACCGCCCCGCGCGCAGCGGTTCTCGCCGTAATCCGAGCGCAGCGCGGGGACCGCCTGGCGGCTCAGCACCAGCAGGCTCGGCCCGTCGGTGCGACGGATCGCCAGCTCCCAGCATTCGGCGGTCTCCATCGCGTCCGCCGGCCGGTAGAGGTGAATATTCGGCATCGCTCGTAGGCTGGCGAGGTGCTCGATCGGCTGATGGGTCGGCCCGTCCTCGCCCAGCCCGATCGAATCGTGGGTGAGCACGTGGATCACCCGCAGGCGCATGATCGCGCCGATACGGATCGCCGGGCGCATGTAGTCGCTGAACACGAAGAACGTGCCGGTGTACGGGATGATCCCGCCATGCACGGCCATGCCGTTGGCGGCGGCGCCCATGCCGTGCTCGCGGACGCCGAAATGGATGTAGCGGCCGCCGTAACTGCCCGGCTCGACCGTGCCCATCGACTTGACGAACGTTAGGTTGGACCCGGTGAGGTCGGCCGAGCCGCCGACCAGTTCGGGCGTGGCCGGGACCAGCACCTCCAGCGCCTTCTGACTGGCGGCCCGCGTGGCGAGCTTGGGCCGTTGTTCGGCGATCTCGTGCTTCAGCGCCGCGACCGCCTCATGCCAGGTCTCCGGCAGCTTGCCCGCGATCGCGCGTTCGAACTCGTGGCGCATGTTGTGGCGTGCCAGGCGCTTGAGCCAGGCCCGACGCGCGGAGGCGTTGCGTCGGCCGGCCGCCTGCCAGCGTTCCTTGATCTCCTCCGGCACCGTGAACGACGGCTCGTGCCAGCCGAGCTGCTCCTTCGCCCCGGCGGCCTCCTTGGCGCCGAGCGCCGAGCCGTGTACGGCCGCGGTGCCCGCCTTGGTCGGCGCCCCGAAGCCGATGATGGTGCGGCAGGCGATCATGGTCGGCTTCTTGGAGCGCACCGCGAACGAGAGCGCGGCGGCGATCTGCGCCGGATCGTGCCCGTCCACCGCCTTGGTCGCCCAGCCAGCGGCGGCGAAGCGTTTCAGGGCATCTTCGGAGCGCGCGAGCGCGGTGTCGCCGTCGATCGAGACGTGGTTGTCGTCGTAGAGGAAGGTCAGCTTTTCCAGCCGCAGATGCCCCGCGATCCCAATCGCCTCGTGGCTGACGCCTTCCATCAGGTCGCCGTCGGAGCAGATCACCCAGGTACGGTGATCGACCAGGGATTTGCCGAACCGGGCCGCCAGCAGTCGCTCGGCCAGCGCTATGCCGACCGAGGTTGCGACACCCTGGCCGAGCGGGCCGGTCGTGGTTTCGATCCCCGGATGGTCGCCGTATTCGGGATGGCCGGCGGCCGGTGAGTGGAGCTGGCGGAACGCCTTGATGTTCTCGATGCTCATGCCCTCCTCGCCCACCAGATAAAGCAAGGCGTACAGCAGCATCGAGCCATGACCGGCCGAGAGCACGAACCGGTCCCGATCGGGCCAGCGCGGGTCGGCGGCGTCGAATTTCAGGAACCGGGTCCAGAGCGCGGTAGCCACGTCGGCCATGCCCATCGGCAAGCCCGGATGGCCCGACCCCGCCGCTTCCACAGCGTCGATCGCGAGCGCCCTGATCGCATCGGCCATCCGGCGCACGGGCGTGATCGGCCGCGCAAGAACCTCGGCCTGATGGGCAAGCACCGGGTTATTCGCGGCGAGTTCGGCGAGCGAGGCCATGGCACGTCCTGTCAAAGACCGCGCCGGGCTATAAGCGGAGCCTGCCCGGGCCGGCAACCCCCGGCCTCGCACGCGGGCGCCTCGATGGAGGAACCCAGCCGGATCGCTCCGGCCGGGCCGCTTCCGTTACTTACCGTTTCGGATCTTGATCTGGATGACCAGGATCACGATAATGGGCAGCGGAAGCCACGCATGGTACAGCATGGTGACTGCCATCGAACGCCGGTCGGGCCAGTCCCGGCCGGCGTTGCCGTTGTAATGACGGTTCGCGCAACAATCATTAACGGCATTAGTATTGACAGGCTGGGATCGATCTCCGCTCAGAGCGCCCAGTTGCCTCCGTTTGATTGATAGTCGCGCCGCTCCGCGGCTCAGACTGGCGCGGCGGCTTGGCCGGCGGCGTTCGCGTGGACGGCGGCCGTGCCTTCACCCAGGCCGGTGGCGCCGTAGAGCCAGGCCAGGGTGTCGTACCACTCCGCGTCGGATTTCGCGGACATGATCGCGTTGCGCAGGCGCGCGTGGGGGCCCGCGGGGTGGTAGATGTGCTCGCCGACGGCACGCGACATGAGCTGAATGCGGGCCGTCCGCAGCACGCGCCTGCGGCGGTAGGCCTCAAGCGCCGCCTCGGGGTCGGCGGGACGGGCGGCCATCTCGTGCGCGAGGCACACGCCATCCTCCATAGCCATGCAGGCGCCTTGCGCCATGTACTGCAAGGTCGGGTGCGCGGCATCGCCGAGCAGCGCCACGCGCCCTTCCACCCAGCGCTCCACCGGTTCACGGTCGCATAATACCCAGAGCTTCCAGTCGGTGCCGTGCCGGATGATGTCTTGGGCGCGGGGATGCACGTGCCGGAAGCCGGCCAGAACCTCCTCCTCCGGCACCGGCTGGCCCGCGACCGGCTCGGGCGCGTCGTTGTGGTAGGTGACGACCAGGTTGAACACCTTCCAGCCCGAGAGCGGGTAGTGGACGATGTGGCATTTCGGTCCGGCCCAAAGCGTGGCCGCGTTCCAACGCAAATCCTCGGGCATCCGCTCGGTGGGAATAACGGAGCGATAGGTGGTGTGGCCGGTGACGCGGGGCGGGCCGTCACCCACGACCTGCTGGCGCACGCGCGACCAGAGGCCGTCCGCGCCGATCAGCACGGAGCCCGTTACCTTCTCGCCGGAGAACAGCTTCACCGTGACGCTCGAACCGTCCTGCTCGTAGCCGGTGACCGCGCAACCCGTGCGCAATGTGATGCGCGGGTTGGCCTCGCAGGCCCGCAGGAAGACCCCGTACAGGTCACCTCGATGCACCACGGCGTAGGGATTGCGGAAGCGCTCGCGGAACTTCTCACCAAGGTCGATGGCGCAAATGTCTTCGGCGGTCATGGCGTCCATCAGCCGAAGCTTGTCCACATACACGGCCATGCTTCGGGCAGCGTCGCCGACGCGCAGGTAGTCGAAGGCATGGAAGGCGTTGGGGCCGAGCTGGATTCCGGCGCCGATCTCGCCCAGCGCGGGCGCACGCTCCAGCACGACCACGTCGAACCCTTTCTGGGCCAAACCAACGGCCGTGGCGAAGCCGCCGATCCCACCGCCGGCAACGAGAATGGGCCTGTCCTGCTGCATGGCGTTCCTCCCGTCGGGCGCAGGCGTGCGGGCGAATGGCGGCATCTTGCCCGGCCGGTGGCTTCCTGCAAGCTTCCGCCAATGAGCAGCCAGCCGAGCTTGCCTCCTTCAATCAAGGCCGCGCGGCTCGCGCAGATGGCCGGCTTGTTGGTGGCCCTCGGGGTGACCGGCTGCAAGCTGATCGACCAGACCGCGTTCGCTCCCGCGCCCAGCGCGCTGCCGACGCTGACTCCGGCCACGCCGCGGCTGGAATCGCGCGCGCCGCTGCTCACCATCGACCAGGGCACACGTCTGACCGACTATCAGGCGCTACTGCGCTACGCGGTCCGCCAGGCCGAAGAGCGCGATCCGGCCGTGCAGTTCGATGTCTTGGGGGTGGTCCCGGACAAGGGCAGCCCGGCCGAGCAGGTGAAAGCGGCCGAACAGGCCAGCCAAGCGGCGACGGCGGTCGCGCGGAGCATCGTCGGCGACGGCGTGGACGCGGCGCGCGTTCATCTGGGCGCGCGCGCCAACCCGGACGTGAGCCAGCCCCAGGTCCGGGTTTACGTCCGCTGACCCTGACCGCGGCCCTTCGCAGGCTTGTCGGGCCGTTCCTGGTCTTCCCACTGCTTGGCGGTCTCCTGCGCGTGGCGATCGTCGGTGGGCAGGCCAGTCGGGCGCGCATCCTCGCCGCGTTCGTCCGAAGGCGGCCGGCTCGCGCGATCATTCGGCTGCTCGGCGCCGGTGATGCCGGAGTGGGACGGCGGGTCGCTCGCGGGGAAGCTGTCGGCCGAGGCCCTGTCCACCTTGTTCGACTCGGTCTTGCCCTTGTTGGCCCGATCGTCACGATCGTCTGACGTCATAATCGGCTCTCCTGTTCCCTGGCCTGGAACGCGGGTGCGGCGGGGCAGTTCAACGCTCATCCAATGGGCGATCAATCGGCAGGAGCAATGAGATGAGCAAGACAGTCGTGATCAGCGGCGCCAGCGCGGGCGTTGGTCGGGCAACCGCGCGGGCCTTCGCGGAGCGCGGCTGCAATGTCGGGCTGCTGGCGCGCGATGCCGAGCGGCTGCAAGCGGCGGCGGGCGAAGTCGAGGCGCGCGGCGGCCGAGCGTGCGCGGTGCCGACCGACGTGGCCGACCCTGACGCCGTCGAGGCCGCGGCCGAGCAAATTGAGCAGACTCTGGGACCGATCGACATATGGGTGAACGTGGCGATGGTGACGATTTTCGCCCCGGTCCATGACATCAAGCCCGAGGAGTTCCGCCGCTCGACCGAGGTGACCTATCTCGGGACGGTATATGGCACCATGGCCGCCCTGCGGCGGATGCGCCAGCGCCGCCAGGGCTCGATCATCCAGGTGGGTTCGGCATTGGCCTACCGGTCGATCCCGTTGCAGGCCGCCTATTGCGGCGCCAAGTCGGCGATCCGGGGCTTCACCGACAGCCTACGGTGCGAGCTGCTGCACGACAACATGCCGATCAACCTCTGCATGGTGCAGTTGCCGGCGGTGAACACGCCGCAGTTCGACTGGGCGCTGAACAAGATGGAGCACAAGGCGCGGCCAGTGCCGCCAATCTTCCAACCCGAGGTGCCAGCGGAGGCGATCGTGTTCGCGGCTTTCAACCCGCGCCGCGAGATTTGGCTCGGGCTGCCGACCTGGCAGGCGATCCTTGCCAACCGGATCGCTCCGGGGCTGATCGACAAGTACCTGGCCAATTACGGATACAGCAGCCAAATGCGCAGTGACCCGGAGCCGGCGGATGCTCCGGCCAACCTGTTCCAGACGGTGCCGGGCCGGCAGGGTGCGCACGGCAGCTTCGACAATAAGGCAACCGATACCGCCTGGACGCTCTGGGCCGACGAGCACCGGGGAACGGTAATCGCCGCAGCCTCGGCCTTCCTTGGCGCGCTCTGTCTCGGCGTGATTCAGAGCCGCCGACGGTTCGGCTAAGAGCGCCCAAGTAATCGCGTCAGGGTGATGGCTTGCGCCCAGGCCATCACCCTCCGTCGCAATCGATGGTTGCACACAGCGCCGGCAGCTTACTGCTGCAGCGCCCGCGCCAGCTCCATTTTACTCATCCGCGAACGGCCTGTGATGTTCCGCCGCCTAGCTTCGATGTACAGTTCCTTGCGGGTCTTTTCCGTTTTGGCGTCGCCTCTGGCCTCAGTAAGTGTCCAGCGAGCGCGGGTGCGCCCCTCTTTCTCCACCTGGGCGGTCTGTCCGGTGCGCTCCTTCCGCTTCGACCGGCCGAGCTGACGGCGGTTCTGCTCCGGTGTTTGTTGGTTGGAGGCGCCGGCTTCCGAGAGCGCGATCGCGATCGCCTGCTTCGGATTTTTCACCTTGCCGCCTTGACTGCTCTCAAGCTCACCGTGCTTGAACTCGTGCATCACGCGCCGCACCGTGGCCTTCTGCTCATCGTTTTGCTGGTCGGGCATCCGACAGCTCCCCATCCGTGCTCCGCATCGTGCGCTTGGCGGCCCCGCCGATCCGCTGCGGCGAGGCCGTGATAGTTCACTACGCCGCCTTCTGCGCCGCCTGCTTGTTGAGCGATTTATTGGCCAGCTCGTTGAGAAGCGAGTCCGCCTTCTTCTCCTCAGCCAAGGTTTCCTCCAGGAGCCTCACCGAATCCTGCATGCCACACGCCTTGGCCCAGGCGACCAACGTGCCGTATCGCGCCATCTCGTAATGTTCGACCGCCTGCGCATTGGCCAGGATGCCCGCATCCCGCACCGCACCCTGCTCGAATTCCTCGATAACTTCCTCGCCTTCCTCGACAATTCCGTTCAGGGCCTCGCAGGTCTGGCCGCGCGCACGCTTGCCGATCTGCTCGAAGACCTGCTGCAACCGCTCCACCTGGTGCTGGGTCTCCTCACGGTGGTGCATCAGGGCCTGTTTCAGCTCCTCGCTCTCGGTCGCCTTCGCCATCTTCGGCAACGCCTTCAGGATTTGGCGCTCCGCGTAGTACATATCCTGCAGAAAACTCAGGAAAAGATCGTTGAAGTTGTTTTTCACGAGTTTGATCCTCCATTTTTGTCTGGCCGGCCGATAACCTTCCCGTGCTCGCGTCGTTCGAGCCCGCGGCCACAATTCCTCGTGCGCGTAATCAAAACTCCATCTGGAGTGAGTCGCTCACGATCGCGCTCGCGGCCGAACGGGACCGGGAACGCGGCGTTAGCCCAGCATCAAGGACTGGCATCGCCGGCTATCCTGTGGCCTGGCGCGCCGCCCGCAACCACGGTCCGCATCGAAAGGTTCCGCGCATGGCTAATACGGTGAGCGATTTTTTCTGGCAGCGGCTCAGCGAATGGGGGGTGCGCAGAATTTTTGGGTTTCCGGGAGACGGCATCAACGGGCTGGTCGGTGGGCTCGCGCGCAACATCGACAAGTTCGAGTACGTGCAGGTCCGGCACGAGGAAATGGCCGCCCTCATGGCCTCCGCGCACGCCAAGTTCACCGGCGAGGTCGGCGTGTGCATGGCCACGTCCGGCCCAGGTGCTATCCACTTGCTCAATGGTTTGTATGACGCGCGGCTGGACCATCAGCCGGTGCTCGCGATCGTGGGCCAGACGGACACGGCCGCCCTCGGCGGCCACTTCCAGCAGGAGACCGACCTGCCGAGTTTGTTTAAGGACGTGGCGGGCGCCTTTGTGCAGCAGGCGAGTTCGCCGGTACAGATTCGACACTTGATTGATCGCGCCATGCGCATCGCCAAGTCCGATCGCAAGGTGACCTGCATCATTCTCCCAAAAGACATCCAGGACATGAAGGCGGTCGAGATGCCGCCGCATACCTATGGCACGATCCAGTCCGGGATTGGCGCGCCTGAATTGCGTCCCATGCCAACCGCGACCGAATTGCGCCGCGCGGCCGACGTGCTGAACAGCGGGAACAAGGTCGCCATGCTGGTCGGTGCCGGCACCCTGCACGCGACTGACGAGGTGATCGAGATCGCGGAGAAGCTCGGCGCCGGCGTCGCCAAGGCGCTGCTCGGCAAGGCGGCGGTCCCGGACGAGCTGCCGTTCGTCACCGGCTCGATCGGCCTGCTCGGCACCAAGCCGAGCTGGGACATGATGCAGGACTGCGATACGTTTTTCATGGTCGGGTCCGGTTTCCCGTATGCCGAGTTTTTGCCCAAGGCAGGCAACGCGCGTGGGGTACAGATCGACATCGAGGCCGGGATGCTCAGCATCCGGTTCCCGATGGAGGTCAACCTACTAGGCGAGAGCAAGGAGACGCTGCGGGCGCTCCTGCCCATGATCGAGCGCAAAAGCGATCGCTCCTGGCGCCAGACGATCGAGAAGAACGTCAAGGAGTGGTGGGACGTACTGAAATCACGCGCCATGACCTCGGCCGACCCTATTAATCCGCAGCGGATATTTTATGAGCTGTCGCCGAAGCTGCCGGAACGGGCGATCGTCACCAGCGACTCGGGTTCTGGCGCCAACTGGTATGCCCGCGACCTCAAGATGCGCCGCGGCATGATGTGTTCGCTCTCCGGCGGGCTGGCGACGATGGGCGCCGGCGTGCCCTACGCAATCTCGGCGAAGTTCGCCTATCCCGACCGGCCCGTGCTGGCGCTGGTGGGCGACGGCGCGATGCAAATGAACGGCATGAACGAGCTGATCACGGTGGCGAAATATTGGAAGCAGTGGAGCAATCCACATCTCATCTTCATGGTGATGAACAATCGGGATCTCAATCAGGTCACATGGGAGATGCGCGCGCAGGCCGGTAATCCAAAGTTCGAGGCAAGCCAGAGCATTCCGGACGTGTCGTATTCCCGTTACGCCGACCTGATCGGGCTCAAGGGCATCTTTGTCGATGACCCGGAAAAGCTCGCCTCCGCCTGGGACGAGGCGTTGTTGGCGGATCGCCCGGTGGTCTTGGAGGTCTATTGCGATCCGAACGTGCCGCCGCTGCCGCCGCACATCACGCTCAAACAAGCGAAGGCGTTCGCGACCTCCTTGCCGCAAGACCCGGAACTCGGCAGCGTGCTGGTGGATACCGCCAAGGAGGTCGTGTCCAGCCTCCTCCCCAGCCACTCCTGAGATGACGCGACCCGCTGCCCCTATCGGAACCGTGCAGGCCAGGGCCTACACGGTTCCTACCGATCAGCCCGAGCAGGACGGCACGCTCGACTGGGACAAGACCACGCTGATCGTCGCCACCGTCGAGGCCGGTGGTTACGAGGGGATTGGCTATACCTACGCGGGCAAGGGCAACGCCGAGCTGATCCGCGGCAAGTTGGCCGAGGCGATCAAGGGCAAGGACGCCTTCGACATCCCGGGCTGCGTGGCCGAGATGCAGCATGAGGTGCGGAACATTGGCCGGCGCGGGCTGACAGCCACCGCCATATCGGCCGTTGATGTCGCGCTTTGGGATCTGAAGGCGAAGCTGCTTGACCTCCCCTTGGTCCGCTTGCTGGGTGCGGTGCGTCCGAAGGTGCCGATCTACGGCAGCGGCGGCTTCACCAACTACACCGATAAGCGGCTTGCCGAGCAGCTTGGCGGCTGGGTGGCCGAGGACGGCTGCCGGTGGGTGAAGATGAAGGTCGGCCGCGACCCGCGGCGCGACCGGGAGCGGGTGAAAGCAGCGCGCACAGCGATCGGCGATGCCGGGCTGTTCGTGGACGGCAATGGCGCGTTCGCGGTCAAGCGCGCGCTGGCTTTCGCCGATCACGTGCTGATCCATGACGTGCGCTGGTTCGAGGAACCGGTCTCCAGCGAAGACCTCGCAGGCCTACGGCTCCTACGCGAACGCATCCCCGTACCGATGGAGGTGGCCGCCGGGGAGTATGTCTATGTCGTGGAGGACGCGCGCGCGATGCTGGCGGCCAATGCGGTAGACGTGCAGCAGGCGGATGCGACGCGTTGCGGTGGCGTGAGCGGGTTCCTCGCCATCGGCAGCATGACGGCGACGCACCAGATCGACCTGTCAGGGCACTGCGCTCCCTCGGTTCATCTGCACGCCGCTTGCGCGGTGGCACGACTGCGGCATCTGGAATGGTTCCACGACCATGTGCGGATCGAGCACATGCTGTTCGATGGCGCTCCGGTCCCGCGCGAGGGTGCGATCGAACCCGACCTGTCGCGCTCGGGCCTCGGCATCGCGTTGAAGCGTCAGGACGCGGAGCGTTACGCGGACGACTGACAGGGAACACAGGAAATGTCGGGCACGAAAATGGAAGGCGCCGGGTTGGCGACGCTGGCCGCTGTCTCGGCGGGGGTGCTGGGAGTGTTGGCGGCGCGGCAGTCTCCGGCTGCTACCGCAAGGCGGCCGCTGAGTTTGCGCCTGCGGTCCCCACGCCAAACGGACGAACTCGCCATTCACGCGGCGCAGCGGCTGAACCACAGCTCGGCTCTGCTCGCGCTGTCGGTGCTCGCCGACAGCGGGGTCGAGCATTATCGGGGGATGTTCTTCAACAAGGCGATGTTCCTGCCCATCGCCGCCTCGGCGCTCACCCTCGCGACCAGCTTGCATGGGACACAGGACCGCACGGCTGCCGCCCACAAGCTGCGTCATGCAATGGCCGTGACCGCGGCGAGCGTCGGCCTGATCGGCGGCGGCTTCCACCTCTATAACGTGACCAAGCGGGAGGGCGGTCTTTCCTGGAGCAACCTGTTCTACGGCGCTCCGCTAGGCGCGCCGTACTCGCTGATCCTTGCAGGCCTAATGGGCACCGCCGCCGAGCACGTGCGTGATTCGCGCGACGGCCGCCTCAAGTTGTTCGGCCTGCCGGCCGGGCCCACTCTGGCGGCGGTGACCGCGGGGGGCATCGCCGGCACCGTGGCCGAGGCAGCACTGCTGCATTTTCGCGGTGCCTTCCATGACCCATTCATGTTCCTGCCCGTCACCATCCCGCCGATTGCCGCCGGATTGGTCGCCAAGGCGGGGGCCGAAGGGAGCCCGCGCTGGTCCCGCTTCACGCGGGCCTGGTTGCGGCTCACCGCGACGGTCGGCTTCGCCGGCGCGGGGTTCCATATTTACGGGGTGAGCCGGAACATGGACGGCTGGCGCAATTGGAGCCAAAACGTTCTAAACGGACCGCCCATTCCAGCCCCGCCCAGCTTCACCGCGTTGGCGCTCGCCGGACTGGCCGCCCTAGATTTGCTGCAGGAGCGTCGGAATGCCTGACACTGTAGGCCGCTTCCCCGGCTACAGCACGCTCGCCAAGCGCCACACGCCTTCATGGAACGACGCGACGCGCAAGGCGGTAGATAAGCGGGTTGACGACCCCCCGCCGCGACGGTTCTTCTCTCCGGAGGAGTGGCCGCTCCTGCTCGCGCTCTGCGATCGCATTATCCCGCAGACGGCGACGCCGAAGGTGCCGATCGCCAACTTCATCGACCAGAAGATGGCGGAGGATCAGGGCGACGGCTATCGCGAGGCCGATCTGCCGCCGATGCAGGAGATGTGGCGGCGCGGCCTCGCCGCGACCGATGCCGAGGCCCGGCTGCGCTTCAAGGAGGGGTTCGCCTCTCTGTCCGGCGGCCGGCAGGACGATGTGCTACAGGCGATCCAGCGCGGCGAGGTCCGGGCGCCCGAATGGTCCGACGTGCCGGCCAAATCGTTCTTCAAGACGCGCGTCCTGCATGACATTCCGATGATGTACTACGGAAACCCGCGAGGCTGGGACGAGATCGGCTTCGGCGGCCCTGCCTCGCCGCGAGGGTACGTCCGGATGGGTTTCGATCGCTACGATCCGTGGGATGCGGTCGAGCGTAAATCGGGGAACAAGCGCCATGCCTGAGATCGTCCCCGAAGGCCCACGCGGCAAGAACGGCCGCGCCCCCGACGTCATGCGCCCAGGCGCCTGGGTTCCGATGAAGGAATATCGGGAGGACGAGGAGGTCGATTTCGCCATCGTCGGCACCGGTTTCGGCGGCGCGACACTCGCCGCGAAGCTCGCCGAAGGCGGCTTCTCCGTGGTGGCGTTCGACGCCGGCCCCTGGTTCCGTCCGCTCGATGAGTTCGCCTCCGATGAGATCGAGCAGATGAAGCTCTATTGGCTGGACAAACGCGTCGTCACCGAGGGTCCGCTCAAGCTGGGCCGGCGCAACAGCGGCAAGGCGGTGGGCGGAAGCAGCGTTCACTTCATGATGGTCTCGTTGCGCTTCCGTCCCGAGTGGTTCAAGTCCCGCACGGCCCTCGGCTACGGCGTCGATTGGCCGGTCGATTGGCGCGAGATGTGGCGTTACTACGGCGAGGTCGAGGAGGCGCTGAAGATCGCAGGGCCGATCGCCTATCCGTGGGGACCGAAGCGCGGGCGCTATCCGTACCGCCCGCACGAGGTGAACGCCGCCGGCCTCGTGTTGGCGCGCGGCTGCGAGAAGCTGGGCATGAAGTGGGTACCGACGCCGCTTGCCACCGTGTCCGCCCCGCGCGGCTTGTCGCCGCCCTGCGTCTATCGGGGCTTCTGCGGCATCGGCTGCTCGACCAACGCCAAGCAGAGTGCGCTCGTGGTGTGGCTTCCGCGGGCGCTGGCAGCGGGGGCGGAAATACGTGACCTCGCCATGGTCGGGCGGGTCGAGGTCAACCAGCAGGGCCGCGCGACGGGCGTGCAATATCATCGCGACGGTCGGTGGCGCTTTCAGAGGGCGAAAAACGTCGTCGTCGCCGGCTACGCGATCGAGAACTCCGCGCCTCTTGCTGAACTCCGCCTGCCCGCAGTTTCCCGACGGGCTGGCCAACCGCAACGGGCTGGTCGGCAAATATTTCATGACCCAGTCCAACGACGCGGTCTGGGGCGTGATGGACGAGGAGATCCGCTGGTACAAGGGCCCGCCCTCGATGGCACTCACCGAGCATTGGAACTACACCGACGAGGGCAAGGATTTCTTCGGCGGCTACGCTTACATGAGCCAGGGGCCGCTGCCGATCGAATGGGCGGAGGCGGTGGCGTCCGAGCGCGGTCTCTGGGGATATCAACTGAAGGATGCGATGTCGAACTACATCCACCAGGCTGGCCTGAAGATCGTCGGCGAGGTCATGCCGCGCGAGGAGAACCGGGTGAGCCTCGCCGAGGAAAAGGACCAGTACCGGCCTCCCCGTCGCGAAGGTGACGTTCTCCTACTGTGAAAACGACAACCGCCTGCGCCGGCACGCCATCCGCCACATGCGCGAGGCGATGCGGGCGGTCGGCGCGGCGGATCTCTTCGACACGCCGAGCACGGCGCACTTGAACGGCGGCTGCCGAATGGGCGACGACCCCAGAACGAGCGTGGTGAATGCCGACGGGCGATCCTGGGACATCCCGAACCTCTGGGTCTGCGACGGTTCGCTGTTTCCGACAATCGGCGGGGTCAATCCCTCGCTTACCATCCAGGCTTTGGCGTTGCGCGCCGGCGACCGCATCAAGGCACTCGCCGCGCGCGGCGAATTGCACGGCTAGTTCCGGCGAGCGGTCATCCGGATAGCTCGACAGAGCCTGCCTCGGGGCCTTTCTTGCCCTGCACGACCTGGACGCGGACGGCCTGCCCTTCTTGCAGGTCTGTGATGCCGCTGCGGCTCAGCGCCGAGATATGCACGAACACATCCTTGCCGCCGCCATCCGGGGTGATGAAGCCGAATCCCTTTTGCGAATTGAACCACTTCACAGTGCCGCGAATTTCCTGTCCGACGGCCACAGCTGGCCCAGGGTCGCGCGACGAACGCGCTCCGGCCGGCGCGTGGCCGATCTCGTCGACATGGGTAATTTCCGTCACTTGCCGACCTTTCTGGCCCTGACCGACCCGGACCCGGAGGGTCGTGCCGGCGGTAAGCGAACTGGAACCGACCCGCTCCACCGTACTCGCATGAAGGAAGGCATCGCCGGTCCCATCGCCGAGTTCGACGAAGCCGAACCCCTTGTCCGGATTGAACCACTTGACCACTGCCGGCACCTCGGGGCCGGAGGCGACCGGGGCCGGCCCGGGCGCCCGATACGCCGGGCGGGCGGGCGGCGACCACGCCATGTCGTCTCGGCGGGGTCCGCCGTCGTCGAAGTCCCGGCGCCGGCGGGGCTCCCGCGTGCGCCAACCATCTCGCTTTTCCACGTCCCGCAACCTCGCCGGATCACGCTTACCGTGTAGCAGTTTGCCACGGCACTGGCCTAGAGGCACCCCCCCAACACGCTTCGCCGAGCCCGAGGTTACGCAGCCGCTCCGAGTTGCTGGATCCGCTTCTCCAGTGCCGCCACCTCGGCCTCGGTAGGACCGGCCTCCGGGAAATCCGCGGTTCGCGGCCTGATCGTCCGCCAGCGCGCGCGAATGGCCCGTTGCGCCATGTAACCGGCCGCCAGAACGATCACCGGCAGGAAGCGGCGGTCGATCAGCACCAACGCGGTGCCGATCAGCGACACGCAAGCAGCCCGGATTACCAGCCGCGTGTCGGAGGGCGTGGGCCCGATGTCAGATGGGTCGGCAGCGGGCGCACTGGCGACCGCGACCTCGCCCCTGATCGGCGGAGCAGCCCGGCCGCGCCCGGGCGTGACATGCGGAGACGTCGCACCCGGGCTAACGAAAGGGCGCGGGTCAGGCGCCGGTTCGGGCAAGGCCGGTGAAGCTGCAAACGGTTCGGGCGCGGTTTGACTTGGCGCCGTGATATCCCGGTTTTGCTCGATCTTGCGCCGGTGCTCTTCGCGCTCGTCGGCGGCCAGCTCCTGGAAGGCTTCCGGCAGCAGCGGAATTGGATGGCCTTCCTGGTGCAGCGCCTCCCGCCGCCGCACGAACGGATCGGAACGCACTTCGTGCTGATCGACATAGCGGGCGAACATCCGCCGCAGCTCGGGGGAGCCATACAGCACGCCCAGATGCTTCGCCATCTCCAGCATTTCCTCGCCGGGAACCCCCGCCTCAACCGAGGTATGCGCGAGCGCGAACATCCCCGCGCGCTTGCCCGAGGCGCAATGCACCAATACCGGCTTGGGCGCTTGGGCGATCGCCTCACCGAACCCGTCGAGCAATTGCTTGTCGGCGATATTCAGGGGCACCGGATAGTGGATATATTCCAGACCGTGGCGCCGCGCCTCGGCGGCTTCTTGCTGGGGTGACAAATCCGGCGTCGGCTCCGATGCCGAGCGAAGATCCAGCACCGAGCGGAACCCCTGATCGCGCAACTGCCCGATCTCGTCCTTGCTCGGCGGCTTTCGCCCGACCGTGACAGTGTTGCTCAGCTCGATACGCGAACTGGACAATTTTCGCCTCCTCGCCTTCATGCGGCACGCGCTTGCTTCAGCCCGGAACCACCGGCTCCTTTTGCGCCGGCAGACCCTTCAAGAAAGCCTCGTCAACTTTGAGGTGCTGCGCAACCAGCTCGGACGGGGTGTGCGCGAGCCAGTTGGTCAGGGACACATCGCAGTACTGGTTGGAGCGGAACAGTTCCAGGAACTGCAGGTCGTCCGGCCCGGTGTTCTCGATATAATGCCCCATCGCGCGCGGAACGTACCCGACATCGCCGGGATGGAAGTCGATGGTGCGGGCCTGGCCGTGCGCGGCGAACACCGTCATGCGCCCCTGCCCTTTGATCCAGGTACTGCCACTCATCGGCATTGGGGTGCCAATGCAATTCGCGCAACCCACCGGGGCGCACCTCGACCAGCGCGGCCGCGATGGTCTTGGAGACGGTGAAGTTGCGCGAGTCCGCTATCCGCACCGCTCCGCTCTTGGTTTCCAGGTCCGGAGGGCGGGAGGCGAGGGAAAAACTGAACGGATGCGGCACATTGCCTTGCACGGCCGGCTCGGGCAGCGGCGCCGGCACGCGGCCCTGGAAGATGTACAGCTCATGGCCGGGCATACGGGCGAAGGTTTCCGTGGAGGTGCCGAAATTCTTGCCGAGCACGCCGCGCGGCGTGTGCGCCATCCAGTCAACCACTTGGAACGTGTCGTATTCCGAGAAGGCTCCGTCATCGAAGGCGAGCAGGAACTCGCAACCGTCCGGCTCCAGGCCCTGGATCGAATGCGGGATGCCGGACGGGAAGTACCACAGGTCGCCCACGCCCACATCGGCCGCGAAGCTGCGCCCCTCCGTATCGACGCTGGTGATCCTGGCGCGGCCGTACAGCATGTACGCCCACTCGGCCGGAAGATGCCAATGCAGTTCCCGGATCGCGCCCGCCTTCAGCCGCATGTTGACCCCGGCGATCTCCTTGGCGATCGCGAGATCCTTGACCGTTACCTCGCGCGCCCAGCCGCCGTCCTCCTCGCGCATATGCGCCTGGTCGAACGGGAACCAGAAATTAAAGACGTGGCCGTGGTCGCTCTCAGGCGGCTTGACCGAGGAGGGGAACTGGGCGGCGAGCGCCGGATTGTGCGGGCCGGGATCGTCGGCGCCCTTGCGGCGCGCGGATGAAGAGGTCGTGTCCATGCCAACCACTCTCTGTTCTCTGCATCGAACGCCGCTCGACGGCAGCCGGCCGGCTCACGAATGGCGGCGCGCGCGTGCCAGTGCCCAGTCGGCTCAGTGCCCGGTCGGCGCGATGCGCCAAATCGTGCCGTTGCCATCCTCGGTGAGCAGCAAGGCGCCGTCGTGGGCCACGGCCACGCCCACCGGGCGACCCCAGACCGCGTCGTTGTTGATCACGAAGCCAGTCAGGAAGTCCTCGTAAGTGCCCTCCGGCACGCCGCCCCGCAGATGGATGCGCACTACCTTGTAGCCGGTGCGCAAATGCCGGTTCCACGAGCCGTGAAGGGCCACGAAGGCGTCGCCCCGATACGCCGCCGGGAAGGACGCCGGCCCTTGTCCCTCATAGAAGGTGATCCCGAGCGGGGCGGAGTGCGGTTGGATCAGCACGTCCGGGACGGTGGCGTGGCCGGCGAGGTCCGGACGCTCGCCGCGGTGGCGCGGGTCTTGATGGTCGCCGATGTAATACCAGGGCCAACCGTAGAACGCGCCCGGCCGCACATGCGTCGCATAATCGGGCGGCAGATTGTCGCCGAGCCCGTCGCGCTCGTTGGTCGCGCACCACGGCGCGCCGTTTCCGGGCTCAATCGCCAGTCCCACGCAATTGCGCAGGCCGGTCGCGAAGACCCGGCCATCGTGCCCCTCGGGGTCAAAAGTCAGCACGTCGGCGCGCAACGTCTCGTCGCCCCAGGCGGAGCCGAGCCCGTATCGCCCATCATGTTGGCGAATCTGTTCCGGGGTGGGATGCGCCGGCATATCGGCATCGACGTTCGAACCCGAGCCGACCGAGACGTACATCCGCCGCCCGTCGGGGCTGAACGCCAGGTCGCGCGTCGAGTGGCCGCCAGTCTCGGGAGCGAGTTGGGGCACAATGGTCTGTGCCGACCCGCTCGGCCGCAGGTCGCCGGGCCGCCAGGGGAAGCGCAGCACGCGATTGACCTCGGCCACATAGACGAAGCGAGGGTTCGGTCCGGGCGGATAAAAGGCGATGCCGAACGGCTGATCCAGCCCGTCGGCGAACACCTGCTCGACGCTGGGCCGCGCGGCTCCGTCGGCGGCGCGCATGATCCGCACCCGGCCGGCTCGGGTCTCGGCTACGAAGATGTCGCCGTTGGGCGCGACGCGAATCACGCGCGGGCCGCTAAGCCCGCCGGCGAACTGCGCCACGGCAAAGCCCGGGCGGCACGTGCAGCCTCGCTTCGGCGGGTCGTGCCACCACGTCGGGGGCGTTACCGGCCGAGCCGGTGGCGTACGGCGGCGGCATATCGGCTGGCGTGATCAGGCGCCGCACGCCGGGCGCGGCGGTTTCCCACCCGCCATACGCCGCCGCCCCTGTGCGGACGGCGGCCGGGCTCTCCTGGGCCGAACCCATCGCCGGGGCAAATACCAGCCCGGCGAGCAGAAGCGACAGGAATGGGCCGGGTCGAGCCGTCATGGCATGGCGCTCCGTTGAGGTCCGGGGTGGTGCGGGGCAGGTTGCGACGCGCGGCGCGCCGTCAAGCCCGCGCAACGAGGCTTGACCTCGGCGGACCGCTGGCCGTCAGTTTCGCGCACCAAGCAGGAGTCACCGCCGATGAGCGAGACGGTCGAACTGAGGATCACCGACCGGCGGTCGTTCGCCGATGGCCAGGCATTCGAGACCGGCGGCCCTTATGAACGCATAGTTGGGCGCGCGCTCTTCTCGGTTGATCCCCGTGGGCCGGAGAACGCCTTTGTGGTCGATCTCGACCACGCGCCGGTCGATCCGGCCGGCCGCGTCTCCTTCGCGGCCGACTTCATGCTGCTGAAACCATGCGAGATGGCACAGTCGAACCGCCGCCTGTTCTTCGATTACGGCAACCGGGGCCACAAGCGGGCGCTGCAATTCTTCAACGATGCGCCGGCGAGCAACGATCCGCTGACGCTCGCCGACGCCGGCAACGGCTTCTTGATGGCCGGGGCTACGTGGTGGCCTGGCTCGCCTGGGAAGGTGATCTCCTGCCGGGCGATGGGCGGATGGTGCTCGATCTGCCGGTGGCGACCGATGGCGGGCAGCCGATCACCGGGCTGGTGCGGATCGAGTATGTCCTCGACCAGCCTGGCGTGACCACCCTGCCGCTCTCGGGCAAGGCGGCGGCGCGGAGCTATAATACCAACGGCCCCTGGCTCTGACCTCTCGTCCGTCATGGTCGGCGAAGGCCGACCATCCACGACTTCCTCGCTCTGACGCGAAGAAAGTCATGGATCCTCCGCATTCGCCGAGGATGACAGTAGGGTCGAACGGCCGATTCAATGGGCCGGTGGTAAAAGACGGTTTCGCTCGACACCAGCCGCGCGGCTCACCCGGCGTCGACCGCCTGAAAATATGGCCTCTGCCGGCCCAGGATTGGTCGCGCGCCCCTACAACGTCCGCCGCGAGCGGCCACGGCCCAGCGCCTCGCGCAGTAGCGGGCCGGCGGCGACCAGGATCAGGATGCCGCCCCAGATGGCGAGCGTGAGGAACTGGCTGAGGTTGAGCAAATTGAACGCCGAGCCGATCAGCTGCAACACGATCAGCGCCAGCACCAGGCCGCTCACACGGCCGAAGCCGCCCATCGGATCGATCCCACCAAGGACCGCCGCGAGGATAGTGACGAGCAGGTAGCTTTGGCCGTAGTCGGCGTTGGCGGAGTTGAATCGCGCCATCATCAGCAGCCCCGCCACGGCCGCCAGCAAGCTGGCGAGCAGATAGACCCGCAGCAGCACGCCGGGAGTGTCGATGCCGGAGAACCGGCTGGCGCGTTCGTTCGAGCCAATCATGCCGATGCTGATGCCGAGCGGCGAGCGGCCGAGCATCACCGCGATCGGGATCGCGGTTGCGCAGAACACGAAGAGCGGCATCGGGATGCCGCCGAGCGTGCCATTGCCAAGGAACACGATCCAAGGCGGGAAACCCGAGATCACGCTGCCATGCGTGAAGCCGATGGCGCAGCCGCGCACCATCGTCATGGTGCCGAGTGTGACCAGGATCGGCGAGACGCCCACATACGCGACGACGAACCCGTTGACCAGGCCGACCAAGCTCGCAACGCCGGCACCGGCGCCAATCGCCAACGCCTGCCACAGGACGAAGCTCGCGCCGGTCGCGGCCGAATGCCCGGTCAGAACTCCGCCCATGGCCAACGCGCAGAGGTCGGCGGTCGCGATGATCGAGAGATCGAGGCCGCCGGAGAGCAGCGTGACCATCATGGCGAGCGACAGGATGCCGAGCTCCGGCATCTGGAACGCCATGGACTGTAGTGTGCCGACCGCGAACAACCCGCGCCCGATAAGCGT
Organism: uncultured Pseudomonadota bacterium; assembly: GCA_963849305.1. Taxonomy (GTDB): domain Bacteria; phylum Pseudomonadota; class Alphaproteobacteria; order Acetobacterales; family Acetobacteraceae; genus CAWKGV01. Next base: position 126,439 of record CAWKGV010000005.1, read on the forward strand.
CCCGAACACAACGATCAGCACCGCCAGCAGGAGCAGCAGCCGCAGGTTGGTGCGGTCGCCGCCGCGCGTGAGCAACGACGCGATCATGCCGGCGCTCGCGCTGTGCGCCGCGAGCGATATTCCAGCGCCGTCGAGCTGACCGCGACCAGGATCAGCAGCCCGGCGAAGCAATCGAGCCAATAGGACGGGACGCCCAGGATGATCAGCCCGTTCTCGACCACCGCCAGCAACGCCACTCCGAGGATGGTGCCGAGCACGCTGCCGACTCCACCCGCGAGGCTAGCCCCCCCGAGCACGACGGCGGCGAGCACATGCAACTCCTTGCCGACCAGCGAAGTGGGCATGACGGATTGCTCGAGTTGGGCATCGGCGAGCGAGGCGATGCCGGCGGTGACGCCCATCAGACCGTACGCCAGCATGTTCAACCGCACCACATTGAAGCCGACCCGCTGCGCCGCGTCGCGGTTGCCGCCCAGGGCGTAGATCTGCCGGCCGACGCTGGTGCGCTCCAGCAACAGCCACACGGCGGCGAACACCAACACCAGCAGCAGGATCTGCAAGTTGATCGCATAGGACGAGCCCCCGATATGCCAGGAGATGCCCTGCGCGAAGAAGTCCGGCAGCGCGTAGATGTAATTGCCGCCGGTCGCGAACACGAGCAACCCGTAGTAAAGGTTAAGGGTAGCAATCGTCGCGATGATGCTGGACAGGCGTAACGTACTGACCAGCACGGCGTTGATCAGCCCGAGGGCGAGGCCGATCGCGATGGCTATGGCGAACAGTCCGGCCCAGCCGATCGAGGCCTGGTTCGCCACGGTAAGCGCAACGTATTGCGCGACGGATGCGGTGGCGGTGAACGAGATGTCGATTCCGCCCGAGATCAGCACCACCAGCAGCCCAGCGGCCAGGATGCCGGTGAACGCGTAGGAGGTCAGCAGATCGAATAGGTTCTGCAGCGTGAAGAACTGGTGAGTGCCGATCGCAAGCCCAGCAACCAGCACCGCCAGCACGAGGGCCAGGCGCAACTCGTGGCGCGCGAGCAGGCTCTCATGCATTGAGCGCCTCCGCGATCTCGGCCTCTTCCGCCTCGTGGGGCACGTAGCAGCCGGCGATCCGGCCCCCGCGCATCACCAGGATGCGGTGGCAGTGATAGTAGACCTCGGACACCTCGTCCGAGATCATGATGACCGCGATGCCGCGCGCCGCGAGGTCCGCGACGATCTCATAAATGCCATCCTTGGCCTTGATGTCCACACCGACCGTCGGGCTATCGAGGATCAGCAGCTTTGGATCGCGCGCGAGCCACTTCGCCAGCACCACCCGTTGCTGGTTGCCGCCCGACAGCGTGCGCGCCGGGTTCTCGGCATCGCCGACCCGGATCGCGAGTGCGCGGATCCAGGTCGCGACGGTCGCCTGCCGTGCGCGTTCGGGGATCAGCCCGAACCGCGCTAGCTGCCGGAGCACGGTGATGATGATGTTCTTCGCGATCGGCTGCTCGAGCACCAAGCCCAGGCCCAGGCGATCCTCTGGCACGTAGGCAATGCCGCGACGAATCGCGTCGCGGGTGCCGGCGAGCGCGACCGGGTGGCCATACAGGCGAATCTCGCCCGCATCGGGCCGCGTCATGCCGAACAGCGACAGTGCAAGCTCGGTGCGCCCGGCACCGAGCAGACCGGTGATGCCAAGGATCTCGCCCGCGCGGACCTCGAAGCTGACGTCCTGGTACTCGCCCGCGCGCGACAAATGCGAGACCGCGAGCACGGTTGGCGCCCCGGCGAGGCCAGGACGGCGCGGCTCGTAGTGGAACTCCTTGCCGGTCATCAGGAACCCCAGCCGCTGTCCGGTCATTCCGGCGGCGTCGAACGTGCCGACCTTGCTGCCGTCGCGCAGCACGCTCACCCGCTCGGCGATCTCCATGACCTCGTCGAGCCGGTGGCTGACGAACATCACCGCCACGCCGCGCCGCTTCAGTTCGAGCGCCAGCGCGAGCAGGGCAGCGACTTCATGGCGGGTGAGCGAGGCAGTCGGCTCGTCCATGATCACCAGCCGTGCCTCGGCTGCCATGGCACGGCAGATGGCGACCAGCTGGCGACTCGCGATCGGCAGACCCGCCACCTTCGCCTCCGGGTCAAGACGCACATCGAGCCGCTGCATGGTGGCCGCCGCGACCGCGCAGAGGCGGGCCCAGCGCGCCGGATGCGGCGCGCCCTGATGACAGGAGATCGCGATGTTTTCCGCCACCGTCAGGTTGGGAAATAGGGATAGATCCTGGTAAATGACCTGGATGCCCAGCGCGGTGCTCTCGATGGTCGAGAGCGCCTTGTGGCTGCGGCCGCCGACGATGATCTCGCCCCCGCCGTCGGGCGGCTGCACACCAGAGACGATCTTGATCAGGGTGGACTTGCCGGAGCCGTTCTCGCCCACAAGGCAGTGGATCTCGCCCTCGGCGATGGTGAGATCAACATTGGCGAGTGCTTGGACACCGCCGAAGCGCTTCGAGATGCGCCGTAGCTCGAGCAGGTTGGCCACACGCGCAGCGAACGGCGACTACAAACCCTGCTGGATCAGCCCGTTGATCGTCTGCTTGTTGATCGTGAGGATATCGTTCCATGCGACAATACGGTTCGCTGCGTCGACATTCGCCTTGCCGAGACCCGGAACTTCCAGCCCTGTCTCGATCGGCTGTTTCTTCAGCACGCGGGAGGCGACCGCGACCATGGCGAACCCGGCGTCGATCGGGCTCCAAAGGAAGCCTTCCTTGATCGTGCCGTCCATGATCATCGGCTTGGCCTGCGAGGGCACCACGGTGCCCACAATCATGATTTTGTTGGCAAGGTGCTGCTGGCGCACCGCGATGCCGGCGCCGATCGGCCCGTTGGAGCCGAAGCCGAGAATGCCACGCAGGTCCGGATACGCCTTCAGCACGTCGAGCGTGGTGCGCCGGCTGTCATCGACCTCGTCGGCACCGGGGAAGCGGCTCGCCGCTAGCTTCATCTTCGGGTAGTGCTCCTTCTGGTAGGCGATGGCAGCGTCGGCCCATTTGTTGTGCAGCGGCGTGGTCAGCGTACCCACGTAAACAACGTACTCGCCCTCCTCGTGCATGAAGCCAGCGAGCGCCTTCATCTGCTCCTGGCCGAACTTGACCGAATTGATCAGCTCGACATCCCAGGTGCGGCCAGCCTGGTTCGGCCCTTCCTGGGTGATGACAGGAATATTGGCGGACTGCGCGCGTTCGAGCACCGGGGCAAGCACCTTCACGTCAAGCGGCACCAGGCCGATCGCATCGACGCGCTTTGCAATCAGGTCCTCCACTAGCTTGACCTGCTGCGCCGGATCGACATGCGCCGGGCCGGTCATCGAAACGTCGACGCCGAACTGCTTGCCGCCCCGCTCCAGCCCTTTGTCGACCAGATTGAACCAAGGGATGCCGGTGATCTTGACCACCGTAACCATCGATGGCTCGGCGGCCCGGGCGGCGAGCGGCAGCGCGGCGGTCGCGGCTGTGATGCCGAGCAACTTCAGCGTGTCACGACGGTTCATGGTGCTCTCCCTTGATCGGCGGAACATAAACGCAGCGGTGGCACCTGCCAATGGTGGCCCCCAGCGCGGGTGCATTTCTTGTTACGCATCTTCGCCCCGGCGCCATGCTGGTCTGCCCGAACGTGGACCTGTTCGCACGGAGGTTTCCGTACGTGCCGTGATCGCGCGAATGAGGAGCGTTCCCGACCTTAACGCCCAGTGCCCAGAGCCTTTAGGCCAACCGTCCCCGCTCCAACCGCTTGCGCAGGAACACGCGCGACGTGCCTGGCGGCTCGCAGTCGATGCGCCCAAACTCCTCGTAGCCGTGTCGGCGGTAAAAGCCGGGCGCCTGGAAGCTGATGGTCAGGACAAACGCGGCGCCGCATCCGCGTTGTACCGCTTCCTCCTCGGCTATGCGCATGAGCGTGCTACCCAAGCGCCGGCTGCGCAGCTCATCCGGCAGATACAGCAGGTCGAGGAAGAACAGCCCGAGCGACGTGCGGCCGAGCAGACCGCCGATCGTTCGTCCATCCTCGGGGTCTTGAACCAGCACCGCGAGCGGGCGCCAGTCGCGATAGCCGGCCTGGGCGGCGTTGAAATCGGCGAGGCCGTCATCAATCGCGGCCGTCGCCGCCGCATCCGGCGCATCGGTTAGGATCACAAGCGGCTCACGCATCGCCCACCATCTCCGTAACCCCCCGGGAGCGCCGCTCGCAAAAGCGCACGCACTCCCCCAAAGTCGCGTTCAGACCCTCATGCAGCAGCCAATCGAAACTATCCGTTCCCTGTCCCGCCTGCGCCTGTTGCGCAACCGGTCCAGCTCGGCTTTCTTCGCGGCGATTTCGGCAACGAGTTTCTCCATACCGCACGCCTCAACGGTTCGGTCGGCTACGTCGTGATCGAGAACCCGCCATCGACCGGGATCGCGGTGCCGGTCACGAAATCCGAGGCGCCGCTCGCCAGGAAAACCGCTGCACCCGCCAGGTCGGCCGGCACGCCCCAACGCCCGGCCGGCGTGCGCGCCTGCACCCGCTCGTGCAGCCCGTCCACCTCGCGGCGGGCTTTGCGCGTGAGGTCGGTGTCGATCCAGCCCGGCAGCACAGCATTGACCTGGATGCCGTCGGCCGCCCAGGCGGTGGCGAGCGCGCGCGTCATCTGCACGATGCCGCCCTTGCTCGCGGCGTACGGCGTCGCATAGGGCGCGCCGAAGATCGACATCATCGACCCGATATTGATGATCTTGCCGCCGCCCGCCTCCTTCATCGCCGAATAGGCCGCCTGCGCGCACAAGAACGCGCTGGTCAGGTTGGTGTCGAGCACATGGTGCCACTCGGCCTCGGAATAGTCCTGCGGCATCTTGCGGATCGAGGTTCCCGCGTTATTCACCAGGATATCGAGCCGACCGAACGCCGTCCGCGCCTCAGCCACCAGCGCGCGGCACGCCTCCGCCTTGGTCACGTCCGCCGCCACGAACCGGCACCGCACGCCCGCTCCCGCCAGGCTCGCCAGCGCCGCCTCGGCCTTTTCCGCGTTCCGCCCGGCCAGCACGACATCGGCCCCCGCCTCGGCCAGCCCGCGCGCCATCCCGAGCCCGATCCCGCCATTGCCGCCGGTTACGACCGCGACCCGGCCCTTGAGATCGAATAGCAGCATCCCTGCCCCCTTCGGTGTCGTCCAGCCGCCAGTGTGCCATACCGGAGCCGGACATCGGAACGGAGACGCCATGCCATCCTCCGCCGAGGGGAGGCTGACGCGTGCCACCCGACTGCGGGGCGGCCGGGCCGAGGGGCTCGCGCTACTGCTCCTCACCGCCTGCTCCTGGGGCTTCAACTGGCCGGTGGCGAAGTTCCTGCTCTCGGAACTGCCGCCCTTCTCGATGCGCGCGGTCTGCGGGCTCGCCGGCGTGGTGTTCGCCTTCGCGCTCGCGCGCGTCCGGGGCGAGCGGCTGCGCCCGCCGGTTAGCCAATGGCGGCGCCTGGTCCTGTTCGCCACCCTCAATTTCGGCGCCTTCACCGTGTTCACCACGATCTCGCTCGTTTGGCTCAAGGCGTCCGAGGCGGTGGTCATCACCTACACGCTGCCGATCTGGGCGGCGCTGTTCGCCTGGCCGATGCTGGGGGAGCGACCGACACCGCGGGGCGTCACCGCGATGGTCCTGGCCCTGGCGGGCGTGGCGCTGCTGGTTGGCGCCGACCAGATGCAGGCCAACTGGCACACCATCCCCGGCGTGGCCTCAGCCTTCACCGCCGCGTGGCTGTTCGGGCTCGGCACCGTGGTCGCCAAGCGCCAGCCGCTCGCGATGCCGCCGGTGGCCGGGGTGGCTTGGCAGGCCATGCTGGGCTCAGTGCCGCTGGTCGTGCTGGCGGCGTTCGAGCATCCGGTGTGGTCTTCGGTGACGCCGCTCGGATGGAGCGGGCTCGCCTATGTCGCCACTATCCCGATGACCGTCGCCTATCTCGCCTGGTTCCGCGCGTTGCGGCTGCTGCCGGCCTCGACCGCGGCGACGAGCGTGCTGCTGGCGCCGATGGTGGGCGTGTTCGCCTCCGCCGCCCTGCTCGGCGATCCGCTCGGGCCGCGACAACTGATCGCACTCGCGGTCACGCTCACGGGAGTGGGACTGGCTGCGCGATCCTGAATGAGTGTGAGTGTCGTAGGGCATAGCCGGGATGGCCGCCGGGGGCTAAAACCCGCGCTGCCGCAGACCGCGAAGGGCCGCTGCCTCATGCATCCGTTTCACGACCTCTGCCGCCGGTCCCTCGACGACATCCGCGCCCAGGGCCGGTATCGGCAGTTCACCGGCCTCGCCAAGCAGGCAAGCTCGTTCCCGATTTATCGGCGCGCGGACGGCTCCGAGGTGCTGGTGTTCTCGTCCAACGACTATCTGGGCATGGGCTCGCACCCGGCGGTGATCGAGGCGGCCTGCGCGGCGGCGCGCGAGATGGGCGTGGGTGCCGGAGGCACGCGCAACATCAGCGGCACCAGCCCGACGCACGAGGCGCTGGAAGCCGAGCTTGCCGCGCTGCACGGCAAGCAACGGGCACTGCTGTTCACCTCGGGCTTTGTCTCCAATCAGGCGGCGCTGTCCACGATCCTCAATTCCTTGCCCGGCTGGATGGTGTTCTCCGACGAGAAGAACCACGCCTCGATGATCGCCGGCATCAAGGGCTCCAAGGCGAGCTGCCGCGTGTTCCGCCACAACGACATGGCGCATTTGGAGCAGCTCCTGGCCGCCGCCCCGGTCGATGCGCCGAAGCTGATCGCGTTTGAGTCGGTCTATTCCATGGACGCCGATATCGGCCCGTTGCGCGCCATCTGCGAGCTGGCCGAGCGGTTCGGCGCCATGACTTATCTCGACGAGGTCCACGCCGTTGGGATGTATGGCCCGTCCGGGGCCGGGGTCGCGGAGCGCGATTGCGTCGCGCACCGGATCGACCTGATCGAAGGCACGCTCGCCAAGGCGTTCGGTTGTCACGGCGGCTATGTCGCCGGCGATGCCACGGTGATCGACTATCTCCGCTCGACCGCGCCGGGCTTCATCTTCACCACCTCCCTGCCGCCGATGGTGGTGGCGGCGGCGCTGACCAGCGTACGGCATGTCCGCGCCGACCCCGCGCGCCGCGCGGCGTTGTTCGAGCGGGCCGAGGCGCTGAAGCGTCGGTTCGGCGTCGCCGGCCTGCCGCGCCTGCCCTCCGACAGCCACATCGTGCCGTTGCACGTCGGCGACGCGGCGCGGTGCAGCGCGGTCAGCCGCCGCCTGCTCGCGGAGTTCGGCATCTACGCCACGCCGATCAACTATCCGACCGTGCCGCGCGGGGCGGAGCGGCTGAGATTCACGCCCACGCCGTTGCACACCGATGCGATGATGGACCGGCTGGTGGCAGCGCTGTCGGCGATCCTCGGCGGCATGGAGCGCGCGGCGGCTTGACCGCCGCCCGGCCGCTATTGCGGCTCCATCCAGGACAAGGCCGCCGGCTGCGGGCCGGCGCGCCCTGGGCGTTCAGCAACGAGATCGCCATGCAGCCGGCCTATCGGCACATGGAACCGGGTGAGTTAGTACGCCTGGAGGGCGATGACGGCGTGCGCTTCGGCACCGCGATATTCAACCCGCACAGCCTGATCGCCGCGCGCGTGCTGGACCGGAACCCGGACGCGGCGATCGACGCCGCCTGGCTGCGCGCGCGCCTGCAAGACGCTGCGGCGCTGCGCGCGCTGGTTTGCGACAGTCCGTTCCATCGCCTGGTCCATGCCGAGGCGGACCGGCTGCCGGGCTTGGTCATCGACCGCTTCGGCGACATCGCGGTGCTGCAAGCAAACGCCGCCGGCATGGACCGTCTGACCCCGCTGATCGCGGAGGCTTTGACCGACCTGTTGCCGTTGCGCGCAGTGGTGGCGCGCAACGATTCGGCCGCGCGCCGCCTGGAGGGGCTGCCCGACGCGGTCGCCCTGCTGCATGGGGACGATGCGTTTGCCGAGGTCCAGGAAGGCGGGCTGCGGTTCCCGATTGACCCGCTGTCGGGCCAGAAGACCGGCTGGTTTTTCGACCAGCGCCCGAACCGCGACCGCGTCGCGGCGCTGGCCTCGAGCGCGCGGGTGCTGGACGTGTTCGCCCACACCGGCGCCTTCGGCCTGCGCTGCGCGGCCGCGGGCGCAGCCGAGGTGACGCTAGTGGACAGCAGCCCGCCGGCGCTCGCGCAGGCGGAGGCGGCGGCGGTGCTGAACGGGTTCGGCGGGCGCGTCCGCACGGAGCGGAACGACGCTTTCGATGCGCTTGCCGCGTTCGCCGCTGCGGGCGAGCGGTTCGATATCGTGGTATGCGACCCGCCCGCTTTCGCCAAATCGCGCAAGGATGCCGAGGCGGGGTTGCGCGCTTACGGGCGGCTCGCGCGTCTGGCCGCGGCCGTGGTCGCGGCGGGCGGGTTTCTGTTCATCGCCTCATGCAGCTATCACGCGCCCCTGGAGCCCTGGGCGGCGCAGGTCGCGCACGGCCTGCACCGGGCCCGGCGCGAGGGGCGCATCGTGGTAACGAGCGGCGCCGGGCCGGATCATCCGGTGCATCCGCATTTGCCCGAGACGGCGTATCTCAAGGCGCAGTTGATCCAGCTCTCCTGAGTGCTAAGCGCGGCGCCAGGGGGCCGTCCAGGCGCTGTAACAGACCTCGTATCGAGCGATAGTTTCAACATTGGCGGGCATGGCGCTCCGAGAGTCCCCTATCAGTCCTGGTGGATAGTCCGGGGCAGACGGGCTCCACGGCGGAGCCCGTCTCCTTCAATTCGACGCCTACTGTGCTTTAGGTGCGCCAGCATCGACGTCGTGGCAGTTCAAGCTGCCATCGCGCGCGTTCTCGCACTTTACGCTAGGCGGCGGGGGTGGCGGAGCGCCCCCGTCAGCCTCTCCACCAGTGATAGTGCTCAGCTCTTCTTCCGAAAGCTCATAGAGCCTCGTCAAACGGTTGCGCGGCGCCGGGCCGCCATAGACTCGAGATTCCATTGCTAGCTCCTCAGTTGTTCCGGCCAGGGTTATCACGACCGAATGACCGCACTTGCTCGCCGGGCCGGCGTCGAACTTATCCGATGTGTCTCGGCTGTCATGCTGCGATGAAGATCACAGCAGAGACTACTTCGTCTCGATGGGGTTTGACCCGCCGGAAACAGCGCCGGAAGTGGTCGTTCCCCCGCGATCTGACTCCGCATCCAAAGTCGGACTTTGGGCTGCAACGATCCCCGCGGCGACTTTGCTCATCTCCTCGGGCGAGAGGCTGAGGGGCTCAGGCAGCCAGGGCGCGCCCTGGAGATTGCGCTTGGCCGACTTCGATCGACGCATAGCCTGCATGTTCATCACTCCTCTGTGTCGAGGGCAAGACTCTCTCCCGCGACAGGAAGCAGGTTCGTCCCTCCTGCAGACTGCGGCTGTGAACCGGGTCACTCCTGGGCTGCTGCATTTTTTTGAATCACGCGTCAGGCTCTTCTGGTTCCGGTGGAATAGCGCGCGAAGGCAGCGAGGGACAGGTTCTGGCGTCGACAGCACCGCGCGGACGAGTCGCTTGCTACTAGAGCATGGCGCCAACCGCAGCGCCGGCTGCAGCGCAGATTATCGCGGCCCCTACAACCGGCATAACCGGTGCTGCCGCCACTGAGGCTGCAGCCGCTACGATAAGCCCCGCGCCGCCCGGCGGCGCCGACGAAGCTTCCGATCGCCGCTCCTAGCTCTCCCCCACCAGCAATCTGCGAAAGCTCCTCGATTTCCAGCTCCCTGAGAGCGGGTTCCTGCGTCCCGGACGCGCCTTGACGTTGAGTCATGTTTATCTCCTCTTTCGTGTTTGATCCACGCACAAGCGCAGGGATCCCCCGAGATTGCTCGGATATTGCTAGCGATAGCGACCGGACTCTGTTTGCGATGTGAGATGATTCGCAAGCGCGAACCGTCCCGAGACGTGGCACCACCGCGCTCGCTGCACCGCCACCGATCATCAGGTACCCGAAAATCCGCACACGGGATTGGTTAGGCGGCACGCTTGCTCCCTCCATTGGTCCGCACGAGTGAAGTAGCTCACTGCGCCCGCCGTTGCCGGCGCGCGATCCTCCGGCCGGTGCCCGATCGCGGACTACTGCAAATGTCTCGCGAGAAAGGGCGGCACTGCGCCGAGCCAGTTCCGCTCGGCGCTCCACTCTGGATGAGGTAATGAGCGATGATCAGGACGCGCAAGAAAGAGACAGAAACGGAGCTGGCGGATCTGCCCGCGCCTGTTTCGGTGACACCGGCCGAACTCGAACAGGTGGCCGCCGGTGCCTCCGCTGTCATTCTCGTTGGGCTGCAAAAGCCGATCGTGATGGGCGGGATCAGGGATCCGAACGCTTCGTAGCGTCGTCGCCATGGCGCCGATGATGACCTCACCGAGATCACGTCGGCGCCATGCGCACCCGCACGAATGTCAGGAGCGATCGATGAAGACAGACTCCCAGCGTGACGCCCCGATCCTCTGCCCGAGCGCGCAGCCGGACCATCCCGATGCTGTGGTTTTCGGCGTACAAGCAATGCGCACCGACCAGCACCGGCAAGTCGGTTACCTGACCGACCTTCAGCCGGTCACGCCGGAGATCCTCGCCCTCTCCGGCCCGGCGAAACCGACCGAGGTTCTACGTATCGCGGCGCCCTGCATGGGACACGGCTGTCGGCACTTCGACGGCACGACATGCGCCTTGGCGTCACGGGTCGCAGGGATGCTCGATCCTGTCGTGAGCGGCCTTCCGCGCTGTCTCATCCGGCCGACTTGCCGGTGGTTCCGGCAAGAGGGCAAAGCTGCCTGCCTGCGGTGCCCACAGATCGTAACTGATCTGCGCGAAGCCACCGATCTGCAACGCCAAGTCGCCGGACCGGGCGCTGAGACGTCTTCTGCACGAGGTCAGCGCACGCAAGACCGGGAGGCAATCCTCTGAGTGACGCGGAAAGGACGTCGCTGCCGATCCTTCTTGAACGAGCTGGAGGTCCCATCCGATGTCCGAGTCGCGTGTAACGCCCTTGTTCCGCCCCGAGGTCCTCCTCAGGCAAACCGAGACCGGGATAGGCGAGGCCCTCCAGATCGTTCCCTTGTCACATCTGGCTTTCTTAAGCTTTCTGGCGGTGATCATTCTCGTCGCTGTCACCTATGGTGCCTTCGCTGGATACTCTCGCAAGGAGACAGTTCAGGGCCTGGTCGTGCCGTCGCGCGGCGTGATCCGGGTCGTCGCGCCACGCGCCGGCACGATCACCGAGGTGCGGGTTGCTGAAGGTGACCTCGTCACCGAGGATCAGGTCCTATTCCAGGTCGTTGCGGAGGAGACGAATGTCTCCGGCATCGGGAGCGACGCGGCGGTCCTTGACGCCTTGAAGCAGCAGAGGGCGATCGTTGAAGGGCAGATCCGCAATGAGAGCGTCCGAGCCGAAGCGGAAGCCCATCGCATCGCCTCCCTCATCCTTGGTCTGCGCGAACAGTCCGCTGCGCTGGAGGATCAACGCAAGCTTCAGGGCGAGCGGGTTTCGCGGGCGCGAGCATTGCTCGCCAGGATCCTGCCGTACCTGAGGATAGGGATCGTCTCGAGATTCGAGTTCTACAACCGCCAGCAGACGGTGCTAACCGAGGAGCAGAATCTTGCCGGACTGGAAGAGCGGCTGGCCACCACCAACGGCCAGCTCGACCAGGCGCGCCTGAGCCTGCAGCGACAGCCGGTCGAGGAGGCCGACCGACTGGCCAACCTCGGGCGCATCCTGTCCGACATCGCGCAACGGACCGCCGAGACCGAGGGGCGCCGCCGATACATCGTCCGCGCCCCGTTGAGCGGCCGGGTCACGAGCGTGCTGGCGAGTGTTGGGCGCACGGCCGATCCCCGCATTCCGCAGATGTCGATCATCCCGACAGGTGGCCGCATGGAGGCCGAACTGTTCGTGCCGGCCCGCGCGATCGGCTTTGTCCAGCGGGGCCAGCGCGTGCGCCTGCTCTACGACGCGTTCCCTTTTCAGCGCTTCGGCACATATGGCGGCATTGTCGAATCCGTCGCGAGCACCATGGTGATGCCGGGCGACATCCCCGAACCGGTGTCGCTCAAGGAGCCGGGCTACGAGGTGAGGGTTGCCCTCGACCGGCAATGGGTCGAGGCATCCGGCCGGCAGATGGGCCTTCAGTCCGACATGACGCTCGCCGCCGACATCATCCTGGAACGGCGGCCACTAATCGACTGGCTCTTTGAGCCGCTCCTGAGCGCGCGGAGGCGGGCATCGTGACGGCGTGGTCCCGGCTCATCAACTTGTCGGGTCGGCCGCGTCTGCCCGCGCTGCGCCAGACCGAGGTTGCCGAATGCGGCCTCACCTGTCTTGCCATGGTCCTGTGCTATCACGGCCGTGAGATCGACCTGAATACGCTCCGCCGGCAGTTCCCGATCTCAATGAAGGGGGTGACGCTCAAGGAGCTGATGGAGATCGCCAGCCGGCTGGGTCTCGCGGGACGCGCGCTCCGGCTTGAGCCGGGCCATCTCGGCCAGTTGCGCCTCCCTGCCGTCCTGCATTGGGATCTCAATCATTTCGTGGTTCTGAAGTCGGTCAGCCAGCGAGCCGTCAGCATCCACGATCCGGCGCGCGGGTCCCGCCGTATCACGACCGCCGAGCTGTCGAGCCACATGACCGGCGTTGCCCTGGAGCTGACGCCGACGCCGAGGTTTGAACGGAAGCGCGAAGTCGAGCAGGTCGGCCTCGCCTCGCTGGTCGGGCGTGTTCCCGGGTTCGCCCGCGCCATCGGACAAGCGCTGGCGCTTTCGGCCATCCTTCAGCTCTTTGTCCTTGCTAGCCCGTTCTATATGCAGATCGCGGTGGATGATGCCGTCGTGAAGGGCGATCGGGGCCTGTTATCAGGGCTCGCCATCGGCTTCGGCCTGCTCACCCTCATCAATGTCGGGGCCGGCGCCTTGCGATCCGTCGTCTCCCTCAATCTCGGCAATGTGGTCGGCTTTCAGATGGTCACGGCACTCTTCCACCATCTCGTCCAGCTGCCATTGCCCTTCTTCGAGCGCCGCCACATCGGTGATCTGATATCCCGTTTTGGAGCCACCCAGCCGATCAAGGACCTGATCACCGACGGCCTCGTAACCGCTTTGGTGGACGGCGTCATGGCGATCGCCACGCTCGCGCTGATGCTTGTCTACAACGAGGCACTGGCCTGCGTCGTGATCATGGCGATCGTGCTCTACCTGGCACTCCGCCTGTCGCTTCTCGGGAGCTTGCGCCGCCGGACGGAGGAGCAGATCCATGAACGGGCGCGCCAGGACTCGACCTTCATCGAGACGGCTCGCGCCGTCCAGAGCATCAAGCTCTTCGGCCGAGAGGCAGAACGGGAGAGTCTGTGGCAGAATCGCTACGCCGGCTTCGTCAATGCCGGACTCCGGCTGGGGCGCCTCAGGATCGGCTTCAAATCAGCAAACGACCTGATCTTCGGACTCGAGAACGTCGTCACGATCTTCCTGGGCGCGCGCCTCGCGCTCGAAGGCACAATGACTATCGGCATGTTATTTGCTTTCGTGGCCTACAAGCAGCAGTTTCTTGACAAAGCCAGCAGGCTCCTGGAGAAGGTGATCGATCTGCGGATGCTCGACCTCTATCTCGAGCGCCTCAGCGACATCGCGCTGGCCGAGCGCGAGCGTGGTTACGACCAGCCGATCCAGTTCATGCACCCGCTTGAAGGAGAAGTCGAACTCCGCGGAGTTTCGTATCGCTACGCGGATAGCGAGCCATATGTCTTCGAGAACGTCGATCTCCGGGTCAGGCCGGGCGAATTCGTGGCCATCACCGGCTCGTCCGGCGGCGGCAAGACGACCCTGCTGAAGGTCCTGCTCGGCCTGTTTGACCCAAGCTCGGGCGAGGTGCTGATCGACGGATACCCGATTCACGCCCTCGGCCTGCAGACCGTGCGCGCGCAGGTGGGCGTCGTCATGCAGGACGACCAACTGCTGTCGGGCTCGGTCCTGGAGAACATAACCTTCTTCGATCCGCTGACCGATCACGCTTGGGCGCGGCGCTGCGCCGAGATGGCCGGCATCCACGACGACATCATGCGCATGCCGATGGGGTACAACACCTTGATCGGCGAGATGGGCACGGGGATGTCAGGCGGGCAGCGCCAGCGCCTGCTCCTGGCGCGCGCCCTGCACCGGAAGCCGCGTATCCTGCTGCTCGATGAAGGGACGTCGCATCTGGATCCCGCGCGCGAGGCGGAAGTCAATGCCGCCATCGAGGAACTGGCTATTACACGCATCATCATCGCGCATCGACCGCAGACGATCGCCGCGGCAAAGCGCGTTTTCCTGCTGCAAGATGGGAGCCTATCCGAGATCTCACTTCCCGATACGGTATCGTTGGCATCAAGCCGGCTCAGTTTGGGCGTCTCTGCTGGAAGCCTGATTGCGCACGCGCTTCAGTAACAATTGAACCAAAGGATCCGGGCGTTATGCCTGCCTCCGAGCGGCATGTTACTTTCCAGCCCACCTACCTCTTTAATCTCAGCGATCTCGGGATCACGTCGATGGACCTCCATTCGGCGCTGGTCAACAAGCCCGATCACGGCAACACCATCATTGACGACGGAAGTTTCACCTGGAAGGGCGGCCAGGTCGGTGACATCGCCGGGGTAAGCCTAGCGTTCAACCCGGCTTCAGTGCTCGGTGCTGCACACAATCACCCCGGCTGACGTTTGGCGAAGGCGTGCACACATGCCGAAACAGGCGATGCGCACCTTGAAGCTGGAACCGGAACTGCGTGCCCAGTTCATGTCCGAAGCGGAGCGGGTCACGGGCACACGCGAGTTGGTGGTCAGCGGCACGCCGTATGTGATCGCCCACCGCGCCAGGGAGCACAGCGGCAGCCGTCCGAGCTGTAATACCGGCCATCAAGCCAGTCGGGCCAGGAATGCATCAACTCACAATCTCCCGGCCCGCGCTGCGCGCAACCGCCCCTGAGTGCGTTCCAAGCAGCCCTCGTCCCGTCATCCGCAGGATCGTCATATCGATTGCCTCGTCCAACGAACGCGGGCGCGCGAAAGCGTGCTTCGTCCACCCCCTCGTCGAGCCGCACACGTACGGCGCGCGGTCCCGGCGCTTCGCCAACAGCGCGCCACCAATCATCACCCGGCCAGCAGCCAGGGCAGATCCCGCGCCGGGCACCGCGTCTTCGAAATCGAAGGCGCGAGGCCGAAAGCGCGCCGCAATCGTTCCACGCTGATCCGAGTTCGTACCCTGTTCGGCAGCTCTTACGCGAAGCTCACGCCATAATCCAACCGATCTGCAAGTGAACAAATCACGTTTACAACCATTGCCTCGCAAGCGGAGCAGATAGTCCTAATATCTGTATCCCAAACCGGGGCACCTCGACAAAATCCTCCGAAAGCGCGCGGCAGGGTTTGACTGCCCCCGCTCCCCAAGGGTACTAGAGGGCACCGCACCCCAAGTGCGGCAGAATTGTCATTGCGATCAGCGCCCTCTGGGTGCGCCTGGGCACATCGCTGTCCTGTGCGATCGCAATGCCTCGCCATTCAGGTGGGTTCCTATCCGAGCGTAAACTCGTGGGCGCTTGCCTGCGAGCTTTTTAGACAACCAGCAACTGGAGTTGTCATGTCAGGAAGCTGTCCCAGCATCGGCAACAATCAATCTAACCCGAGCCTCGGAGCTGCCGACGTGAATAAGGCTAGATGGCGGCCACCTCGCGCCCGGCACAATCAAACCCGCCGGCGAGAGGCCGAAGCCGCGCAGCCTATTGGAGTAAATGTCGAGTGACCACCATGGCCGCGAGGCGTTAGCCCGCGCCTGCTTCGTTACGTCCCTTCAAATCCTGTCCATCTACTTACCGATTGTTGGCCGATACACAACCGGGCAGCGACAGGTCGCGTACTACTCCACGCGTCCAACGAGCCGCCATTCCCTACAACAAGCGAAACGTCCAGGAGAGTCAATGCGGGTATACAACATCTGGGCGCCTGTGTTGGCAGGCATGCTCGCGGCTATCCCCTCCCAGGCCGCATCACCTCCTAGTCCTCAAACTCCGGCCGGCAGCATCGCGCTGTTGAGCGAGTTCCGCCCGATCGGCGGAACCGGAAACAATGTCCAAAACCCGAATCTCAACGCAGTGCCCAATAGCCCAGAACTAACCTTGGCCCCGCTCAATTTCGCACCAGGCACGAGTAACGGACTGGTCGATGGCCCGAACCCGAGAACCATCAGCAACGTCATCTCGGGAGAGGAAGGCGCCAACGGGCAAAACGGCCAGACGAACGACTCCCGTGCTTCCGCATGGCTCTACGTCTTCGGTCAGTTTATCGACCATGACATTTCGCTCGAAGCGACCCCCCAATCCGATGACCCGATCAACATCACAATACCGGCAGGTGATCCGGCTTTCCAAGATGGGGAGACAATCGCACTGAACCGGGATGTCAGAAGCCCGACGACGGATACCATCATCAACACGGTCACCGGCTACCTCGATCTCTCCCAGCTGTATGGCTCCGACGAGCAGACAGCCGCCAGTCTGCGCAACGCAGATGGAACGTTGGCGAATTCGAGCAACGGCCAAGCGCTCTCAGTCGTCAACGACAAGTTTGCCGCAGGAGATGTGCGTGTGATGGAAAACCCCGAGCTGACTGCCGTCACAATGCTTTTTATGCGCGAGCATAACTACTGGGTGACGCAACTCGCAGCCTCCAATCCGTCCTGGACGGGCGATCAGGTTTATAACATGGCGCGCACCATCACGACGGCCGAATATCAGAATATCATATATAACGAGTACCTGCCCCTTCTTATCGGTCCGGTGTTGCCTCCGTATGCTGGCTACAATCCCAATGTGAATCCCCAGGTGACGCAGGAGTTTTCCACGGCCGCTTTCCGTGTGGGCCATTCGCAAGTATCGGATACGCAGGAGGGGCTCAACCCGGACGGCAGCACGGCCTTTGTCGAGTCTCTTGGGCAGTCATTCTTCAACACTCCCGAGGAAGACATGTCAAACGGCATCGATCCTCTGCTGCAAAGTTTGGGGGCGGACTCCGCTCAAGCGACGGACGTCTACGTGGTCGCGGAGCTTCGTAATCTGTTGACGGCGGGGCTGGTCGGCGGCGACGTCGACGTTATCGATCTGATTGCAATCGATGTACAGCGCGAGAGGGATGTCGGCCTCGGCACGCTCAACCAGACGCGGCAGGCGATTGGATTGTCGCCATATACGTCGTTTGCGGCCCTAACTCCTGATCCTGTGTTGCAAGCCAATCTCTCGAGCGTTTACGGCGACATCGACAGCGTTGACTTATTCATTGGCGGCTTAGCGGAACCTGCTGCTCCGGGCGCAATCGTAGGACCGACGTTTCAGACCATCATTGGGGACCAGTTCAATGCGTTGCGAGCTGGGGATCGGTTCTTTTGGCTCAACCAAGGGTTCGATCCTCAAACTGCCGCCATGATATCTAAAACGAAGCTGTCAGACATCATTTTGCGAAACACCACCATAACCCAAGAACAGAGGAACGCGTTTATCCAGGCACCTGTGGGCGCGCATCACATTCCCACTCACATGAGGCCTCCGGCTGACGTCAATCCGAACCGCCGGCCATTGCCGCCGCCGTTCACCCAGGCGCAGTAGGACCGCTGTGAGGCTGCTACTACCAGTTGATCAAACCACCAGCCGCGCCAGCAGCGCGTCAAGCCGCAAGCGCCCGGCCGGCGTGGCGCGCAGCCGCCCTTGGGTGCGTTCCAAGTAGCCCTCGTCCACCGCCATCCGCAGGATTGTCACATCGATCGCCTCGTCGAGCGAACGCGCGGTGCGCGCGAGGAAGCGCGCTTCGCTCACTCCCTCGTCGAGCCGCAATCCCATCAGCAGCATCTCGCGCGCGCGCTCCGCGGGCGCGAGATGCACCTCGTCGGTCGTGCCGTGGCCGAGGCGCTCGACCCGCTCGGCCCACGGCTCGGGCGCGCGGTGCCGGCGTGTCGCCAACAGCGCGCCCCCGACCATCACCCGGCCATGCGCGCCGGGGCCGATCCCGGCATAGTCGTCATAGCGCCAGTAAACCAGATTATGCCGGCTCTCCGCGCCGGGCACGGCGTAGTTCGAAATCTCGTAAGGCGCGAGGCCGAAGCGCGCCGCCTCCTCGCCCGTCGCCTCATACAGTGTGGCGGCGGTTTCGTCGTCGGGCAGCATGATCTCCCCACGCCGATGCAGCGTCTCGAACCGCGTCCCCGGCTCGATGGTGAGCTGATAAAGCGAGAGGTGATCGGCCGCGAGGTCGAGCGCCCGGCGCAGCTCGGCGCGCCACGCGGCAAGCGTCTGTCCCGGCCGGGCATAGATCAGGTCGAAGGAGAGGCGCGGGAAGATGCGCCGCGCCGCCGCCAGCGCGGCGACGGCCTGGTCGGCCGAGTGCTCGCGCCCAAGCAGGCGCAACGCCTCGGGCTCTAGGCTCTGTACACCGATCGAGGCCCGGTTCACGCCGGCATTGCGAAAGGCGCCCAGCGTGGATGCCTCGACGCTGGTGGGATTGGCCTCCAACGTGATCTCGATGTCGGGCGCCGGATCGAAGTACCGCGTCGCGTCGTCGATCAGCGCGGCGACGGTCGCCGGGTCCATCAGGCTCGGCGTACCGCCGCCGAAGAAGATCGACGCCAGTCGCCGCCGGCCCAGCCGCCGCGCCTCCCAGGCCAGCTCGGCGCGCAGGGCGGCGGCGAAGCGCCCCTGGTCGATGCGCTCGCGGACGTGGGAGTTGAAGTCGCAATACGGGCACTTGGCCAGGCAGAACGGCCAGTGGATATAGAGCGCGAGTTGGTCCATTCCCCGGAGATAGTCACCCATGGCCGCATCCGATACCGCCGGCGGCTCGGTCGAGCGCGTGCGCGTCGCCCTGCTCGCCGCCGGCCATCCCGACACGATCGCCGAGTTCCCGGTCGGCACCCGCACGGCGGCCGACGCGGCGGCGGCGGTCGGCTGCACGGTGGCGGAGATCGCCAAGTCGATCGTGTTCCGCGCCGGCGAGCGGCCGGCGGTGGTGATTACCTCCGGCGCCAACCGGGTGGACCCGGCGAAGGCCGCCGCGGCGCTCGGAGTGAGGCTCGCGCGGGCGGACGCCGACTGGGTGCGTCAGGCTACTGGCTTCGCGATCGGCGGGGTGGCGCCGGTCGGGCATCTTAGCCCGCCGCTGCTGCTGCTGGACGAAGACCTGCTGCTGCTGGACCCGATCTGGGCCGCCGCCGGTTCGCCGAGTCACGTGTTCCGCACGAGCGCGGCGGAACTGCGACGGATCACCGGGGCGCGGGCGGCGGGTGTGCGGCAAGGCTGACCGCTGGAGCTCGATGCTGGTTGCCGCCCAACAACGCGTGGCATATTGTTCCGGTCGCCACCACGGCAGTGTGCTCGCATGCGAGACGAGCTTCTGTATCTCGGCGCGGCTACGTCGCTCAACGTAGTAGTATACATGAACTTCCGGATACCGGACGAACGCTTCAACGTGCTGCTATTGATGCTGCCGACATTCGCCGCGGCTGTGGTCGGCATTCCCATGTGGCTGTATCTCACCGTGGAGCTGGACCGGTTCGCGGGTGTCTGCGTCGCGATCCTGCCTTTCCTGGTGGTTCCCGAGATCGAACGGGTGGCGTCGCCGAGTCGGCGGATCGGGGCGAGCTGGGCGGCGACGGCATTCGGTCTGGTTTGCGCGCACTTCGCGGTGCGCGCGGCGTTTTGGATTTAACCCCGCGACCTCGCACAGCCGGCCATGCGGCTCGGCTAGTAATGATCGAAAAAGCCTTGAAGTTCCGCCGGGCTTTTCGTCTTGGTCAACCCGAGCATTAGAAGAACGCGGGCCTTCTGCGGGTTGAGTTCGCCGCTGGCAACGAACTGCAGTTTATCGTCATCGACTTCGACGTTGCGATAGACGGCGCCGCTTCCGGTGCGACTGCTGCGCACCACCGCCACACCGGCCTTCGCCGCGTCCGCCAATCCGGCCGTCGCGATGCTCGTCATGTTGCCGTCGCCGACCCCGGCGACCACGATGCCCTGCGTCCCGTTCTTCACCGCAGCATCGATCAAGTCGCGGCCCATGTTGGCATAGGCATAGACGATCTCCACTTTCGGCAGGGTATCGAGCTGATCGATCGAGAAAGTGCTAGCTTCTCCGTAAACCGTCGAAGGTCTAGCGAAAAACGTTACCGCCGAGCCGTCCGCATGGCCAGCCGGTCCTCGGTTGGGAGACTTGAACGTATCCAGCGCGGTCGTGTTCTGCTTCTCGACGCCCCGCGCGTAATAGACCTGGTCGTTCAGTACCACCAGGACACCACGATTGCGCGCCTCCGGATTGGTCGCGACGGCGACGGCCTCATATAGGTTCATCGGTCCATCGGCGCTGAGCGATGTCGCAGGGCGCATGGACCCCACCATGACGATCGGTTTCTGCGTCCGCTCGACCAGGCTGAGGAAATAGCTGGTCTCTTCCATGGTATCCGTCCCGTGCGTGATGACCACGCCATCAATGGCAGGCTGCTTAACCAGCTCGCTGACGCGTTTCGCTAGCTTGAGCCAGACCTCGTTGTTCATGTCCTGGCTGCCGATGTTGACGAGCTGCTCGCCGGTCACGTCGGCGAGATCCTTCATCTGCGGCGCTGCGTCGATCAGCCGCCCGATATCGAACACCCCGGACCTGTACCCCGTCTGCGCAGCATTCGCTTGCGCCCCCGCGATCGTGCCGCCGGTGGCGACGATCTCGATATGCGGCTTGGCCGCCGCTGCGCCGGCCGACAGAGCCGTGGCGCAAATCGCGATAGCCGCAAGGCCGGATATCTTCATTCGAACAATCCTCCCGGTTCTTCTGATCGTCGGTATCACTGCCGCGTTTCGATCCGCGGTCCCAGTAAGCCTGGCTGAAGCTCGGGTGCCAGCACCTCCTCTTGTTCCACCCCCCTGGGCGCCTCCAGCTCGCCCTCCCACGTCGCGACCACCGCCGTGGCGATGCTGTTGCCGACGACATTGGTCGCCGTGCGTCCCATGTCGAGGAACTGGTCGATGCCCATGATGAGAAGAAGCCCGGCCTCGGGCAGGTTGAACATCGGCAAAGTCGCCGCGACCACGACCAGCGAGGCGCGGGGCACGCCCGCGATGCCCTTGCTGGTCACCATCATAACCAGCAGCAACGTGAGCTGCTGCGCGAACGTCATGTGGATGTTGTACGCCTGAGCGATGAAAATGGCGGCGAAGGACTGGTACATCATCGAGCCATCCAGGTTGAAGGAATACCCGAGCGGCAGCACAAAGCCGGTCACACGATCCCTCACCCCAAACTTCTCAAGCTGCTCCATTATCTTCGGGTATGCCGCCTCGCTGCTCGCGGTAGAAAATGCGAGCAGCATCGGTTCGCGGATGAGCGACAGCAGTGTCAGCATCGAGCCCCTAAGGACCAGCCATCCCGCTACGATCAGAATGCCCCAAAGAATGACCAGGCCGAAGTAGAACTCGCCCACGAACTTGCCGTAAGTAACGAGCACGCCGAGACCCTGAACCGTGATCACGGAAGCGATGGCGGCGAATACGCCGAACGGCGCGAACCGCATCACGTAATCCGTGATCTTCAGCATGACATGCACCAGTGCCTCGATCGACTTGACCAAGGTTTTCGCTGTCTCGCCCTGGAGCGAAGCGATGCCGAACCCAAAGAAGATCGAGAAGACGAGGATCTGCAGGATCTCGTTCTGAGCCATTGCCTGGACGGCACTGGTCGGAAATACATGCGTGATGAAGTCCCGGAAGTTGAGCGTGGCCGTTGGGAGATGGGTCTCCACGCCCGCCGCCGGACGCGGCAAGTCGAGGTTCATGCCCGGCGCCAATACATTCACCAGGAACATGCCAAGCATCAGCGAGATCAACGAGGCGCTGATGAACCATGCCAGCGACTTCACCGCGATCCGGCCGACCGCCTTGGTGTCGCCGAGGCTGGCAATCCCTGCCACAAGAGTGGAGAACACCAGCGGAGCAATGATCATCTTGATCAGGCGCAGGAAGACGTCGGTGATAATCGAGAAATAACCAGACATCGTGCGCGCGGCGGCCGCGTTGGGCGCTAACGAGTGACAGATATAACCCACCACGATCCCAAGGATCAGGCCGATCATGATCAAGCTTGTCAGCCTATTGGATTTCGTTTGGCTGTTCGGTGTCATGGGCCGGTTTCCCTCAACGCTTCCGTTGTTTTGATGCGGCTGTTGTCGCTGTCAGGCAAAGGTCAGACAGGGACGTCCGTGTCGAGATCCCTCGTGCCGCGCCCGCCGACATGTGTTCCGGTATCGATAGGGGCACTGATCGGCTGAGGCCGGGTGAGCACCTCGGGCCGCAGAATGGCTTCCAGACTTTCCTTGGAAAGCAGCCCCTTCTCCAGCACCACCTCATGCACGCTCCGGCCCGACAAATGGGCCTCTTGCGCCACGGCGGTTGCGTTGGCATAGCCGATATAGGGATTGAGCGCCGTTACGATGCCGATGGAACGCTCCACGCTCGCCCGCATGGTTTCGCGGTTAGCCGTAATGCCCCTGACGCAGCGCTTCTCTAGCGTGAGGCATCCCTGGCGCAGATGAGTGACGCTTTTGAACAGGCTATGGGCGATGATCGGCTCGAAGGCGTTGAGCTGCAGCTGCCCGGCTTCCGCGGCGAAGCTCACAGTAACATCATTGCCGATGACTTCGAAGGCGATCTGATTGACAACCTCGGGGATCACCGGATTCACCTTGCCAGGCATGATAGAGGAACCCGCCTGCACGGCCGGTAAGTTGATCTCGCCGAGGCCGGCCCGAGGGCCGCTTGAGAGCAGCCGCAGGTCGTTGCAGGTCTTGGACAGCTTGGTAGCGACCCGCTTCAGCACACCCGAGAGCTGCACAAAGGCACCGCAATCCTGGGTAGCTTCCACAAGGTTGGGAGAGGTGACGAGCGGAATGCCGGTAATCTCGCACAAACGCCGGCATACCAGCCCGGCATACTCGGGATGGGCGGTGATGCCGGTACCAATCGCGGTCGCCCCCATGTTGATCTCGCGGACCAGCATGGCCGCCTCCTTCAGCCGGTCCTCGTCCTCACCAAGCATGACGGCGTAGGTGCTGAACTCCTGGCCGAGGGTCATCGGCACCGCGTCCTGGAGCTGGGTGCGTCCCATCTTCAGGACGTCGTGAAACTCGTCCGCCTTGGCCTCGAAGGCCCGGCGGAGAATCGCCATCGCGTCAATGAGGCGGAAGATCCCGAAATACGTGGCGACCTTCAGCGCCGTCGGATACACGTCATTCGTGCTCTGGCTCATGTTGACGTGCTCATTGGGGTGCAGGAACTGGTACTCGCCCCGCTGATGCCCCATATGCTCGAGGGCGCGATTGGCGATCACCTCGTTGGCGTTCATGTTCGTCGAGGTTCCGGCTCCGCCCTGGATAACATCCACGACGAACTGATCGTGCAGCCGGCCGATGCGGATCTCTTCGCAGGCCTTGACGATGGCGTCCCGCCTTTCCTTGTTCAGCAGACGCAGCTCGTGGTTCGCCATGGCCGCCGCCTGCTTAATACAGGCCAGTGCCCGGATCAGGTCGGGATAAATTGTGATCGTGGTGCCCGTGATCGGGAAGTTTTCTACAGCCCGCAGCGTATGTACCCCGTAATAGGCGGAGCATGGAACCGCCTGGTCTCCGAGCAGGTCGTGCTCGTAGCGCTGTGCTGCGCTGGACATCGTTTCTCTCCCGAATGGTACCTGAGGGCGCGGAATTCTAAGGACGCACCTTTAGAATTCACGGCCAGCTTGCCTCTGGAACAGGTTAGTTCTCGAAGAAGCGTTTAGCAAATCATGCCGCGGACGGTGCCGACGGCCCTAGAGGGACAGGGCCGACGAGCGGTTGCGCGCGGGCGGATAAGCCGCCCGTCCTGGCTGCTGCTCCAGCGCGTGCGGATTGCAGCCGGCGGGACGCCCGTGGCGAACACCGCGAGCGCGGAGCCCACGTCGGGATACAGCCAAATGCCGGCACCCGGCCGCGCACCGCCTTCACCGGCGTGTTCGCGTTCGCCGTATCGCGGGCTGGGTGGCGCACGCGCTGGAGCAGGTCGCCGAGCAGCGGCTGATCCGCCCGCAATCGCGATATGTCGGGCCGCGACCCGAAACGCGTGAAAGTCAGTCGCGCGATCCCGGTTCGTGCGCATGGCCGGGGGGAGCGGGTGGTCTCGCTGCGGGCGGGGTCGGCGGTCTGGCGGGCGATGGTCGGAACTGAGCTGGCGGGCGACCGGCTGGCGGCGGCTCGATCAGCCCGGCATGGCCGACCGGCCCCGGCGGATGCTCCCCGCCGTGCCAAGCGCCGCCCCGATCATGGTCGCTGTCCGAATGCCGGTCATCCCTGTCGTGGTCGCGATCAGGCCGCCCAAGCCACTCGGGATGCCCGCCCTGGTCATTCCAACCGAAAGCACCGTAAGGGCCGACCGCATAAGGTCCAGGGTAAGCCGGCACTGCGTATCCAGGGGCCGCATACTCCGGCGTCACATATCCTGGACCTGGCGCGTAGCCGCCGGAGACGGGGTAGCCGTATCCCGAGCTCGCGTATCCGGTGCAACCACCCAGCCCCAGCAAGCCCCCCAGGGCCGCGCCTTGCAGCAGGCGCTTCGCCGTCGATGCATCCATCGGGAACCTCCGCGCTGGGCCGTGGAAATCTCCTGCCCATCCCATCAGCTCCCCATGCTCGCACGGCGGGATTGTGGCGGGCGTTCAGCCGCAAGCCGTGGCCGTCCCTTCCGGGCCATCCGGCTTGTCGATCCCCTCGCCGAGTTGGAAGCGGGCGAAGTCGGCGACCTTCGCGCCTGCCTTGGCTAGCACCGCTTTCACCCGGCTTTCGCCGTCATGCACCCAGACTTGCTCGAGCAAAACGATTTCTTCGAAATACTTGCGGATACGCCCATCCACCATTTTCTCGATCACTGGCTCGGGCTTGCCGGAGCCGCGCGCCTGCTCGGCCAACACCCGCTTCTCCCGCTCCAGTGCCGCCGGATCGACGCCGGCGATGTCGATCGCCTCGGGCCGGGCGTGCGCGATATGCATCCCGATCTGCCGGCCCAGCAGCTCCAGCCCGTCAAGCTCGCTCGGCGCCTCCAGCGCCACCACCACGCCGATCTTGCCCAGGCCCGGACGCAGCGCCGCGTGGACATAGCTCGCGACCGCACCCTTGCTCACCCGCAGCACCCGGGCGCGGCGGATGGTCATGTTCTCGCCGATGGTCGCGACCAGATGGGTGAGCTGCTCGCCCACGGTCCGATCCGCCCCCGGATAGGGCGCCGCCTTGATCGCCTCGATGTCCTCGCCCACCAGCAGCGCGGTCTTCGCCACCTCCTCGACCATCCCTTGGAACAGCTCGTTGCGGGCCACGAAATCGGTCTCGGCGTTCACCTCCACCATCGCGCAGGCGAGCGGTTGCGAGGCGACCCCGATCAGTCCCTCGGCGGCCACCCGGCCCGACCGCTTGGCCGCCGCCGCCAACCCCTTCTTGCGCAGCCAATCGACCGCCTGCTCTACATCGCCCCCGGT
The DNA here is from genome assembly GCA_963849305.1 of uncultured Pseudomonadota bacterium. Taxonomy (GTDB): domain Bacteria; phylum Pseudomonadota; class Alphaproteobacteria; order Acetobacterales; family Acetobacteraceae; genus CAWKGV01. Next base: position 152,024 of record CAWKGV010000005.1, read on the forward strand.
TTCCGACAGCGCTCGCTTGCAGTCCATCATCCCCGCGCCGGTTTTCTCGCGCAGGCTCTTCACCATTGCCGCGGTGATCTCGGCCATGAACGCTCTCCAGTGCTCGCTCGCCAGTGCTCAGAAGCCAACGCTCAGGCCCTCGGTTGCTCAGCCGGCGCCTCGACCCGAGGCAGCGCCTCGGGCGGCAGCTCCTCGGCCGCGCCAATGTCCTGGCCCGATGCCGCCATCTCCGCGCTGATGCCGTCGAGCACGGCGCCCGAAACCAGGTCGCAATAGAGCGTGATGGCGCGGATCGCGTCGTCGTTGCCGGGGATCGGGAAGGTCACCCCGCGCGGGTCGGAATTGGAATCCAGCACCGCGACCACCGGGATCCGCAGCTTGTTCGCCTCCTCGACCGCGAGCTTCTCCTTGTTCGTGTCGATGATGAACAGGATGTCCGGCAGTCCGCCCATGTCCTTGATCCCGCCCAGCGCGCGCTCCAGCTTGTCGCGCTCGCGGGTCAGCCCGAGCACCTCTTTCTTGGTCAGGCCCTGGGTGTCGCCGCCCAGTATCTCCTCGATCTGGCGCAGCCGCTTGATGCTGCCGGTGATGGTCTTCCAGTTGGTGAGCGTGCCGCCGAGCCAGCGGTGGTTGATGTAGTATTGCCCGCAACGCTTGGCGGCCTCGGCCACGTATTCGGCGGCCGCGCGCTTGGTGCCGACCAGCAGCACCCGCCCGCCAGCCGCGGTGACATCGCGCACCGCCCGCAGGGCGCGATCGAGCATCGGCACCGTCTGTTGCAGGTCGATGATATGGACCTGATTGCGCACGCCGAACAAATACGGCGACATGCGCGGGTTCCACCGCCGTGTGTGGTGGCCGAAATGCACGCCCGCTTCGAGCAGCTGGCGCAGGCTGAATTCTGGCATCGCCATCGGCGCGCCTCCTTTCCGTCCGTCCGGTTGTGCCTCCGCGGGGCTGTGGCCGTGTCAGGCACCGGACCCGGCTCGCCGGCCGGGAAAGGCGCCCCGCGTGTGAATTACCGGGGCACTCGGCCGCCGGCGGCGCGGGATATGGCGGAGGCGCGGGGGAAAGGCAAGCGCAGCGCGGGCCGCGACCGGGCGGGCCGGCCCGCCCGGTCGCGCGCGTTCAGGAAACGCGGCGGCGGCGAGTGAGGCCAAGACCGAGCAGCCCGCTACCGAGCAGCGCGAGCGAGGCCGGTTCCGGCACCGCGGCGACGGAAGCGATCGAAAGGTTGCCTTGCAGCACGGAGTTGCTGTCGTCGTTCCTGCCGGCCACCGTGAAGCCATAGGTCTGCCCGGCGGTGAGGTCGAGCGTCACCTGGCCGCGGTAGTCGAACCCCGCCGAAGGCGTGCTGCAGCAGTTCGCCGGCCCGGCACTCACCAGCGTCTGCGTGCTGATGCCGTCGAATGCCCGCAGCGAATGCGTGACGTCGAAATAGGCGTAGAAGCCGGCATCGTTGTAGGTCAGCGTCACCGGTCCCGAGGCCGCGGCGGTGGCCGAGAAGGTCCAGCTCTCGCCGTTAAAGACTTGCGAGCCGCTGTCGGAGTAGCTGAACTGGAAGGCGGAGCCCGTGCCGGTAGGCGTTACGGACACCGACCCCGGCCCGCTGCCGATGAACGGCCCCAGCACCGGCGCGGCTTGCGATGGGGAAGCCAAAGCCAGGACAGACGCACCGGCCAGAGCGGCGGCGGCTAAAACGCGCGAACGCATGATGTTCCCCTTTCCTATGGGTTACATAACGATAATGAACACCCAGCGATGCAGGTCAAGACGAATCGTTAACAGTGTCGGACGTGAGACAAATCCCGCTTCCCGGCGAAGTTGACTGCCGCGCCGGCGGCCTTACCGTCCACGGACAAGCGACGGAGGAGGCGGTCGATGATCATCGAGATGCGCAGCTACGACCTGCGGCCCGGCACGGTGCCGGCATTCGAGGAGCGGTTCGCCGCCGCCTTGCCCGCGCGCGCGAAGCTTTCGCCGCTGGCGGCGTTCTGGCACACCGAGGTCGGGCCGCTCAACCGGGTGATCCATGTCTGGCCCTATGAGAGCCTGGAGGCCCGCGGGCGCATCCGGGCCGAGGCGGTGCAGTCCGGCGTCTGGCCGCCCAAGGTGCGGCGAGTTCTGCCTCGCCCAGCGGAGCGAGGTGTTTCTCCCCGCCCCCTTCTCGCCCCCGCTGGAGCCGCGCGAGCTGGGCGGGATCTACGAGATTCGCGTGTACACGTTAGCCCCGGGCGCCATTCCGGGGATGCTCGAGCGCTGGAGCGAGAAGATCGGCGAGCGGGTGAAGCTCTCGCCCTTGGTCGGCGCCTGGTATTCGGAGTTGGGCGCGCTGAACCAATGGGTGCATATCTGGGCCTACAAGGACGCCGCCGAGCGCCAGCGCATCCGCGCCGAGGCCATCGCCCGCGGCATCTGGCCGCCCGGCTCGGCGGCGCGCGGGGGTGCTGGTCAAGCAGGAGAACATGCTGGCGGTGCCGGCGAGTTTCTCGCCCCTGAAATAGCCCTATCGGCTGCGCCTTGGTCGCAAATCTCCCTCTCCCCGCCCTTGCGGGGGAGAGGGCCGGGGTGAAGGGGGCCGCTACGCCAGCATCTCCCGCGCCGCCACGACAGCCTGCCGCGCGATCAGCCGCGCCGTCGCCGCGCGCCGCTCCCCGTCGTCCGGCCCTAGCCACAGCACGGAATGATTGAGCGCGGCGATCATGCTCTGCACGACGGGTTCGCGCAGCGGATGGCCGAAAGCGAGCGCCGGCACCGCCGCCGCCACCGCCTCGCCGAAGCGGAACGCCAGCAGCTTCGCCTGGTGCTTGAGTTCTTCGCGTTGGGCCTCCGGCAAGATATTGGTCGCGGCCAGCGCCACTTTCTGCTCGTCGGCGGCGACCTTCAGATGATCGAGATAGGCGAGCGTCATCAGTTCGAGCCGCGTCATCGGATCGGCGCCGGGGTTCGCTTCCTCGGCGATGCCGACCGCTTCCTGGAGCGCGAGCATGTGCGAATAGACGATGTCGTAGATCAGCTCCTGTCGGCGCGGGTAGTAGTAGCCGATGCTGCCGGGCGGGATACCGGCGTGGCGCGCGGCATCGGACAGCCGCGCCCCGTCCAGCCCGCGGGTGGCGAAGATCGTCGCCCCGAACGCGCGGATGCGTGCCCGCCGCTCGCGGAAGGTCTCGGTGGTCTTCCATCCGACCGGCGAGCCCCGCCCGCGCGGCGCGCGAGCCGGCGCCGGCAGGTCCTCCTGCTCGTAGGCGAAGCGCTGGGGCAGTGACGAGCGGGCGAGGTCGGGGTTGGAAGAGCCATGCATGGTCACGCGGGCGGGTCTCCGTTGTTCGCTTTTTGTTCTTAGCACGGATGGATACGCGTGGGCAAGAACTTCTGCAACAGAGGGGAAAACCGGGCACTCATCCGCCCGCCTGCACCCGGGGTAGAGGGTGGCCACGCGCCGGCGGGTCTTTCGCGCCGCTGCGGTAACTGCCGCGCCCGCGTGATGCCGGCGCGGGACGACGAGATCGAGGCAATTCGTCGAGTTGCGGGTGGGCTCGGACGACGCGCCATGCCGCAGGCTGACGGTTGAGGTGAGAGCCGAAAACACCGTCGCTCAGGTTTCCAGCTCCGAAAGGACCCGGCGGCTCTGTTCAAGAGCAGCCCTGAAGCGAGCCGGATTTTCTTGGGCCAGCCGCTCACGGATCTTCACCGCCTCACGGATCGCCGCCAGCGCGCCCGCGCCGTCACCGGCATCGCTCAGTCGGTTCGACAGATTGTTGAGGCTGCTCGCGAGAGCGGGGGCGAAGCGCGCAGGGTTCTCCCCCGCCAGCCGCTCACGGATCTTCACCGCCTCGCGGATCGCCGCCAGCGCGCCCACGCCGTCACCGGCATCGCTCAGTCGGATCGACAGGTTGTTGAGGCTCATCGCGAGATCGGGGGCGAAGCGCGCAGGGTTCTCCTGCGCCAGCCGCTCACGGATCTCCACCGCCTCGCGGATCGCCGCCAGCGCGCCCGCGCCGTCACCGGCATCGCTCAGTCGGATCGACAGGTTGTTGAGGCTCGTCGCGAGATCGGGGGCGAAGCGCGCAGGGTTCTCCGCCGCCAGCCGCTCACGGATCTCCACCGCCTCGCGGATCGCCGCCAGCGCGCCCGCGCCGTCACCGGCATCGCTCAGTTCGCTCGACAGGTTGTTGAGGCTCGTCGCGAGATCGGGGGCGAAGCGCGCAGGGTTCTCCGCCGCCAGCCGCCGGCGGATCTCCGCCGCCTCGCGGATCGCCGCCAGCGCGCCCACGCCGTCACCGGCATCGCTCAGTCGGATCGACAGGTTGTTGAGGCTCGTCGCGAGATCGGGGGCGAAGCGCGCAGGGTTCTCCGCCGCCAGCCGCTCACGGATCTCCACCGCCTCGCGGATCGCCGCCAGCGCGCCCGCGCCGTCACCGGCATCGCTCAGTTCAATCGACAGGTTGTTGAGGCTCATCGCGAGATCGGGGGCGAAGCGCGCAGGGTTCTCCTCCGCCAGCCGCCGATAGGTCTCCGCCGCCTCGCGGATCGCCGCCAGCGCGCCCGCGCCGTCACCGGCATCGCTCAGTCGGATTGAAAGATTGTTAAGGCTCATCGCGAGATCGGGGGCGAAGCGCGCAGGGTTCTCCCCCGCCAGCCGCTCACGGATCTCCACCGCCTCGCGGATCGCCGCCAGCGCGCCCGCGCCGTCACCGGCATCGCTCAGTCGGATCGACAGGTTGTTGAGGCTCGTCGCGAGATCGGGGGCGAAGCGGGCAGGGTTCTCCGCCGCCAGCCGCCGGCGGATCTCCACCGCCTCGCGGATCGCCGCCAGCGCGCCCACGCCGTCACCGGCATCGCTCAGTCGGATCGACAGGTTGTTGAGGCTCATCGCGAGATCGGGGGCGAAGCGCGCAGGGTTCTCCCCCGCCAGCCGCTCACGGATCTTCACCGCCTCGCGGATCGCCGCCAGCGCGCCCGCGCCGTCACCGGCATCGCTCAGTCGGTTCGACAGATTGTTGAGGCTCATCGCGAGATCGGGGGCGAAGCGCGCAGGGTTCTCCTCCGTCAGCCGCCGATAGGTCTCCGCCGCCTCGCGGATCGCCGCCAGCGCTGCCGCGCCGTCACCGGCATCGCTCAAATGAATCGATAGGTTGTTTAATAGTTCGGCTTTGTTCTCCTCGGACAGACCCGGCTGTTTCAGCAGCGCGCGTCCGACGGCGACCCCAATCCTGCTCAGCCGGAATCCGCGCTCGGGCGATTCGAATAGCGCGCGCCAGGTATTCGCACGCTCCAGCTGCCCGGTTACCGCCTGAATGAAAGTCTCGAGCAGAACACTTTCTCCAGGACCGTGCAGAGTCACCATATCGTGCATGCGGCGGTCGATAAGCTCGATTTCAAGAGCACCTGCCTCGGAGAGAGTGCCCCATAGCCAATCCGCGGCCCGATCTTCTGCCTCCACCAAGACCTTCCGTAGGAGTTCGGCGGCGACGATGTCCGGAGCTGGTGCGGTAAGCCGGCCTCCTCGCCAAAACTCCATCGCTCGCACGATTTGGACGAGCCGACCTGGTTCCGGAAAGCCGATCTCAAGCTCTGGCGCGCTCAGGCGACGAACTGCCTCCGCGTCCAAGCCATCGCGCAGCGCAGCGAGCCCGATCAGCCGCGAGGCGCCACTGCTCCCCAACCCGCTTCGCTGGCCGGCGCCGTCCAAGCGCATCCGCTCCCTGTCCACCAGTGCGGACACAATCTCCGCGGCTCCAAGGCCGAGAGTCTCCGCAGGCTCGTCAACGAAATGGATGGCAGCGGCTGTCGTGAGCAGCGGCAGACCGTGCAAATCAAAGCGTCGGCGGAGCCAACTATTGACAACCGAAACGTCCACGAATGGCATCGGCCGCCTGCGATGCTCGGAAAGGCAGAGCACGACCGCGCGGAACAGCTCCGTCGCCGATCTCGGGTCGAGAGGACCGATCCGGATCTCCTGGGCGTCGCAAATATGGCTCGCACCGGATCGCAAGATTTCATCCCGCCATTCGTCCAAAGACCGGCGGCTGAGAAGGAGCAGGCGGATCGGCGCGCGTGGTTCGGGCGCACCCGCTGCCTCACGAAGCAAAGTTCGGACTTGCTCCGGCCACGCCTCAGGATAGTCGAGGACGACCAGCAATCCCTTCTGCGAAAGGGGTAGGGTGGTCGCCTTCTGGAGGTCGGCAAAACCAGCATGCCAGCCGTCAAGCGCCCTGCCGAGTTCGGCTGCGAGCCGGGTCTTACCGGCGCCACCGGGACCTGTCAGGAAGCGAATGCGCAGCTTGGGACCATTTTGGACCCATTCGAGAAGTTTGGCCCGCTCGGCGTCTCGCCCGATCAGATCCGGCGCCAGCCTGGATTTCCAGGACAGCAGATTGAAGACTTCGAAGGGATCATCCTGGTCCGGCAGGGACGCTGCCCACGGCACGCGCGGAGGTAATGGAGGTCGGCCACCCCCGTGAATTTGATAAATGATCCCGCTGTTACCGCCGACAATGACGTTACCGGCAATCCGGCTTGCCGCGACCCGATTGGAACCCCACCAAGAGACCAGACGACGCCAAGTCATTTAGCGAGGACGTCGTGTGCAAGCTGCGCCACCGCAACCAGAACGCCGACAATGCCGATTACCCAAGCGACGCGGTCGCCCGATGGTCGAGCGGGCTCGGCGTTGCTCCTCTCAGTAGACGAGTTTGCCTCGATATACGTCTGGTTGAGCGTGCCTCGCACCGAGCCGACCTGAACCGGCCCCCTTATGTTGCGCGCTCGGATGCTATTCGAGCGTTTAGCCAGCGCCGCTACGAGGAGCAGCACCGCCAAACCATAGACCAAGAGTTGAGCGAGGGTCATACGCCTTTAGACCTTCGGGGACTAGAGAAGTCTGCTCGCATGCTTCACAGCCATTGTATCGGCCTAAGCGGGTTTCAGCAAACGCTTGCACTGGGACTTCGCTACCAACGGGCAAGTATGCGAGCATTCGAAACGTTGCTCTGCCTCAATTGCGGTCACCCTGTCACACATGGGTATTTTGCAGCCCCGATGGCGTTTTTGGCTCGCTACAATTCAACGTTCTCCCCTGACCGGGATCCGGGAGGAGCCCGGGCGCCGAATGCTCAATGCTTCTCGATTTCGGACAGATACCAGTCCAGGATTTCCGCTCCCGTCCACATCACGACACCCTCGTGTCCAAGAATATGGTCATAGAGTGCTTCCAGATAACGGATGCGATGCGGGACTCCGGTCAGGTACGGGTGGATGGAAATCGCCATCACCCGTGCCGAGCGGGCGCCGTCCTGATACAGCCGATCGAATTGATCGCGCCCTCGCCGCAGGATTTCGTCCGAGGGCTGCTGCTGGACGGCACTGATGACGACGTCGTTGATCTCCACGGTGTACGGAATGGAGAACAGCCGGCCGGTGCGGGTTCGGACCGGCACTGGCTGCTCGTCCAGCACCCAATCGGCGACATACTCGATACCGGCTTCGGCGAGGAGGTCTGCGGTCTCAGTGGTCTCGGTAAGACCCGGACTTTCCCAGCCGCGCGGAGGCCGCCCCGTCACATCGCCGATCGCCCTCATCGTCTCGGCGATCGCCGCGGCCTGATCCTCGATTCGGTGCATCGGCTTCTGCACGAAGCCGTGGCCGATGAACTCCCAGCCCGCATCCCGCGCGGCGGCGCAGGCCTCGGGATAGAGAGCACAGGCCGAGCCGTTCACCGCGAACGTCGCCTTCAGGCGGCGTTCCGATAGCGTCTCCAGAAACCGCCAGAAGCCGACGCGCATGCCGTATTCATGCCAGGTCCAGTTCGGGATATCAGGCACCAGCGGCTCGCCCATCGGCGGCGGCAGAATCGTCCGCGGCATCGCTGCCGCGGGATTCCAGTTCTCCACATTCACGATCGTCCACACGGCAACGCGCGCGTTGTTCGGAAGGCGCAGTGCTTTGCGCCGGTGGATCGGCTCATAGGGCACCCGCGCGCGGATGCCGGCCAACGGGTCCTCAGTCATTGCAAGCTCACTTCGGCACCGGAATCGGCTTGACCAGATCGGGGTCCAGCCAGTCGGCCGGCGCCTTGCAGTGCTCGCAGTTAACCCCCGGCAGGTTGTCGGAGTACTGCAACGGCGGCAGCTTCTGGATTGTCGCGCCCGACACCGGCGTTCCGTTCTCCACCGCCGTCAGGTCCAGTTCCGGCACCAAGTGGCCATCCAGCGCGGTGTCGATGAACAGCGGCGGCACCTTGCTTGCGGGAAAGACGTTGCAGCCGTTAACGAACGCGTTCCCGCTGCACATCTTGACATCCGTATACGGCACCCAGGGCAGCGGATACGCGATGTTGTGCCTGGCGGGCTTCACCTGCCCGGTGAGTATCTCCATCATGACTTTGAAGGCATATGGTCCCACCGCGGGTCCGGCACTGGATGACAGGCCCTTCAGCCCTAGCTTTTGCAGCGCCGGATCGGCGATATCCAGCCGGTAGCCGTTGTTGGATTGGCCCGCGATCACCACCAGCCGGTTCGGTCGGTGCTGCATCACCGCCTGGAGCGAGCCATAGGTGCCATCGACCGTCCAGATCGCGTCAATGTTCGGGTGCGCCGCAAGGATCTTGGACACGCCCTCCTGCGACAGCGCGTCGTTCCAGTTGCCGTAGAACTCCGCGACGATCTTGGTTCCCGGGTACTTGTGGAAAACGCGCAGCGCCTGCTCGTCATACAACTTGGTCAGGCTGGTGCCGGCGACGCCATGATTGATGACCACCTCACCTTTGCCGCCCATTTGGTTGACCATCCACTGCGCGCTATTGGCGCCATAGCGCGCAGCGAGGTTATTGACGTTGTAGGCGCAAGGCGCCGTGACACCGCTATCGTAGGCGACCATCAGCACGTGGCGGCGGCAGCCCTGCTCGATCACGCGGTTCAGCCCCGTGCCCGACAGCGGATAGAACAGGATCGCGTTGGCGCCGGCCGCGATCATGCTTTGCAGATCGGAGATCTGGTGCTGCACGTCGGTGCCCGAGATCACCGTCTTGAACGTAACCTCCTTGTCGTAGGGCGACGTCTGGGCCAGTGCCTTGACGCCGTTGGCGGCCGCCGTCTGCCAGACGTTGCCGCTGTAGCTGAGGTCGAGGAACACATTGTAATGCGCCGCTCGCGCCGGCGCCGGCGAGATCAAGGCACCGGCGACCGCCACGGTGCCGATGCCGCATAGCAGCGGCTTCAGGAGTGCCTTGAGGCGTCTCGCTACACCGTCCATCATGGCTGTCTTCTCTCCCTTGTTGTTTGCGCTCAGCGGCGCAGCACTCTCCAGCGCTCACTTTGCGCCAGCAGGGCGCCGACGATAATGGCGCCTTCGATAATGTTGCGCAGTCCCTGCGACAGGCTCAGCACCGTGATGATGGTCTCCAGCGCGCTCAGGAACAACGCGCCGGCGAAGGTGCCGAGATAGATGCCCCGCCCGCCCATGACCGAGGCGCCGCCGATGACCACCGCCGCGATCGTCGGCAGCAGCAGCGGGCTACCCATGTCGAGCGTCGCCGCGGAGGAATAGCCGGCCAGCAGCAGGCCCGCGATGCCCGCGCACAGGCCGCTGAGCGCGTAGGCGAGGACCGTCAGGCCGCCGATCGGCAGCCCGAGCACGAGCGCCGCGCCGGGACTGCTGCCGATCGCGTAGAGCTTCCGCCCCTCGGCGGTGCCGTTCTGGAACACGCTCGCGACGATCAGAAAGCCCAGGATCAGGAAGACGGGGATCGGCACCCCGAGCCAGTGACCGCTCATCAAGTACTGCAGCGCCGGCGCCACCGGCTCCTGCGCCAAGCCGGAGGTGAAGCCGAGACCGACGCCGAAGAAGGTGATGCCGGAAGCGAGCGTCATGATGAACGGCGGCACTTTGGCGAGCGCGATGCCGAGCCCGTTGATCAGACCGATCCCTGTGCAGGCCGCCAGCGTAACCGGCACCGCCCAGGGCAGCGCCGCGTTGCGCCCGTCGGTCAGCACGGAAATCATCATCGCGGCAATGCCGATGACGACGCCGATCGAGAGGTCGATCCCGCCCAGCAGGATGGTCAGTCCCTGGCCGAACGAGGCCACGACCAGGAAGATCGACGTCACCAGCACGGCGGCGAGTTCGTGGGTAAACCCCGAGCCCGGGTTCAGCACCTTGGTGGCAACGATCAGCAGCATCGCGCAGATCAGCACCACGAGCGCCGGCAGCAACTCGGGATTGAGCCTTCGGCCCCAGCTTCGCGTGGGCCGCGGCTCAGATTCGGCCAAGGCGGTGAGCGCGCGGCGTGCCATTCAGGCGGTCCTTCGCTGCCTCAGTCGCGGCAGCAGCGCCGGGAGGGTGCCGATCAGGATGGCAACCAGCATGATGATGCCACTGAATACGTCCGTGTAGAACGACGCCGCCCCGAGCGCGAACAGCATCTTCTGCATCACCGTCAGGATGCCGGCGCCGATGACGCTGCCGAACACGCCGCCGCGCCCGCCCATCAGCGAGGTGCCGCCGATCGCCACCGAAGCGTACATGAACAGCAGGAAAGTGTCGCTTGCGCGCGGATCGCCGCTGCCGGTCTCCGCGCTCAGCATGTAGCCGGCGAAGCCGTAGGCGATGCCGGCCAGCACGAAAGCGAGCAGCTTGGTGCGGCGCACTGCCAGCCCGGACAGGAGCGCCGCGTTCTCGTCGGTGCCGACGGCATAGATCGCGATGCCGAGGCGCGTGGCCGCGAGCAGGAACCACAGGATCAGCACGCCCACGATGATCAGCGCCGCCACCGGCACGCCGAAAAGGTCGCCGGTCAGGCCGTTGGCGATGGAATCGGCCACTTCGCCGCCGGGCGCGGCCAGGATCATCAGGGCGATGCCTTCGCAGGCGATCATCGTGCCGATGGTGACAGCGAGCGACTGCAGCCGCAGCACTCCGACCAGCAAGCCGTTCAGCAGCCCCGCCACGGCGCCGATCACCAGCACTTCGAGCAGCGACACCAGCCACCCGGCCGGTCCGGCGCTCGTTGTCGCCACCACCACGTTGGCGATGGCGATGATGCCGATGCCGGAGAGGTCGAACTCGGCCGTGAGCACCGTGAGCGTCAGCCCGGCGGCGGCGACCGCCAGCACCACCGTGTCGTTCAGCAGATTGGTGATGCCGAACAGCGACGTCGCCCCGGCCTCGTTGGCGGCATAGACGAGATACATCACCACGTAGAGCAGCACCGCGACCGTCGGCCCGGCGGCCGGGCGCAGGCGGCGGCGCCATTCCCCGAGCGCTGTCATGCCGATGCGTCGGTGGCGCTCGTGGCGTGCCCGGCGGCGAGCGACAGCACCTGTTCCTGCGACAGCGCGTCCCGCGGGACGTCGCCCACGACGCGGTTGCGGTAGAGCACAAGACAGCGGTCGCAGAGATGCACCAGTTCGTCGAGTTCAGTGGAGTAGAACAGGATCGCCCCGCCGGCCTGCACGAACTCCCGCATCATGCGATAGATGCTCTGCTTGGCGCCGACATCGACGCCGCGCGTCGGATCGAACAGCAGCAGGCAGTGCGCGCCGGCGATCAGCGCGCGCCCCAGCACCGCCTTCTGCTGGTTGCCGCCCGAAAGAGCGGTGATGCCGAGCGGCAGATATTGCCGAGGCAGCTCCACTTCGGCGGTGACATGCTCCACCAGTGCGCGTTCGCGCCGCCGGCTGAGGAAATGCCACGGGCTGGCACGCTCGATGGCCGGCAGCGAGATGTTGGCGATGGTCGTCAGGTCCTTGAAGATGCCTTCGGTCTTGCGCTCCTCCGGCACCAGCACCACGCCTGCGGCCCGCGCCGCGCGCGGCGAACGCAGCGAGCCCGCCATGCCGGCCACTTCGATACGCCCCCCGCGCAGCGGGTGAAGACCGACCAGCGACTTGAAGAGCCGTGTTTGCCCGTGCCCTTCCAGACCGGCCACGCCAAGGATCTCGCCGGGCTGGATGGAAAAGCTCACGTCCTCAACGCCATCGCCGTTGAGATGGCTCGCGCGCAGCACCGGCGCGGCTTCCGCGCGCACTGCCGAGGGCGCGGCGATGAAGCGTTCGACCGTCGAACGCCCGGCCATGTTCCTGAAGATTTCGTCGTCGCTCATCTCCGCCACCGCGCGGTCGAGCACCTTGCGCCCGTTGCGCAGGATGACGCAGCGGGGACACAGGCGGCGGATCTCGTCAAGCTTGTGGCTGATGTAGAGAACCGCGGTTCCCTGTGCTACCGTTCGGGCGATCAGCTCGAACAGCCACTCGCGATCCGAGAGCGCCGCGGTCGGCTCATCGAGCAGCAGCAGGCGCGGACGGCGGAACATCGCGCGCACGATCTCCAGACGCTGGCGATGCCCGAGCGGCAGTTCGCCAACGGGCGTTGCCGGATCGATCTCGGTGACGCCGTGCGCGGCGAGCAGACGCGCAGCCTCCTGCTCCAGCCGGCGCCGCCTCACCAGCCCGGCGCGATTGACGATCGGATACGGCAGAAAAAGGTTCACCGCCGCCGAGAGCGTCGGCACCAGGCTCAGTTCCTGAAACGCGGTCGCCACGCCCTGTCGGCGCGCATCGTTTATATCGCGCGGGCGGTAAGCGGCGCCGGCCAGGCGCAGCTCGCCCGCATCGGGCACAACAACCCCGCTTAGCGCCTTGACGAGGGTCGATTTGCCGGCACCGTTTTCGCCCAGCAGGCCGCACACCTCGCCCGCCGCGAGCACGAAGGACACGCCGCGCAGCGCCACGGTCGCACCGTAACGCTTGTCGATTGCACGCGCTTCCAGGACAGGCGGGGGCTCGCTCACGTCGGTTCAGAGCGGCTCGCCGCGAGATAGGCTGGATACCATCCAGTCGGTGCGCTCATTGGTTAATTCCAATCTTCCCTTGTAGGGTTGATCGTGTCAAACCCCGGCTTCCTGCCCAACGGGAAGCCGTCAACGTTAATTCGACGCCTCCGCCGCCGTAACCCGCCAGACGCGGTTGCCAACATCATCCGCCACCAGCAGCGCCCCTTGCCGATCCACCGCAACCCCGACCGGGCGGCCAAGCGCGTTGCCGTCCTTGTCGCGGAACCCGGTCAGTAAATCCGCTGGCTTCCCTGCCGGGCGCCCCTCCGCGAAGGGCACGAACACCACCTTGTAGCCACTCGGCGGCCTGCGGTTCCACGACCCATGCTCGCCGACGAACGCCCCGCCCGAGAACGGCGGCGTCAGCGCGCTGCCTTCCGAGAAAGCAAGCCCAAGCGCCGCGACATGCGCTCCCAGCGCATAGTCCGGCACGATCGCTTGCGCGACCAGATCGGGGCGCTGCGGCTTCACCCGCGGATCGACGTGCTGCCCGAAGTAACTATACGGCCAGCCGTAAAACCCCCCGTCCTTCACCGCGGTTAGGTAATCGGGGACGAGATCGCTGCCGAGCTCGTCCCGCTCGTTCACCACCGTCCAGAGCACCCCGGTCCTCGGCTCCCAGGCAAGCCCAACCGGATTGCGTAAGCCCCAGGCGAACACGCGATGTCGGCCCGTCCTCGGATCGATCTCCCAAATATCCGCGCGGCCCGCCTCCGCCGTGATGCCATTCTCGCCAATGTTGCTGTTGGAACCGATCGTCACGTAAAGCCGCGAGCCGTCGGCGTTGGCGATGACGTTCTTCGTCCAGTGGTGGTTTATTGGCCCGGCCGGCAAATCCACCACCTTCACACCGGGCGCGCTGATCCGCGTCTGTCCTTGTTGGTAACGGAAGCGCAGCAGCGCGTCGGTATCGGCGACATAAAGCTCGTTGCCGACCAACGCCATTCCGAACGGCGAGTTCAACCCTTCCAGAAAGGTCGAACGGATTTTCGCCGCGCCGTTGCCGTCGATACCGCGCAGCAAGGTGATGCGGTTGGCGCTGGGTACGGCGGCGCCGGCGCGCCGCGTCACCAGACTCGCGATCCAGCCCCTGATCCCCCGCTCGTCCTCGGACCGGCGCGGCGCATTGGTTTCAGCCACCAGCACATCGCCGTTGGGCAGCACGTAAAGCCAGCGCGGATGATCGAGCCCATCGGCGAACGGAGCGACCTTCAAGCCCTTGGCCGGAATTGGGGTCTCACCCGCTTGCCACCCGATGGCCGGAGCGATGACGACGGTGGGAAACAGCGTCTCCCGGGGAGGCGGCAACCTGGGGTCGGGTCCGGTTCCGGCGGCAACCGGAAGCGTCGCGTGCTCCCCGCAGGCGCAAAGGGTGGTCATCACTGCGGCAAGCAGCAGGGCGGCAGGGGCGGAGTTGCGCCTGGCACGGGGTTGTCGTTTTGCAGCCACCTGACTCAGCACAATGACCCTCTCCCCCTCATCAAGGCGCCTCGAACCGCCGCACCTGCACGGCTCGCATCCGCTCCCGCGCCTGCCACAGATCATAGGCCATCTGCATCCCGCGCCAGGTCTCCGCGCTCGACCCGAATGCCCGCGAAAGCGGATCGGGCTCAGGTTCGCGGCGGGGTCGGTTCGACTACGTCCAGGCGTTCGATGATGGCATCGAGCCGGTGCCCGATCTGGGTCTCGAAGTGGCCGAGACGGCCCATCAGCTCGGTCTTGATCATCAGCTCCAGGTCGTCCTTCAGCTCGGCCATCCGGGTTTCGACGTGGTCGATGCGTCGCTCCAACCGGCGGCCCTGTTCGGCCACCGCCAGCACCACGGTCCCGATGTCGCGCAGCTCGGTGCGGATGACGCGCTGCTCGATCTGCATCTCGCGCAGCGTGGCGCCGATCCACTCCAGGCTCACGGTGCCGTTGCTCATGCGCGCCCTCCAGCCTCTCTCTATATGGCGCGGAGACGGCATGACCGCATCCCGTTGCCCCAGGTCAAACCCCCCAGTCAACCCGTACGACGGGGCAGGCTCAAACCGAGGAACGGGGCCGAACTTGCGCCCGACCCGTGGCCGTCGGGCCGAGCGGTTCCGAGCATTGCCGGGGACGATGCCCCCAGGATGGGGCGGGTTTCCGTATGGGCACTCGACCGCCCTGCATCAGGGCCAGCCCTCACTTCTGCGCCTCGGTGTACGGCGTCCGCAGCTCGCCGGTCTTAGACCCCGCCGGATGCAGAATAACCTCCGTCTTCGGGTCCCTGAACTGGGCGATGTCGTGGCCCGTGATGCCCTGGAACTGCACCTCCAGCACCCGCGCCTCGGTCCACTCGCCGGTCGGGCCGAACTTCACTGGACCCACCACCGTATTGAAGCTGTGCGAACGCAAATACTCGGCGAGCTTGTCGTCCTGCGTGCCGCCGGTCCCCCGCACCGCATCGGTCAGCACCTGCATGTAGCCATACGCGAACGGCGGCAGGTAATAGCCCAGCACATCGACGCCGGCCGAGGGCGCCTTTGCCTGGTACTCCTTGAGGAAGTCCTTCGCTTCCGGGCTGGCGTAGCTGCTCCAGGGCAGCCAAAAATCGTAATCGGTGATACCATTAAGCAGCGGACCGAGCTGGATCTTGATCGAGGTCGATTGCAGCCCGACCATGCCGCCGCCGAACAGCATCGCCTTCAGCCCCGTCTCGTGCACGGCGCGGAGCATACCCACCGTATCGGGCGGGTAGGAGGCGACGAACACCATGTCCGGCTGCGTCGCCCCGATCGCCCGCACGATCGGCGAGTAATCCGCCGTGCTCGGCGGGTAGCTGCGGTCATAGACAATCTGGAACCCGCCCGCCTTGGCCAACTCGCGCGCGCCGGCCAGAGCGTTGTGCGGGAACTCGGCGTCGGCCCCCACCAGCGCGAGCCGCTTGGGCTTCGGGCTCATCGCGGCCGCCACGGCGAAGAATGGTTGCGAAAAGCTCTGCCGCGGGTGTGGGCCGCCAGCCGGGACGAACGAGAAATACTTCGGGTAATGGAATTTGCTGTTCACGTCGAGCCCGAATAGCGAAAGGAAGGTGCGGCCGTGCTGAATGATCACCGGCATCGCCGGCGCGATCATGTTGGTGCCGTAGCTACTTACCACGATCTCCACTTTGTCCACGTCCAGCAGTTTGGTGTAGATGCCGGGCACCAGCGCCGGGTTGGATTGGTCGTCGTAGTAATCGAGCTTCACCTTCCGCCCGATCAGCCCGCCTTTGGCGTTCACGTCCTCCGCCCAGATCTGCATCGCCAGCAGCGCCGACTTGCCGTTCGGCGCCAGCCCGCCGGTCAGGGACATCGAGAAGCCGATGGTGAGCGGCGGCTGAGCGGCGGCGCGCGCGGGCGGCGCTAGCACGGCGCAGGCGAGCGCCGGCATGGCGGCGAGCAGGAGCGCGATCATGCGGCGGATGGGGCGAGGTGACATGCGGCGGTTCCTCCCGGTAGTTTTCTGCCGCCCATCCTAGGCCGGCCCCGGGGACCACGAAAACCCGACCGGGTGTGATGGCAGTCACCGCGCGCCGGCCGGCGGCGTGCTCTCCTCAGTGCAGCGATAGGAGACACGCCGATGACTCAGCCGATCAACCGCCAGCGCATCCAGGAATTGGCCCGCATCCTGGAAACATTCGGGGAAGATGAGCAGAAGCCGTTGCTGACCTGCCAGTGGACCACTGACGAGCGGACCGGCCAGCGCGTATGCCTCTGGATCGCCTCGGGCCGCTTTGCCGCTCCGCCGGCGGATACAAGGTTCGTGCCCTAATGCGCTTTCTGGGGCAAGCGCGGCGTCACATTCTTCTCGAACGCCGTGCGCTCCCCAGATTGATGGCCCAGGAAGGTAGCGAGCTTTCGTGCCGCATCCCTCGACCTGGCTAAAGGTTCTCCCGCAGGGGCTCTACTGCGAGCCCGGCGGCTTCTTCATCGACCCGACCCGCCCCGTCGATCGGGCGGTGGTCACGCACGCCCATTCCGACCACGCCCGCCCCGGCCACCGGTACGTGTTGGCGAGCCCCGACACGCTGGCGCTGATGCGCGCCCGGCTGGCCGAGGGCGCGGGCGAGAGCGCGCAGCCGCTCGGCTGGGGCGAGGCGGTAACGGTCGGCGGCGTGCGGCTCTGGCTGGAGCCCGCCGGGCACGTGCTCGGCAGCGCCCAAGTGGCGATGGAGTATCGGGGGTGCCGCGCCGTCGTCAGCGGCGACTACAAGCGCGCGCCCGATCCGACCTGCGCCGCCTTCGCGCCGGTGCGCTGCGACGTGTTCGTGACCGAGGCCACATTCGGGCTGCCGGTGTTCCGCCATCCCCCTCCCATGCACGAGATCGCCCGCCTGCTGTCGAGCGTGGCTTTGTTCCCCGAGCGGACGCATTTGGTCGGCTGCTACGCGCTCGGGAAATGCCAGCGGCTGATCGCGTTGCTGCGCGCGGCGGGATGGGACCGGCCGATCTGGCTGCACGGCGCGCTGGCGCCGCTCTGCCAGGTGTACGAGGCGCGCGGCGTGCGGCTCGGCGAGCTTCGACCGGCCACCGGGGCGGCCAAGGCCGACCTCGCGGGAGCGATCGTGCTGGCCCCGCCCGGTGCGGCCGGCGAACGCTGGGCGCGCCGGCTTGCCGACCCGGTGGCCGCCCTCGCCTCGGGTTGGATGCGGGTGCGCCAGCGGGCCAAGTCGCGCGGGATCGAGCTGCCCCTTGTGATCTCCGACCACGCCGATTGGGACGAGCTGAACACGACCATTGACGAGGTTCAGGCCCCGGAGATCTGGGTCACACACGGGCGGGAGGAGGCGCTGATTCACGCCGCCGGCCAGCGCGGGATCAAGGGCCGCGCGCTGCGGCTGCTCGGCTATGACGAAGAGGGCGAGGGAGAGACCGTCGCCGCGGCGCCCGCGCCTGACTAGACCTCAGCAGCTCCGCGTCACGTGCGGGTTCACTGGATTCCGGTTCAAGGCAATCCGTTGCATCTCATCGCGGCCGCAACCGAAAGACTCGCCGACGGCGCGGTGATCGCGACGCCTGCGCAGTTGCCACGATCACGTTCCGCTGAACTGCCGCTTATGACTCCGATACGGGATCGATTCTCCTTTCATTGCGACTAAATCGCGCGTATCGGGCCGATTTCTGTCCAAGATCAAGTCCGCGAAGTTGCAACGGAGTCCCCCAATGCTCACTCTGCTCATCCTTGTCGTCCTTATCCTCCTGCTGTTCGGGGGTGGAGGTTACTATGGCTACCGCAGAGACTATTACGGTCCATCAGGCGTCGGCATCGTCGGGGTAATCTTGATTGTGCTTCTGCTGTTGGTGGTCGTCGGCGGGCCGGGCTGGGGCTGGTATCATTACTGAACCAGGGCGCGCCGATGTCGCGTGCTTCGTCCCAGCTTGCCGCCCCTGGCCCGAGGTGACAGAACTCCAGCCAACCAACGCCACCTCGCGACAGGCCAACCATGCCGGACGCCGGACCGCGCCCGCCGGAGCCGATCTCGCTCGGCCCGGCAGGCGCCGGGCACGCGCCCGCGCCCCGCCGGTCGCTGGTCCTCGCCGCCTGTCTGATGGCGACCTTCATGGCCGCGGTCGAGAGCACCATCGTTGCCACCGCGATGCCCACCATCGTCGCCGATCTTGGCGGCTTCGAGCTGTTCTCCTGGGTGTTCACCATCTATCTGCTCACCCAGGCGGTCAGCATCCCGCTCTATGGCCGGCTCGCCGATCTTTACGGCCGCAAGCCGGTGTTCTTCGCCGGCGCCGGTCTGTTCCTGGTCGGCTCGACGCTCTCGGGTTTCGCTTGGGGTATGGTACCCCTGATCCTGTTCCGCGCGCTCCAAGGATTCGGTGCCGGCGCGATCATGCCGATCGCCGCCACCATCCTGGGCGACATCTACAGCCCGACCGAGCGCGCCCACATCCAGGGCTTGGTTTCCAGCGTGTTCGGCGTCTCCGCCGTCATCGGCCCATCGCTGGGCGCCTTCATCGTCGAGGACGTGGACTGGCCGGTGGTGTTTTGGGTGAACCTGCCGATCGGGGCGGCCGCGATCGCCATGCTGGCCGCCTTCCTGCGAGAAGATGTCGAGCACCGGTCGCACCGGCTCGACATCGCCGGCTCGGGCCTGATGTTCGTTGCGATCGGCGCCTTCGTGCTGGTGCTGGTCCAGGGCGCCAGCCTGCCGCGCGCGGCCTGGCTACCCGCCGCGGCTGTAGGAGTCACGGCGACGGTTCTGCTGGCCCTGCACGAGCGCACCACGCCCGAGCCGATGCTGCCGGTGGAGTTATGGCGCAGCCGCGTCATCCTACTGGGCAGCCTCGGCGGAGGCGCGGCGGGGGCGGTGATGATGGGCGTGGCCGCCTTCCTGCCGGCCTATGTCCAGGGCGCGATGGGCCGGGACGCCACCGCCGGGGGCCTGGTGCTCGGCGCCATGTCGGTGAGCTGGGCATTCGCCTCCATTGCGGCCGGCCCCATAATGCTGCGCGGCACCTACCGTCTCACCGCTGTGCTCGGTGGGCTGGCGCTGGTCGCGGGCTGCGCGATCCTGCTGGCGCTCACCCCGGCGCGCGGGCC
Source organism: uncultured Pseudomonadota bacterium (assembly GCA_963849305.1). GTDB lineage: Bacteria > Pseudomonadota > Alphaproteobacteria > Acetobacterales > Acetobacteraceae > CAWKGV01. The sequence goes on from CAWKGV010000005.1 coordinate 171,411, forward strand.
GCTCTGGGCCGGCGCCGGCTCGCTGGTCATCGGAATCGGCATGGGTCTCTGCAACACCACCTTCATCGTTTCCATCCAGGCGGCGGTGCCATGGGGTCAGCGGGGCGCGGCCACCTCGTCCAGCATGTTCCTCCGTTTCGTGGGCCAGGCGCTCGGGGCGGCGGGATGCGGCGCGGTGCTGAACGCCACCATGCTGGCCACCGATCCGGCCGCCGAACACGTCGTCGATCGCCTGCTCGACCCGGCGCTGCGCGCCAGCATCAGCGCCGCCGAGACGGCGCACCTCACTGGACTGATCGCCCGCTCGCTGCACAACGCCTATCTACTCGCGGCTGCCTTCGCCATCGTCGCTTTGGCGCTCGCGGCCGCGTTGCCCGCCCGCCTCAGCCCGGCGCATCAACAGGCGGGCGCCCGGGTCGGGGGCAAGACATGAAGGCGAGCCGTCAAACAATCCCTACCGACCCTGGGTGGAGGGTTTCGTCGCGGCACTCCGCGAAGGCGCGGCGCTGGACGCGACCGGGCTCGCTCCGCCCGCCCGCGAGCCGGTCGCGATCGGAGCGCCGAAGGTGCTGATCTTCGCGCCGCACCCTGATGACGAGGTGATCATCGGCGGGCTGCCGTTGCGGCTCTCGCGCGAGCAACGGTGCGACGTGGTGAACGTCGCCGTCACCCTCGGCAGCCGACCGGAGCGGCGGACCGGGCGCTGGCGGGAACTCAGGGCTGCCTGCGACTACATTGGATTTCGTCTACTCGCGCCTGCCCCGAACGGGCTCGAAGGCATCAACCTGCGGGCCCGCGCGCAACAGCCCGGGCAATGGCGCGCTTCGGTCGAGGCGGTCGCCGCGATCATCGGGGCGGAGCGGCCGTCGATCGTGTTCCTTCCGCACGCCGACGACCGGAACCGGACGCATGTCGGCACCCACCAACTTGTCGTCGAGGCGATGCGCGAGCACGCCGGTCTCACCTGCCTTGTGGTTGAGACCGAATTCTGGGCCGCGATGGGCGCGCCTAACCTGATGGTGGAGTCGACGCCAGCCGATGTCGCCGACCTGGTGGCGGCGCTGTCGCTCCATGCCGGCGAGATCGCCCGCAACCCCTATCATCTGCGCCTGCCGGCATGGATGATGGACAACGTGCGCCGGGGGGCTGAGCTGGTCGGCGGCCAGGGCGCGACAGCACCGCGCTTCACCTTCGCGACGCTCTATAGGCTGCGCGGATGGGCCGATCGCGGATGGCGCGAAGCTTTGGAGCGCGGCCGGATCGTTTCCGCCAAGGACGGTTTGAGCGAGCTATTTCCTCCGCCGGCTCGCTGATCAGTTTTGGCCGCTTGCGCCACCCCAGATCCATACCAGTGGGCCGCCATCACCCCCGACCGGGTCGGCCCCCGGCACCGGCACGGCCGCAACGTTGCGCCGCACCAGCTCGATCTCCCCGGGCTGCCCACGCCGCGTATCAAGCCCATCCTGTGCCCCTTGCGGGTAGGCGCCGACGATCAGCAAGTCGGCCGAGGCGCCTTGGTTGCAATGTCCGACACCGGCGGGCAGCACCGCGACATCCCCGGCTCGCAACTCCAAGACGCGGCCGGATGGCCCGCCGAACAGCACGCGCGCTTGGCCGCGTGCCACCGCCAGGGCCTCGTGGGCGGTGCTGTGGAAATGATGGAACGGATGCACCCCGTCGCGCCAGGCCGGCGGCCAGCGATGGGCCGCGAACAGCCGCTCGATCTCGGTCGCGTCCGCTGGCATCGCTTGGCGATAGACGAGCAGCGGGAGCGCCGAGTTCGGGATCGCGCCGTCGTCGGCGAAGGTGAAGGTCTCCGGCTCGGTCATTCGGGAATCTCCTCGCAAGGTCAGGCCAGATGCGCGCGAGTTAACGATTTCGAAACACCTATATGACGATACAGAGTCTCGGGAAATGGGAAAACCCGGCATAGATCGAGGCTGGTGAGCATGAGCGAAGTCCTTTCACGCCCGAAGTTGACGCCTGCCCGGCTGGTTGTGGAGGTTGCGGAGGTGTGGTCCGAACGCGCCGCACCGAACCCGCACCCGCAACAGCTCGATTATGCGGACGGCTGGGACCACCCATCCGGGGCCATGCGCGGCATTCTGCTGGGATTGGTTCTGTCTGCGTTCCTCTGGGCCTTGATCGGGGCTTTCGTCCGCTGGGTCATCTTCTAGTCTAATCTAGCTGGCGCCAAAACGGTGCCTAAAGCCTCGCCATGACCTGGCGGGCGAAGTCCTCGGCCAGCCGCCACTTGCCATCCACGCCGGTCGCGAACATCAGCTCCTGCAAGCCGTCGCGCTCCAGCCCACCGATCCGCTCGACCAGCTCATCGGCCGTGCCGACCAGGCAAGTGTCACGGATCAGCTCCGCGTCGATCAGCTCCGCCTCGCCCGGATGCAGGCAAGTGTAGTGGAACTCGTGGGTGCGGAAATGCCGGTGCGCGGGCGGGGTCTTGGCGACCAAGGCGCAATACTTGTTCCATATCCGGCGCAGGAACAGTGGCGGATCGATGCCGCGCTCATGGACCTCATCGTAGAAGTAGTAGACGCTGGCCATCACGTTTGGGCCGATCAACGATTTGATCCGATCGGAGTCGGCGGCCTCGCCCCGCTCCAGCAGCGCGATGCTGGTGAGCGCGCAGTTGCGGAAGCCAACTAGCTCGCGGTTGGCTCGGTTCGCCCCCTGCCGGACATGGCCCAGCGCCTCGGCGACCGGAACGCCACGCGGCGGGATGGCGAACACCAAGCCGTTGCCGTACTCGCCCGCGAGCGCCATGGCGCGCGGGCCGAAGCCTGAGACATAGAGCGGGATCTGGGGCTCCAAGCTCAGGTACTTGTGCTCGTGCATCAGCATCTTGATCGGGCGCGTGACACCGTTGAACGTGTAATCGACTGTCTCCCCGCGCAGGAGCCCCGATAGAACGCGCAGATACTCGGAGTACTCGGTGATCCTCATCGGGCGCTGGCCCATGGTGCGCATCGCGGTGTTGCCGGTGCCGATGCCGAGGAACACGCGCCCCGGCGCCAGCCGATTCAGGGTCGCCATCGCGGCCGCCTGCACCGGCGGGATGCGCGTGCCGCAAATTGCCGTGCCGGGGCCGAGATGCAGTCGGCTGGTCTGCCGGGCCGCCAGCGCCAGCACCGCGTAGCAGTCGGAGTAGAGCATCTGGCTATCGGTCACCCAGACCGCGTGGTAGCCGAGTGTTTCGACGTGGTTGAAGAAACCAATCTCGTCCACGTTCGCCATCAGACAGATGCTGAATTTCATTGGCGCCTCCCGTTCCAGGGCACCAGAATAAAGCCGTTGCGGCGGAAGCGCGCTATACTGCTTGTGGTATCCGCTTACCACATCCTGGAACCCTTGACCCCACGCGGCTTTCTCGCCATAAGCCGCCGCCTGTTTCGAGGATCGTGCTGATGAAGACCACCCTCTCGCTGAAGCCCGCGGAGGTACGCAAGGATTGGGTGCTAATCGACGCCGAGGGCGTGGTGCTCGGCCGCCTTGCCGCGATCATCGCCACAAGGCTGCGTGGCAAGCACAAGCCGCAGTTCACCCCGCATGTCGATTGCGGCGACAATGTCGTGGTGGTGAACGCGCGCAAGGTGCGGGTGACCGGCAACAAGCCGGCGCAGGCGATGTTCTACTGGCATACCGGCTATCCGGGCGGCATCAAGGGCCGCAGCATCCGCGAGCGGCTGGAGAGCAAGCATCCCGAGCGCGTGCTGCACAAGGCCGTGGAGCGCATGATCACCCGCGGCCCGTTGCAGCGCCGGCAGATGAAGCATCTCTACATCTATGCCGGCGCGGAGCATCCTCATGATGGCCAGCAGCCGCGCAGCCTCGATGTCGCGGCGATGAACCCGAAGAACAAGAGGGGCTGAGACGCATGTCCGGAACTCAGCAAACGCGCACGCTCGCCGACCTCAAGGATTTGGTTGCCGCGACGACAACCACCACGGCGGGCACGGTGCCGAGCGACCAACCTCAGCGCGAGCCGAAGCGGGACTCGCTCGGCCGTTCCTATGCCACCGGCCGGCGCAAGAACGCGGTGGCGCGCGTTTGGGTCAAGCCGGGCAAGGGCGAGATCACGGTCAACGGCAGGAAAGCGGCGGTCTATTTCGCCCGCCCGGTGCTGCGCATGTTGATCACCCAGCCGTTCCTGGTGGCTGATCGCTACAACCAGTTCGATGTGTTCTGTACCGTGACCGGGGGCGGGCTCTCCGGCCAAGCCGGGGCGGTGCGACACGGGATCAGCCGCGCGCTGACCAATTACGAACCGGACCTGCGGGGCATCCTGAAGGTGGCCGGATTCCTGACCCGCGACCCGCGCGTGGTCGAGCGCAAGAAATACGGCAAGGCGAAGGCCCGGCGCAGCTTTCAATTCAGCAAACGCTGACGCATGGCGCGATGCGCGGCCGCCGGCCGCGCATTTGATGCAAGCTAAGTGCTGGACGTGCCGCGCGTTTGACGGCGCCCGACACGTCGTCCATGCTCTATCGCATCATTGCTTAAGGGTTGCGAGGCCGTCATGCGCGTGATGTGGTTCCACCTCATGCCGTACACCAAACTGCCTGACCATTTTCGCGGCAAGAACCCGTCGGTTTGGGTGGACATCGACCCCACGCTGTTCAACCCGGTGCGAGCGCACCGCATGGACAATGATTTCAAGGACGAGTTGGAGTTCGTAGCGGCATCCGGGTTCGAAGCGGTCTGCGTCGCTCGGCAACTCGATCGCGCTGTACAACCCGCCGGTGCGCTGCCTTCGGAGGCGCGATTTCCCGCCCCGGCGCTGGCGGCGGAGTAGGCTATGGGCAATAGGCCGGTGGTGTTCATCGACGGCGAGGCCGGCACGACCGGCCTGGGCATTCGCGACCGGCTCGGCCGCATTTCGGATGTGGAGCTGCGCAGCCTGCCGGCCGAGAGACGCAAGGACCAAGGTGCGCGCCGTGACGTTATGGCCGAGTCCGACCTCGTGGTGCTCTGCCTGCCCGATAACGCGGCCCGTGAGGCGGCGGCGCTCGCCGACGGCCTGGGCGCTGCCGCGCCGAAGCTGCTCGACGCGAGCACCGCGCACCGCGTCCATCCCGAGTGGGCCTACGGCTTCCCCGAGCTAACGCCGGACCAGGCCGAGCGCATCGCGGCGACACGCAAGGTGGCGAACCCGGGGTGCTATCCGACCGGGGCCATCGCGCTGATCCGGCCGCTGGTCGATTCCGGGCTGCTGCCGTCCGATTATCCGGTGTGCATCAACGCGGTAAGCGGCTACTCGGGCGGCGGCCGAGCGATGATTGAGGCACATGAAGGCGCGGGCGGCCCCGTTTTCGAGCTTTACGCGCTCGGGCTGGAGCACAAGCACGTGGCGGAGGCCGAGGCATATGGCGGCCTCACGCGCCGGCCGATCTTCGTGCCCTCGGTCGGGCATTTCCGCCAGGGGATGCTGGTCTCGATCCCGCTGCATCTCGACACCTTGCCGAACCAGCCGGAGGGCCAGGATTTGCGAGAGGTGCTGGAGACGCGCTATGCCGGCTCGCCATACGTTCGCGTCGCCGCCGAAGCGGCTTCGGACAAGCTGGAGCCGGAGGCGCTGAACGGCACCGACCGGTTGGAGCTGTTCGTCTACGCCAACGAGCGGCGGCGCCAGGCGGTGCTGATCGCGCGGCTCGACAATCTGGGCAAGGGCGCTTCGGGAGCGGCGGTGCAGAACCTGTCGCTGATGCTCGGCATCACGCTGCCAGCGGAGGCGGACATGGAGGACGAGGATGACTGATGTGCAGCTCGGGCGCGCGGAGGCCCTCAACGGGGGCGGGCGTGGCCCGCTCTACGTGCTGGACGGCATCGCCCCGCGCGTTCACCCGAGCGCCTTCATCGCCCCCACGGCGGCCGTGATCGGCGATGTCGAGATCGGCGCGGAATCGGGCGTGTGGTTCGGCTGCGTGGTGCGCGGCGACACCAACTTCATCCGCATCGGCGCGCGCACCAACGTCCAGGACGGCACCATCGTCCATGTCGATCACGCGACGTTTCCGACGATCATCGGCGATGATGTAACCATTGGCCACGCCGCCGTGGTCCACGCCTGCACGCTGAAGGACCGCGCCTTCGTCGGCATCGGCGCCACGGTGCTGGACGGCGCGGTGATCGAGGAAGGCGGGATGCTGGGCGCGTGCGGCCTGCTCACGCCCGGCAAGGTGATCGGCCGCTACGAGCTGTGGACCGGCAGCCCCGCCAGGCTCAAGCGCGTGATGGACGAGGACGAGCGGCGCAAGTTCGACCGCAACGCCGCCGAGTACCGGATGCTTGCCGCGCGCTATCGAACGGGGTTTATGCACAGTTAGACAGACGGCCCTTAGTTCCGACCTCTCCTCGTCATGGTCGGCGAAGGCCGACCATCTACGACTTCTTCGCCATGACGCCGAAGCAAGTCGTGGATCCTCGGCATTCGCCGAGGATGACGGTGGGAGGCGGGAATCATCAACCCGCCAATTGCCTGCCTGTCCGGAGGCCAAATGCCAGATCGTCACGACCCCAGCGCCGTCGCTGGCCCGCGCGAGGTCCGCCTCGCCGATTATCGCCCGCCCGCCTTCCTGGCCGAGACCGTGGAGCTTGACTTTGCTTTGGACGAAACGGCAACGCGCGTGCGGTCCAAGCTGGCCATACGCCGCAACCCGGCGGGCGACGCATCCGCGCCGCTGCGATTGGACGGTGCCGGGCAGCCGGTACTGCGGCTCGCGATCGACGGCGCCGAGGTCGGCGCGAACTCCTACCAGCTTGATGACGCGAGCCTCACCATCCCCGACACGCCGGACGCCTTCATGCTCGATCTCGAAACGACCGTCGTGCCATGCGAGAATACCGAACTCTCCGGGCTCTATGTCTCGAACGGCAGCTTCTTCACCCAATGCGAGGCCGAGGGCTTCCGCCGGATCACCTATTTTCCCGACCGGCCCGACGTGATGGCGCGGTTCACGATCACTATCACCGCCGATGCGGCGCGCTGTCCGGTGATGCTGTCGAACGGCAATCCCGGCGCGCTCACCGATCTCGGCGACGGCCGGCACCGTATTACCTGGGTCGATCCGCACCCGAAGCCCTGTTACCTGTTCGCGCTGGTGGCCGGTGACCTCGTCTCGGTCGCCGACAGCTTCGTGACCCGCTCAGGCCGGCGCGTCGCGCTCGCGATCTGGGTGCGGCGCGGCGACGAGGACCGCTGCGCGCACGCCATGCGCTCGCTCAAGAAGGCGATGGCATGGGACGAGGAGGTGTTCGGCCTCGAATACGACCTCGACGTGTTCAACATCGCCGCCGTCTCCGACTTTAACATGGGGGCGATGGAGAACAAGGGGCTCAACGTCTTCAACACCAAATACGTGCTGGCCAAGCCCGAGACCGCGACCGACAGCGACTATCTCAGCATCGAGGGCGTGATCGCGCACGAGTACTTTCACAATTGGACCGGCAACCGTGTGACCTGCCGCGACTGGTTCCAGCTCTCGCTCAAGGAAGGGCTCACGGTCTATCGCGACCAGGAATTCTCGGCCGACCAAGGCAGCCGGGCGGTCAAGCGCATCATGGACGTGCGCGCGCTGCGCTCGGCGCAGTTCCGCGAGGACGCGAGCCCCCTCGCCCACCCCGTCCAACCCGACCGCTACATGGCGATCGACAACTTCTACACCGCGACCGTCTATAATAAGGGCGCCGAAGTGATCCGCATGATGGCGACCATCATCGGGCGCCAGAACTTTCGACGCGGCATGGACCTTTACTTTAAGCGTCATGATAACCAAGCAGTCACGATCGACGATTTCGCGCAGGCGATGGCTGACGCCTCGGGGGTCGATCTCGGCGCGTTCAAGCTCTGGTATCATCAGGCGGGGACCCCAGAGGTCACGATCACGGACGAGTACGATCTCGGCGCGAGCCGCTACGTGCTGACGCTCGCGCAACGCACGCCGCCGACGCCGAACCAGCCGGACAACCGGCCACTGACGATCCCGGTCGCGATGGGGCTACTCGATCCCGAGGGGCACGAGTTGCCGACCCGGCTCGCGGGGGAGACAGAGGCACAAACCGAAACACGCGTTTTGCTGCTCACGGAAGCCGCCCAAAGCTTCACCTTCGAGCAAGTACCGGCCCGGCCCATCCCGTCGTTGCTGCGTGGCTTCTCCGCGCCGGTGCGGCTGTTCGGGCTGCCGTTCGACCGGCTGCGGGTTCTCGCCGCGCACGATCCCGACCCGTTCGTGCGCTGGGAGTCCGGGCAGCAGTACGCGACGCGGGTGCTGCTCGGCATGGCGGCCTCCTGGCGGCGCGGCGAGCGCCCGCCGCTCGATGCCGGCGTGATCGGCATGATCGCGGCCTCGCTCGCGCGCGCGAACGAAGATCCGGCCTTCACCGCCGAGACGCTGGCCTTGCCGGCGGAGGCGTATCTCGCCGATCAGATGGACGTCGCCGACGTGGATGCGATCCATGCCGTGCACCAGGCGGCGCGCATAGCGATCGGCCGCGCGCTCGCGGCCGATCTGCGCGCGATCTACGACCGGCTGACCGATCCGGGCGAATACCGCATCGACGGCGCCGCGATGGGCGCGCGCGCATTGCGCAATGCCTGTCTCGCCTATCTCGCCGCCGATGGTTCGCGCGCCGGCGTGCGGCTCGCCAAGACGCAGTTCGACGCGCGGCAGAACATGACCGACGTGCTGGCGGCCCTCGCGGCACTTGCCGCGATCGACTGCCCGGAGCGCGACGCGGCGTTGGAGGCGTTCTATGTGCGATGGCGCGAGGATGCGCTGGTGCTCGACAAATGGTTCGCCATCCAGGCCATGTCCCCCCTGCCCGGCACGCCGGTCGCGGTCCGCGCCCTTTCCGGGCACAAGGATTTCGACCTGCGCAACCCGAACCGGGTGCGCGCGCTGGTGGGCAGCTTCGCCTCCGCCAACCAGGTGCGCTTTCACGATCCGTCCGGCACCGGCTATCGCTTTCTAGCCGATATCATCACGCGGCTCGATCCGCTGAATGCCCAGGTCGCCGCCCGCCTCTCCTCGCCGCTGTGCCAATGGCGGCGAGTCGATCCGTACCGCCAGGAACGGATGCGCCTTGAGCTGCGCCGCATTCTCGCCACGCCGGGGCTCAGCAAGAACACCCACGAGATGGTGTTCAAGAGCCTGAAAGGATAGTCTGGCCGGCCGTAGGCGAGGAGCACGTCGCATGAAGTTCGGTCTGCGTTATTGCAACACGGGCCGGTACGTGGACCCGAAGCAGGCCGTGGCACTACTCCAGGCGGCCGAGGAAGCGGGCTTTGAGTCCGCCTGGACGGTCGAACACATCGTGGTGCCGGGCGGCTACCAGTCGGCCTATCCCTATTCCGAGAGCGGCCGGATGCCGGGCGACGAGCGCAGCTTCGCGCTGCCGGACCCGCTGATATGGATGGCCTATGTCGCCTGCGCGACCACGCGCATCAAGCTCGCCACCGGGGTCATCATCTTGCCGGAGCACAACCCGGTGCTCTGCGCCAAGCAGGTCGCCACGCTCGACCACATGTCGGGCGGCCGGATCATCCTCGGCGTCGGCGTCGGTTGGCTGAAAGAGGAGTTCGACGCGCTGGGCATACCGTTCGCGGAGCGCGGCTGGCGCACCGACGAGTACATCGCGGCGATGCGCGAGCTGTGGACCGCCGACGCACCGAGCTTCGATGGCCGGTTCATCCTGTTCAAAGATGCCTATATGCGCCCGAAGCCCGCGAATCGCACCGTGCCCATCGTGATCGGCGGGCACTCGCCGGCCGCCGCGCGCCGCGCCGGCCGGCTCGGCGACGGGTTCTTCCCTGCCCGCGGCTCCACGCCCGAGCTGATCGAGCTGGTGCGCGCCACCGCAACCGAGCACGGGCGCGACCCGGACGAGATCGAGATCACGGTCAGCGTCCCGGACGACCTCGCCGCGATCCCCGATCTCGCACGCGCCGGGGTCAGCCGCGTGCTGGTGCCGGTAATGGGCAATGCCGGGCTCAAGCAGCGGATCGGCGGCCCCGACGACCTGCGGGCCTGGCGCGACACGATCGCGCGCTTCGCGACGTAGGAATAACGAGCATGGACCTCCTGCGCCCCAACAACGGTCCCCGCTACCGCCATCAGCACGACGAGACGGCGCCGTATGAAACCATCTCCGTCGATCAGCTCACGCCGATCATTGGCGCCGAGCTGAGCGGGGTCGATCTCGCGGGCCCGCCCGGCAACCGGACGATGGACGAGATCCACCGGGCGCTGGCCGAGAACCTGGTAATCTTCTTTCGCGACCAGCATCTGACCGAGGAGCAGCATCTGGCGTTCGGGCGCCGCTTCGGCGAACTGCACATCCACCCGGCGGCACCGCACGCGCCGGGGCATCCCGAGCTAATGGTCATCCACGCCGACCGGGAGAGCGCGCGCGCCAACGGCGAAGGTTGGCACAGCGATGTATCCTGCGACCCGGAACCGCCGATGGGCAGCATCCTTTATCTCCGCACCTGCCCGCCGCACGGCGGCGACACGCTGTTTGCGAGCATGTACGCCGCCTACGAGGCGTTGTCGGAGCGGATGAAGGCATATCTCGACGGGCTGACCGCGATCCATGACGGCTCCGGCTATCGCGGGCTCTACAAGGGCTTGCCGAACAAGGAGAGCTATCCGCGCGCCGAGCATCCGGTGGTGCGCACCCATCCCGTGACCGGCAAGAAGGCGCTCTATGTCAATCGAGGCTTCACGCGCCGTATCCTCGGCATTCCGCCCGACGAGAGCGACGCGATCCTGCGCTATCTGTACGAGCACATGGAGAATCCGCTGTTCCAGTGCCGCTTCCGTTGGCGGGAGAACTCGCTCGCCTTTTGGGACAACCGCTGCGTCCAGCACCGAGCGATGTGGGACTATTGGCCGCACACCCGCTCCGGCCACCGGGTCACCGTGCGCGGCGACAAGCCGGTGTGACCATGAGCGACAAGACCCACAAATCATCACTGCCCGTCCCTTACCGTGCCGGCTTGCCCACTCCGCGCGGGCTGGGCGCGGTCGCGCTCTACGGCGCGGGCGCTCTCGCGCTCGGCGCGGTCGCCATCGGAGCGTTGAGCATCGGCGCGCTCGCCGTCGGCCGCTTGGCGATCGGCCAATTGCCGATTGGCGAGTTTCGTTTGGGCCGCGGCCGGGCGAAGCGGGCCGAGGTACAGTACCTCGTGATCGAGGAACTCACGGTCGGCCGGCTGTTCGTTCGCGACCCCGAGCGCGGACCGCCGAACTAGGGTTCACCCTGACTGTGTGCCGCGCGACCTTCTCCCCACCTTTCCCAAAGGGAGAGGGGCAGCATGCATGCGCTACTTACGCAGGACATGGCTTGCCATGGCCGGCGAGGTGCGGGGACGCCAGCGTCGCAGCCGCAAGGCGTTGCCGACCACGCTCACGCTGCTGAGCGCCATCGCGGCCCCGGCGACCAGCGGACTGAGAAGCCCTAACGCCGCGAGCGGGATGCCGACCACGTTGTAAGCGAACGCCCAGAACAGCCCTTCGCGGATCTTGCGGTAGGTGCGCCGCGAAACATCGAGCGCATCGGCGACCAACGCCGGGTCGCCGCGCATCAGCGTCACCCCGGCGATCTCCATTGCCACGTCGGTTCCTGTGCCCATCGCGATGCCGATATCGGCGGCGGCCAACGCCGGGGCGTCGTTGATGCCGTCGCCGACCATCGCGACCACGGCGCCGCTGGCGCGCAGCCAACTCACGGCCTCCGCCTTGCCGCCCGGCAGGATGTCCGCGACCACCTCGTCGATGCCGAGCGCATCCGCGACCGCCTGCGCGGCGCCTCGGCGATCTCCCGTCAGCATCACCCCGCGCATCCCTTCCCGGCGCAGCCGGGCGATCGCCCCCTTGGCCGTTGCCTTCACCGCATCACCGAACGCGATCAGGCCCAGCAAGCGCGGCGTGGGCGCCGTCTCCACGAGCCAGGACACCGTGCGCCCTGCCGCTTCCAGCGCCGCCGCACGCCGATCCATCTCGTCACCGGGCTCGATCCGCTGCTCTTCTAACGAGCGTCGGCTTCCCAGGAGCAACGAGCGACCTGCCTCCTGGCCCGCGACGCCCCGGCCGGCCAATGCTCGGAAGCCCGTCACCGGCGGGACGCTCACCCGCTCGGCCTCGGCACGCTCGCGCACCGCTTGCGCGAGCGGATGCTCGCTGCCCGTCTGCAACGCCGCCGCGATCCGCAGCACGTCCGCCGCCGTTTCCGCCCCGGCGGGCACGATCTCGGCCACGCGTGGCCGTCCTTCGGTCAAGGTTCCGGTCTTGTCGAAGGCGACAGTCGTGACCGCGTGCGCCCGCTCTAGCGACTCGGCATCCCGGATCAGAATGCCGTGTCGGGCGGCTACCCCGGTGCCGACCATGATCGCCGTCGGCGTCGCCAGCCCGAGCGCGCACGGGCACGCGATCACCAGCACCGACACGGCGTTCAGCACCGCATGAACCGGCTGGCCTGCGGCTGCGAACCAGCCGGCGAAGGTGAGCAGGCCCGCCAGCAGCACCAGCGGCACGAACACCGCGCTCACCCGGTCCGCCAATCGCTGGATCGGCGCCTTCGATGCCTGGGCGCTCTCGACCAGGCGCACGATCCTGGCCAGCACGGTCTCCGTGCCGATCGTCGTTGTCTCGACCGCGAGCAGGCCGTCGGCGTTGATCGACCCGCCGGTAACGCTCGCACCCGGCCCCTTCTCGACCGGCAGGCTCTCGCCCGTCAGCATCGACTCATCCACGGCGCCGCTGCCTTCGATCACACGCCCATCCACGGGAATGCGCTCGCCAGGGCGGACCACGACGACGTCGCCCACCGTCACCCGGCCCAACGGCACTTCGACCTCCACCCCGCCGCGCCGGATGCGCGCCGCATCAGGGCGAAGCGCCGAGAGCGCGCGAAGGGCGGAGGCGGTCTGGCGTTTGGCGAGCGCCTCCAGCCATTTGCCGAACAGGATGAAGGTAATCAGCAGCGCCGAGGTCTCGAAGTAGAGGTTCGGGTGCTGCCCGTATGGTGCCGCCAGCAGCTCGTACACGCTCAACCCGAAGGCGGCGGACGTGCCCAGCGCCACCAGCAAGTCCATGTTGCCGGTCAGAGCTCGCGCCGCCTTCCAGCCGGCGACATAGAACCGCCACCCGAGCCAGAACTGCACCGGGCTCGCCAGCGCCAACTGCGCCCAGCCGGGAATCAGCCACCGGACTCCGAATGCGTGCCCGATCATTCCCGAGACCAGCGGCGCGGACAGCGTCGCTGCGAGGACGACGTGGATCAGGTCGCGCCGGCCACGAGAAGCCGCTTCCGCCTCGCGCGCGACTACGTTCGCCGGATCGGCGACGCTGGCTTCGTACCCGGCATCCCTGACGGCGGCGAGCAGATCGTCGGCGCTGACCGCGCCGGGGGCGATGTTCACCCGGGCCTGTTCGCTCGCGAGATTGACCTCGGCGGAGAGCACGCCCGGGACGCGGGCGAGTGCCCGTTCCACCCGGCTAACGCAGCTCGCGCAGGACATCCCCGCGATGCCGATGTCCAGCTCGCCCGCGCCCACGCGCCTGGTCCCGGCTTTCTCGACAGTGACAGCGTCCAACGCTCGCTTCTCCGCACTTGGATCGTCACTTCCTCAAATGGGGTCGCCGTGGTGGCAAGGTCAAACATCACCCGACGCGCATCCTCTTTCGAAGCCGCGCGGCGCGCCCGATATGAGGGCCGAGTTGCGTGGGAGCGAGGCTATGAACGAGGAACTAGCGACCCTGGGCGGCGGCTGCTTCTGGTGCCTGGAGGCGGTGTTCAAGGACTTGCGCGGCGTGAGTTGCGTCACCTCCGGCTATGCCGGCGGGCGCGTGCCTAACCCCAGCTACCAGCAGGTCTGCACCGGCACCACCGGCCACGCGGAAGTGGTCCAGGTCGCCTTCAATCCGGCGGAGGTCTCATACGCCGATCTGCTACGCGTGTTCTTCTCCATCCACGACCCGACCACGAAGGACCGGCAGGGCAACGACATCGGGCCGCAATACCGCTCGATCATTCTCACGCATTCGGAGGCGCAGCGTCAGACCGCCGAGGCGGTGATGCGCGAGATCGCCGAGGCGAAGCTGTGGCCGGCGCCGCTCGCCACCCAGATCCAGAAACTGGACACGTTCTGGCCGGCGGAACCGGAGCATCACGACTACTTCGCCCGCAATCCCTGGACCGGCTACTGCCAGGTGGTGGTGGCACCGAAAGTCGTGAAATTCCGCAAGCAATTCGCCGATCGCCTGAAGCGCGAAGCGGCGGAGTGACGCGCTAAACTCCCCCGCCCCTTGCGGGAGGGGGCCGGGGAGAGGGGTCGAGGGGGTAACATCCCGCCCGCCGGGCACGTTCCCGGACCAGGGCCAGGATGGCGCGGCAGGTGGGCATGGGGTAGCCGACGGCATCGCCCAGCTCGACCACGGCGCCCAGAAGCGCGTCGATCTCCATCGGCCGCCCGCGCTCCAAGTCTTGCAGCATTGAGGTCTTGTGCTCGCCCACCTCGGCCGCGCCGTCGATCCGTCGGTCGATGTCGATGGCGAAGCGCGTTCCCAGCGCCTCCGCCACTGCCTTGCCCTCCAGCATCATGTTCTGGCAGACCGCGCGCAGGTCAGGCTGGCGGGTGAGCCGGTCGAGCGTGGTGGCGGTCAGCGCCGAGAGCGGGTTGAATGCCAAGTTGCCCCAGAGCTTCACCCAGATCTCGTCGCGGATTCGCCGGCGCACCGGCGCCTTCAGCCCGGCGCCGATCAGCAGCTTCGACAGCGCCTCAATGCGCGGGGTCCGCGCGCCGTCGGGCTCGCCCAGACTGAACCGATCGCCGTAGGTGTGCTCGATCACGCCGGGCGCGATCACCTCGGCGGCCGGGTAGACCACGCAGCCGATCGCCTGGCGCGGCGGCAGCGTTTCCCAGAGCGTCCCACCCGGGTCTACGCTCTCCACCCGCCGATCGCGGTACGGGCCGTCCAGGCCGTAGAAATACCAATAGGGAACGCCGTTGATCCCGGTCACCAGCGCGCTCTCCGGCCCCATCATGCGCGCGATCGCTGGCGCGGCGGCCGGCAGCGAGTGCGCCTTCAGGGTGACGATCACATAATCCTGCACGCCGGCCTCGGCGGGATCGGCCAGGCAGCGGGGGCGCACCGTGATGGTCTCGCCTCCGCTCGTCAACCGCACCCCGTCCGCTTGCATGGCGGCCAAATGCGGGCCGCGCGCGATGAAGGTCAAATTGACGCCGGCGGCGGCGAGCTTCGCCCCCAAAAAGCCGCCGATCGCCCCAGCGCCAAACACCGCGACCTTCATGACGTGATGCCGAGCTTCTCCGCGAGCCCGATGCGCTGCAACTTGCCGGTGGCCCCCTTTGGGATTTCCTGCAGGAAGACGACCTTGCGCGGCACCTTGAATTGCGCGAGCCGAGCGGCGACGAAGTCGCGCAATTCATGTTCGTTCGCTGCCGCACCCTCGCGCAGTACGATGGCGGCAGCCACCTCCTCGCCCAGCATCGGATGCGGCATCGCGAAAGCCAGGCATTGCGCGACCGCCGGGTGGTCCATCAACACCACGTCGATTTCGATCGGGCTCACCTTCTCGCCGCCCCGGTTGATCAGCTCCTTGAGCCGCCCGGTCAGTCGCAGATAACCGTCCTCATCAAGAAAGCCCTGGTCACCGGTGCGGAACCAGCCATGGGTGAATGCCTTGGCGTTCGCCTCGGGGTTATTCTCATATCCGGCGGTCACGTCGCGGCCTCGAATGACCACCTCACCCAGCTCGCCTGGCGGTTGCAGCTTTCCCTGCTCGTCCATGATGGCGATCTCCGGACCGGCGGCGAGCCCGACCGAGCCCGGATATCGCTTGCGGGGCGGCAAGGGGTTGGAGGCCATCTGATGCGCGGCCTCGGTCATGCCGTAGGATTCGATCACCGGCACGCCGAAGGTCTGCTCCATCATCTCCATCACCTGCGGCGGCAGCGAGGAGGAGGAGGAGCGGATAAAGCGCAGGCGGCTGCTCTTGATCGTCTCCGTGTGCCGTCCGGCCAGGTTCAGGATCGCCTGATGCATGGTCGGCACGGCTGTGTACCAACTGGGCCTGGCCTGGGCGAACCAGGTGAAGAAGCGGAACGCGTTGAACCCCGGCGTGCAGAACACTGCCGCCCCGGCGGCCAGGCTGGAGAGCGTCGCCGCCATCAAGCCGTGGATGTGAAATAGCGGCATGATGTTGAGGCACACATCGTCGGGCGTGAGCGCCAAGGTCTCGCCGATGTGATACGCGGAAGCGGTGATGTTGATGTGGCGCAGCGGCACGATCTTCGGGCGCGACGTGGTGCCCGAGGTGTGGAGCACAAGTGCGACATCTTGCGCGCCGGCCGGCCCGCTTTGCGCGGGGACGCCCGAAAGCGTCGATTGCGGGTGCAAGGTGAAGGCGCCAGCCGGGCCCTCCGCCTCGGGAACCAGTTCAATGATCGGGATGGCGCGTGCCGCCGCGACCGCCCGCGCGGGGCTGTCCATTCCTTGCTGGATCACCAGCGCCTTGGCGTTCAGGTCGCTCAAATAGAACTCGAACTCGGCTTCCTTGTAGGCGGGGTTGAGCGGGGCGGTGGTGGCGCCGGCGGCGATCGCGAGAAAGCTCGTTGCCATCTCCGGCCCGTTCGGCGCCACGATCGCCACCCGGTCGTTGCGCCCGATGCCCATGCGGTTGAGGTCGCCGATGGTCTGCGCCACCAACTCGCGCAGGGCGCCGTGCGTGAGCCAGGGCCGTTCGGGCGCCCCGATCGCATGATGATCCGGTGCGCCACGTTGCAGCAGATCGGTGACCGTGTCGGCGAGATAATCGGTCATGACGCCCTCTTGTTGGCCGCGATCGGATGGGCCAAAGCACGGGGCGCGCCAATAGGCAAGGCCAGGCCCCGAGGAAGACAGGATCACTTGCTACTTGGGGCAGATAGGTGTGAGATAAAGTATTAGTAATTAATGGGGCTGTTATAATAAGGATTGATGGTATGTTGTATATAAATACAAGTCCTTGGTGCTTAATGCGGCGCACGCAGGACACTTGGCGTTTGTATAGATGGAGGATTGTTCATCATTTCGAGTGTCTGCTGGAGCGCGCTGTTAATTCCTCCTTCTTAGCGTCTCCAAAAGCTTACAGATGATATCTTGCCGTCGAGTGATTTGGAACCTGGACACGTTGTGGCGAAAATCACGAAGGGAGCGCGGCGGCGGAGGTCATCAACGGCTTCGGTGCTCTGTTTGTCTGCGGCAGCGCAAAATACGCTCCCTCCGGTGTCAGCCTGTGTAGTATCAAGCGCTGCTCATTGTTGAAGCGAATTGCCCAATCCAGCAAAGGCATACCGATCATGCTTCGGGCCATAGGCACCCATGCGGGTGTGCTGAATACCGCATCTGTCGTTTCTGCTTTGCGTTGTCGCCGCCGATGCCATGAGAGCAAACGCGATGGCATATTTGCTAAGTTTCATTCCCACCCCCATCTGAGCTGAAGGTTCCGATTTCATCGTATATTAAGGCACTAGCCCACGAGCTTTTTCGGCCTGTCGGGCGTTCAGCTCGGCCTCTGCCGAGCAGCCGCTTCGGCGCGAGCCTTCTCCTCTTCCAATCGGCGCAGCTCAGTTTCAACCGAGCCTGCTCTTCGGCTCTCGCGTGCTCTTCAGCTCGCTACGGGCCTTGGCTTCCTGCGCACGAGCGCCTCGGCTTGCGCCCGCGCTCGCCTGTCGCTGGTCTCGATAGCGGTGCGAGCCGATCCAGAGCAACCATATCGAACCGGGCAACAGCTCGGCCAGGATCGGCATTGTCTCGGCGTAGCGCGTCACGAATTTTCGCAGTGATCCCGCTTTTGCCGCAAACACAGGGCAACTTCCCGTCTTTATCTGCAAGAACATGTCGTCAAGCGGCACGGTTCGGGCGGTCTGAACAAGGGAAAGGAGATTATCATCAGTGGGAACAATTGCTTTGAGGGCCTGTGCCAAGATCTCCCGCTCAACTGAAGCTTCCAGGCACATGACTGCATTTCCTGGCCGACCGCAGCATGCCAACGCCTGCGAAACTCCCGTCATCGATCGCGTGCCCGTTGCCTCCGCGGTCGCACGCGCCGGAGTTCGCTTCCTCTTGGGTGCGCGCTTCGGCTGCCTGGACCTCACCGTCGTACTCCGCTTGCGTAACGGTGAGGAGGGGAGTTAGCGAATCGATCCCTAAGACCAATTCCGATTTCGTGAAAGACGTCCGCTGTTGCTGGCGTTATGTCCGGTGGATTGAAAACAACCATGTCCGCAGCTGCTGCCCCACCCACTTCAGAGCAGGGAAGCAACCTGAAATGCGGCGTTCCGCGCCGTTCCAAGCGGGCTATAGCGAACAAGAAGAAATCTCTACTGGACGCTCCGGTTGTAGACACCGGCCAGCAAACGTCGGCTGATTGGTTCCGACTGATTTGATTTTTCCATTGAGATCGCGAATAATTTGGCGAGAATGCGTATTGCGTAGGAACACAAGAGCCGAAGCGGGCTCTCCAATCCAAGGCTTGAGCTCGGGCATCACCTGAAGCTGAGCATACATGGCGTGCCGGACCTTGGCGATCCTTTGCTCTTCGGCCTGCCTAAGCCGCTCCTCAGTTTGCTGCACTTCTAACCGCTGCTTCTCGTCCGCATCTCGGCGTTCCTGTTCGGCCTGCAACCGCGCTTGTTCAGCAGCAGCTTCACGAGCACTTTCAGCTCTCTCTCGTTCCATCTGTTCTGCGCGCCGAGCAGCTTCCGCTGCGGCCATGGCCGCCTGGCGCCGTTGCGCAGTCTGTTGAGCCACCAACGCTGAACAGCTCTGAATGCTGGCGCTCAAACGAGGATCAGATGGAGAAATCCCGTCTTCGGCAAGCACGGGCGGCGGTGGCGAAAGTGCTGTCAAGAGACACTGATAAAGCGGCGGATCGAGAGATGCCCACGCTTGC
This sequence comes from uncultured Pseudomonadota bacterium, assembly GCA_963849305.1. Classification (GTDB taxonomy): domain Bacteria; phylum Pseudomonadota; class Alphaproteobacteria; order Acetobacterales; family Acetobacteraceae; genus CAWKGV01. Next base: position 190,380 of record CAWKGV010000005.1, read on the forward strand.
CGGGCACCCTGGATGGCAGCCAGTTGCGCCGCCTGCATGGCGGCTTGTCGTGCCAACTCAGCCTGCAAGTGTCCAAAGAATTCTAGAACTCGCCGTCCATCGTTGGCCGACGCGGAAGACGCCTGTAAAACGGCCATCATTGCCGCGAGAAAGAGATAACGGTGAACCCGAATCCGGCGCATGCTAGGCCCTTTGTGTGCGCGCGAAGTGACTATCCCTTGGTCGCAGCCGACAGCTGAGCCTTGATTTATAATTGCTATTTCATTATGATACAAGTGAAAACTGAGCATACAGTGGTGTAGTGTTGTGAGATCGTCGCCAGTTCGAATCCAGCTCAAGACTTGCGGGGCTAGCAGAGGTGTTATCACCCTTACGTCCATTGCCGCCGGAATCGGGTGGCCCGGGTGGGCTTACGCCCTTGGCCCAAGCTTCACCTGCGGGTCGGGCCGAGACCCGGTTGGACAAGTAATTTGCTCCAGTCCCGAGTTATCCCGCTACGATCTTGTTTACGTCCAGGCGTACCAGGCGCTGCGCATCAGCTTGGCGAGGCAGATCAGGCCGCTCTCCGGCGGGAAGCCGATGATCATTATCGCCGCATGATTCAAAAGTGTGGACTACCGAAGTCGACCCCTTTGCCCGCACCCGCTTCCAGCTATACGACATGCGTTAGCGCCAGCATGGCCGAGCAGCGGGCCGCGTGGGCGGCGCGACTGTTGCCCCTCGCCGGCGAGGAGGCGAGCCGGCCGCTGGAACAGCACCTCGCATTCAGAAAGCTCTTCAAAATCGAGGTCTTCTTCCACAGTCCGCGACAATCGACGGCGTTTACGGGCCTGCGACACGCGTCGCGATTGCCTCCTGGCAGGAGTCGCAGGGTTTCCAAGCGTCCGGGTTCCTAACAGCCCCGCAGGCCAGCGCACTCTTGCAAGCAGTGGCGTCAACCAATGCTCAGCCTAATTCCGAAGAGCCACCGACCAGCGCACCTCCCGCACTTCGCCCTGGCATAATCCCTATTTCGGACTTAGCCCGAGCTTACGATCGCTAGCTGCCCAATTCCCTACGGATGCTCCGCAGGGCATTTTTCTCTTGTTGGCCCCGATCGAATGGGCCAAGGCGCAGCGCCGATAGGCAAGGCCAAGTACGGGAGGGAAAGCAGGATGGTGCGTGTCGTCGGGATCGACCATCTGGTCATCAGGGTGTCGGACTATGAGCGGTCGAAAGCTTTCTATAGCCGACTGTTCGAGTTCCTCGGCTTCGAGCTATCCGACGAATACGAGGACGCGATCGGCTGGACCAACGGCAAGACGAGGTTCTGGATCGGCCCGGCCGACGCCGAGGGCAAGCGGCACAAGCACCGCATCGGCGATGTCGGTTTCCATCATTACGCATTCGAGCTGCGCAGCTGCAAGGACGTGGACGAGTTACAGGCGTTCCTGCGGGAGATGGGGGCCACCATCGTCGATCCGGCGGGCGAGTATTATGAAGATTACTACGCGGTTTTCTTCCTCGACCCCGACGGGCTGAAGCTCGAAGGCATGAAATACGGCGAGCTCCAGGCCCGTGCGGCCCGCAAGCGCGCGCAATCGCTGGGTATGGCGCGGGCGGCCAGGCGTTCGGCGTAGGCGAGCTATCCAATCTCGCGCGAAAGCGGGAACCGAGGGCGCGGCACCATACGCGCGAACTTAAGTCGCTAGCACCGCTTTCGACCGGAGCGGACCTGCGATGCTGGAATACGGCCGGTCTGCCGGTGCTTCGGCAGCCAATCTCGGGAGTTTTGTTGATAGCTCGCGCGCGGGGGGTCTGTATCCTTGTGGCAACTGTTGCCGGTGGGGTGAAGCCGAGCGAGCCGGCCAGCGCGCTATCGGCCATCAGAGCGCATTGAGGGCCAGGGCCCTGTCGAGCCAATCGAGGACGCAGCGGTTCATCATCTCGCAATGGCCGCCTGCGCATTCGGCGGCAGAGAAGCGGATCAGGTCCTTCGGGCAGCGCAGCGCGTCGAGGGGATGAGGGGTCCCGGCGGTAGCTGCTGATTGCGCGAGCGGCAGCAGTCGAGCAGGCATAGGGCCGCCTCGCCCGTCCATCGTGAACGCCTCGATCCGTTGCAGATAGCCCTGTAGGTCATTGGCACCGTGGACCCAGAAGCCACGCTGGACGACGGACCAACGCAGCTTTCGGTCACCGTGGATCACCTGCCACAAGCGGCTGAGAAGGGCCGGATCGAGGTCGGCGAGATCTGCAACGGCCTCAGGTGCACTCCCAGCTTCCTGGCGAACTCGCGTAAAGCTCCCGCGACGCCCCACAGGCCCGGATCAGCCACGCAGGCAGCAAGGCGGGGCTCGCCGGAGGCCGCACTGGGCGCGAGATAACCGCCAAGGCTCCAGCCGCTCAGTGCGATGCGGGCCTGATCTACCATCCGAAGGCCCACCGCGTCGTCCACGACGGCCCGGATCACCGTTTCCCAATCGGGCCGCAGCCGCAGACCGTGTTCGTACAGCATCTGGCCCTGGCCGGGGCCGTCGAAGAGCAGGCATCTTCAGGACTTTCGGCTGACCTCGGCCGCGCGGCCCACAGCGGACGTAACGCGGGCGGTGTGCGACGCGGCACGCGGGACAACAGGTAAACCTGCCTCTCCGGCGGACTTGCGGGAGGTGGCTGGGGATGGCTGGCATAGTTGCACGCTGGGCGGAACCCTTACGTAGGAGTAGCGTTCAGTCGATCGCGGAGGAGGGTCGAATGGGCAAGCTGCGGGTGGCGATCGCGGGCGTTGGCAACTGCGCCTCCTCGCTCGTCCAGGGCGTGACCTTCTACGCCGACGCCGACCCCGCCACGCGCGTCCCTGGGCTGATGCATGTGAACCTGGGCGGCTACCACATACGCGACATCGAGTTCTCGGCCGCCTTCGACGTGGCGGCGGGGAAGGTGGGACGTGATCTCGCCGAAGCGATCATGGCCGCCCCGAACAACACCCATGTCTTCGCGCGGGTGCTTCCGACTGGCGTGGGCGTCCGTCGCGGCCCAACGCTGGACGGGATCGGCCGCTACCTTCGCCATGCGGTCCAGGAGGCCGACGCGCCGGTGGCGGATGTCGTGGGCGTGTTGCGCCGCAGCGAGACCGACGTACTGGTGTGCTACCTGCCCGTGGGCTCGGAGGAGGCAGTGCGCTGGTATGCCGAGCAGGCCCTCGCGGCCGGATGCGCGTTCGTCAATTGCATCCCCGTGTTCATCGCGTCGGACCCAAACTGGCGCGCGCGCTTCGAGGCCAAGCGGCTGCCGTTGATCGGGGACGACGTGAAGAGCCAAGTCGGGGCAACGATCGTCCATCGCATGTTGGCCAATTTGTTCCGCGACCGGGGCGTGCGCGTGGACCGCACCTATCAGCTTAATTTCGGCGGCAACACCGACTTCATGAACATGCTGGAGCGCGAGCGGCTGGAATCGAAGAAGATCTCGAAGACCCAGGCAGTGACGAGCCAACTCGGGGAGCCGCTGCCGGCGCGCGCGGTGCATGTCGGCCCGAGCGACTATGTCGAGTGGCTGAGCGATCGGAAGTGGTGCTACATTCGGCTGGAGGGCACCACGTTCGGCGACGTGCCGATCTCTTGCGAGCTGAAGCTTGAGGTTTGGGACTCGCCCAACTCGGCGGGCGTCGTGATCGACGCGGTGCGATTGGCGAAGTTGGCGCTCGACCGGGGCATCGGCGGCGCGCTGATCGGCCCGTCCAGCTACCTGATGAAGAGCCCGCCCGAGCAATACCCCGACCATGACGCGGGGTTGCTCACCGAAGCGTTCATAGCTGGGCGCTGAGCGGGATGGCCGAGCCGACGACGTTCCATCTGATCCGCCACGCCTCTTACGACATGTTGGATCGCGTGCTGGCCGGCCGCACGCCGGGGCATTCGCTCAATGTGGCGGGCCGTGCCGAGGCTGAGCGCGTCGCAGGGGCGCTCGCATCGCGGCCGATCACCGCCGTGGTGGCGAGTCCGCTGGAGCGGGCGCAGGAAACGGCCGCCGTAATCGGCCGCCTGCTGGGCCTGCCGGTTCGGACAGAGCCCGACCTAAACGAAATCGATTTCGGCGACTGGACCGGGACGCCGTTCGACACCTTGCACGGCTCTCCGGCCTGGACGGCGTTCAACACGTTCCGCAGCACCGCCGCGATTCCGGGCGGCGAGGCCATGCTCGCGGCGCAGGCGCGGGCGGTCGCGGCGATCGGGCGGTTGCGCGCGGACTGGAGCGGCCAGGAAATCGCGGTAGTCAGTCATGGCGATGTGGTCAAGGTGCTGATCACGCATTTCCTCGGCGTCCCACTCGATCTGCTACGCCGCATCGATATCGCGCCGGCGTCGCGCAGCGTGATCCTGCTCGCCGATGCGTATGTGCGGGTTCTCGGCGTCAATCTCCCGGCCGGCGCATGAGGAACACGGCGCCGTCCCAGATCCGGAACGGCTGCTGGCCCGCCGAGATCAAAGCGAAGCCGTGCTCGGCGCTCCAGCGGCAGGCGTCGGCGCGATCGGCATCAAGCCCACGATAGGACAGGTTGCAGATCGCCAGGGTTCCGCCCGGCCTCAGGATGCTCGCCGCGTCGGCGACATGGCGATCGGCGGTGGCGGCCTGAACGAGATAGGGAAAGCTGTCCACCGCCAGAATCAGGTCGAGGCTTCGGGGCGGCAGATCGAGACCCGTTCCCGAAGTGGTCCGGTACACGACATTCGGTGCGAGGTTGCGGTGGCGTGCCTCGGCGATCATGGCGGGCGCGATGTCGAGGCCCAGAATCGAACGCGCGTAAGGCGCCAGCGCGGCCGTGACCCGGCCGATGCCGCAGCCGAGATCGAGCACGTCCGGCTTGGGTGCTGGCGCGGCCCTTACCCAACCCTCTCCCAGAGAAAGAGGGCTTTTTTCCTCGTCTTCCTCCAGGGGGAGAGGGCGGCATTCTTCTCCCTCTCCCCTTGCGAGAGGGAGGGGTGAGGGCACGAGCCAGGCGATCAGCTCGTCGGTAGCGGCGGCCAGAATCGCGGGATCGGCGAGCGAATAAGCGGCGACACTCGCCTCCGGCGAGATCGCCACCGCCCGATCGAAGCCCTCGCGAAAGGCGCGCAAAGCATCCGGCCCGACAGCTCCGTGGTCGAGACCGGACGCCGCTTCCGTCAGCAGCCGCAATTGACTTTGGCGACCCGCGAGCAATCGCCGCATTTGGTTCGCGATCGGGCCGGCGGCCACGCTGAGACGTGCCTGGATCGCCTCGGCTTGTATCCCGGCCAACACGAGCCGGGCCAGCGCCACTTGCGGCGAGATGCGCCCTGCCAGACAGAGCGCGATCGCATCCTCGGTCATAGCGGAACCAGCCGGCGGGTGGCGTTCATCCGGTCCGACGCGCCCCAGGCGTATTTGTACGCCTCGCCGCCGCGCAGGAAATGCAGCTCGCGCCGGCCCTCGGCGATCGCCTGCTCGATCATGTGCGCTAGCAGGATCGTGCCGGGGCTCGCGCGTGCGAAAGCAGGATCAAAGCCACTCAGGTAGAACAGGGTGCGATCGGAGCCGGCTAGCAGCGTGTAATAGGCGGCCGCGATCTGTCGGCCGAAGCGCAGCACTTGGAGCCGCAGCGTGCCGGCCCCGAGCAGCGCGGGAGCGGCGAGCCGATGGAAGCGCGCGACCCTCGGGTCGGCGACCACGCCCGGCTGGTCGCCGGAGCGCCAGCGAGATGCGTGCAGCCGGAGAAGTGCGTCAAGCAGCGCGTCCAGCGTCGCGGCGGTTGCCACCTCGGTGTTCCAGCCGCCGATCCGGTCCGCGCGATGGAGCGACTGGCGGAGGTCACGCAGCTTGCCCGCGGGAACGATTTCGCGAAGCGCGCCCCCTCCGCCCGGCCCGCTTCCGCGAGGGGAGGGTGAGCCGCACCCAACAAACTCCTCTTCCCCTGCAGGAGGGGTTGGGAGATGGGTCAGCGTCAGTAGCGGGCACGGATCGGTCATATACGCCTCGTCCCGCCATCCATTGGGCGCCCGGACCGATCGCAGCGCCGCGCCGGACGGCAGGTCAATGAGGTCGCAGACCTTTGCCCCTTGGGACCGTGCCTGCGCCAGCACGCCGTGCAGCAGTTTCGTGGCCGTTCCGCTGTCGCAGCCTGGGCCGAGGAGCGCGTCCTGGTAGTCGGTCAGTCCGGCGCCGATCGGCAGCAGTTTGCGCCCGGCCGGCTCATCGAGCAGGTAGCAGGCGAGCAAACCCGAAAGCTCCGCGCCGTCGCGGAGCACGGCCATGACCGGGCGCCCGGTGCCGAAACAGCGCCACCACGACAACATCCAGGCGGGCGATTGGAAGGGCGTGGCCCCCGGCGCGCGCCGCCACAGCGCAGCCCAGGCGGGGCCGAGGGCATGGAGCGCGTCATCGTCGGTGATGATGTCCAGTCTCATCGATCCACATGCGCCGCCGTGAGGTGACCGTAGAGCCGCAAATACGCCTCACTCATGAGATTGAGGGAAAACCGGGTCCGCGCCGTGCGTCGGCAGTGCTCCGGGTCAATCGCGGGCGCCTGGCGAATGGCGGACGCCATCTCGGCTACGTCGCGAACTAGGAAGCCGGTTACGCCGTGTTCCACGATCTCCGGCAGCGCACCAACCCGGAACGCGATGACGGGCGTGCCGCAGGCCAGCGCCTCCATCGCGACGAGGGAACTGGTTTCCGACGCGAGGCTCGGCACCAACAGGCAGCGGGCAGCGTGCAACAGCCGGCGCTTTCGCGCGAAGCCGATGGGGCCGAGGAAGCGCCGATTCCGGTCGAGCCGGGCGACGACTTCGCCACGGAAATAGGCTTGGTGCGCCGGGTAGGGAAACACCGCGCCGGCCAGGAGCAGCGACACGCCGGCAAGGCGGGCCGCGTCCATGCCGAGATGCTGGCCTTTCTCGGGGCAGATACGGCCCAGCATCAGAGCGAAGCCGCGTTGCGCGTGCCGGCTGGCGGCGAGCCGATCCACCGGCACGCCGTTCGGGATCGACGGCAGCACCGTCTGACTGTCGGTGAGCGCGCGCAGCGCCCGATCTTGCGCGCTTGAGACCGCGTTGACCCAGGTATCGGGACGTTTCGGCGGCAGGCTGCCCGCCGGGTACCACGCGGGTGGTAGATGCAAGGTCGCTAAGGCCGGCGGGCCGGGCGGGGGTAGATAGGCGTGAAAGTCGATGCCGTGCATGTGGACGATATCGACCCGCTCGCGCCGGAGGATTTGTGCCAGTGCTGCGCGCATTGCCTGGTGGACGCGTGCGCGGGCGGCATCGTCGATGCGGCCGCTCGCCCCTTCCTCTCCCAGAGGGAGAGGGGGGAGAAAAGAGCCCTCTCTCTTTGGGAGAGGGTTGGGTGAGGGAACCGCGACCAGCTGGCCGGTGGTTTCCGACCCCTCGCAGGCGAGGACAATTGAGCGATGACCCGCCTGCGTCAGCTCCAGATCCAGCGCCGACAACACCTGCTCCGCCCCGCCCACCGCGTCGGGGCCAACCGGCGCGAAGGGAAAGGCAACGCTCAGCACCGTTAGCGCGCGCCGCACGCCGCCAGCGCCTCGCGCGCCAGTTCCCGCCAGCGCGCGCCGGTCATGCCGGTGGGAGCAAAGGCCGCATGGCGCTCGTACCAGAGCGTGCCAGGGTGTGGCGGCTGACTGAAATCGTAGGCCGGAGCCACGCGGAACGCCTCGCGTTCCAGCGGGAACGGGGCCAGCGTTTCGCGCTGGGTGGCGTAGCAGTCGATCATGGCCCGCTTGCGGGCGCGCTCCTCCGCGCTGAGCGCGATCGCGGCTGCGGGCGGGTCGCCCAGGAACCCGCCGACGATCAGTTCGCCGCTCCACCCCGCGTGATACGAGGTCATTTCCAGGATCGCCGGGATCGGGTCGAGCCGCCGGCACGCCATCTGGGTAATAAAGCAAACGGCATCGTGGTCGGGATGGCCGCCCTCATAGGGATGGGTGATCACGCAACCCGGCCGGAACCGGGCCAGACACGCGGCCAGCGCCCCGGCCAGCTCCGCGAGACGCGAACTTGCCTCCTGGTCGGGCGCCCCGAGTTCGACCAATTCGGGCGTCGCATTCCCCGCGTGAAGCGCGGATGCCAACTCGCCCCGGCGTGCCGCCGCGTAGTCGCCCACAGTGCCGAAGCCCGCGGCCCGCGCATCGCGCAGGTCGCGCGGCCCTCCGTCGGTCACATGGACCAGGAGCATCTTCGGGAACAGATGGAGCGAGGCTCCGGCGCCAATCGTCTCGTCGTCGGGATGCGCGGCCACGAGCGCGACCGCGGCCTCTATGGGCTCGCGAGCCGAAAGCGCGCGCAGGATCGCCCTGACCGCGCTCATGCGTAGCGGCGCAGCATGGCCGCGCAGAACTCGGCGAATTCCGCCGGCTCTTGCGGCGGGGCGGTGTAGTGCGCCCAGGTGCCGCGATGCTCGGGCGTGAAGCAGAAAGTCAGCGTCACATCGAACGGCTCCAGGGCGCGCATTTGCCGATCGAACCAAGCCTCCGCGTTCGGGCGGAACCAGTCGGCCCAGGAGAGGCCGGTTCGCAGGTGCCTCACCCCGAGGTCGCGCAGCCAGCGCACGGCATCGACCAGCCGATGGTCCTCGAAATGGAACCATTGGCAGATTCCGAATGCCGGTGCCACGTCGCGGAATGCGCGTGCGGCGAGCTTCGGGCGGCCATGCTCGTCGAGCAGGCCCATGTGGAAGTGCCGATAGTACCGACGAGCCTTCCGCCTCCTTGTGGCGCGTGGTGGCCGGCCACGCGGCAGGCAGGTCGTAAAGGCTGTACCAATGGATGCGCGGCGATCTTCCGACCAGTAGTTGCGCGGTTCGCCGCAGCCCCCAGTCCTGCACCTCCTCGGCGCCGAAGGTGGAGACGCCGACCTCGGCGACCCAGACCGGCAAATGCGTGGCTGCGCGGATCAGCTCGACCTTGGCCGGCCACTCGTCGATCATCCAATGGTTCCAGTCGAGCGGGAAGCCATGCACCGCGACCGCGTCCATCGCTTCCAGCACGCCCAATACGGCCATTAGGCGGACGAAGTCGGGGTCGATCGGCGATATGCCACCCAGCACGCGCGCCAAGCCCGGCTTTTCGGTCTTGATCGCCTGGCCCGCCAGGCGCGCCATGCGGGCGAACTGCTCCCAGCCGGGATCGGCCTCGAAATCCCAATGGGACTTGTTGTTGGGCTCATTCCAGACCATCGCGGCTTCGATCATGGCGCCCTCGCCAAGCCCCGGGTCGGATAGACCGCGCCGTACTCGGCCCCGGTGTCGCGTTCGATCCGCCGGCAGACGAACACCTCGGACTCCGGGTGGCTGAGGATCTCAAAGCCGGAGCTGCGCAGCATGGCTTCCGAACAGGCGCGATTGGGCGCCCACCAGTTGGTGGGGTCGTGCGCGTAGTCGCGCTCGATGAAATGCAGCCTGGGATAGCCCGGCTGGTCGAAGATCGACGTGTCCCAGAACTCGTAATCCGGCTCCAGCCGAACGACGTCCTCGCTGCCGCGCTGCATCGACTGGAACACCAGCAGGTCGCGGACAGCGTGCTCGTGGATCAGGTCGAGCGCCAGCAACGGATGGCGCAGATGATAGAGCACGCCGATGAACAGCACGAGGTCGAACCGCTCACCGAGTGCGCCCACGTCATAGACGGAGAGATTGCGGAACTCAATGTCGGCTCCCTCGACCTCGGCGGCGAAGCGGGCTTGGCGGAGATAGTCGTCGTCGGAATCGATCCCGAGCACGCGCGCGGCGCCCCGGCGCTTCATCTCCATGGTGTAGAACCCGGCGTTGCACCCGATATCCAGCACCGAGCGCCCAGTGAGGTCGGCCGGGACCGCGTGGGCGAAGCGCCGCCATTTCACCATCGGGTAGTCGCCTAGGAAGTGCTCGGGCGCCGTCAGCACGCCCTTGAGATTCATGTTGTGAAACCAGGGACCGAGCGCGCGCGCGTGCTCGCGGATGCGCGCTTCCGTCCAGTCGGCGCGCTCGGCGCTCGCGCTCATGCCTCGGCCGCCCTCGGGATTTCGGCATATGCGAGCAGGCCCATCGCTTCCCGATAGCCATGCAGCGTGCCGACATCGACATAGCTAGCGCCCGCGCGCACGCCCCAAGCCGCCCCGCCGGCCTCAATCCAGGCGGTGATCAGGGTGCCGAGATACTCGTCGCGCCGCCCCCGCTCCCGCCAGAGCGCATGGAGTGCCGCGAGCGTCGCGGCCGGCAGCTTGAGCGCGCCCCAGATCCAGTTCGAGCGTGGCGCCGCTGCCTTGACCTCGATCTCCCGCACCCGGCCGTCGTCATCGGTCAGCACCGCGTCGAACAGTTCCGGCTGGTCAACCGGGAACAGCAGGAGCGACAGCCGATCGTCCGGCAGCGACGCCAGCGCGTCGTCAGGGAACCAGATCGTGTCGGGAAGCCCGATGATGACCGGCTCGTCGCGCGGCACCAGCGGCAAGGCGCGGAAGATCGCGTCGCACAGGCCCCGCGCCTCGGACTGGATGGCGTAGGCCAGGTGCGCGCGGCCGTAGCTGCCGCCGAAATAGCGGATGATGTCCGATTTCCAGGGGGAGATGACGAAGCAGATCTTGTCTGCCCCGCCGATTACCATGCGCTCCAGCAAGTACTCGCTGACCGCGCGCGGGCGCTCGGTCGTTCCATCGGATCGCGAGCCCACCGGCAGTAGCTCCTTGGAGAACGCGAGCGGCTGGATGCGTGTCCCGTTGCCCGCCGCCGGGATGATGCCCCACATGCTCTAGACCCTCGCCGCCGCCGCGCTTTCTAGCAGGCCGATCATCTCGCGCGCGCGGTGCGCGGCGGTGTGCGCGCCAAGCACTCGCTCGCGCGCCCGACGCGCGACGGCGGCCAGCTCCAGCGGCCCCAGATCGAGCGCGGCCAGCGCGTCCTCGGTCGTCCGCGCGATCAGGATTTCGCGTCCGGGTTCGAAAAACCCGTCCAGCCCCTCCCACCAGTCGCTTAGGATCGGCGCCTCGCAGGAGGCGGCTTCGAACAGCCGGCCCGACGGGCACCAGCCCATGGCGGCCATGACCGAGCGGGTGACGTTCAGCGTGAGCCGCGCCGAGGAGTAGAAGGCGGAATGCTCCGCCAGAGGCAGGTGGTGGACGAAAAAGATGTTCGGTGCCCAAGGAAAGTCGGGCGGGTACTGCGCGCCTCCAATCAGGAAACGCTGGCTCGGGCGCAGCTTGGCGGGAGCGATCAGCAACTGCTCCAGCATTGCCTGGCGATCGGCGGCGTAGGTGCCGAGATACGACAAATCGGCGGCGTAGTGCGATTGGGCAGCCGCCGGCCGATGCAGGGCGGGATCGACCGAGCCATAAAGGGGAGCCGCGCGCCGCGCGCCAAGACGCTCGCGCAGCGCCGTCAGCGCCGATCCGCCGGTATAGCTCAGCACGATGTCAAACCCGCCCAACCCGTCGGGCGGCAGGTACGCAACTACCTCTCCCGCCGCATAACGGGCCAGAGTGACCGGCGTATCGAGATCGTAGAAGCATCGGATCGGCACCCGGCTTTCGAGCACCAGGCGCGTCGCAGGCACGCCGTCCGGGCAGTAGGAGGTCACGATCGCGGCATCCGCTTCCGCGAGCGATCCGCGAGCGGTCGGCAGAACTTCGCCCCAGCCGGCATAGAGCACCAGCCGCCCTCGCTCGGGAAGCGCCGTGAGGTCGCGATGCTCTGCGTACCAACGGGCATCCCGCTCGAAGAAGGTCACTAGGTGGCCGTCGCGCAGAAGGGCGGAGACCAGGGCGCGCCAAAGCGCAGCGTGACCATTGCCCCAGGACGAGCTGATGGCGAGACCGAAGACGACAATGTTCATGCGGCGAATTGAACAGTTCCGGAAGGCGCCAGTTTCATTGCGCCTTCCAGAGCACGTGCGCGTGATGAATGTCGCGCGCCGCCGCGAGGCATCGCGGCAAACCCTCACCGCGCCGAGCGATGCTCAAGTTGCTCGGTGAGGCGACGGCTCAGGAAGGCGGTCACCGCTGCCTCCTCGGCGCTTAGACCGGCGCCCGGCTCGGCCAGCGTCTTCTCCGCCCGTCGTTGCAGTGTCTCAAGCAGCGAGCCATCGAGATAGCCCTCGAAGATCGCCGGATGAATGTAGCACTTGCGGCAGATCGCGGGCGTGTTGCCGAGCATCTTGGAGACCGCCTCCACCGCCTGCACGACGTTCTTCTTGGCTTTCGCGTTGGTGTCGAACGCCTCCAGCTCGCGCAGGGCGAGCGCCGCGAGATTGGTCGCAGCCCAGGTGCGGAAGTCTTTGGCGGTAACGTCCTCCCCGGTGATCTCGCGCAGATAGTCATTCACGTCGTCCGACCCGATCGGGCGCGGGTCGCCGTCGTCGTCGAGATAGTGGAACAGCTCCTGGCCAGGCAGATCTTGCAGCCGCCGCACGATCTGGGCGAGCCGGCGATCTTGCAGGTCGATATGATGTTCCAAGCCGTGCTTGCCACGGAAATCGAAGTGGATGGCGCCCCCCGTAACGGTGACGTGCCGCTTCTTGCGCAGCGTGGTCAGGCCGAAGCTCTTGTTAGCCTTCATGTATTCTTCATTGCCGACCCGCATGAGCGTGGTCTCGAGCAGGCGCACGATCGCGGCCAGCACCTTGTCACGGGGCAAGCCACGCAGTGCCAGATCGTGCTCCACCCGCTCGCGGATGCGCGGCAGCAAGCGGCCGAAGATCAGCATCTTGCTGTATTTCGCCTGGTCCCGCACTTCCCGCCAGCGCTTATGGTAGCGGTACTGCTTGCGTCCGCGGGCATCCCGCCCCACGGCTTGCAAGTGCCCGTTCGGGTCGGGGCAGATCCAGACGTTCTGGTACGCTGGTGGGATCGCGAGCTTCTGGATACGCGAGATGGTCTCTTCATCGGTGATCCGCTCGCCGCGCGGGTTCAGGTAGCGGAACCCTTTCGGCGTCGGCACCCGGCTTATGCCGGGCCGGCGGTCGCTCACGTAACGAAGATGGGCCGCCTTCGCGGCGGCCTTTAGGTCTTCGACCGAGGTGCCACTTTCGGGCACGTCTTGAATGAGCATCTGAGACATGGCGGGCCAGATAACGCGCCCGGCTCGATCCGGCTGCATCACCCATCCTGGGAAAAGCTTTCGATCGAGCTCGCTTGGACCCCTTCGGTCCGCCGGCCCGTACAAACGAAATGCGGGTTTTCCCAGCTTGGCTTGCCGTAGCGCAAAGTTTCGCCGCCGAGCGTGCGCACGGTGCCACCGGCGGCCTCAAGCAACGCCTGAGGCGCCGCGGTATCCCACTCCATCGTCCGGCCAAACCGAGGGTAAAGATCCGCCATTCCTTGAGCCAATCGGCAGAACTTAACGCTGGACCCGAAGTTGATGATCTCGGCCACCCGATATCCGGCGAGGAAGGAAGCGAGCCGCTCATTGTTCGCGTGATAGCGGCTTGCCAGCACCACCAGCCCCGTCGGTGGCGGCGCGCGCGCCGTTATCGGCTCCTGGTTATTCGCCGTGCGCTGCCACGCGCCAACGCCCACGATGCCGCCGAACAATTCGCCGAGCGCGGGCACCCCCACGACGCCGAGGACGGCCGACCGGTCGCGCACCAGACCAATATTGACCGCGAACTGATCGTGACCCGCGGCGAACTCGCGCGTGCCGTCCAGGGGATCGACCAGCCAATACTCTTGCGTGGGCGCGGTGATGCGGCCCGCGGCGACCTCCTCCTCCGCGATCACTGGGATCTCGGGCGCGGCCGCGCGCAAGCCTCGCACGATGACCGCCTCCGCCGCGTGATCGGCGGCCGTCACCGGCGATGCATCCTGCTTGCGAATGACGTCGAAGCCGTGCGCCCGCACTTCCAGGATCGCCTCGCCGGCCCTCAACGCCAGTCCGGCTGCAAGCTCTAGCAATTCATGATCGGTCATCGGCACCTGATAGCCTTCCGCACCGCATCGCCGCAACGCGGTGCGCGGTCTTGAGCCCGAGGACGACGCCGCGCACACTCTTTCGATGCACGTCGCCCTGATTGTTCCGTCGCCCTTCGAGACGCTGTCCGGCGGCTACGCCTATGACCGGCGGATGGTGGCGGGTCTGCGCGCCGGGGGGCATCGGGTCGATGTGATCGAACTTCCGGGTGCGCATCCGCTCGCGGACGAAGCGGCGCGCGATGCCGCCCGCGCTGCTCTGGCCGGCGTGCCGCCCGGGCGGCTCGTCATCGACGGATTGGCGCTCCCTGCCTTCGCCGGTCAGGGTGACGCGCTCGCCGCCGCCGGCGCGATTGGTTTGGTCCACCATCCGACCGCTCTGGAACCCGGCGTGAACGAGAGCGAGCGGGCCAGCTTGCGAAACGCGGAGCTGCGGCTGCTGCCGCGGCTCGCGCGCGTGGTCACGACCAGCCAGCCCAGCGCGGAGCGCCTCGCCGCCGATTTCGGCGTGGACCCGGCAAGGATCGTAACCGTCGTGCCGGGCACCGATGATGCGCTGCGCAGTGGGGGCTCGGGTGGGCCGGGCTGCGCGATACTCTCGGTCGGCACGTTGGTGCCACGCAAGGGCCACGATGTGCTGCTGCGCGCGCTTGCCCGGTTGTTCGATCTCGATTGGCGACTGACCATCGTGGGCTCGCCCCACCGCGATCCGGCCCATGCGCGCGCGCTGGCCGCGCTCGCAGAGGAACTTGGGATCGCAGGCCAAGTGCGGTTCCCGGGCGAGGTGGACACGACGACGCTCGATGCGCTCTGGCGCGGCTCGGACCTGTTCGCGCTCGCGACGTATTGGGAAGGATACGGCATGGCCGTCGCCGAGGCGTTGAAGCGCGGCCTGCCGGTGGCCGTCACCAACGGCGGCAACGTGGCCGCGCTGGTGTCGCCCGAGGCGGGCGTCGTCTGCCCGCCGGGCGATCATGAGCAGCTTTCCAGGGCGATGCGACGCCTGATTTTCGGCGACGCGCTCCGCCGCGAGATGGCCGATGCCGCCTGGCAGGCGGGACAGGCGTTGCCGTCTTGGGAGACTCAGATCGCAGCATTCGGGCGGGCGTTGGAAGGCTGACATCAGGAGGGCCGGACGATGCTCTTAGGCGCGATCGCCGATGATTTCACGGGCGCGACCGATCTTGCCTCCATGCTGGTGAGAAACGGGATGCGCACGGTGCAACTGATCGGGACACCGAGACCGGGCGATCCCACGCCGGATGCCGACGCCGTCGTGGTCGCGCTGAAATCGCGCACCGCGCCGGTGCGCGAGGCGGTCGAGGAGAGCCTGGCGACGCTTGCTTGGCTGCGCGACGCCGGCTGCCGGCAGGTGTTCTTCAAGTACTGCTCGACATTCGACAGCACCGATCAGGGCAATATCGGCCCGGTGGCTGATGCTCTTGTCGCCGCCCTCGGCTGCGGCTTCGCCCTCGCCTGCCCCGCCTTTCCGGCCAACGGCCGCAGCGTCTATCAGGGCCATCTCTTCGTCGGCAGCGCGCTGCTGAACCAGAGCGGCATGGAACACCATCCGCTCACCCCGATGACGGACGCCAATCTTGTGCGGGTTCTCGGGCGGCAAACCGATGGTACCGTCGGTCTCGTGCCCTATGCGGTGGTCGAGCAGGGCGCGGCGCCGATCCGCCGGGCAATGACGAGCCTGAAGGAGCAAGGCCGGCGATACGCGATCGTCGATGCGGTCAAGGACGAGCATCTGGTCGCGATCGGCGAGGCGGCAGACGGTCACGCCCTGATCACCGGCGGCTCGGGCGTGGCGATGGGACTACCGGACAACTTCCGACGCGGCGGGCTGTTGCCGCATCGCGCCAACCCCGGTGCTCTGCCACGAGTGGATGGCGTCGCGGCCGTGCTCGCCGGCTCCTGCTCGCGCGCCACGTTGGGGCAAGTCGCATTCGCGCGCGAGCACGTGCCGGTGCTGCAACTCGATCCTTGCGCTCAGCCCAATAGCGCTGCCTTGTCCGCCGGCGCGCTCGCCTGGGCAGACGGCAAGCTCGGCCCGACTCCGTTTGTGATCGCGGCCTCAGCGCCACCCGACAAGGTCGCGAAGTTGCAAGAACGCCTGGGGCGCGATGCCGCCGGCGCGTTGGTCGAATGTACGCTTGCCAAGATCGCTGCCGGTCTGCTGGCCCGAGGGGTGCGAAAGCTGGTCGTAGCTGGCGGCGAGACGTCGGGAGCGGTGGTATCGCGCCTGGGCGTGCGCAGGCTGCGCATCGGCGCGGAGATCGACCCCGGTGTGCCCTGGACTTACGCCGAAGGTGGCGAAGCCCCGCTGATGCTCGCGCTCAAGTCCGGCAATTTCGGCGCGCCAAATTTCTTCCTCAAAGCATTTGAAGGGCTCGCCTGAGGGGAGGCGGAGATGACGGAAGAGAACACTCGCAGCTTGCTGGTCGAGCTAGCCGCCAGCCTGTTCGCTCGCGGCTTCTCCGTGGGTTCGGCGGGGAACATCAGCGTGCGGCTCGCGGACGGCTACCTGATCACGCCCACCAACTCCTGCCTGGGCCGGCTCGACCCCGCGCGAATTTCCCACCTGGACGCGACGTTCCGCCATACCGGCGGCGACCAACCGTCGAAGGAGGTGTTCATGCACCGCGCGTTCTACACGGCCCGACCGGAGGTCGGGGCGGTAGTGCATCTGCACTCGACCATGGCGACGGCGGTGGCTTGCCTGCCTGAAGCGGACGGACGAAATCCGATCCCGCCGCTCACGCCCTATTTCGTCATGCGCGTCGGGCGGCACATGCCGCTGGTGCCGTATTTCCGTCCGGGCGATCCGGCCATGGAACCCGCCATCCTCGCGGCGGCGCGCGATGCCCGCGCGGTGCTGCTGGCCAATCATGGGCCGGTGGTGTCGGGCAAGACGCTGACCGATGCCGTCTATGCGGCTGAAGAGGTCGAAGAAGCCGCCCGGCTCTATTTGCTGCTTCACGGCGCGTCGCCGCGCCTGCTGTCGCCCGAGCAGGTGAGTGACCTGCTGGACGTGTTCGGGTGAAGCGGGCCGGCCCGCACCCAACCCTCTCCCGGCGGGAGAGGGTTGGGTGCTGGGAGAGGCTAGTCGCTGCTCCCTCTCCCTGCGGGAGAGGGTCGGGGTGAGCACCTTCGCACCCGTATAGCTCAGGTAACTAGGTCGAAGGCTCGGTCGAATTCTCCTCCATGCCGTTGTCCTCCGGTGCCTCCGGCATTGGCGTGGCGGTTTTGCGCGGGCGCCTGGTCGCGGTCTTGCGCGGCGATGCGGCCCGCTTGGCGGCGGCCTTGCGCGTACCGGTCTTGCGGCCGGCGGCCTTGCGGCCCGCCGTCTTGCGGCCCGCGGTTTTGCGGCCCGCGGTTTTCGCCGCGTTCTTGCGGCCGGCGGTCTTTGCCGCGGCCTTGCGGCCTGTGGCCTTGCGCCCGGCGGTCTTCTTCGCCGCGGTCTTGCGCCCCGCTGTCTTCGCCGTGGCCTTTCGCCCGGCGGTCTTGCGGCCGGCGGTCTTCTTCGCCGTCGTCTTCCGCCCCGCGGCCTTGCGACCCGCAGTCTTGCGGGTGCCGGCCCGCATCGCCATCGGTTGCGCGCGAGGCTTCTCGGTGCTGCCGTCTTCTGTGCTCACGTCAGAACTCCTGCTTGTATTGTCGTTGATGGAGGTCGCGTGGCGTGACGGGCCGACCATAAGGTCGGCTCCGCTCCGTGCCTGCTGTCGCGAAGACGCGCACAGAGGCCAGCCGTCCCGATGTCGCGTCGATGCTTCGCACAGCTCGGAGCCATGCTCGATCGACTTGCTTCACCAGGACGAGGCTGCGGTCCATGGACCGTCCTTCCGTTGTCGCATGCCTGCGCCGATCAGACGCTGTGCGGCGCGAATCGCGCACATGCATACTACTTCGCTATTCCGCGTCCGCGCCTGTCATGTCAACAAAAAGCAACCGTTTCGTCGCGGTTTCGAGCAAAAATCCAATGCTTGTGACCACGGGTGCGCATCGCGCGACACGAACGGGCGCATGGAGGTGGAAGAAAGGTTAATGCGAAACCGCCGTGGCACCACTGCCGTGGCGGCTCAGGGAACGCGGTGTTCCACTGCGGTGCACGCTACTGGCGCTCGCTCAGCGGCACGAAGCGCATGTCCTCCGGCCCCACGTAGTTGGCGGTCGGGCGGATGATCTTGCCGTCGATGCGCTGCTCGACGATATGGGCGCTCCAGCCGGCAGAACGCGAGATGACGAACAACGGGGTGAACATCGCGGTCGGCACGCCGAGCATGTGGTAGCTGACCGCGCTGAACCAATCGAGGTTGGCGAACATGCCCTTGGCATCCGCCATCACCCACTCGATCCGGTCGGCGATGTCGAACATCTTCATCGACCCAGCTTCCTGGGACAGCCGCCGCGCCACTTCCTTGATCACCTTGTTGCGCGGATCGGCCACCGTGTACACCGGGTGGCCGAAGCCGATCACCACCTCGCGGTTGGCGACCCGCCTGCGAATGTCGGCCTCCGCCTCATCGGGCGAGGCATAGCGGCTCTGGATCTCAAACGAGACCTCGTTCGCGCCCCCGTGCTTCGGCCCGCGCAAGGCCGCGATGCCACCACAGATGCCCGAATAGAAATCCGCCCCCGTGCCCACCACGACGCGACAGGCGAAGGTGGAGGCATTGAACTCGTGCTCGGCGTAGAGAATGAGGGACGTGTGCATGGCCCGCACCCAGGACGCGGAGGGCGGCTGGCCATGCAGGAGGTGCAGGAAATGTCCGCCGATGCTGTCGTCATCGGTCTCGACGTCGATCACCCGGCCGTTATGGGCGTAGTGGAACCAGTAGAGCAGCATCGAGCCGAGCGAGGCCAGGAGCCGATCGGCGATGTCGCGCGCGCCGGCGTGGTTGTGGTCCTCCTTCTCCGGCAGGACGCAACCGAGTGCCGAGACGCCGGTGCGCATCACATCCATCGGATGCGAGGCAGCCGGCACGGTCTGTAGCGCCTCCTTCACCGCCGCCGGCACGCCCCGAAGGGAGCGGAGCTTCTGCTTGTAGGCTTTCAGCTCCGCGGCGTTGGGGAGCGTGCCATGCACGAGCAGGTGCGCGATCTCCTCGAATTCGGCAGTCTCGGCGAAATCGAGGATGTCGTAGCCGCGGTAGTGGAGATCATTGCCGGTGCGCCCGACCGTGCAAAGGGCCGTGTTCCCCGCCACCACGCCGGATAGCCCCACCGACTTCTTCGGCCGGTTCGCGCCCTGTGAGGGTGCGGCCTGTGTCTCGCTCATCTCCTGACCTCCTTCAAAAGATCCCGGGCTTGCCTTCCTCGAGCCTGCCCGCCGGGAGCGCGACGTTGAGCTGCCCCAGTTCGCCCGCCGGCAGTCGCGCCACGTCCTGCACGGCATCGAGGAAACGGTTGGCCTCTCGGGTCGAGATGATCCCGTCGGTCAGCTCCTGGAACTTACGGATATAGTCCTCGCGCTCGAAGGGGCGGTCGCCGTGCGGATGGGCGTTGGCGACCGCCAGCTCGTCCTCGATGCGGGTGCCGTCGCTCATCGCGACTTCCACCCGGCCGCCGAACGCCAGCTCGTTCGGATCGGTGGAATGATAGCGGCGCGTCCATTCCGGATCTTCGCGGGTCTCGATCTTGTGCCACAGCCGCACGGTGTCCGCGCGGCCGGCACGGCGGGGGGTGTAGCTGTCCACGTGATGCCAACGCCTGTCCTGCAACGCGACGGCGAAGATGTACATGATCGAGTGGTCAAGCGTCTCCCGGCTGGCCCTGGGGTCCATCTTCTGCGGGTCGCCCGCGCCAGTGCCGATCACGTTGTGCGTGTGGTGGCTGGTGTGGATGACGATTTTCTCGACTTGCTCCAGGTCCGGGATTTTCTCGCGCAGCCGGAATGCGAGGTCGATCAGCGCCTGGGATTGATACTCGGCGCTGTGCTCCTTGGTGAAGCTGTCCAGGATGGCGCGTTTCGGCTCACCCGGCTCGGGCAGCGGCACGTGATAGACGGCCTCCGGTCCGTCCAGCATCCAGGCGATCACACTGTCTTCGCCTTCATAGATCGGGCTAGGCGCGCCCTCTCCGCGCATGGCGCGATCGACCGCCTCGACCGCGAGCTTGCCGGCATGGGCCGGAGCGTAAGCTTTCCAGGAGCTGATCTCGCCCTTGCGCGATTGGCGCGTGGTGAAGCTCACATGCACCGCCTGCTGCACGGCTTGGTAGATCGTCTCCGTCGGGAGCCGGAGCAGCGTACCGATGCCGGCCGCCTGCGCGGGGCAGAGATGGGCGATGTGGTCGATCTTGTGCTCGTGCAGGCAGATGGCGCGAACGAGGTCGATCTGGATCTCGTAGCCGGTGGCGATCCCGCGGATCAGGTCTCGCCCGGAACGCTCCAGCGCCTGCGCCACCGCCAAGACCGGCGGGATGTTGTCACCGGGATGGGAGTAGTCGGCGGCGAGGAAGGTGTCGTGCATGTCCAGCTCTCGCACCGCGGTACCGTTGGCCCAGGCCGCCCATTCCGGGCTAACGCGCAGACGCGCCGGCACGCCGAATACCGTCGCACCGTCACGTCGCGGATGGCCGAGCGCCGCATCGCGCGCCGACACAACTGGATGGCGGTTGATCGCCGCGATCGCCACGGCCGCGTTGTCGATGATGCGGTTGACCACCATCGCCGCCACGTCGCGATCCACCGGCACGCGGTCGGCGGCGACGGCGGCGATCTTCCAGGCGAGCTGCTCCTCGCGCGGCAGGTTCTCCTTGGACGGATGGACTCTGACTTCGTGCGCCTTCATGCCGGACCTCGGGGATGGTGGACGATCCTGTCCGGCCTTCGTAGGGTCGCGGGCATGAGGCGGCAAGCAGGCCGCCGGCGATCAGCCGCACCGAGGATGCATATATAAGTGTCAACGCCATTCGATCGGGTCGTCGTTGGCGAGGTCGTCACGAACGATGCGATCCTTCGCCACGGTTACATCGCGGTGCGCGGCGCGACAATCGCCGCCATCGGCCAGGGCGCACCGCCGCCGGCCGGAGAAACGCTGGACTACAATGGTCGTCTCGTGCTGCCCGGCCTGGTGGATGGGCACATGCACACCTCGTCCGCGATCGGCTGGGCCGGGATCGAAGGTGCGACGCGCAGCGCCGCCGCCGGTGGGGTGACGACGTGCTGCGACATGCCATACGATGTGCCGCATCCGGTCACCGACGCAGCCAAGCTCGCCGACAAGATCGGCTGGGTGGAACGCACCGCGCATGTGGACATGGCGCTCTACGGCACCATCACCAAAACCGGCGGCGTTCACGCCATCCCCGGCCTCGCCGCGTCCGGAGTATCGGCGTTCAAGCTTTCCACCTACGAGTACGACCCGGTACGCTTTCCGCGCATCGACCACCCGACCATGCGCGCCGCCTTCCGCGAGATCGCGCGCACCGGCCTGCCGGTCGCGATCCACAACGAGGACCAGGAACTGGTCGAGGCGCTGACGGCGGAGGCGCGCGCGGCGGGACGGACCGAGCCGATCATGCATTGCCGGACCCGCCCGCCGCTCGCCGAGACGATGGCGGACCTCGCGATCTTCGAGATGGGGCGGGACACAGGCGCGCATGTCCATATCGCCCACTCCTCCCTCGCGCGCGGGTTCGAAATCGCCGACGCGTTCCGCCGCGAAGGCGGGGCGGGCGATTTCACCGCGACGGGCGAGGCGTGCATCCAGTATCTCTGCATGACCGAGGAAGACATCGTGCGGCTTGGCGGGCGGGGAAAATGCAACCCGCCGTTCCGCTCCGCCGCCGAGCTGCCACGCATGTGGGAATGCCTGCTCGCCGGCAAGATCGCCTATGTCTCCACCGATCACGCGCCTTGGCCGATCGAGCGGAAGACCTCGGCCGACATCTTCGCCTGCGGCGCCGGGCTGATCGGGCTTCAGAGCTTCGCGCCGCTGATGTACTCGCTGCTGGACGAGCGCGGCCTTCCACCCACCCTGATGGCGACCTACTGCGCCGAGCGCAGCGCGAAGCTGCACGGGCTCTATCCGAAGAAGGGTGCGATCCGCGTCGGCTCGGACTGCGACCTGCTGGTGCTGGAGCGGGGCGACTTCGTGTTCGACGAGGCGGCGATCCAAGACCGGCCGGAGCTGCGCTGGTCGCCCTATCACGGCCGGCGGATGCGTGCCCGCGTCGCCGCGACGGTGCTGCGGGGAATGTTGGTCTGGGATGGCGCGCGGGTGCTCGCGACACCCGGCACCGGGCGTTTCGTGCCACGGCAAACGCGCTGAATGCCCCGCTCCGGACCAGGGCGTCGGGCGGGCGTCGCTTGGGGTGTGCCGTGGCGTCCGTCGCGCTGCTCACCGGCATTGGCGCGATCGTGGCCTATGTCCGGCTCAACGTCGTGCCGCCCGATTGCCGGGATAGCCGCACCCTGGCGCTGGTCCATGCGAGCCTGATGCGTCGGTTCGGGCTGCCCGTCACCACGCGCGTCGAGAACATCCACATGCTGGCCGGCGGGCCACTCGCCTTCCGCTTCGTCTGCGAGGCGGACCTGGCCGGCTTTGACGCCGCCGCGCCGCTGCCGGGGCCGAAGCCGGGGTTCGTGCGGTATACCAGCCAATTAGCCGACAACGGCCGATTTCACGAGGTCACGGTCGAGGTATTGCCGCTGCTGAGCTGGGAGGCGGTGCAATGAATACGTGCCATGCGCGGAGAGCCGGGATCAACCAACCCGATATGGCTTGCCACGCGCGGCTGGGCTATGCCGAAGTCGCATCAGCAGCCCCGGCAGGAAGCAGACCCCACATGCCCCCGGTCATCTGGCAACCAAACCGCTCGGTCGAACGCCCGCCTTGGCCAGTGCCCAAGCTCGCCACCGCTATCGGCCGTGGCCTGCTCGGACGCTGCCCGGGGTGCGGCCAGCATCATTTGTTCAACGGCTTCCTGACGGTCGTGCCGGTCTGCCGCAGCTGCGGCGCCCCGCTTGGCAGCGCGCGGGCCGACGACGCACCGCCCTATTTCACCATCCTCATCACCGGCCACATCGTCATCCCGCTGATGCTGCTCATGCAGAAAACACAGAACCCGCCGGATTGGGAGTTGGGGGCGATCTTCCTGCCGCTGACCCTGTTCCTGGCACTCGGCCTGCTGCGACCCGTGAAGGGCGGCACGATCGGCTTGATGCTGAGCATGGGCATGCTGAAATCCGAACCACGCACCGAATGACGCCGTCCCCGGTCGCCACCCCAGACGACGCATGGCTTGACCGCGTGGTGCTGGAAGGCGAGGCACTGACCCGCTTGTCGCCGATCCAGGAGGCCGATCGGGCGCAAGCGGTGGCCGACCTCGCGGCGGAGAACCAGTTCGTTCCCCTCACCATCAGGCACGGCGGGACGAAGGGTCCATTCGTGTTGCGGCTGTCGATCCAGGAGGGTCGGCTGGTGTTCGACATACGCGGGACGGACGACCGCGAGCTTGCGGCGGTCGTGCTCTCGCTATCTCCCTTCCGCCGACTGATCAAGGATTACCAGATGCTGGTGGACAGCCACATGCAAGCGGTCCAGGAAGGCCGGGAGGCTCGTATTCAAGCGATCGACATGGGCCGGCGCGGGCTGCACAACGAAGGCGCGACGCTGCTGCGCGAGCGGCTGGCCGGCAAGATCGGCATCGATTTCGACACCGCCCGGCGGCTGTTCACGCTGGTTTGCGTGCTACACCAGCGCATCTGAGGGGGGCGCATGAAGATCGACGGGGTCGCCCATCGCACCATCTGGATCGATCCCGAGGACGGCTGGTCGGTACGCATCATCGACCAAACGAAACTGCCCTGGTCGCTCGACGTGCTGCGGCTGACCACGGCGGAGCAGGCAGCCCACGCGATCCGCTCGATGCAGGTGCGCGGCGCGCCGCTGATCGGCGCGACGGCCGCCTATGGGCTCTGTCTGGGGCTTCGCGCCGATGCCTCCACGGCGGCGATGGAACGCGACGCCACCCTGCTGGCCGCCACGCGCCCCACGGCGGTCAACCTGCGCTGGGCACTGGAGCGGATGCTGACCCGGCTGCGCAACACCCGGCCGGCCGAGCGCGCCGCCGTCGCCCATGCCGAGGCACAGGCGATCGCCGAGGAGGACGTGGAGCGGAACGAGGCGATCGGCCGGCACGGATTGCCGCTGATCGAGACGGTCGCCGGGCGCAAGCCCGGCAAGCCGGTGAACGTGCTGACCCATTGCAACGCCGGATGGCTCGCCACCGTCGATTGGGGCACGGCGCTCGCCCCAATCTACAAGGCCTACGAGGCGGGCATACCGATGCATGTCTGGGTGGACGAGACGAGGCCACGCAATCAGGGTGGGGCGCTGACCGCCTTCGAGCTTGGCAAGCACGGCGTGGCGCATACCGTGGTGGCCGACAATGCCGGCGGCCACCTGATGCAGCACGGCCGCGTCGATCTCGCGATCGTCGGTGCCGACCGGGTGACCCGGGCGGGCGATGCCGCCAACAAGATAGGCACCTACCTGAAGGCGCTGGCGGCGCGCGACAACGACGTGCCGTTCTGGGTCGCCCTGCCCTCCTCGACCATCGATTGGACGGTATCTGATGGCGTCGCCCAGATCCCGATCGAGGAGCGGAGCGAAACGGAGGTCACTGAGATCACCGGCCAGATGGCCAACGGGACGATCGCGTCCGTTCGTGTCACGGCTTCCGGCAGCCCCGCCGCCAATCCTGCCTTCGACGTGACCCCGGCGCGGCTGGTGACCGGGCTCATCACTGAACGCGGCCGCTGTGAGGCCAGTGCCGAGAGCCTGCTGTCCCTGTTCCCGGAGCATCGATAACCGAGCGCTGTTTGCTGACGCGACTCGGCGCGATATTGCATGAACGTTGCGGTAGGCGTTCGTCTGCCCGTTCGATCTCGTCCGCTCCGCATGGGAGGTACTGAGGCTGACGTTCATCCCCAGGGCCGCCCCGCTGGCGCTGCTCGCGGCCCTTGGGGCGTGCGCCGCGCACCCGCCGGCCGCGCCCGTTGTGCCTGACGCGCATGTGCCGCCGTTCGCGCGGGTGCCCTTCGAACCGATCTCCCGACAGGCGGTGGTGGCGATCGCGCTGCGCGAGTGGCGGCTGTTCGGCCAGCCCGTGGACGACGATCCGCCCGGCTCCCGCCCCCCGCCGCTGCCCGACCAGAAGCCGGAACGAGAACCGGGTTTGTGGCAGCGGGTCGGCGAATACTGGTGGCTGGGAATGGACGCCGGCAACGCCGATGCGGCCTGGACCGGCAAGCAAGATGCGCAAGGCGTCGTGTTCCCGGCAAGCGAGGATGCGAACTACGCTTGGTCGGCCGCGTTCATCTCCTACGTCATGCGGATTGCCGGGGCAGGCCCGAGCTTTCCCTACTCGGCGTCGCACGCCGATTATATCGACATCGCCAAGCAGCAAAGGCTTGGTCAAACGTCGGGATGGCTGGTCACGGCCGAGCGGCCCAGCGACTATGCTCCGCAGCCCGGCGACCTGATCTGCGAGGGACGGGTCTCGGGCCGGCCGCTCACCTATGACGACCTGCCCGCCGCCCGCTTCCCAGCCCATTGCGACATCGTCGTGGGCGCCTCGCCCGGCTGGATCCAGGTGATCGGCGGCAATGTTGACGACGCGGTGACGCTCAAGCACGTGCCAGTCACCACCGACGGCAAGCTGGCCACTCCGGACGGGCGGGTGCTGGACCCGCGCTATCCGTGGATGGTGGTGTTGCGCGTGCTCTACCCGGAGCCGGCGGCCGTTCCCGTTTCCTAGCTCGTCGGCGGATCGCAGGCTCTTGTGGCCATCTCCGCCGGCACCGAGACTTCCAGGATGTCGAACGCATCCGCGGTGCGGGTCTCGTTGTGCGGCGTGCCGCCGGGAATATAGATGGAATCGCCGGCTTCCAGCCGGACCGGCCCATCCGCGAATTCCAGTTCCAGCCAGCCCTTCAGCACATAGACGAACTGGGACTCGCAGACATGATAGTGCCAGCCGGTCGGGCGCGACATGCCGGCCTCGGCCGAGGTGATCTGCGCCCGCATGTGTCCGTCGCTCCCGGCGGTCACGCCGAGGTCGCGATACTTGAAGAAGGCGCGCCGGCCTTCGACCATCGACGGGTTCTTGGCACTGCCGACCGCTACCTTCCGGCCCGCGGTCAACGTTGCGGCGTCTGCTGCCATTTCTTTGATCCTCCTCGTTATGGCCGTCGGTTGCCCAACCTAGGCCCGCCCTCGGAGAGCGGCAAATTGCCGGTCACCGCTGGCGCCAGGGCAGCCCCTCGGCCTTCCAGCCGGCCTCGGTGCCGCGATGGCCGTCCGGGTCCGGTGGTCCCTCGAATCCCTCGGCGATGTTGAACGAATCCGGGAATCCGGCCGCCTGGGCGGCTCGAGCCGCCGCTAGGCTACGTCCGCCGGTGCGGCACAGGAAATAGAGATGATGCTTCGGGGTGAGCCCGGCCTGGCGCAGATGCTCCACGAAGCTGTCGTTGGGCTGCATACTCGGATAGAGCTGCCAGGGGATCAGCACCGGCTGCTTGCCGGCGTCCGCCAGGTCCGGGATGCCGACGAAATTCCATTCGGCATCCGTCCGAACGTCCACGAGCTGCGCCTGCGGATCGGATTTCAGGGCTTCCCAGACCCGAGTGGGGGACACATTCTCGACCATCTGCACTCTCCGGCGGCACGAGGGAACGATGACGCAGTTGTATCACGGCACGCGCTGGCAGGAGGACTTGGCCCAGGCCATCGGACACACGCCGCTGATCAAGCTGCGCCGGGCGTCCGAGGCGACGGGCTGCACCATCCTCGGCAAGACTGAGTTCATGAGCCCCGGCGGGTCGGTCAAGGACCGCACCGGCCTCTATATCATCGCCGATGCCGAGCGCCGTGGCGTGCTCAAGCCCGGCGGAACGATCGTCGAGGGCACCGCCGGGAATACCGGGATCGGCCTCACGCTGGTCGGCAACGCGCGCGGCTACCGCTGCGTGATCGTGATGCCGGAGACCCAGAGCAAGGAGAAGATCGACTTCCTGCGCATGATCGGCGCCGACCTGCGGCTGGTGCCGGCCAAGCCTTTCCGCGACCCCGGCAATTATGTTCATCTCTCGCGCCGCATGGCCGAGGAGATGGACGCGGTCTGGGCCAACCAGTTTGACAACCTGGCGAATCGCGAGGGCCACAGCGCCTTCACCGGCCCCGAGATCTGGGACCAGACCGAGGGCAAGGTGGACGCCTTCACCTGCTCCTGCGGCACCGGGGGCACGCTCGCCGGCGTCGGCTTCGCGCTCAAGGAGCGAAAGCCCGGCGTGCGGATCGTGCTGGCCGACCCGGAGGGCAGCGGCCTTTACGGTTGGGTGAAGAGCAACGACCTGACGATGGCCGGCAGCTCGATCACCGAGGGCATCGGCAACTCCCGCGTGACCGCCAACCTGGAAGGCGCTCCGATCGATGATGCCTTGAAGATCCACGATGCGGAGGCGCTGGAGCAAATTTACGACGTGCTGATCCATGAGGGGCTGTCGGTCGGGCACGTCTTCGGGCATCAACATCGCCGCGGCGATCCGGGTAGCGGAAGACCTGGGGCCTGGCCACACCGTGGTGACGATCCTGGCCGACGGCGGCTCGCGGTATCAATCGAAGCTGTTCAACCTCGAGTTCCTACGCTCGAAGAACCTGCCGGTGCCGAGTTGGATGGGATAGGGTTGTGGGCGGCAGTTGCTGTGGAAGGCGAGCAGATATGGATGAGGATAAGTTCAACATAGAAGTCCGTCGATACCTTAAGGTTGTCGGCGTAACGTCGCAGCGAGAGATCGAGAACGCGGTCCACGAGGCGGTCAAAACGGGCCGCCTTCAGGGCAACGAGAAGGTTAAGGCAAAGATGACGTTGGAGATCGGCGCAGTAAGCCTGAAGCATGAGATTGATGGCGAGATTGATCTCGGCTCAACACATGGTTGACTCTGCGCTAGACCAACAGAAGGCCATGAACGCGGGGGGGAATTACGAGACCGATTTCTACGCCTGGGCAACCGAGCAGGCCCGGTTGCTGCGAGCGGGACGGCTGGCGGAGGCGGATATCGAGAACATCGCCGAGGAAATCGACAGCATGGGGCGGAGCGAGAAGCGCGAGCTGGTCAGCCGCCTGACGGTGCTGCTTGCCCACCTGCTGAAATGGCAGTTCCAGCCCAGCTTGCGCGGCAACAGTTGGCGGCTGACGATCATCGAGCAGCGCGGGCAACTAGAAGAGCACCTCAAGGACAATCCCAGTCTAAGGGGCAAGCTCCCGGACAGTATCGGAACGGCCTACCGCTTCGCGCTTCTCGTGGCGCAGAAGGAGACCGGCTTGTCGGAGGGTAGCTTTCCTGCCACGTGTCCCTGGAGTGTTGAGCAGGTGATGGCAGGCGACTACCTGCCGGACTGATATTTACTCGAATAGTTGGAGAATTGCGGCTGTGACAATGGCGCTTCCCGCTCTGCGCAAAACCCTCGATGCGGCCTACCGGAGCAGGATTCAACCTATTGCGTTGCCTAAGAGTCCATCCGGGATCATATTGTACTTTGACATAGCTTTCGAGCCATCAAGCGGATGGAAGCCCAACGCAGAAACGCGAGGCCGTTTTGGTTTAGGCACTCCCAATCCTTGGCCAAGCGACGACACCGGTTGAGCCAGGCGATGGTTCTCTCAACGATCCAGCGTTTGGGCAGCACCACGAACTTGCCGGCATCCGATCGCTTGACGATCTCCACATTGATCTGCCGACAGACACGTCTCAATCCCTGCCGGAACTTCGGCCCTTGATAGCCGCTGTCGGCATAGAGTTTCAGCAGAAAGGGAAACAGCCCGAACAGCGCGCTCATCAGCAGCACGCCGCCATCGCGATCCTGGATGTCGGCCGCATGGATGATGCCTTGCATCAACAAGCCTTGCGTATCGACGAGAAGGTGCCGCTTCTTGCCTTTGATCTTCTTGCCCGAATCATAGCCCGGCGGGTCGATTGAGATCCCCCTTGTATCTCTCCATTGCCGGTGGGGACGCCATCGGCAAGCCTACCGGTGGACGGGAGCCCGCAGCCCCCCGGGGTGAGTGAGCCCGAGAAAAAGCAAGGCGCCCCGTCCACCGGTTCCATAAGGAACCCGAACAGTCGCCTGGGCCGCAAGCCGAGCCCGCATTTGCAAGGACGGGTTATGGAACAATCGCCAATCGGGCCGCGCTTCGTCGGCATCGACGTTTCGAAGGATCGTCTCGATGTGCATGTTTGCCCCTCAGGCCAGGCCTTCACCGCTCCACGTCATGATCGGGGCCTCGAGCAATTGGTCAACGATCTCCGTAGTCTGGCGCCAACCCTGATCGTGATGGAGGCCACCGGCGGCCTTGAGATCGTCGTCGCGGCCGCTCTGGCCAGCGCCGCTCTGCCCATTGCCGCGTTAACCCGCACCAGATTCGCGACTTTGCCCGCGCCACGGGTCGGCTTGCCAAGACCGATGTACTCGACGCCCAGGTCATTGCTCTGTTTGCCGAACGCATTCGTCCCGAACCGCGGCCGCTGGCTGACGCCGACAGCCAGAGCCTGGCCGAACTGATCGCCCGCCGTCGTCAGGTGGTCGAAATGATCGGCATGGAGACCAATCGGCTGCGTCAGGCGCGCAATCCTCGCGTCCCGCACATGGTCAAGGCAACCCTGAAGGCCTTGACGGCTCAGCTCGCCGCGCTGGATCGTGACATCGACGATAGCATCAGGCGATCGCCGATCTGGCGCGCCGCCGACGACCTGCTGACCTCCGTTCCGGGTGTCGGAGATGTCACCGCGCACACGCTGATCGCCGGTCTGCCTGAACTCGGCCAACTCGACCGCCGGCGTCTCGCTGCTCTCGTCGGGGTCGCACCGATCAATCGGGATTCCGGGCAGATGCGCGGCAAGCAAACCATCACCGGAAGTCGGACTGACGTTCGCAATGCTCTGTACATGGCAACGCTCTCTGCGATCCGGTGGAACCCCGTCATCAGCAAGCATTATCAAAGCCTGGTCGAACGCGGACGCCCAAAGAAGGTCGCACTGGTCGCCTGCATGCGGCGTCTTCTCGGTATCCTCAATGCCATCATGCGGACCAGGACCCCATGGCAATGCGCGTAAGTGGCAGCATCGATCCGATCAAAAGCCCCGCTGGCATGGATCGCGGCGGGTCAAGGCCGAAGCCGCCGAAGGCGGTGGCGTCGCGCGCCAGCCTTGAGGCGCCGCGGTCCATGCCGGATCATGAAAAAGCGAACGACGCTTGACGAACAAGACAGTCGCTTTTTCCGCGCTCTTGACGCTCTGGCTGTCAATGATGGCGGCTGTCGGGTTGGCCTGCCGGTCAGCCAATTCGCGGCATTTCACGTAAGGCGCGTGATGGATACGCGACAGCGTGCCATCATGGCCCCAGCGGCGGAAGTAATCGTTCACCGTGCTGCGCGGCGGCAGGTCCTTTGGCAGCGAGGCCCACTGGCACCCGGTGCTCAGGATGTACATCAACCCGTTGACGATCGCCGTTCATCGACGATCCGCTTGTTGCCGCCCCGCTTGGCGGGCGGGATCAGCCGTCCGATCAACGCCCACTCCTCATCCATCAGATCACTGGGATAGCGCAGCTTGCTGCGGTCATACCGAGCGCGATTTTCGTTCGTCCACATCTGGCAGCTCCCGCGAATCGGACCGCCACCATCGAATCACAAGTGATTCCAACAACTCAAGCTGTTCCCGGATGGACACTAAGGCGCGACCGTGATGCCGCTCTGGAATCCTTGCAGGGTCCACTCATAAGGGGCGACGCTCGTTCGAAAATCGCCCAGCCGTGGTGAGGCCAAATCGAGGATGTCCACGATCACCACGGTCCACGTCAGGGCCAGCAGGGCTGCGAGGACGGGCATCCGCGATCCTTTGAGGGATAGTTGATATCCGAGCATACCCATTCCCAGGACCGCCAATCCGATCAAGAGCCAAAAGACCCGCGGCGAAATCTCTCGCTCGACCGCGAAGCGTTCGGCCGTGCTCATGTCGAAGACCTCGTTCAGCGACGTCATGAGGGAGATGTTGGAGAGGATTGGCTGCTTACTCACCAGGGCAGATAAATCTCCCCAGATCAACGATTGCAGTGAACTGGTTTGCTTGTTCAGTTGGACAAGGGCAGCCGGGTCGTGATCGGTTTGCAAATAGGCCATTCTGAGCTTTGTATACTGCTCCAGCAACCGCGCGATCTCCTCGGCTTGCGGCTGATCGATGGCTTTTGCCCTCAGCCATGCCGTGCTGATGGCATTTGCCTCGGCCAGCGACCCCACCCTGCGCTCGTAAAAGCGGTCGCTGGAAACGGTCAGCGTGAGCGCCAGCACGAGGGCTAGAAGGCCGAGGACGCCGCCAACTAGCAGTCCGGCGCTCTCGCTCGGCACGTCGTACCGTGCCGCCCACCGGTGCCCGATCCGGAAGCCGATTTCATGGGCGGCCAGTTGGGCAACAAACAAAACACACCCTAAGGCAATCAGGCTCCACTCAGCAATTTTGGTCAGCAGCATCATGGTCCGGCTCTCCCCTGGGAACGGCGCAGGACCGTGTACCCACGCACCGACTTTTTCCCATTTTTGTATAGCCCAGCGCCGGCAAGGCTATTAGATTGCCTCGTTTCATTACGCCCGATAAAGTCAGGGAGAGACCGGCTGGTACGCAGTAGTTGTGGACCGCAGGGAAATCCCTTCGCTATCTGGCAGCCGGACTCAACCGCATTTCCACCGCCGGTACCGGATTGATATGGCGACTGATTTGTATGAGTAACAAAGTGAATTTCTCCACAACGAGAACTGGGACTAGAAGGTAATGTGCTGCGAAAAATACGAAATAATGACTTCAAACCGCATGATCGCGTTGCGATCGCCTATCTACTCTCAACAGATCACAACGTGAAAGTTACTAAGGCGACCTGGCTTGATACGACGGCAGCTCCGTAGACAATCCCCTAAATCGCTCGGCGCGGCTGAAGCTCAGCGAATATTGGCGCGACAGCGCCTGCTCCAACAGGATGCAGTTGCCGATCGAGCCCTCGACCAGCACCCCGTACCACGCCCGCCCGCGCGATCAGCCGATGCGCCTTGACCCCGGCGACGCCGAGCTTCTCGGCGACCTGGGACTGGGTGAGCCCGCCCGCGTGATGGAGCCAGGCCGCGCGGGTATCGCAAGCGGATGCCCGGCAAGCCGCTGTTCTCCGGGGCGGCGGGCAACAAACCGCACGACTTCAGGAGGAGTAACACCGGGCTCGCCAGAGACGCCCAATGCGTCTCTGCGAAATTGTGACCTGGGTCACACTCGATGGGTCGTGGCTCCCTTATAGCCTAATTCAGCCAACACGAACGAACGGAGAGGATGGCACGATGAGCGGCACGACACTGGGCTTGCAACCGACGAACGGCGACAAGGTCGATCTGGTGCAAGCCGCACAGGCGGTTAATAACTTTGTCAGCGCGAGTCCGCTGCTGACCGCGATCACAAATCAACCCGGTAGTTTACTCGGCACGGCTGTTAATACAGCCAACCAGTACATCAAGCTCGGCAATTCGCTGCCCGGTTTCATTACTGGTGGCATAACGGCCGCACAATGGATTTCGGCGGGCGCGCAATTCATAACGGCAGCTAACCAGTACCTCACTGAGTATCAGGCTGGCACCGTCAGTCAGGCGACAGCGGAAAATTTCGCAACCCAGATCGGCAACCTCGCTGGGACGACGTTGGGAACATCGTTCGGAAGTCTCTTTGGCCCGACGGGCGCCGCGCTCGGCGGCGCCCTTGGCTCACAACTCGGTGGGTATGCCGCGCAAGGCGAGACGTTGTTGACGAATGCGGCGACGAACGGCGTCGGCATGATCATCGGCACGATTGGCTACATCGAGGGCAATCTCGCGGCGGGGGACAGCCCGTCGGACGCATTCGTCAATGGCGTCAAGTCAGCCTGGAACGATCCGTCGCTGGTTCAGTATTTCAGCGATGATGACAATGCTGAGCAGCCGAGTGGGGGCAACAGTCCTGGTGCTACGGTACTGCCGCAGCAGGGCGGCACGCTGCCGACAGGCCCCGGCCCGGTCGACACGGATGGTAGCGTGACATCAATATACCCGCCGAACGATCCCGTCGGCACCAACCAGCACGCCCCCGGTGAGGGGACCGAGGATGACGCCATGGTGTCATCGGTGCCGGTCGGAGCCACGGTGGATTATTCGACAAATCCGACCCCGGTGACCGTGCTGCTCGGTTCCGCCGGCATGGTGCTCAGCGATGCACCCGCAAACAACGCCGTGATTGGCGCGAATACCGTTATCGGCACGCAGGGCGGCAATGACACCTTTGTCGTCGAAGGCCCCGGCAACTGGACGATCAACGGCGACGGGGGGCAGGATACGCTGGAAATCGGGGGCTGGAAGGAGTTTGATGCGCACATCACCCAGTCCGGCAATGGCGCCACGGTGACCCTGCCTGACGGTAGCGTGATCAACACGACGGGCATTCAAACAATCACATTCGAGAACGGCTCGGTGCCATTGGCTGCCCAGCCGCCCACTGGAGGTACAACTCCACCGACGACGAGCGGGCCGCTGACAAATCTGCCGTCTGCCCAACCGCCGCCGACTATCGGGATGCAGACTGACGCGCTGTTAGATGCGCTCGATGTCACCAATCCAACAGAAGGACAGCAAATCAATTCGGCGGGCAATGCAGAGAATGTCCAGTTGTCGTCGGTCCCCAGTCTTAATCCGGTTCAGGCAACATTCTTATACGCGCAGTCGTTTGGTCAAGAGATGCGCACAGCCGCCAACGAGTTGACGGCGGGCCAGACCGTCGATCAGGCTCCGGTCATCCAGGCACTCAACAATCCAGCGATGTCAGGTCTCGTGAACGCGGCGGAAACCAATACCGGCTATGCGGAAGGATTTGGCTTCCTCGCCGGTCTCGCCACGGGCGGAGCGTTGACCCCCAATGATGCAGGGTTTGTGAACTTCTTGGACTCGAATATTGCGACGGTTGGCGCGAATGCAACGGGTGTTTTCGGCGCCTTCGTCGGCAGTGCCAATACTTTTTTGTCTGATCCAGCGGGCATCATGGACGCCATCGCAAAGGCCAATCAATCACTGGCTTAAAAACGAAACGACCAACTGCGCCCTATAACACACGCATAGGTTTGACGCAGAAGCGCTCATTCTGTCAAATCTGCCGCTGGAGTAACGCCCGGCTGCGATGGCCCCTTGTGGTGGTGAACTGTCTCGCGGTGCTTGCCTATGTTCTGATGCCCGTGTGCAGGCAATCGACCGTGGCAAGATGCATCGCGTACGCGTAAGCGGCAGGCACGCCCGACAAATACGATGCCGCCACGTGCCATGCGCTTGCACTGGGACGAGGCTAAACGCAGTCTGACAGCTCAGACATCCTGCGCTTCGGCAAATGGTCAGTCGGACGAGGTTCTCACTGGAGGTGGGCAAACAGCCAACGCGACCACAGCCGGAGTCTCTGTCCTGATCGACGCCGGAACCGGGAATACACTTAGCGCCGGCTCCGGAAACGTTACTCTAGGCCGCGTGGACAAACCCGTTACTTAAGGGATTGAACTAACCCGCTGACGCAGCAGAGCGGGCAGCGATCGTGGCGAGGTCTGGGCGTCCGTCTGCCAGGGTCTTGGGGTTGCTCCAACCCAGAGATGGAACCTCACCAATGACCCAGGTCAGCCCTCTGCGTCGCCGCATGATCGACGACATGACAGTCCGCAATCTGTCACCCGCGACGCAGCGCTCGTATGTGCATGCGGTGGCCAAGTTCGGCCGCTTCTTCGGCCGGTCGCCCGAGCATCTTGATCTGGAAGACGTACGCGCCTTCCAGGTTCACCTCGTTGCCGGTGGCATGTCGTGGCCGGCGCTGAACCAGACCGTCTGCGCGCTGCGCTTTCTTTACGGGGTGACGCTCGGGCGGCCCGATCTGCCGGAGCGGATCGCGCATGCCCGCGAGCCGCAGAAGTTGCCGGTGGTCCTCAGCGCCGATGAGGTGGTGCGGTTTCTTGAGGCGGTGCCGAGCCTGAAGTGCCGCGCCGCGCTGACTACGGCCTATGCCGCCGGACTACGCGCCTCCGAGGTGACCAGCCTCAAGGTGGCCAACGTCGACAGCAGCCGGATGGTGATCCGCGTCGAGCAGGGCAAGGGCGGCCGCGATCGGTACGTCATGCTCTCGGCGCAGCTGCTCGGGATTTTGCGCACCTATTGGCGTCTGGCGCGCCCGGCGTACTGGCTGTTCCCTGGCCGCAATCCCGAGCGTCCGGTCCATCCGACCGTGCTGCATGCCGCCTGCCGGTCGGCGCGTGTCGGCGCCGGGCTCGACAAGCGGATCAGTGTGCACACGTTGCGGCACAGCTTCGCCACCCATCTGCTGGAGAGCGGCACCGACATCCGCATCATTCAAGCACTGCTCGGTCACAGCAGCCTGCATACCACGGCGCGCTACACCCATGTCGCGACCAGCACGATTCGCGGTACGCCGAGCCCGCTCGATCGCCTGCGGCTGGAGGTGACGCCGCCGTCCTGATCCGGCGCCATGCGCCCCGTGCTGGAGGTGGCGGATATCTTCCGCCGCCACGGCGACGCTTTTCGCCAGCAACACCGCCTGCCTCTCGGCCGCCTCGAGCGTCGCGTTATGGCGGCGATCGAGGCGTGCCGCACCCCCGGGCTCGGCGGCCATGTCGAGCAGTGCGCCGAATGCGGGCTGGTCCGCTGCGCCTACAATTCGTGCCGCAACCGGCACTGTCCGAAGTGCCAGGCTCTGGCGCGCGCCGCCTGGCTCGACGCGCGTCAGGCCGAGCTGCTGCCGGTGCCCCACTTCCATGTTGTGTTCACCCTGCCGGTGCCGGCGGCAGAGATCGCGTTCCAGAACAAGCGCGTGGTCTACGCCATCCTGTTCCGCGCGGCGGCCAAAGCGTTGCGCGACATCGCCGCCGACCGGCGCCATCTCGGCGCCGAAATCGGCGCGGTGGCGGTGCTGCATACCTGGGGTCAGTCCCTGCACCACCACCCGCACCTGCACTGCATCGTCCCCGGCGGCGGGCTGTCGCCGGACCAGACGCGATGGATCGCCTGTCGACCGGGGTTCTTCCTGCCCGTGCGAGTCCTCTCGCGCCGGTTCCGCACACTGTTCCTGGCCCAGCTACAGGCGGCATTCGCCGCCGGCGAACTCCGCTTCTCCGGCGCCCTCGCCGCGCTCGCCGAACCGGGCGCGTTCGCAGAGCGCCTCGGCGCGCTGCGCGGCACGGAGTGGGTCGTCTACGCCAAGCGGCCGTTTGCCGGACCCGAGCAGGTGCTCGCCTATCTCGGCCGCTACACGCACCGCGTCGCCATTGCCAACAGCCGGTTGACCCAGCTCGCCGATGGTCAGGTCAGCTTCACCTGGAAGGACTACCGCCATCACAGCAAGACCAAGGTGATGACGTTGGCCGCCGACGAGTTCATGCGGCGGTTCCTGCAGCACACCGTCCCGGACGGGTTCCATCGCATCCGCCATGTCGGCTTCCTTGCCAACGGCCATCGCACGGCCAAGCTCGCGCTCTGCCGCGCCCTGCTCGATGCGCCCGCGCCAGAACCGCCGCCGACCCAGACCTGGCGCGAGCGCTATCGTCAGCTGACCGGCCGGGCGATCGATGTCTGCCCGGACTGCGGCGGCGAGATGCAGGAGCGCGGTCTGCTGCTGCGACGTCCGTCTTGCGGGCCGTTCTGGTGCGACACGTCATGACCATCGTCACCGGAAAGATTGCATCGCTTAAAGCCGAATTCGCCGCCGTCATCCCCGGGAGGGTCAGGGACGCGCTGGTGACCGGCAAGACACTCGCCGTGACATCGACTGCACGCCAAAGCCACCGCGCTGCACTGCCACAGCGAGCTCCCGTTGTCCCAATGGTGCTTGCTGCGTCACCCGGTCAATCAATCCGCGCCCACTCCGGACGGCACCGAGGCGTGACCAAGGTCGCACAACACCCATAGCTGTCGGTCCGCGGGTCAGTTCAATCCGGCTTCAATGAGGTCGCGCCCGGGCATGCCGAGAGTTCGTGTCGCACGACCTCACAGAAGCCTCCAGATTCCCCCGACGCGGGACAGTGTGATTCGAGACTGACCTCTGTGTCGGAGGTCGGCGTGGCACGCGGTTTGATGACGGACGAGGAGTGGGCATTCTTCGAGCCGTTCTTAACGGAGACATCGGCTCGGGGTGGGCGCCCGCCGAAAGGGCATCGCCGGGTGCTCGACGGGGTCTTCTGGATCGCTCGCACCGGCGCGCCGTGGCGTGACCTGCCGGACGAATTCGGCAACTGGAACTCGGTCTGGCGGCAGTTTCGAAGATGGACCACCTCGGGGCTGTGGGACGTCCTGCTGCAAGCCCTGGCCGACGCGGGGGGAGAGGCCGACACCCTGCAAATGATCGACAGCACATCATCCGGGCACATCGCTGTGCTGCCGGCGGAACGGGGGACTCAAAGCGAAGCTCTCGGCCGTTCGCGCGGAGGCTTTTCGACCAAAATCCACCTCCGCGCCAATGCGGAGGGCCTTCCGATTGGCGTCGTCCTGACCTCCGGTGAGGCGCACGACGTCACGGCTTATCCCGCGCTCATGGAGGAGCGCGACAGCGATCCGGCGGTGATGCTGGCAGACAAAGGCTATGACAGCGATGCCGTCCGACAGGATTTACGTGACCGCGGCGCCGCCCCGGAAATTCCCACCAAGCGCAGCCGGAAGGTGCAGCATACGGTCAACAAGCGGCTCTATGCGCTGCGTGCCCGCATCGAGTGCTTCTTCAGCAATCTGAAGAACCAGCGCCGGGTGGCCACTCGATACGACCACACCTCGATTAATTTCCTTGGCTTCGTCCTGCTCGGCTGCATCCGGATATGGTTCAGGTTTGTCCACGCGGCCTAGAAGACAAAGCTATAGCTTCATTTCGGTCGGTAGTTTCAGGTAATCTGTGCAACGCCCTTCGCCCAATTCAGCGCGCGCTGAAGAACCAGACCTCTGCACGCGACGAGAATCAAAGATGGTATCAATAGCGACAGCAGAATTATGAGGAAAAGAAAAAAGTAATGGTTGTATCCAAGAATCGAAGGTACAAGAAATAAAAATGCGATCACAATTGTGGCTACCCCGAATAATAATTCTTCTCCCGACTTCAAGGTTCCAAAGAATTTTTTCTCTTCCAAACGGCAGATCGGTCCATTCTCCTGAGCTATGATTGTAAATTTTATGAACGAATCCACGGCGAGGCTCCAAGGCGGAACACAAAAATGAAACTCTTTGTCCTTCTTTGCAAGGGATGGCCAGGTTCTTAAAATCGATCCAATCGGACTGCCCGTTATCTTGCTCAAACCATACCCGAGTAGTCGAAGAGTGTGATCCGTTCGGAGGATTTACCTCAAGCTTTGGATAGCCGACGCCGGAAACCGTCCAATCCGTGGTATAAAACGAAAATACCCCTCCAATTATACGCTGGCTTCGATGGCTGGGGTCAATGAACGATTTTTTCGTGGCTAGATTCTTCCAAAGGTGGTTTGATTTCCATTCAGTAAGTTGTTGGACTGTATATGTATCTTCTTGCTCATCGACTAATGCGTGGCAATGGCGGCATACTAATAACAGATTGTCAAAACCATTTAGAAACTCCGCAGATGGCAGATACGCGGTAAAAGGGCGTGGTCCGTTGCTCCTAATAGAGTAAATGTGCGCTATGTGTCCTAGGTCGCAGCTTCATCGAACTCGGTCGGATCAACGATTATCTTATTGTTGCAATCAGGATTTGCGCATCTGTTCCCTGATAGCCCGTACAGGAGCTTAAGTGTGCGTTGATCGTACTTTCTCGTGTATTCGTAACTAAATGCCATAGCGAGGCCCCATCACCGCGATACAGCGCGGTCAGCGCGCCGCCCAGCGACTGCCTCGCCGAACCGCCGCAACCCCGCCCATTGCTGGCGGACGTAGCCGCCGCTCACCAGCGCCTCCCCCGCGCTCGGATCGCCAGTTGGCACGTACTCAATCGAGAAATCGGCGGTGCCGAAGATCATGTCCCACCAGGGCAGCACCGCGCCGTAATTGCAACTCCGCTGCCCGGCCCCCAGCACGCCATGATGCGCGCGGTGGAAGCGCGGCGAGACCAGCAGCCGCTCGCCCAGCCAGCCGAACGACAGGCGCGCATTGGCGTGCGACAAGCTCTCCAGGAACCGCAGCGCTAGCACCAGAAGCGGGAATTGCAGCGGTGGCACGCCGATCACCAGCGCCACGGCACCAAACCAGACGAAGGCGATCAGATCGTCCAGGATATGGTTTCGGTCGTCCGACCAGAACGTCATCTGCCGCTGCGCATGGTGCAGCGAGTGCAGCGCCCACCACCACCCGAGCCGGTGCGACAGCCGGTGCCGCCAGTAATCCGCCGCGTCCAGGATCACCGCGTAGCACAGGAAGGTCAGCACCGGGCGCCCAAGCAGGCCCGGAACCACCAGCTCCAGCATCGGCGGCACCCAGCCGTGGTCGGCGAGCCAGCCGTTGAGAGCCACCTGCGCCTGATAGAACAGCACGAACGTGACCAGCGGCAGCACGCCCACTCGCGAGATCAGCGTGTAGAGCACATCGACCGCCACCGCCCGCCGGTCGGGCCAGTGCTCCACCGGCCGCCAATGCTCCAGCGGCAAGCAGACCGCGTAGGTAATCGCCACCTGCACCGCGCCATACACGGCGAACAGCGCCCAGCCGTACGACAGGTCTTCCCACCGCATCCAGCCGACCGCATAGAGCAGCGGCAGCAGCAGGTGCTCCTGAATCCAGCCGGCGGCGAGGTCGAACGGGTCCGGCATGACCGGCTAGCGGCTGGCCAGCTTCGGAGCCGGCGGCGCCTTGGGGTTCAGGAAGATCCCGTGCGGCGAGCGGCCGACCTCGATGGTCTGGAGCGCGCCGGTATTCGGGTCCAGCACCGCCACGGTCTCGGCGAAACGGCGCGTTATCCACAGCTTGCCATCGGGCGCGAAGGCCAGGTCGTCCGGGCCGCCCGAAATGCGATACGTGCGGATCGGCGCCAAGGTCCGCGCGTCCAGCTCCTCCGTGGTCCCCGCGACGCGGTTATTTACCCAGATCGCCTTGCCGTCCGGCGAGAGGAACAGGTTGTGCGCGCCGCGCCCGGTGACGACCTGCCGCAGAACACGGCCATCGGATGGATCGACCTCGGCCAAGTGGTCGGTGCCCATGTCCGCCACCAGCAGGTTCCCGTTATGCCAGAGCACGCCGGCTGGGGTGTTGCCGACCGGCTTCTCCCACAGCACCCGCATTCCCTTAAGGTCGATCGCTGCCAGGCGGTTCGAACCCTGAAGGGTCACGAACACCCGCGCCGAATCGGGCGAGAACGCCAGATGGCTTGGCATCGAGGCGAGCGCGAATCGCTTGACCAGCCGGTACGTGCCAGCCTCGTACACGTCGACCCGATTCCGCGCCAGGCCGTTCACCACCAGCAAACGCCCATCCGGGCTGAAGCCGAGCTGGTAGGGGTCGGCCACGCTTACCCGCCGCTGCAGCACGCCAGTTTCAGGGTCGAGCAGCAGCAGCGCGTTGGCCGCCGAATCGCCCACCACCAGCGATCGCCCATCAGGACTCAGCGCCCAGTGGTGCGGCTCGCGTAACGCCGGAATGCGGCGCAGCTCCTTCCGCGTTCCCATGTCGAGCACGCTGACCGAGGCGCCGCCCGAGTTCATCACCAACGCCAAGCCGGCAGCGGCGGCCGGCAGCGGGCTGATCGCGGCAAGAAGCAGCGGAAGCAGGCGGAGCAAACGCATCGAATCGGCACCCTGAATTGAGTGGCTAATGCTCCGCTACCGCCGCCGGGTCGTCCTCGTAAAGATCGCCCGGGATGCGCGCCGCCTCGGCCTCCAGCCGGCCCCGGGCGGACACGGCGGCGACGAAGCCGAACAGCACCGAGGCCGAGGTGGAGATCAGCACATTGTCGGTGCACGCATGACACGCGAACGCGACGAATACCAGCCGCATAATGATCCGCTCGTAGCGCGCGAGGCGTGCGGTGTGGCTCGCGGCCCACAGCACGAATAGTCCGATCAGCACCGCCCGGCCGACCTGGCCGCCTTCGACCGCGATCCGCAGGTACTCGTTATGCGCCGCCCAAGTGTGCATCAGGTGGACGATGTCGCTGTCCTGCGGCACCACCGCGTTGCCCGCGCCCACGCCCCAGCCGAACCAAGGCGCTTCGGCCGCCGCGCGCTCGAATAGCGGCCATAGCTCCCCTCGCCCGCTCAGATCGCCCGCGTCGTTGGCAAGCATGTTGAACAGGCGCAGCATCGCGAAACTGTCGGCGAAGGCGGCGAGCACCGGCAACGCCGCCGCGCCCGCCAGCAGCAGCAGCACCCGCGCCCGGCGCGGCACGGAGGGGGCGGGCACGAAGGCGAGCGTCAGCCCGACCACCGCCGCGCCATAGAACAACGGCGCCCGCGCGCCGGTCAGCAGCAGGATCACGCCATTGGCGCCAAGCAAGACCAGGTCGCGGGACCGACCATCCCGGTAGAACTCGACCAGGCAGGCATAGATCGCGGCCAGCGCGGCGCCGGCCAGGAACGCCGGATGCCCGAGTGCGGCCAGCCGCTCGCCGCCCCAATCGACGAACAGCGGCCGGACGCCCGCCGCGTCCAGCACCGCCCCGCCGGCGATGCTCGCCAGCGGCGCCCATTGCGTCGCCCGGATCATCGCCTGCGCCCATCCGCGCGACAGCCGGCTCCAGGAGAAGGCGTAGGGCGCGGCGGAGCCGACCAGCGAGCGCAGGCTTTCGTCGGGTGCCAGGCCCGGGTGCAGCCCATGCGCCATCCCGGTCGCGAACATGGCGGCGAATCCCAGGCCCGGATTGAACCAATCGAGCCGCGGCCCGTAACGCAGCACGCAAACCACGGCGAGCCCGATCCCGGCCGCCTTGACGACCGCGATCGTGGCCTGGAAGGCGCCCGGCCCCGCCAGGTCGCCGATCGTCATTTCCAGCGAGCAGCCGGCGATCACCAGCCACGCCGCGCTCGCCGCCGCGGTGTGCCGATACAGCAGGAACGCCGCGCCGATCGCCGCCGCGACGGCCAGGAGCGGGACGAACAGCACCGGCGCGAGCACCGCCGATGCCGCCGCGACGGCGAGGAAGCCGCAGACAGCCATGCCGCCCGGCCCGGGAAGACGAATCGTTTCCGACACGCGGCGCCCCGGTGAAGAACCGGTGCAGTCTGCCCGCGCCTGTCCTAACGAAAGGTTTCCGCGATAGGCTTGACGGTGAAAGAGCAGGAGGAACGCCGCCATGAGCCAGCTCCGCGAGATCGCGACCGGGCTCTGCTTCCCGGAAGGCCCGGTGGCGATGGCGGACGGCTCGGTCGTGCTGGTCGAGATCGAGCGTCAGACCGTGAGCCGGGTGCGGCCAGATGGCCGGGTGGAGGTGGTCGCGCGCATCGGGGGCGGCCCGAACGGGCTGGCGGTCGGCCCCGACGGGGCGCTCTATGTCTGCAACAATGGCGGGTTCGTCTGGCGCACCGAGGCCGGCTTACTACGCCCGGTGGTCCAGTCCTCGGACTACGTGGGCGGGCGGATCGAGCGCGTCGATCCGGCGAACGGCGCTGTCACCCTGCTCTACGACCGATGCGGCGAGAACCGGCTGCGCGGCCCGAACGACCTGGTGTTCGACGCGCAGGGCGGGTTCTACTTCAGCGACCTCGGCAAGACCCGCGCCCGCGACCGCGACCACGGCGCGCTTTACTATGCCGCCGCCGACGGCTCGCGCATCGTCGAGGTGGCGTTCCCGCTGCTGACCCCGAACGGCGTCGGGCTCTCGCCCGATGGCAAGACCGTCTATGTGGCCGAGACCGAGACCGCCCGGCTATGGGGGTTCGACCTAGAGGCGCCCGGCGTGGCGCGCAAGGAGCCGTTCCCCTCCCCCCATGGCGGCCGGCTGGTGGCCGGGCTCGGCGGGTTCCGCCGCTTCGACAGCCTGGCCGTGGACGCGGCGGGCAATATCTGCGTGGCCACGCTGGTCGCCGGTTGCATCAGCGTGATCGCCCCGGACGGCCGCCTCGTCCGAAAGGTGCCGACGCAAGACCCGGTGACGACCAACATCTGCTTCGGCGGCCCCGGCCTGCGCACCGCCTACGTCACCCTCTCCGGCAAGGGCCGGCTGGTCGCGCTCGATTGGCCGGAGCCGGGGCTGCGGCTGGCCTACCAAGCATGACCGCGCCGACGCTGGGTCGGGCCGTGCGCCATGAGTGGCGGCTCGACCCGGAGTGGGTCTCGGTCAACCACGGCTCCTATGGCGCCACGCCGCTGGTGGTGCTGGCCGTCCAGGAGGACTGGCGGCGGCGGATGGAGGCGCAGCCCGGCCGATTCTTCCGCCGCGAACTGCCGGGCGCGCTGCGCGCCGCGGCCGCCCGGCTCGGCGCGTTCATCGGCGCCCAGGGCACGGACATCGCCTTCGTGGCGAACGCGACCGAGGGCTGCAACGCGGTGCTGCGCTCGCTGCGGCTTGCCCCGGGCGACGAGGTGGTCGTGCTCGCGCACGGCTATGGCGCGGTCCGCAACGCGGTGCGCTACGTGTGCGAGCGCGCCGGGGCACGGATGATCGAGGCGCCCATGCCGTTCCCTCGTCCCGAGGGCGGCGCCGTAGTGGCGAGCGTGGCGGCGGCGCTGACCGGGCGCACGCGGCTGGCGGTGATCGACCACATCACCTCCCCGAGCGCGCTGGTCCTGCCGATCGAGCGCATCATCGCCGCCTGCCGCGAAGCCGGCGTGCCGGTGCTGGTGGACGGCGCGCACGGGCCGGGCCAGGTGCCCCTCGATATGGCCGGGATCGGCGCCGATTGGTACGTCGGCAATTGCCACAAATGGCTGTGCGCACCCAAGGGATGCGGCTTTCTTTGGGCCGCGGCCGACCGGCAAGCCGACCTTCATCCGGTCACGATCTCCCACGGGCTCGGCCGGGGCTTCCTGGAGGAGTTCGACTGGACCGGCACGCGCGATCCGAGCCCGTTCCTGTGCGTGGGCGCGGCGCTCGACTTCCACCGCCGGCTCGGGGCCGAGACGCTGATGGCCCGCAACACGGCGCTGGCGTCGGAGGCGACGGCCCTTCTCGCCCGCCAGCTCGACACCGAGCCAGGAGCGACCGGGGCGCTGGCTGGCGCGATGGGGTTGGTGCGCCTGCCGCTTGCCGGCCCGGTCTCGGCGGAGCGGGCACAGGCGCTCCAGGGCCGGCTGATGGATGCGCGCGCCGACTCGCCGCTGCATGTGCTGGGGGACGGGATTTGGCTCCGGCTTTCGGCTCACGCCTACAATGAGCTGGAGGACTATGAGCGCCTGGTGGAAATCGTGGCGGCCACGGTCCGGGAGGGGTGATGCGCGGATGTACATCTCGCCGGTACCGTTCGGATCACGGGCTGATTATGTAAAGCGCCGATGTACATCGCCGAATGCCGTTGGGCACGGATGTACACCAGGCTGAGGAGGCCCCCTGAGCGAACCATTGCCCATCGCCATCGTCACCGGCTTT
Source organism: uncultured Pseudomonadota bacterium (assembly GCA_963849305.1). Taxonomy (GTDB): domain Bacteria; phylum Pseudomonadota; class Alphaproteobacteria; order Acetobacterales; family Acetobacteraceae; genus CAWKGV01. The sequence goes on from CAWKGV010000005.1 coordinate 234,841, forward strand.
CTTGGCAGCGGCAAGACGACGTTCCTGCGCCGCCTGCTGGCCGCGCCCGCGATGGCCGACACCGCCGTCATCATCAACGAGTTCGGCGAGGTCGGGCTCGACCACCTGCTGGTCGCGGCGAGCCCCGACGAGGTGATCCAGCTCCCGAGCGGCTGCCTCTGCTGCACCGTACGCCAGGATCTCGTGCGCAGCCTGTACCGGCTGCTTGCCGGCCGTGGCGAAGGCGACTTGCCGCCGTTCCGCCGCATCGTCGTGGAAACCAGCGGGCTCGCCGAGCCTGCACCCATCCTCTACACCCTGGCCGCCGACGCCCGGCTCGAACATGAGCTGCGGTTACAGACGGTACTAACCCTGGTGGATGCCGTCGCGGGACTGGCGACACTCGACCGCCATGCCGAGGCGACTGCGCAGGCGGTGGTCGCGGATCGCCTGCTGCTGACCAAGACCGACCTCGCGCCACCCCCGCCTGCCTTGAGTGGGCGCCTGGAGGCGATCAACCCGACGGCGGAAATCGGCGACGCGGCGTGCACGGGCGATCCGGGCGCCGTGCTTTTCGCCTCTGCTCCGAGCGCAACCGCCCGGCAGCCGCAGCGCCGCTTCTGGTCGGCGGCGACGCACACGCACGGCATCGCCACCTTCGCGCTCGCGCTCCGCCGCCCGATGACAAGGCTTGACTTCGCCAAGGCACTCGGCGGCCTCGCCCGCGACCGGGGAGAGGATTTGTTGCGGGTGAAAGGGCTCGTGGAGTTCGCCGACCGCCCCGGCCGCCCCGCGGCGATCCACGCGGTGCAGCACACGCTCTACCCTCCCGAGTGGTTCGGGGCCTGGCCCGACGCGGACCGCACCAGCCGGCTGGTGTTCATCGTGCGCGACATCGCGGCCGATGAGCTGCTGGCTCGGTTCGCGCAAGGTGAGCCGGAGCCGTTGGGCCGGATGGCGCCATAACCTGCTGCGTGCTGTGCTATCGTGGTTTCCCGCTGAGGAGGTGCAACCATGCCGAATCAAGCCCTGACCACCGGAGCCGACAATGTCAAACGGGTGCTGACGGCGCTCGGAGGAAACCCTCCGGTCGCGGCCGGCGTACCGGCGATTCAGAGCATTACCCGCCAATTCACCGAGAAATTCGAGCACCGGCAGCGGGTCCGCGCGGAGCGGGAGCGCCTGACGGAGCCGATCCGAGCCACCCTGCTTCAACCGTTCGTCGGCAACACCGCGATCGCCGAGGCTGCCCGCAAATTCGGCGAAACGTTCCAGCTACGCCGGCCCGGGCGCGGCCATCATCGAGCGACCGCGCCGAAGGTCGAGCCGCGGATCGTGGCCGGGTCGATCCTCACCTTGGCGGCAGCCCCCTATAACGGGGCACCGATGCAACTGACGCTCGGCGGCGCCACGACCGACGCGGCGGAAGGCGACGGCTACTTCGATCTGCAATGCGCGACGGGCAACGGCGGGTCGCAAGCCGCGGTGTCCGGCGTCAGCAACTGGTTCTGGTCGGTCGCCCAGACCCCGAACGACGCAAACCCGATGGGAACCCGCCTCGGGGTGGCCGCCTATACCGACTATGGCTGGTACGATTGGTCCGCGATCTCGACGGCGCACAGCGACGGCACCTACGAGCTTTGGGTCTGGGGCGTCGGGGAGGAAACCTGGGTGGCGCAAACCCCCGTATCTCCGTCTTGGAGCGACGGCTCCTCCGGGTTCGACAGTCACGGCAGCGACGGCGGCACCGGAAATCTCGTTTCCAACAGCCTCGCGTGGGAGACCTATTTCCCCACTTGGGCCAATTCTTGGTACCAGGCGTTCGTTCTGGCGAACGGTTCCTGCGACAGCAACTCCTGGGACTTGATCGGCCAAAGCGGTTCCGCCGCTTACCTCGACGCCACCGTGCGGCTAATGGTTTTCGCGCAGTGACATGAAGTCCCCTCTGATCAGACTGAGAACACGCTTAAAAGCGAGCAAGCTTGTCGGTCCTCTCGTGCTGCCTTAGTTTTTGCTGGGATGGTCGCGGGGAGACAGCCCAGATCGACCTTTCCGCAACGACGTATTCCGAGCAGGAGGTGCTCGGCGACTGGCTGCCCGAATAGTCGCGGGGAGATCGGACCATTGATTGACTGGATCGAGGTGAACGGCACCAGCCTGCACTACGACCTCACCGGCGACGGAGAGACGAGGCGACCTCCGAGCGCGCTCGCTCAGCCTCGCCCACGACCGGAATGAGGATTTGTTGCGAGTGAAAAGGGTCGTGGAGTTTCGCCGACTGCCCTGGCCGTCTGTTCATCGTGCGAGATATCGCGAGCGGAGACGTGCTGGCGCGGTTCCCGGCGGGTCTGCCGGAGTCGCCTGGATACCCCCGGATCACGCTTGGAAGGGCGCGAGCTTGTCGGTCCTGACGTGCTGCCCTAGCTTTGGTACGTGATGAACGACCTCTACAATCGGGATTTCGCGGTCTGGTCCCATGACCAGACTGGCGCGCTCCGGGATTTCGGCGCCCGGTATGGCTCCAATACTCGGGAGGAACGACAAATGCGTATGCGGCTGCTTGCACTGCTTCTGTCGGCACTCGCGCTCACCCCCTTGGGCTTTGGCTCTGCCCGTGCCGCGGTAACCCAGGTGGATTTTCAGGTGCAAACAGCAGGGAACTTGGTGAACCTCTGTTCCCCTGCCCATGACGATCCCTTGGCGACGCTCGCCGTAACATTCTGTGAAGGTTTCGCCGTGGGTGTCTATCAGACACTCTACGAGGGACAGGCCGCCATGCGAAGCAAATTCTTCTGCGCACCGCAGCGAACGCCCAGTCGCAATCAGGCCATCGCAAACTTCGTCGCATGGGCTAAGGCCAACCCTCCGGTTCTCTTGGAGTTGCCGGCCGACGCGATAGTCCAATATCTCGCGGTCCAATTCCCCTGCCCCGGCCGGCAATAGCGCCAAAGCGAATCTGGGAGGAAACACATGAAGGCTGTCATTCCGTTGCTGGTTGGTTGTGGCCTGCTCGTTGGCTGCTCAAATCTGACGCCCGGAGAAAATCGGGCTTTGGGCGGAACCGCAGCGGGCGCCACCGGGGGTGCCGTGATTGGGGCCATAGCGGGCAATGCGGGCCTGGGGACCGCAATCGGCGCGGGTGCCGGGCTCGTCGGCGGCCTGATCTACAACAAGGTGAAGCAAAACGAGCAGTCATCTTACCAAGAAGGATACACAGCGGGCCAGAATAACCGCTAATAGCCGCGTGGACAGATTGCTGCCGAGAAAAAACGGTGATCACGACCGGAACCACTCCGATCACGCGCGCTGCGCCGGCTTCAAAATCCATCTTAGCTTGATCACGGATGTGGCGAATGTTGGAACGTGTCATTGCTCTGTTCGCCGTCGTCAACAGCTCGGCTTCGCCGAGGTCCAGCACCATGAGCCAGTTTAACGCCAGGCCGCGCTCCGATGGCACATGCGAAAGCCGGCCAATCGCCCGATTGATGCGAGGCTTTTGCGCGCTAATTGCGGCACTGGGCCTTGTCACCAGCGCGGCCTGCGCGCCGCTGTTTCGCATGCCCCCAGTGCCGCAGTCGCAGCAAAGCGACATCTCTGTCCTGGGCCTGAACGATGCTTGGTATTGGGGAGACGAGGTAACGCCGCGGATGATAGCGGATGGCCTGGCGTCCTACCGTCGCGAACGGGATTACGCGACTGCCCACGGCCATCCTGGACCGCTCCCGCCCGCCTATTACCTGGCAATCTCCGGCGGGGGGAAAACGGCGCGTTTGGGGCCGGTCTCTTGGTCGGGTGGACTGCAATCGGCACACGACCGACCTTCAAGCTCGTAACCGGAATCAGCACCGGCGCACTGATCGCGCCATTCGCCTTTTTAGGCCCGGCTCATGATGCTGAGCTGAAGCAGATTTATACTAAGATCGGCCCGAAGGACGTTCTTGAGCGACGCTGGATCCTATCCGGACTTCTCGGGGACGCACTGACCACCAATATGCCCCTCTACCGCACCATCCAGCGCTTCGTGACGCCGGAACTTCTTCAGGAAATTGCACGGCAATACGAGGCGGGGCGCCTGCTACTGATTGGCACGACCGATCTCGATGCCGGCCGCCCGGTAATTTGGGACATCGGCCAGATCGCAGCGTCCGGAAAGCCTGGCGCCTTGAACTTGGTTCAAAGGATCATGCTGGCATCGGCAGCTATCCCCGTAGCGTTTCCACCCGTGATGATCGATGTGCAGGCCAATGGTAAGCGATATCAGGAGATGAATGTAGACGGCGGAGCGAGCGCCCAGGTGTTTGTCTATCCGCCCGGGCTGCGACTCGATCAATCTGGCATTACACGCGAGCGCTACCTCTACATCATCCGCAATGCACGGCTCGACCCGCAATGGGCGGACGTGAGGCGGCGGACGCTTAGCATCGCGGGTCGCGCGACTTCGTCTCTGATCCAGACACAGGGTGTAGGTGACCTCTACCGAATTTATAGCGTTTCCCAACGCGACGGTGTCGATTTCAATCTCGCCAATATGCCGGAGAGCTTCAATGTGCCGCTTCGGTATTCATTCGATCCCAAATACATGAACGCGCTGTTCGAGGTCGGCTACGACCTGGGAAAGGCGGGTTATCGATGGGCAAAGATTCCGCCTGGCTATGGGGGCACCAACCCGGCCACGCCTCAGGCCGTGGTCAAAAGTCCCCAAGGATAACGGGATGACTGGCTGTCCGAGTAGTTGCTGGGAGATCGAACCATTGATTGACTGGATCGAAGTGAACGGCACCAGCCTGCGCTACGACCTCACCGGCGACGGCAAGACGACCCTCGTGCTGGTTCACGAAATGGGCGGGACGCTGGAGAGCTGGGACGAAGTGCTGCCCAGCCTCGCGCGGGGCCGGCGCGTGCTGCGCTACGACATCCGCGGGGCCGGGCTGTCCGAGAAGACGCACGGGCCGCTTTCATTCGATGCCATGGTGGACGATCTCGCGGCCCTGCTCGACGCGCTCGCCATCGCGGCCAAGGTGGCGCTCGCCGGTTGCGCCGTTGGCGGCGGCATCGTGCTGCATTTCGCCGCCTGCTTCCCCGATCGCGTGGCAGCGGTCGTCGCGATGGCCCCGGCGACGGGGGTCGCGCCCGACCGCCGCGCCACCACGATCGCGCGGGCCGAGGCGATAGAGCGACACGGCGCGCGCGGCGTGATCGAGGAGAGCTTCACCGCCTCCTACCCGCCCGAGGTTCGCCACGACCCCGAGCAATACCGCCGGTTCCGCGCCCGCTGGCTGGCCAACGACCCGGAGAGCTACGGCGCGATCTATCGCATGTTGATCGAAAGCACCGTGACGGAGGAGCTTCCGCGCATCGCCTGCCCGGCGCTGCTGCTCGCCGGCACGCATGACAAGCTCCGCCCGCCGTCGCTCGTGGAGCCGCTGGCGCGCGGAATGCCGAACGCCCGGTTCCAGGCGTTGGACACCGGGCACTTCATGGCGGTGCAAACGCCGGCAATCGTGGCGGAGGCGGTTGGAAACTTTCTGCACTCGCTGAAACTTTAGGATGCGGCGGCGCGTGAATCCTTATTCCCGACCTCTCGTCGTCATGGTCGGCGAAGGCCGACCATCTACGACTTTCTCGCCGGCCTCGAAGCAAGTCGTGGATCCCGGCATTCGCCCAGGCGTCCCGGTTGTCCGCGAGGTCAGCCGACCTGTCGCTCGCGACCGGCCCAGTAGGGCGCGCGGAGTTCGCGGCGGAGCACCTTGCCGGTGGGGTTGCGCGGCAGGCTGTCCACGAAGTCGATCGACTTCGGCAGCTTGTAGCTCGCGATGCGGGCGCGGGCATGGGCGATGATCTCGTCGGCCGAGGCCCCTGCTCCGGGCCGCAGCACCACCACAGCCTTGACCGCCTCGCCCCAACGCGCGTCGGGCACGCCGATCACCACCACGTCGGCGACGGCCGGATGACCGAACAACGCGTTCTCCACCTCGGCCGGATAGATGTTCTCGGCCCCGCTCACGATCATGTCCTTGATCCGGTCGTAGATGTAGAGGAAGCCGTCCGCGTCGAGATACCCAGCATCCCCGGTCCGGAACCAGCGACCCGGAAAGAACGCCGCCCGTGTGGCCTCGGGCTTGCCCCAATAGCCTTTGCTCACGCTGTCGTGGCGCAGCACGATCTCGCCCACCTCGCCGGTCGGCACATCCTCGCCGAGCGGCCCGACAACGCGCAACTCAATGCCAGTATAGGGTCGGCCGCAGGAACGAAGTTTGCCGCGCGCCGGATCGTGCATCGCAGGCGGGTTGAAGGTGCCGCAGCCGCATGTCTCGGTCAGGCCGTAGAGATGCCAGAGCCCCGCCTGGGGCAGCAGCGCCTTGGCGCGCAGCACCGTATCCTCCGCGATCGGGGAGGCGCCATACAGCAGTTGCCGCAGCGAGCTGAAATTGGTCTTGGGCGTGTCCGGGTGCTGCACGAGCGCCAGGACCACGGCCGGCACGAACAGCGCATAGGTGACCCGATGGCGCGGAACGAGGTCCAGGATGCCGGGGACGGTCACCTCCTCCATCACCACGTTGGTGGCGCCGAACAGCAGCGCTATCAGACCGAGATTGGTGCCAGCGACATGATAGAGCGGCATACAGGTCAGGACCACGTCATCCGGGCCGACGCCGCCGACGCCTGTGGCCTGCCAGGTATCGAACGCGCTCAGGTAGTTGCGGCTGGATAGCTCGACGCCCTTGGGCAGGCCGGTGGTGCCGGACGTGTAGAGTTGCAGCGCGGTGTCGTCGGCCGACGCCGGCACCATCGGGTCAGCCTCGCGCTGCGCATCCCGCCAGGCGGCGAAATCGGGCCAGTCGGGGCTCGCGCCGTCGATGGAGATGCGATGCTGAAACGTCTTGCCCTCCCGCTCGATCTCGGCCGCCATTGGGGCATAGCCGGGACCGACGAACAGGACGTCGACCCCGGCATCAGCGAGGATTACCCCCGCCTCGGGCGGGGCCAGGCGCCAGTTCACCGGCACCAGCACGACATTGGCCTTGAACGCGCCGAACAGCAGCTCGAAGAAGACGTCGGTGTTCTTGCCCAGATAGCCGATCCGGGTCTGCGGTCGTGCCCCAAGCGCGATCAGCCCTTGGGCGACCTGGCTCGCTTGGCGATCCAGCTCGCCGTAAGTGGTGCTGCGCTCGCGGTAGATCTGCGCGACCACCTCCGGCTGCCCGCGCGCCCGGCGGCGCAGCGCGTCGGCAAGCGTGCCGGCGTCCTGGAAGTTCCCCATGATTGCCGTCCCTGTATGGGCTTGTTGCGGCGATTTAGCGGGATCTGGTGGCGAATGAGAAGCGCCCCCGCTGATTGACGCCGGTTCGCCGCGCCCGCAAGCTAGCCGTCGCCGCCGGCGGGCGCGCGCACGGGATGGGGATTGATCGCGATGGACCTGAACTTCACCGACGATGAACGCGCCTTCCGCGAGGAGGCACGCCGGTTCTTCCGCACCGAAATTCCCGAGGCGATCCGCCGCAAGGCCAGCGAGGGCGAGCATCTGACCAAGGACGACATGGTCACCAGCCAACGCATCATGAACGGGCGCGGCTGGGCGACGGTCAACTGGCCCGTGGAATGGGGCGGGCAGCCCTGGAGCCCGGTCCAGGTCTATCTCTATCAGGACGAGATGCAGCAAGCCGCCGTGCCGCCGCCGATCGCCTTCAACGTCACGATGGTCGGCCCGGTGATCGCCCAATTCGGCAACGACGAGCAAAAGCGACGGTTCCTGCCGCGTTGCGCCAATGCTGATGATTTCTGGTGCCAGGGCTTCTCCGAGCCCGGCTCCGGCTCCGACCTCGCGTCCTTGCGCACGCGCGCCGAGCGCAAGAACGGCAAGTATATCGTCAACGGCCAGAAGATCTGGACCACGCTCGCGCAATACGCCGACTGGATCTTCTGCCTAGTGCGCACCGACCCGGGCGCCAAGAAGCAGGAGGGCATCTCGTTCATTCTCCTTGACATGAAGACGCCGGGAATCACCGTCCGCCCGATCGTCACCATCGACGGCGGGCGCGAGGTGAACGAGGTGTTCTTCGACAATGTCGAGGTGCCGGCCGAGAACCTGGTGGGCCAGGAGAATAAGGGCTGGGACTACGCCAAGTTCCTGCTCGGCAACGAGCGCACCGGCATCGCGCGCGTCGGCGCCTCCAAGGCGAAGGTGCAGCGCATCAAGGAACTGGCCTCGCTGGAGCGGGTCGGCGACCATCCGCTGATCGAGGAGCCGCGCTTCCGCGAGAAGCTCGCCGCCGTCGAGGTGGAGCTGAAGGCGCTGGAGATGACGCAGCTTCGCGTCGTATCCGACGAACGCAATCGCGAGAAGGGCCGGCAGAACCCGGCTTCCTCGATCCTCAAGCTAAAGGGCTCGGTGATCCAGCAGCAGTTGACCGAGCTGATGATGGATGTCGTTGGCCCCTACGTTATGCCGTACCAGCCACCCGAAGAGGGCCAGAACGAGCCGTTCGTCGGGCCGGACTACGCCGCCGGGGCGGGGCCGAGCTACTTCAATTACCGCAAGACCTCGATCTACGGGGGGTCGAACGAGATCCAACGCAACATCATCGCCAAGGCGATACTGGGCCTGTAGCGTCATGCTCGCGCTTGTCGCGAGCATCCACGACTCGCCTTGCTCGCCAGAAGTCGTGGATGGCCGTAACAAGCACGGCCATGACGATGAAGCAGGACGAGACGAAGTTACGAACGACAACACCCGAGGGCCGCATGGATTTCGATCTCAGCGACGACCAACGGCTGCTCAAGGACAGCGTCGATCGGTTGATCGCCGATCAATACCAGTTCGAGCAGCGCAAGAAGTACATGGCCGAGCCCGATGGCTGGAGCCAGGCGATCTGGTCGCAATACGCCGAACTCGGTCTGCTCGGATTGCCGTTCGCGGAGGAGCTGGGCGGGTTCGGCGGCGGTGCGGTCGAGATGATGATCGTGATGGAGACGTTCGGGCGCGGCCTCGTGCTCGAACCATTCTTCGCCACGGTCGTGCTCGGCGGCGGGTTGCTCCGCCATGCGGCGAGCGAGGCGCAGCGCGGCGAGCTGGTCCCGCCTTTGGTCCAGGGCAAGCTCAAGCTTGCGCTTGCCCATGTCGAGCGCCAGTCGCGCTGGAACCTGGCGGACGTCGAGACCAAGGCGCGGCAGGACGGCGGTGCCTGGGTGCTGGATGGCGCCAAGGGCGTGGTGCTGCATGGCGACTGCGCCGACAAGCTCCTGGTCACGGCCCGGACCTCCGGTGGGCAGCGCGACCGCGAGGGGATCGGCCTGTTCCTGGTGGACGCTGCCGGCTCAGGGGTCAGCCGGCGCGGCTATCCGACGCAGGACGGGTTGCGCGCGGCCGAGGTGACGCTCTCAGGCGCGCGCGCCGAGGCGGTGCTGGGTGATCCCGGCGGCGCCCTGGCGGTGCTGGAGCAGGTGGTGGACGAGGCGATTGCGTGCACTTTGCGCCGAGGCGGTTGGCGTGATGGCCAGTATGCAGGCAGCGACGCTCGAATACCTCAAGACGCGCCAGCAGTTCGGCCGCCCGATCGGCCAGTTCCAGGCGTTGCAGCATCGCGCCGTGGACATGCTGACCGCATCGGAGCAGGCGCGCAGCATGGCGATGTTCGCGACCGTGATGGCCGGGGAGGCGGACCCGATCGAGCGGCGCCGTGCCGTGTCCGCGGCCAAGGTGCAGATCGGCCGCTCCGGCCGGCAAGTCGGCCAGGAAGCGATCCAGCTCCACGGCGGCATCGGCATGACGATGGAGTACGTGGTCGGCCATCATTTCAAGCGCATGACCATGATCGACCAGACATTCGGCGACGCCGACCATCATCTGGCCGAGTTGGCGCGGCTGGGCGGGCTGTTCGGCGTGCCCAGGGCAGCTTGACGGCCCGTTTGGGGGCCTGGCGCGCCTGCTCTCCCAGCGTCATGCCCGGGCTCCGACCCGGGCATCCAGCGCAACGTCCGTGCGGGACGATCCTTGCGTGGATCGCCCGGGTCGAGCCCGGCGATGACGACCCTAACAAGCCGCTTCTCTGCCTGCCTGAACCGCCTCTGATTCAGACGCCTCGCGTCACATGCACGGGTGGGATGGCGCCGAACCAGGCGGGCCGAGCGCGCTCGATCTCGGCGGCGAGTTGCAGCAGCAAATCCTCGCCGCCGAAATCACCATAGAGCTGCACTCCGATCGGCAGGCCGTCGCTGTCGTGCCCGGCCGGCAGTGAGATCGCGGGCAACCCGGTCTCGTTCGCCGGCATCGTGTACCGCGCAGCATCCGCGAGGCGCGTGACCCACGGCTCGAACTCCTCGTCGCGCAGCAGCGCGTATGGACCGTTGGCGGCGGGCACCCGGACGGCGATCGCCGGGCACAGCAGCGCGTCGTAACGCTCCATCAGCGCGCCCCACTGGCGGGTAACGATGTTGTTCGAGTCCATCATCGCGAAGATGTCGGGCACGCGATAGCTCTGCGCGGCGACGTGGTGCCGCCAGGTCATCGGGTTGAGCTTGTGCTCAAGCTGCTCCACCGTGATTCCCTTGCGGGTGGCGATCTGGGTGAAGGCGAGCCGGCTGCTGACCCAGCCGGTCATATAGGACCGCCACAGCACCTCCCACTCGCAGATCGCGCGGTCCTCAACCTCTTCGATCCGGTGGCCAAGCGACTCCAGCAACCGCGCCGTCTCCCGCACCCTTGCTGTCAGCTCGGGATCAACCGGCGTGGCGCGTCCCCATGCTCCGGTGGAGAGCGCGACCGTCAGGCGCGGTGGATCGTAGGCGATCGCTCCGAGATACGACCCCGCCGGCGCGCCCATCTTTATGAACGAGCCGCCGTTCGGCCCGCGCGTGAGATAGTCGAGCGTCCCGGCGGTGTCGCGCACACTGCGGCTCACCACGCCTTCCACGCTGACGCGGTTGGCGTATTCGTTGCGCGCGAGCGGCGGGGGCACGCGTCCGCGCGAGGGTTTGAGCCCCACCAGACCGCAGAACGCAGCGGGAATGCGGATCGAGCCGCCGCCGTCGGTCGCCATGCTGAGCGGCGTTACGCCCGCCGCGACCGCCGCCGCCGAGCCGCCCGAGGAACCCCCGGATGTCCGCTCCAGGTTCCACGGATTGCGCGTCGCCCTGATCCCGCCGCGATAATCCGTGACTGTATCGAATGTCAGCCCGAATTCCGGCGTGGTGGAACGGCCGAGCGGCACCAGGCCAGCGCGGAGATAGTTGGCAATCACCGGGTCGGTGGCGGTCAGCTCGGTGCCGGCCATCAGGGCGGACCCGGCTTCTTGCCGCCGCCCCTTCAGTCCCGATCCGAGATCCTTGAGGAAGATCGGCACCCCATGCAGCCGGCCGGCTCGCTCGGGCCGATCCGCGTCCGGGTCGGCGCGCACGTCCTCGAACAACTCGATGATCGCGTCCAGACGCGGATTGACGCGTTGCACCGCTTCCGCGCATTGGGCGACGGCCTCCGCCGGGGTAAGCTGCCGCGCCCGAATCAGGTCGGCGAGCGCCAGCCCGTCGAGGCGGCTCCATTGCTCCCAGCTCATCGGCAGACCTGCCATCGTTCCCTCCCTTCCGGTCATGCGGTATCGTGGCGCGGAAAGCGCCCGACCGGCAGAGGGAGGAACCGAGGACATGAACGACGCCGCCACGCAGCCGCGCTTCGACCGGACTGTCGAGGATCTGGGCAACATCGTCGAGCTGGGGCACGTGAACGTCACGGTTCCGGACCAGAAATTGGCGACCTTGTTCTACGTCGCCGGCCTAGGGCTGACGCGCGATCCGTACCTGATGACCTCGATCGAGAACATGTGGATCAATGTCGGCCGGGCGCAGTTCCACCTGCCGACCCGCCCGCCGCAGGTGGTGCGCGGCACGACCGGGCTGGTGCTGCCGGATTTGGAGGCGCTGTTGCGCCGCCTGCACAACGCGCAAAAGCATCTCGAGGGCACCAAATTCGGCTTCCGCGAGACCAATGACGCCGTGGAGGCCACCTGCCCGTGGGGCAACCGTATCCGCTGCCACGCACCGGACGCGGCCCGCTTCGGGCGCGTCACGCTGGGGATGCCCTATGTCGAGTGCTACGTGCCGAAAGGCACCTCGTTGCACGGCATCGCGCGCTTCTACCGCGAGATCCTGAGTGCGATCGCAGGCGTGGCCGAGGAAGGAAACGGCGCCCATGCCTGGGTGATCCTCGGCGATGGGAACAAGATCATCTTCCGCGAGACCGAGCGCGATCTGCCGCCCTTTGACGGGCACCACATCCAGATCACGCTCGCCGACTTCTCTGGCCCGCACAAGAAGCTGCTGGAGCGCGGGTTGATCACCGAGGAAAGCGATCAGCACCAGTACCGGTTCACCGATATCGTGGACCTGGACACGAATCAGGTGCTGTTCACCATCGAGCATGAGGTGCGCAGTATGCGCCATCCGCTGTTCGCCCGGCCCTTGGTCAATCGCGACCCGACGCAGACGCCGCGCACCTATGCCCCGGACCACGATGCCTGGCGCTGGGCGATGCCCGGATGACGTACCGACCGTGAGCTACTGCGAGACATCCGAGTACTCCGGTTCGAGCAAGAACGGGAACGGTCCCGGATAGCTCTCGACGAACACGGTATGGGTGACGAAGCCGTGCTCGGCCGACCAGTGATGCAGTTGGTAGGCGGGCGGTTCCAGCATGAACGCCGGGGGCGCCTCGGGCCTGAGGTCCATTTCGATCTGATGGGCGACCGAAGGGGCGATGCTGGCGATCGCCCCGCCGACGCGCGCCGTGACCGGGCGATGATGATGGCCGCAGACAATGCGCTGCACCTGCGGGTGGCGCGCGACAGTGGCTGTGAACTCCCCTCGCTGCCGCAGCGCGATGCGGTCCATGTGCGCGATCCCGCAAATGAAGGGCGGATGGTGCATGGCGATCAGCGTGGGTTTGTCCGGCACGGCGGCGAGCGCGTCGTCGAGCCAAGCGAGGCTGTCAGGGCAAAGCTCGCCGTGCCCAGCGCCTTGGACCAATGTATCGAGCATCACCAGCCGCACCGGAAATTCCTCGACCGTGTAGCGTATCACCCCGTCCTCGTGGCGCGTGCCGGGCAAATGGGCGATCATGTTCTCCCGCCGATCGTGGTTGCCGGGTATGGCGAACACCGGCCGATCGAGCGTGCGGCGGAGAATGTCGGCCAGCACCGCGTATTCCTCCGGCATTCCCCATTCCGTCAGATCGCCGGTGAGCAGCACGGCATCGGGCAGCGGTTGGCGCGAAGCGACGGCGCGGCACGCCCGCTCGGTCAGCATGGTGGTTTCGACGACGCGGTTCGCCGCCCGGCCGGGCGGACGAACGTGCAAGTCCGTGAGCTGCGCGATCAGCATGGGCTACGCGGCCGGAACCGGCCGGGCGCGCTGGTTATAGAGCAGGTTGGCGCGGCGCTCCTGCTCCTCGGCGGGAAGCTTGGACGGATCCTGCGACAAGTCCTTGCCGACCGCCAGGCCGCGTTGCACCGCCGGGCGGGCGCCGATCTCCTCGAACCAGCGCTTGAAGTGCGGGAACTCCTCGATGTCCTGGCCTTGGCCCTGCCAGTTCACGCTCCACGGATAGCAGATCATGTCGGCGATCGTGTACTCGTCGCCCGCCAGATAGCGGCTCTCGTAAAGTCGGTTGTTGAGCACGCCATAGAGCCGGTTCGCCTCGTCGGTGAAGCGGCGCACGGCATAGGACTGGTCGCCTTGCTTGTCGCCCAGGCGGCGGAAGTGGCCGCACTCGCCAAGCTTCGGACCCTGGTTGGCCATCTGCCACATCACCCATTTCGTGACCTCGTATTTCGGCCGGGTCTGCTGTGGCCAGAACCGTCCCGCCTTCTCGGCGACGTACATCATGATCGCGCCGGACTCGAAGATGGCGAACGGCTCGCCGCCGCCGGCGGGCTCGCGGTCCACCAGCACCGGCATCCGATGGTTCGGGTTCATCTTGAGGAAGGCGTCGCTGAACTGATCGCCGCGCCCGATATCGCAGGGGATGACCTGGTACGGCAGGCCGCATTCCTCGAGCAGTATCGTAACCTTTTTGCCGTTCGGCGTCGGCCAGTAGTGCAGGTCGTACATCGGTCGCCCTCCAGCGGCTTATCTCGCCGCGAGCCTAGCGGAGCGCGGTTTCGAGGGCCATGCGGGGGCGTGTAACCTTTGGCAACAACGAAACGGCGGCGGACCGCCGCCGCCGTTTACCAAAAAGACACCAAGGACGGATTAGTGAGAGACGTTTGCCACAGGAGCCCCTGGTATGCGTCTTGTTCTGCCGCTCGCCGCCTTCGCGCTGCTCGCCGTCCAGGCACAGGCGCAAACCAACGAGCCCGCGCCTCCGGCGCACCGCTCGCACATGACCTTCGATCAGAAGTTCGAGGCGGCCAATACCAGCCACGATGGGCACTTGACGCTCGATCAGGCCAAGGCCGGCAAGCTCAAATACGTGGCCCGGCACTTCGATGCGATCGACAAGGACCATAGGGGCTACGTGACCCTGGACGACGCGCACGCCTACTACAAGACGATGCGCGCGGCGCGCCATCACGCCAAGGCGGACGAGGCGGCCACCAAGAGCTGAATCCTCAATCGGAAGCCGGGGGATCGTCCTTCGGATTGTCCCTTGGGCCGAATGCCTTCATGAACGTGTCCGCCGCCGCGTCGGCCGTGGCTTCGATCTCGGCTTGCGTGGGCGGCGGTGGCACGCCTAGCATCGCGCGGACATAGACGCCGGACTTGATCAGAGCGATGAGCTGGTCGGCGGCCATGAGAGGATCAGTGACCTCGAGGCGGCCGGCAGCTGTCTGCTCCATCAGCCAGCCGGCGAACATCCGGCGGAATGTGCCGGTGCCGCCCTCGTAGAACGCGCGTCCCAACTCCGGGAAGCGGGCTCCCTCCGCTATCACCACGCGGTAGATCGCGATCGCCTCGGGGCCCACCAGGAAGCCCAGCACGCGGCGCCCCATCCTGCTGAGCGTGGCGCGGATATCGACCGACTGCGGCGAGAGGAGTTCCTGCCATTCCTGTTTCAGGCGGCAGGCATCGCCGATGATGGTCGCGAAAAGCTGATCCTTAGAGCCGAAATGGGCATACAGCGTCGCCTTGGAGACGCCGGCGGCGCGCGCGATTGCCTCCATGCTGACCGCCCCGTAGCCCTGGGCGATAAACAGATGCGCCGCCGCGTCCAGAACCGCCCGTCGCTTTGGCGAACAGGGATCCTGAAGGATTTCGGCGGTGGCGCTCATGACACTCTAGCTAAACACGTCGGCTCGGTCCTGCAAGATGATGGACTAAACTAAACCGTCCAGTTCTCCCTTGACGGACCCCTGGGCTGTCCCATATCACGGTCCGGACTGAACGGTTCAGTCCAGTTGGCCCGGCCAGCCGCCGGACCCTGACAAGGAGTTTTGACCATGAGGAAGATCCCTTTCGCGACGGCGATGCTGATGCTGCTTTCCGGCGGTGCGGCCTTTGCCCAGGGGCTGCCGCCAATCCTCCAGGATAGCCAGTCACCGCCCCGTTCCGCTTTCTTCGAGGCACAGGGGCCAGCGCCCAACGCTTACGATACCAGCGGGCCGTTCGAGCGGCTCAGCCGTGCCTTCACGGGCGGACAGTCGCAACAGGCGCATTCCGCTCCGGAGAACACCGCGGCAGCCACGACTTACCAGCGCTGAAGTCTCCGGTCGGGTTCCGCGAGCCTAGCCGTCAAACGCCCCGTCACGCCGAGCGCGTCACGGGGCGTTCCCGTACCTGGACTGACCCGTTCAGTCTATCTCAGCCCCCTGATGCTCGCGAAGGGCCTCTGCGATGCGCTACGGCGCATGCGGACGGGCGCACATCCGTTCCATGTAAGCCTCCAGGCGTGGCAGCTTATTGAGCAGATTCGCCATCTTGGCCAGTCAAGGATATCGGCGAGCACGAAATCTCCAACGGTCATTGTATCTCCCACGACGAATATTCGGCCGCTCATGTGCTCTTCAGTACATTGACCATTGCCGCGAAGTCGTCGCGGGCAGAGCCACCTCGCCGGGCAGCCGCTTGTCCTCTGGATCATCGCGCCCTCCAATTTGAGACGGCTGCTAGCCCTGCATACTGATTATCAGGCGCAAGCGCGCCCTCGACCAAGCAACGGCGTCCCGCGCGTGCTAATGACAGCCCAGACCGTGACGTGGCGACGGAGATGGCTGCGATGCTGGGTCCGAATGTCCGGGCCGACGCGACGATCGCCGGGCGGGGGGCGTTCGGTGAGGTCTTGGCTGTCTTCCTCCGCTTAGGCTTGACCTCGTTCGGCGGGCCGGTCGCGCATCTCGGCTATTATCGCGCCGAGATCGTGGAGCGTCGGCGCTGGCTGGACGAGGCGGCCTATGCCGATATCGTCGCACTCTGCCAATTCTTGCCCGGGCCGGCTTCCAGCCAGGTCGCGGTGAGCCTCGGCATCCTGCGCGCCGGGTTGGCGGGCGGGCTGGCCGCATGGCTTGGCTTCACCATGCCCTCGGCCTTGGCCATGATCGGCTTCGCCTACGGGGTTGGCCGGCTCGGTGATTTGGGTCATGCGGCGTGGCTGCACGGGCTCAAGATCGTGGCGGTCGCGGTGGTGGCACGGGCGGTGTGGGGCATGGCGCGCACGCTCTGCCCGGACCGGATTCGGGCCAGCATGGCGGTTGGCGCGGCGTTGCTCGCGTTGGCGGTGCCGGGCGCCGCGGGCCAGCTCGGCGCGATCGCCGCCGGCGCGTTGTTCGGGTGGCGCTTCCTGCCGGCGGGCGGCGGCCAGACCACGGCGACGCTCGGCTTCACGCTGAACCGCGCGGTCGCGGTCGCGGCGCTGGTGGCATTCGTGGCGCTGCTGGTCGGCTTGCAGGCGGCGGCAGCGGTAAGCGGGCATCTCGAACAGATGTTCAATGCGTTCTACCGCTCCGGCGCGCTCGTGTTCGGCGGCGGCCATGTGGTGCTGCCGCTCTTGCAGCGCGCCGTGGTGCCGCCGGGCTGGGTGAGCAACGACGCGTTTCTCGCGGGTTATGGCGCGGCCCAAGCGGTGCCGGGGCCGCTGTTCAGCTTCAGCGCCTATCTCGGCACGGTCATGGGGCCGGCGCCGAACGGCTGGCTCGGCGGGCTGATCTGCCTGATCGCGATTTATTTACCGTCATTCCTGCTGCTGGTGGGCGTGCTGCCGTTCTGGGACGGGCTGCGCCGCCGGGCCGGCGTGCAGGCGGCGCTGCGCGGGGTCAACGCGGCCGTGGTGGGACTGCTGGCGGCAGCGCTTTATGCGCCGGTATGGACCAGCGCGATCTACTCCACGCGAGATTTCGGGATTGCGCTCGCTGCCTTTCTCGCGTTGGCGGCCTGGAAGGCGCCTCCCTGGCTGGTGGTGCTGGGCGGGGCGGCAGCGACCGCCGCCCTGGCTCACGTCTGACGAGGGGCCGCGCAGGCGTCGCGGATCGCGGTGATGTTGGCGGCGTATTGCGCCGGCCCGCCCCGGAACACCGCCGAGCCGGCCACCAACACGTCGGCTCCGGCGGCGACGCACTCCGGCGCCGTCGCCGGCGCGACGCCGCCATCCACTTCGAGCCGGATCGGCCGATCTCCGATCAGCGCGCGCACGCGTCGGATCTTCTCTACCTGGCCGCGCAAGAAGCTTTGCCCGCCGAAGCCCGGATTGACGGTCATCACCAGCACCAGGTCGATTTTGTCGAGCACATAGGCCAGCGCGCTTTCGTGCGTGGACGGGCAGAGCGCGACGCCGGCTTTCTTGCCCAAGGCCCGGATCGCCTGGAGCGAGCGATCGAGATGTGGCCCCGCCTCGGCGTGAATGGTGATGTGATCGGCGCCCGCCGTGGCGAAAGCCTCAAGATAGGGGTCGGCGGGCTGGATCATCAGGTGGGTATCGAACACGCGGTCAGTGTGCGGCCGCAACGCGCGCACCACGTCCGGCCCGAAGGTGATGTTCGGCACGAAATGCCCGTCCATCACGTCGAGATGCACCCAGTCGGCGCCGGCGGCCAGGACCGCGCGCATCTCCTCGCCCAGTCGCGCGAAATCGGCGGAGAGGATAGACGGGGCGATGAGCGGCTCATGCATGTTCTGCCTCGCTTGCGGCTGGCTCCGGCGCCGCGTTGTCCGCCTGGGCGAAGACCCGGCTGGCGAGCAGGTCGGCGGCTTCGATCGTCACCAGATCGTCGGCGTTGACGCGGCTGTTGCCGGCGCTCTCCACCAGCCGGTTCGCCTGGCGCAGCCGCGCGCGGTCGAGCGCGTTGCGGATCGAGCGGGCGTTGGCGAAGTGCGGCTGAGCGCGACGCGCCTCGATATACCGGGCCATCGTGTCGCGCGCCTCGGCGGTCAGCCGGTAGTTCAGCCGCGCCAGCATCGTCTCGCCGATGGCGAGCAGCTCGGATTGCTCGTAGTCCGGGAAATCGACGTGATGCGCGATCCGCGAGCGGAAGCCGGGGTTGGTGGCGAAGAACCGGTCCATCCGGTCGGCATAGCCGGCGAGGATCACCACCAAGTCCTCGCGCTGGTTCTCCATCACTTGCAACAGAATTTCGATCGCCTCCTGGCCGTAGTCGCGCTCGTTCTCGGGGCGGTAGAGATAGTACGCCTCGTCGATAAATAGCACCCCGCCCATCGCCTTCTTGAGTACCTCCTTCGTTTTCGGTGCGGTGTGGCCGATATACTGTCCCACCAGGTCGTCGCGCGTCACCGAGATCAAATGACCTTTGCGCACTGTTAATGTTGAACGCCGGGACGCCGTAGCCGCGCTCGGCGGCGTGGTCGAGAAGCTGTCGCAACGTGATCCGTGCCATGCTGTGACTCCCTCGGTCAGTCGTGATCCCCACCCCAACCCTCTCCCGGAGGGAGAGGGGATTTCCCCGGCCGCATCGGAGGGTTTCTTCCCCCTCTCCCGCTTGCGGGAGAGGGCCGGGGTGAGGGCCGCGGCGAAAGTCTCGAAGCAACCTCACCCAGCCCGCCGCTTGCGCTCGACGAGTTGCAGGATGATCCGTGTGAGGATGAGCTGCATCGCCAGGTCGAGCTTGTTGCCGGGGATGGCGATGGAATTGGCGCGCGACATGAAGCTGCCGTGGATCATCGAGAGCAGGTAGGGGAAGTCGATGCCGCGCGGGTTGCGGAAGCGGATCACGACGATCAATTCGTGAGGCGTCGGGATCCAGCGGGCGATGAACGGGTTGGAGGTATCCACCGTCGGCACGCGCTGGAAGTTTATGTCGGTGGAGGTGAATTGCGGGCAGATGTAACGTACGTAGTCCGGCATTCGCTGCAGGATCGTCTCCATCACCGCCTCGGTTGAGTAGTTGCGTGCGGCACGGTCGCGGTGGATCTTCTGGATCCACTCCAGGTTGATCACCGGCACCACGCCGATCTTCACATCGGGGTAGCGCGCGATATCGATCTCGCCGTGAGACACCGCTCCATGCAGTCCCTCGTAGAGCAACAGGTCGGTGTCCTCGGCAAACCGGTGCCATTCGGTGAAGGTGCCGGGCGGCGCGCTGTCTTCCTCCGCCTCTTTCGCATCGTGGACATAGTGGCGCGTGTTGCTGGTGCCATGTTCCGCGTATTCCGCGAACACCGCTTGCAGCTCCCGCAACAGATTGACCGGGGCCGAAATGGCTGAAGTGGTGTCGCCGCGCGCGGCCTCAAGGGCCATGCGTTGCTTCATCCCCGCGCGGTCAAAGCGATGAAAAGCGTCGCCTTCGATATACACCGCGTCGATGTGCTCGCGGCGGAAGATTTGCTCGAACGTGTCGCGCACAGAGGTGGTACCGGCGCCGGACGAGCCGGTTACCGAAATGATCGGATGCTTCACGGACATTGCGGCGCTCCCGAAGGCGTCATTGGTCAACGTGGAGGCGGCCGCGTGCTCAGGCAATGTGAATTGCCTTACTCACGGATTCAGGAAAACTGAAGCATGCGGCACGTCACCCTGAGGCAGTTGCGGATGTTCGCGGCGGTGGTGCGGACCGGATCGGTCACGGGGGCCGCCCAGGCGCTCAACGTTTCGCCGCCCGCGGTCACGATGCAGGTGCGGATGCTGCAGGACTTGCTCGGCCTGCCGCTGATTGAACGATCACCCGCTGGGATGATGCCGACCGACGCCGGGCGACGGCTGATCGACGCGTCCGACCGGATCGAGGCAATTCTCGCGGAATACGAGGCCTCCATCGCCGTGCTGGCCGGGTCGGGCCGGGGCAGCCTCGCGGTCGGCGTGATCAGCACCGCCAAGTATTTCGCCCCGCACGCCCTGGCGGACTTCGCCAAAGGCGCACCCCGGGATCGACCTGCGCCTGACCGTCGGCAACCGCGCGGAGATCATAGAAGGCCTGCGCCGCTACGAGCTGGACCTCGCGGTGATGGGGCGACCGCCGCAGGAGATGGACGTGCTCGCCTCCGTGATCGGCGACCATCCGCACGTGATCGTGGCGCGGCTGGACCATCCTCTCGCCGATCGTTCTTCGGGGTCGCTCGCCGGAGAAATCTTCGTGGTGCGCGAACCGGGCAGCGGCACCCGTGGGCTGATGGAGCAATTCTTCGCCGAAGCGGCGATCGCGCCCCGGTTCGGGATGCAGATTGGCAGCAACGAGACGATTAAGCAGGCGGTGATCGCCGGGCTCGGTATCGCCTTCCTTTCGGGGCACACCATCGCCGCCGAGGTCGAGAGCCGCCGGCTGGTCGTGCTGAACGTCGCGGGGCGCTTCGGGCGAGGGACAGCCTCGGTTCACGATCGCGAGCCCGATGGCGGCGGAGACCGCGGCATTGGAGCAGCGGATCGCGGAGCTGGAGCGCCGGTGTGAGGAGCTACGCTCATTGGTCGGCCGATCCGCCCAAGGCTGACGCCCGGACTGGCATCACGGGGCTAGCGTCTTACCGCCGCGCCTTGCGTTCGTCGGTGATCAGGCGCGCGCCGCGTTGGTTGGTGACATAGGTGATCAGCCATTGCATCGCGACTAGGGTTCGGTTCCGGAAGCCGACCAGCAGGAAGACGTGGACCAGGCTCCAGACCAGGAAGGCGACAAAGCCCGTCAGGTGCACGCGGCCGAAATCTGCGACCGCGGCGTTGCGGCCGATGGTCGCCAGATTGCCGCGATCGTGAAAACGGAACGGAGGCGGCGTGCGATGCGCCAACAGGCGCGTCTTCAGTGCCGCCCCGAGATACTCGCCTTGCTGCTTGGCGACCTGCGCGAGCCCCGGCAGGGGACGGCCATCGGCGCCCTGCGCTTGCGCGAGGTCGCCCAGCACATAAACGCCTTCGAGGCCGCGGACCGCTAGCTCGGGCGTCACCTTCACCCGCCCCTTCTTGTCCATCTCCGCGCCCAGCAACGCGCCCACGGGCGAGGCGGCGACACCGGCACCCCAGGCTATGGTGCCGGCGGGGATGAAAGCATCGCCCACGGTGATGCCGGTCTCGCTGACATTCTCGACCGGGCTGTTCAGACGGATGGTGACGCCGAGCCGTTCCAGCGCGCGCCGCGCATAATCCGAAAGCGACTCGGGTAGCTCCGCGAGCAGTCTCGGACCGGCTTCAACCAGGATGGTGCGGGCGCCGCGCGGGTCGATGTGACGGAACTCATCACGGAACGCGTGCCGGGTCAGGTCGGCGACCGCGCCCGCCAACTCGACGCCGGTGGGACCGCCGCCGACGATAACGGTGGTCATCAGGCGCTGTTGCTCGGCCGGGTCCGGGTTCATTTCCGCCCGCTCGAACGCAACCAGCAACCGGCCGCGGATCTCCCGCGCGTCCTCCAGCGTCTTCAGTCCGGGCGCGAACGGCTCCCATTCGGGATGGCCGAAATAGCTGTGCGCCGATCCGGTGGCGACGACCAGGCAGTCGTACGAGAGTTGGCGATCTTCGGCCAAGCGAACGGTTCGCGCTCGCGAGTCGATGCCGACGACCTCGGACAGCAGAACCTCCACGTTATCGTAGCGGGCCACGATCTGACGCAGCGGCTTGACGATGTCGGTGGGCGCGAGGGCCGCGGTGGATACCTGGTACAACAGAGGCACGAACAGATGATAATTGCGGCGGTCCACCAGGCTTACGCGGATCGGGGATCCTCCGAGCTTCCGGGCGCAGCTCAGGCCGGCGAAGCCGCCTCCGATAATGACGACGTGCGGCGGCCGGTCGGTATGGATGTGTTGGTCCACGCGTGTTGTCCGGGGCGGGGAAGCGCGATGCAAAGACGAACGCCGTCAAAACGCGGCCGTTCGCTCCGGATGAGGTAAATGGGGCGAACTTCGCATTTGGCCTTGCAGCCGGTGCATTTCCGCCAGGAACCGGTCCGCCGCGAGTGTCGGCGGCCATGGTTCCCATTCACTCATGCCGTTCGGTCGCGGCGTGGGGTCCGCCTGCAAGGGCTTGCGGTTGATGCCCAGAGTCCGCTTCACCTCCGCGGCCGACCAGCCGACGACATGCACCGCCTCGCTGGCGGCGGCCAGCCGGTCGGCCCGCTTATGGGTCGCCTTCTCTGGCGCCGTCCACGCTGGCAGGCGGTAGCGTCGCCAGATCGCCTCCTGCAAGCGGGCAACGAGGGCGGAGAACCCGGCGCCGAGAAATGGCTTCAACGGCGAGACGGCGTCGAAACCCAGCAAGCCTTCGTCGGCATCGTGCAGCAGCTCCCGCAATTCCCGCGCCGGATCGAGCCGCTGGCGTTCCTGGCGGCGGATGGCCAGCACCGTGAGGCTGTGCTGGGCGACCGAAAGCGGCAGCGGCCAGGCCGAATGGCCGCCCCAGCGATAGGTTCGCGCCAGGCCGATCACCAAGTCCCGGTCCTCCCAATCGAACGGCGTCGGGTCGAGCAGATCAAGCCGCTTGCCGGACGGTTGCAGCACCCATGCGCGGGGCGGCTCGGAAAGGTTGGCGTGCGGCAGGGTCAATCGGCCATGAAACGGGTATATAGCTCGGCCATGTCCTCCACCGCCGCCGCGTAGAGGCGTTCGCCGTGCTCGGGCGAGGCGAGCGACGGGTCGGAGCCCATGCGCCCGTCCGGGTAGCGACGGCGGAAATCCGCGCTATCGTGGAACCCGCTGCTGCGCGGCGCCACCTTGGGCGCCATCTGCGCGTGCTTGATCGCGCCCGGTTGATAGAACTGAGCGAGCGAGACCTCGGAGGCAGTGGCATGACTGCCCTCGGAATCGCCATACAGCTCCTTGGTCAACGCGCGGCACCGCTGGCCATGCGCCCAGAGCACCATGCGGCAGCGCACCGGCGACGCATCGCCGCGCAGCGATCCGGCAGCATAGATCTCGTCGAACGCGGCAGTGACGGTTGCTATGTTGCCGCCATGCCCGTTAACAAACAAGAACCGCTCGAAGCCGTGACGAACCAGCGAATGGACAACGTCGCCCACCAAGGCGATCAGGGTCGATGGTCGCAGCGTGATCGAGCCGGTGAACGCCATGTGATGCTGCGACATGCCGATCGTCAGCGTGGGCGCGACCAAACAGCCGACCTTGTCGCCGACCCCTTTGGCGACGAACTCCGCATCCAGATGGTCGGTGCCGATCAGGCCATTCGGCCCATGCTGTTCAGTCGAGCCGATCGGCACCACGATGCCGCGGGACGAACGCAGATAGTCCTCGACTTCCTGCCAGGTGGATAGCGCGAGCTGCATCGGCCGTTCCCCGTCTTCGCAGTGCCATACTGGTCAACGAGCGGCGGCCGAGGCAAGAGCGGGGTTGCAAAGTCGGTGCGGCACATCAAATCACACCACATCCACCTCCGCCGTCGAGCGGAATTTGTGATGCGGCCGGAACATAGTCCGCCAAAATCATTCCGGAAGTGTAAAACAGGGCTTGAATGGCGCCATCGGCCTGGTTACGTCTTCTACGACCGCCAATGACCTGGTAAATGACGCTGGCGACGAGGCTCTGGGCGTGACACGAGGTAAGTCCCAGCGTGGTCGTTCCCGAGCCGGCACCCCTCAACAACAGTGTAGGCCAAGTACCAAGAGCGTGGAACTAGAGAAGATGACAGAAAACTGCGATCACCAAAAACACCGTCATGACATCTGATATCAGCAAATCTCGCTCCACTTCTTCGGTGGGTCAAGAGTCACCTGACACGTTGCGACCCGATACTACCGAGGAGCAGATGCGCCGGGCACTGGGTCTGGTCGGCAGGAAGCTTGCCGCTCCCGAGCAGTCCCAGTCGGCTCCCCGGACCGCATCAGCTCCCCGGTCCACCCAGATGCAGACCCCGGAACGCCACAAGCGCCGCTTCGTGTCCGACGGGGAGGTTCCCGTGACCGTATTGCGCCGGGAGCATGGCGTCGATGCGCCCCCGCTTCGGCCTGCCTCGGGCGCATCGCCGAGCAACCGGCTGGATGCCGCGGAGGCCGCCCTGAGGGCCGAGCGAGGGGCACGCGAACGGGCGGAGCGTGCGCTCGCCGAGGCCCAGGCGCTGATCCGCGATCTGCGAACCAAGCTCGGACACGCGGAACTGGCGCGCAATGAGGCGCTGGAGACCGCCAAGACGGAGATCGCGGCGGCGGCGTCTTCGCGCGCCGCGGCGAATGAGGAGCTGAACCAGTTGCATGCGGCGAGGGCCGCCCAGCAGGCCGCCGAACAGCAGCTGGCCGATGAGCGCATTGCTCGGGAGCGAGCGGAACGGGCTTTGCGCGAGGCGCGCCGCGCCGCAGAGCCGAGCGAGCGAGGGTCGGGCAAAGTGGAGGCCGAGGGAGCGGACCCACCGCCACTTCAGCTCCCCAGAAAGCCGGCTCTCCCTCGAAAGCGGATGGCGAGCAAGCCGCAGCCAACCATAGACGTGGGCGAGCAGCAGCCGGTCAGGTGGTGGGTCAAGAAACGCGCGATCCCCAAGCGCCGCTGACCCTCACCACAACCCCTTTCCTTCTTTGCTTGCGGGAGAGGGCTGGGGTAAGCGGACGCGCGCGATCTAGGCAAGTGCGGGGAGGATGTGCCCGCATCATGGCGGCTCATGGCTATACCCTCTTCGATACGGTGATCGGCCGCTGCGGCATCGCCTGGAGCAGGCGCGGGATCGCTGGCGTGCAGCTTCCCGAGACCCGGGAGGCGGAAACACGCATGCGAATCCTCCGGCAATTCCCTGACGCGCGCGAGGCGCCGCCGCCGCCCGAGGTTCAGCGCGCGCGCGACGCCATCGCGGCACTCCTGCATGGCGAGGCGAGCGACTTGTCCGCCGTCCCGCTCGACATGGATGGCGTGCCGCCGTTCCACCGCCGCGTGTTCGAGGTCGCACGCACCATTCCGCGAGGCGCGACGCTCTCCTATGGCGACGTGGCGGCCCGGCTCGGAGTGCCGGGGGCGGCGCGCGCCGTGGGCCAGGCGCTTGGACGCAACCCGTTCGCGATCATCGTCCCTTGCCATCGCGTGGTCGCGGCCGGCGGCAAGCTCGGCGGCTTCTCCGCGAATGGCGGCATCACGACCAAGCTTCGCCTGCTCTCGATCGAGGGCGCGCGCGCGAACGGCGATCCCGCGCTGTTCGATGGCGACGGCGCGTTCGGCTTCGATCCGTCGATCGCGATCGAGCACCTGCGCGCTAACGACCCCGCGCTCGCGCAGCTCATCGACACGGTCGGGCCGTTTCGGATGCGGCTCCAAAGCACGCCGAGCATCTTTGTCGCGCTCGCCGAGGCGATCGTCTACCAGCAGCTAACCGCGAAGGCCGCCGGGACTATCTTCGCGCGTGTGCGCGCGCTGTTCCCGCGCGCCCATGAAGGCCCCACGGCCGAGCAGATCCTGCGCGTCTCGGACGAGAAGCTGCGCGCGGCCGGCCTCTCGCGCCCGAAGCTGCTCGCGTTGCGCGACCTCGCACGACGAGCCGCGGACGGCCAAATCCCGACGCTCGCCGAGATCCATCGCATGGACGACGAGGCGATCATCGCGCGCCTTTCGGAAGTGCGCGGCATCGGCCGGTGGACCGTGGAAATGCTGCTGATCTTCCGCCTCGGCCGGCCGGACGTGTTGCCCGTGGACGACTACGGCATCCGCAAGGGCTTCGCGATCGCGTTCCGCACACCCGAGCTGCCCGCGCGCCAGCATGTCGACGAGCGCGGCGCGCGGTGGCAGCCTTATCGGTCCGTGGCGAGCTGGTACTTGTGGCGCGCGGCCGAGCGGGGCAGAGAATAGCGCGCGAACGAGGCGCGTTGGGACATGGCGGCCACCATCTTATTGCAGTCCGGGCCGATATCGGTGTTCGATTACCGCTGCGGCGTGGGACCGACCGACGCGCCGTTTGTCGAGCAACACGAAAGCTTCTCCGTCTCCTACGTGCGAACCGGCAGCTTCGGCTATCATGCCCGAGGCATGGCATTCGAGCTGGTCGCCGGCTCGCTCCTGATCGGCCATCCCGGCGACGAGTACATCTGCACGCATGACCACGCATACGGCGACGAATGCCTGTCCTTTTGCTTCGCGCCCGAGCTGGCCGAGGCGATCGGCGGGCCGACCGAGATTTGGCGCACCGGCCGCGTGCCGCCGTTGCCCGAGCTGATGGTGCTGGGCGAACTGGCGCAGGCGGTCGCGGAAGGGCGGAGTGATATCGGGCTCGACGAGATCGGGATGCTGATCGCCGCCCGTTTCGTCGAGGTTGCCTCCGGGCGGAAGCGAAGTGCCGCGGAACTTCGAGCGCGCGATCGATGCCGCGCGGTGACGGCCGCGCTCTGGATCGATGCGCATTCCAACGAACCGAGCGACCTGGAGAGCGCGGCGCGGCGGGTCGGGCTTAGCCCGTTTCATTTCCTGCGGCTCTTTTCCGCCGTTCTCGGCGTGACGCCCCATCAATATCTGCTTGCTGCTCGGTTGCGTCGCGCGGCGCGGCTGCTGGCCGACGACACGCGAGCGATCACCGATGTCGCGTTCGATGTCGGGTTCGGCGATCTCTCGAACTTCGTGCGCACGTTCCGCCGCGCGGCCGGAGTTTCGCCCCGAGGTTTCCGCCGGGCGGCGAAAGGGGATCGCAAGATCTTCCAAGACCGGCTCGCCGCACGCGCGCCAGGATGACCCCTCCATTACGGAGGTCATCATGTACGACCATATCGGCTTGAAAGTCCGGGATATCGATGCGAGCGTGCGTTTCTATCGCGCGGCACTAGCGCCGCTCGGCCACGTGCTTGGCTCCCACGATGCATCGGGCGCGAGCTTCGGCCCGCCGGGCGAGCCGGCGTTCTGGTTGTACCGTGCCGAGGATGCGGGCGGTCCAGGCGTGCATGTCGCGTTTCGCGCCGCCGATCGGGCCACGGTGGCGCGCTTTCACGCGGAGGGTCTGAGCGCCGGCGGGCGCAACAACGGCGGCCCCGGCCTGCGCGCCGACTACAGCCCCACCTACTACGCCGCGTTCCTTCTCGATCCGGACGGCAACAACGTCGAGGCGGTCTGCACCCAGTGACGATCGCGAACGGGGCGGGCGGCCGTTCAGGCCGCCTGCCCCGGCCGCCGCGCATCCAACTGGAAGCTTGCTTCGATATGCGCCGCCAGCGCGTCGGTCACCGGCTGGCGCGGGAACCGCGCCTTCACCATGACGATGCCGAAATCCGGCAGCTTCGGCAGTCCTTCCTCGGGGCGAACGGCGCGCAGCCCCTCGGGCAGCCAGGCCAAGGCCGACACGGTGACTGCGAGCCCGGCCAGCACCGGTGCGTGCGAGCCCACGAGCGACGGCGCGGTATAGGCCAGGCGATAGCGCCGGCCCGAGCCCTCAAGCGCGAGAATGGCCGCTTCGCTCCAGCAGCATCGCTGCCGCCCGGCCACGAACGGCTCGGGGTTGGCGAGCGCCAGCGGCAGCGGATCCTGCTTTTGCGCCGAATGGCGGGTCGAAGTCACCCAGACCAAGGGCCCCCGATGCAGCAGAATCGCCGGCCAATTGGGGGTCTCCTCGCCTTCGGAGACCAATGCGAGGTCTAGTTCTCCGGTCCTCAGGCGCGGGATCAGTTCGGCCGATGGCGCGCACATCACATCCACTTGCACCGCGGGGTGGGTGTCGGCGAACCGCTTCAGGATCGGCGGCAAATAGCCGAGCGCGTAGTCGTCCGGCGTGCCGAGCCGCACCGTGCCCGCGATCTCGGGGGCCCGGAATGTGGTCATGATCTCATCGTTCAGCGCGAGGATCTGGCGCGCGCGGGTCAGCAAATACTGCCCGTGCGGCGTCAGCTCCACCGTCCCCCCCTTGCCGCGCGCAAGCACCGGATGGCCGAGCGCATCCTCCAGCCGCTTGACTTGCATCGACACCGCCGACTGCGTCCGGCCCACTTGCGCAGCGGCCTGGGTGAAGCTGCGCCCCTCCGCGATCAGCACGAAGGCACGCAGCAGGTCCGCATCTATGCCTTGGGGGAGACTCATGCCCATCAACATCGTTCATCTCTGTCATCAAGGCAATTCGTTTTATTCATGCCGTAAGCCATACCACCTTCAACTCGCACGAAGCGGTATCTCCCAGGAGGCGCCGATGTCCGACCGTCCTCTCACACTCCCGTTCCTGATCGGCCGCACGCCGGCGGTTCCCGCCGCTTGGCCGCCGGCGACTCCGTATCGCGATACGCCGCGCCAGCCGAAGCGTCCTTCCGTTCTGGCGTTGGTCCGCCTCGCCTGGCGCCGGTACCATTCCCGCGTTCGGCTCGCGCAGCTCGACCCGTATCTGCTGAAGGACATCGGCATTACGCCCGCAGAGGCCGAACAGGAAGCAAACCGCCCATTCTGGCGTGCCTGAACGGGTTGGCAAGGCCGGAATGCTGTTTACATTCTGCGCGACATGGAAGCCGCCATCCTCCGACCCGGCGCGACCTGCTGGAAAGTTGCTCGCGCCAACCGCATGGCCGTCATCATCGATGCGGCGACCTATTTCGTTCACTTGAAACAAGCGATCCTCGCCGCGCGCCATTCCGTGCTGTTGGTCGGCTGGGATTTCGATACCAGGATCGCGCTCACTCCGGGCGAAGAGGACGATGGCCTGCCGGACCGTCTCGGCCCACTTATCACTTATGTGATACGGCGCAACCCGAAGCTGCGGGTTTATCTGCTGCGCTGGGATCTGGCGTTTTTGAAGATGCCGTTCCGCGGATCGAACCCGCTGTTCGTCGCCAACCTGCTGCTCATGAAGCGGCTGAAGTTCCGGCTTGATTCCGAGCACCCTATCGAGAGCTGCCATCATCAGAAGATCGTCGTGATTGACGACGCCCTGGCGTTCTGCGGCGGTATCGACGTGACCGACGATCGGTGGGACACACGCGCGCACGACGACCGCAATCCATATCGGGTCGCGCCAAGCGGCGAGCATTATCGTCCCTGGCACGACGCCACCACGGCGGTCGATGGGGAGGCGGCCCAGGCGCTGGGCCAGTTGGCGCGGGAGCGGTGGGCGCTTGGGACTGGCGAACACCTGGAAATTCCGCCGGAAATCGGACCAGCCTGGCCGGCCGGCCTGGACCCCGTGTTCGAGGGCGTGGATGTCGCCATCGCCCGCACCGAGCCCGCCTACGAGGGCCGCCGCGAGGTGCGGGAGATCGAGGCACTGTATCTCGCCGCGATCGGCGCGGCGCGGCGGACGATTTACCTGGAGAGCCAGTATTTTAGCGGCCAGCGTATCGCCGAGGCATTAGCCGCCAGGTTGCGCGAGCCGGACGGGCCGGAGCTTGTCATCATCAACCCAAAGCGCGCCGAGGGTTGGCTGGAAGAGGAGGTGATGGGCTCCGCCCGCGCGCTGTTGCTGGAGCGGCTGCGTGAGGCGGACCGGCATGGCCGTTTGCGCTTTTGCACCCCAGTGACCGAAGCGCGAGCGGATATCTATGTCCATGCCAAGGTGCTGGTGGTGGATGACCGGCTGCTGCGGGTCGGATCGTCGAACATCAACAATCGCTCGATGGGCGTGGACACCGAATGCGACCTGGCCGTGGAGGCGCGGCCGGAGCAGGAGGCGAGGCGCCGCATGATCCTGCGCGTCCGCGATAGCCTCATGGCCGAGCATCTGGGCGTTAGCGACGAAACGCTCGCCGAGACGTTGGCCGCGAGCGGCGGCTCGATCATCGCGGTGCTGGATCGCCTGACCCGGCCGGTTGGCCGGAGCCTGGCGCCGTTCGAGCCCCCGGCGCTATCGGCGGCCGAACGGGCATTGGCGGAATCGCACCTGCTCGACCCCGACCGCCCCGAGGCCATGGATGGGGACTTTCGGGCCTACCGTCGCATGGTCACGCCGGGCCGCGCCGCGCGGATGGGCTCAATGGCTGCCGCGATCGGCGGCACCGCGCTGCTGGGCGCGCGTTTGCTCGCGCGGCGGCCCCTCACCCCGCCCTCGCCGTCCACTAAGGGAAAGCGAACGCACGCCTAAATCGCCTACGCCGGAGTCTGCAGTGCGCGAATGCGTGCCACAGCGGCGTGGTCCGAGATCGTGCCGGCGTAGAACACTGCGAGATCGGCCTTCATCGCGGTCCGCGACGGCCCATCCAGATAAATCATGTGCCCGGACGGGTAGCAGCGAATGGTCAGGTTCTTGCGCAGCGCCACGTCACCCAACGGCATGTTCTGCAAATCCAGCACGGTCTGATGGAACGGCGTCACGAAATCGTAGTAGCCGTTGGCCGAGAACACCTTTAGATCGACATTCAGGCTCATGGTCGCGGCCAGATCGCCGGCCGTGTAGAGGATGACATCACCCTTGCTGTCCAACCCTTTCTGCGCGCCGGTCGGGTCGACATGGCTGAAGTCCCAGTTCTGGAACGCCTGATCGTTCAGGTCCGTGAACGACGAATTCGAGGTGAACCGCAACTGGTCATTGAGGTAGCTGTTCCACATCGCGGTGTAGACCCCGTTCACCGCCGTCATCGTCGGGTCGTTGCCGCCGGACTTCGGATCGATGCGCGCCGCGATGCCGGTATTCACCCCGGTCGCGCGGCCGTCATACGATCCGAGCGCCAGTCCCTTGTCCTTGAGCAGCGTCAGCAGGAATAGCGAGGTGCCGCGATCATCGGCGGCGGCAACGTTCAGCGACCAGCTATCGAGCGTTGTCGTGTCGATACCGATATAGGCGGATAGGTGCGCGACCACGGCTGGATCGGCCTTGGGGAACTGCTTCAGCGCTGTGGGATACACCGTGTCGGCGAAGGTGATGACCGGCGCGAGATAGATCGCCAGGTCGTCGGGTCGGTTCGGTCCAACCTTGTGGTGGTACCAGGCATCGGCCGCGCAGGTCGGCAGCAACCCGACCGGGTTGCCGGCCTTGGTGTAATCGAGGATGGAGGATTGCAAGGTCACGCCGTTCAGTTCGATGCCGTCTTCGTGCAGCATGTAGGCCAGAATGGCGGTACGCGCGGTACCATCAGGATTCGCCGAACAGGAATTTCGGCGAGTTCCAGCGGTCGTTGGCGGTCAGATAGCGCTTGATGAACTGGCCGAGTGACGCGGCATCCTTGTCCGCGCGCCAGAAATCCTTGTTCACCTTGGGCGCGATGGCCGAGGAGTACCCGGTGCCCACCGGATTGATGAAAACAAGATCGCTGTGGTCGAGCAGGCTGTCGGGGTTGGTTTCGATCGTATAAGGCGCCGGGGGCGTGAAGTCGGGCAGCGAGGTTTTGATGCGCATCGGCGCGAACGAGCCGAGCAGCACATAAACGGAGGATGAGCCGGGACCGCCATTGTAGAAGAACGTCACCGGCCGGCTGTCGCGCGCGGCGCCATCCAACACGAACGCCACGTAGAACATCTTGGCGGCGGGCTTGGAGGTGCTGGAATCAACGGTTACCAGGTGGCCTGCGGTCGCCGTGTAGGCGAGGGTCTTGCCTGCGATGGCGATGGTGTGGTGCGTGATTGCCGCGTTCTCGGTGGCGTCGGTCACCGAATCCCCCGGTCCGTTGCCGTAGGCGACCGGATCGAAATATGGCCTATCCTGATCCACCGATCGCACGGGTGCGATGGCAGGGTCCGTCGAAAGGGCAGGACTGGCGGTCATCGGTGGCTCCTCCGCGCAGTTGTTCCCGGAGTTGATCGCGTCACCCCGCCGGCGGCACCCTCGCCTGCTTCAGCGCCGCGGCCTGCCGCTCGGCCAGCGCCTGGGCGTCGAATCCCTCGATCAAGCTACGGAACATTCGGCTCCAGTTAAGCTCGGCGCCCAAGCGCAAGAACACCCCGCCCAGCCCGATCGCCGAGCGGTCCATCATGACGAACTCGCGTGGCGGCCGTACGCCTCCGGTACGCTGCAAGCCGGCATGGACGCGCTCAGCCACGTCACGCCCGTATTGCGGGTCGTTCGTCTCCTGAATGCGGCGCGCCCGGTCCTCGATTAATGGCTCATAGAGGAAGCGTGCCCAGAGATTGAGGACTTCCATCTGCTCGCGTGGCAATCCGGTGAAGCCCCAGGTCTCGTAAGCGTGGTGCGCCTTGGCGTCGTCATGGTCGCGCACCGCTTCATAAAGGTCGATCACGCCGCGGACGAACTTCGCCTCGAACACGCGGATCGCGCCGAAATCGAGCAGGTTCACCGAACCGTCGGGACGCGCCTGGTAATTGCCGAGATGCGGGTCGCCGTGGATCACGCCGTAGCGGTAGAACGGCACGTACCACGCATGAAACAACGCCTCGGCGATCTTGTTGCGCTCCTCCTGCGGGGGATCCTCCTCCAGCCGATGCATCAACGGCCGGCCGTCCAGCCAGGTCATCGTCAACAGCCGCTTGGTGCAAAGCCCGTCGATCGGCGTCGGCACATGCACGGTCGGATCGCCCGCCAGCATGATCCCGTATAGCCGCATCTGCGCCGCCTCGCGTTCGTAGTCCAGCTCCTCGCGCAGCCGTTCGGTCAGCTCTTTGTAGATTTCCTCGTTCTGGATGGCGTTGTCCATGCGGTGATAGATCGCCATCGCCAGCCGCAATTGCCGCAGATCGGCCTCCACGGTGCTCGCCATGTCGGGATATTGCAGCTTGCAGGCCAGCGCGGTCCCGTCGGCGAGCCGAGCGCGGTGAACTTGGCCCAGGCTCGCGGCGGCGGCCGCCTCGTGGCTGAAGGAGGCGAATTTCCGCTCCCAGTCGGGGCCAAGTTCGCTCGCCATGCGGCGACGGACGAAGTTCCAGCCCATCGGCGGGGCGTTGGCCTGAAGCTCCGCTAACTCGGCGGCGTATTCGGCCGGCAAGGCATCGGGTACGGTGGACAGGAACTGCGCGACTTTCATCAATGGGCCCTTGAGCCCGCCCAGGATGGCGCGCAAATCCTCGGCGTGTGCGGCGCGGTTGGTCTTGATGCCGAACACCCGCTCGCCAGCCACCCGCGCGGCGATTCCGCCCACCGCGCCCGAGGTCCGGGCCATCCGTCGCAGCTCGCCCATGATGCTGCTGGCTTCGTCTCGCGGCATCAGCCGGCGCCCTCCAGCTCGTCGATGAAGCCCGAGATGACGTCGAGCCCCTTCTTCCAGAATGCCGGGTCCGACGCATCGAGACCGAACGGCGCCAGCAGCTCCTTATGCCGCCGGGTGCCGCCCGCGCGCAGCATGTCGAGATACTTGGCCTGGAAACCGGGATGGCCCGATTGGAACACCGCGTAGAGCGCGTTCACCAGGCAATCGCCGAAGGCATAGGCGTACACGTAGAACGGCGTGTGGACGAAATGCGGGATGTAGGCCCAGAACACGTCGTATTCGGGGGTGAACTCCAAGGCCGGGCCAAGGCTTTCGGTCTGCACCTGCCGCCAAAGAGCGCCGATCTGCTCCGGGACCAGCTCGCCCCGACGGCGTTCGTCGTGCAGTCGCTTCTCGAATTGATAGAACGCCACCTGGCGAACCACCGTGTTGAGCATGTCCTCGACCTTGGCGGCGAGCATGATCCGCCGCCGCCCCGCATCCCGCTCCGCGTCAAGCATCGCGCGGAAGGTCAGCATCTCGCCGAACACGCTCGCGGTCTCGGCGAGCGTCAGCGGTGTTCCGGACATGAAATAGCCCTGCGCGCCAGCGAGCACTTGATGAACGCCGTGGCCAAGCTCGTGCGCCAGGGTCATCACATCGCGCGTGCGGCCATGATAGTTGAGCAGCAGATAGGGATGGGCGGAAGGCACCGTGGGATGGGCAAAGGCGCCACTCGCCTTGCCCGGCCGCAGCGTGGCGTCGATCCAGGGCCGGCTGAAGAACCGCCCGCCGATCTCGGCCAGTTCCGGGCTGAAGCCGCCGTAGGCGGTCAACACGCGCTGACGCGCCTCGTCCCAGCTGATCTGCCGGTCGTCGTCCCGCGGCAACGGCGCATTGCGGTCCCAGTGCTGTAGCTTGGGCAAGCCGAGCCACCTCGCCTTCAATGCGTAGTAGCGGTGCGACAAGCGCGGATATTCCGCGCTGACCGCCGCGACCAGCGCATCCACGACCTCGTCCTCGACCATGTTGGCGCGGTTGCGGAAGCTGCCCGGGCTTGGGTAATGCCGCCAAGTGTCGATGATCTCCTTGTCCTTGGCGAGCGTGTTGGTGATCAGGGCGAACAGCTTGACGTTGCGACCGAACGCCTCGCCGATCGCGCGACCGGCTGCCTCGCGCAGCGCCCGGTCGGGATCGGAGAGCAGGTTTAGTGCCGCGCTGACGGTCAACTCCTCGCCGTTCACCGGGATGCGCATCCCGGCCACCGTCTCGTCAAACAGCCGGCTCCAGGCGGAGCGCCCGGTCACCTCTTTCTCGTGCAGCAGCTTTTCGACTTCGTCGGAGAGCTGATGCGGGCGGAAGACGCGCAGGTCGCGCAGCCACGGGCGCCAGCGGGCGAGCGACGGGTCGGCCAGCTTGGCCTCCAGCGCCTGCTCGTCCATGCGGTTCAGTTCGAGTGTGAAGAACAGCAGATGGCTGCTGATCGCGGTCACGCGCTCGTTGACGGTTTGATAGAAGCGCCCGATCGCGGCGTCGGTCGAATCGCCGGAGAATAGCAACTGGGCGTAGGACGTGAGCCGGCCCAGAAGCTCGTCGATCCGCTCGAACTCGCTGATTGCGGTGGCCAGGTCCTGACCCGACAGGCCGGCCAATTGCCCGGCATAGATGG
Organism: uncultured Pseudomonadota bacterium; assembly: GCA_963849305.1. Taxonomy (GTDB): domain Bacteria; phylum Pseudomonadota; class Alphaproteobacteria; order Acetobacterales; family Acetobacteraceae; genus CAWKGV01. The sequence goes on from CAWKGV010000005.1 coordinate 269,791, forward strand.
CCGCCAAATCTTTGGCAGCCGCGTTGGCGGCCGCGAAATCGCGCTCCACTTCGGGGCTGTCCGGTGCCGGGTAGAGGTCGGCCAGATCCCAGGCCGGCAACGATTGCGTGAACTGGCTGGATTGCCCGGATGGGTCGTGCTGTCTGCTGATTTGTCCCATTCGCGGGCGCGTCCTGCTGCTGCTATGCCGTGGCTGCATGTAAGAGGGGGTGCCGGCCGGTCAAAGGGGCCTGCTCGCAGCGGAGATCACGTGGACACCTACCCGAGTTGGCCGAGCCTGCCGGCCATGATGTTCGCGCTGGCCCGGACCTGGCCCGATCGGCCCTTGCTGCGTGCTTGGCGCGATGGTGGCTGGCGGTGCCTGCGGTGGGGGGAATTCGCACGCCTGACGGCGGCGGTCGCGCGTGAGCTGCGCGCCGCCGGGGTCGCGCCGGGGGACCGGGTGATGATCGTCTCGGAAAACCGGCCCGAATACGCGATCGCGGAGACCGCGCTGATGGCGATCGGCGCGATCCCGGTGCCGGTCTACGTGACCAACACCGTGGACGATCACGCGCATATCCTGCGCGATTCTGGCGCGCGGGCCGCGATTGTCTCCTCCGCGGTGCTAGTCGGGCGCATTCGCGCCGCCGCGGCACGGGCCGGCGGGCTCGATCTACTGGTGGCGATGGACGGCCCGCCCGAGGGCGCGGGGGGCCGGCCACGCCTGCTGCCCTGGGCGGAGCTGGTAACGGGGGCCGCGATCCCGGCGGACGATGTGGCGCGGGAGGCTGCCGCCATCCGTTCCGGCACCCTCGCTTGCCTGATCTATACCTCCGGCACCGGCGGTGCGCCCCGAGGCGTGATGTTGCCGCATCGCTCCATCCTCTCGAACTGCGCCGGCGCGTTCGAGCTGCTGCGGCCGATGCGGCTGAACAACGAGACCTATCTCTCCTACCTGCCGGCGGCGCACAGCTACGAACACACGGTCGGCTTGTTCTTCCTGCCCAGCTTGGGGACCGAAATCGTCTATGCCCGGGGGGTGGAGCACCTGGCGACGGACATGCCGACGGTCCGGCCCACCCTCCTGACCGCGGTGCCGCGCGTGCTCGAGGTGATCCGCGCCCGCATCGAGACCCAGGTGGCGCGCCAGCCCGACTGGCGCCGCCGCCTGTTCGACCAGGCGCTCAGTGTGGGATTGAAGCGGCTTGACCGGCGGCCGCTGACCCCGGCCGAGCGATTGGCCGAGCCGTTGCTCGATCGCCTTGTGAGCGCCAAGGTCCGGGCCCGGTTCGGCGGACGGCTGAAAGGCGTGATGTCGGGCGCCGCGCGCCTCGACCCGGAAGTGGGGCGATTTTTTCTGGCACTCGGGCTGCGAGTGATGCAGGGCTACGGCCAGACCGAGGCCGGGCCGGTGATCAGCGCTAATCCGCCCGACGCGATCCAGATAGATACGGTGGGCAAGCCGTTGAAAGGGGTGGAGCTTCGGATCGCCGAGGATGGCGAGATCTTGGTGCGGGGCGGGCTGGTGATGGCCGGCTATTGGAACCGCCCGGGGGACACGGCCGCCTCGATCCGCGATGGCTGGCTGCACACCGGAGATATCGGAGAGCTTGATCAGGATGGCTACTTGCGGATCACCGACCGCAAGAAGGATCTGATCGTGCTCTCCGGCGGCGAGAATGTTTCGCCAGCCAAGGTGGAAGGGGTGCTGATGGCCGAGCCAGAGATCGCGCAGGCCGTGGTGGCCGGCGATGGGCGCGCCGGCCTGACGGCCCTGATCGTCGCGGCCGATAGCTGCGACGATGTCGCGGTGGCTCTCGCGCTATCGCGGGTGAACATGCGGCTTGCCGTGCCCGAACGGCTGCGTCGGCACGTGCTCGTGCCGCCCTTTACCGTGGAGAATGGGTTTTTAACGCCGTCCTACAAAATCCGGCGGACGCTGGTCATCCGTGCCAACGCGGAGGCGATGGCAGGGACGCATGGATGAGGGCGAGCATAGACGCCGCATTCTTCCGGCCCGCGTCATGGCTGAACGCCGAGCCGGCGCAGAACCCCCGCGTTCGGGTCCGGTGAGCCGGATACCGGCAGCGTCTGCGACAACGCCGGCACCGCGGCGGCATTGACCAAGGCGTGGCGCAGATCGTCGGTCAACACCCGTGCGGCGCGCTGGTCGGCCACGACATGCGGCGTGATCAGCACCAGCAGTTCTGTGCGTTGCCGCGAATTGTTCTGGGTGCCGGCCAAGAAGCCGAGCACCGGCACGTTCTTCAGGAACGGGATGCCGCTATTGCCGCGCTGGATGTTGTCGGTGATCAGGCCGGCCAGCCCGACCGTCTGGCCGTCCTGCACCACCACGCGCGACTGGACCAGGCGCTCCGAGAAGGTGGGCGAGGTGATGTTCGTGCCAAACGTGAATTGCGGCGCAGCGGTGTCGATCCCGCTCACTTCCTGCGCGATGTCCAGCGTGACCAGCCCGCCACTGTTGACCCGCGGCGTGACCTGCATGATCACCCCGGTTTGGCGGTAATTGATCGAGTTGATGATGGGCGAGCCGGCGACCAACGTGCTCTGCGACGCGGTGGTGAGATACGGCACCAGATCACCCACCTGCAACGATGCGGGCTGGTTATCCAGCACCATCACCTCCGGGGCGGACAGCACCCGCACCGTGGTCACCGCCTGCAACGCGGAGATCGCCGCCTGCACCGCCTTGCTGGTGGCGTTGAACACGAACCCCGGGAAGTTGCCGGCGATCGCTTGGGTTCCGGTGGAGGCCAGCACGGAGCCGGTCCCCGCCGTGCTCAGCAACTGGTTGACGTCCCCTTCCTTGAAGAAGAATTGCGTGCCGTATTGCAGCGCGTCGTTCAGCGTCACCTCGGCGATGGTGGCGTCGATGCGCACTTGCAGCGGCAGGATATCCACCTTGCGCAGCATTGCCTCAACCGTGTTCTCCTCCGGCCGGGTCGCATAGATCAGCACCGCATTGTTTTGCGGATTGGAGATGATCCGCATGGCCTCGGGTTGCGGTTGGCCGCCCGACGACAATCCCCCGAGCAACGGGTTGCTGCTGGCACCTCCCGCCGCCGGCGCAGCTGCCCCACCAGCCGGGGCCGTGCGCTGGCTCAGCAGGCTGAAGCCGCCCGCGCCCGCTCCGCCACCAGCACCAAGGCCGCCCCCTCCGAGCCCACCGCCCCCGAACCCGCCGCCGCCCATACCACCCCCACCGAAACCGCCGCCGCCAATGCCACCCCCACCGAAACCGCCGCCGCCGAAACCGCCGCCGCCGAAGCCACCCGCTGAGGTCGCCTGCGCACCGGGCTGCGTCGTGGTCGTAGGCTGTGCGGTCACGTCGTTCGGGGTAAAGGCGCGCTGCAACAGATAGGCGATGTCGTCGGAATGGCTGTTCTGCAAGTAATAGACGTGCCAGCTCCGCAAGGTGGCGTTCTGGTGTCGCTCGATCAGCCCATAGACCCGACGCGCCGCCGCGATGTAGCGCGGCTGGCTGGCCACGACCAGCACCGCGCCGGCTTGCTGGAGCGGCAGCACGCAAATCAATCCGCCCGGGTTGGCGGCGGCCGGAGCCCCGCCGGTTTGGCCACCGCTGGCCGGCGCGCCGCCGACGCCCTGAGCCCGGAACGCATCCTGCAAGGTGTTGGCGAAATCCTTCGGATCGGCCGCTTGCGGGATCGGCAGCAACGCATAGGACTGGCCCGCCAGCTCGTTGACATCGAAGCCGCGCACCAGCTCCACGACGGCGTCGCGCGACACGGGATCACCGCTGACTAGCACCGCGTTGCTGGCGGGGTCCGCCGCTACCTTGGCACCGGTGCCGACCACCGGTTGAATGACCTTGGCCAGCTCCTCGGCAGAGGCGTAACGCAGCGGCACGACGACACTGCCCGCGGTGCCGCCCCCTTCGGAAAGGCCGGTCGCCCGGGCGGCGGTTAAAGCCGGCAGCACCCGGTAGAGGTCGCCGGACCGGACCAGCGCCGCCCCGGTCTGGGCGAGCAGGGCCTGGAGTACATTAAGGACCTCGGCGTGCGACAGCGGGTGCGCGGAGTGAAACGTCGCCGTACCCTTCACGCCCGGATCGATCGTGTAGTTCACCTTCAGGACCGAGCCCAGGATTTGCGCGACCACGGTGCGGATATCGGTGTCGGCGAACTCCAGCGACACGTCGCCGCCGGTCTGCACGCCCCCCACGATGTTGGCCCCACCCGCCGTGCCGGACAGCACTTGGCCGGTGCCCAGGCTGAACTCCGCGGGTGGGAGCGCGCGCGGTGCCCCGACGTCGCCATTGAGCCGCGGCGCGGCGGCCCCGCCCAAGCTGCCGGTCGCCGCTGCCGGCGGCGAAGGCGAGGAGCTGAGTATCGTCGGCTGCGCGCAGGCCGACAGGCCAAAGGCTGGCAGCAAGGCCAATGCAATTCGTCGCCTCATGGCCTTGTCGGGTTCTGCGCCGTCTCGGCGCCCGCTGAACGAACGTGGATGAACCACGTTGCCGGGCCAGGCGGCCCGCCTCGGAAATTCGGACCCATTACCCGCGCCCCGTTCAACCCGTGCGTTGCACATATCCCGTGTCGATCAGCCGCATCAACCTGCTCGTCGTCGTCCTGTAGCACGCCCGCGAGCGGATAATGTGTCGTTTTCACAGATGCGGCCGGCGCTTTTTTGATTCACGTCAATGCAAGATCTGCTCGGCGATTGGCGCCTCCTCGGATTCTCGCGCGTAGCCCAGTAGCCGGGCAACCAGCGCGATGGTGGTTCCCTGAACGGCCACCGAGGCGATGACCAGCACGAAAATGCTGGCGAACAGCCGGGCATCGCGCGCCGGGTCCGCAAGTGCCGGGATGAAGCTCAAATAGATCGGCACCGCGCCGCGCAGCCCGACCCAGGACGCGAAGGCGATCTCCCGCCAGGTGAAGCCAAACGGCAGCAGGCAGACAAACACGGCAACCGGCCTGGCGACGAAAATCAACACCGCCGCAACTCCGATCGCCGGCACGACGTATGGCGGTAGCACATGGGGCGTGACCAGCAACCCCAGCATCAGGAACAGTGCGATCTGCGCCAGCCACGCCAATCCTTCGAAGAAGTGCTCCACGTCCTCGCGCGCGTGGTGCTCGCTGGCGCCGATCAGAATGCCGGCGAGATAGATCGCCAGGAAGCCGCTTGCTCCCAGCATCTGCGCGAGCCCGAACAACGCGAGCCCGGCGGTCAATGCCAGCACCGTTGCCAGTGAGCGTTCGAGCTGCAAGCGGCGGAGCGACCAAGCCAGCGCCCAGCCACCAGCCAGGCCAAGCACCGCGCCGCCGGCCATTTCCCGGACCAGCAGGAGCGCCGCGCGGTCGAAACTCAGCCATGCGGGTTCGCTCAGAACATGGATCAGCAGGACCGTCAGGAACACGGACATCGGGTCGTTCAAGCCCAATTCGACCTCCAGCAGCGCCAAGACGCGCTCGGGCACACGCACGCGCGCCCCTCGCAGTAGACCGGCCACGGCGGCCGCGTCGGTCGGCGCCGCCGCCGCTCCGGCCAGCATCGCGCCGGCGATTGTCGCCGATCCGATCAGCACCACCGTCGCGCCGACGATCGCCGCGGTGATCGCCACACCCGCCGTCGCGAGGGCAATGGCCGGCCAAAGGGCGATCCGGATCGTGCGAGGGTGCGTCTTCAGGCCGCCCTCGAACAAGATCACCCCCAGCGCGATGCTGCCGATCAGGTAGGCATCATAAAAGTTGTCGAACCCGATGCCGAGGACGCCGTCTTCGCCCGCCAGCATCCCGATGCCGAGCAGGACCAGCAGCAACGGCGCGCCGAAACGGCGCGAGACCTGCCCGGCTAGGATGCTCACCACCCCGAGCGCGCCGCCAATGAAGATCAGCTTGTGCGCGGACTCCATCAGCGAGCGGCCGAGCGCGATGAGGTCGGGATTGTTCATCCGGGCAAAACCCTCCCTGTGAGCGTAGCCCTCGCGATCCTAGACGGTCGGTTCCCACTTTCCGGGTACATGCAACGCTTCGCTGTCGCCCGGCCAGGGAGGCATCGTCGCGCCGAGCGCCACCAAGGGAGCGTCACCATCGCAGCGGAACTGAAACCGTGCTCCGGTCGGAATCGCGACCGAAACACCCGGGCCGACTTCGGTAATGTCCTCCTGCTCGCCGAGCGAGCGCCACATGCGGCCCGTTCCCGACAAGAAATACCAAACCTCCTCAACGCTGCGGTGCGCGACGGCTCGCGATACCATAAACGGGCCCAGCGTGAAGGTCGCCATGCCGCCACGCGACACACCGCAGAGCAGGCGCACCTCCGAGCCGTCGGGCGCGATCGCGTCGGGCTCGCTGCCGATCCGCTTGCTTGCCAAGCACGAGTCGGTCCTGGTCACGGGCCAGCCGCCTCCATCAGCTCGAACATCAATGTCGCTCGGAACGGTCGCGCTTGATCTCACCGTGGAGCCGTAGCAATGTCAATCTCAATACCGTCGGAGAGCGAAACGAAGCCATGCGCGTCCTGTGGCCCAAAACGTTTGCGATCCTATTCCTGCTTTCATTCATGATGCTAGGCGCGCCGTTACCGCTCGCGGCGCAGCAAGGCGCGCCCGCGCACTCGTGGCCGCACGTCATGGTCGTGCAAGGGGCCCAAGTCACGGTCTATCAGCCGCAGGCGATCTCTTGGCCGGACCACAAGACGCTCACCGCACGCGCCGCCATCGCGATCACCCGGCCGGGCGATGCCAAGCCGATCCTCGGCACCATCGACGTCTCGCTGGCGACCGAGACGGATGTGCCCAACGGGACGGTGAGCCTGTCCGACCCGCACCTGGTCGCCTCGCACTTCCCGTCGCTCGATACGGCGCAAGCGGCCAAGCTCGACGCCGAAATCAAAGCCGGGCTGCCGCAAATGCAAACCAAGAGCGTGCCGCTCGATGCGGTGCTGCTCAGCTTGAAGGAAACGCCGCAAGCGGCCGAGGTCGCGGTGAACAACGATCCGCCGACGATCTTCTACAGCGGCAAGCCAGCCAGCCTCGTGGTGTTCGACGGCGAGCCGGTGCTGGCGCCGGTCGGCCATACCGGCCTCTCGTTCGCGGTCAACACGAACTGGAGCGTGTTCGTGGACCACGGCACCTGGTATCTGCTGAACAACGAAGTCTGGCTCGGCGCCCCGGCGGCATCCGGCCCTTATCATGCGGTTTCGAAGCTGCCGGCGGCGTTCAGTGCCATCCCCAACGACGCGAATTTCGCCGATGTGCGCAAGCACATCCCGGCGCGGCCGTCCAAGGCACAGGTGCCGACGATCTTCGTCAGCACGAAACCGGCCGAGATCATCGTCACCGCCGGCGCGCCGCAATTCGCGCCGATCGCGGGGACATCTTTGCAATACGTCAAGAACACCGACAACGACCTGTTCTTCGACCCCGCGCACGGGCGCTTCTATTACCTCGTGTCCGGGCGATGGTTCTCGGCACCCGGACTGGACGGCCCTTGGGCATTCGCGACCGGCGATCTCCCGCCCGACTTCGCGCTCATTCCGCCGAAGAGTGAGCGCGGGCGGGTTCTGGCTTCCGTGCCAGGGACGGCCGAGGCGCAGCTCGCGGTGTTGCAGGCGCAAGTGCCGCGGCAGGCGACACTGAAGAAGGCCTCCGCCAAGATGAAGGTCGTCTATTCTGGGCCGCCGCTGTTCAAGCCAATTCCCGGCACGACGATATCGTATGCGGTCAATACGGGCTTCGAGGTGATCGAGGTCGGCAGCAAATACTATGCCTGCTATCAGGGCGCGTGGTTCGTGGCCCCGTCCCCGACCGGGCCCTGGGTGCTGGCCGCGAGCGTGCCAGCGGTGATCTACACCATCCCGCCAAGCAGCCCGCTTTATCCTGTCACTTACGTCAAGGTGTACGCGGCGACGCCCACCACGGTCACGTACGGCTACACGGCGGGCTACACGATGGGCTTCGTCAGCGCCGGTGTGCTCGTTTACGGCACCGGCTACTATTATCCGCCGGTCGTCGTGCCGGGCCCGGTGCCGATCTTCTATCCGTATCCTTACTCGTACGCCGGGAACGTCTGGTACAACTCGACCACGAGCGGCTGGGCGCGGGGCGGTACGGTCTATGGCCCGTACGGCGGGGCCGCCACGGGCGGGACGTACTACAACCCCTCGACCGGCGCCTGGGCCCGAGGCGGGGCGGTGTATGGACCGTATGGCGGCGCCGGCGCCTGGTCGGCCTACAATCCGACCACCGGCGCCTACGCACATGGCAGCGCGGCCTGGGGCACGAACGGCGGCACGGCTTACGCCAGCGCCTACAACCCGCGCACCGGCATCTCCGCGTCCACGACCCAGAACGCCAACCCGTATCAACGCTGGGGTTCCAGCACCATCAGCGGCCCGAATCAGACCGTGAACACGGCGAGCGGCAGCAACGCTCGGGGCTCCGCTGGTGCATTTCAATCGAGCACCGGCGCGGCGGGAGCCGGCTATCACGGCGTGAACGGCAACAGCGGCGGCGTGGTGAGGGGTGCCGGGGGGAACGTCTATGCCGGGCGGGATGGCAACGTCTATCAGCATTCTTCGAGCGGCTGGTCGCAGTGGAACAACGGCACTTGGCAGTCGGTGCAGCCGCCCGCGAATTCCGCCAACCGCCAGACGGCGGCGACGAACAGCAATTTCGGCGCAACGCACAGCACCTCAGCCAGCGACGCGAGTGGATTTCGCCAGGCGCAGAACGGAACCTCCCCGCGGATGAATAGCGCGAGCTACCAGCAACTGGAGCAGGACCGGCAGGCCCGGACGTTTGGCGCGCAGCGCCAGTTCGCCGGACGGTTCCAAGGGGGAGCGGGTTCCGGTCGCGGCGGGTTCGGTGGCGGGTTCGGTGGTGGACGATTCAGACGATGACAACAGGAGGTCGCATGAACACCCAGGCTCGCGCGTTCGCTGGATGGTTCGCCCTAATCCTGCTGGGGCTCGGCCAATCGGTCGCCCCAGCGGCGGCGCAACAGCCCACCCAGGCGCAGGCCAGCGCGATACGGCAGGCGTGCCGGGCCGACTATCAGGCGAATTGCGCCGGAGTGCCGACGGGTGGCTCGGCCGCCCTTGCGTGCCTGCAACAGAACGCCGCGAATCTTTCGCCGCCGTGTCAGCAGGCGTTGGGCGCGGTCGGCGGCGGCGCATCTTCGATGGCCGCGCCGGCCCCGCCACATGGACAGACTTCGCCGCACCAGATGATGCAAATCATGCGGGCTGCATGCGGCACGGACTACCGCACCTATTGCCACGGCGTGCGCCCCGGGGGCGGCGCCGCGCTTGCTTGCCTGAGGTCGCACGCGCCGTCGCTGTCGCAGCCATGCCAGAGAGTGCTTGAGGCGGCCCAGCACAGGCAATAACGGACCCCGTCCCCCTCCCGCGAGGGGAACGCGCGCCTTTGGGTCAGAACCGAGGCAGTTCGGGGAACCGGACCTGGCCCCGATGCACATGCACGCGCCCAAGCTCGGCACAGCGATGCAATTGCGGGAACATCTTGCCGGGATTCAACAGCCCGCCCGGATCGAACGCGCATTTGAGCCGCTGCTGCTGCGCCAGATCGGTCTCGTCGAACATCGTGTCCATCAGGTCGCGCTTCTCAACGCCGACGCCGTGCTCCCCGGTCAGCACGCCGCCCACCGCGACACACAAGCGAAGGATGTCGGCACCGAATGCCTCCGCGCGCTCCAGCTCGCCAGGTTTGTTGGCATCGTACATGATCAGCGGATGCAGGTTGCCGTCGCCGGCATGGAACACGTTGGCGACGCGCAGGCCGTGGATCTCGGACAACTCCCGTATCCGCTCCAAGACCTGCGGCAGCGCCTTGCGCGGGATCGTGCCATCCATGCAGTAATAATCGGGCGAAATCCGTCCCACGGCGGGGAAGGCCGCCTTGCGCCCGGCCCAGAACAGTTCGCGCTCGGTCTCGTCTCGGCTGATCCGGCTGGTGGCGGCGCCATTCTCGGCCGCGATGCGCTCGACCGAGGCGATCAGGTGCTCCACTTCCGGGGCACAGCCGTCCAGTTCCACGATCAGCAACGCCTCCACATCCAGCGGATAGCCGGCGTGGACGAACGCCTCGGCGGCATGGATCGCGGGCCGGTCCATCATCTCCATCCCGCCCGGGATGATGCCGGCGCCGATGATGTCGGCCACGCATTTGCCGGCCTGTTCGCTGGTGGGAAAGCCCAACAGGATGGCGCGCGCGGTCGGGCTCTTGCGCAGCAGCCGCACGGTTACTTCCGTCACCACGCCCAGCAGCCCTTCCGAGCCGGTCATCACACCCAGCAGGTCGTAGCCCGACGCATCGAGATGCTTGCCGCCCAAGCGCACGACCTCGCCGTCCATCAGCACCATCTCGATCCCGAGCACGTTGTTGGTGGTGAGCCCGTATTTCAGGCAATGCACCCCGCCCGAGTTCTCCGCGACATTGCCGCCGATGGTGCAGGCGATCTGGCTGGAGGGGTCGGGCGCGTAGTAGAGCCCGAGATGCTGGACGGCGTTGGTGATGCCGAGATTGGTCACGCCCGGCTGCACCACGGCGCAGCGGTTCGGCACGTCGACCTCCAGGATGCGGTTGAACTTACCGAGACCAAGCAGCACGCCGTCTTCCAGCGGCAGCGCGCCGCCCGAGAGTGAGGTGCCGGCGCCGCGCGGCACCACTTTAACGTTCTGCTGGTTGCAGTAACGCAGAACCTCGGAGACTTGCGACACGGTGGACGGCAGCACCACCATCATCGGCAATTGGCGGTATGCCGTCAGGCCGTCGCTTTCATAGGCGCGGCGCTCGGTTTCGGTTGTGATCACCCCCTCGCCGGGGACGATCTGCCTGAGCGCCGCGATGATCTCCTCGCGCCGGCCGAGCACCCCTTCATCGGCTGCTGGCATCTTCATCGCACTCTCCCCTGCCCTACCCGTTGACAGTCATGGCCGGACTTGATCCGGTCACCCAACGCAGGGTCCGAATCGCATGGTCGTTGCGCTGGATACGCAGATTAAGCCCGCGTATGACGGAGGAGCCCGGGCATGACGGTAAACAAAGGATTTAATCCAGCAACTCCCCCTTCTGCCCCTTGCGCGAGATCTCATGCCCTCCGGCCATGATCTCCAGCACCCGCACGACCCCCGAATGATCCCACGCCTTCCCCCCATGTGCCTCCGCCATGTTGAACAATTGCTGCGTGTTCGCCGTGTTGGGCAATGCGATCCCCAGCGCACGCGCGCCTTGCAGGGCGAGGTTCAGGTCTTTCTGGTGCAATTCGATGCGGAAGCCCGGATCGAATTGGCGCTTGATCATCCGCTCGCCATGCAATTCCAGGATACGCGACGAAGCGAACCCGCCCATCAGCGCCGAGCGCACCTTGGCCGGGTCGGCGCCGGCCTTGGAGGCGAACAGCAGCGCCTCGGCCACCGCCTCTATGGTCAGCGCGACGATGATCTGGTTGGCGACCTTGGTGGTCTGGCCATCGCCGTTGCCGCCGACCAAAGTGATGTTCTTGCCCATCAGGTCGAACAGCGGCTTGACCTTCTCGAACGCCCGCTCCGGCCCGCCCACCATGATCGTGAGGCTCGCCTGCTTGGCGCCGACCTCGCCGCCGGAGACCGGCGCATCCAGGTAGTCGCAGCCGAGCCCGTTGATCTTGCGCGCGAACTCCTTGGTCGCGATCGGCGAGATCGAACTCATGTCCACCACGATCTTGCCGGGAGAAAGCCCCGCGGCGACGCCCTTGGGGCCGAACAGCGCCGCGTCCACATGCGGCGTGTCCGGCACCATTGTAATCACGATCTCCGAGCGCCGCGCGACATCCTCGCTCGACTCGCAGGCTTGACCGCCCGCATCCAGCAACGGCTGCGGCAGCGGGCCGATATCGTAGAGGAACAGCTTGTGGCCGTGCTCGATCAGGTGCTGCGCCATCGGGCGGCCCATGATGCCGAGGCCGATGAAACCGATGTTGCTCATCCGGCGATCTCCTTAGTGGTAGACAGAACTATCCCTCACGCCGTCACGTCCGCCCATTCGGCGTAGTCCGGCGCGAGCGCGAACTTGCTCGGCAGGTCGATGGTGTCCTCGAATTCGGTCACGTTGTCGATTTCGGTCCCCATCGCGACATTCGTCACCCGCTCCAGGATCATCTCGACCACCACCGGCACCCGGTGCTCCGCCATCCAGGCTTTCGCTTGCGCGATCGCCGGCTGGATGTCGTCTGGCCGCGTGACGCGGATCGCCTTGCAGCCCAAACCCTCGGCGACCTTCACGTGATCGACGCCGTAGCCGTGCAGCTCCGGGGCGTTGATGTTCTCGAACGCGAGCTGCACGCAGTAATCCATCGCGAAGCCGCGCTGGGCCTGGCGGATCAGACCGAGATAGGAGTTGTTCACCAGCACATGGATATAGGGCAGGTTGAACTGCGCCCCGACCGCCAGCTCCTCGATCATGAACTGGAAATCATAGTCTCCCGATAGCGCCACGATCGGCCGGTCGGGATCGGCCGCGCGCACCCCGAGGGCGGCCGGTATGGTCCAGCCGAGCGGCCCGGCCTGGCCGCAATTGATCCAGTTGCGCGGGTGATAGACGTTGAGGAACTGCGCGCCCGCGATCTGCGACAGTCCGATCGTGGTCACGTAGCAGGTGTCGCGGCCGAACGCCTGGTTCATCTCCTGGTACACGCGCTGCGGTTTCAGCGGCACGTCGTCGAAATCGGTGCGCCGGAGCATGATGCGCTTGCGCTCGCGGCACTCGGCCGGCCATTTGGAGCGGTTGCGCAACACGCCCTTGCGCTTACGCTCGCCCGCCTGCTGTATCAGCAGCTCCAGCGCCGCCTTGGCGTCGGAGACGATGCCGCAATCGGGGTTGAATACTCGCCCGATCTGGGTCGGCTCGATGTCGATGTGAACGAATGTGCGCCCGCTGGTATAGACCTCGACCGACCCGGTGTGGCGGTTGGCCCAGCGGTTGCCGATGCCCATGACGAAGTCGGAGGCGAGCAAGGTCGCGTTGCCGTAACGATGGCTGGTCTGCAACCCGACCATGCCCGCCATCAGCGGATGGTCGTCCGGGATCGTGCCCCAGCCCATCAGGGTCGGGATCACGGGCACGCCGGTCAGCTCGGCGAACTGCACCAGCAGGTCGGAGGCATCGGCGTTGATGATGCCTCCTCCAGCCACGATCAACGGCCGCTCCGCCTCGTTCAGCATCGACAGCGCCTTGTCGATCTGCGCCGGCGTGGCGCGCGGCTTATACACCGGTAGCGGCTCGTAGATGTCGGGGTCGAACTCGATCTCGCCCATCTGCACGTCGAACGGCAGGTCGATCAGCACCGGCCCGGGCCGGCCCGAGCGCATGAGGTGGAACGCCTGCTGGAACACCCTCGGCACCAGCCCCGGCTCGCGCACCGTCACCGCCCATTTCGCGACCGGCTTGGCGATGCTCTCGATATCGACCGCCTGGAAGTCTTCCTTGTACAGACGCGAACGCGGCGCCTGGCCGGTGACGCACAAGATCGGGATGGAATCCGCCCAGGCGGAATAGAGGCCGGTGATCATGTCGGTTCCGGCGGGGCCGGAGGTGCCGATGCAGACGCCGATATTGCCGGCCCGCGCGCGGGTATAGCCCTCGGCCATGTGCGCCGCGCCCTCCACATGGCGGGCGAGGACATGCTGGATGGCGTTGCGCGGGCGGATCGCCGCGTAGATCGGGTTGATCGCGGCCCCTGGCACCCCGAACGTCATGGTCACGCCCTCGCGCTCCAGGACATGGACCGCCGCTTCGGTCGCTCGCATCTTGGCCAATTGTCCCCTCCGTGTCCTGGTTCCAACCGCTGAGCCAGGAGACGATGAGGGACGGCTATAGGGGGTTCCGTCAATGGGCGAGGCCGTCTGGTGCGTGCTTGCCATTTGGCGAGACAGTGGGGCGTCCCCATATGGCGGCCGCCATGTTCGATTCCCCCACCCAGTTCGTCCTCGACGACTCCGATCAGGTGCGAGACCAATTCTCGGGGCCTGACCACGCGGATGCCGATGCCGCCCTCCTCGATGCCTATTCCCGCTCGGTATCAGGCGTGATCGAGCAGGTCGGCCCATCGGTCGTGCGGGTCGAGACGCAGCGCGCGGACCAGCGCGGCGGCCGAGGCGGCATCGGCTCCGGGGTCGTGATCACGCCCGACGGCCTGATCCTGACCAACTTCCACGTCATCGACGGCGCGCGCCGGGTCCGCGTCGCCACCCCAGACGGGCGCACGCTCGAAGCCGAACTCCTTGGCGGCGATCCCGATAGTGATATCGCCGTGCTGCGCGCGGACAGCCGGACCTCGCTGATCGCGGCGCGGCTCGGCGATTCGAAGCGGCTGCGGCGCGGCCAGCTCGTGGTCGCGATCGGCAACCCGCTCGGCTTCGAATCCAGCGCGACGGCGGGCATCGTCTCGGCGCTCGGGCGGACGCTGCGGGCGCGCACCGGGCGGCTGATCGAGGACATCGTCCAGACCGATGCCGCGCTCAATCCTGGTAATTCCGGCGGCCCGCTGGTGGCCTCCAACGGCGAGGTCGTCGGCATCAACACGGCCGTCATCCAGGGCACGCAAGGTCTGTGCTTCGCGGTCGCCAGCAACACCGCCCAGTTCGTGCTGAGCGAACTGCTCGCGCATGGCCGCGTCCGTCGCGGCTCGATCGGCATCGCGGCGCAGACCGCGCGGCTCGCCCGGCGCATCGCCTACGCGGCGGGACTGGAACAGGCGTCGGGCGCGCTCATCGCCTCGCTCGATCCGTCCGGCCCCGCCGCCGGTGCCGGCCTCGTCGCCGGCGACATCATCGTGGCCTTCGACGGATCGCGCGTCACCGGCGTGGACGACGTCATCCGGATGCTCAATGCCGATCGGATCGGCCGGTCCATCACCGTCGAGGTAGTGCGCGGCTCGGGGCTGCGCCAGCTCCAGGTCGTGCCGACTGACCGCGCGGAGCGGCCAGCACCGCCGGCCCCTTCGGTGTAATCCATAAGCGGAGGTTGCGCATGCAACAGCGTCCATTCGGTTCCACCAAGCGGGACGTTTCCGTGATCGGCCAGGGCGCCTGGTACATCGAGGAGGCCGACCGGCCCGCCGCGATCGCCGCCTTGCGGCGCGGTCTCGATCTCGGCGCGACCCATATCGACACCGCGGAGATGTACGGCGCAGGCGCCTCTGAGGAGGTGATCGGCGAAGTCATCGCCGGGCGGCGCGACGAGGTGTTCCTGGTCTCGAAAGTGCTTCCCCAGAACGCCTCTCTGGCGGGCACGCAGGCGGCCTGCGAGCGGTCGCTCACCCGGCTCGGGACCGACCGCCTGGATTGTTACTTGCTGCACTGGCGCGGCGCCCATCCCTTGGAAGAGACGGTGGCCGCCTTCGAGCAGCTACGCAGCGCGGGGAAGATCCTCGCCTGGGGCGTGAGCAACTTCGATGCCGACGATCTCGACGAGGTTTGGGCGATCCAGGCCGCGAGTCGGCCCGCCTGCAACCAGGTGCTGTATCATTTGCAGGAGCGCGCCATCGAGCACCGCGTGATCCCGTGGTGCGAGCGCCACGGCGTCGCCGTCACCGCGTACAGCCCGTTCGGCCATAACCGCTTCCCCGGCGCGCGGACCGAAGGCGGCCGCGTGCTTGCCGATATCGCCGCCGCGCGTGGCGCGACGCTACGCCAGGTGGCGCTCGCCTTCCTCACGCGCCAGCCGTCGCTGTTTGCCATTCCCAAGGCATCCAGCGTTGCCCACGTCGAGGAGAACGCGGGAGCTGGTGGGCTCGTGCTCTCTCCGGCCGAGCTTGAGCGCATCGAAGCCGCCTTCCCGCGAGGTTCGCGCCCGCGCGCGCTGCCGATGCTGTAGCACAGGAACCAGGAGCGTCATCATGGCAGACCAAACCACCGACCAGGCGGTGCTCGACCACATTCAGCGCCTGGTCGCCGAGGAGGAGCGCATCTACGCACAAGCTGCTCCCTCCGATGCCGACCGGGACCGGCTGTCGAACATCAATGTCGCGCTGGACCAGTGCTGGGATTTGCTGCGACAGCGCCGCGCCCTGCGCGAATTCGGCCGCGACCCGGACGACGCCGCATCGCGACCTGCGAGCGTGGTGGAGAAGTATCAAGGGTAACTCCGACGGTCGGCCCAGGGGTCAAGTCCGCCATTACGGAGCACGGTTTTTAGCCCCAATGGGCCTTCGGACCGAGAAAGCGCGGCGGTGGCGACGAGATCATGAGCAATCTCCTGAGTAGCGCCCGGTTGATCACGCCTTGAGCTTGTCCGGCATGGCGGGAGGCTCTTCAGGGTCGACAACCACCTCGATGACGGCGGGACCGGGGCCACGCAAAGCCGCGTCAATCGCCGGTCGCAGCTCGGACGATGTCCCGGCATGAAAGCCGGCGGCACCGCAGGCCTTCGCGAAGGCGACAAAATCGATCGGTCCCAGCTCGATTCCGAATGGCTTGTAGCCGAGATCGGTCTGCTCGAATCGCACCTCCGCAAGGCTGTTATTCTTTAGGATCATCACCTTCACCGGCAGGTTTAGCCGCGCCGCAGTGGTCAGCTCCGCCATCAGCATCGCAAAGCCGCCGTCGCCGACGATGGCCACCGATTGGCGGCCGGGATAGGCCAGCGCTGCCGCGATCGCATAGGGCAGCCCCGGCGCCATCGTGGCCAAAAGCCCCGTGCCAGTCAGGCGTTGGCCTTCCCTCAGCATCAGGCAGCGCGCGGCGAAATGGGTGTTGGCACCGCAGTCGAGCGAAATCACGGCATCGGGCGCCAGCGCCTCGGACAGTGCCGCGATCGCCATCTGAGGGCGCATGGGCGTGCGTTCGGACGCGACAACGCGCCGAAGCAGGCTGTTCCAGTCGCTCATGCGCGACTGCGCAGTCGCGAGAAAGCTCCGGTCCTGTTTATGCCGCAGTATCGGCAACAGCGCCTGCAAGGTAGCCTTCACGTCCCCGACCAGTCCGATCTCGACGGGATAGCGCAGGCCAATCCGGTCGGGGTTGATGTCGACCTGCACGCCCCGCGCCTGACCCGGCTTCGGGTAAAAGTTGATCCATGGCATGGTCGAGCCGAGGATCAGGACCGTGTCGCATTCGCGCATCGCTTGTTCGGACGGCACTGTACCCAGATGCCCGATGCCCCCCGTGGTATAAGGGCTGTCATCGGGCAACACCGCCTTGCCAAGAAGCGCCTTGGCGACCGGAGCCCCCAGCCGATCGGCGACCTGCGTAACCTCGTCGCGGGCCGCAAGCGCACCCTGCCCAACCAGCACAGCGACCCTCTGGCCGGAATTCAGCAGCTCCGATGCCTGCCGCAGCTGATCCCCACCCGGTACGGCGATGTTCGGCAGCCAGGACGAGGAGGTGCGCAGGCCGTGATACTCCATCGACGGCGTGTCCGCTGACAGTTTCATCGCCTGCACATCTTTTGGGACGGTAATATGGGCGACGCCGCGACCGCTCAAGGCGGACCGGCAGGCAATGTCGGCCACCACCAACGCGTGACCGGGACTGGTAACGGCTGTGTTATAGAGTGCGACTCCCTTCATCAACTCGACGGTGTTCACATCCTGCATGAAGCGCGTGTCGATCAGGTCGTGGAACGTGAGGCCGGTGATCGCGATGACGGGCGCGCTGTCCATTTTCGCGTCGTAGAGGCCGTTCAGCAGGTGGATGGCGCCGGGTCCCGTGGTGGCGATGCAGGCGCCAAGCCGCCCCGTATGCTTGGCGTAACCGCAGGCCATGAAGGCCGCCGCCTCCTCGTGCCGTACGCCGATATAGCGGATCTTGTCCTGCCGTACGCTGATGGCCTCGATCAGCGGCCCGATGCCGTCACCCACGATCCCGAAGATAACGGGTACGCCCCAGGCGATCAGCGTCTCGATGATGATATCGGCCGTGGTCCGATCACCGGCGATACGGGGCGGGCTTGGCTGCGGCTGTACGGCGGCCATCACCTCGGACGGCTGGGCCGCTGCCGGAGTGGATGGAAGCGCCCGACTGGCCACGAGCCCTAATCCGGCTGCGCCGGTGGCGCGAAACAGGTCTCGGCGACTTTGATGATCCATTGGAGCTATCCGTGCCTCACATGCCACTCGTTTAACCAGGCCAGCCCGGGAGAGTTCAGTCGCGAACAGGAACGTCAGCGTGGGAGCCGGTGCCCGGGGTGATACAGACGATCGTGCGCCCTATAATTAAGCGCATTAGCTCGCCGAACTCAGGAGGAGATCATGGACACGATCGAGCAGCGCCGCGTGCGGGAAACCGGCCTGAATCGGGCCAAGATGCTGGTCGGCGGGGAGTGGGTGGACAGCGCGTCGGGAGAGACGCTGCCGGTGCAGAACCCGGCCAATCGCGAAGTCTTCGCCGAGATCCAGCGCGGGCGCGCCCCCGACATGGACCGCGCCGTCGCCGCCGCGGCCAAGGCGTTCCCGGCTTGGAGCCGCGTGGTGCCGCGCGAGCGCGGGCGGCGGCTGCTCAAGATCGCCGATGCGCTGGAAGCGCGGACCGAGGAGATGGCGCGCACGATCGCGCGCGAGACCGGCAACGCGCTGCGCACGCAGGCCCGGCCGGAGGCCAAGAGCGCAGCCGACATCTTCCGCTATTTCGGCGGTTTGGGCGGCGAGCTGAAGGGCGAGACCATACCGCTCGGCGAGCATGTGCTGAGCTACACCCGCCGCGAGCCGCTCGGGGTCGTGGGCGCGATCATCCCCTGGAACGCGCCGGTGCTGCTCGCCGCCCTCAAGATCGCCGCCGCGCTCTGCGCCGGCAACACGATGGTCATGAAGGCGGCCCAGGACGCGGCGCTCGGGGTGCTGATGCTGGCCGGGGTTTGCCAGGAGCATTTGCCACCGGGCGTGCTGAACATGCTCACCGGGCTCGGCGAGGAGTGCGGCGCGCCGCTCGCCCAGCATCCGACGGTCCGCAAGCTTTCTTTCACCGGCTCGACCGAAGTGGGCAAGCTGGTGATGCGCGCGGCGGCAGAGAGGATCGTGCCGGTATCGCTGGAACTCGGCGGCAAGAGCCCGTCGATTGTTTATCCCGATGTCGGGACCGAGGACTGGGTGGTGGAGGGCATCATGGCGGCGATGCGCTTCACCCGGCAGAGCCAATCCTGCACCGCGGGCTCGCGGCTGTTCCTGCACAGGAAAATCTTCGATCCGTTCTTGGCTGCGTTGGAAGCCAAGGCCAAGGCGCTCAAGATCGGCGACCCGCTGGACGAAGCCACCGATATGGGCGCGATCGTCAACGAGAAGCAGTTCCGGAAGGTGTGCGGCTATATCGAGGAGGGGCTCGCGCGCGAGGATGCGCGCGCCGTGTTCGGCGGGTTGCCGCCGGCGGAAGGGCCGCTCGCACGGGGCTATTTCGCCATCCCGACAGTGTTCGCCGACGCCTCGAACGACTGGCGGTTGGCGCGCGAGGAGATCTTCGGCCCGGTCTTGGTGGCGATCCCGTGGGATGACGAGGCCGAGGCGATCCGCATGGCCAACGATAGCCATTACGGCCTGGCCGCCTATGTCTGGACCCACGACATCACCACCGGCCTGCGCACCGCGCACGCGATCGAGTCCGGCTGGGTGCAGGTGAACCAAGGTCTGGGTCAGACCCCCGGCCACTCCTATGGCGGCTACAAGCAGAGCGGCATCGGGCGGGAGTTCTCGCTGGAGGGAATGCTCGACAGCTTCACGCAACGCAAGAACGTCACGGTGAGCCTGACAGCGCCGGCGCGGATGTGAGGTCTTCTCGCGCTTGATCCAAGAGCAAGGACCGGAGTGTCTGCGGGCGTCGTCTGCACCATATCGGCGGAAGCAAGCCGATCGGCGCGAAGCCTGAAAGGATCAAGATGACTGGCGCGACAAAGCCCCGCATGAGCCTCGCGACCGCGCTTTCGACGCCTGAGCGTATCGCGGGGCTCGATTGGCCAGCCATCGCGGCCAGCCTTGATGCGCATGGCTGCGCGGTCATCAATGCGATCCTCTCGCCCGAGGAGTGCCGGTCGCTCGCCGCGACCTACCCGGCGGACGAGCGGTTCCGCAGCCGGATCGTGATGGCACGGCACGGCTTCGGGCGCGGCGAATACAAATACTTCGCCTATCCGCTGCCGGAGGCGGTCGCCGACCTGCGCGCCGCGCTCTATCCAGGCCTGGCCCGCATCGCCAATCGCTGGAACCAAACTCTGGGCGACGAACCGCGCTATCCCGACGATCACGCGGCCTTCCTCGACCGCTGCCACCGCGCCGGCCAGACCAAGCCAACCCCGCTGCTGCTGCAATATGGCACTGGGGACTACAACTGCTTGCATCAGGATCTTTACGGCGAGCACGTCTTCCCGCTGCAAGCCGCCTTCCTGCTCTCGACACCGGAAGACTTCACCGGCGGCGAGTTCGTGCTGACCGAGCAGCGCCCACGGATGCAATCGCGCGCCGAGGTCGTGCCGCTCGGCCAGGGCGACGGCGTGATCTTCCCCGTCCATCACCGCCCGGTGCAAGGCACGCGCGGGTTCTATCGCGTCACCATGCGCCACGGCGTCAGCCGGCTGCGCTCCGGGCATCGGCACACGCTCGGGATCATCTTCCACGACGCCAAATGAGCCCGATCGATGCCGCCGGCATGGACGACCTGCTCGCCGGCCCGCCCTCGGCCAGCGCAGAACCGCTGGCCGAGGGCGCGACGCTGCTGCGGCGGTTCGCCGAACCCGAGGCGGCTTCGTTGCTGGCCGCGCTTCAGCTTGTGCTCGCGGCGGCCCCGTTCCGTCACATGGTCACGCCCGGCGGCTGGCGGATGTCGGTGGCGATGACCAATTGCGGCCGCGCCGGCTGGGTCACGGATCGCGGCGGCTACCGCTACGACCCGATCGACCCGACCACGCGGCGCCCGTGGCCGCCGATGCCCATTGAATTCCTGCGCCTCGCTACGCGCGCCGCCGCCGCCGCCGGGTTCGCCGGGTTCGTGCCCGATGCGTGCCTGATCAACCGCTACGAGCCGGGCGCCCGGCTGTCGCTGCACCAGGACAGGAACGAGCGCGACTTCGCCGCGCCGATCGTGTCGGTTTCGCTCGGCCTACCGGCGACATTCCTGTTCGGTGGTTCCCGCCGCAACGACCGCCCGCGCCGCATCCGGCTGGAGAGCGGCGACATCGTCGTCTGGGGCGGCCCGGCGCGGCTGGCATTCCACGGCGTCGAGCCGCTTGCAGACGGCGCACATCCGCTGACCGGAAGCTGCCGGATCAATCTGACGCTGCGCAAGGCGCTGTGATAGGTGGCACTTACCAAGGGGGGTTGCACGTGAGCCTGACTGAAAAAGAGAAGATGCTGGCGGGTAGGCTCTATCAGCCGAATGCGCGTGACATCCAAGCGGACCTGGCGGCCACGGCGGCTTGGCTAGCCCGCTACAACGCGGCCCTTGCCGTCTCACCCGCCAGCCAGCGCGCGCTCCTGGCCGAGCGCCTTGCCTCCATTGGCGATGGTGCGGTTATCCGTCCACCTTTTCACTGCGACTACGGCTTCAATATCAGCCTTGGCGCCGGAGTGTTCCTCAACTTCAATTGCGTCATTCTGGACGTGGTAACGGTCGAAATCGGCGAAGGCACGCAGATCGGCCCCTCCGTTCAAATCTACACCGCGGATCATCCCCGCGATCCGGCTCAGAGACGCCAGGGGCTTGAATTCGGCCGGCCAGTCTGCCTCGGGCGATATGCCTGGATTGGCGGCGGAGCTATCATCCTGCCGGGCATTTCGATTGGGGATGAAGCAGTGATCGGCGCGGGCAGCGTGGTCACACGGGATGTCGCTGCGGGCGAGATTGTCATCGGGAACCCGGCGCGCCGGCAGCAAGCCACTCGGCTCTAACCCAAGTCCGCTCGCCTGACGCCGCCCTCAGAGAATGCGCGGATCAATGCTCCGCCGCTGCGCCTGGGCCGCCATCCGCACGCCCGCGTTGGCGGCGCCGAATCCCTGGTAACCACGACGCTCGACCAGCTCGAAGAAGAACCGGTCCTCGAACGCATCGGTGTAGGCATGGCGGAACTCCCCGTGCTCGTCGCGATCGTATAGCAAGTCGAGGCGCCGCAACTCGTCCAACGCCGCATCGTCCAGCCCCCATCGCGCCGCCACGTCGTCGTAGTAGTTGGCCGGGATCGGCAAGGTCGCGGCGCCCCGGTCGCGCATCCGCCCGATCGCGCCCGCGATGTCTGCCGTTGCGAAAGCAACATGATGAACCCCGGCTCCGGCATAGGCCGAAACAAATCGCCCGGTCGCCGTCGCGCGGCTCTCGGAGATGTTGAGCGGCAGACGCACGCTGCCATCCGGGCTGCTCACGGCCCGGCTGCGGATCAGCCCGTACGGATCGGGCAGCTCCCAGAGCTGTTCGGGCTCCAACCCGAACACCGCCCGATAGAACAGCACGAAACTGTCCATCCGCCCCGCCGGCAGCGCCTGTGCGACATGGTCGATGGCGACGATGGCCTCGTCTGCTCCCTGCGGAGCGGGAATGAGGTCGAAATCGTCCTCCCAGATGCTGCGCCCCGGGCCGTCCGGCTGCACCAGATAGACCAGCGTGCCGTCCGGCGCGCGCACGGCGGGGATGCGCCGCTCGCCTGCCCCGACCCTTTCCTGCCATTCAGGGCAGAGCAGTGCCCGCGCGCGCGCCAAGGCGCGTCCGGCATCGTCCACCCTCAGCGCCATCGCGCACACCGATGGCCCGTGCAGGTGGAAATGCTCCGCGGCGGCACTGTCCTGCTCGGCGTTCAGCACCAGATTGACCCGCCCCTGGCGATAAAGCCGCACCGCCTTGGAGCGATGCACCCCGGCATGGCGGAAGCCGAGCTCTTCCAGGAACGCCGCCAGCGCGTCCCCGCTGGCAACATCGACGGCGAACTCCAGGAACTCGAAACCATCGAACACGGGCGCCGGCGGCAGCGAGGAGAAGCCGGCCTCCGCTTCGGCCAGAATCAGCGAGCGCAGCCCGTCGCGCGCGGTCAGCCGCGCCGGGGCGGCGCGGAAGTCGTCGTTGAACACCTCCAGGCTGAGCGGCCCGCGATAACCGCTGGCCAGCACCGCGCGCAGGAACCCGCCGACATCGAACGCGCCCTGGCCGGGAAAGTTACGGTAATGACGGCTCCAGGACAGCACGTCGATGGACAATTTCGGCGCGTCTGCGAGCTGCACGAAAAACAGCTTCTCGGCCGGAACCCGTGCGATCCCGGCGAACTCGTCGCCGAGCGCCAGGGTATGGAAGCTATCCACGATCAGCCCGAGCGCGGGATGATTCGCCGCTTGCACAAGCTTCCAGGCATGACCCCAACGCCGGACATGCCGGCCCCAGCACAGCGCCTCGTAGCCCACGCGCAGCCCGCGCCGCGCGGCGCGTCCGGCCATTTCCGCCAGATCGGCGGCAGCGCGTGCGTCGTCGCCGATCGCCGTGGGCTGCACGTTGCTGCATACCAACAGCAGGTCAGTGCCGAGCGCCTCCATGACGTCGAACTTGCGCTCGGCGCGGTCCAAGCTACGCGTGCGCTGCGGCTCCGGCATCGCCTCGAAATCGCGGAATGGCTGGAACAGCGTGATCGCCAGCCCCAGACCCTGCGCGATGCGGCGCACGTCGTCCGGCGAGCCGTCATAGGTCAGCAGGTCGTTCTCGAACACCTCGACGCCATCGAAGCCGATCGAAGCCGCCGCCTCCAGCTTCTCCGGCAAGGTGCCCGAAAGCGAGACGGTGGCGATCGATTTCGGCAGCCGGGAAAGGTCGGGCATGGTGATGGTCCTAATTCCGGTGAAACTAATGCAGCTTCACCTGCGGCTCGGTCCGGCTCGACAACCCGCGCGACAGCGACCCGAGCAAAGTCTTCGCGGTCCCGTGCAGCGCCCGTTCGTGCATCTTGTAGAGCGAACGGTACATCAACCGAGCGAACAAGCCCTCGATGAAAAAGCTCTTGCCGAGCAGGAACCCCATCAAACTGCCGACCGTGCTGTAATCCCCGAGCGAGACCAGCGAGCCGAAATCGCGATACCGGAAGGGCGTGATCGGCTTGCCCTCCAGCCGGCGAGGCAACTGCCGCGCCAGGTGGGCGGCCTGCTGATGCGCGGCCTGGGCGCGCGGCGGAACCGGATCGGGATGCCCCGCACGCGGACAAGCCGCGCAGTCGCCGATCGCGAAGACGTCGGGATCGCGCGTGGTTTGCAGCGTCGGCGTTACCACCAACTGATTGGTCCGCGTCGCCTCCAGCCCGTCCAGGTCGTGCAGGAACTCGGGCGCCTTCACTCCCGCCGCCCACACGACCAGCTCGGCGGGCAAAAACTCGCCGCTCGCCAGGCATACGCCGTCCGATCGCACCTCGCTGACCCGCGCATTGGTGCGGACTTCCACCCCAAGCTCGTGAAGCAACCGCTCCGTCGCCTCCGCTATCCGTTCCGGCAGCGCCGGCAGGATGCGCTTGGCGGCTTCGATCAAGACGATGCGGATGTCCCGCTCCGCGTCGATCCGGTCGAGCCCATAGGCCACGACCTGACGCACCGTTCGATGCAGCTCGGCGGCCAGCTCGGTGCCGGTGGCGCCGGCGCCGATGATCGCGACGTGCAACTGACCGGGCCGCACCGGCGCCTCCTGCGTGTGCGCGCGGATGAAGCCATTTACCAGACGGCGATTGAACCGCGCCGCTTGCTCCAGCGTGTCCAGCGGCACCGCGTATTGGGCCGCGCCTGGCGTGCCGAAATCGTTGATCACGCTGCCCACGGCGATCACCAGCGTATCGTAGCGGACGGCGGAAGGCGGCGTGATCTCACGGCCTTCGAGGTCGTGGACGGCGGCCAGACGCACTTCCTTCGCGCGCCGATCCAGGCCGATCATCTCGCCCAACCGGTAGCGGAAATGGTGCCAGTGCGCCTGGGCGAGATAATCGAGTTCATGCCCGACCGGATCCATGCTGCCAGCCGCGACCGCGTGCAGCAGCGGCTTCCACAGATGCGTCCGCGACCGCTCGATCAGGGTTATGCGCGCCCTGCCCTGCTTGCCGAGCCGGTCGCCGAGCTGCGTCGCCAGTTCGAGTCCGGCCGCCCCGCCGCCGACCACGACGATATCGTGCCCGGATGTCGCGCCGGCGCTGACCACCTGCCCCACCGCCTCAGCCGGCCGGCGCGAGCCGCAGCAGTTCGCGCGCCTGCAGGGCCGTAGCCACGGGTCGTCCGTACTCGCCGCACAATTCCGCCACCCGCCCGACGAGTTGGGCGTTGCTCTTGGCCAAGGTCGCCTTGTCCCACCGGACGTTGTCCTCCAGCCCGGTGCGGCAATGCCCGCCCAGCTCCAATGCCCAGCGGTTCACCTCCAACTGGTGACGCCCGATCCCGGCGGCGGTCCAGGTCGCTTCCGGCATCAGCTTGCGCAGTTGCGCGACCTCGAACTCCAGGATCTCGCGGCGCGCCGGTAAGGCGTGCTTGACGCCGAACACGAACTGGACATGCGGCGGCGGGGCAAGCTGCCCGGCCGCCACCATATCCGCCGTGTTGTACAGCATTGCCAGATCGAACACCTCGATCTCCGGCTTGATCCCGTTCCCCAGCATCGTCGCCGCGAGGCTGCGGATGAAGTCGGGCGGGTTCTCATAAACGATGGTCGGGAAGTTCACCGAGCCCGTGGCGAGCGAGGCCATGTCAGGCTTGAGGTACAACATGCTGCCGCGCGCCTCCAGCGCCCGGCCGCGTCCGCCGGTCGAAAACTGGATGATGATGTCCGGGCAGTGCTTGCGGATGCCCACCTGGAGCTTGGCGAACCGCTCGGGGTCCGAACTCGGGTTCTCGTTCTCGTCACGGACATGGACGTGAACCAGGGCGGCGCCGGCCTCGTAGGATTCGTGCGTGCTCTCCACCTGCTCGGCGACCGAGATGGGAACCGCCGGATTGTCCTTCTTGCGCGGCACCGAGCCGGTGATGGCGACGGATATGATGCACGGTTCTGCCATCTCATACCTCCATGAACACGGTCTCGTCCTCGCCCTGCAAGCGGATGTCGAGACGCCACGTGGGCAGACCCTCGCGCGGGCCGACGTCGCGGGCAAGCAGCGTGCCCCGCCGGGCCGGATCTTCGATCATGGTCAGCACTGGATCGGTTTCGTTGTGCGGATCACCGTCGAAATAGGCGCGTGTAGCCAAGGCTTTCAGCAAGCCGCGCGCCAGCAGCAAGATCGCGACATGCGGTGCTTGTGAGGCGTTGCCCGGACCTGGAATGGCGCCGGGCTTGAGGGTGGTAAACCGAAAATTCCCCTCCACGTCGGTCGCGCAACGCCCGTAACCGGGGAAATCGTCCGAGGCTTCCGGACTGGCTTGCCAGATCTCGATCGCGGCGTCGGAGACCGGCAGGCCGTCGCCGTCCGTAACGGTGCCGATCAGACTTATCTTCTCACCCTCGGCGCCGAAGCGGGTGAGGTTGGCCCATTCGGGGTGCTCCATCATGTGCCAATAGGGTCCGATGGTCTGGCTGCTGGTTGCGATCGGCATGTCAGTGGTGCTCCGCCTGTTCGAACGGCGTGGCGCCGCGACCGCGCAGCACGATGTCGAACCGGTAGCCCAGCGCCCACTCAGGTCGGGTTGTCTCCAGGTCGAATGCCGCGATCAGCCGGTTCCGTGCGGCCTGGTCCGGAACGGCATGAAACACCGGGTCGAGCTCCAATAACGGATCGCCCGGAAAATACATCTGCGTCACCAGCCGCGTGGCGAAGCCGGGGCCGAACAGCGAATAATGAATATGGTTGGGTCGCCAGGCATTGTGATGGTTGCGCCAGGGATAGGCGCCCGGCTTGATCGAGATGAGCTCGTACCAGCCCTGCCCGTCGGTGAACACCCGGCCCTCGCCTTTGAAATTGGGATCGAGCGGGGCGTCGTGCTGGTCGCGCTCATGGTTGTAACGCCCGGCGGCGTTCGCCTGCCAAAGCTCGATCATGGTGTTGGGTACAGGTCGGCCGTCCTCGTCCGAAACGCGGCCGCGCACCACGATCCGCTCGCCCAACGCGCTGCGCCCATCCACAAGCGAGAGGTCGGCCAGCGGCGGATACCGTGAGGGCGTGAAGCGCGGGCCGGTGATCTCGGTCATCGTGTGCGGGATGCGCAACAACGGCTGCGATGGGTGGCGCTTATGCGTGCTGCCATAGGCCGGGGCGTCATATGGCGGCTGCGTGCCCGCGACATAGGGCCGAAAAGGCGCTGACTGGCTCATGCTTTCTGTCTCCTCTCGGGGCTCGAACTCCCCCGCATTTTCTGGTTAACGCGGATCGCCGGGATATTCGGCCGATGGCGCTGTATATCTGTTCTGTGGGGCGCACGAGGTAGGGCACCACGATCAACGACCTCATATTTTGGCCAGTCCTGCGCCGGCAAGGATCTGCTCCCGAAGTCGGTCGTAATCCTGCTTGTCAACGGGAACCGCGTCTGGTTGACCAAGGTCGTTCAGGTGAATCCGATAGGTCTCCCGGGCAGTCATGGCCGCGATCGCTGCGACGATCGTCACCGCGAAGGTGATGGCCCCGATCGTGAGCGGAATGTTCCTCGAGCCGGGCGGCGCCACGGCTGCGAAGATCGCCGGAAGCACGGCCGTGAGGGTGGTCCCGATATTCTGGGCGATGGCCATCGCCGTTACCCGAACGCGCGTCTGGAACAGCTCGGGGAAAAAGCTCGGGAAGATAGCGTTATAGCCCTGGTAGACCACCCCCCACATGAGCAGCGACAGGACAATCGCCAGCGGCACGCTCTTGATGCTGATAGCATACAGATAGGCGAACGAGAGCAGCCCCGAAACGAGCGCCCCTATGATGACCGGAGGCCGGCGACCGATCTTGTCCGACAGGTTGCCGACATAAGGGATGACGAGCACCGCCAGGATATTGCCAAGGACCGGAATCCACAGGTAGACGTCAGCTTTGAAACGAATGCCGTACGCCGCCTGGACCGCATAGGCGCCCCCAAAAATCGTAGCGATCACCGGGATGACATTCATTAGGGCCATGCAGACGACCCGCAGCATGTCCGCCCAGCTAAGCATGAAGGCTTGAATGATTGGCGCTTTCGGAACCTCGCCATGCGCGCCCTCCTCGGCGAAGGCAGGAGTTTCTTCGACCTCGCGGCGAATGATGTAACCGGCGATGATGACGACCAGGCTGAGCAGGAAGGGAATTCGCCAGCCCCAAGCGTTGAACGCCGCCTTTGGCAGATAGGTGGCGAGCGGCAGGAAGACCGCCGCGGCGAGAATTTGGCCAGCCTGCACGCCCTGTAGACTAAAGCTCGCGTAGTAGCCGCGTCGGCCGAACGGCGCGTGCTCAAGAATCATTGAACTGGCTCCGGAAATTTCCCCGGCCACCGCGAATCCCTGGATGAGACGGACAAAGACGAGAAGCGTCGGAGCCAGCACGCCGACGTGCTGATACGTTGGCAGAACCCCGACGGCCATCGTCGAGAAACCCATGAGGAACATGCACACGAGCAGCACTGTCTTACGCCCGTGGGTGTCGCCCCAATGCCCGAGCACAAAGGCGCCGATGGGTCGAGCGATGTAGCCGACCCCGTAGGTCGCCAGCGACGCCACGATGGCGACCGTGGGATTCCCCGACGGGAAGAAGATCTGCGGGAAGACCAGGGCGGCCGCCGTGGCGTAGATGAAGAAGTCGTAGTACTCTAGCGCCGAGCCGATCCAGCCACTTGCCGCCGCCTTCTTCGACTGATGCGTGCCGTGTGGCTCAGGAGCGAGGGGATCAGCCATTTGGGTCTCCTCCGATATCATTCATCGCGTCCGCATGGGGGACGCTGGGGCTCCGTCTCTTGGCTGGACCGAGACCGGCTCTTCGCCTGCCCGCATGGTTTGGCCCACTGGGTCAGCCACTTCATCTTCTGCCGAGATCGTGTTCTAACGCAAAATTGCGTCTGCGATTGGCCGCGTTGGGATGAAGATATGGACTAACTAGTTAATTCATGTCAAGTGGGAAAAACGCCAGTTTGCGCCCGTCCGGTCCAACCACCCGGCGTTCTAGATAGAACCGTGCAGTTGAGACGCTGATACCGCGTGTTCGCGCCGCCTGTTGCAATGTGTCGCCAATGACGAGGCGTCGCGCAAGCGCGGCTTCGGCCGGGCTCAACAACAGGCAAAAGTGTCGACGATGCTGGTAGACCCCTACATCAACCCAGAGTTCGACAGCGCGTGCGCGATCGTTGCATTCAACGCAGTTGTTGGATCGACGGAAGCGCCACCGGCACCTTGCAGATTGGCCCCATAGTCGTTCAAGAATACGATGGCATCGGTGTTCAGGGCATTGAGCGTGACTTGCAAGGGGGCGTTGCCCGACTGCAAGTTGGTAGGGAACGAAACAAGTTCGGCATCGTCGCGAGCGCCCGTGAACGGGCCACCATTTGCCATTCCCGCCAGAAAAGAGAGACCATCGGCTTCGTTGCCGAGGGTGAATTCTGAACTAGCGTTTGCTGCAAACCCGGACAGATTCTGCGCCTCCAACGCCGGGCCTTGCGCGAATGACATTTTGTCCGATGCCGAACGAATAATGTAGCCAATGTCGCCGGCGTCCAAGAAGGCTCGATCCGGCGTGCCGGCGGCAACAACGCCGGGCTGGACCCTATGTGAGTCTCTTCGGGAACCAGAGCCGTGTCGATCGCCTGGCCAAGCGCAGGAATGTTGAGATTAACCGCGTTCAGCAGTTGGTCCGAGACTGTCCCGATCGTTGTCGGGTCTGGCAACTGAAGTTGCGGGGGCGGGGCCTTGCCGACAACGGCTTTGATGATTGTCGGGTCTGGTGGAGCCGCCGGAGGCGTTGAAGCTGGCGGTGGAGCGGATGTTGGCGCCGATGGCGTTGGACCGGGCAGCAACACGCCTTCGTAGCAATAGGCCCATTGGTATAGGTCACACCGGGTTGCGCTTTCAGCCCTTTGCCATCGACCCCGCCCACATTGCCATCGTTGTAGTAATAGCCTCCGTTGATGCGGAAAACGTCAGGCAATTCGGTCAACGGACCGGCAAGCAACTGACCGTTCGGTGCAAACTCATTTCCGTTGCTGATTGTGTCGCCGAAGGCTTCCGGCAAGGTTGGAACTGGATAATACGCCGGACCAGCCCCATTGTTGCAAAGCAAATATCCTCCCCCGCGCCCGCAGGCGGTTGCGGTGTTCCCGGTCCGGCCATCGGCTCTGACGTATTGCCGCTGATGATGGGCTGTATCCAGGTCATCGCCGGATTGTCGGGATCGACGTAACCCGGTGGCAATTAACCGTTTTGTGGCTGCACAATGCCGAAAACGCCCTGTGGGACCGAGACGAAAGCCATGTCAACTCCACTCCAAATCTTGGTTTTCTCGGACATCTCCTGGATGCGCCGCCAGACTTGCAGTGATCGTCAGGTGCTGGATGTGACTTCGGTCACACTGGACGATGAATGCCGGCCGCCATGACACCAAAGCCCGAAGACGAGATGCCGTTCCAGGGCATCCCCGAGGCAATCTACATGGACAACGGTCCGGTCACCCGCAGCTGGGTCTTTCAGAACGTCATGGCCTGTCTTGGCGTCCGAATCATGACCCACATCCCGGCCGGCAAGGACGGCAGCCGTGTCACCACCCGCAGCAAGGGCAAGGTCGAAAGTTGGTTGCCATATCGGCATGGATCTAGATGTTGTGCCGCGCGGGTGTCTCGCAAATTCCCGAGCGGCCGCATAATTCGGTCGTGAGATAAATGAAGTCGAAATCCCCTCCGATTCCCGTCAGGAGGCATTTCGTCTCGAACAAGAAGCCGCCGCCTGAGAGGACCACCAGGGCGACCGGCCTTTGATCCCCACGCGCCACGTCCAGGACCATTTTAGTCCCCCTCCCTTTGCGGGAGGGGGCCGGGGGAGGGGTCGAACGTGACAGGTTTCCTGCCCTTCCGTTGCCCGACATTTCTGCGCAACTGCTCCAACCCAATCGGGCGGAAATCCCAAATATCGACCCCGACATCTATTTGGCGCGCCTGCGGCTTGAGACGGCCGTGGCTGTGGCCGTGCAGGTTCAGCCAGCCCTTGCCCAATCCGCGCCAGGTCCGGAACGCGTAATGGCAGAGCACGAGAGCCACGCCATCGACGGTGATCTCGGCATAGTGCTGCACGCTGTCCCACCCGTCATCGCCGATCGTGCCAGGGCCGTCGTTGTTGCCCGCGATCAAGTGCTTGCGGCCGTGCAGGCGGCGCAGCAGGTCATGCACCCGCGCCGGTGGCTGGCGAACCGCGAAGTCGCCGAGATGCCAGATCACGTCGGCCGGCCCGACCACCTGGTTCCACCGCTCGACCATCGCCTCGTCCATCTCGGCCACCGAGGCGAAGGGGCGCCGGTAGAGTCCAAGCGCGCCGGCGTGGCCGAAATGCGTGTCGGCGGTAAAGACAACCGCCATCGCTAGTCCGCATGCGGAGGTTTGCGCAACGCTTTGGTAACGGCGCGATGACCCTTCTCGTTCAGCCTCCGCCGGCGCTCGGCCATGGACGGCTTGCTCGGCCTGCGCGGAACCGGCGGCTTGGCCGCCTGCCGCACCAACTCCACGAGCCGTTGAACCGCGTCCTCGCGGTTGCGCTCCTGCGAGCGGAAGCGCCGCGCGGCGATCACCAGCACGCCGTCGCTCGTGATCCGCCGCCCGCCCAAGCGGAGCAGCCGCGCCTTCACGTCATCGGGCAACGACGGCGAGCGCCGGATATCGAACCGGAGCTGCACCGCGCTGGCGACCTTGTTGACGTTCTGACCGCCGGGCCCCGAGGCTTGAATGAACGTCTCCTCGAGTTCGCCCTCCGCGATCGCCAGCTTGTCGGTGACCGTGATCGGCACCGCTTTAACCCGCCCGCGCGCGCTCCCGCAGCTCGAACTTCTGGATTTTTCCGGTGGAGGTCTTCGGCAGCGGGCCGAAGGTGACATGCCGCGGACATTTGAAGTGCGCGAGGGTCGCCCGGCACCAGGCGACGATATCCGCCTCCACCACGCCGGCCGCGCCCGGCTTCAACGCCACGAAGGCGTGCGGTGTCTCGCCCCATTTCTCGTCCGGGTGCGCGACCACCGCCGCTTCCATGACGTCGGGATGTTTGTAGAGCACATCTTCGACTTCCAGCGAGCTAATGTTCTCGCCGCCCGAGATGATGATGTCCTTGGCGCGGTCCTTGATCTCGACATAGTTGTCCGGGTGGCATACCGCGAGGTCGCCGGTATGGAACCAGCCGCCGGCGAAGGCTTCGCCGGTCGCGGTCGGGTTCTTCAGATAGCCCATCATCACGGTATTGCTGCGCAGCATCAGCTCGCCCATATCCTCGCCGTTGGCCGGCACCGGCACCATGCTCCCGGGATCGAGCACCGCGGCTTCCTCCAGCAACGGATGGCTGACGCCCTGGCGGGCCATGAATGCGGCCTTTTGCTCCAGCGGCATCTCGTCAAGCCCCGGCTGCCATTGGCAGATGGTGGACGGGCCATAGCTTTCGGTCAGACCATAGAGGTGGGTCACGGCGAAGCCCATCTCCTCCATGCGCGCGATCACGGTACTGGGCGGCGCGGCGCCTCCCGTAGCGATCTGCACCGTTTGCCCGGAGGCGCGGCGCGCCTGGACGGGCGCGTGGATCAGCATACTGAGCACGATCGGGGCGGCGCACATATGCGTCACGCCGTGTTCGGCGAGCGCGGCGAAGATCGGTGCCGCCTCGACGCGCCGCAGGCAGACATGCGTGGCCCCCACCAGCGTCACCGCCCAGGTGTAGGTCCAGCCGTCGCAATGGAACATCGGTAGCGTCCATAGATAGACGCTGCGCGGCGAGAGCTGGAAGGCGAGCGCATTGGCGCAGGCGTTGAGATAGGCGCCGCGATGGTGCAGCACGACGCCTTTCGGATTGCCGGTGGTCCCGGAGGTGTAGTTGAGCGTGATCGCCTGCCATTCGTCGTCCGGCAGGCGCACCTTGTGCCCCGGGTCGCCCGCGGCGATGAACGACTCGTAGTCCTGCGCACCGACAAGCTCGCCCCCCGTGACGAGCTTGTCGTCGATATCGACCACGAGCGGCCGGCGCTCGACCTGCGCCAGCGCCCGCTTAACGGTCGCGCTCAGCTCGCGGTCGGTCAGCAGCACCTTCGCTTCGCCGTGCTCCAGGATGAAGGCGATAGCAGCGGCATCGAGGCGGGTGTTGATCGGGCAGAGCACCGCGCCCAGCATGGGCACGGCGTTGTGTGCCTCCAGCATCTCCGGGATGTTGGGCGCGATGATCGCCACCGTGTCGCCCTTGCGGATGCCGGCTCGGGCGAGCGCGGAGGCGAGGCGGCGGGATCGCTCCAGGAACTCGGCATAGGTGTAACGACGCTGTCCATGGATCACCGCCATACGCGTCGGGTAGATGCGGGCGGCACGGACGAGGAACGACACCGGCGACAGCGGCACGTAATTGGCCGCGCAGCGATCGAGATCCTGGTCGTAAATCGACATCGCGGGTGGTTCCTTGCGGGTCAAGCCGGGGTCGCCTAGCGTCCCTGAAGAACGGAGGACGCGGACAGCAAAATGGATTTGCAACTCCGGGACAAGAAGGCGCTGGTGACTGGCGCCTCGATGGGGATCGGGCGGGCGATCGCCAAAGGGCTCGCGGCCGAGGGAGTGCGGGTGGCCGTGGTGGCGCGCCGCTCCGAGCTGCTGGAGCAGCTCGCGGCCGAGATCGTCGCCGCCGGCTTCCCGCGACCGGAACCGATCGCGCAGGACATCCTGGCCGAAGATTCCGCCCCGCGGCTGCGCGATGCGGCGCTGGGCGCGCTCGGCTCGGTGGATGTCCTGGTGAACTGCGCGGGCGGCAGCCGTCCGCTGCCGGTCGATGCCCCGGAGGAGCGGTGGGCCGAGGCGATCACGCTCAACTTCACCCGCCAGCGCCAGATCACCCACGCGCTGCTGCCACAGATGATCGAGCGGCGATGGGGCCGGATCATCAACATCACCGGCAAGAGCGAGCCCGAGGGCCTGAACGCCGCCTTCGCCGCGAAAGCCGCCGTCCACGCCTGGGCGAAGGGCCTCTCGCGCGAAGTTGGGAAGTATGGGATCACGGTGAATTCGATCCCGCCCGGGCGGATCATGAGCGAGCAGATCAGGCGCAACTATCCCGAGGACTACCGCCAGCACTTCGCGGAAACGGAAATACCGATGCGGGTACTGGGGCGAGCCCGAAGACTTGGCCGTGCTCGCCGTGTTCCTGGCCTCGCCGCTCGCGCGCTACATTACTGGCGCGGTGATCCCGGTAGATGGCGGGCTGCGGCGCTACCAGTTCTGAAGGAGAGGCCGATGCCGACGCAGATGGAACGGCTGTTCGCCAAGAGCTTGCCGGACCCGGCGCCGCGCTGGGCTGGCTTTCCCAGGTTCAATTTCATCGGCGGTCACAACGACCCGACGCTTATTCCGGTCGAGGGGCTGATCGAGGCGACGGCAAGCGTGCTGCGGCGCGAGGGCGCCAAGCTCGCGATGTACAACCTGTCGCAAGGCCCGCAGGGCTTCGTCGGGCTGCGAGAGTTCGTGGCCCGCAAGGTGGCCGAGCGGCGCGGAATCGCCGCGACCATCGAGGATATCCTGATCACCACCGGCTCCGGCCAGGGCATCGACATCGTCAACCGCGTGCTGCTGGAGCCGGGCGACACGGTGCTGCTGGAGGAGTTCTCCTATGCCGGCGCCATCACCAAGCTGAACAAGTTCGGCGTGAACGTGATCGGGATGCCGTTGGACGCGGACGGCATCCGCCCCGACGCGCTCGCCGCCATCCTGGACGACCTCAAGGGCAAGGGCGTCACGCCGAAATACATCTACACGATTCCGACCATCCAGAACCCGACCGGCTCGATCCTGCCGCTCGAACGCCGGCAGGCGCTGCTCGCCTCGGCCAAGGAGCATGGCGTGGCGGTGTTCGAGGACGAGTGCTACGCTGACCTGCTCTGGTCCGGCGTTGACGCGCCGCCCGCGCTTTACGCGCTCGATCCGTCGCAGGTGGTGCATATCGGCTCGTTCTCGAAATCGCTCGCCCCGGCGCTGCGCGTCGGCTATGCGGTGGCGCAATGGCCGATGTTGAGCCGGATGATTGCCTGCAAATCCGACAGCGGCACCGGCGCGCTCGATCAGATGATCGTCGCGGAGTATTTCAGCCGACAGTTCGGCTCGCATGTCACGGAGCTGAGCGCGGGCTTGCACGAGAAGCTGGCGACCATGCAGGACGCGCTGGAGCGGGAGTTCGGCGCCTCCGTGGAGACATGGCATCCGCGCGGCGGGATATTTCTCTGGCTCAAGCTGCCGGACGCTGTGGACGTGCGCAGGCTGGTCAAGCCGGCGGCCGATGCTGGGATTGCGTTCAATCCCGGCCCTGAA
Source organism: uncultured Pseudomonadota bacterium (assembly GCA_963849305.1). Classification (GTDB taxonomy): domain Bacteria; phylum Pseudomonadota; class Alphaproteobacteria; order Acetobacterales; family Acetobacteraceae; genus CAWKGV01. Next base: position 305,133 of record CAWKGV010000005.1, read on the forward strand.
TGGGCGTGCGACCCGGAACGCGCCAGTTCGCATATACGCCTCTGTTTCGCGCTGCCCACGAAGGAGGAAATCCGCGCGGGCGTGGCGGCGCTGGCGCGGGTGTGCTGGGAGCAGACCGGCATCCCGGCGCAAAGCGGCAATGTGCGGCACGAGATAGCTTCGACCGCTTCCTCCAACCCCCTCGAGCCCCGCAAGGGGAGGGTGAGCAGTGCGCTAAGCTCCCCCTTGCGGGAGGGGGTTGGCGGAGGGGTCGAACGAACTGGCGCGGCGCCGGATGTTCAAGAACAGCTCAAGCTCCTGTCTTGCGTCGTCCAACGCCCGGTGCCGTGGTGGTTTGCCGCCAATGGCCATCGTTGCTGCCGCAACGATATCACCGTTCGCGCCTGCCGCTTGGTGCGCCTCGTCAGTGTCGCGAAGCCGCAGGGAATGCCGAGGCAATCCGGCGGCACGCAACAGCAGGGAGAGCCAGTGCCCGTCCCAAGACGGCGCGCTGGCATAAAGATCGTGGCCCGCGAGTACCGCAACCATACGATTGGCCACCGCCGCGTGCGGCTCGCCGTCGCGCTCCAGCTGGTCACGCGAGATGCCGTGCATCTTCTCCGCGTCCACATCCCATTCGGCCCAGCCCGGCGCCGGCCGGATCAGGTGGCTCTCCCCTTCGCCAGTCTCGAATACCCAGCCGACCTCGATCGGGAAACCGCCCTTCCCGAGCGAGGATGCCTCGAAGTCCACGAACACGATCATGCCCGCTCGCGCACCGCCAGCGTCAGCAGCCCGCTCAGCAGCAGGGCGCCAGCCATCGCGAGATAGGAGAGGCTCGGGCCGCCGGTCGCCGCGTTGAGCCAGCCGACCGCGTACGACCCAACGAACGAACCGAGCGCGCCGCAGCTATTGATTAGCGCGATCGCGCCACCCGCGACGTTGCGCGGCAAGGTTTCGGGAATCCAGGCGAAGAACGGCCCATAGGGCGCGTACATCGCCCCGCCGGCGATCACGAGCAGCACAAACCCCGGCCAAAAGCTCGCCTGTCCGATCAGGTACGAGCCCACGAATGCCAGCGCGCCCAGGATCAGGAACGGCCAGATCAACGGTTTGCGCCGCCCGGAACGATCGGAGATGTGCGAGGCAAGGATCATCAGCAGCGTCGCGAGCAGATAGGGCGCGGCCGACAACCACCCCACCTCGACGATGCCGATGGTGCGGCCCGATTTCAGCATCGAGGGCAGCCAGATCACGAAGCCGTACACGCCCACGCTCCAGCACAGATACTGGATCGACAGCATGATCACGAGCGGCGAGCGGAACGCCTCGCGGTAGTCGCGCACCGGTTTCAGAGCCCGCTGCTCCGCCTGAAGCCTGGCCTCCAACGCCTCCCTCTCTTGCGATGGCAACCAAGGCGCCTGTGCGGGCTCGTCCTGCACCAGATAAAGCCAGATGAAACCCCAGACGATCGCTGGGATGCCCTCGGCGATGAACATGCCGCGCCAGCCAATGGCGCGCACCAGATACCCGGAGACGATCGACATCCACAGCACCGTCACCGGATTACCCAAGATCAGGAACGCATTGGCGCGCGATCGTTCCGTCTTGGTGAACCAATGGCTCAGGAAGATCAACATGCCCGGCAGCACGGCGCTCTCCGCCACGCCGAGCAGGAACCGATCCACGTACAGCAGGTGGATGTCGTGGATCACGCCGATCAGCGAGGCCAGGACGCCCCAAACCAGCAGGCTCCAGAAGATCAGCCGCTTGGCGCTGCGCCGCTCGGCGTACCACGCGCCGGGCACCTGGAAGATGAAGTAGCCGAGGAAAAACAGCGCGCCCAGCAGCGCGTCGGCCTGTCCGGTGATGCCGAGATCCTTGGCCAGCCCCGCCGCCGAGCCGATGCTGTAATTAGCCCGGTCAACATAGGCGAGGCTGTAGGTGATGAAGGCTATCGGCACCAGCCGCGCCCACCGGCTGGCGTGTGTTCGATCGGAGGACATCTCTACTCTCCTTCCCCCGGACATTGACGCGGTGCGCGTGGGTTGCCAAACGCAATGCGCAGGCCGCCTATAGTCACAGGGGAGGAGGGCGCATGAAGCCGGACATCCTGATGATCGAGCCGTTGACGCCGGAGGGGAGAGTCGCGCCTGGAATCGGCGTACCAGGTACACCGATTGTTCCAGGCCAGCGATCGCACGGCCTTGCTCGCCAGCATTGGTCCGCGCGTGCGGGCCATCGTCACCGGCGGCGGATCGGGGGCAAGCAAAGCGATCGTCGATGCACTCCCCGCGCTGGAGATCATCGCCATCAACGGCATCGGCACCGATGCGGTGGACCTGGAGCGGGCTCGAGCGCGCTCGGTCCGGGTCACGACCACGCCGGACGTGCTCACCGACGATGTGGCCGACACAGCGATGGCGCTGCTGCTCGCGGTCGCGCGGCGGATCTGCGTCGGCGACCGCTTCGTGCGCGAGGGACGCTGGCCGGAGGGCGGCTTGCCCTTGGCGACGAAAGTGAGCGGCAAGCGACTCGGCATTTTGGGCCTCGGCCGGGTCGGCCGCGCGGTCGCCCGCCGGGCGGAAGGCTTCGACCTGACGATTGCCTACACCGACCTGCGGGCGGCCGAGGACGTGGTGTATCGCCACCATCCCGTGCTGGAGCACCTGGCCCGGGACTCCGATTTTCTGGTGGTCGCCGCGTCCGGCGGCTCCGGTTCGCGCGGCATCGTTGATGCGGGGGTGCTCGACGCGCTCGGCCCCGCCGGCGTCCTGGTGAACGTCGCGCGTGGCAGCGTGGTCGATGAACCGGCGCTGGTGGCCGCGCTCTCGGAAGGTCGCCTCGGCGGCGCCGGTCTCGACGTGTTCGCGAACGAGCCGCACGTGCCGCGCGCTCTTTGGGACATGCCGAACGTCGTGCTGCAGCCGCACCAGGCGAGTGCGACAGTCGAGACCCGCCGCGCGATGGCCGATCTGGTGCTCGGCAACCTCGAAGCGCATTTCGCCGGAAGGGAGCCGCTCACCCCGGTGGTGTGAAGCGCGACCTTGCCCGACCGAGGCCGCTCCGCTAGAGAGCGCCCCTGCGCCGGCACCCCTGGAGGCCGGCGCTTGGCATTTCGGGAGCGGATCATGGCCAATATCGTCAGTATCGAGGCCGAGGTGCGCGCGCGGGCCGGTAAGGGGGCGGCGCGCGCGACCCGGCGGGCAGGCAAGGTGCCGGCCGTCATCTACGGGGCGCGGCAGACGCCCGACCTGATCGCGCTCGACCCGCGCGCGGTGCTGCGCGAATTGCAGCGGCCGGGTTGGCAGTCGCGCGTCTATGAGATCAGGGCCGACGGCGCCTCTACCCGGGCGCTGATCCGCGACGTGCAGTTCCATCCGGTCAGCGACAAGCCGGAGCATGTGGACTTCCAGCGCCTCGCTCCGGGCGAGCCTATCCGCGTGGCGGTGCCGGTGCGGTTCGAGAACGAGGGGCTGAGCACCGGGCTCAAGCGCGGCGGCGTGCTGAACGTGATCCGGCACGCGGTCGAGGTTTATTGCGAGCCGGACAATATCCCCGAGCAGTTCGAGGCCGATCTCACTGGGCTCGATTTCAACGACAACGTCCGCTGGCACGACCTCAAGGGCGCCGCGGGTGCCCGCCCGGTGATCACCGATCGTGATTTCGTGGTGGCCACGGTGGCGCCGCCCACCAAGATGACGGAGGTCGCGGCCGAACCGGGTACGCCGGGTGCGGCCCCGGCGCCGGTTGCCGCGGCCCCGGTCAGGGCGGCACCGGCAAAGGCACCCTCCCGCACGTCCGGGAAGCGGTGAGCCAGGCGCATCGCCGGAGGTGAGGCGCCGTGCTGCTTTGGGTGGGGCTGGGCAACCCGGAACCGGGGATGGCCCGGAACCGGCACAATATCGGCTTCCTGGCACTGGACACGATCGCCATCCGGCACGGATTCGGGCCGTGGCGGAACCGCTTCAGGGGGCTGATCGCCGAGGGCAGCGTCGATGGCGCCCGGGTGCTCGCGCTGAAGCCGCAGACCTATGTGAACGCCTCGGGCGAGAGCGTGCAGGCGGCGGCGGCGTTCTACAAGCTGCCGGTCGAGGCCATCACCGCCTTTCATGACGAGCTGGACCTCGTGCCCGGCAAGGTGCGGGTCAAGCGCGGCGGCGGGGCGGCGGGCCACAACGGGCTGCGCAGCATGGACCGCGTGCTGGGCTCGCCCGAGTACTGGCGCGTTCGGCTCGGGATCGGCCATCCGGGCAAGGAGCGAGTGCTGGGCCATGTGCTCGGCGATTTCGGCAAGCAGGACCGGGAGTGGCTGCTGCCGCTGTTGGACGCGGTGGCCGAGGCCGCGCCGCTGCTTACGGAGGGCCGGCCGGAGGATTTCATGACCAAGGTCGCGCTGCTGGCGCAAGACGAGAGATAAATGGGCTTCAATTGCGGAATCGTGGGGCTGCCCAACGTGGGCAAGTCCACGCTGTTCAATGCGCTAACCGCCACGGCGGCGGCGCAGGCGGCCAATTATCCGTTCTGCACGATCGAGCCGAACCTCGGGCGCGTGGCGGTGCCGGACCGGCGGCTGGAGACGCTGGCCGCCATCGGCAAGTCGGGCAAAGTCGTGCCGACCAGCCTGGAGTTCGTGGACATCGCTGGGCTGGTGCGCGGCGCCTCCAAGGGCGAGGGGCTGGGCAACCAATTCCTCGCCAATATCCGCGAGGTGGATGCGATCATCCACGTGCTGCGCTGCTTTGAAGATCCCGACGTGGCGCATGTGGAAGGCAGCATCGACCCGGTGCGCGACGCCGAAACCGTGGAAACCGAACTGATGCTGGCTGATCTGGAGAGCCTGGAGCGGCGGCTGACCGGGCTGCAGAAGCGGGCGCGCGGCGGCGACCGAGAGAGCGCCGGGCAGCTCGCGCTGATCGAACCGATCGCGGCCGCGCTGCAAGCCGGGTGTCCCGCGCGGACGGTGGTACCGGCCGGGGCGGCGGGCGAGGTCGCGCGACTCCAACTGCTGACCACCAAGCCCGTGCTCTACGTTTGCAATGTCGAGGAGGAGGCGGTGGCGGCGGGCAATCGGTTCTCGGCCCGAGTGGCCGAGCGCGCGGCGGCCGAGGGAGCACGCAGCGTCGTCGTTTCCGCCGCGATCGAGGCGGAGGTGGCGCAACTCCCCGAGGCTGAGCGCGAGGAGTTCCTGGCCGGGCTCGGACTGGAGGATAGCGGGCTGGATCGGGTGATCCGCGCCGGGTACGACCTGCTGGACCTACTTACCTTCTTCACCGTCGGCCCCAAGGAAGCGCGGGCCTGGACGGTCGTGCGCGGCACCAAGGCGCCACAGGCGGCCGGGGTGATCCACGGCGACTTCGAACGAGGCTTTATCGCCTGCGAGACGATCGCGTATGAGGACTACGTCGCCTGCCAGGGCAAGTCCGGGGCCAAGGACGCGGGCAAGATGCGCGTGGAAGGGAAGGATTACGTGGTGAAGGACGCCGACGTGCTGCTGTTCCGCTTCAATGTGTAGTTTGCCGCTTCGACCTCAACTCCCCCTCCCCTTGCGGGAGGGGGCCGGGGGAAGGGGTCGGAACGTTGGGTGGTTGGCATGATCGACATCTTCACGATCGTCGTCACGACCGGCGCGATCATGTTCGTGATCGTCCGGGCGGTGGCGCTGGATCGCAAGCTGCCCTGGTTCGCGCCGCCCGCGGCCGGGACGGATCGGACCCGGACGCCGCACGCCACCCCCCCTTGGCGGCGGACGCGCTGAGCCGGTCCGCCATCGGTTCCCGACAGGAGACATCGTTTGCTCCGCAGCCTTTGGCTCCTGCTGATCTACTTCTCCATCCTCGGCCTTGGCGTGGGCGTGCCGTTCGTCGCGGCGCTCGGTTATGTTTGGGTGGATGCGACGACGCCGCAGAAGATCGCCTACGTACTCCTCTCGAGCCTGCCGGTCTCCCTGATCATGGGAGCGACCGCGTTCTTCGGTTACATCCTGTTAGATCGGCGCGCGCCCCCAAGGCCGCACCCGATCATTATCCTCAGCGGCTTGTTCGCGCTCTGGGTCACTATTTCGACCATCGGGTGGGCCGAAGTGCCCGATGCAGCCTGGGTCAAATGGGATTGGGCCTGCAAGGCGGTTGCGTTCTCGGCCTTCCTGCCGTTCGTGTTCCGCAGCCGGGTGCAGATCGAAGCCTTCCTGCAAGTGCTGCTGTTCTCGGCGATGGCTAACATCCTGGGGCCCGGGATCAAGACTTTGGTTACCGGCGGCGGCTACGGGGTGGCGTACGGCTTCGTCTCCGATAATTCCGGGATGCGCGAGGGCGGCTTCCTCGCCGCCGTCGCCACCATGCTCATCCCGCTGATCCTGTACTTGCGCAAGCATACCATCCTGCTTCCCCGCTGGCGGCTGACTGATCTCGGCTATATCGGGCTGATCGTCATCTGCCTGTCGGCCACCATCGGCACGTATGAACGCACCGGGTTGATCGGGATGCTGGTGGTGGCGCTGGCGACTTGGCTGCGGTCCCGGCGCAAGGTGCTGTTCGGCGGGATGATCATGGCCATCGCGCTGGTGATCGGGTATTCCGTCTCGACCGGCTGGCAGAAGCGCATCTCCACGATCGAGACGTATCGGAGCGACACCTCCGCCGAGAGCCGCATCGAGATCTGGAAATGGACCCTGGGATATGTCGCGAGTCATCCGCTGGGCGGCGGCTTCGACGTCTATCGCATCAACTCGATCAAGCTGCCATCGACGCCTGGCACTTCGAAAGCCACGGTCGAGCGCGCGCGCGCGTTCCACAACATCTATTTCGAGGTGCTGGGCGAGCAGGGCTGGGTCGGCCTCGGCCTGTACGCCGGCATTATCCTGAGCAGCTTCTTCTCGCTCCGCCGGGCGGCCAAGCGTGCGGCGGGCAAGCCAGAGCTTGCCTGGTGCCGGGATCTCGCGACCGCGCTCGCCGCGTCCTTGGCGACCGTGCTCGCCTGCGGCTGCTTCCAGAGCATCGGATTCCAGCCGATGGTTTGGTATTTGTTCGCCGCCAGCACTTGCGTGAGCGAGCATGTGCGCCGCCTCACGGCGGTCCCGGCGCCACGTGCGGGATGGCGGGCACGGGCGCTCAGTCCGACCGCTGCGCGACTGTCCACCTGAGCGTTCAGCTCCCTGCCCTGCCCGCAGCGGCCAGCAAGCTTCGCGCGAACCGGCGGCCGGCGGCCTGAATTTCGTCCAGCACCTGCATCGGCTCGCCATCCGCGCAGTCCGGCTGGAGCTGGCTTGCCGCCTCTCGGGCTAATCCGGTGCGCTTCGCGAACGTGTCGGTCATGCGATCCAGTTCCGAGGTCACCTCATCGCCGCGCCGACGTAGCTCGTCGGCAAGCTTCGGCGATTGCGCGGGCGGCTGCCCGGCCAGCAGGGTCAATTCCCGCGCCCAGTAGGTGCAGGCCATCGCAGCGCGCACGATCTCGCGGGTCGTCACCGGCGTCGCGGCCACCCAGCCGCGCGCAAGCGGGCCGGCGGCCGAGCGCAGAGCTTGCAGGCTCCGGTCCAGTTCTCTGGCCTGCGCCGCGGCTTGTCCGCCTCCCTGCCCCGTGGTCAGGCCGCCGATCGCCGCGGTCACCGCGCCCCTAAGCGTACGCAGGAAGTCGGTGCCGGCATTCCGCAGCACTTCGCTGGTGCGCTGAGGCCACAACACCATCGCCACGACGATGCCGGCGGCCGCGCCGATCAAGGTCTCGTCCAGCCGCATCTCCAAAAGGGCCGGCTGGAACATCCCGAGCAGAGCGTAAAGCAGCGACAGCATGATGGTGATCCAGAAGATCATCACCGCGTAGGCCGTCTGGAAGGCATAGAAGGCCAGTGTGTCGCACAGCAGGGCTAGAGCGAGGATTAGCTTGGGCTCGCCGGTGACGGTGCGCGCGACCTCGATCCCGACACCGACCCCGAGCAATGTGCCGAGCACGCGCTGCGCCGCCTTGGTGAGCGTCGCGGCGCGCGTCGTGGTGCTGGCGAGCACGATGAAGGCGGCAAGCACGCTCCAGTACCATCGCCGGCCCGAAATCAGGTGCCCGAGCCCGACCGCCGCGCCACATGCCAGCGTGACTTGGAGTGCTTGCCGGAACGTGGGCCATAGCTTGGTAAATCCCGAGCGGCCTTCCGGCTTGGCCTGGCTGTCGGCCGGCTGGGCCTTGGCTTGCGATATTTCCTCCGCCGCTTCGTCGGGCATTCGCGACGCCAGCGGAAGCACACGAGCCGCTGCTTCCAGGCGCTCCAGCGCCGCCTTGATCGGCCGATGGCTGGCCTGATCGCCTCCGCCCGCCCAGTGTTCGCCGGTCTCCTCCGCCAAACTGGACGTGGTCATAAGCTTTCGTCGCAGAACCGACAGGCGGGCCAGCAGCGCGGGATCAGGTGCGGCCGGTGGGCCGGCACCCAGCGAGACCCGCGCAAGCCGCTCGGCCGCCAACTCCAGCTCGAACAGTCGCCTGCCGAGCCGGGTAGAAACGGCATCGGTCTTGCCCCCTCCGACGGCGACGATCTGATCCTCTGCCGCCAGAACCGCCTCCTCCAGCCGCGCGATATGGCGCCTGAGCGCTCGCCGCGTTCTTGGCCCCGGCGCTCCATCTGTGATCAGTGTCTCGACCGCGCCAAGTAGGCGAGCGATCCGACGCTCGAAGCTGCGCACCGTCCTGGGCAACGCCCGTTCCGGCCGATCTGGCAGCAGCACGAAGCGGAACAGCGCCACCCATGCGGTCGCGAGCGCGGCGGCGATCACGTCGTACGGCAGTTGGCCGAGCTTCGGTCGTAGCGCCTGGCCGATGTAATAGGCGATGAACCCGAGCATCCCGAACGCCGTGCCGCGCGGCCCGAGCGCGCGGGCGAGCATGGCGGCGAAGATCACCGCGAGCAGCCCGAGGTCGGAGACGATCGATGAGGCTGCCAGTACGGCCGCCAAGCTGATGGCGGCCAGCGCCGGAAGCGGCATCAGCAGCGTCGTGACCAGTTGTTGGCGCGGCTTGGGGTCGCGAACCGATACCGCGCTGAACTGCGCGATCATGAAGCCGAGCGCGATGCCGCCGACCGGCATCGTCGCCCAGAAATTGATCGCGATCAGCGACAGCACCGTGCAGGTTACGATCGCCCCCAGACGCACGGCGAACATCAGACGAAGCTGGCCCGGATCGGCGCCTAGCAGCCGCTCCCAGGCGGCGACGATCAGCTCCGGCATCGGGCCGGCGTGCTCAAGCTCAAGACCGATTGGCCGCCGCCCTCAACCTCACTGCTCAGGGGGCTCAGCGGTCATGCCTGAGATAGCTAAGCAGCAGCGCCGCGCCGGGCAGCTCGTCGGACTTTTCCCGCAGCATCTCGTCGCCGCCGACCGCGAGCACCGCCACCGCCGCCAGAAGCTCGCGCAACTTGGCCGGAGCGTCGCGATCGAACGGGATCACGCAGCCGCCTGTGCGCCGCGCGAGGTCCATGAAGGTCTCCGCGTCCTGCCTCGCGTTTCGATCCGCCGTATCGTGCAGGATGATGAGCTTGATGCCGCGCAGGCCGAGTGCGTCCGCGAGCGTCCGGCCCCGCCAGAGGGATTCCTCATATACGTCGCCGATATAGGTGATCAGGCGGACGCCGGGCCGGCGGAGGCTTGCCGAGAGGATCGACAGCAGCCGGGTTTGGCCGGCCTCGCAGCGTATCCCGGCAGCTTGGTCGCGCAGCCGGTTCGGGTCATTGGTGAAGGCGCTGAACGTGTGCAGGCGGGAGCCGCCATGCACAGCGAGTGCGACATCAAGCTCGCCTGGCAGCGCCTTGACCAGCGCGTCGGTGACCTGCCGCGCGGTCGCCCAGGCGGGCTCGCGCGATGCGGTTGCATCGAAGCCAAAGACGAGCCGGGGCCGCACTGGGAAATCGTCTTCGGCCGTCAACTGCCGGGTGATCGCCTGCGCCGGGCCACTTGGGATCAGCGCGGCGGCGGCGGTCGCGAGCGAACGAACCCGCGCTAGCAGCGGAGTGCCGGCTTTGCGCGGCGGCTCCGGCTCCTCCGCCTCGGGCTCCGGAACCAGGATGAAGTTCGGCTTGTGATCGGTCATGAGCGGACCCTGCTAGAACGGCCAGCCTAGCACGGACAAAAGACATGGCGGAGAGGGTGTCCGCCTAGTACGTGTCCCAAACCGTTCCTCGTTATTTCCAATCTGCCGCGCAGGCCGGCCTTTTCCGCCAACCTAGTCCGTTGCAGTTTCCGATTGTCCCCGGGCATCCCGGATGATAGTGTATGCCAGGGTGTATGCTGGCAAGGGTGCGATGGGCAAGATCAGTGCGGCGAAGTTGCGGACCCTGACCAAGCCTGGAGCGTTTGGGGATGGCGGCGGGCTCTACCTGCAAGTGCGCGGCCCGGAGAACCGCTCGTGGTTGTTCCGCTATAAGCTGCATGGCAGGGCGCGGCTGATGGGCCTAGGCGCCCTTTCGGAGGTATCGCTGGCCGAAGCGCGCGAAGCTGCTGTGGCCGCGCGCAAGCTGGTGCGGCAAGGCGTTGACCCGATCGACCAGCGGCAGGCCAAGCGGGCAGAAGCGACAGCGCGCGCTGGGCTCAATACATTCGCTGAGGTGGCAGACGCTTACATGGCGGCGCACGCGGCAGGCTGGCGTAATCCCAAGCATCGGCAGCAATGGCGCAATACGCTCGACACCTATGCCAAACCGGTGCTGGGCAGTTTGAGCGTGGCGGCGATTGGCACGGCCGAGGTAACGCGGGTTCTGGAACCGATCTGGCGCGAGAAGCCGGAGACAGCGTCCCGACTTCGCGGGCGGATCGAGTCGGTTTTGGACTATGCCAAGACGCACGGCTGGCGCTCGGGTGAGAACCCGGCCCGCTGGAAAGGCCATCTGGACAACGTGCTACCGGCCCGTGGCAAAATCGCCAAAGTCCAGCACCATCCCGCGCTGCCGTGGCGCGAGATGGGCGCGTTCATGGCCGCGCTGGAGCAGCAGGACGGCATCGGCGCGCTGGCGCTACGCTTCACTATTCTGACCGCGGCGCGCACGGGCGAAGTGATCGGCGCCCGCTGGTCCGAAATCGACATGAGCGCGTCCGCCTGGACGGTGCCGCGTGAGCGGATGAAGGCGGGGCGGGAGCATCGCGTTCCGCTGTCCGATGGGGCAATGGCCGTGCTACGAGGGGCCGCAAGGCTGCGCGTCGGGTCAGAGCCGGATGCCTTCGTGTTCCCAGGAACAGGCTTCGGCAAGCCGCTGTCAAATATGGCGATGTCGATGACGCTTCGCCGGATGGGGCGGGGCGACCTGACCGTGCATGGCTTCCGCAGCACCTTCCGCGACTGGTGCGCCGAAATGACTGGTTATTCCCGCGAGATAGCTGAGGCGGCGCTGGCTCACACGCTGGGCGACAAGGTGGAAGCGGCCTACCGGCGCGGAGACCTGATGGAGAAGCGGCGCCGGCTCATGGCGGATTGGGCCGCGTTCTGCGCCAAGCCAGCCCCGGCGGGCGAGGTGGTCCCGTTGCGCGCTGCTGGGGGCTGACACCAAACCGCTCGGACTGACGGGCTCCAGTAGTTCCGGCCCCTTATTCCGCACGGCTTTGCCTGCCAGGACTGATCGGCTGGCCAGCCATCGGAGGCGCAAGACGCCGAAACGCCCTTCGCCCCCGACCGGGAACACGGATACCTGGAACGTGAGCGCCGGGTGGATTGGGTGATGAGGCGCAAAAAATCCACAACCTTAGCGCGAAGTGGGATAGGCACGCCTCACACTTCACATTATTATTGCAATCGAACGAGCTGGAGTAGGCCCATTCGCTTCCCGCTTCATGCGGGTCTCGGAGCGAGCGACCGCGAAATCAGGATGAGAACAGATGATGTCACTCGATATTGTGGCAGCGCGTTTTGCTGCCGAAGTTGCTGCCACAAAACCGGCCGCCCCGCGAAGCGATCTCGGCACACTCCCCCGCTACGCGACCGAACCGACGTGACGGTAAAATCTCGCGCAGGTCAGGCAGCATCTCTCGCACGGATGCCACCTTCCTATTTTGACTAACCCGCCGCCGAAGCGTCGATCTCACAGTCTAGAACAATCTGTGTCTACGCTCCTTGTGTCAGGGATGCAAGGAAAAATTCGGATGGCGGGCTTCCTGAATTGTCAGCAAAGGAAGCGTTGATGACTTCAACTCAAATCCTAACCGCGCCTAGCGTTCCACCTGCCCGTTTAACACCACGCTTCGCCACGATCCACACATGGCGCGACCTCAGTGGGATGAGTTGCTCCGCCACATATCTGGCGCTCGGGCGCGGCGATTTAACAGCGGTGAAATGTGGGCAGCGCCTGCTAATCGAGGTCGAGCCCGGACTCGCATGGTTGCGATCTTTACCACGCGCCGTTATTCGCGCACCAAGGGCTGTTGACTGAACAGAAACCGCCCCGGCGCGGCTTGCACCAGGGCGGCGGATTGGCTTGAGTAATTGTGCGGCGACTCTGCACGATATAGCCGATCCGACACGCGGGCGCAAGTGTTTTCGGGCGGGGCTCTTTGGGAGAGTTCCATATGCTTCCAAACGACACCAGCCACAATCAGCTGTGCCATGACGACAACCCCGATTGGGTGGAAAGCACGCGCGCATGTGCCGAACCGAATGCGGCAAATGCGATCCTATGTCGCAAGCTCGGCCTTGTCGAAGCCAAGCCGGAGGAACCGGAGCCGCCTTACGCCGACCTCGCCGCCAAGGAAGCGGCGCGGGATGCCAAGATTGCAGCGATTACGCCGGACGGTCGCATGGCAGTCTATCAGGACGAGGCTGTGAAGCGCCTGGCCGACTGGTGCAGCTGGCATATCGACCGCGCCGAGGCGCGTGACTTGGATAGCGATCCACTCTGGGAACTGTATGACGCCATCGACGACCTTGCGCACACACTGCGGGAAGGCGGCGGCCATGACCTGGAACCTGCCATAGTGTGCTTTTTTGAAGGGCGACCGTTGAACTTCGATGGCGAGCCATCGGACTTCGTCAACGCCTGCGCATGGGTAGCTCACTATCTCGAAGACGTGCGCGACCAGGCCGAGCTGGAGACCTGGCGCTGCAAAGCCGCTGCCAAACCGTTCGCCAAGCCGGGCGCCACGGTGCGCCGTGGCACGCTCGTATGGCGCGTGTGCGAGAAAGCCTACACTTCCGATTTCCAATCGCGGGAACTCCAAGGGTCGCCCATGCGCGAGCTGTGGCACGCGCTTCTGTGCATTTGCTCGCATCGCCGCTTCGCAAGGACGGGCGAGTTCGAGCCAATCCAAGCGCAACTGTGGAGCGCCGAGGAACTGGTCTTCGCACCCAGCTCGCCGATCATGGAAAGAACCTCCGATGCCGTTTGAACCATACCCGCTGGTCCCGACCGAGGCATGGTTGGGCATCAAGCCTCAAGAACCGAAAGCGGCGCGCTCACGGCTCCGCCTGCTCACACCCGCCGACTGCGAAAACGCTCCGAGCCGCGAATACGTGGTCAAGGGCCTGCTGTCCGAAGGCGATGTGGCGTGCGTCTTCGGCCCCCCCGGCGCCGGCAAAAGCGTCCTGGTCCCCCACATCGCCTATGCTGTCGCGCAAGGCCGGCGCGCGTTCGGCCGGCGAACCAAACCAGGGCACGTGCTCTATCTCGCGGCCGAAGACGCGCTCGGGATGCGCCGGCGCGTTCATGCGCTTAAGCTGCGCCATGGTGATGCGCCTTCCTTCGCCCTACTTGAGGGTGCCGGTAGCCTGCTCGACAAACCCGAGCTTGATGCGCTGCTCGACGTGGTAGCGGAGCAAATGCCGGCGCTGATCGTGCTCGATACTCTCGCCGCAGCGTTCCCCGGTTTCGATGAAAACTCGGCTCCGGACATGGGCCGCGTAGTCAAGTCAGCGCGCGAACTCGCCGAGCTTGGCGCCGCTGTGGTGCTGATCCATCACGATACCAAGGCTGGCACAGGCACGCCGCGCGGCCACTCCATCCTCAATGGCGCGCTCGACGTGGCAATCCTGCTCGGCCGCACGTCGGACGGGACGATCGGCGGCACGCTGACGAAGAACCGCAACGGCCCGGCCGGCAACGCAATCGCCTTCACGATCCAGACCATCGAGGTTGGCGAGGATGCCGATGGCGACGTCATCAACGCTCCGACCGCAACCGAGATTGCCAACGACGGGCAGCGCACGACGAAGCCGCCACGATCCGAGGCCGGTGCGCTTGCGGTGTTTCGCGAGCTGCTGGCGGAAAGCCCGCACCGCTCGCCGAATGGCGAGCTCGCCGTTCTGGAATCCGACTGGCGGGCCGCGTGCGACGATCGGCGCGTTGTCTCGACCGCAGAGGCAGCGAAGTCGCGCGCCACGGCTTTTCGTCGCGCCTTCGACCGGCTTGTTTCCGGGAAAACGATCACAGCGGGCGGCGGGCTGGTCTGGCTGACCGTTCCGCCCTTCGGAGACCTGAGCAGCTTTGTAGCGCGGACGAAAGAGCGTGCCATCCATACCACCGGTGCAGCCGCCCCTGCGCCGGCGGGGTAGCCGAATTGAGCGACAAACGGCGACATTCGGCTACATTTGGCCTTTTGTCGCTCCGGCACTCCGGAGACGACAATGGCGACAAAAGCGACACACACCTTCAGGGTGTGTCGCTTGTCGCCCGTCGCCGGTGCCCCCTCGTCGGGGGGCATCCTAGACAACATCCGGCTGGTCGAGAGCTATCCCGGACCGCGGACGCCCGTGCTATGTTGCCGACTTGGCCATGGGAGGAGGCAACGAATGGGGTAACTAGCCCAGGGCGCCGCGATGGTGGACCAGGCTGAAAGCGCTATTGGGATCTATGGACTGGTTGAAAGCGAGCTGGCTGGGCTCGCTGCTGGCCCGGGGTGGTGAAGCTATGGCGAGCTGGCTAGGTTCACTGGCGGCCTGGGCGGCAGTCGCAGCGGTCATTTGGGGATTCCGGTATGCAGGGCAGCAGATCCAGCAGTCACGCGAAATCTCTTCAAGCCACCGTTGTTTTAGATACTGAGACTTATTTTCGCGATCTATTCGCAAAGACTGACGCAGCTTCCTTCCGTAAGTGCTTCGGGGGCAGTCTACAGCCGTTACCGCAGTCTTGCCCCGATCTCGATGCTCGCGAAACGTTCTCTGAGGTCGTCGGCTATTTCCAAATGTTGACGGATCTTCAACAGCGTGGCGCTATCGACGCCTCGTTTGTTCAAATTAAGGTGCACCAATTTTTGTACGGTACGCAGGGGGCGGTGCTGGGCCCGAGACGCTGGCGGAGGACCCGAGACGACAAGTTCCTGAGCAATGATCTGCTGCAACGACTTGAACAAACGTGCCGGATCAGGATCCCAAGATGAGATTGATAGCCATAATACTCTCGCTTTTATTATTCATTTCGACACCATCATCTTTGGCACAGCTAACCGGAGGTCCATTCACCCCAAGCGTCTTATTCCACCACCTAGCAGCCTGTCGGATTTCAGCCTGCCGGCTGAGCCAATGAGCAAGCCGGCTGGGGTGTTCACGCCGCCTGCAGGCGGGCGATTTGCCTGCAGTTGTAGGCGAGCGCGGTCAGGATCCACTCGGCGGCAACCTTTTGGATGCCGCGCAGGTGGAAGCGGACGAAGCCCATGGCGCTCTTGATGATGCCAAACACCGGTTCGATGGTCTGCTTGCGTCTTTTGTAGAGGTTCTTGGCATCTTCGGTCTCCAGCTTGGCTTTCATCGCCAGGCGCCAAGGCTCGGTGATCCGGCGCGGCGTGGTTTGCGGCGGCGGCGGACGGAAGTCGTAGGGCCGGTGCGGCTGGGTCCGCCCGATCGCCACCAATGGCTCGATGCCATGTGCGTGCAGGTCCGCCACCGCTGGGCCGCTGGCAAAACCGGTATCGGCCAGAACGATCTTGGGTAGGCCAATGGTTGTTTCCATTGCCAGGGTAGTCGCGGCAAAGCTCGGCGCATCGGCTGGGGTCGCGACCAGGTTGGTCGCCAGGATCAGTTGCGCACCGTCGGCGCACACCACCGCCTGTGCGTTGTAGGCTTGGCGGTATTCATGCGCATCCGAGCGTCGCATCAGGGCGCTGTCCGGGTCCGTCAGGTTGCTTTGTCGCTCTGGTGGCGGCGTATCATCGGGCGGTTTCGGCGGCCGGCCGCGACGCCCGTTCTTGGCGTCATAGGCGGCCTTCTTGGCCTCATAAGCTGGGCGGGCGGCCTCAGCTTCGGCGCGTGCCTCGGCTTCCAGCCGCTCGCAGGCAGCATCGAGCTTCGCCTGGAGCGCGTTGCGCCGGGCCAGTTCTGCCGGCAACGCTTGCGGGTCGTGGTCCCCGGCGTCGGCCGCTTCGGCCTGCGCGGTCAGCGCGGCGATGTCAGCCGCCAGCTTGGCCCGCAATTCCTGCGCCCGGTCGTAGCGCACGGAGCGGATCTTCGAGGCATTGGCGTCGATCTTGGTCCCATCGATCGACACCGTGCCGAGCCGCAGCAGCCCACTCTCGCGCGCCAGCAGCAGCACTTGCAGGAAGGCCGCCTCGAAGGCCGCTTTGTTCGAGCGTCGGAACACCGCGATCGTGTCGTGGTCGGGGTGCAGGTTGGCCGCCACGAAGCGAACCGCGATGTCACGGTAGGTTGCCCGCTCGATCCGCCGCGACGAGAAGATGCCGTTGGCGTAGCTGTAGATCAGCAGCGCCAGCATCAGCCGCGGGTGATACTGCGGCTTGCCGCACGCTCGCTCCGCCACTCGGAACGCCCCGAGCGGTACCCGCTCCACCGCGGCCACCACGAAGTGCGCAAGATCATCCTCCGGCAGCCAAGTCTTTAGGTCGGGCGGCAGCAGAAAGGCCTGGTCGCGGTTGAACGGCACAAAATTCGACATCCGCCGATTTTAGCCACCGATCGCGTGATCGGGTATCTCAATCCGACAGGCTGCTAGATCGGCTCACCCGAGTGTACCTCGATACCGCAAACGCCGCGCAATGGGATACATCCTCACCTTCGCTTGAACACCTCTATCACTCCCTAAGGGAAGCGGTTATTGCGGATGATCAATGGCTTTCGGCGCGTAGCAGCAACTTAGACGAGCGGATATCGGTGCGAAGCATATCTGATGAGAAGGACTTTATTGTCTTCCATGCCGCTCTGAGATGTCAGCAATGCTCCCAGGTTCTCAAGGGTGCGAGCCTCACAGAGCCACCTCAAGCCGTCTTCCAACTGAAGAATTTCCTTATTGTCCGGATGACTATGATTGAGAAACTTATTCCCACGTCCGGGCGACTCTCAGCAGCGCAGCACATGCAGATTGAGACTGAGATGTATTATCTCAGGATTATTGCGATTGCTTATCTGCCCGAGAAGTGACATCAGCATTGGATGACCAGCCTGTGGCGCCGTCCATGTTTGCGGGCGGCAGCGAGGCGATCAGCAACGGCCACGACCTCGCGAAGGTCCCTGCTAACAGCGTTGGAATCAGCCGCACACGCCTCGTCAGGTATCATCGCGCGAGTACAGCGCGGACGGCTTTCCTGTGAAAGCTGGTAGCCGGAACGGTCCATTTCGGTCGCAATCCCGCGCAGGCCCCGCGCGACCGCAGCGGCGGATACCCGCTGCGGTTCGTCCGTCATCCTTATCACGGCGCGATCGTAACCTTCACCGGGTAAAGGCCGCTTTGACTGCCGCAACTTGAAAAGTCCCATCACTGAGGGGCGATCCGGCAGGGCCGCCAGCCGAACTGCCGCCCGATGCCAGCGCATATACGATATACGGTTCCCCCTCCTTGTGGACGATAAAATATCGAAATGCTCGGGTCCCGCCAGAGTCTTTGCATCCTGTCAACGCCTTCGTAACTAAGGTATCGTCAACCAACTCGCTTGACCGCCCCGACGCAAAGTCTCCCTTGCACCCGGCAGAATCCGAGGCAACGAGAGTGGCCGCTACGCTGCCTGCGTCATTCTTCGCGGATTCCGGCAGCAACTCGACTGCGCCAAAGCCCAAATCAGACGACCATGCGACACCTAGGCCTTTAAGGCCGGCTGGAGTTTCGGCCCCGGAGAGCAATCGAGCATTTGGCAACCTGGCCTGGAGAAGAAGGTTTGTCACGATGCGGGTGG
Organism: uncultured Pseudomonadota bacterium; assembly: GCA_963849305.1. GTDB lineage: Bacteria > Pseudomonadota > Alphaproteobacteria > Acetobacterales > Acetobacteraceae > CAWKGV01. The sequence goes on from CAWKGV010000005.1 coordinate 323,186, forward strand.
CGACCAATTCCAAGTCAGCCCCCCTTTCCGACGCGGACGGTTGCGCGTTTACAGGCTGACTTGGCGCCGGGAGAACAGTCCGGTTGAATGTTGGAGAAGACTCGCCTCGCTCGGCGGCCACTTGCGTCTCTACACATCGAGCCAACTCGGGGAGTAATCGGGAAGTTCCCGTAAGATCAAACTGAAAAAGACTACCAGCAGCATAAACGTCCATTCTGAGTGCACTCCGGAACGCTCTAATGAGCGCCGAGCTGCTGGACATCGGCAATCCGACGAAGATCGTCGTCATTGCACTCGCGGTCCCGGTCCAGGGGCTGCCGCCATCAAACGTGACAGTCACAGGTATCTGCTGACCTGGGGACAGCCTCCAGGCTGGGTTCGTGAACCCGATTTTCCAACTGGCCGCACGATCAATTGCCACCACCATCGCGATGCCGCTCATGTAGGGGGCGTAGGCGGCGCAGTGTGAGAATTGGTTGGTCGTATCGTTGCTGTAGGCGCCACCGTGCCATGCGCCGAATTGCCACGAACTCATGAGAGCGGCATTGGCCAGCTTGTATGGCCCCATATAGAAGCAGGTCAATAGCAAAGCAGCTAATGGACGCAGGCGAGTCATAGTTGCCCTCACAATCGTATGTCTAAAAAATAGTATAACCCATTCGGATTGAGAACGCAACAACTGTGAATGTGCCCCACATCAGTTAAAGCGGTTTGCAGTTATGGGCACGGTCGCCTTCTACACATGCGGGGAGGCATCTGAAGGCCGGCCCGTGTCGTTCCACACGGAACGCAGTGATACGAGCAAACCCCTCATGCCCACTCGGCGACCGATCACAGCGAAGACGCTCTGGGCTCCGACCGAAAGCTGGGGCGTGCCCGATGCTCAGGCGCTCGAATTGATTGACTACCCCGGCAAGATCGGCCGCGAGGGCAAGAGGCCGCGGTTCCGTCTCTCGCCCAGACAGCAGAAGGCACTGGCCTACCTCCTGGAGATTGACCAGGCGCTTCGGGCTGTGCGCGGCGAGCCTGGGCCATGGCTGCGGCGCAAGCTCGCACCCGCGCCATTTGCAGGGCGAACGCCGGTGGACTTCATGGCCGAAGGTGGATTTGACGCAATGCCGGAGGTGCTTCGTGTGGTGGCCAGAGACGCACTCAGGGCGGCGGCGAAGAAAAGCTACGCGTGGCGACTAGGAGGCCCCGTATATGCTCGGGGACGGAGCCGACGCAGCGTGTCCTGAGACGGTAATCACCTGACAGTTGTTGCCACACCGGCGTAGCGCCCGACCGTCAAGAGTTTGGGGCGCGAAGCCGGTGTGGCCATGCCGCTCCTGGCGGGGGTTAGGATGGTGTTGCGAGCAACATCAACCCTCTGCGGAGAGCCACATGACCACGGAACAGAAGATAGCACGGCGCAAGCTCAGCCTGCTCGAGCTGGCGTCCGACCTCGGCAACGTGTCCAAGGCCTGCAAGGTGATCGGTTATAGCCGCCAGCAGTTCTACGAGATCCGCCGCAACTTCCAAACCTACGGTGCGGACGGGCTGATCGATCGGCTGCCCGGCCCGCGCAATCCGCATCCCAACCGCGTGCCCGAGGCGGTCGAACAGGCGATCCTGGAGCATGCCCTGGCCCATCCCTGCCACGGGCCGATGCGCGTCGCCCAGGAACTGGTGCTACGCGGCATCCAGGTCTCCTCCGGCGGCGTGCGCGGTGTCTGGCAGCGCCACGACCTGCTGACCAAGCACGACCGCCTGCTGCGGCTGGAAAAGGCCACCGCCGACCGCTAGATCAGCCTGACCGACGAGCAGGTGCGACTGCTCGAGCGCTTCAGTCCGGAGTTCCGCGAACGGCACATCGAAGCGCCACACACCGGCGCTTTGGTCGCGGTGGACACCTTCTTCGTCGGCGTGCTCAAGGGTGTCGGCAAGGTCTATCTGCAGACCGCGATCGACTGCGCTAGCCGATACGCCTGGGCGCGGCTCTATGCCAACAAGCTGCCGGTCACCGCCGTGCAACGGCTCAACAACGACGTGTTGCCGACCTTCGAGCAGCACGGCGCCAAGGTGGAGGCCGTGCTGAGCGACAATGGCCGCGAGTTCTGCGGCCGCCACGATCAGCACCCGTATGAGCTGTTCCTCCAACTCGAAGGCATTGAGCACAAACGGACCCGCGTCAGCCGGCCGCAATCCAACGGTATCGTCGAGCGCCTGCACCGCACCCTGCTTGACGAGCACTTCCGCATCGAGGGGCGCAAGACCTGGTTCGAGACCATCGAGGAGATGCAGGCCGTGCTCGATGCCTACTTGGTCGGCTACAATACCAGCAGGCCGCACCAGGGCCGCGGCATGAACGGCAGGACCCCCGCCAAGGCGTTCCGCGACGGCATCACCAGAAACAGCAAGAAGGAGGACAAGGCCGACCTGAAGACCGCCGCCTGATCCTCAGTCAGCAGCGGCAACTGTCAGGCGATATCCAGCTCTGTACACGCAGCGGGCACGTTTGCTCTCATCCAAGCTGCGCTGCTACTGCAAGGTAGCTTTCAATCACGACCCGGGCGCACAGCTCCGCCGGAAGAACCATGTCCTGCATACGCCAGACTTCGAAGGGTATACTGAGGTCGAACGGTTTGGTTTCTCCTGTGTCCTTATCCTCCAACCCGAAGTGCGCCACCGCATCACGATAGTGTTTCCGCAACAAATGCTTCCTAAAAGCTTTAATCTGCTTTCCAACGTATTTCTTAGCTTCGGGAGGATAGTCCTCATGATGAGGGACGATATCCCTTGCCTCCTCCAACTGGATGCCCTTTAATTTCGCTTCTTCTTGGAGCCTCGGTCTCGCAACATCTTGCAGGCCTTCTATGACTTTGTAATAGCTCAAAACTTTGTAGGGCGCACTTGCGCTTATCTTAGCCTCTCGATAGAGCGAGAACGCAACCTTTATCTCTGGCCTGAGCGTATTCGTTGCTGACTTTAATTTGCTATTCACGTAAGGCACTATGTAGGTCATATGCTTGACTCCTTTCTCAGCGTCCTCCATATAAATAGTCTCCACTAGAATAGGGACATTGTGCGTGTAGGAAAGATAATCGATTATCGGGTAGAGAACCGCACAAAATCTATACCGTGCATCGCGTGCGCCGGCTGCCTCAAGTTCGATCGTCGCCATTGACATTTCACCGCGGCCGTTGGCAAACAACCGCATTGCACCAAGCTCTGTATCTACCGTTGGCTGCCTAAAAGCGGGTGTCAGCATCACAAAGGAGGAACCCGCAGCCGGATCGCATTTGATATCGTTGCTAGTCGTGAGGCTCTTGCTGAACATGGCGCTTACGACGAAGCGCCGGGGCGCCAGATCATCCAGCAACTCGTCCCGTGTGGTTGAAGCGGGAAGGCGGCCGCCGAGAATATGATGATGCGTTCCTGGATAACCAAGACTATGCACCCGGACTACAGGCACCGGGCTTTCCTCTACCACGGGCAACACTCCATGCAGATGCTCCACCTATTAACGTGCCGCGATTGCGGCCGGTCGCGAACTCCCGGGCTTCGGCTCATTCGGCTGGCCGACCGCTTATGACCCGGTGCCCCGAGCTAACGTCTGGGGGGCAGCTGGGCTTACGCGTGTCACGGCTTTTCCTTTTGGCCCCCCGCGCCGCCCCTGAGAAGTCCCCCGACACCGGGCGCTTCATGACCACGAACCCTGCCGAGCATCTGGTGCGCCACCTGGAGCTGCAGTGATTCGCGCCATCATCTCGCCGCTGGGCTGGACCGCTTGCGGCCATTGAACCGCAGCGCGAAGGCGAGCGCGTTGCAAATGTCTCGGGATCGGCGGAGAGCTTTGGTTCTTCCATGACGGCGAGCATAGAGGCAGGCGCGAACAAAGCAAGAACTTACGAGCCGTCCCCTTGTATCTCATTTGGTAGTGTATGCCCGGGTGTATGCTGGTCGTGAGTTAATCTCGGGAAGCCGGGCTACTTCAATACCTTAATGCGATTATCTGGCGGAGAGGGTGGGATTCGAACCCACGGTACCCCATAGGGGTACAACGGTTTTCGAGACCGCCCCGATCGACCGCTCCGGCACCTCTCCGCGGTGGGGCGGCGGTTATAGGGGTGCGCGGGCCGCCTCGCAACGCCGGCCAAACCTCTCACCATTGCGCGAGCCAGACAAACTTCGTCCTGTGAGCGGCGTCTTTGCATTAACGAACAGTTACCACAAATGGAGAGGAACAAAGATGAATCGGTTGTGGGCGTTCACCGGTTTGAGCCTCGTCCTGCTATCCCCGCCAGCCGTCCGGGTGGCCGATGCGCCCGCATCAACTGCGCCAGAGGCGCAGCGGCAGGCGGAGCAGCTGAACCGGCTCCCGCCGGTTGTGGCACCCCTTCTGACCCACCCGCCGGTCGATCGTTCGGGCCGCAGCGTGACCGGGCGGGCCTCGTATTATTCGAACCGGTTCGACGGGCGGAAGATGGCCGACGGACGGCCCTTCAACCCGAATGCGGACGTGGCTGCCAGCAAAACCCTGCCGCTTGGCACCACCGCGAAAGTCGTCGATGTGCAGACCGGCAAATCCAGTGTGGTCAAGGTCGAGGACAATGGGCCGCATGTCGCCGGGCGCGTCATGGACGTGAGCCCCGGGGTCGCTGGCAAACTTGGCCTGAAAAAGACCGGTGTTGCCCCGGTGGTGGTGAAGCCGATCGCGGTGCCGCTGCGCGATGGCGGCGTGAAACTCGGTGCCGGTGCCGCGGACGCCTCGCCCCAGGAAGTTCGGGAGGCGGTCAAAACCACAAGGCAAACGGCTGAAAAGCGGTAAACGCTCGCTTACCCGTGGGGGGAGGAAATGGCCGACCAAAAAATCAGGCGCAGGTCTCGACTTCACCAGCGATGCCACTGGTGCTCTTGCGGATGCGCCGCCGTTGCAAAGATCGTTCTGATCGCCGTCACGACGGCCTTGCATGGCTTCCTGTTCGTAGTGCGATCCGGGACTGGTCCCATGTGGGCGACGCGCTGCTGGGTTTCTCCGTGGCGAGTGCCCTTCTAGGGTCCGCCGCGAGCGCATGGTTCGCCGGACCGCTCGCAAACCGTTATGGGCGTATCGGGGTGATGCAAATTGCCGCGGTCCTGTTCTTCATCAGCAGCATCGGGGCGGCCTGGCTGGGAGATCTGGTCCTTGACCTTCTTCCGGATCGTCGGTGGCCTTGCCGTCGGCGCCGCGAGCGTCATCGCCCCAGCCTACATCGCTGAAGTGTCGCCAGCTCGTTTGCGAGGCCGGCTCGGCTCCCTGCAGCAGATGGCGATCGTCGTCGGCATATTCATGGCTTTGCTGGCTGACTACGCACTCGCGGCGGCGGGAGGCGGGGCCAGCGGCACGCTGTGGCTCGGGCTAGCGGCGTGGCGCTGGATGTTCATCTGCGAGTCGTTGCCGGCCCTCATCTATGGCGTGTTCGCGGGGATGATCCCGGAGTCGCCGCGCTATCTGGTCTCGAAGCAGCGCCTCGAAGAGGCCGCCGACGTGTTGCGTCGTTTCGTGAGCCGCAGACCTCCGCCGGAGGTGAAGATCGCCGAGATTCAATAAACCATGCGCCTGGAAAGCACTCGTTTCGACCTACCCACCACGGGACTCGGTGGGGAGAGATGATTCCGTCATGGCCAGCGGCTTGGCCAATAAAGGCGGCGCTGGTTGGGATTGAACCTCCGGGTCCGCCGGGGTCACCTTATCCCGGGCGGCGGTCGCGGCGGCTTGCCGTAGGTCGTGTACCTGGCCAACTCGGCGTCCAACGCCGCGTGCAGCCGGTCCGTCTCGCGGCCCGCGTTCGTCCACCAATCGGTTGACCAGACCCGGAGAATGGACCACCCTAACCCTTCCAGCACCGTCTGCCGCAGCCGATCGCGGTCGCGTGCTGTGGCAGCGCGATGGTAAGTCGCGCCATCGCACTCCACACCGGCCAGGTAGGTACCGGGTGCCTCCGGGTCCACTACGGCCAAGTTGATTCGGAACCCAGACACCCCGATCTGCGGGTGCACCACCCAGCCTTTCTGTCGGAGGCGTTCGGCGACCTCGATCTCGAACGGGCTCTCATGGTCGCCAAGTGGACCAGTCGCCTCCGTGGCAAAGCTCCGAGCCCCGTGCTCGGCGAAGCCGAGGAACCGCTTCAGATGAGCCACACCCAAAGCCGTGGTGCGCGACAGGTCAATCTGGTCCGCCCGCAAGCTGCCGAACACCACGAGCTTATCGCGCGCTCGGGTCACTGCGACGTTCAGCCGCCGCTCGCCTCCAATCAGGTTGAGCGGGCCGAAGTTCAGGCCGATGCGCCCCGTCTGATCCGGACCATAGGTCAGCGAGAACAGCATGATGTCCCGCTCCTCGCCCTGGATGCCCTCCAGGTTTTTCACCAGGACCGGCTCGACGGCATCGTCCCCGAAATGCCGTTCCAATATCGGGTCTTCCCGGCGGGCGCGGTCCAGCAGGTCCTCGATTAGAGTCTGCTGCTCGGCATTGAAGGTCACGATGCCGAGCGAGCGCGGAGGGTCGGCCCGCAGCACGGTCAGAGCCTCGGCGACGACGGCCCGGGCCTCCTTCTCGTTGGTGCGAGCTCCACCGCGGGCGTAGACGCCGCCGGGCACGTGGCGAAACGAGACGGCCTGGTCGGTCGTCACCGGAGATGGAAAGGTAACGAGCCGGCCACCGTAATAGGCAATATTGGAGAAGGCGATCAAGCTTTCATGCCGGCTGCGATAATGCCAGGACAGCTCCACGGTCGGGATGCCGGCGCCGAGACACTCGTCCAGGATGGAATCGAGGTCGTGGGTCTCGATCTCCGTCGCCTCCACCCCACCCTCCTCGACCCGGCGTTCGAAGAAGCTCGTTGGCGGAAGCTGCCGCGGGTCGCCGACGATGATGACCTGCCGACCCCGGCCCACGGCGCCGATCGCGTCCCAGGTCGGAATCTGAGATGCCTCGTCGAAAATCACGAGGTCGAAGGCGGGCGCCTCGGCCGGCAGATATTGCGCGACGGAAAGCGGGCTCATCATCAGGCATGGCGTAAGACGCCGAAGCGCCTGGGGCATGCGCAATGCGAGCTGGCGAACGGGAAGGTGGCGTTGCCGTTTGGCCAGTTCGCGGGTCAGGACAGCGTATTCAGGGTCGTGCTGCCGCTCCGCCACGCCGGGAATGGCTTGGCTCAGGCGAGCGCGAGCAAGCTGGGCTGCAAGAGCCAGCATCCGGCCATCGAGCTGGCGAAAGCGTTCGAGCCGTGTTTCGTGGCGGGCGGCCACGAAACTGCGCAGGTGCGGCGCTTGATCAACGGCGAGGCTGATCCACCAGCGGGCATAGTTTGCCTCCATTGCCCGCATGGCATCGCGCGGGGCAACGGTCCCGGCTTCCATGGCATTGAGCAGCGGGGCGAGCCCCAGCGTCGCCGCAACCTGGACGATGCCGCGCCAAGCGCACCAGTCCTGGATCAGTCGAGACGACGCGCCCCAGCCAGCTAAGTGGGCAGAGAGGGCCGGCAGCCAATCGTCTCGTTCGGGTGAAACCAGTGTCTGGACGTCGCTCCTGTTATAATCCGAGGTGGCCTGGAGTGCGACCAAGGTATCACGATGTGTCTCGACGAGGTGCCGCAACACGCGACCGACCGCGCCGGAGGGCGCCAGCAGAACGGCGCCCTCGGCGACAAGCTGGCGCAGATTCCCCCGCATGGACAGCAGCGTCGCCGCATCCGTGGCGCAGGCAGCCGTGGCGGTGCGCAAGCGCTGCCCCCAGGCATATGCCCGCTCCAATTGGTCGAAATCGGTGTCCAACCCACGCCAGACGGCGCCGAGCGCGGCGGCATGCGGCGGGGCGGTAAATTCCCTTGCGATCTCCGCCATTTCTACCAGACGGTCGAGTTCGGGGCCGCACTCTTCCGGCACGGGTCCGGACGCCTCGGCCGCTAGGCGTTTGCGGACGGCCCGTTGTGCGAGCATGCGGCCCAACACCCATTTCTCGCCGGCACTGCGCCACTCCGCGCGGATTTCCCTCCACGGGAGGGCTGTGGCAGTGGGCCGCCAAGTAGTTTCCAACGCGGCCTGAAGCTCTCGATAACGGCGTAGCTGTCTGGCACTCCTGCGGGCACCATCCAGCGTTGTCTGCACCTCGTCGCCGACGGTCCAGCCCGCCTCAATCGCTAACGGGTCGAGCAGAGCTTCCGCTAGGCCGGCCAGGGCTTCGATCGCCGGGCGGCTGCGCTCCTGCCCGGCTAGGCCGACCGCCTTTGCTGCGGCGACGGCTGCATCTTCTAGGGCGGAAAGTTGCGCGTTGGCGGTACGCGCAGCTTCCAGCAGCCGGGTTTGCCAGAGCGGGGACCATTCGGGTTGCTCGATGCCGGCCAGGGCCGGGCTGCGCACGGTGTCACCGACCCTCTCCAGTGTCGCCTTCGCCTCTTCCGTAGTTTCCACCAATCGCTGCCAATCGCTGGCATCGTGCTGGTCCAGTGCCGGCCAGGACAGGGCGACAAGTGGGATGCCACCATCATCAGCACGCAACACGCAGCCAATTGCGCGGAACACCGTCCAGCCGTTGCGAAACCTATGATGGAGCTCCTGCACGTAACCGTTCAATTCGGCCCGCAATGCGGCCAGGTTCTCGTTGGCGCGCTGCCAAGCAGCGGCGTCCAGCGTGTCGTGGGCGGCCTGCGCCCGCTCGAGCTGCTTGAGCACTGCAGCCTTGTTGGCCTTGCTGGAGAACAGGTCCAGCGCGAAATCGTCCAGCCCGACCTGATGCAGCCGGCGCTGCACCACTTCCAACGCCGCCCGCTTCTCCGCGACGAACAGGACGGTGCGGCCCTGCGCCAGCGTGTTCGCGACGATGTTGGCGATGGTCTGGCTCTTGCCCGTGCCCGGCGGTCCGATCAGCACAAAGCTTTTCCCCGATGCCGCGCGGGCAACAGCCTGCAATTGGGAGGAGTCGGCCTCCAGCGGACAAACGAGTTCCGCCGTAGCCAGGACGTCATCTAACCGGCCACCATGACCTGTCGCGCCAGTTCCATCGTGCCCTTTGGCCCGAGGCGCATCCTGAAGTGGGCCGTCCATGAGCCGGCGCGCCATCTCGTTCTCGCGAAGGGCGTGGGCGCGGTCGGCCAGGTCCTTCCACATCAAGTATTTGGTGAAGGACAAGGTGGTCAGGGCCACATCGTCCCGCACTTCCCAACCCGGGATGTCCCGCACCTTTGCCCGGAAAATGTCGAGGATACGGGAAACGTCGAAGCCGGCCCCGTCCTCCGGCGACTTCTCCGTTTCCAGCATTGGGAAACGAATGCCAAAATGTTCTCGCAATAATTCTAATAGCGTCGCGTTAAGCCGCGTTTCGTCGTCGTGCACGCGCAAGACATAGCCGGAGCGGACGCTCGGTCTCTCAAGCATCACGGGAACCAGGATCAGCGGCGCACGGTTCGGTTTTGCCCGGTCTTGACGCCAAAGCAGGCTGCCGATTGTTAGGAACAGGGTGTTGGAGCCACCCTCCTGCTGGTCGGCACGACTCTTGCGGTATATTTCGGTCAGCGCAGCCTGGAGGTCTGTATCCTGGCGCCCGACCAAAAGCTCACGCTTCGCCATTGCTTCCTGGGCGAAGCCGCGGTTCGCGTCCTCGTGCAGCCGATTGCGGTGCAACGCCGCGCTACGCGGGTCGCGCCCGTCCATCAGGTCTGGCCAGGGACGGAAGCGAAGGGCAGCGGCTTTGGGATGTCCCCGCATGCTGGCCAGCATGTCTTCCAGGCCGGCAGGGTCGGGGCAGTCAATGAACAGCGCCTTCTTGCCGGTGTCCTGCAGGTTCAGCAGGCGGTTGCGGCCGGACAGGTCCAGCAGTCGCTTGCGCCAGCGGGCCAACCGGTCTTGCGCATTGGCCGGCGATCGATCGTCGCCCACTACAATCTCTTCCCGCAGGGTTGGCGCGTCCTCCATTTGCGGCGGGGCGGCTTCCTCTACCGGGTCGGGCGCCTGGAAGGCGTAGCCGCTCGTGCTAGTCGAGAGCGGCAGGATACGGCGTTGGCGGGCACGGTGGATGTCGATCAGCGTCTCGAACACCTCGTCCTTATCGGGTGTGATGTGGTCCGCCCCGGTTTCCAGGGCGCGGCGGAACGACGGTTTGCGGGTTTGGGTGGCCAATGTGGTCTCGAACAGGACCAAGTCGTCCAGCTTCAGCCGAGTGCGCAGGCCCGGCACATCGTCCACGGTAGAGCCGCCGAAGTCCCCCTTAGATAACCATAGCCCGGCGAAGGCGTGCTCCCTTTGCAGCACGATGATCGGGTGCAACCCGACGAACTCCAGGCAGGACGCGAACAGCACCGCCAGGTCCAGGCAGGTGGCGAGCCGCTCCTCGACGACTTGGCGCGGCGAGCGGATGCGCTGGCCCCCGGCCACGAAGGAAGGAGGCGGGTTGATGTAGCGGATATCCAAGCGGCAGACCGCGCCCCAAATAGCTTGGGATTGCTCCCACACTCGGGCCTTGTTGCCCTGGTAGCCTTCCATTCCGTCAGCTTTGCTCTCGGCCCGCAGAAGGTTGGACGCCTCCCGCACGATACGACTGACCGCCGGGTCGTTCGGCTGGACGAAAGCGGCCAGGATGTCGGCAATGGAGCTGCAACCGCCCCATTCGTTGGGAGCAAGAATGCGGGTGTCGTGCTTCAACTCGGCTAAGGCGTTTCCGCCGCTTCGTGCGGTTAGGGTGATAACGCCGCGCGTCGCCTCCGTGAGTTGGCCAAGGAAGACGGCGTCGAGCGTGACGTCGAGATCGGCCACCACGTAGATCTGTCCGGGACGGAGCTGCTGCAAACGCCAAGTTCTGGGGTGAAGAATGGCCGGTTCGCTGGTCAGTTCGATCGTGAGTTCGTCCAGCGAGTCCGCGCTGAGATTGGTAAGAGCCAGTTCCGACAGGACCGGCACGCTATTTTGCCAGAGAGCCGCGTTCAACACCGGCTGCAGAGTGGCCGTAAGGGCGGCGGGCGGCGACGAAAAGGTTTGCTCAGCAAGATGGCTGGTGGTCTCGACCTCGCTTCCCTGAGCGGCATCGGGGTGAGGCGGGGTGTGATCGTCCACCATTGCTATCGATCATCCTTATCGTGCCGAGCCGATTGTTAATGTATGTAATGGTATCGTATCTGGTCCGGGATGGATGAGATCGCATCACCTATAAGGTCCGTGTGTCTTACAATCGTTTTAATTAAGTGTTAAGCACAGCCGTAGTCACTGATCCATTAAGGCTAATAGCGTATCAGGTGGGAGCGGGAGCCCGCCGCCGGAGCGAACCCGCTGGCTCAGTTGCGTTGAGCAGGGCGGCGCGGGCGGGTACGAACGAGGCACCTGGAAGAGGAGCCCCGCGAGCCCGTAGCCCGGCCCTTTCGAGGCTTTCGCGTTTCCCGTATCGCAGGTCATCTTGTGGGCCGTGCGCCGGTATCTGCAGTTCGCGGTCAGCTTCCACGACCTGGAGTTCATGCTTGGCTGACCGCGGCGTCCAGATCGATCATGTAACTCTCTACGTTCGACGCGAGATCAGCCGTCGCGCGGCACGGTTCGGGCCAGTGCCGGTTCTCGCGCTAACGAGTTCGAACCAAGCCGCGAGCCTGGCGCGCCCTGGCCGCCAGGGTTCGGCCGCGAAGCGAAAATCCAGGTACCCAAGCGCGCAAGCCACCGTGATCGAGCCGATGTCGCTCGTCCGGTGCGGCGGCTCAGCCTCCAACTGGTCGAGCGTTCGCTCCACCGCCGCTTTTTGCCGGGTGATCCAGCTCTCGCGCGCGGCCTCTCTCGGCTTCGACAACTCGCCCCGGCGGCCCACCGCCGCATCCAGGATGCCGTCGCCCATCGCCTGCTGTTTCAAAGCGCGCCAGCGCGCGGCGCCGTGCTCGGGGAACATCGGCGTCGCGTCCCCGATGCTGTCCAGGAACTCGCAGATCACCGGGCTGTCGAACAGCGCCAGCCCGTCCTCGGTCAGCAGGCACGGCACCTTCGACAACGGGTTGGCGCTCAGCAGCGCCGGGGGCGAGTCTTGCGGGTTGGTGCGGATGGTCTCGATCTGGCCGTCGATGCCGCGCGTGATCGCGCAGGCCATCACCTTGCGCACGAACGGGCTGGTGGGCGAGTAAAACAGCTTCACGGCCACACTTCCTTCGGGGTCAGAAGCGGTCCTTCCTGGCCCGCAGGTCGGCGAAGCGCGCGACGTCGGGCGCACGGAGGAACGGATTGGCGGCCAGTTCGTCCGACATCAGCGACGGCACGGTCGGCTCCCCGGCGGCACGCAGCCGGGTTACGTCCTCGGCGCGCGCGCGCAGCGCCGGGTTGGCGGGATCGACGCTGAGCGCGAACCGGGCGTTGCTCTCGGTGTATTCGTGCCCGCAACAGACCTTGGTGGCGCCCGGCAGCGCGGCCAGCTTGCGCAGGCTCGCGAACATCTCCGCCGCCGAGCCCTCGATCAGCCGGCCACAGCCGAGACTGAACAGCGTGTCGCCGCTGAGCAGCACCCCGCCCTCGGGGAAATAGAAATTGATCTGCCCGCGTGTGTGCCCCGGGGTGTCGATTACCGTTCCCTGGGCGGCGCCCAACGTGACCCGGTCGCCCTCGTTCACCGCCTGGTCGAGCTTCGGCAGCCGATGCGCGTCGGCGGCCGCGCCAATCACCGGGCAGTGGAAGCGCGCCCGCACCTCGTCGGTGCCGGCCACGTGGTCGGCGTGATGGTGGGTGAGCAGGATCAGGTCGAGCCGCCCGCCCGCCCGCTCCAGCGCCGCGATCACCGGTCCGGCGTCCGCCGGGTCGACGATCGCCGTGGCGCCCGTGCCGCTCTCGTGCAGCAACCAGGCGTAGTTGTCCTTCAGGATCGGGACCGGCTCGGCGGTGATGCTCATGGCCAAACCCTAACACTCAGTCTGCTCGGTCGCCAACGCCCGGACGTGCTATAGGAGCGGCATGGCGGCGGACGCACACGCGGCGGCGGACTTCTACGGCACGGGACGAGGCGCCGTGACAGCCCGGCTGCTGCGCCAGCGGCTTGCGTCACTGTGGCCCGACCTTACCGGGCAGGCGGTGCTCGGGCTGGGCTATGCGCAGCCTTACCTGCGGCTCTGGCGCGAACAGGCGGACCGCTGCATCGCGGTCACGCCGGCGCAGATGGGCGCGGCGCGCTGGCCTGCCGGGGTCGCTAACCTAAGCTGCACCGCCGAGGAGGACGCGCTGCCGTTCCCGGACCTGATGTTCGACCGGATCCTGCTCGTTCATGGGCTTGAAGCCGCGGACAACGCCCGGCGGCTGCTGCGCGAGCTGTGGCGCGTGCTGAAGGATGACGGCCGGCTGCTGATCGTGGCGCCTAACCGCAGTGGGCTCTGGGCCTATTTCGAATCGACGCCGTTCGGCCACGGCCAGCCGGTACTCGTTCGGCCAGATCGGGCGGCTGCTGACCAATTCCATGTTTCGCGTCGAGCGGCGCGAGACGGCGCTCTACATGCCGCCCAGCAACCGACGGGTAATCCTGCGCAGCGCCCCGCTCCTGGAGCGGGCGGGGCGCCGCTTGGCGCCGGGGCTCGCCGGAGTGACGATCACCGAAGCCCTCAAGGACGTTTACGCCGCCATGCCGGTGAGAGCGATCCCGCGACGCCGGTTGGTGCTCGCCGAAGCGGCATGACCGGCGAGGCGGCGTTGGCTATTTCGCGCCTTTGACGTTCGCCAGGTAGGCCACGATGGTCGGCACGTCCTCCGCCGGGATCGGCGCCTTGTAGGTGTTGCGCATCTTGTTGACCTCCTCTTCCCAGGCTTTTCGGGAGAGAGCCGGCTGGTTCAGCACCATTCCGGCCGAGTGACACGCCAGGCAGTTGTTGTTCGCCGTCTGCACGCCGGGGCCGTCAGGGAACATCCGATTGCCGAAAGGCAGCTCTAGCTTGACCGACTGCAACGACGATGGGTCCGCGATCGCGGGGACAATCGTGAGCGCCGTGTTGGACAGGATGGAGGCCGCGAGGGCTTCGGTTGCCAGAGTCTTGTACCAGGCGCCCGAAGTTCTGACCCTGCGCGACCCCTCCCCCTTCCGCAAGGGAAGGGGAGGCCGTTTGCCGTGGCTTCTGCTCCCCCTCCCCTTGCGGGAGGGCGCCGAGGGGAGGGGTCGAGGAGACAGAATCATCTTGGCCTCCCTCAGCTCGCCACGATCGGGGTGGCCTCGATCACGTTGCGCATGAAGCCGCCCGGGTTCCATCTTGGCTGCGCCGGCTGGACGAGGCCGTTGGTATTGCCGCAGCGGACCTGAAGTACCTGACGCCCCGTCTCGGGCAGGGTGAGGGTCGTCTGCCACAAGCGGAAGCTGTATTTGCCCTCGTCGCGGCCGAGCGTCGTGGCCAGCCATGTCCGCCCGCCGTCGTGCGAGACTTCCACCCGCGCCACCCCGGTATCGCCGCCGAAGGCAATCCCGCGCACTGGCGTCGGTGCGCCGGCGGAGACGGTGTCGCCCAGTTTCAGGTTGGTGATGAAGGAGCGCGGCACCATCCCGGCGATCGGCACGGTCGGGAACCCCTTCGCCCCCGGTGCGACGTTGGCGCCTGGCGTGTCCGGGATGCGGTACGCGACCTTCATCCAGTAGTTTTCGTCCGGGTGGTCGAGCACCTCAATGTCGTTCAGCATCTTGACCCAGTAGGTCGCGTACCAGCCGGGCACGACCAGGCGCAGCGGAAAGCCGTTGAGCAGCGGTAGTTGCTCGCCGTTCATGGCGTAGGCGATCATCACCTCGCCGTCCCGCGCATGGTCCACGTCGAGCGACTTTAGGAAATCGGGGCCGTCCGGCACCACCGGCCGGTCGAGGCCATTGAGCCGGACCTGCACCGCGCCTGACTTGACGCCGGCCCGGTTCAGCACATCGCGCAACCTGACCCCGGTCCAGCGCGCATTGCCCATCGCGCCGTTGGCCCACTCGCCCCCGGGAACGCGCGGCTGGAAAAAGCCGCGCGAGTTGCCGGAGCACTGGTTCACTGCCGCCAGCTCTACCCGGGGCAGTGTCAAGACGTCCTTCAGCGTGAGCGACTGCGGCTGGCGCACATGGCCATGCACCGCTAGGCGGAAGCTATCGACATCCACTTGCCGCGGGATGTCGGCCCAGTGCCAGCGCACATAGAAGCGGTCGTTGGGGGTGAACACGCCCTGGTCGAACACCTCGAACGGAGTTTCCAGCAGCGCCGGGCGTGTCCGCTGCAGGATCATCTCGCCCTTCTGCGGGAAGGCGCTGGTCAGCGGTCGCTCGCTCGGGCCGCCCGGTAGGGAGAGGTCGGCCATCTCCGCCGCTCGGGCTGCCCCCGAGGCAAGGAGCGCGCCGAGAGCGCCCGCCTGGCGCAAGAAGACACGCCTCCCCGCCGTCCGACCCAAGCCTTCCATGCCTACCACCACTAAACCCCTTGCCCGAGTTGCGCAGGCCGCCAGAAAAATCCGGATCGATGCAGATTTCGATTGCATACTCACATCCTTGTGAGCTAACACAATCGCGTTCGCAGTTTCCTCCCTGAACAACAAACTCGCCGCCGCACGGTGATCCCGTGCGGCGGCTTCTTTGTTCTTACAGGGACAGGCTAGGTCCGGCTCCCTCTCCACAGCGCGGTGTGCAGCGTGGCCGACATCATCCGCAACGACATGTCGGCGGCCCGGATGATCCGGCCCATGCTGAGGAAGCCATGAACCTGGTCGGAGACGTGCAGGTGGGCCACCGGCACGTCCTCGCGTTCCAGCCGCTGCGCATACGCGATCCCCTCGTCACGCAACGGGTCATGGCTTGCCGTCAGCACCAAGGCCGGCGCCGTGCCCGACAAAGTGGGCGCGCGTAGGGGCGAGGCGCGCCAATCCGCCCGGTCGGCCTCCGCGCCCATGTAGTGGTCGATGAACCAGCGCATCGTGCTGCTGGTGAGCGGCACGCCCTCGCGCACGGTCTGCGACGAGATGGTGGTCATCATCATGTCGGTGCCCGGGTAGACCAGCAACTGGAAGGCGAGGCTCGGCAAGTCCCCGTCGCGCGCCATCAGCGCCATCACCGCCGCCAAGTTGCCGCCGGCCGAAATCGCCGCCCACCGCGATCCGGCTCGGGTTAATGGCGAGATGCTCGGCGTTGGCGGCCACCCAGCGCGTCGCGGCGGCGCTGTCATGGACCGCAGCCGGGAATCGGTGCTCGGGGGCCATGCGGTAGTCCACCGAGATCACGGCACAGTGCGCCAGGTTCGCGAAGCGGCGGCAGATCACGTCATGCGACTCGATCCCGCCCAGGAGCCAGCCGCCGCCGTGGAAATACACCAGCGCCGGCAGCGTCTCGCCCATATGCGTGCCAAGCGGCCGGTATGTCCGCACTGGGATACCGCCATGCGGCCCGGGCACCCGGAGGTCACGCGTTTCCGCCACCTCGTCGGGCTCGGGTTGCAGCGCTGCGCGGCTGGCGGCATAGGCGGCGCGTGCCTCTTCCGGCGATAATTCCTCGAACGGCGGCCGCCCGGCGGCCCGCATCATGTCCATGACAACCAGGGCGTCGGGGTCGATCGCCATCTCCTCTCTCCGCTCGGCTTACGCGGTCCAGCCCAGTATCGCCTCGGCGACCTCGTTCGGCTTGTCGAGTTCCGCCAAATGCCCCGCCCCGGCGAACACACGCAACTCGGTGGTGCCGGTGATGCCTTCGCGGAACCGGTCGGCGTAGCTGCGCTGGCATGATCTTGTCCTGCTCGCCCCAGATCAGCAGGGTCGGCGCCTGGATCAGCTTCAGGCGTTTGTCGAGCTTGGTGTTGCCCAGCGGCCAGAAAATGCGCGCGGCGGCTTCGCTCGCGCGGACCTGCTCGATCGGCCATTCGACCGAGTTAGCACCTTCCGGGGTCGCCTTCAGGTCGGTCCATATCTTCGGGTCGGCGCACATCAGCCCGGGCACTGCATCGGCGCGCTGCGCCCAAGGATCGGTGGCCGGATCGTTCTCATCGAACAGGCCGAACGGGGCGATCAGCGCGATCTTGCGTACATTCTGCGGCCAAACAGCCGCGACCTCGGCCACCAGCGAACCGCCGACCGAGCTGCCGGCCAGATCGGCGCCGAGCAGGTCGGACTTCTGCAGGATCTCGCGCACCGCCAGCAGCCAATCGAGATGCGTGTCGAGCACGACATGGCCGCGATCGCCGCCCGGAAAGCCAGGCAATGACGGCACGATCACCGTGCGCCGCTCGGCCAGGCGGTCGAGGAACGGCACCCAGCGCGGCAGACCTCCCAAGCCTGCCAAGAATCCAAGCTTCGGCCCGTTGCCCTTGCGCCAGACGCGCATGGCATGGCCGTTGACGTCGATGCTCAACGCCTCGGGTTCGCTCACAACCCCTTACTCCGCCGCCAGCTTCGGCATGAACGCGGGGATCTCGGCCCGTTGCCGGGCCTCCATCGGGCGCGGCCACCAGCGGTCCTCCCATTCGGAGAAAACGTCCTTCACCTTTGGCATCACCTGATCGGCGAACAGCTTCGTGTTGTAGCGGCAGAGATCCTTGCTCATGTTGCCGAACTGCAAAAGCATCATCAGGTGCCCGACATTGAGGTTGCGCGCCACCACGCGCAACTGCTCGGCGACTTCATCGGGCGAGCCAATAATCACATAGCCACGGTCCACGATCGCATCCATCTCGCGGGCGACGGAGGCGAACCGCTCGCCGGTCGATTTGCCGCGCACGTTGGAGTCCGCGGCCTGCTTGATCTGGCTCTCGATGCCGGCGCGCTGGCTGCCTTCGCTGGTGTAGCCAGGCGGCACCGCCCAGCGCGGATCGACGTGCAGGCAGCGGCCGTAGAAATACTCCGCCGCCTCCGAATAGAGGTCGAACGCGTGCTGACGGCTCTCGCCGACGCCGATGAATTGCAGGAAACCGGCCTGATAGGGGTTCCGATTCTTGCCGAGCCGGTCCATCTCCTTCCAAAACCCGTCCATCGTCGCCTGCCCGGCCTTGTAGCCGTAGTAGGACAGGTAGCAGTACACGTAGTCCATTTCCGCGCACCACTGCCACGTCTCGACCGAGCCGCCGCCCGGGATCCAAATCGGCGGGTGTGGGCGCTGCACCGGGCGCGGCCAGGTGTTGACGTAGCGCTGCTGGTTGAACCGGCCATTGAAGGCGAAGGTGTCCTGCTCGGTCCAAGCGCGCAACACCAGGTCGTGCGCCTCATGGTACCGCTGGCGCAGCATCGACGGGTTCTGGCCGTAGGCGTAGCAGGTGTCCATCGGCGTGCCGACCGGAAAGCCGGCGATCAGCCGGCCGCCGGAGATCACGTCGATCATCGCGAACTCCTCGGCCACGCGCGTCGGCGGGTTATAGAGCGCGAGCGAGTTGCCCATCACGCAAATCGCGGTTTCCGTGGTGCGGCGGGCGAGCGAGGTGGCGATCAGGTTCGGCGAGGGCATCAGCCCGTAGCCGTTGGAATGGTGTTCGTTGACGCAAATCGCATCGAACCCGCATTGCGCGGCGTATTCCAGCTCGTCCATGAAGTCGTTGTACATGTGATGGGCGCGCTTGGGGTCGAACAGCGAGGAATGAATGTCCACCCAGACCGAGGGATGGTTGTCGCGGAAATCATCGGGCAGCTCGGTGTACGGCATCAGGTGGAACCACATCAGCTTCATGGGAACGCCTCCATCGTTGCGCCACCAGGCGATAACCTGTCGGCAAGTAGTACCCCCGCCGCCTGGCTCGTCAACCGGCCATCCCCGGCCGGGTGAGCGGCACGAAGGCGACCGGCAGGATGCTCCGCGACCGGACCGCGCCGGTCTCGTCCTTCTCGATCAGCCGCAGTTCCTGGTCGCCGTGCGGAACCCCGACCGGGATCATCATGCGTCCCAGCGCCCGGAGTTGCTCGACCAAGGCGGGGGGCACGTCGCGGGCTGCGGCCGTGACCATCACCGCATCGAACGGCGCATGCTCAGGCCAGCCCAGTGCCCCGTCGCCCGCCCGGACCGTCACGTTTCCGACCTGCTCGGTGGCCAGCGCCAGGCGGGCGCTTTCGGCCAGTTCGGGAATGGCCTCCACCGACCAGACCTCGCGGACCAGCGCGGCCAGCACCGCCGCCTGATATCCGGAGCCGGTGCCGACCTCCAGCACCACATGATGCGGCTCCAGGTCGAGCAGATCGGTCATCAGCGCGACGATGAAGGGCTGCGAGATGGTCTGACCGTGGCCGATCGGTTGGGCGGCATTGTCGTGCGCGCATTCGGCCGCGCCAGGCGGCATGAAGGCCGTCCGCCGCACCTGGCGCATGGCCGCGATCACACGCGGGTTGAACCGGGGCCGCCCGGTCCATCGCGCGGTCTCGCGCGCCTCGGCCTCGATTTCGGCGATCAGCCTATCGATCGGTTCCATGCTGCCCTCCGCGGCTGCCCGCGAGCCTATACGTCGGCGGCGCCGTGCGGTGCCCGAGGGGCGTCGCGTGGGCGTTTTTGCCGGCGGGCGGGCCGCGGTGTAGCGTCGCGGCGCGAGATCAGAGGGAACATCAATGGACGCCCACGCCCGCGAGCGGCCGGAGCTTGAGAGCGAATACGTTCGGCGCGCGCAGCGGCTGATTCCGGTGCTCGAGGCGGCGGGACCAAGGATCGACGCGGTCCGCGAGCTGACGCCCGATGTGCTGGACGCGATGCACGAGGCCGAGATGTTCCGCCTGCTAGTGCCCCGCTCGGTCGGCGGGGTGGAGCTTGAGCCCGCGACCTATATCCAAGTGGTCGAGGCGATCGCGATGGGCGACGCCAGCACCGCCTGGTGCATGAACCAGGGCTCCGGCTGTTCGATGACCGCCGCCTATCTGCGCCCGGACGTGGCCCGGCGGGTGTTTGGTCACAAGCGGGGCGTGCTCGCCTGGGGCCAGGGGCCGGGGGCGCGCGCGGTGAAGGTGGATGGCGGCTGGCGCGTCACCGGTAAGTGGCTGTTCGCCAGCGGCAGCCGTCACGCCACCTGGCTTGGTGGCCACTGCCCCACCTTCGAGGCGGACGGCACGCCGTGGCGCCATCCGGACGGGCGCTCGTTCGAGCGCACCATGCTGTTCCCGCGCTCGGCGGCGAAGATCGACGACGTATGGCAGGTGGTCGGCCTGCGCGGCACGGGGAGCGACACTTACTCGGTCGAGGACATGTTCGTGCCCGACGAATACTCCGTGACCCGCGACCGCGACGAGGAGCGGCACGAGCCTGGCCTGCTGTATCGGTTCACCACGCTCAACATCTATGCGTCCGGCTTCGGCGCTGTTGGCCTGGGCATCGCGCGCGCCATGCTCGACGCCTTCGTGCGCTTGGCAGCGACCAAGACCGCGGCGCTCTCGCAAAGCCCCATGCGCGAGAACGCGGTGGTGCAGTCGCTGATAGGGGTCTCGGACGCCAAGCTGCGCTCGGCGCGCACCTGGCTGATCCATGTCCTGCGTCAGACCCAGGATGAGGTCCGGGAGGCAGGCGACATGAGCCTCGATGCGCGCATGGATATTCGCCAGGCCTCGACCTTCGCCATTCATCAGGCGCGGGAGGTGGTCAACGCGGTCTGGCACGAGGCCGGCTCAACCGCGATCTTCGATGCCGGGCCCTTCGAGCGGCGGTTTCGCGACATGAATGCCGTCTCCCAGCAATTACAGGGCCGCCACTCCCATTTCGAGACGATCGGCCAGCACATGCTGGGGATGCCGACGAACCTGCGCTGGCTTTAGACCTGACCGGCTTTAGACCTGACCGGCTTTCTTTTCAGGAACCCGCGCAAGTCTCCGGTGCCGGCGGACTGGCCGCCAGTTCGGGAGGATGGTTCGGCAACTGCGCCGGGTCCGACCAGCAGTCCGGCACGCCGAGGCTGCGGGTGCAGTAGGGCAGCAGTTGCGGCGGCGCCGGCGGTGGGCGGCAGCAGCGGACGCCCGGCAGCGTCTCGCACAGGGCGACCCCGATCGGAACCGGCTGCCCGTCCTTGCCGATCGGCTGCGCGCAGCCGGCCAGCAACAGCACAATGAACAGCCCCGCACGCGCCATCTCCCAAGCATGCCAGGAATGAATGAACAGCCGGTTTCCGCCCGAGTAGTGACCGGGTTAGAATGTCTGCGACTAGTGGAAAGCGGCGATGTCTACGTATGGGAGCATTTGGCGCGAAGGCTGATACGGCATGTGCGGGAACGGCATTTCGGCGGGGTGAGAAATATGATCATGCGGCCGTCAAGTCGGGACGCAGCGCGCGCAACTCCGCCGCGAGCCGGCGCCGGCCGAGAATCTCAATCCCGCGCGCCAGGGCGTCGAGAAGGTTCGGCTTGGTCATCATGTGGTGGACCTCGCCGGCCAGATCGCCCGCAAGACGATGCTCCTTCAAGGTGGCCTCGAGCCGTTTGTCGTACACCTCGCAGAACAGGCGCTCCCGGCCGATGTAGAAGATCGTCTCCAGGTCGGCGATCTCCTCAGGCGATAGCGTGTCGAGCACGGATTTACCCGCGGCAGCGATGATCTGGAAATGCGCGGACATTTTGTCCCAGTCGTGGTCGAAGTAGTCGATCCCTAAGTCATTGCCCGCGAGTCGTGGCGGGTGGGCGTTGGACCATTCCTCGATCGCCAACCGGGCATGCTCGTCCGCCAGATGGGCCAGCTCGAACTCGTACCCCACCAGACCGCCCATTTCGCGGTGGCCTTTGATGACATCCACGGCCTGGGAGAACTTGCGGCTGCCGATGCCGAAGCGCGCCATGGCTTCAGCCTTGGCGTCGGTGAACGCTGGCTCCGACCACTGCGCCCGGTGTGGTAGCAGTTTGGCGATGCGACCGAGGTCGCGCCGCGAACAGTCGGCGGTGAAGGTTCCGGTCGCGCGTTCCTCGACGAAGTCGATCGCGCGATACTTCATGGCCATTAGCGTATCGTTCAGGACCAGGAGGCTCGCGCGAATGACCTCAAGATTACAAATGGCCTTGTCCTCAAGGCTCTTCTGTCCGGCCTTGGTTTCCCAGGTACCCGAAATTGCTGGCCATCCGCGTCGATGCGACGAAGACTTTCGATAAACGGTGCGAGATCAGACACGTGCTTGCGCAGATCCGCGTCGCCGAGCGGTGCGGAGGCGATCAGCGTCCAATGAGACTTGATGTCGTGGTCCGTCGGGCGCGGGATGGCAATCACGCTGGCCTCGCACAGCCGGTCGAGGACGAATTTCTGCGAAAGCTCGAGCGCGTGGCGGGCGTTGTAGAGGATCGGCATCGCCAGCGTGTCGCGCTTCCCGTACTGGCGCTTGTCGATCACCGCGCTTGCCAACTCGAGCGCGGCCTCCATGTAGCCGTCAACGTAGTTCTCCTCGGTCCCCTGCCGGCCGATACAGGCGTTCCATTCGCTGTCGTAGATTAGCGAGAAGAACGGATCGCCGGTCTGGGTCAAGTTGCTGGTCGTCGTGGTCGTCGTCATGTCGTCCGCGTTTGCCTTTCTACCTGTCCATCCCGCCAGTTCTCCAGGCCAGGCCCTACGGTCAAACGCGGCGATATCGTGAGCCGGCCGCGGCATTTCAATGCGACGATGGATCATGCGGGCGGCGGGCCGTCGGCGCAGACGTTTTGCGGTTAGCGGAAGATATTGAACACGAAACTCCGGGCCGTCGCCGCCTTGCCCACGAGCCGCCGCCGTTTCTTGTGCACTCTAAATTGGCCTAATTCATGTAAGCGCCGCCGAAGTCCGCTTCGGGCCCGGAAGCCAACAATCAAACTGAGACACTACCCGCCCCACCCTTGGTTTGCTCGGCCCGCGCGTCGCCGCTATGGTCCGCGCCCTGAAGCCGCGCGAAGGCGGCCGAGTCCGACCGCAAGCGGCGCGGCCCGCGAGCCGTTCGCCCAACCAGACCCAGAGTGAGTCCGTGCCCGATATTTTCGACGAGGTCGAGGAAGAGTTCCGCGCCGAGCGCGCCCGCAAACTGCTCACGCGCTATGCCGGCGTGATCCTCGCCGCCGTGGTGCTCGTGGTGGGCGGGGTCGCCGGTTGGCGGGTCTGGCAATGGCAGCTCGCGCGCCAGGATGCCGCCGCCGCGACGCTGTACATGGCCGCCCTCAGCCAGACCCAGGCCGCCGGCGCCCAGGCCCAGCAGAACCGGACCGAGGCCAGGGTGGAGCTGCGGAGCCTCGCCGCCGGCGCACCGGCCGGCTATCGCTCGCTGGCGCGCCTGAGCGCCGCGGCGGCGCTAGCCAATGAGGGTCAATTGCCGGCCGCGCTCGCGCTTTGGAACGAGCTGGCGGCGGATCAATCGGCCGACCCATTACTGCGTGATGTCGCTTCCTTGCTCTGGACCGGCCACCAGCTCGATACCACCGACCCCCGGCTTCTGCGGGCCCGGCTGCTGCCGCTCGCCGAACCCGACAGTCCGTGGCGACCGCTGGCCGAGGAACAGCTCGCGCTGCTCGACCTCAGGCAGAACAAGGTCGCGGACGCGAGGACGACGCTGCGCCGTCTGTCAACCGATGCCGCCGCCCCGGAAGGCGTGCGCGGCAGCGCCAGCATCCTGCTCCAGCAGCTCGGGAGCTGAAGGCAATGGCAGCCATGGGCGTGGGCCACGCGCGCGGGCGCGGGTTGCCGCGTCGGGCGGTCCTGACGTTGCCACTGGCGCTCGGCGGCTGCGGCCTGTTCAACGGCGACTGGTTCGGCGAAACCAAGCCGCCGCTTCCGGGCAAGCGCGAGCCGGTGTTGGCCGCGCAGACACCGCTTGCGGCGGACCGGAGCCTGGCCCGCGTCGCGTTGCCGCCGCCGGTGCGCAACGTGGCCTGGCCGCAGGCAGGCGGCAACCCGGCGCACGACATGGGCCATCTCGCGGCTCCCGCGGTGCTCCAAGTGGCCTGGGCCGCTCCCATCGGTGCCGGCGGCGGCTATCGTCAGAAGCTGCTGGTCCAGCCGGTCGTGGCCGGAGGTGTGGTGTACGCGATGGACTCCGCAGCCGACGTGTCCGCGCTCGACCTGGCGAGCGGCCGGCGGCTTTGGCGCACCAAGACCAAGGGCAAACACGACCGCAGCACCAATATCGACGGTGGGCTCGGCATCGCGAACGGCATCCTATACGCCGCGAACGGACTGGGCGGCGTGCTCGCCCTCGATCCCGCGCGGGGACAGGTCAAGTGGCGAACGCAGATCGGCGCTCCTGCCCGCTCGGCGCCGACCATCGTGGAGGGGCGGATCTTCCTTACCACGATCGAGGACCGGCTGCTGGCGCTGGATGCCGCCGACGGGCGCCAACTCTGGTCGTACCAGGCGCAGAACGCCACCACCGCGCTGCTGGGCGAGCCGACGCCCGCGTTCTTCGACGGTCTGGTGGTCGGCGGCTTCGGATCGGGCGAGATCACCGCGCTGCGCGCCGACGGCGGCACCGTGGTCTGGACCGACACGCTCGCTGCCACCGGCGGGCTGGCCGGCATTTCTTCGGTCCGGGGCAACCCGGCGATCAGTGCCAGACGGGTGTTCGCGGTGGGCATGGGCGGATTGGCTCTCGCCCTCGATCTTTATTCCGGCCGACGGCTCTGGAGCCGCAACATCGCCGGCGAAGACAGCCTCTGGGTCGCGGGGGAGTGGCTGTTCATGGTCACGCTCGATCAGGTGCTGACCGCGATCCACGCGACTGACGGGCTCGTCGCCTGGGTGCGCCAGCTTCCCGCCTACGAGAATCCGAAGGACCAGAGCGGGCCGATCACCTGGTTCGGGCCGCTGCTGGTGGGCGATCGGCTGGTGGTTGCGGGCACGAGCAAGGAGGCGCTGGCGATCAGCCCGTACACGGGCCAGATCCTCGGGCGCCAGAAGCTTCCCGCCGCCGCAGCTCCGGTGCAGCCCGCCGTGGCCGACGGGACGGTATTGCTGGTGGCGGAGGACGGGCGCGTGATGGCGCTGCGGTAGGGCCTCCTGCCGTCATCCTCGGCGAAGGCCGCGAAGGCCGAGGATCTACGACTTGCTTCGGCGTCACGGCGTGCAAGTCATGGATGGTCGGCCTTCGCCGACCATCCATGACGATGAGAAGTCCGACTAGTCCCTCGCGTCCTATTCCTGCCCCGCTACTCCGCGGGACGGTGCGCCGGAGCACGCGCACGGCGGCGGGCCTTGCCGTGCTCCTCGATGCGCTGCAACACCACGAAGAACGACGGCACGAACAGCACCGCCAGGCAGGTGGAGGCGATCATGCCGCTCATCACACTGAGGCCGAGCGAGGCGCGCGCCGCCGCGCCGGCGCCGCTGGCACTCACCAGCGGCGCCATGCCGAGAATGAAGGCGAAGGAAGTCATCAGGATCGGCCGGAACCGGGCGCGCGCGGCGCTCACCGCCGCGTCCAGGATCGTCTCGCCCTCAGCGCGGCGGTCACGGGCCACTTCGACGATCAGAATGGCGTTCTTCGCCGCCAGCGCGATCAGCAGCACCAGCCCGATCTGGGTGTAGAGGTTGTTGGCCAGTCCCAGGCCGCCCAGCGCCAGCGCCGGGCCAATCAGCGCCAACGGCACCGCCAGGATCACCGACAGCGGCGCGATCCAGCTCTCATACTGCCCGGCCAGGCAGAGATAGACGAGCGCCAGCGCGAGGGCGAATACGATCACGATCTGACCGCCGACCGCTTTCTCCTGATACGACATCGCGGTCCACTCATAGCCGGTGCCGCGCGGCAAAGTCTTGTTGGCGACCTGCTCCATCAGGTCAAGCGCCTGGCCGGAGCTGAACCCGGGAGCCGGGCCGCCGATCACCGTCGCCGCCGGATACAAGTTGTACAGCGAGATCAGCGCCGGGCCGACCACCGGCTTGATCCGCACCAGCGTCCCGAGCGGGATCATGCCGCCGCTCTGGCTGCGGACGCTGAGCCGTTCGATGTCGGCGGGCCGCAGCCGGTAATGCGAGTCGGCCTGCACGTACACCTGGAACGTGCGGCCGAACTTGTTGAACTGGTTGACGTAGGAGGAGCCGACGTAATCCGCCAGCGCGGCGAACACGTCGCTGACCGGGACGTTCAGCGTCTCCGTCTTGGTGCGGTCCACGTCCACCTCGATCGCCGGCACGTCGGCACGGAACGGCGCGATGACGCGCTGCAAGCCGGTCTGGCTCTGCGCGCGCGCCACCATCGCGCGCGCCAGGCGTTGCAGCTTGGCCCAATCGAAGCTGCCGTCGCGCAGCTCCACCTCCATCGTGAAGCCGCTGGCGTTGCCGATGCCCTGGATCGGCGGCGGCACGATCACGAAGCCCAGCGCGTCGGGCAGCCGGTCCAACTCGGATTGGATGTGCAGCGCGATGGTGCGCAGATCCTCGCCCTTGGCCCGGCCGCGCGCCCCCCAGTCCTTAAGGATCACGTAGTCCGCCCCGGCGGAGGCGAGCGAGGCATTGTTGTCGAGCACGGAAATCCCGGCGATCGCCACCGTCTGGTCCACGCCCGGCGTGGCGCGGGCGATGCGCGTCACCTCGCCCAGCGCGCGCTGCGTCCGCTCCAGCGATGCGCCGTCGGGCAGTTGCACGCCGACCACCACGTAGCCCTGGTCCTCGATCGGAATGAACGCGGTGGGCAGCCGCATCACGCCCCAGACGCCGAGCCCGGCCAGGACCAGCGCCAGCGCGACCATCAGCAAGCTGTGCCGCGCCATGCGCCCGATCAGCCCGGCATAGCCCCGCTCCAGCCCGCCATAGGCGCGGTTGAAGCCGCGATAGAACAGGTTGCGCTGCTCGGGCGGGACCGGCCGGCGCAGCCACAGCGCGCATTGCGTCGGCTTGAGCGTGGCGGCGTTGATCGCGCTGATCAGGGCGGTGGCGGCGATCACCAGCGCGAACTGCGCGTACATCTGCCCGGTGAGCCCCGGCAGGAAGGCGGCCGGGATGAACACCGCCATCAAAACGAGCGTGATGCCGACGATCGGCGCCAGCAGCTCGCCCATCGCCCGCACCGCCGCGTCGTGCGCCGACAGGCCGCGCTCCAGGTGGTGCGTGGCGCCTTCCACCACCACGATCGCGTCGTCCACCACGATGCCGATGGCCAGGATGATCGCGAACAGCGTGGAGAGGTTGACCGTGAACCCGAGCGCCGCCATCGCGGCGAAGGCGCCGATGATCGTCACCGGCACGGTGGTCGCCGGCACCAGCATGGCGCGCCAGTCCTGCAAAAACAGCAGGATCACCACCAGCACCAGCACCGCCGCCTCAATCAGCGTGCGGTACACCTCGTCGATCGACGCCTTGACGAAGCGCGTGGTGTCGAACGGGACGGCGTAGGTAAGGCCCTGCGGGAAGGCGCGCGACAGCTCAGCCAGCTTGGCGCGCACCGCGGTCGCGACCGCCAGCGCGTTGGCGTCGGGGGACTGGGAGATCGCCAGCCCGGCCGCCGGCTGGCCATTTAGCGCGAACGCCTGGGAATAGGTCTGCGCCCCCAGCTCGATATGCGCCACGTCACGCAGCCGGGTGATCGCGCTGCCGTCGGTCTTGACGATGATGTTGCCGAACTGCTCCGGGTCGGCGAGCCGACCCTCGACATTCACGGTGTACTGGAAATCCTGTCCGGCGGGCGCGGGCGGGGCGCCGACCTGGCCGGCGGCGACCTGCTGGCTCTGCTGCTGCACCACCTGGATCACGTCCTGGGGCGTGAGGCCGCGGGCGTAGAGCCGCTCCGGGTCGAGCCAAATCCGCATCGAATACTGCCCGACCCCGAACACGTTGACATTGCCCACGCCCGGAATGCGCGAAAGCTCGTCGAGCAGGTTGAGCGTGGCGTAGTTGCTGAGATAGAGGCTGTCGTAGCGCCGATCCGGCGAGGTCAGGGTGACGATTTGCAGGATCGCGGTCGATTTCTGCTGAACATTCACGCCCTGGGATTGCACCGCCTGCGGCAACTGGGCCAGCGCCGAGGAGACGCGGTTCTGCACCAAGACCTGCGCGTTGTTGAGATCAGTGCCGATCTGGAAGGTGACGATCAGCGAATACGTGCCGTCGCTCGCGCTGGTGGACTGCATGTACAGCATGTGCTGGACGCCGTTCACCTGCTGCTCGATCGGCTCGGCGACCGTGCTCATCACGGTGGCGGCGCTGGCGCCGGGATAGCGGGTGGAAACCTGCACCGTCGGCGGCACCACGTTCGGATATTGCGCGACCGGCAGGGTGAACAGCGCCACCGCGCCCACCAGCACGAGAACGATCGCCAGCACATTGGCGAGCACCGGCCGGTCGATGAAGAATTTCGAGATCATGAGGAGGCGATCGGGGCGGGGGTCGGCCGCACCTTCTCGCCGGGGATGGCCCGTTGCAGGCCAGTCACCACCACATTGTCGGTCGGGTTGAGCCCGGACTCGATCGCCCGCAGATCGTGATCCAGCTCGCCGACCTGGACCCGGCGCTGCTCGACCACGTTCTGCTGGTTGACCACCAGCAGATACCGCCCGGCCTGATCGGTGCCGAGCGCGGTGTCGGGCACCAGCAGGGCCTGCGCCCGGCGCAGCGCGAGCGGCACCCGCACGCGCGCGAAGAAGCCGGGCAGCAGCTTATGGTCGGCATTGGCGAGGACGCCGCGCACCATCAGCGTGCCGGTCCCGCTATCCACCGAGGGCGCGGCATAGTCGAGTGTGCCCTTGTGCGGATAGCCGGTCTCGTCCATCAGCCCGACCTCGACCGGAACCTGCTTGATCGCGGCGGCGGTGAGGCCGCGCCGCGCGAGGTCGGCGCGGATGCGCAGCACGTCCTGCTCGCTGACATTGAACGTGACGTAGATCGGTTCGAGCTGGACGATGCTCGCGAGCTTGGTCGGGCTGCTCACGCCGACCAGCTCGCCGGCCGAGACGAGATGCGCCGTCACCAGCCCGTCGAACGGGGCGGTGACATGCGTGTAACCGAGGTTGATCCCGGCGATGGTGACGCCCGCCTGCTGGTTGGTGAGGTTCGATTGGTCAGAGTCGCGCGTGGCGCGCGCCTGATCCACGGCGGCGCGCGAGGCGAAATCGCTGCGTCCGAGCGAGGCCTGGCGATTGTACTCGGCGGCGGCCTGGGTGAGCTGGGCCTGCGCCCCGTCGAGCGCGGCCTGGGCCTGTTGCAGCTTGGCCTGATACGGGGCCGGCTCGATCACGAACAGCGTCTGGCCCCGCTTGGTGGTGCTGCCGTCCTTGTAGTCGATCGATTGCAGGAACCCTTCGACGCGGGCGACAAGGTCGACCTGGTTGTAGGCGACGGTCGATCCGGTCGCTTGGAGATAGGGGGTGACTTCGCGGGCCAGCGGATGAGACACGCCGACCTCGGGCGCGGGCGGCGGCACATACGCGTTTTGCTGCTTGCAACCGGCAATGGTTGCGAGCGCGGCAATCAGCGCCCAGGCGCCGGCCTGTCGCCGAACAAGAGCGAACCGTCGCACCGTTACTCCCCCGATTTCCTAGGCGTCGGGCCGGTCAGGTTTATCGCGGGGGAGCCCCAATTAACAAGCACCAATGATCCGGTCGCTAATGTGACGGCTGGCGATGCCGGCTTGCATTGGGAGGCGATGCCGATCGAAACTCGAACGGCGATGACCATTTCACGTCAGTTGAGGCTGGGCGCTTTCATGCGCCCGGTCAGCATCCACACCGCATGGTGGCGCTATCCGGATGCATTCCCGGACGCGAACTTCAATTTCCAGCACCTAAAGCGGTTCGCTCAGACGCTGGAGCGCGGGCGGTTCGATGCCTTCTTCATGGCCGACCATCTGGCCGTGCTCAACATGCCGATGGCGGCGTTGCGGCGCAGCGCCACCGTGACCTCGTTCGATCCGCTCACCTTGCTGCCGGCGCTAGCGGTGGTCACGGAGCACCTGGGGCTGATCGCCACTGCCTCCACGACCTATGACGAGCCCTATCACGTCGCCCGCAGGTTCGCCTCGCTCGATCATATCAGCGCCGGGCGGGCGGGCTGGAATATCGTCACGACCTCCAACCCGGACGCGGCGCTTAATTTCGGACGCGAGGGCCACCTCGAGCACGGCGAGCGCTATCGCCGCGCGCGCGAGTTCTACGACGTCGTCACCGGCTTATGGGATAGCTGGGCGGACGACGCATTCATCCGCGACGTGGAGAGCGGGATCTATTTCGATCCCACGCGGATGCACGTCCTGGATCACCGGGGCGAGTTCCTGTCGGTCCGCGGGCCGCTGAACGTCGCCCGGCCGGTGCAAGGCTGGCCGGTGATCGTCCAGGCCGGCGCCTCGGAAGCGGGGCGGCAGCTCGCCGCGGAAACGGCGGAGATCATTTTCGGCAGTTCAAGAACCCTGGAAGACGCACGGAGCTTCTATGCCGATGTGAAGGGCCGGATGGAGCGGCTTGGTCGGCCGCGCGATCATCTCAAAATCCTGCCCGGTGTCCTCGTGATCGTGGGCGAGACGTTGGCCGAGGCGCGGCGGAAACAGGAGCGGCTTGACGGCCTGGTGCATACGGACAGCGGCATTCCGAACCTGTCGATGCGATTGGGCACCGATGCCTCCGGCTTCGACCTCGACGCGCCGTTGCCCGAGATCCCGGAGACCAACGCGAGCAAGAGCGGGCGGCAAACTCTGGTGGAGCTGGCTCGGCGGGAAAACCTGACGGTCCGTCAGCTCGCACAATTGGCTGGTGGGTATGGCGGGCTGCAAATGATCGGCACGCCGGAGATGATCGCCGATCGGATGGGGGAGTGGCTTGCCACCGAGGCGTGCGATGGTTTCAACGTCATGTTCCCCTACGTCCCCGGGGGGCTCGACGACTTCGTCGATCAGATCGTTCCGGAATTACAGCGACGCCGGATCTTCCGACGCGACTACGAGGGGCGGATGCTGCGTGAGAATCTGGGCCTGCCGCGCCCTGAGAACCGGTTCTTCCAACGGCGATAGCCGGAGCGGATGCTAGACCCTCTCCCGCCCTTTCCCAAACGGCCACGCAAGGTCTTCGCCGACCATGACGAGGAGAGTCGGAACCTGGTCGACTCCCGCCTCCCCCGTCATCCTCGGCGTTCGCCGACGACGACGAGGAGAAGTCGGAGCTAAGGTACTGCTCGTACTACCGAGCCTGCTGGATCGCCGAAAGTATCCAGGCCCCGCCGCGGGAGCGCACGAAAGTCCAAAGCTCGGTGGCCGTGACGTGCTCGGTCGGGCTGCCGTCAACCACGTTCCCGGACGCGTCGCGCGTCACGTCGATCATGGAGAACCGCATCGCCACCGAGGCGTAATCCCGCCCGCGCTCGCTCCAAGCTTGGGCCAGATCGCCTTGCGTGAGCCGCACCTCGGTCACGGTGTTGCGGACGCCTCGGCTGGCTTGATCGGCGAGCTGCTCGGCGAAGTAGCTCACCATCTCGGGCGTCGCCAGCCCGCGCAGGGCGTCGATATCCTGTCGGCTCCAAGCCGTTTGCACGCCGTAAAGCGTCTGCTCGAACGCCTGATAATCCTCCGGACCGATCGCGACCGGCGGCGGCCCACCGGCCGGGCCGGCGCTCGGCATCGGCTGCGGCCCGGCCGGCGCGGAGCCGAACCCACGCGCGAACAGCCCGGGGCCGCCCGCGAACGCCGGCCTCGGGCCTCGGAACAGCCGCAGCAGCCAGCGCACGATCAGGAACAGGATCGCGATCCGGATCAGGAAGCCGAAGAAACCGAAAAAGCCGCCGAACCCGTGCCCGAACAGCAAGCTTCCGAGCCCGACACCCAGTAGGCCGCCGAACAGCGCGGAGCCGAAGCCCGAGCGGTATCCGGGCGTAGCGAAGCCTGGGCCGGAATAGGGCGCCGATCGCGGGGTCAGGCTGCGCTCGATCGGCGCAGCGGAGAACGGCGCTGTCCGCGTGATCGGCGGGGCCGAGTAGGTGAAGCCGCCACGGCTTCCGAACGAGCCGCCACTGCCGGCGCGCGCGTCCGCAAGGCCAGGCGACAACGCCAGCGCCAATGCGGCAATGGCAGCGAGCAGCGTGGGAGTTCGGCGCATGGTGGATCGCCTGTCCGTGATCATGCGCCGAATATGGTGATTGCCGGGGCGCGCGGATAGAGGCGTTTCACGCCCCCGCCATCGTCATTCCCTCGACGCGGATCGTCGGCGCGTCCGTGCCGCGACGGAAAACGAGGTCGTTCGCCGGCATCAAATGGGCGAACATCTCGATCAGGTTGCCCGCGATCGTAATCTCGGCGACCGGCTCGGCGATCGCGCCGTCGCGGATCATGAACCCGGCCGCGCCCCGGCTGTAGTCGCCGGTGACGCCGTTCACGCCCATTCCTATCAGCTCAGTGACATAGAGACCGAACTTGATGTCGGCCATCAGCTCGGCCGGCGTCGCCTTGCCCGCGGCCAGATAGAGGTTGGTGGGCGCGGGCGAGGG
Organism: uncultured Pseudomonadota bacterium; assembly: GCA_963849305.1. Classification (GTDB taxonomy): domain Bacteria; phylum Pseudomonadota; class Alphaproteobacteria; order Acetobacterales; family Acetobacteraceae; genus CAWKGV01. Next base: position 355,425 of record CAWKGV010000005.1, read on the forward strand.
TGGCCCGCCAGTGCCCCGCGCGGCGTGGCCGGTGGACACCATGCCGAGCTGGCGCGCCGAGCGGCTGTCGAGCAGCCACGTGGTTAGCACGCCGTCCTCGATCAACGCGCGCGGGGTTGTGGGCGTGCCCTCGCCGTCCCACGGCCGAGAGCGGAGCCCGCGCACCCGCAGCGGGTCGTCGTGGACGAAAGTGCCGGCCGGGAAAACGCGCTGACCGAGCCGATCCTTGAGGAAGGAGGTGCCGCGAGCGATCCCCGCGCCATTGATCGCGCCCGCCAGATGCCCGAGTAACCCGCCGGATAGCCGCGGGTCGTAGACGATCGGCAGCTTCGCGGTCTTCGGCCGGCCCGGGCCGAGCCGTGCCACGGCGCGTTCCCCGGCCCTGTGGCCGATGACGGCCGGATCGTCGAGGTCGGCCAGGTGAACCGCGGTGTGATAGTCGTAGTCGCGCTGCATGTCGGTGCCGCTGCCGGCGAGCGCGGTGGCGGAGACGGAGTGGCTGGTACGCACGAGCCGGCCGGTGACGCCGGCGGACGTAACCAGGACCGCCTCGCTCCGCCCGAAACCCGCTTCCGCGCCCTCGGAGTTGTTCACCCCATGCACCGCCAGCGCGGCCTCCTCGGCGACGGCGGCGCGGACGACCAGCATCTCGGTATCGGCCTCGGCATGGTCCTCAAGATCGAGCGGCCCGGCATCGGGGAGCGCGTCGCCGATCGCCGCGGTGTCGGCGAGGCCGCCATAGGGATCGTCCGGCACCACGCGGGCCATGGCGACCGCGCGCTCGGCGAGCTGGCCGAATCCGGCCGGATCGATCGTCGTGGACGACACCATCGCCGATTTCCGCCCGACGAAGACGCGCAACCCGAGATCACGGCCTTCCGAGCGCTCGACGTGCTCGGTGCGTCCGAGCCGGCGCTGCACCGCGAGCGATGTGCCGGCGACCAGCACCGCATCGGCGGCGTCCGCGCCGGCGGCACTGGCGCGGGAAAGGAGGTCGTGCAGGAGGTCGATATGGCTCATGGTACCGGCTTTCTCCCCAATTCGATTGGAACCTCCCTGCCCTGGCATCGTCTGCGGGAAGACAAGCTAAACCAACCGAACCAGTTCCGAGTACTGCTGCAGCTTCTTATCTGCTTATCTGCGGTGTACAAATTAACAGGTTCAGCGATGGCTTGCGCCACCAGAAGCCGGGCGAACGGATCGCGATGGCGCAGGGGCGATTGTAAGACTTGGGCACCAGCTTTCCATAACGCGGCTCCTTCGCGGGCTAAACTTAGTCGGCTTTAGGGGCAGCCCCAATCGGTCAGGCGGCCAGCTTCTCCGCCACATCTGCCAGCCCTGGCACCCGCTCGGCGGGGCCGAGCACGGCCAGTGTGGGAGCGGCGCGGAAGTGGCGGGCGGCGGCGCGACGCACCGCCTCCGGCGTGACGCGGTTGATCTTGCCCACCGTCTCCTCGACCGGAACCACCCGGCCGAACACCTGCAACTGCCGGGCAAGCTGCTCGCAGCGGCTGCCTGTGCTCTCAAGCGACATCAGCAGGCTGGCCTTCACTTGCGCCCGCGCGCGGGCCAGCTCGGGCTCCGTTACCTCCGCCTGAACCTTGCGCAGTTCCTCAAGCGTGACCGGGATCAGCTCCTCCGCCTCGCTCTCGCCGGTGCCCGCGTAAATGCCGAACAGCCCGCCATCCATGAACGGCGCCGCGAAGGAGTAGATCGAATAGACGAGCCCGCGCTTCTCCCGCACCTCCTGGAACAAGCGCGAGGACATGCCGCCGCCGAGCAAGGTCGAGAGCAGTAGAGTCGGATAATAGTCCGGATCGTCGTAAGCGACGGAGGGAAAGCCGAGCACGATATGGACCTGGTCAAGCTCGCGCGCTTCCCGGAACTCGCCGCCCCGGTAGCGACCACCGATGGCGGCCGGTGCCGGTTCGTCCGCGAGGTCGGCGAAGTGGGTCCGCACCAGATCGACGATGCGGTCGTGCTCCAGCGCGCCTGCCGCCGCGATCACGACATTCGAGGCGGCGTAATGCCGGCGCATGTAGCCGGTCAGGCCGGCGCGGGACATCTCGCGGATGGTCTGCTCGGTACCCAGGACGGGTCGGCCCAGTGGTTGGCCCGGATAGGCGGATTCTTGGAAATGGTCGAAGATGATGTCGTCCGGGGTGTCGTTCGCCTGGCCAATCTCCTGAAGAATCACGCCGCGCTCGCGCTCCAGCTCCTCCGGCTCGAAGGTGGAGTGGGTCAAGATGTCGCCGATAATGTCGGCGGCAAGTGCAGTATCCTCCTTCAGTACCTTAGCGTAATAGGCGGTCTGCTCGCGGGCGGTGTAGGCGTTGAGGTGACCCCCGACCGCCTCGATCTCCTCGGCGATGGCAGCCGCGCTGCGCCGCTCGGTGCCTTTGAACGCCATATGCTCCAGGAAGTGGGAAACCCCGTTCTCGGCTTCGGCTTCGTGGCGCGAGCCGGTGGCGACATAAGCGCCCAGGGAGACCGTCTCCACCCGCTCCATCCGCTCGGTCACCACGACGAGGCCGGAGGGAAGCCGGGTCAGGCGGATGGCTTCGGGCGGAGTGCGATCAGACACGGGGTCTCCTTTCGACGGCACGGAACAACGGCTCCCATATAGGACCGCACCGAGCTCGGGCGAGTTTATTTGAGGTCAGGACGTGGCGACGGCGTCGCGGTAGGCGAGGCAAGCCGCGGCGAGATCCTCGAGGGCAGTGCCGACCGATTTGAACAGGGTGATCTCCTCCAGGCTCCGCCGGGCCGGCGAGCCGCCCCGGCACAGGCCGGCGAGGTCGCCGGCGACGTCTTCGCGCCGGAGCGCGCCGCTGGCAAGCGGGCCGATCAAGTCGCCCGCCTCGGCCAGCGCGGCCTCGGTATCGATGAACACGCGCGCGCGTCGCACCGCTTCGTCGTCTGACTCGCGCATGGCAGGCCTGAAGCCGCCGATCAGGTCGAGATGCGTTCCCGGACGGAGCCAAGCCCCGCGCACTAGAGGGGTGGTGGCGAGAGTGGCGCAGGAGATGATGTCGGCCTGGCTGACGGCGCTTTCGAGGTCGGGGGCGCGGGCGGCGTCGAAGCCGGCGGCGCGCAACCGGCTGGCGAGCGCCTCGGCGCCGGTCGGGCGGACGTTCCAGACTTGGACGCGCGCGATCGGCCGGACGGCGCGCCAGGCTTCCGTCAGCAATCCGGCGATGTGGCCCGCGCCCACGATCAGCAGGGACGTGGCATCTGCCCGCGCCAGGAACGATCCGGCGAGCGCCGAAGCGGCGGCGGTGCGCCGGCCGGTGATCTCGGTGCCGTCGATCAGGGCGAGATGCTGGCCGGTGGCGCCATCGCAGAGGAGATAACTGGAGGAGACAGCTGGCAGCCCCCGCGCGCTGTTGCCGGGGAAGACCGAGACCAGCTTGACGCCGAGGAGGTCACCATCGGCTCTGCCCTGGCGCCATGCGGGCATCAGTAGCAGCGCTGCCGTGCTGCCGTCAGGTTGCGGCAAATCGTAGCGGTGACGCAGCGGCGTCGCGGCTCCGGCGTCGAACGCCTCGCGCAACGCGGGGATCAGCCGCTCGAAGCCCAAGCTCGCGCGGGTGCGCGCCGCGTCGAGCACGAGCAGGCCAGGCAGGATCGTCATGGCTGGGCCAGCATAGCGATTTCAGACTTGAACCCGCGACTGCGAGTTTTCCACGTCATACGCGATCACCCCCGGATCGCGGTCCGAGGGCGGCTACAGCCTGAGGGCCAAGTGATCGCCGCTACAATTAATCTGCGGCCTCTTGCCGCCAACTGCGCAATCCGTCCAGGATCGCACGCGATCGTTGCCAGGATCTCGCTCGTGTGCTGGCCCAGTTCCGGCGCGCGACGGCGTAGCCGGCCGGGGGTTTCCGACAGGCGCGGGATCACGTTGTGCATCAGCACCGTGCCCGCCCCTTCGTCCGGCGCCTCGACCACGATGCCGCGCGCCTGCACGTCCAGACGCGAGAGGTCGATCACACGAATGCCGTCGAGTGGCGCCGGCGCGGAGGGATCGAACGCGACGCAGAGGATCATTGCATTCCCATCCTGTGCCGTTAGTCTCCGCTCAGATGCCGGTGGCCCGCAAGGGCTGAAACGGGAACGCGACAGGCCCTCGGACCGCACCGGGAGCTTGCGCGCGGCTGCCCCCGCAACTGTGCGCGGCGAGCCTTGCTCGATACCGCCATTGCCCGTTGGGGGCGAGAAGGCGGAGCAAATGGCGACGACCCGCGAGCCAGGAGACCGGCCGGCGTCGAGACTGTGCGCACGCATCGGGCGGGGTGTACCGATGCAGCGGGTGAAGCCCCGCCTGCGGCCGTCGTCCTACGGGTCGGGCCGCATTTATCTGCGCGGCCGCGTTCATGAAGAAGGGCCGCATGAGAGACTTCCCGGCTACTGTCTTGATCGCCGCCGCTTGGTCAGCCGCGACGGCGTTGGCTGCCTCGGCCCAGGAGGCTGCTCCGCCAACCGGCGGCACACTGCCCGAGGTCGTCGTCACCGCGACGCGCGTGCCGACGCCGCTCGACCAAATTCCCGCGGGCGTCACCGTCATCACACGCCAAGAGATCGAACTTCGCGGCTACAACACGTTGACCGAAGCGTTGCAGGCCGTTCCGGGTATTCGGGTTTCGCAATCCGGCGGACCAGGCGGCAACGCCAGCGTGTTCATCCGCGGCACCAACTCCAACCAGGTGCTGGTGCTGCGGGACGGAATGCCGATCAACGACGGCTCGGACCCGGGCTCCGCGTTCAATTTTGGCGTGGACACGTTGGCGGATGTCGAGCGGATCGAGATCGTCCGTGGCCCAATGGCCTCGATCTACGGCTCCGGCGCGGTAGGCGGGGTGATCAACATGATCACGCGGCGCGGGACGGAACCCGGCGTGCATGTCGATGGCGACATCGCCGGCGGCTATCCCGAGCAGCTACGCAACAGCGAGGTGCTGTCGGGTGTGGCCGGCAAGCTCGATTACGCCGCGATCGTGCAGACCGAGTCGCTGCGGGGCTACGACACGACGCCGCAGCGCGAGTCGATCTACACCGGCACTCCAGACGGCTTCCGCGATCAGATCGGCACGCTTAATCTCGGTTATACGCCGGTGCCTGGCACGCGGTTCTCGCTCCTGCTGCGCGGGCGGCGATCGGTTTTCGGCTTCGACCAGCTGGGCAATCCAAACTTCGACGACGCCAATTCCACCGGCCATGACAGCTCGCTGCTCGGGCGCGTTGGCGTGCAGTCATCCCTGGCCGGCGGCCTGTTCGACACCGGCCTCTATCTCGGCCGGCTACAGGACGACAGACGCTATTACGAGCCGTTCCACCCGGACGATCCCAACCAAGCCACGAACGATTCGCGCTATCACTCGTATCGCACCGACCTCCAATGGAACCACGCACTGCATCTCGCCGACCTGATCCACGCGCCTTCGGTGTCCACACTCGATCTCACTTTCGGCTACGAGCGCACGGCGGATACGGCGAAGGTGCGGGTGAACTCGTCGACCGATGGCGTTCCCTACCAGCAGGCGACCAGCGGCTCGGTCACGGACGATGCCGTCTATGCCGGGCTGCAAGGGACATTCTGGAACCGGCTTACTCTCACCGGCCAGGTGCGGGACGACTGGGTGCTGAATGACCATCCGACGACCTGGCGCCTCGGGGCGGTGGTCGATGCACCGGAGGTGCTGACCCGGTTCCACGTGGCGTACGGGACCGCGTTCCTCGCGCCCTCGCTGTTCGACCGCTTCGGGGTGGATTCAACCGGATATGTCGGCAACCCCAACCTGCTGCCGGAGACCGCGCAGGGCTGGGAGGCTCGGATTCGCCACGAAACTTCCCGCGCTCGGTCGCCCTGACGCAATCGCGTTCACCGCCACTTACTTCAACGAGCAGATCAACAACCTGATCGTCGAGGTGTTCAGCCCGATCGAGACATCCCAGAACATCGGCTCGGCGCACGTCCAGGGGGTGGAGACCGAGCTGACCCTGCACCCCGCACGCTGGCTCTCGATTGATGCGACATACACCTACACGTATCCTGAGGACGCCGACACCAGCGCGCGGCTGCTGCGGCGGCCCCAGAACACCGCTTCGGTCGATGCGCGCATCTCCCCAGTGCCCCGCCTCACCATCGTGCCGGAGTTGCTGTTTACCGGGGCGTTCCAGGACTTCCTGATCAATAATAGCGGGTTTAGCACGACCGTCGGGACGTCCCGGCAAGGGTTGATCGCCAATCTGACGGTGACATATCAGATCACGCCGCGCGTCAGCGTGTACGCGAACGGGACCAATATCTTCTATTCGAAGTTCGAGCCGGTGAACGGGTATCAAACGCCGGGACCGAGCGCGATCGCGGGGGTGCGGGTTCGGCTGTGACGATTCTGTGAATGGAAACCGCTGGGCACGACGTAGGGCCTGCGCCCGCGTAGCGCGGCGGCCGGCATCTCCGCGCGGCGCGCATGGTCAGTTCCTCACGCGTGCTCCTGCGAAATGTCGCGGTTGGTGTAGTCGGGCATCAGCACAGTCGCGACGACGCTAACGATCGCGCAGGCGGCGATGTAAGCGGCGATCGCATAGCCCGATCCGGTGGCGGCCAGCAGCGCCGTCGCGATCAGCGGCGCCGGGCCGCCGGCGATGACAGAGGCGAGCTGGTAGCCTATCGAGGCGCCGCTGTAGCGCAGCCGCGGGGTAAAGCATTCCGCGATCAACGCCGCCTGCGGTCCGTACATCAGATCGTGCGGCACGAACGACAGAACAATGCCGAGAAAGATCCAACTCGGCACCATCGTATTGAGCATTGCGAAGTAAATAAAGCCGAACACCCCGGTGACGACCGAGCCGATCAGGTACATGCGCTTGCGGCCGATCAGGTCCGACAAGTGCCCGGCCACCGGAATCGTCACAAACGAGACCAGACCAGCGATGATCAGGGACGTCAGCAGAAAGTTGCGCGAGGTGTGCAGGACTTGCGTTCCGTAAGCAAAGACGAAGGCCAGGTAAATATAGGCCGGACCCTGCTCGGCCATGCGCGCGCAGGCCGCCAAGATGACCTGCTTGGGCTGCCGTTTGACCACCTCGACGACCGGCACCCGCTCGATCCGTTCCTCCGCGACCAGCCGCCGGAAGATGGGTGTTTCAAGGATGCCGAGCCGGATGTATAGGCCGATCGCGACCATGACGATGCTCAGCAGGAACGGGATGCGCCAGCCCCAGACCAGGAACTGGTCGCCGGAGATCGTGCTGAACACGAGCACCGCCATGTTCGCGAGGAACAGCCCCGCCGGTCCACCGAACTGCGGCCACGACGTGATGAAGCCGCGATGGGCGTTGGTGCGCGCCCATTCCATCGACAGCAGCACCGAGCCGCCCCACTCGCCGCCGACCCCGATCCCCTGGATGAAGCGGATGATGGTCAGGATCACGGCGCCCCAGATGCCGATGGTCGCATAACCGGGGACAAGGCCGACGGCGAATGTCGCCAGGCCGGTGATCAGAAGGGTCGCAATCAGCGCCGCCTTGCGCCCGATACGATCGCCGAAATGCCCGAAGATGGCGGCGCCGATCGGGCGGGCGATGAAGCCGACCGTATAGACCGCGAACGCCTCCAGGACACCGACCAGCGGATTGGATTTGGGGAAGAACAGCTTGCCGAAAACGAGGCCGGTGACGACGCTATATAGCAGAAAATCATACCACTCGATCGTCGTACCAACGGTGCTGGCGATGGTTGCGCGACGTAACTGGGTGCGATGCTCGGCGTCCGTCAACGGAGCCGAAACGGCGGTTGCGACCATGGACGTTGTCTCCCGTGGCCGGCCCACGCTTCCGATATGTTTTCGGATTGCAGAGCCGGCGAGGAGCATTGTCCAATTTTTGGGCGGCTTTGGCAACCGGTGCGGCGAGGCGCCCGCAGCCCTGTTGGTCAGAATGTTTCATACGGCATCGGCACGTCGGGCAGGAAATTGCGTTTGGAACCCGACGGATGGTTATCGATTGGCGCCCGGCCGCCACAGCACGTCGCCCGCGCCTCCGCCGTTCAGCACGCGTGCCAGCACGAACAGATGGTCCGACAACCGGTTCAGGAACCGGACCAGCGCCGGATTGACCGCTTCCTCCGCCGCGAGCCGCACGACCGCGCGCTCGGCCCTGCGAGCCACCGTGCGGGCGAGATGCGCCTGGGCCGCCGGGAGCGAGCCACCGGGCAGGATGAAGCTGGTCAGCGGCGGCAAGCCCGCGTTCATGGCGGCGACCTCGGCCTCCAGTCGGGCGGCCGGGCCATCGGTCAGGCGCAGCCGCTCGCCGCCCTCGCCCGGAACGCACAAATCGGCGCCGAGATCGAACAGATCGTTCTGGATGCGCGCCAGCATCGCATCCGTCTCTTCCGGAACACCGACCGCCCGCACCACGCCGATCGCCGCGCTCGCCTCGTCCACGGCGCCGAGCGCCTCGATGCGCGGATCGTCCTTGGAAACCCGGGCGCCGTCGCCGAGCGAGGTCTGCCCGCCGTCCCCGCCGCGCGTCACCACCTTGTCGATCCTGACCACCCGCTCGCTCACCCGTCACTCCCCTTCGGCTCAATCCAACCGGAACACGACCCGCAAAGGCACCTCGAACGGCACCGGCTGTCCATCCTTCAGCGCCGGCAAAAAATGCCATGTCCCGATCGCCTCGCGGGCCGAGCGGTCGAGCAGGGCGAACCCGGAGCTTTGCGCCACGTCCACCTGGGCGGCGAGCCCGTCGGCGGCGACGTGGACCAGCAACAGCACCATCCCGTGCTCGCCGCGAACCGCGGCGGCGGGCGGATAGACGGGCTCGCGGTTGCGCCAGTGCGCGTCCACCTTGGCGGGGATCACGTCCGGGCCGCGCGCGGTGGCGTTGGTGAGGCTGTCGGTGCCGCCGAGATTCAACTCGGGACCGGGGGCTGCTGTCGGCGCCGGAGCGGGTGCGGGCGGCGGCGCCACTTCCGGCCGTGCCGGAGACGCAACGGTGGCGGAGGCATCGGCGCTGCTTGCGGCTGTGGCGGGGGTCTCTGCGCGCGACTGTGGCAACTTCTCGGCATCGGGACTCGGCAGCGGCGGCGGCAAAGACGGCTGTTGGTCGGCGAGCGGCGGCGAGGGCGCCGTCCGCGCGGCTTGCGGCGCTGATTGGCTTGCTTCCGGGGCAGGCGGCGAGGATGCCGGAACAGGCGCGGGCTGGTCCTGTACGGGCGTCGGCGGTGCGGTGGTCGCGCCGCTGCCCTTCTGCTCTTCCAGAACCAGCTCGACCATCGGTGGCGTGTCCGGCGCCTCGTCCGCCGGGTGCGTCTGGTCGAGCCAGCGCAGCAACGACGCCAGCAACATCGCATGAAGGAAGAATGAGATGAACGCGGCGCGGCGGATCACGGCGGCAGCAGGGTCATGGCAACAGCCTGGGCGCCGCGGTGGGATCGAGATCGGCGGTCGGCTCGTCCAGCAGCAGCACCTCGGGCTCCATGGCGAAGACGCGGGCGAGCATGGCACATCTCGCCCGGCCGCCTGATAGGCGGTCGAGTCGCACCGTGCGCAAGTCCAAAATACCGCAAATCGCCAGTCCATGTGTGACCGGCGCGCTGGCGTCGCCACGCGGAAACCGGCCATGGGCGGTGACCTGCTCGACCGTGAGGCCCCATGCGCAGCGCGCGCCCAGCGCCGCCCCGAGTTCCGCTGTCCCGGGAGCTGACGAGCAGGCGCCTCATAGCACCGGAACGCCGTGCTGCTTGGCCTTGGCCTCCGGCTCCACGTGAATGGTGATGACCAGGTAGTCCATTTCCGCCTTCAGCGCCGCCTCGATGCGATCGCAGATGGCGTGCGACTCGGCGACCGTCATGGAGCCCGGCACGACGAGGTGGAATTCGAGGAACGTGAGCCGCCCGGCGTGGCGGGTGCGCAGGTCGTGCGCCTCGATCGCGCCGGCCGCGCTCTCCGCCACGACATCGCGGATACGGCGCACGACCGCCGGCTCGGGGGCGGCGTCCATCAGCCCGCCCACCGAGGCGGAGACCATCGAAACCCCCGACCATAGCACATAGACCCCGGCGAGCGCGGCGAGCGCCGGGTCGATCAGCAGCGTGCCGGTCAGCGCGACAAGCCCGACGCCCACGATAATGCAGACGGACGTGACCACGTCGGAAAGCAGGTGCTTGCCGTCGGCCGCCAGCGCCGCGGAACGGAGCCGCCGGCCGGCGCCGATCAGCAGCGCCGACCAGAGCCCGTTGAGGACCGTGGCGACGGCGCTGAGGCCGATGCCGCGCGCCGGCATGTCGATCGGGTGGGGATCGCGGAAATCCGCCCAGGCGTGCTGGAAGATGGAGATGGAGGCGAGGACGATGAGCACGCCCTCGATCACCGCCGCGAAGAACTCGGCCTTCTCGTGGCCGAACGGGTGGTTGGCGTCGGCGGGCCTGGAGGCGAGCCGGACGGCGAACAGCGCGATCACGCTGGCGAGCACGTTCACCGTGGTCTCCAGCGCGTCGGAATAGAACGCGGCGCTGCCGGTCAGCCGCCAGGCGGCGGCCTTCAGCGCCAGCACCAGGCAGCCGATGCCGATGCTGCCGATCGCGATGCGTTCCGCCCGTCTCACGCGGCCCCCTTCCCATCAGCGCGTCTAGAGAGGGGAGAGGTCGGTACGCAACCCTGGGGGCGCCGACGGTAGTGTACACCTTGGCGGTGCGGCCGAGCGAGGCGTTCCCGCGGGGTGTACACCTTCGCACCTGCGGCATCGCGATGTGTACACTGCCTGTTAGGCGGTCGTTAACGAAGCCGACTGGGTCGCGCGGGCGTCCTCACCCGCCGCGCTGCGTCTAGGAAATATAGCGACCGCCGGTGGTTTGGTGGGCCTGGCCCATGGCGACCAGAGCCTCCAGCATTTCCTTCATCTTTCCAGTGCGTGGCGCCTTGGTGAAGCGGCTCGCGACATCGGCGGGATTCACCGGGGAGCTGGCGAGGGCCGCGCGCAAGACCATGAACTGCTCGGGCGCGCGCTTGGGCCATGGCGGCATCGCGGCGACTTCGGGCTGTTCGACCGCTAAGCGCGGCTGGGTGGCGCGGCGGGCGGCTTCCTCGGGGGCCTGGAACTCGGGGCGGAGCCAGCGGACCAGTCCGGCTTCCTCCTCGGCGCGGCGCTCGGCGTTGAGGGCGACGAGGCGAGCGAGGATGTCGTGTTCCGGCAGATCGGCCGGCCAGCCGTAGGCGGTTGCGACGGCTGCATCCAGCCGGTCGTGCAGGTCGCGCAGGATCGAGACCTGGCCGGCGTCGTGGATGTCGCGCTCGGCTTGGGTTAGCGGCGTTCCCGCGCGAATCGCGGCGAGGACGTTGTAGAGTTGGGTGAGCGTGAGCTGCTTGTGCGCGGCCAAGCGCGCCTTGCGGTGCGCGTCGAGGTCTTCGGCCAGTTCGCGGATGACGCGCGCTTGCGCTGCGGTCGCGAGCGGGAACGGGAACGGGTCGAAGCAGCGGGTCTTGTTGTAGCGTGGGCGGTCTTCAAGCGTTCCGCCGGACGCCAAGGCCCATGCGACGTGGATGCGCGAGGAGAGGACGCCCAGGTGATACGCGTCTTCACTCGCGATGCATACGAGCATGTTGTCGGGCACCGTGTCGGCGGTTAGGAACACGAATGGCCTGTGTTTGGCGGTTTCGACGGTACCAATATAGCTATTCAGTCCATGGAGTGCGGATCGCAAGACAGCGTTGTTTCGCCCGAATAGCCACCAGTTTTCACGGCGGTATCTCTCATTGTTCTGATCTCGTTCTGGCTTCACTCGTAACAGAACGTGCTGGTAGACAGCGGGGAAGCGTTGCCTCACCTGCTCCTCGCTGAAACCATCGAGATCGATCACCATCTGGCCGCGGCTGCGCTGCGTGAGATCGCGGCCGTTCAAGTAAGGGCGGATGTGACGCTCCAAGCCAGACACCTTGCCGAGCCCCAGCACGCGAGCCGTGCCGGGCGAGACGATGAATCCGCTCCCGTGGAGCGACATGCCTCGGCTGCAAAGCCCCTCATTCGCCCTTAGCGGCAACGTTTGATCTAACGCTGCCCCGATTGTCAGGTCGGCATTGATCGAGCCCTGGCGGGCAGCAAGCTCCACGTCCGGCGCAGCCTCCTTGGTGGCGCGTTCCGCCGTTACCGTGAGCAGCCGCCCCGGGCGCGCCTGCGGCGGGAGCCGCTCCGCCACCGTCATCGCGATGCGAACCGCCGCGGCACCCGCTCCGTCCGCCCAAGGATGATCGGGAATGGCGAAGGCGAGATGCAGGCGGTTCGGGCCTTGCAACGCTTCGGCGATCACGCGGCGGCAGAACGTTTGACGGATGCTGTTGGAGGTGATGAAGCCGAAGCGGCGTGGCGTCTTCCGGTCCCCCGCACGCACCAATCCGGCCGCCTTCCACCAGAAGAACAGCGCGATGTCCGCCGAGTGAGGCACTTGCCGATAAGCCGCCCACAGCGCCTCGACATAGCCCTCGCCAAGCTCGGAGCGCAGATCCTTGCCGGCGATGAAGGGCGGGTTGCCGACAATGAAATCCGCCTCCGGCCAGGCTGTCGGCTTGGCGTCGATCGGCCGCAGGACCGGCACACGGGCCGTCTCGTCCGGCACCTCCTCCCTGGTGATCGGGTGGCGCTTGGTCGTGCGGCCATCCCAGCGGCTGATCGGCTGGCCGCGCTGGTCGCGCTCCGGCTCTTCCTCAGTGTATGTAAGCAGCGCATCCGCCTCCCGGATGTTGCGGAAGTCGCGCAGGATCGGCGGGTCGGGCGGCGCGCTGCCGCGGGTGCGGAAGTGCCATTGCAGATACCCGATCCACAGCACCAGCTCGGCCACCGGCACGGCGCGCGGGTTCTTCTCCAGGCCGAGGAACTGATGCGGATCGACACTCGCGCCGGCAACCGCGAGCCGGTCGCCCTCGCCGGGCTGCAGGTCGGAGAGGAGGTCCAACACCTCGCCTTCGAGTCGCTTCATCAGCTCCAATGTCACATAGAGGAAATTGCCGGTGCCGCAGGCCGGGTCGAGCACGCGCACCTGACACAACGACGCGTGGAAGTCGGCGACCAGCTTGGCCGCGCCCGCGCGATCGGTCTCGGCGCATGTCGCGGCGGCGACCTTCACGCCGTCCCACTCGGCGCGCAACGGCTCCATGACCGTCGGCAGCACCAGGCGCTCGACGAAGGCGCGCGGTGTGAAGTGCGCGCCCAGCTCGCCGCGCTGGCGGCTGTCGAGCGCGTTTTCCAGCAAGGTGCCGAAAATCGCCGGCTCGACTTCGGCCCAATCGTGCTTCGCTGCCTTGATCAGCAGGTCCAGCATGTCGGCGTCGATCGGCAGTGGTTCCACCGGCCCGTGGACACCAGGCGCAAATAGGCCGCCGTTGAAATGCAGCACCGCCGTGTGCAGCGCGACGGAGTAGCTGCCATCGTTCATGCTGCGCCATAAGTCGCCGAGCATGATGACGAAGCCGCGCGGCAGATCGCCGCGCGAGGCTTCGAGGAGGTCGGTGAAGCTAGTCCGCGAGGGCAGGAGGCCGACGGATTGGGCGAACATGCAGAAGATGCAGCGCATGAGAAAGCTCGCCACGTGCTGCGGCGGATGCCCCTTGGCCTCCAGCGCCCGCGCGAGCCGAGCCAGCAGTTCGGCTATGTCGCGTGTGACCCGCGTTCGTTGCTTGGCGGGATCGAGCGAATGCGGCTCCTGCCAGACGCGGCAAAGCCGGTCGCGCAGCTTCGCATCCCACAGGTCGGTCAGGTAGACCCTGAAGGTCTCGCGGTCAGGGAACTGAGCGTAGTGCTTGCCGGTGCCGGAGAAGTCCGCGTAGAGGTCGAAGCAGAAGCCGACATCGCAGACGATCAGAAATGGCGGATAGCCCTCGGCCGCGGGCAGGTCGCGCGCGTAGCCTTCGGCCTAGCCCCGCGCGGCCAGCATGGCGCGCGCCCATCCGGAAGAGTGACGGACATGAGCTCGGCGTTCCACCTCGGTTCGGCCGAGCCGAGCGTCCTGGCGAGGGTTGGAGCCCTGTTTGGCCTCCAGGACGAAACTGTTCCGACGATAAAGGTCGATCCGCCGCGCCGTGGCGGTGCCATCCGGCGCGTGGTGGGTGACAGTGCGCTCGAACCGATAGGCTCCATCCGCGCCGCAAGCGCCGTCCGGGCGCTCCACGCCCAGCACGTCGCATAGCTCCGAGAGGAACATCGTGTAGTTGGCGCGCTCGGCCTGCTCCGTGCCGTGCCAGCGAGCGATGAAGGGTTCGATATCGGTTGCATGGCGCGGTGGCACATGCCGATATCGGACCGTTTCTATTAATTATTGGTTTAGGCGGTTACCGTTGTGTGCGTGGTGGCGTGTGTTCGATCCCTCCCCCGACCCCCTCCCGCAAGGGGAGGGGGAGAAGCAAGTCGCTGTTGGCGGCCCCGGATTAACGAGCCCCGGTCTCGGCGGGTCCGCCGCTTTCGCTTTCCGGCGCCAACTCGACGCCCTCATAAATCTCCGCCATCGATAGCTCGGCGCCGATCTCGGGCATCGCGATCACATCGTCCGCACCGATGAGCGAGCCGACCCAGCGTTCGCCCTCGCGGGCGAACATCATGCCGCCACGGGAGTTCTGCTCCAGCATGACGTAACGGAGGATGGAAGGCGTATCGCGATACTCCTCGTTTTTTTCGATCCGGTCGGTCTGGGCCGTGCCCTCGCTCAGCACCTCGAAAACAACCACCGGCCCCGGCAGGACGGTCGCGTTGCCGGCCGCGGAAGAACAGGAAACGACCACGTCGGGGTACCGAATCCTGCCGGCCACCTCGATCTTCACGCCTTCGGCGAATGCCCGGCAGGGTTTTCCGCGCAAGCGGTCACGAAGCACACTGGCAAGGTTCAGCACGATGATGTTGTGGTTGAGGGTGCCGCCGACCATCGCGACCGGCTGGAACCCGTCGAACTCGTAGCGGATCTCCTGACGCTCCTCCCATGCGAGGAACTCCGGGATCCTCCAGGACCTGCGAACAGCGACGTTCATCGACCGATCTCCATGTGACCCGCCCGGCTAGACAGAGAAATACTTCGCCCTAGGGTTCAGGACAACGATCGCGCTGGTGGACTGCTCCGGGTGGAGCTGGAACTCGTCGGACAGCGACACCCCGATCCGCTCGGCGCCCAGCAGCGACAGGAGCTGGATTTGGTCCTCAAGCCGCGGGCAAGCCGGGTAGCCGAACGAGTAGCGCGAGCCGCGATAGCCTTGCCCGAGCATCTTGTCCATCTCGCGGTCGTCCTCGCCGGCGAAGCCAAGCTCGGCTCGGATGCGCTTATGGGCATACTCGGCCATCGCCTCGGCCATCTCGACCGAAAGCCCGTGCAGGTAGAGATAGTCCTGGTAGCGGTTGTCCTCGAACCACGAGCGCGCGACCTCTGAGGCTTGCTGCCCGACGGTCACGACTTGAAGCCCGATCACGTCGCGTTCCACATCGTCCACGTCGCGAAAGAAATCGGCGATGCATTCGCCGTCATCTTTCGGTTGGCGCGGCAGGGTGAAGCGAGCGACCTCGCTCACGCCGTCCTCGGCGAACACGATCAGGTCGTTCCCCTGCCCCGCTGCCTTCCAGTAGCCGTATGCGGCCCGGGGATGCAGGATCGACTCCGCCTCGCAGAGCGCCAGCATCCGCCGCATCACCGGGCGCAGCTCCTGCTTGGCCCAGCCAAGAAAGTCCTCCAGCGAGCGGCCCTGTTTGCGAAAGCCCCATTGGAATTGATACAGACTGCGCTCGTTCACGAACGGCACGATCGCCTTCGGTGCCGCCTCGATCACGCGGGCACCCCAGAACGGTGGGCGCGGGATCGGCGCATCGCGCGTGAGCCGGCGCCGGCGCGCCTGCACCGCGCCGACATCGACCGGACGGAACGCGCGCGCATCCGCCTGGCCCAGCGTTCGGGACTTGTTGCGTGCCTTGCCGGCCCGCTTCGCCTGCACCGCCTGTAGGTAATCGTCGAAGGCATTGCCCGTGACCTTGTCCATCAGGTGCAGCCCGTCGAACGCATCGCGCGCGTAGGCGACGCGGGCACAGGAATAGGCGCGGACACAATCATCCTCGACATACGACCGGGTCAGCGCCGCGCCGCCGAGCAGCACCGGGATCTCCAATCCCTGGCGCGACATCTCCTCCAGGTTCTCGCGCATCACCACGGTCGATTTGACCAGCAGGCCCGACATGCCGATGGCGTGCGCGCGGTGGTCGCGCGCGGCGGTCAGCATATCGGTGAGCGGCACTTTGATGCCAAGATTCACCACCCGATAGCCGTTGTTGGTCAGGATGATGTCCACCAGGTTCTTGCCAATATCGTGGACATCGCCGCGCACCGTGGCCAGCACAATGGTGCCCTTCTCCTGGCCCTCCACTCGCTCCATGAACGGCTCCAGGTAAGCGACCGCGGCCTTCATTGTCTCGGCGCTTTGCAGCACGAATGGGAGCTGCATCTTGCCGGCGCCGAACAGCTCGCCCACCACCTTCATGCCGTCCAGTAGCACGGTGTTGATAATGTCGAGCGGCGGCATGGTCTTGAGTGCCGCCTCGAGGTCTTCGCTCAACCCCTTGCGGTCGCCGTCCACAATGCGGTCCTTGAGCCGGCCCTCCAGGGTTTCGGCCCGCCTCTTGACGGTGGCATCAGCCGCCTTGCGGTCGGCGAACAGTTCCAGCAGCCGCTGCAGCGGGTCGTAGCCTTCGGCGCGGCGATCGAAGATCAGGTCTTCCGCGACCCGCGCTTCTTCCGGGGCGATCAGATGCAGCGGGCGGATCTTGGAGGCATGGACGATGGCGCCGCTCATTCCCGCGCGCACCGCATGGTCGAGGAACACCGAGTTCAGCACCGCGCGCGCCGCCGGGTTGAGCCCGAAGCTGATGTTGGAAAGACCCAGAATGATCTGGATGTCCGGGAACTCCGCCCGGATCGCCTTGATGCCCTCCAGGGTCCAGAGCCCCAGCTTGCGGTCGTCCTCGTTGCCGGTCGCGATGGTGAAGGTCAGCGGGTCGATCAGCAGATCCGCTTGCGGCAGGCCGTGGCGGTTGCAGGCGAAATCGACCAGGCGGCGCGCGACCTCCAGCTTGCGCTCGGCGGTCTTGGCCATGCCCGGCTCGTCGATGGTGAGCGCGATCACGCCCGCGCCGAACCGGCGGGCAAGCTTCAGGCGGTCGGCTGCGTGCTTCTCGCCGTCCTCGAAGTTGATCGAGTTGATGATCGGCTTGCCGCCATGCAGTTTCAGCGCGGCCTCGATCACCGGCGTCTCGGTGCTGTCGATCACCAGCGGCGCGTTCACCGAGGCGGTGAAGCGGCGGACCACCTCCTGCATCTCGCCCATTTCGTCGCGGCCGACGAAGGCGGTGCAGATGTCGAGCGCGTGCGAGGCCTCGGCGGCCTGCTCGCGGCCCATCGCCACACAGCCGTCCCAGTCATGCCGCTCCTGCAACTCCCGCCACTTCTTCGAGCCGTTGGCGTTGCAGCGTTCGCCGATGGCGAAGAAGGCGTTCTCCTGACGCAGTGGCACCGCCTGGTAGAGCGAGGCGACGCCCGGTACCCAGACCGGCCTGCGAGTGACCGGCACGGGCCGAAATCCGCCGCGCCGGCGCAGCATCTCGTCCAGTGCCGCGATGTGATGCGTGTCCGTGCCGCAACAGCCGCCAATCAGGTTCACCCCGTCCTCGGCGACGAACCGTTCGAGCCAGCTCGCCAACTCGGCCGCACCGAGCGGGTAATGCGGGCGGCCATCCACCAGCTCGGGCAACCCGGCGTTCGGCAGCACCGAGAGCAGGCCCGGCCAGTTGGACGCGAGCCAGCGCAGGTGCTCGGCCATCTCCTGCGGGCCGGTGGCGCAATTCAGGCCCATCAACGGCACGTCAAGGGCGTGAACCACGGTGGCGGCGGTGGCGATGTCGGGGCCGACCAGCAGCGTGCCGGTGGTCTCCACCGTGACCTGCACGAACACCGGCGTATCGGTGCCCGCCGCTTCCCGCGCGATCTTCGCCCCGTTCACCGCGGCCTTGATCTGCAGCGTGTCCTGGCAGGTCTCGATCAGGATCGCGTCCACGCCACCCGCGATCAGCCCGCGGCACTGCTCGGCGAGCGCGCATTCAAGCGTGTCGTAGGCGATGTTGCCGAGCGTGGGCAGCTTCGTGCCGGGGCCGACGCTGCCCAGCACCCAGCGGTGCCGATGATCGGCGAAACTCTCGGCGGCTTCGCGCGCCAGCTCGGCGGCGGATTTATTGATCTCGTAGGCTCGCTCGGCCACGCCAAACTCGCCCAATGTGACCGGCGAGGCGCCGAAGCTGTTGGTTTCGACCATATCCGCCCCGGCTTCGAAAAAACCGCGATGGACGTCGCGGACCAGGTCGGGGCGCGAGAGGGTCAGGATGTCGGTGCAATTCTCCTTGCCCCAGTAGTCCCGCTCCAGGTCGAGATCCAGCGTCTGGGCGCGACTGCCCATCCCGCCGTCACAGAGCAGCACCTGGTCGCGCAGGACATCCAACAAATGGGGGCGGGACATGGGGGGCTCCGGTCAGACGGCGAGTTCATAGGCGCGGGAAGCCGGCGCGTCGGGGGCGCGACTGGCGGACCAGAGGCGTACCGGCAGCGGCGCGGCCCCTGGAATAGCCAGCGCCTGGGCGGGGGCGAGCCCGCGCCCGACCAGCATCCGGTGCATGGCATCGTCGCTGAAACCTGGCCAACGATGGGCGAAACGCGCGATGATGTCCTGTTGCTGGTGCTGCGCCAGGTCGATCACGATCAGCCGCCCGCCCGGTCGCAGTACGCGCGCGGCCTCCGCCAGTGCGCCCTCGGGCTGCTCGGCGTAATGCAGCACCATCTGCAGCACGGCGATGTCAAACCCGCCATCCGGCAACGGCAGCCGGTACATATCGGCGAGCCGCACCGCGCAATGCGACATCCCCGCCCGGGCGAGCCGGGCACGCGCGAGGGCGAGCATCGCCTTGCTGGCGTCCAGGCCCAGCCCCTCGCGCACGCGCGGGCCGAGCAGTTCCAGCACCCGGCCGGTGCCGGTGCCGATATCGAGCAGCCGCCCCGTGCCCGTTTCGGGGATTAGGCTGAGCAGCGCGGCTTCAACGGCGGTGGCGGGCAGGTCGAGCGCGCGCATCTCGTCCCAGTCCGCGCCCTGGCGGCGGAAGCTCTCGGAAGCGATGCGCGCCCGCTCGGCGGTGACACGGGCGGCTTGGCGTCGGTCGGCCTCCAGCACCGGGTCATCGGCCGGCAGGTGGGCCAGCAGCTCGCGGGAGAGCGCGCCCTCCTCGCCCATCGGCACGGCAAACCAGGCGTTGGCGCCTTCGCGCAGCCGCTCCAGCAGGCCGGCATCGCACAGCAGCCTGAGATGGCGCGACAGCCGTGGTTGCGATTGGCCGAGGATCTCGGTGAATTCGGAGACGCAGAATGCCCCACGCGCCGCCAGTGCCAGTACGCGCAGACGCGTGGGTTCGGCGGCGGCACGCAAGGCGGTGAGGAGTCGGTCCATGACTTGCATATGACATAAACATATCCTTATGTCTAGTCTATGACCCTGTTTGTGGACGCGCGCGTGCCAGTTCGGTTCGGCTCAATGGCCGAGGCGACCGCTGAGACGGCACTGCTGGTCGAGGGCGATGTGTTGGTGCCGGAGGGCATCCCGGTCGGTCGGTTCGACTTGCCGGCGTTCTCGCAACGACACCCGGCCGGTTGCACCTGCTGCGCGCGGCGCGATCCCGTCTCCGAGGCTCTGGCGCGGCTGTTCCTTGCGCGCGCGCGGGGCGAGACGATGTGGTTCCTGTCTGTTGTCGCGATCACCGCCGGCCGAATGGGCCAGCAAGCCGTGCGCGATGCGTTGGCAAACGATCAGCTCGCCGCCGCCCGGTTCAGGCTCGGCTGAGCAGATTAGCCCGGACCAGTGCGACGTCCTCCGGCGTTCATCTCGCCGTTCGCTCCAGGCGTCTCCGCCGACGATCCGCCGTCGCAAATGTCAATAAATAAATGGAGTTGACAGAACCGTGAACTCGCGGTTTTGTGTTCCCATTGTGGCGTGCGGCTTCCGATTGGTCCGACTCGCCGCGGGCTGCGATCATCACGCCGCTTGCGTGCCTTGCCCCGGCGCGCGCGGCCTGGCTTCTCGAATAGCGACGGGGCAGATTGGAAGGGCTTGCCCATGGCTCATGCTATCGGTCCTTATTCGGTCGAAGAGCGGGTTGTCCACGGCGAAACCAACTGGGTGGCGATCCGCGCGCGCGGTGCCGAATGGTCCTGGCTCACGCCGGAGGAGGCGGCCGCCATCGGGCGGGAGTGGGTAGAGAAATACGGTGCCCGCGCTGACTCCGCGCCGCGCTTCCTGGTCGCCGCGGAATAATCCGCGACGGCGTTAGACTGGCGACAGGTTGCCCCAGCTCGTCACCCGCTCGATGCGCAGCGCGATGACGGGCAGCGGGGCCAAGTCCATCGTCGCATATTGACGGTAGCGGCTGCTCAACTGGGCCTGGGCTTGGTCATGCTCCGGCCCAGTCAGCAAGATCTCCGCCCGCCCGCGCAGCAGCACCCAGCCGAGACGGGTCCAGTCCTCTTCATAGCGATCGACCAAAACCGCCACCGACGGGTTATCGGCGATGTTGCGCAGCCGCTTCAGTGGGCGGTCGGTGCGCTTGGGCTTCTCGTCTACCGTGATGTAGAGCGCGCTCCCCGCGAGCGCGTAGCACACCGGAACGATATGCGGCACGCCATCCCTCTCCGCGGTGGCCAGGTGGCCGACCCGGCTGGCGTCCACGAAGCAGTGTTGCGCCTCGGAGAGTGTCGCCCCGGCGGAAGCGATCAATGCAACTCGCCCTCGATGATCCGCGCCAGCGCGAACAGCCGTTGCTCGATGGTGGTCGGCACGTCGCAGGCGGTTGAGACCGACTGCTGACGGTCCTTGAAGATCTGCGTCTCCCACGAGACCCGCGTGGTCAGGTCGCCCAGCGCGCGGTTGTCGGTGCTCGGACCGTCCTGAAGCACCCGCAGCTTCTCTTCGTCCCTCTGGATCTCCTTGGCGAACTCCTTCTGCCGCCGCCCGAAGCGGTCGAGACCGTCCACCACGCTGTCGCGCTCGGCGTTCAAGGTCTGGAACACGCCAGCGAATAAAGCCACGAGCTTGGCCTGCTTCTGCGCCCCGGCAGCCTGGGCGAAGGCCGCGGTCTCGGTCCGCGCCTGGTCAAGCGGCAGCCGGCGCTCCGCGAGCCGGGGGGCAAGGCGCGCCACCTCGGCATCGTCCGACCACGTCTTCAACGCCTCATCGAGCGGAGGGCCGGTCCAATCCGCCCCGGGTTGCAGGTCGGCGATCCGGATCTGCTGGCACGGCCAGTCCGGGTCGGCGCCCGGAGGCGTGAATGCTGCCCGAGCAGGTAACGCCGCCAGCACGCCGAGCAAGGCCGCGAGCCGGATGCACCGGATCATGCGGCACCGCCCCGGCGGGCGATCAGGCCGCGTGCGGGATCATAGGCGGCGACCGCCGCGCCGATAAACAGGATCGTCAAGCCGCAAACCACGCCGAGCGAGATCCAGTCGATCTTGACGTAAAGCAGGAACCGAATCAGCTCGACGGCATAGGTGAACGGGTTAAGCAAGCAAACGTAGTAAACCACCGGGCTCGATTGCTGCACCAGCCACAGCGGGTAAAGCGCGGAGGAGGCGAAGAACATTGGGAAAATCACAAAGTTCATGATCCCCGCGAAGTTCTCCAATTGGCGGACCATCGAGGAGAGCAGCATTCCCAGGGCGCCCAGCATCAGCCCCGATAGTGCCAGCGCGGGCAACACCGTGAGATAGCCGAGGCCCGGCGCCTCCACGCCCCAGAGCCAGGCGATCAGCAGATAGGCATAGACCTGGAGGATCGAGACCGCCGTGCTTGCCAGCAGCTTGGAGACCAGCAGGAACCAGCGCGGAAACGGGCTCACCAGCAGCATCCGCATGTTCCCCATCTCTCGATCGTACACCATCGAAAGCGAGGACTGCATCCCGTTGAAAAGCTGGATCATCGCCATCAGACCAGGCGTGACATACACCTCGTAAAGTACGTAAGTGTCGTACGGCGGGATGATCGAGACGCCGAGGATCTGGCGGAACCCGGCTGCGAAGATGAACAGCCACACCAGCGGGCGCACCAGGGCCGCGACGAACCGCTCGCGCTGTTGCAGGAACCGCAGCGCTTCGCGCCAGACGATGCCGCGCAGGCAAATCAGATATTGCCCGAAAGTGAAACCGCGCCACGGGAGCGCCTCGGCGCCGATCTCGGGACGGGCGAGCGCAAGATCGCTCATGCCGGTTCCTCCGTGGCGCGTTCGCCGCCGGTGAGCGCGGCGAACGCGGCGGGCAGGCCCGTGGTCCCGGTCGCCGCCTCCACGGCATCGACCCGGCCCGAAGCCAGCACCCTGCCCTTGTGCAGCACCACCAACTGATCCGAGGGATCTATCTCGTCCAGCAGGTGGGTAGCCCAAAGCACGGCCACGCCCCGCTCGCGCACCAACGCGCGCACTTGACGCAGGATCGCGGCGCGGGACGCGACGTCCAGGCCCACCGTGGGCTCGTCCAATACAAGCAGGCGCGGGCGGTGCATCAGCGCGCGCACGATCTCCACCCGCCGCATCTGCCCGCCCGAGAGGCTGCGTGCCCGATCGCGGGCGCGGTCGGTCAGTTCCACCTCGGCGAGTGCCGCCATCGCCCGCTGCCGCGCGTCACGGCGCGGAATGCCGTGCAGCGCCGCGTGGTATAGCAAGTTGTCGAGCACGGTAATATCGAGATCGAGCGTGCGGGCCTGGAACACCACGCCCAACTGGCGCAGCGCCTGCGCGGGCTCGCGCGCGACCGGATGGCCGAGCACGCGGATCGTGCCCTTGCGCGTGTCGTAGAGCCGCGTGACCAGCGAAAACAGAGTTGTCTTGCCGGCGCCGTTCAAGCCGAGCAGCGCCGTGAAGCCGAACGGCGGCACCGTGAAGGACACGTCGCGCAACGCCGGTCGCGCCCCGTAGAAGTGGCTCACCCCTTCGACCGACAAGGCCGGCGTCGCGAGCGGCCGGTCCTGCGCTGTAGCGTCGCCGCCGGGGGCCGCTTGGTCGAGATCGAGCGCCGCGGACTGGGTCATTGCGGGGGGGCCGCGACGGCAACGCCCCAGGGGAGGCGCCCGACCTGGATTGAGCGCACGACATCGAGGCCGGCCACGTCAATCACCGAGATGTCGTTGGAGAGGCCATTGGTCGTAATCAAGTATTTGCCGTCCGGAGTAAACGCCATCTGCCATACGCGTTGTCCAACCAGCAGGTACTTTTTCACCTTGTAGTTCTCGGTATCCACGACGGCCACCCGGTTGGCCGGGCCGAGCGCGACGAAAGCGAGCTTGTCATCGGGGGAGAAGCGAATGCCGACCGCTTGTACATAGTCTGACCGAAGCCCTTGAATGGGGAAATGGATCGTATGAGTAATAACGTGCTTCACCGGGTCGATCACGCTCACCACGCCGCCCAGTTCGGAGGAGACCCACACCTCCTTGCCGTCGTGGCGGAACATCGCGACCCGCGGGCGCGGCGGGACCAGCACGCTGGCGACCATCTTCTCGGTCTTGAAATCGATGAAGTGCGCCATGTTGGTGGTTTCGGAGGTGTTGACGATGGTCTGCCCGTCGGGGCTCACCGCCATTCCTTCCGGCTCGACGCCAGTCGGGATTTGCGTGATCACCTTGCGCGTCGGCAGGTCGATCACGGTGATCAGGGCATTGTTCTCGTTCGATATGTAGAGCGGATTGCCGGAGACATGCAGCGCGAAGGTCTCCGGGTCCGGCCCTGAAGGCAGCTCGCCCACCACCTTCAGCGTCTTGCGGTCGATGATCTGGATCGTGTCGTCGTCGCTGGCGCAGAGCAGGATGTCCTTGCCGTCCTTGGTGATCAGGATGCCGCGCGGCCGCTGCCCGACCGGCACCGTGGCGATGGTCTTGCCCTTGTCGAGATCGACCACACTGATCGTGTTGTCTCGTTCGTTCGAGACATAGGCGTAGTAATCGGTCGCCCACGCCGGGACGGCGGCGAGCAGGAGAAAGGTGGCAAGGGCGGCGATGCGGCGGAACCTGCCCGACCCCTCCCCCCGAATCCCAAAGGCAGGGGGAGAAGTTCTAGCTCCCTCCCCTTGCGGGAGGGGGTTGGGGGAGGGGACGTGAGGCAAATTCACTTCAGATGGCATGTGCTCTCCGGCCGGTCGTAGCCCAGCGTGTCGAGTGTCGTGACTTGGTGCAGGAAGCCGGGCTGCGGCGAAATCGACACGATTGTACGCCCGTCGCTGAGCAGGATCGGTTGGCGGAGCTGCCAATCCCAGTCCCGCAGGCTAAGGCCCTGCCCTTTGTAGGCCCCCACGGTGAAACTTGGGCCTTTCATATAGTCCATGATCGCCTTCGGGTCGGTCGAGTTGGTGCGGCTCGCCGCCTCGCCGATCATCCGGATCGCGGTCCAGGCCTGCATGTCCAGCGGGGTCATGCGGCGATGGAAGTTCAAGTTGAAACGATCCTGCAACTGAGTACCGCCCCAGGATTCGCTGCCCGGATCCCAGCTCACCGGCCGCAATCCCGCGGAGCCGGCGACCGGGCGGGCGTCCCAGGTCCGGTAAGGCAAGTAACCAGCGAACACCTGGCTCTCGTCGGCGGCCACCAGGATGTCGTAGTTCGGCAGGCCCTGGGTGAACACCGGGATTTGCTGCTGCGTCTCCACGACGCCGGAATCGGTCTGCCGTGAGCCGCCGGTGTCCTTGTACTCGATCTCTTTAACGATGCGGATGCCGAACCGCTTGGCCGCGCGCCGATAGGCCGCCGCGAGCAACGCGTCGTCCGGGTGCGAGCCGTAGGCCAGCACCCAGCGCGTCCATTTCTTCCAAAGCAGGTATTGTCCAAGTCCATCGGCCAGCATGGCCCGGCTAGGCGCGACGTTGATCAGGTTGGCTCGGCAGTTTTCCTGGCGCAGCGAGTCATCGGGGGCGGCGACATTGAACAGCGTGGTCCCGCTCTGGGCGGCGGCATCGGCGAGCTTGAGCACTAAGGGCGCCGGCACGTCGGTCAGCACCAGCCGGATGCCCTGCGTAGTGAGCTTGCCAAGTGCCGCGAGCACGTCGCCATCCGCACCGATCGGCATGTCGACAAGCTGGTACTGCTGGCCCATGAACCGGCCAGTGGTGTTGTCGTCATCGATCGCCATCTTCGCGCCCGCCAGCCCATCATCGGGCGGCGGCTTATCGAGTAGCGAGATGGTCGGCGTCCGCTCGGTCCAGCGAATGTAGCCGGCGCGAATGACCTGTTCGGCGGCGCGGGCCCGGTCGGCAGCGGCGAGCAAACCAATTCCGGCCACGCCGGCCATCACGGCGCGCCGACTCGTGACATTGCGCGCCCCGGTGTTTGGACGTTTCATGCGCTCTAGCATGTCCAAAGCACGCTGGCCGTGCAAGCCGGGTACCGCGTGCGAACAGAGACGGAGCCGGCATGAAGCGCGGTTTAGAATTTGGAATGGCGCTTCTGGCGGCATTGCTCGCCAGCATGCCATTAATGCACGCGCGGGCGGTGCAGGAGACGAAAGTTCCTGCCGCGATCTTCAAGTTCGAGCTGGACGATTCAAGCCGCGAGGGTCTGCCGACGCAGTACCAAGGACCAACCTCGGGCGAGCGCGCCAGACTTGCGCTGCTCGACCAGGGGCTACGCGCCAAGCTGGAGCGGGCGGGCTATGTGCCGGTAAACCTCGCCCCAATCAGGGCGACAGCGCAGCATCAGGAGCTGTGGACATGCGAGAGCCAGGGCTGCGCGGCCACGCTGGCGCGCAAGGCGGGCGCCCAGGTCTCGGTGCTCGGCTGGGTGCAGAAGGTCTCGAACCTGATCCTCAACATCAACCTCGTGATGCGCGACGCGAACAGCGGCCGAGTGCTGCGCGCCGGCAGCGTGGATATCCGCGGCGACACCGACAAATCCTGGAGCCGTGGCCTCGATTACCTGCTGTCCGAGAGCATTCTGCCGAAAGGCAAGGGGACACCGCGATGACGCGGATGCTCGCCAGCGTGACCGGGCCGGAGGAGGCCGAGGTGGCGCTGGCCGGCGGAGCCGATATCATCGACCTGAAGGATCCCTCGCGCGGAGCGCTTGGCGCGGTCAACGCGACCGTGGTGCGCGCGACCGTCGCTCGCGTGGCGGGTCGGCGCCCCATAAGCGCGGTTGCCGGCGACCGGCCGATGCAGCCCGCCTCGCTCCTCGCGGCGGGAAGCGAGATGGTAGAGGCCGGCGCGGAGTTCGTGAAACTCGGCATCTTCCCTGACGGCGACCCGCGAACTGCCTTGCGCGGCCTCGCCCCGCTCGCCGCGAGAACGCGCCTAATCGCCGTGCTGTTCGCCGATGGCGCGCCGGACCTATCGCTGCTACCGGTGCTGGCCGAGACCGGCTTTGCCGGCGCGATGCTCGACACAGCGCGCAAGGATGGGCGCCGGCTGCTCGATCACATGGACCTGCCGCCCCTACGCGGCTTCGTCGGCGCCTGTCGGCGGTATGGGCTGACCGCCGGCCTGGCCGGATCCTTGGAAGCGCCGGACGTGCCGCGGCTGCTGGTGCTCGCCCCGGAGGTGCTCGGGTTTCGCGGCGCGCTGTGCGGCACGGGAGGCCGCA
This sequence comes from uncultured Pseudomonadota bacterium, assembly GCA_963849305.1. Lineage (GTDB taxonomy): Bacteria > Pseudomonadota > Alphaproteobacteria > Acetobacterales > Acetobacteraceae > CAWKGV01. Next base: position 382,085 of record CAWKGV010000005.1, read on the forward strand.
CGTCCGCGATTGACGCTGCTTCCGTGCAGGCGATTCGCGCGCTCATCCCGCGCGAATGCGACGATGCCAGCGGTTCGGGCTTCGATTTGCGCGTGCTTGCGGCGCGCGGCTATGCCGAAGACCTGGCGGCGGACCCCGCCCTCACTGACCGCGTGTTCGTCCGCGACCTGGTGCTGCCCGTGCGAATCGGCGCCTACGCCCACGAGCGGGGCGCGCCGCAGCGCGTGCGCTTCGGGGTGGAAGCCACCGTGTTGCGCCCGGCGCAGCCGACCGAGGACATGCGGGACGTATTTTCCTATGACGTGATCACCGATGGTATCCGGATGCTGGTCGAGTCCGGCCATGTGATGCTCACCGAGACCCTGGCCGAGCGCATCGCCGCGCTTCTGCTCGCCCATCCGCGCGTGGTCAAGGTCGCGGTGCTGGTCGAGAAGCTGGATGTCGGCACCGGCGTCGTGGGTGTGGCGATCGAACGGACCGCCGAAACGCCCGTGCCGGCGACGGACAGCCTCTTTGCGGGCCTCAGCGGCGGGACCGGCGCATGACACCTGCCGTGGTCGTGAAACTCGGCGGCAGCCACGCCGCCTCGTTCCTGCTGCGCCCCTGGCTCGCCGCCGTGGCCGGTGTGGCCGGTGTGGTGGTTGTCCCCGGCGGCGGCCCGTTCGCCGACGCGGTGCGGGCCGCGCAGCCGAAAATGGGTTTCGGCGACCGGGCAGCGCACGACATGGGGCTGCTCGCGATGGCGCAGTACGGGCTCGCCCTGGCCGGCATCGAGCCGCGTCTCGTGCCAGCCGACACGCTTGAAGCACTCCGGGACGCGATCGGTATTGGCCGGGTCGCCGTCTGGCTGCCTTGGCCGATGCTGCGCGATGCGCCGGACATTCCCGCCGCTTGGGATGTGACCTCCGACAGCCTCGCGCTCTGGCTGGCGGCGGCGCTTGGGACGCCGCGCGTGCTGCTGGTGAAGCGCCGGCCTCCGCCGGCCGTGGCCGATGCCAAACGGATCGCCCGCGAGGGGCTGGTCGATGCCGCCTTTCCGGCTTTCTTGCTGCGGTTTCGGGGCGACGTCTGGATTGCCGGACCCGATGATCTGCCGATTTCCCCGATCGACCCGCGCGCGCCGCCCGGGTTTCGGGTGGTGCCGACATTCCCCCGACCATGACCGAGCGTATTCTGTTCCTGACCGGCCACCTCGCCCAGCCCCGGCTCGAGCGCTTGCTCACGGGCATGGGCGAGACCGGGTTCGCCTGGGAGGTGGTGGATATCGGCGTGAAGGTGGCCGCGCTCATGACCGAGCCAATCGTGCGTCGCCGGCTGCGCCGGCCGATCGCGGCCGACCGCGTGATCTTCCCTGGCCGCGCCGGCCTGGATGCCGACCGGCTCGCCGCCGACTTCGGCGTCGCCTTCGAGCGCGGGCCGGACGAGCTGGCCGATCTGCCATCCTATCTTGGCCGGGCGGGTCGCAAGCCGGACCTCTCGCGCCACGACATCCGCATCTTCGCCGAGATTGTCGATGCGCCAAAGCTTGGTGCCGATGCGCTGCTCGCGCGCGCACGCGCGATGCGCGCCGAAGGGGCGGAGGTGATCGACCTCGGCTGCAAGCCCGGCCTGCCCTTCCCGGCGCTGGAAGACTGCGTCCGACTGCTGCGCGCGGAGGGGTTCACGGTCAGCGTGGACTCCGGCGACCCGGCCGAGCTGCGCCGGGGCGCCGAGGCGGGTGCAGATTTTCTACTCAGCCTGACCGAACGGACGCTTGACATCGCCGCCGGCACGCGCGCCGTCGCGGTTCTCATCCCCGCCGCTCCCGGCGACCTCGAATCGCTGGTCCGCGCGGCGGAGGGGGCGCGGAGGCGGTCCCTGCCCTGCCTCCTCGACCCAGTGCTCGACCCTATCCATTTCGGCTTCACCGCCTCGCTGATGCGCTATGCGGAGCTGCGCCGGAATCTCCCCAAGGCCGAGATCCTGATGGGCACCGGGAACCTGACGGAACTGACCGACGCGGATTCCTCCGGCGTGACCGCGCTGCTCATGGGCATCTGCTCAGAGCTTGCGATCCGCAACGTGCTCGTGGTGCAGGTGAGCCCGCATACCAGACGCACGGTGACCGAGCACGATTTCGCTCGGCGGCTGATGTACGCGGCGCGCAGCGATGCCGCGCTGCCTCAGGGCTACGGAGCGGATCTGTTGCAAGTACACGACCGCAAGCCGTTCGTCACGACTTCGGAAGAGATCGCCGCCCTCACGGCGGAGATGCGCGACGCCAATTTCCGAGTCGCCACGGCGACTGACGGCATCCACGTCTATTCCGGCCGAATGCACGCGGTACGGCAACACGCCCTGGCCTTTTTCCCCGAGCTCGGCGTGGAGGCGGACGGCGCGCACGCCTTCTATCTCGGCACGGAGCTCATGAAGGCCGAGATCGCGCTGGCACTCGGCAAGCGGTACGCCCAGGACGAACCGCTTGATTGGGGCTGCGCCGCGCCGCGCCAGGCGCGTGATGCGACCCGGCTTGCCGAGGCAGGCCACACGTTGCGGTCGAAACAGACGCGCGGCACCGATGATCCGTGAGACGGTTGTCACGACGGCCTCGGCGACGGGCGTGGTGCATATCGCTCCGCTGGGGCTCATCGAGGAGCCGGGCGGCTGGGTGATCGCGCCGTTCCGCCCCTCCGCGACGTTGGAGAACTTGCGTGCGGTGCCCTGCGCGGTGGCGAACTACGTTGACGACGTGCGGATCATCGCCGGGTGCCTGACCGGTCGGCGGGAATGGCGCTGTGTGCCGTCCTGTCAAGTAGCGCCGCCGCGCCTCGCCGCCGCGCTGGCCCATGCCGAGCTTGAGGTGGTCGCGGTCGAGGAAGACGCGCTGCGCCCGCGCTTCCATTGCCGGGTGATCCATCTCGCGACTCACGCCCCGTTCCGCGGCTTCAACCGAGCCCAGGCCGCCGTGGTGGAAGCTGCGATCTTGGTCAGCCGCCTGGCCATGCTGCCGCGTGAGAAGGTGGAGCGGGAGATCGAGTATCTGCGGATCGCGGTGAACAAGACCGCTGGCCCGGCGGAGCTGGAGGCGTGGGAATGGTTGATGGGGGCCGTCGGCGCGCACTACAACGACGTATGAGCTTGGCGGCTAACTACTTTTGGCCCCGTTCGGCCAACTCAATGGCGCGTTGCTGCCAAGGCTGATGACCGGGGTTCAATTCACTCGCCTTCTTGGCCGCGTCCAATGCTCGAGCAAGGTCTCCCTGACGCTGCAACAAATGACTGAGCTGATCGTGGAAATATGCATTGTGCGGCATCAAGGATGCCGCCGTTTCGAGTGCCGTCACGGCTTGATCCAAATTGCCTCTTTCGCGCTCCACGTGCGCAAGGCGATCCCATGCGATAGCGTCAGACGGACGATCCCGCGTTGCCCGCCGCGCGACATCCGCTGCGTCGGGCAGTCGCCCTTGACGACATAGAACCTCTACATGGGCTTTGAGCACTTCGGAGTTGTAGTCGCCCAGATTTGCGGCTTGCTGAACAAAAGCCTCGGCATGATCAAGGGAACCGCGATGATGCAGCACATAGCGAGTGAGGCGCAGATAATGTTCTTGGGAGCATCTGACAGATCTCAAATAATGTTCGGCATAATTCAGCGCCCGATCGAGGCTCCGCGGCCGCTTCTTCAGGATCGCCGCTGCGCCCCCCACTATTGAGATGGCATCGATATTATCTATGATATATCGATCTTCCCCCCAGATCTCTCCGCCGGGGAGCCTGTTGTGCATCCGATCCCGCGCCAGGCCAAGGATGTAGTCAGTCGCGGAGACCGATCCGTTGCCGGCCCAACGATCGCCCCACCTTCCCGAGTGAAACTCGAGATCCTCAACAACATACAGTCCACCCGGAGTGAGCATCGGGAAAAGATGCTTAAATGACCAGACGATATGATGGGCTAAATGAGAACCGTCATCGATGATGATAGTTGGCGGATATTCTTTACAGACTGAGTACCAAAAGCCAGGATCCTCCTGGGATCCCGTCCTTATCACAACGCGATCACCGGCTAGCCGAGCGCAGTCAGGATTTATGTCAATGCCGACGATTGTCGCTCGTGGAAAATAGGTCCGCCATACATTCAGAGAACGGCCTCTCTCGACGCCGATCTCCATCAGATTGATCGCTTGGCCGCGCCACGGCGCAAAAATCCGCTCGTAGTGTCGTAGATAGTCCCAAGAAAACGATTCAGAGGAAGACTTATCGGTTCCTTCCAATACCCCAACGATATCCAGGTCAAGTTCAGCGGCACTTGTCAGACTATCCATCGGCTTCCTTGCCTTGTCGGCGCCCAGAGAGCGGACCTCTGTCCGGATCGACGGACCTTCTACGGCCCGCGAGACAGGCGAAACAAGTCCATAATGTTCCCGAGCCATTTTCCTTCAGCTCCGGCCGCTATTCGGCAGTGGGGCTTTCACGAGCCTGATGGGAAGCGAGGAAGCGATCTCGTGTCCGCGCGTTCCAGCGCGGGGCGGTCCCACTGTGCCAGGTCAGCCGCCGCGTCGTAGGTGCTAAGAAGGAACTCCATCAGACAATCATCCGGCGATGGTGCCCGGCGGACCGCGTCGTAGGGCAGGATGAATTGCCCGAGGTCTTGGTCATAGGATGCGGCGGCCGGGCGAATGGGCGCGCCTGGAAATCCAGGTGGCTCTGGGTAGGCATAACTGTAGAAGGCGGCCTGGCCCAAGCCTCCATTGCCGGGCCAAAAACCGCAACTGCTTACCTCGTGCGAGTACGCTTTGCGCATGACCCACGCCCCGAGATGAGGCGAATTGCTCGTCAGCGGCGGCGCCTTGCGTCCGGAGAATCGCGTGACCGCCAGATCGAAACTCCCCCAGAAGAAATGTACCGGGCTCACCTTGCCGAGGAACCGTGACCGGAAGCGAGTGCAGACGCGGTCCGCTTGAACAAGGATGCGCCAGAACCGGCGAGCGTACTCCGGATCGTAGGAGGCATGATCCCGATCGTGTTCGAATGGAACCGCGTCCGGTATCTCGACCGGCATGGTCCAGATCCGGGTCTCCAGCCCAAGCCCGCGCAGCCGACCCATGACTTCCACATAAAAATCCGCAACGCTGCGCGCCGAGAGCGGGATCGTCGCGATGGCGCCGTCGCTGGTTCGGATTTCGAGGCGATGGTCGATAAAATCGAAGTCGATCTGGAAGATGCGGGCGTCGTAAGGGATCGGCGAGGTGGTCAGCCCACGGCTGGTCACGTAAAGGGGCACCTGCCACCAATGATTGATCATCGGCGCATGGGCGAGGCGGATTTTTCCAACCACTTGCGTCCAAAGATGGAGCGTCGCGCAAGTGTCCGCCCACTCCGAAAGGGGGAGATCCGGCCAATCGGTCGCTTGAGGCTCTCTCATCGTGGCCATCACGCCGTGATGAAGGCAAGCAGGTCTTGGTTGACCTGATCCTTCATGGTGGTGCACATGCCGTGCGGAGCCCCATTATAGACCTTAAGCTGCGCATTCCTGACAAGCTTGGACGACAGCAGAGCCGAGTTCGGCGATCGGCACGATCTGGTCGTCGTCGCCGTGTAGAATCAGGGTCGGCACATCAAACGCCTTCAGATCCTCCGTGAAGTCGGTCTCGGAGAACGCCTTGACGCAGAAATAGGAAGCCGGAAGGCCGGCCGTCATGCCTTGCAACCAGAACGACTCGCGCACCCCTTCCGAGATTTTCGCGCCGGGCCTGTTGTAGCCGTAGAAGGGCAGGCTGAGATCCTTCCAGAACTTCGAGCGATCGGCGAGCACGGCGGCACGGATCTGGTCGAACGCCGCGAGCGGCGTGCCACCTGGGTTGGAGTCGGTCTTCAGCATCAGGGGCGGCACGGCGCCGATCAGCACGGCTTTCGCCACGCGCTTCGTGCCGTGGCGGCCGATATAGCGGGCGACTTCGCCACCGCCCGTCGAGTGGCCGACGTGGATCGCACTCTTCAGGTCGAGCTTTTCGACCAGTTCCGCGAGATCATCCGCGTAGGTATCCATGTCGTTGCCCCGCCAGGGCTGGGCGGAGCGGCCATGCCCGCGACGATCATGAGCGATGCAGCGATAACCACGAGAGGCCAGGAAGAACATCTGATCCTCAAAGGCATCCGCGCTCAGCGGCCAGCCATGACTGAACACGACGGGCTGACCAGTGCCCCAGTCGTTGTAATAAATCAGCGTGCCGTCCGTCGTGGTGATCGTGCTCATGGTCTGTCCTTTCTGACAGGCAGGAGCGGTCGAGTTTGCACCGATCCCAGCCTTGGCAACGCTGGCGACAGTTACGCGAGTAAACTAACCGCCACTGCGGGCGCGCAGTGGTTCAGCCAATCGGTCGCGCCGACGCATCCCGGCGGCAGTACCGCGGCGAAGTCTCGGCATGGACGCCCCAGCCGCGCCGCCAGTTTCGCGGCGAGGTGCCGGCCGATCCCCGCCGCCAGCACCGGAGCTTCCGGCAAGACCGTTCCGCGCGAGAGCACCAGCATGGCCCCATCGGCGATCTGGCGAAGCTGCGCCTCGGCGAACCAGACGGCCAAGTCCCGCCAGGCGGCATCGGGCAGCTCGGCGGCGTCGCGCCCGATCATCCGCGCGAGCCGCGCGCGGGACGCCGGCACGGACTTCTCGCGCCCGTCGGCGGCCGGAAGCTGGTCAACCCCATCGGGCAATTCCCCTAAAACCCGATACACGTCGGCACTGGAGGCGAAGTATTCGCCGGCGAGCGGCGTCCAAGTCCCCGCGACGGGCGCGCGCGCGCAGAGCGCCATGACGAACGAACGCGTCAACCCGGTGTACACTAGCTCGCCGCAAGCGAGCCGTTCGGCATCGGTCCAGCCGACCTGAACCGGGGCCCCACCGGCGATCGGCACTAGGTCGGCGGTGGTCGAGCCGATGTCCACTAGCAGCGCATCCACCGCGTATCGGGCAGCGAGCACGGCAGTCGCGTGCCAATTGGCGGAGGCAATGGCACCGGCATGGCGGGAGGCGGCCTCGGGCGGCACCATCCCGTCCGGACCCGCGTAGAGCAGCAGCGGCGCGGGTGCGAGCGCGTCGCGCAGCACCGTGGCCAGGCGCGCGACGCCTTCGGCTCGGCTCGCGAACAGGTCCGCCAGCTCGCCAGTCATCGTCGCCGCGTGCCGGTCCGCTTCCCCGATCTGGTCGCGCGCCTCTGTGATCGCTTGCACCAGACGATCGAGCCCGAGCCAGAGCGGGCTCGGGATCTGAATCACTTCCATGACGCGTGCCGCCCCAGCGCCATCCCGTTCGAGCCGCGCGGCCTTCAGATGCGCGCCCCCGACGTCCCATCCGATCACGCTGCCCATCGCCCCCGCCCCCTGCCGCTTGACGCTTCGTTGCGGAGCGTCACGATAGCACGCATGGACATCATCCCGGTGATCGACCTCAAGGGCGGGCACGTGGTTCACGCACGCCAGGGCCGCCGGGACGACTACCAACCGATCGAAACGCCGCTCGCCCGATCCAGCGCGCCGCTCGAGATAGTGTCGGGGCTGCTCGGGACGCATCCGTTTCGCCGGCTCTACGTCGCCGATCTGGACGCGATCGGCGCGACTGGCGAGCATCGGGGGGAGTTGCGTGCCATCTCGGAACGCCACCCCGGCATCGAGTTGTGGGTTGATCGCGGAATCGGCACGCACGAGGCGGCGCGGGAATGGCTGCGGGTCGGTGTGGGTTCGCTTGTGCTCGGCAGCGAGTCACAGACCGGCACCGACTTGCTCCGCGCGCTGCGCGAGGAGCCGCGCGTGGTGCTGTCGCTCGACTTCCGGGATGAGGCTTTCCAAGGCCCGGCGGCGATCCTGGAACAGCCGGCGCTTTGGCCCGTACGGGTGATCGTCATGACGCTGGCTCGCGTCGGCGCGAGCCAAGGGCCGGACCTGGACCGCGTGGCCGATGCGCTCCGCCGCCGGCCCGGCGGTTCGGTCTATGCCGCCGGCGGAGTACGCGACATCGCCGACCTGCGCGCGCTCGCCGCGCTCGGCGCGGCGGGCGCGCTGGTCGCGACCGCTCTGCACGCGGGCGCGCTTACCGCCTCGGAACTGAGGCAGCTCGATCCATTCTAGGCCGCTCGGGCTCTTCTTGAGGTGACTTTTGGCGCTGCTTCCATCGTCATGGCCGTGCTTGTCACGGCCATCCACGACTTGCGTGCCGGAAAGGCAGTCGTAGATGCTCGCGTAAGCGCGAGCATTGACGATAGGAAACTCGCAGCGGTAGCAAAAGAGGTCAGGCGGCGAACGGGTGTTTTACCTGATCACGTTGGCGCACCACCTCGGCTACCTTCGGCTCGCCGCGGACGGCACGCGCGATCGCTTCCTTGGTGGCGCGATAGTTGTAATCCTGGATCTTCTTGTCGTCCGCTGCATCCCAATGGATGAACACGCCGACGCAAATGAACAGGTCGTCGGCCTCGCTCTCGGGGATGATGCCTTCCGCCACGCTGTCGGCCACAGCCTTGCCTACGGCGTGCTGCGCCGGGCCGAACATTTGCACCGCTTGCTTGGCGCCCTTGATGGTGACTTTGTTGTACAGGATCGTGTTGGGCTTGCACGCCAGATTCGGCGCGACCAGCGCGAGCAGCGCGGTGAAGCCCTCCTTGTTGTTGGTGAGCGCATTGCAGAACGCCGCTTCCGCGGCGCTCCCGCGGGGGCCGATGATGAGGTCGATGTGCGCCACCTCGTTGCCGTCGCCGACCAAGGACTCCCCCACACAAACCTTGTTGACAGTCGCCATAGCGGTGCTCTCCCTGTTGTTCGCCAGACCGGTGCGACGCCCGGCCGGGCGCACACGGCGGCCCGGAGCCTATGTGCTCTCCGGCATCGACTCAATGCTCCTTGACGCCCAGAACCATTTCGTCGCGCAACCGCCAGGCGAACAAGGTCGCCACGGTCAGATCGGCCGAGGTACCCGGGTTGATGCTGTGCCGCTTCAACGCGATGTCCCAGGCGAGCAGATCGGGCAACAGAAGCGACGGATTGCGGCTGGCGAGGAATCGCTGCCGCATGAGGCGCGCCTCCGTTCGCAGGCGGCCGGCTGCCTCAGGGCCGAGCTTGCGCCCCACATGGCTGTCCGGCCCGGCGGCCAGATGACAGAGATAGGCCGCGAGCGTCGCCCAGACCCCGTCGCCCCAGCGTTCCAGCGCCACCGCGTACGCCGTCATCGCCTCCCCGAACACGTCGGCGAAGCCGGTCACATATTGGCGAGCGATGCGGTCCCGCTCGGCCGCCTCGGCCATCGCGACTGCCAGCGGGACCGTAGGGGGCGCTCGCACATCATGGCGCGCCGCCGTCCCGAGGCCGCCCGGGGAGGCGAGCACGATCGCCTGGAACACCCCCCGTGCGTCATCGATGCTTGCCTCCGCAACGAAGCGTCCGGCAGCCGCCTGAACCTCTCCGCCTGCTTCCGCCGCCATCGCGAGCGGCGCGCAGAGCAAAATAATGCCGAGATTGGTGTTCTGACCCACCGCCCGGCGGGTCGCGCGCACCGCGCCCAGCACACGGGCTCCAAGCGGAGCGGCAGGCGCGCACAGGCCCGGAGCAGCGGCCTCGGCGCTGCGCAGGAAATCATCCGCCGTCATGCCGTGACCCGGGGCGTTGGCATGGACGTTGCCCGGCTTCGGGGCGGCGATCTCCTCGGCGCAGGCGGCGCGAAATAACGCCGCGATCCGCGCCGGCCCCATCACCGCAGTTGCGCGAGCAGCGCGGCCGCGATCCGTGGCGCGATCGGCGCGTCGCACACGCGCTGCAACCCGCGCCAAGCCGGCATGCTGTTCACCTCCAGGACCAGGAACTTGCCATCGCGATCGCGCACCAAATCGACGCCGGCATAATCGGCGCCCACCGCGGCCGCGGCGCGCAGAGCCAGGCTAGCCAGATCGGGACCAGGCCGCAGCCTCTCAGGCGTCCCGCCACGGCGGATGTTGGTAACCCATTGATCCGCGCAACGAATCATCGCCCCCAGCACTTCGCCCGCGCAGACGAACACGCGATAGTCGCGAAAGCTATTCTCCCTGCTGGATACCAGCCGTTGCAGGTAGTAGATGCCGGCCACCTCGGCCGGAGCCGGCAGGTCGTCCGGCCCGGCGATCAGGCGCAAGCCTTTCCCCTCCGCGCCGAACAGCGGTTTCAGGACCAGCGCGCCGCGCGCTGCCTCCCGCGCCGCCAACTCGCACGCGGCCTCCAGGCCCTCCACGGTCCAGGTCGGCGGCGTCGGCACGCCGGCGCGGGCGAGCATGAAGCTGGTCATGGATTTGTCCACGCAACGCTCGATCGCGCGCGCGTCGTTCCACACCGGCACGCCAAGCTCGCGCAGCGCATGGAGAATGCCGAGCCGGCGTGTCACCTCCTCGAAGCTGCCGGCAGCGATCGCGCGGACCAGGACCGCATCGGGAAGCGCGCCGCCGAAGCCGGGCATACAGATGCCGTGCGGCACCGTGGTGTCGAAGTGGCATTCGGCCAGGCGCATGGCGATCGGCTCGGCGCCGAGTCCGCGGAAGGCGTCGGTAAGCTGGCGCGCGTGCCAATCGGGCTCGTCTCCGGCAAGCGCGACGCGCGGCGCCATCACGCGGCCGAACGGTACACCGCGCGTTCGAACGCATCGAGCAGGCGCAGCACGGCCGCGTCGGCGAACGGCAGGATCTGCGTGAACACCGCGCCCGCCACGCGCCGTGTCGGGTCGAGCCAGTAATAGGTGTTGTTGAGCCCTGCCCAGGCGAGGCTGCCAGCGCTGCGTCCGCCCGGCACCGGCTCGGTGTTGATCAGGAAGCTCAATCCCCATTTCTTGCGCATCCCGGGGAACAGCTCGCAGTCGTTCGACGACGAAGACACGACGGAGCGCATCGGCTCGACATCGATCTCGCCCATGTGGTTCTCCTCCATGAGCGCGACGGTCTGGGACGCCAGCACCCGCGCGCCGTCGAGTGCGCCGCCGTTCAGCAACATGCGCAGGAACCGCATATAGTCGTGTGCGGTCGAGTACAGCCCGCCGCCGCCGGGGAAGAACTCGCGCGGCGGATTGGCCTCCACATGCAGCGGCACCAGGCCCTCGGCCTGGCGCGCGTGAACCGTGGCCAGTCGCGCCTCCATGTCCGGGCGGACGATGAAGCCGGTGTCGCCCATCGCCAACGGCGCGAAAATATGGTTGCGGAAGTAGCTCTCCAAATCCTCGCCACTCGCCGCCTCCACCATGCGCCCGGCCCAGTCGATGTTGATGCCGTACTGCCAGCGTTCGCCGGGATCGAAGGTGAGCGGCATGGCGAGGCCCGCGAGCTTGCCGGAGCGCGCGGCGGGGATGCCCATGTCGCGGCTGTAGCGCAACAGGTCGGCGTTCCAGATGTCGTAGCCGAAGCCCGCGGTGTGGGTGAGGAGCTGGCGCAACGTGATCGGCCGCTTCGCCGGGCGCAGGCGCGGCTTGCCGGCCGCATCGAAGCCTTCGAGCACTTGCGGCTCGGCAAGTCCCGCCACCACTTCGCCGGCCGGCTGGTCGAGCGCGAGCCGCCCCTGCTCTATCATCTGCATCGCCGCCACCGCCGTCACCGCCTTGGTCATTGAGGCGATGCGGAACACTGCGTCGATGGTCATCGACACGCCATCGGGCACTGCGCGGCCGAACGCGGCTTGATAGACGATCGCCTCGGGCGTGCCGGCGATCGCCACGACGCCAGGCACCGCGCCGCTCTCCACCGCTGTTCCCAGAACCTGGTCGATCTCGCGCATCAACGCTTCCCCTGCCCCGGACAGACGACGATGATAGCGTCTCAGCCCACGAATAGTCGAACACGTAAGGACCGCTTATGAACGCGACCCACGGCACGACCACGTATCGGACGGCCGATATCGACGGGATACGAGTCTTCTATCGTGATGCCGGACCTGGGGACGCACCGGCGATTCTGCTGCTGCATGGCTTTCCGTCATCCTCGCGCATGTTCGACACGCTGATCCCGCTGCTCGCGGATCGGTATCGCCTCATCGCACCCGACTATCCGGGGTTTGGTCACAGCGAGGCGCCCGACCCGAATAGCTTCGCCTACACGTTCGACCATCTTGCCGCCACGGTGGGTCATTTGATCGAGCACCTTGATGTATCGCGGTATGTCCTGTTCATGCAGGACTACGGTGGACCGATTGGGTTCCGCATCGCGCTCGCGCATCCTGAACGGGTCCGCGTCATCGTCATCCAAAATGCCGTCGCCCATGAGGAAGGTCTCGGCCCTTTGTGGGAGCCGCGCAGGGCATACTGGCGGGATCGCACCGCCCATGAGGCAGCCCTGCGCTCGAATCTCCCTGTCATTTGAGGCCACTCGGCAAAGGCATTTGGGGACCAGCCCGCATCCGGAACGCTATAATCCGGACACCTGGACCGATGAGTTTTCGTTCCTCTCGCGGCCCGGCCAGGCCGAGATCCAAAGCGAGCTGTTCTTCGACTACCGTACGAACCTCGCCTCATACCCGAAGTGGCAGGCCTATTTGCGCCAACACCGGCCGCCCCTTCTTGTGGTGTGGGGCAAGTACGACCCGTCATTCGCGACAGCCGGCGCGTTGGCGTACGCGCGCGAAGTGCCCGAGGCCGAGATTCATCTCTTGGAGGCGGGCCATTTCGCCCTGGACGAAGCTACGGACGATATTGCCCGCCTAACGCGCCGGTTCTTGGCGAAGAATGGAGTTGAAGGCGCATCTCCCTGATCGCTGAGCTGCATTCACACGCGCGCGACCTGGCTTGAGGTCTGGTACTAAGCCCCACTTGGTTGCATTGCCGTACTCCACGGCTGCATTTATTCACGCGACCTCACCGTCTTCGCGAGCCAGTTGGGTGACATTCGCGCAAACAGATTGTCACGAGAATAATTCAAACGATCGCATGGTTATCTGCATCCAGATCAAACCCTCGGCCGTATGCCCCCGCCGTCGCCGTCGCGGCGGGTGTTACAGTTCGGGGAAATACCTATGTCGAAAGATACGAGAGAGCACGATCCAGCCTCCGAGGTTGACCGCCGCCGGCTGATGAAGAGCATTGGGTTCGGTGCCGCCGGGGTCACGGCGTTGAGCGCGCTCGGCACCGCCGGCCTGGCATTGTCGAGCAAGCCCGCTTCCGCGCAGGGGGTGTCCGACGCGGACATCTTCAATTTCGCCCTTAATCTCGAATACCTCGAAGCCGAGTACCTACCTCCGGGCAACCACCGGAAGCGGTTTGCCGCAAAACCTTACCAGCGGCACTGGAACACAGGGGACTGTGACCGGCGGTTACCAGGTGCCGTTCAAATCTCACGCGGTCGCGGGCTACGGCGCAAAGATCGCCGCGGACGAGATGGAGCATGTCCAGTTCTTGCGGCAGGCGCTCGGGGCGGATGCCGTAGCCGAACCGACGATCGACTTGCAGACAAGCTTCACCACCTTGGCGGTCGCGGCGGGCCTGATCCAGCAAGGACAGACATTCGACCCGTTCGCCGACGACCTGTCGTTCATGCTCGGTGCCTTTATCTTCGAGGATGTCGGCGTAACCGCCTATGCCGGCGCGGCGGGGTTGTTGACCAATCCGTCAGACGTCACATACGCTGCCCAGATCCTCGCGATCGAGGGATATCACGCGGGCGCGATCCGCGCTTATTTGTCAGCAAGACGACAAGGCCAAGCGACTGACGCGATCGCCACGCTGCGTCAGCAATTGTCAGGCGTGACGGATTACGGCACCGACGCGCAGGGCTTCAAATACAACATCTCCGACGACAGCAATATGGGGCTCGCGTTCACGCGCACCGCCGGGCAAGTGCTGGCGATCGTCTATGGAGGCGGCACGACCAGCGGATTGTTCTACCCGGACGGCGTCAACGGCACGATTACGACCGCTACTCCGGCTTCAGGCTGAATCAAGGCTCGACCGCGGCGGTCTGGTCATCCGTCGCGGTCGAGACCGCTCGCGGCATTCGACCGATGTTCAACCTGCTCCATCGTGCAGCTCTGGGGATCCTTGTCGTCGCGCAGGCGCAGCAGGCGCGAACCGTGGCGAAACTTGCCCGCCGTGATGTGGTCGGCGCTGACTTCCACCACCAAACGCGGCTCGGCCGGCACCGGTTCGCGCTCGCGCGTCGACCACCGGCTCGGCCCGCCTGGCATATTGCCGGTAAAACCGCCACGGCCGAGCAACGGCCGGACCAGCGCCTCGGTTTTCGCATCCCCCGGCGGACAGCGGCCGACATAGCTAAGCCGCCCCTCGCGGTCGTACAGGCCGAGCAGTAAATATTCGATCCGCTGCGTGCTCGCTTTGAAATAAACGCCGCCCACCACGCAATCGACAGTGTGCCAGAGCTTGTATTTCAGCATCGTCCGCCGCCCCGGCTGATACGCGAGGTCCAGGCGCTTGGCGATGATGCCATCGAGCCCCTGGCCGACATTCTTCAGCCACCGCCGTGCGTCAGCCGGAGAACGCGCCTCTTGGGCGAGCCGCACGCCGGGCGCGCGGCCGATCTCCCTGAAGAGCGCATCGAGCGCCGCGCGGCGCTGCGCGAACGGGCGGTCCAGCAGCGAGCAGCCGCTCGCGTCGGCCAGCAGATCGAAGGCGACGAAGGTTGCCGGATGCTCGCGCGACAGGCGCGCGATGCGTGATGCCGCTGGATGGAGGCGCAATTGCAGGGTGTCGAATTCGGCACCCTCGATCATCAGCTCGCCATCCAGGACAAATTGTTGCACGGAGAGCGCCCGCAGGTTGGCTGCCACCTCGGGAAAAAAGCGGGCCAGGGGCCGCTGCCGGCGCGATTGCAATTCGATATCGTCCCTGGCGCGGAAGGCGACGCATCGAAAGCCGTCGTATTTCGGCTCGAACGCCCAGCCCGGTCCGTCCGGCAGCTCATCGACCGGCTCGGCCTCCATCGGCTCGAGGTCAAGCGGGACAGGCCAGTTCATCGTGCCGAGTGCTGCTCGCGCGGCTGCGGCAGAGGCGCGCCGGGCGCCTCGGTACGCGCCTCGGCAAGCAAGGCATCGCAGCGATGGTGGTCGCTGCTACCGAATTGAATCGTGGGCAGGACCGCGAGCGGGGCGAGCAGCACCCCGAGCGCCCCCGCCGCGGCGCCGCGTGCCACGGTCTGGGCGCTGGGCAGGATGCTCGGGTGCTTGAACGTGCCGCCGATATTGATTGGTCCCGGCAGCGAGCCAATGCTGAAATGCTTGGGCGCCGTCCTGATCTGGAGATCAAGCGCCTCTTTACGTAAGTCGATGGTGCCGGTGGTATTGACGACGGCCTCCGCGGTATCGAGCACAAGCGCGCGCGTGCGCATTATCCCGTGCTGCAAGGCGAAGTCGGCAACCAGGCATTCGACCATGGTCTGATGCGGCATTCCCAAGGCGGAGAGTACCGCGTTGCCGAATTCGAGGCCGGAGAGGTCCACCAGCAGCGCGCTCAGGTTGCCGGCTGCCATGCCGAGCACAATCTCACCGCTGCCGTTCGCAGCCATCGCGGCAAGCGAGTTGCCTTGGGTGACGATCTTGCCGCTGCCGCTGATCGTGCCCGCGCCGTGCAGGATATGCGTCGCGGCCATCAGCCGCGCCACGTCCACGCTTTGGAAAGCGATGTCCGCCTCAGCGTGGATCAAATGGTTTATCGGCGTCAGCCGCACGTCCGACTTGATGCGGCCGACGCCGATGCCGAAGCTCAATGGATGCAAGGTGATCTGGCCGTTGATGATGTCGAGTGCCACGGCCAAATCGTCGAGCGGCGTCGAGCGGCCCTGGATTCGCTTTCCGCGATATAGGAGATGCACGTCGGCATGGTGGAACTGAGGCAAGTTGAGCGTTTTCGTCGGTAGCAGTTTGGGCGCGGTCGCCTCCGCGCGCGCCGTCTCCTCCCGCCCCGCCGCACTCTCGCCAGGCGTATGGGGCCCACCGGGGCGCGTGCCAATGAAGCCGCCGAGATCGGCGAGGTTCACCGACCGGGATTGCAGTTCCGCATCGACAACCGGGCGCTCGGCGCCCGGATTGACATCGATCGTCCCCTCCAGGTCGGAGGAACCTACGCGCCCGGCGAAGTCACGGAACTGCACGCGGTGGCTGGCGAAGCTGAGATTCCCCGTCAGTTCGAACGGCGGCGTGGCCGGGATCGGGATGCCAGTGAGCGACTCCAGCGTGCCCATGCTCGGGCCGGCGAAACGCAGCCGCAGCCGTGCGCCGCCGAGAGCAAGCGGCTCGTCCATCGTGCCTTGCAGTTCGACCTGGGTCGGGCCGTTCGCGAGCCGGAGGTCCACGGGCCAGGGATGCGTGGGATCGCGTAGCGTGAGCAGCGCGCCACCGATCATGCGCCCCTCGATCGGCTGGCCCGCATAAGTGCCGCGCGCTGTTGCCAGCAGTTCCGGTTCGCGGCCTGGTGCCTCGCGCGTGTCAATCGCCACCTCGAAATCGGCGCGCAGCTTCGGGACGAGCGCATGCACGCGGCCGCCCACGATCCGTAGGTCGCCAATTTGCGCGCCCGAACCGGACCCAGACCCGCCCGTCATGGTCAGGCGGTAATTGGCCTGACCATTAGGCAACTCCGCCGCGAACACCGTAGGCCGTTCGATCTGTATCAACGGTAGCACGATCCGGCGATGAAAAAGGTAATCCAAGAGATCGATTTGGACGAGCAGGCGGGGCACCCCGGCAAGCGGCGGTCCCTCCCGCCAATTAGGGGGGTTCGCCACCGTCACGTCATCGGCAACGACTGTGCTCACGCGCCCAATCCGCACATGCAGATGCCCGATTCTCACCTGCCGCCCGATCGCGGCCGACGCCCTGGAAGCCAGCATCGGGGTGAACCAATCCCAGTTCCAGACCGCCGCGATCACCCCAACCACGACGATGGGAATGCCGAGGCCGATCAGCCATCCCGATCCGCGTCGTTTCGTCATCGTCTCCACCAAAGTCAATTCGTTCACACGCCGATGGCGACCCGTAGTGGCAGCGCGCGTCGTTGTATAGCATTCACGGATTGGGGAGGTCCGAGCCATGAGCAAATTTTCCGACCACGCGTGGGCACGCACCGAGGCGCTGCGCGAAGCGATCCACAACCTGCCGTTCAACACCGAACTCGCGGCCGGCACACTCTCCCGCGCCCGCTTCCAGGGCTACATCGTGCAGGATGCGATCTATCTCGCGCAGTACTCCCGCACGCTCGCCATCGCCGCGGCCAAGGCGCCCGACGCGGCGACGCTGCGCGCCTTCGCCGCCTCGGCCCTGGAGGCGGTCTCGGTGGAGCAGGCGCTGCACGAGCGCTATCTCGCCCAGTTCGATCTCGACGGGACTCGCGTAGCGGAGGCGGAGCCCGCGCCTGACTGCCTGGCCTATACGAGTTTCCTGCTCGCGGCCGCCTACCACGATCCGTGGGAGGTGCTGGTCGCGGCCCTGCTCCCCTGCTTCTGGATCTACTGGGACGTAGGCCGCGCCATCGCCGAGCGTGCGGCCGCGGATAATCCCTACCGCGCCTGGATCGACACCTATGCCGACGAGGCGTTCGGCGAAGCGGTGCGCACCGTCATAGCCATCACCGATCGCGCGGCCGCCCTATCGTCGGACACCGCGCGCACCCGGATGATGACCGCGTTTGTGCGGTCCACGCAATACGAATGGCTGTTCTGGGACGGCGCTTATCAGCAGCGGGGCTGGCCCGGGGCCTGACTTCCCGAAAAAAGCGATCGAGGCGCTTGACAGCTATCGAGCGTCGGCCACATACTTAACTCAATGGTTGAGTATAGAGAGTCGAGCCTGGACCGCACCTTCGCCGCACTCGCCGACCCAACGCGGCGCGCGCTGCTCGCGCAACTCGAGGAGCAGCGGAGCCTTTCGGTCAGCGAATTGGCCCGGCCGTTTTCCATGTCGTTGCCGGCGATCATGAAGCATCTCGATGTGCTGTCCGACGCCGGACTGATCACGCGAACGAAGACCGGGCGGACCGTGGCGTGCCGGCTGAACGGGGCGCCCATGGAGCAAGCGGTGAACTGGCTGAGCCGCTATCAGCGGTTCTGGTCCGAACAACTCGATCGTCTAGCCGCCTTCGTGGAGCAGGATGCATGTCCGCCAGACCCAGCCTTACCATCAGACGCCGGCTCAACGCCCCGCCGCGCAACGTCTTCCAAGCGTGGACCGACCCGCGGCAAATAGCGCGCTGGTGGGGGCCGGCGGAGGCCCAAGTCCTGCGCGTGGAAGCCGATCCGCGGGTAGGCGGCCACTACCGCAAGCTCATGCGCACGCCCGATGGCGAGGAGCACGAGGTCAGCGGGGTGTATCGCGAGGTGGTGCCCAACGAGAAGCTGGTGTTCACGTGGGCGTGGCGCACCACGCCGGAGCGGGAGTCGCTGGTGACGATCGCGCTGGACCCCGACGGCGACGGAACCATGCTGACGCTGACCCACGAACAGTTCTTCGACGAGACCGCTCGCGACAACCACCGGGACGGCTGGACCGGGGCTCTCGAGAAGCTCGAACGATATCTCGCCTAGCAATCAGAGGAGGCGCGCAATGGAACCGCACAAGATCGTCTCTCGGGAAGACTGGATGGTCGCGCACAAAGCCCATCTGGCCAGGGAAAAGGAGTTCACCAGGGCTCGCGACGAGTGACCCTGTCAACACGGTCCCGTGGGAGGAGGGTTGCGTTGGCTGCTCGTTCCATGCCGACCATATCGATGGCGCCCTGATGCACCTTCGGCATCACGACGTGATGCTGGTAGCGGTTTCACGCGCGCCGCTGCCCGAGATCGAAGCTTTCAAGCAGCGCATGGGGTGGCGATTCAAATGGGTGTCGTCGTTCGGCAGCGACTTTAACTATGACTTCCATGTATCATTCACGCAGGACGATATCGCCAGTGGCAAGGCGTATTATAACTACGAACTGCGCGATGTGGGGATCGACGAGCTCTCCGGCATCAGCGTGTTCTACAAGGACCAAAGCGGCGATGTCTTTCACACCTATTCCAGCTACGCGCGCGGAGGAGAAACGTTCCTCGGTGCGTATCGCTACCTCGACATCACGCCGAAGGGCCGCAACGAGACTGGGCCGACCCACACCTTGGGCGACTGGGTGCGACACCACGACAGATATGGCGAAAGCGGCTTCGTCGATGCGACCGGCCGCTATCGCTCCCCCGATATCTCCGAGCCGTGCTGCGGTTCGGGGGGGGCTAGTTCATCGTAGTCTCCGTCGGGACGGCTGGGTCGAGGGCGGCGCGGACGGCCCGCAGGTCGGTTCTGGCATACGGCGTGCCCAGAACGCGCTCGGGCAGGCCAACGCCACCATGATCTAGAGCTTTCGGATTGCCGGCGATGGGCTTCGGCCAGACGGAGCGGAGGCGGGCCGCATCGCGTGGCCAGCACGTCCCCTGTGCGGCCAGAGAGGCCGACATGTCCGTGAGGCATGGCAGCCTGCCGATTAGTTGGGCGTTTCCGCGGTAGGCCAGCGGCAGAAGGAATGGAACCATGTGGAAGACGGTGGGCGCCCTCGGATGTGCGTCGCTGTTCGTGTTGGGAGCGGCGGGGCTGGCTATCGCCCAAACCAGTGCCGGAGCCGGAGCCCCAAGCACGTTCGCCCCGCCGATCGGGTCACCGGGCAGTCCGCCCGGTGCGACCCCCGCCTGAGCACGGGCGGGGCAGCCGGAACAAGCGGCGCGAGCAACTACACCATCCCAAGCACCCCAACGACGAGCGGCGCGCTGCCGGGCGCGGCCCCCGGCCTGAGCACTGGTACGAGTAGTGCCATGAACACCCGACCGCTCGGCCTGTCCAGCACCACCGGAGCCACCGGTGGGGCGAACGGCGGCGTCGGCGGCACGAGCGGTGGGTTGACCGGCATGACCGGTGGCATTGCCGGCATGAGCGGCGGGTCGGCGGCCGGCGTCGGTGCGGGCGCTCCCGTGGGCGGCGCTGGGGTGGCTGCTGGAGGTGCCGTGGGCGGGGCCGGCGGGCGCTGATCGCACCTCACTGACCGGCCTGCCTCCGCTTCTGCACGTTGTCGAGGTACACGACGCCGGCGATCAGCAGGCCCTCGATCACCATTTGCCAGAAGGAGTTCACGCCCAGCAGGTTGGCGCCGTTGCCGATGGTGGTGAACAACACCGAGCCGATGAAGCAGCCGACTATGGTGCCGCGCCCGCCGAACAGGCTCGCCCCACCCACCACGGCGGCGGCGATCGCCTGCAATTCCGCGCCAGTGCCGGCATTCGGGTTGCCCATCGTCAGGCGCGCGACCAGCATCATGCCGCTGACCGAGGCGAACACCGCCGCCAGGCCGTAGGCCAGGAGCGTGACCCGGGTTACGCTGATTCCCACCCGGCGCGCCGCCTCGACATTGCTGCCGACCGCATAGAGATAGCGGCCAACCCTGGTCGCTCCCAACAGATACTGGGAGCCGATCCCGAACACGACCATGATGACGAACATGGTCGGCACCCCGAAAATGGCCGTACGCGAGATCAACCCGAGCCAGGCTGGCATCCCGGCGATCGTCATACCCCCGGAGACCAGCAGCGTGAGGCCCCGAAAGCCTTGCAGCCCCGCCAGGGTGACGATGAACGCTGGAATGCCCAGCTTGTCGATCGCGAGCCCGTTTACCACCCCGATCAGCAGCCCGAGCCCAAGGGCGCCCAGGATCGCCAGCGGGATCGGGATGCCGCCCGCGAGCATCATCGCGAACACTACGCCGACCAGCCCGGCCACCGCTCCCACTGAGAGGTCGATCCCCGCCGTGATGATGGCGAACAGCTCGCCATAGGCGATGATCGCGTCAGTGGAGACCTGACGCATGATGTTAAAGATGTTGCCCGAGCTCAGGAAATAGGGCGAGGCAAGCGCGAGCGCGATCCAGAGCAGCACGGTGCAAGCGCGACCCAGGTCTCCATCGGCAGCCGATGGCGCAGCGCCGGAGACCCGTGACTGCCGGGGAAGCTGCGGCCTCGTGCCTGCCGGCGCTGCCGTGGTTGCCACGTTGCGGCCTTACTGCCCCAGGAACGGGGTCAGCGTGTATTTCTTCGGATTGAGCAGGCCAACCATCGCCGGGTTGTTGATGTTCGCCTTGGTGACGACGCTCACGCCGGAATCGACGTATTTGCGGGAACACCACGCCGTGCGCGGCGGCCAGTCCGTACCAGACGCCCGCATACCCCATCATAAACGGATTCTGCACGATCAGCGCGTCGAGCTCGCCACTCTTCACGAACGCGACTTCCTGATCGGAGGTATCGAACGCCACCGCGCAGATCTTGGACCCAAGGCTCTTCTCCTGGATGGCAGTTCCGGTGCCGTCGCCTTCCAGCTCGTTGTCGGCGAAGATGCCCAGCAGGTCGGGGTGCCGCGTCAGCACGTCCTCGGCATCCGACAGCGCGCGCGCCGGGTCGTTATTGCCGGTGCGATGCTCGACGATCTTCAGGCCCGGATATTTCTTCAGCTCATCCACGAACCCCTTGTCGCGGTCATTGAGCGACTGCGCCCCGGCGAGCGCGGTCAGGTAGGCCACGTTGCCCTCCTGCTTGCCGGTCCGCTGCTTGACGCAGGTGGCCAGCTCGTCGGCCGCCTTGCTGCCGCCGGTCACGTTGTTGGTGGCGAGGAAGGTCACGTATTTCTTGGTATTGGCGTCGGAGTCGATGACGATCACGGGAATGCCGGCATCGGTCGCGTGCGCGATCGGCCCGGCCAGCGCAGCGGCGTTGGTGGCCGCGATCACCATGGCCGTCGGCTTGGAGGAGATCGCGTTCTCCACGATGGAGACCTCACCGGCCACGTCGGTCTCGGCCGTGGCGCCAAGCTTCGAGAGCTGGACGCCGAGCATCTTCTGTGCCGCGTCGGCGCCGTCGAAGACCGTTGCCCAATATTGCGAGGTGGTCGCCTTCACGATCACGACCACCCGTTCCTTCGAGAAGTCGATCGCTCGCGCGGGGGGCGCGCACGCAAGGCCCAGGCCTAGCGCGGCAGCGGCGGGGCGGTCAGCAGCGGCTTCCTCATGTTCTCGTCCTCCCTTGGTCGCTGCATGGCGGCGGCCCCGGCTGTTAGCCCGCTGGCTCGGCCTTTGTCTCGGTGAAGCCGGTCATATACTTGATTAGCTCCTGTTGCGTTGTTTGCGTGGCCGGCGCGGCCAGCACGATCCGCCCGCGATACATCACCGCAATGCGATCGGCGACTTCGAGTATCTCGATCAGGTTGTGGCCGATATAGATCACGCCCACGCCCTCAGCCGCGAGCCGGCGAGTAAGCGCCACCACATGCTCGCGCTCCATCACCGCCAGTGCCGCGGTCGGCTCGTCCAGGATGACCACCTTGGCCTGCCAGTAGAGCGCGCGGGCGATTGCGACCGCCTGGCGCTGGCCGCCCGAGAGGCGCGAGACGGTGCGCGCCTTGGGCGGGATGCGGCTTTCGATCCGCGCCAGCAGCGCATCGGTCTCGGCGCGGATCTTGGCGTTGTCGATCATGGGCAGCAGGCCGAGGAACCGACGCACCGGCTCGCGGCCTAGAAAGATGTTGGCGCCGACCGAAAGCTCGTCGGCGAGGGCGAGATCCTGGTACACGGTCTCGATGCCGAGCCGGCGGGCCTCGGCGGGAGAGAGATCGAGCAGCCGGCCATCGAGACGGATTGCGCCGGCATCCGGATGGTAAACCCCGGCGATGTGCTTGATGAGAGTGGACTTTCCGGCACCGTTGTCGCCCACCACGGCCAGAACCTCGCCTGCGTTCAAGGCGAGATCGACACCGCGCAGGACGCTGATCGGTCCGAAGCTCTTATGCAGCCCTTCGACTTCGAGCAGCGGCGGCACCAGTCCCTCTGGTTCTGCGTTTCCGCAGCCGAGTAAAGGCGATTCGCCGCAAATCCGTCAATCGGCGCCGGGCGGCTGCAATTCGCGTATGAGAGTTTGGCAGCGAAGGGAGGACACGAGCCCATGGGGGTGATAGCGGCAGTGAGCCGCGATGCTAGGCACCGGTTCAGCAAGCCGACCCAGGAGAGCATTCGGCTTCTCGCCGGTCTGGGGGTTGAGGGCGATGCCCACATGGGCGAAACGGTCCAGCACCGGTCGCGGGTGGCACGCGACCCAAGCCAGCCCAATCTTCGCCAGGTTCATCTGATCCATGCCGAGCTGCATGACGAGTTGCACGCCGCCGGCTTCGACCGTGTCCGCCGGGCAGATGGGCGAGAACGTCACCACCCGCGGCCTCGACCTGCTAGGCTTGCCGACGGGCACGCGGCTGCGACTGGGCGAGACCGCGCTGGTCGAGATAACCGGGTCTGCGTAACCCCTGCACCCAGCTCGACCGCTTCCGGCCGGGCCTGCTGGCGGCGGTGCTGGGGCGCGACGATGCGGGCAGGATGGTCTTCAAGGCCGGAATCATGGCCATCGTGCTGGCCGGCGGCGATGTACGTCCCGGCGACCCGATCGGCGTCGAATTGCCCCCGTTGCCTTACCGGCCACTCAGCCGGGTATGACAGAGGCTTGCCCCAGCGTGCCTTGGGTCTGAGTAAGCGCCTGAAGCGGCGTTCCCGCGCTAGCCGACGTGGTCGGAGGGTGATACTCGGAGGCCGCACGGATCGGAAGCTTGGAGCGCGAGGACATCGTGAACGTCGCCGTCCGCAGGCCGAGCATGTCGCTGGATCAGTTCCTCGCTTGGGAAGACCAGCAGGAAGGCCGCTGGGAGTTCGATGGTTTCGAACCTCGAGCGATGGTCGGCGCCTCGACCATACACAATCAGATCGTCGGCGCACTGGATTTCGCGCTGCGTCGTCGGCTGCGTGCACCCTGCCGGGTCTATCGGGAGACGATGCGGCTCCGGCTGGCTCACACCGCGCGTTACCCGGATTTGATGGTCGTCTGCGCGCCACTCGTCGATGCAGTTGAGCTGACCGATCCCGTGGTCGTCTTCGAGGTGCTGAGTCCCTCCACATCGAGGGAGGACCGCATTGACAAGAACCGCGAGTACGAGGCGACGCCAAGCATTCTGCGATACATTCTGCTTGAGCAAGACACCATCGCGGCTGCCGTCTATGCACGCGATGGCAATCGCTGGGTCCGCTCCACGGTGACCGGCGAGGGCCTCCTGTTGATGCCCGAAATCGAGGTCGAGCTGCCACTCGCCGAGGCATACGCGGATCTGGAGCTGGGCGACATGCCCGGACGATGACGGCCGATTCCGCCGCCCTGATCCGCGACCGGGCGCTGGCACTCGGGTTCGACGCCGTCGGCTTCTGCCGCGCCGAGCTGGGCGCCGAGGCACGCGCGCGGCTCGGCGCGTTCCTCGCCGCCGGCCAGCATGGCGACATGGGATGGCTCGCCGACCGCGCCGAGCAGCGCAGCCATCCCCAGGTGTTATGGCCCGAGGCGCGCAGCGTCGTGGCACTCGGTCTTTCTTACGCGCCGGAGGACGATCCGCTGGTGACGCTGGGTCGGCCCGACCGGGGCAGCATCTCGGTCTATGCCCGCAACCGCGACTACCACGACGTCGTGAAGGGGATGCTGAAACACCTGGCGCAATTCATCGCTGCCCGCTTCGCTGCAGGAGTGAAGGTCTTCGTCGATACCGCGCCAGTGATGGAAAAGCCGATCGGGCAAGCCGCCGGGCTGGGCTGGCAGGGCAAGCACACCAACCTGGTCTCGCGCAGTCACGGCTCCTGGCTGTTCCTGGGCGAAGTGTACACCACACTGGATCTGCCGCCCGACCCACCCCATGCCGACCGCTGCGGCACCTGCGCGCGCTGCCTCAAGGTCTGCCCAACCGATGCCTTTCCCGCGCCGTACCGGCTCGATGCCACGCGCTGCATCTCCTATCTCACGATCGAGCACCACGGCCCGATCCCGCATGAGCTGCGGCCAGCGATCGGCAACCGCATTTATGGCTGTGACGACTGCCTCGCCGTCTGCCCATGGAACCGCTTCGCGCACGCCAGCCCGCATACGAAATTGCGCGCCCGCGCGGAGTTGGCCGCGCCGCCCCTGGCGCAGCTCGCTGGCCTGGACGATGCGGGGTTCCGCGCCATGTTCGCCGGCTCGCCGATTAAGCGCATCGGGCGCGATCGTTTTGTCCGTAATGTCCTAATCGCGATCGGCAATTCGGCCGACCCCGCCCTGCGCCCGGCAGCGGCGCGCAACCTCGAAGATGCCAATCCCGTTGTCGCCGAGGCCGCCGCGTGGGCGCTCGAGCGCCTGCGTTAACGCCCTGGGAGGCAGCACATGACCGCGACCCGCACCGAGACCGACAGCCTCGGCTCGATCGACATTGACGCCGAACGCTACTGGGGTCCGCAGACCGAGCGCGCCCGCCGCCTGTTCCGCATCGGCGACGAGCAGTTCCCGCCCGGGCTGGTCCACGCGATGGGGTTGCAGAAGCAGGCCGCCGCCGAAGCCAATCTGCAATTGGGTGAGCTGTCCAAGGACATCGCTGAGCCGATCATCGCCGCCGCGCGCGAGATCGCGGAGGGCAAGATGGACCGGGAGTTCCCGCTGCCGGTCTGGCAGACCGGCTCGGGCACCCAGACCAACATGAACGCCAACGAGGTGATCGCGAACCGCGCCAACGAGATGCGCGACCAGCCGCGCGGCGCCCGTTCGCCCGTCCATCCCAATGATCACGTCAACCGCGGTCAGTCCTCCAACGACAGTTTTCCCACTGTCATGCACATCTCCGCCGCCCGCGCGGTCGAGGTGCTGATCCCGCATCTCGCCGCCTTGCAGACGGCCCTCGGCGCACGCGCGCGCGACTGGGCCGAAATTGTCAAGGTCGGCCGCACCCACATGATGGACGCGGTTCCCGTGACGTTGGGCCAGGAATTCGCCGCCTGGGCGCGCCAGGCGGAACTCGGCATCGAGCGGCTGCATGGACTGATGCCCCGCCTCTTGGCTTACCCCAGGGCGGCACCGCGGTCGGTACTGGCCTTAACCGCCACCGCGACTTCGACCGCGTGTTCTGCGAGCGCGTCGCGGCGCTGACCGGACTGCCATTCACGCCGAACCCCAACAAGTTCGAGGGCATGGGAGCGCACGACGCGCTGGTGGAGCTGTCCGGCATCCTGAACGTGATCGCGGTGTCGCTCACCAAGATCGGCAACGACATCCGCCTGCTCGGATCGGGGCCGCGCGCCGGGCTGTCGGAGCTGATTGTGCCGGCAGACGGGCTCTCCAGCTCGATCATGCCGGGCAAGACCAATCCCACGCAGTGCGAGGCGCTGACGATGGTGGCCGCCCAAGTCATGGGCAACCACGTCACGGTGACCATCGCCGGGGCGCAAAGCTTCCTGGAGCTGAACGTGTTCAAGCCGGTGATCATCTACAACGTGCTGCAATCCTGCCGGCTGCTCGGCGACGCGGCGGAGAGTTTCGCGCACAACATGGTGGCGAAACTGGAGCCCGCGCGCGAGCGCATCGCCGAGAACCTGGCCAAGTCGCTGATGCTGGTGACCGCGCTCAACCCACGCATCGGCTACGACAAGGCGGTGAAAATCGGCAAGCTGGCGTTGCAGGAGGATGTGACCTTGAAGGAAGCAGCGGAGCGGCTTGGTTATGTGTCGCCCGAGGATTTCGACCGCTGGGTGAGACCCGAACTGATGACCGAGCCTGGCGCCACTCTGGCAGGCGGTGGTTGAACGGACTGGTCAAGCGCAGCTTCTCGCTCTCGGGCCATCGGACCAGCGTGGCGCTCGAGCCCGAGTTCTGGGCGGCGCTGGCCGACATCGCCGCCGATCAAGGCCAGACGCTCTCGGCACTGGTGGCACAGGCGGATGCCGGCGCGAAACCCGGCCCGCCCCCTCGCCTCGGCGCTCCGTGTGTTCGCGCTGCAACGGTCATGCGACCGGCGAGCTATCAAGGGACAAAGCGGCGCTGTTCACCGGTCCGGCGTTAACGCGCCGATAACGCACGCCGCCACACTCTTGGCGCCTCGCCCGCCGAAGGAGCCAAAACGTGCTGCATACTCCGGATGCCCAGCCGAAGGCTGGGCCGATCTCGCCGCTGACCCTCTCGGACCAGATGATCGGCCTCGCCCAGGCGGCCGAGCGCGTAGGTCTCCTATCCATCGCTGACCGGCTGGTAAGGCTCGCCTGCGATGTCTTCGACGAGCCTTTCAAGCCGCGGTACGATTCCGCCAGCACACTCACCCCCGCCGTCTGACTCGAACCGGGATCGGAATCGGGACCGGCTTCGGTTCCCATAACCGTCGCCGCCAAAATTCCAACAGGTCGGAAAGGAATTCGATCATATCAGATCTCCCGTCTCCCGTTGCACCGTGAACGGTGGATCAGGGGAAGCGTTCTATCACAAAGGGTTATGGCATCGAGCGTAACGTTCCTTCGTGGCCGACCAGATTCGACCTTCTTGCGCCCGCCAGCAAGCAACTTATCCGTTCGCCACGCCTTTTCTCGCCCGACAGAGGAAAGGCGCCTGATGGCCAAACCCAAGCATTCGTCCGACGCGGCCGTTGGCGAAACCTCCCGCCCGCGACCGCGCCAGCGCATCCGCAGGGCCGTCGTCGCGCTTACCCCGTTGCTCCTGTTCACCAGCACCTACGCGCTCGGCAAGGCCAGTGGCCAGCAACGGAACGCATGGCCCGCACCCGAGCCGCGGCCACCCGAACAGCCCGGTCGCGACGATGACAACGCATCGGCGGGGATCCCGCGCCCGTTAGAAGGGCGCTACGATGCCACTCTCGCGGTCGCGATTATTTCGCTGGTCCCGTTCATCGTCGTGACCACCGCCTACGCGCTATTCAGCCGGCAGGTCGAGGGCGACCTGCACACCGGCCGCGTGGGTTTGGAGATTGTCGCCGGGCTGGCCACCGCCGGCTACGCATTCGGCGCGCTGACCGCCGGCGACCTGATCCAGCGGTTCGGCCAACGCCCGTTGTTCTTTCTGTTTGAAGGATTATTCGTGCTCGGCTGCATCATGTCGGCAGCCGGGCACGGGATCATTGCCTATGGCGGGGGGCGCGTGCTCCAGGGTCTGGCGACCGGGATGCTGCTGGTGGTCGCACTGCCGCCGGTGATCCAGAAGTTTCCGCCCGAAAAACTCCCGATCACCGTCGTCTGGATCAATCTCGGCTTTTTCGGCGCGGTTTGCATCGGGCCGCTGCTGGGCGGCGCGGTCGCCGCCGGCCACGTCTGGCGGTGGTTCTATGCCGGGCTCGGAGGAGTCGCCGCGATGAACCTGCTCGCGGCTGTGTTTACCCTCCCGGTCAGCGACCCGCCCAACCCCGACATGCGCTTTGACGCCACGGCGCTTATGCTCGGCCTGGCCGGGACCGTGCTGCCGTTCTGGGCCTCGGGCGAGTTGAGCGGGCACGGCTTCGCGTCCTTCTGGTTCGCCGTCCCGCTCAGCGTCGGCCTGGTCTGCTTCATCGCCCTGCTGTTGGTCGAGTTTTACCGCGAGGAGCCACTGTCGCCGGTCAAGCTGATGTGGAACACAAGCTCGGTCGTGGGCACGCTAACAGCGATGATCGGAGGGGGGGTGTTCGTGGCCTTCCTCGAACTCGGCGAGCAGCTTCAGATGCAGGTCGCGCACCGCTCGCCGCTCGAGACCGGCGTCTTGTTCTGGCCGCTCGCCCTCGGCGTGTGCATCACCGCGATGTTGCTCGGAATGCTGCTGTGTACCCGATTTCTGCCGTTCCTGGTCCTGTTCGGAATGGGGTGTCTGATCGGCGGCGGTGCCCTGCTGGTGGGGCTCGGCCCGGAGGGTCCGGCGGGCAAGACCTTGGCGGCCGCCGGACTGCTTGGGCTTGGCGCCGGAGCCACCGTCTCCCCGGGCCTCTATCTCGCTGGCTTCCCAATTGCCTCCAAGATCATCGGCCGGGTGTTCGCGCTGGTCGAGCTGGTCCGCTCGCTCTCCGACTACATACTCGCGCCAGTGGTCCTGGAAATCGCCCGCCAAGGGTCGAGCAAGCCGCCCCTGACCGCGGCCGGCGTGCAGGAGGCCACGTGGATCACACTCTGGATCACCATCGCTTTCACGGTGCTGGGAACGGCACTCTGGCTGGCTGGCGGCATCGGGCTGCCGCGTCCCGACATCGTGGCCTGGATCAAGGACAACCGCCCAGCCTTCCGCTCGCCGCCGCTGCTGGCGGCGCTCCAGCGCATGGCCCGGTGATCGCAATCAGAAGTGCGGCCAATGCTTGCCAGCTAGCGATGCATCCTCTCTCATTGACCTCCGAGAACCAAGGGAGGCGTCCATGTTACGTCGCGTGCTGCTCGCGGCATCTGTTTGCCTGTTTGCGTTCGGCGCTCGTGCCGCCGATACGACGATCCAGTTTCATTCCGTTTTGGACGGCGCGCATGAGGTGCCGGCCAACCAGACAAAGGGAACCGGCAGGCTTGAGGCCACGCTTGACCGGAACAGCAAGGTCTTCACCTACACGATCACGTACTCCGGCATGACCGGGCCGGTCACCGCCGCGCACTTCCATGGTCCGGCCGAGCCGGGGCAGAACGCCAAAATCGTGCTGCCGCTCAAGCCGCCACTGACGAGTCCGATCAAGGGCAGCGCTACGCTGAACGACCAGCAGGTCGACAACCTAGTCGCGGGGAAATGGTACGCGAACCTGCACACCGCGGCGCACCCAAACGGCGAGATCCGCGGCCAGGTGCTGCATGGCGGCCCCTGAGATATAAGCGCCGACTCGCCTCCTCTCCTCCGCAAGCGCGGGGGGAGAGGAGGCATGGCTTAATAAGACCTCGGCAGCTCCAGCACCCGCTCGGCGAGATAGCTCAGGATGAGCTGCGGGCTGACCGGCGCGATGCGGGCGATCAGCACTTCGCGCAGATAGCGCTCAACGTGGTACTCCTGGGCGTAGCCCATGCCGCCATGGGTCATCACCGCCTGCTCGCAGGCGCGGAAGCCCGCCTCGGCGGCCAGGTATTTGGCGGCGTTCGCCTCGGCCCCGCATTCCTCGCCCTGGTCGTAGCAGCCAAGCGGCCTTAAGCATCATCAGGTTGGCCGCCTCCAGCTCCGCCCAGCACTTGCGCCAGCGGGTGCTGGATCGCCTGGTTTTGGCCGATCGGGCGGCCGAACACGACCCGCTCGCGCGCGTAGCGGGCGGCGCGCGCCAAGGCCGCGCGGCCGATGCCGACCGCCTCCGCCGCCACCAGGACGCGCTCGGGGTTGAGCCCGTGCAGCATGGCGCGGAACCCCTCGCCCTCCTCGCCGATCCGGTCCTCCTCGGGCACTTCCATGTCCTCGAAGAACACCATGTTCGAATCGACCGCGTGCCGGCCCATCTTGTGGATCAGCCGCACCTCGGCGTGCGCGCGGTCGAGCGTCGGTGTAGAACAGCGTTAGCCCGTGCGTCTTGCGCCGGACCTGGTCGAGCGGCGTGGTGCGGGCGAGCAGCAGGATCTTGCTCGCCTCCTGCGCGGTCGAGGTCCAGATCTTCGTGCCCGTTGACGACGTAGCGGTCGCCGCGCTTGTCCGCGCGGGTCGCGATCTCGGTGGTGTTCAGCCCCGCATTCGGCTCGGTCACGCCGAAGCAGGCCTTCTCCCGCCCCGCGATCAGCGGCGGCAGCATCCGCGCCTTCTGCGCCTCGGTGCCATGCACGACCACGGGGTTGCAGGCCGAAGATATTGATATGGATGGCCGACGCGCCGGACATCGCGGCACCCGATTCGGCCACCGCCTGCATCATCAGCGCGGCTTCGACGATGCCGAGCCCGGCGCCGCCGTAGTGCTCCGGCATCGCGATGCCGAGCCAATGGCCCTCCGCCATCGCGGCGAAGAAGGCGTCCGGGAACGTGGCGGTGCGGTCGCGCTCCAGCCAGTAGGCGTCGTCGAAGCGGGCGCAGAGGCGCAGCACCTGGTCGCTGATCTGCTGCTGCTCGTCGGTGATCGCGAAGTCCATGAGGTGGGTTCCTCCTGAGCCCGGGCACGGAATGCCCCGCGCCGACTTCGCCCCATCCTCGGGCGGATTTCGGCTAGGTGCTAGCCGGCAATTGACGCGGCTTTATCTAGACGACTGGATATCTAGATCCATCTTGCTTGGCGGACCCATTGCGCTCAACTACGAGGGTCGCGCGGAGGTATCACCATGGCCGGAGTTTCCGATCGCGTTGACGCTCTTCGAGGGGTGACATTGCGTGCTCGCCAAACTCTCGTCACGGCGTGTGGCGCCCACGCGCTGCACGATGGCTACACCGACGCGATTTACGTGCTGCTGCCGGTCTGGCAGACCGCGTTTGGGCTGGACTATGCGGCTTTGGCGGCACTCCGCGGGGTCTACACCGGGATGATGGCCAGCTTGCAGATCCCGGCCGGACGCTTGGCGGAGGGCCGTCTAGGTCTTCGGGTTGTGCTGGCGCTCGGGACTGCCCTTTCGGCCATCGGCTACATCGTGGCGGGCGTCGCGGGTGGGTTGGTGGGCCTGCTGGCGGGGCTGGCGCTGTCGGGAATTGGCGCCAGCACGCAACACCCGCTCGCGTCCGAGGCCGTGTCTCGCGCCTATGGCGGGCGGGCGCGCGGCCCCCTTGGCACCTACAACTTCGCGGGCGACCTCGGCAAAGCGACGCTCCCCGCCGCCGCCTCGCTCTTGTTGACGGTCTTGCCTTGGCGCGGAACGCTGTGGGCCTTGTCCGTGCTCGGCTTCGCAATGGCCGCGATCGTCGCGACGTGCCTTCCCGAAGTCGCGCGCTCGCAAGACAAAGCGCTGGACCCTGGGGCGGTCGAAGGCGCGGGACGAGGAGGTTTCGCGACGCTGTTGGCGATCGGCGTGCTCGATAGCAGCGTGCGAATGGGCCTGCTGACCTTCTTGCCTTTCGTTCTGAAGGCGAAGGGAGCTGGCCTACCGATGGTCGGGTTCGCGTTCACGCTCGTGTTCATGGGGGGCGCCGCGGGCAAGTTCGCCTGCGGCTATTTGGGAGCCCGCCTTGGTGTGCTCTGGACCGTTGCGGGCACCGAGACGGCCACCGCGGGGGCAATCCTGGCCTTGCTAGTCCTTCCCTTGCACCCGGCGCTGGCGCTCCTGCCCGTGCTCGGCGTCATGCTGAACGGCACGTCCTCGGTGTTGTACGGCACGGTTCCCGAACTAGCTGCTCGCGGTCGCACCCATCGCGCCTTCGCGCTGTTCTACACCGGCACGATCGGCTCGGGCGCCGTGTCGCCGATCCTATACGGCTGGGTCGGCGATCTGGCGGGCGTGAGCTGGGCGATCATGGCCACCGCGGCGGTCGCGCTGGCAACGCTGCCGCTCGCGTTCACGCTCGCCCCCCGGCTTAGGCACCAGGATGGAACACGGAGGCCGGAGCCACCATAATCCTAAGCCAGCATCAACGGGCGGTACCATGTACACCCAGGCCCTCAACAGCAGCGACGCAACGGCGGGCGCGAGCGCCGAGCCGGCCGGCCCACTGGCGCGCTTCCAGGCGCGGATCGACGTCGAGGAGCGGATCGAGCCCAATGACTGGATGCCGGAGGCGTACCGGCGCACCCTGATCCGCCAAATCTCGCAGCACGCGCATTCCGAGATCGTCGGCATGGGGCCGGAGGGCAACTGGCTCACCCGCGCGCCTACCCTTCGCCGCAAGGCCGCGCTGCTCGCCAAGGTGCAGGACGAGTGCGGGCACGGCGTTTATCTTTACGCCGCCGCCGAAACGCTCGGCATCGCGCGCGAGGAGCTGATCGAGCAGCTTCTGACCGGCCGGGCCAAGTATAGCTCGATCTTCAACTATCCCACGCTCACCTGGGCCGATATCGGCGCCATCGGCTGGCTGGTGGACGGTGCGGCGATCATGAACCAGATCCCACTTTGCCGCTGCTCCTATGGCCCCTACGCGCGGGCCATGATCCGCATCTGCCGCGAGGAAAGTTTCCATCAACGCCAGGGCTACGAGATCATGCTGACGCTGGCGCGCGGCACTGACGAACAGCGCGCGATGGCACAGGACGCGCTCGATCGCTGGTGGTGGCCGGTCCTGATGATGTTCGGGCCGCCGGATGCGCAATCGCAGCATTCCGACACGTCAACCCGCTGGAAGATCAAGCGTTTCACCAACGACGAGCTGCGCCAGAAGTTCGTCGACGCGACCGTGCCGCAGGCACGGTTCCTCGGCCTTCGCATCCCCGATCCGGCATTGCGCTTCGATCAACAAACCGGCCACTGGGAATTCGGTGCGATCGACTGGACGGAGTTCCGTCGGGTTCTGGCGGGCAATGGCCCGTGCAACCGCGAGCGGCTGGCCACGCGGCTGCGCGCGCACGAGGATGGAGCCTGGGTGCGCGAGGCCGCGCGCGCTTATGCCGCCAAACAGGCGCGGCAGCCAACCCGGCAGGCGGCCTGACCGTGGCCGAGCCGGCGATGCCGCTCTGGGAGGTGTTCATCCGCTCGCGCAACGGGCTCGCCCACAAACATGTCGGGTCGATCCACGCGGCCGACGCTGAAATGGCGTTGCAGGCGGCGCGTGACACCTATACCCGGCGCGGCGAGGGCTTGTCGCTCTGGGTAGTGCCCTCGGCCGCGATCACCGCCAGCGACCCAGCCGACAAGGGCCCGCTGTTCGAGCCGGCCGAGAGCAAGATATACCGCCATCCCACGTTTTACGTCGTGCCCGACGAGGTCGGGCACATGTAGATCGGGCGCATGTAAAACTGAGTCAGTCGTTTGGCTTCCGCCCTTCTATGAAGGCGGAGACGACAAACTCCTCGATTCTTCGCCCAGGCGCCCAACTGCTTATCAGCTCCCGGCCTTCGGGCTTGAGAGTGACGCAGACATCCACGAAACCTGCTTCCTTGAGCCAGGCCTCGATCCGCTCCGCAGGCGCCGCACCCGCCACGCAGCCGCATACCAACTCGGGATCTGTTTGCAGTTCGGCCGGCAACGGCGCCGTGTTCACGACATCGGAGATGGCCAGCCGCCCACCTGGCCTCAGCACACGAAACGCCTCGCGGAACACCTGCGGCTTGTCCGAGACTAGGTTCACCACGCAATTGGAGATCACCACATCCACCGAGCGGTCGGCGATCGGCAGGTACTCGATCTCCCCGAGCCGGAACTCGATGTTCGCGGAACCGACCTTCGCGGCGTTCCCGCGCGCCTTGTGCAACATTTCATGGGTCATATCGACGCCGATCACCCGGCCTGTCGGCCCGACTTGCCGTGCGGCGAGAAAGCAGTCGAACCCCGCCCCGCTGCCAAGATCGGCGACGACCTCGCCCGATCGGATGGCGGCGATGGCGTGCGGGTTGCCACAGCCGAGACCGAGATTGGCGCCGTCGGGAACCGAAGCGAGATCCGCCTCCGCGTAGCCCATCCGCGCGGCTTTCTCAGCCGATGCGGGGCCGGTCGAGACGCCGCAGCACGAGGACGCCGCGCGCGCGCCGCCATCCGCGACGACCTCGGCGATAGCACCATACCTTGCGCGGACCAGGTCCTTGATCTCGGTTCGATCCATAAGCCTTTCCCTTCGTGAACGATTCCCGGGCAAAATCTATGATCGCCCGCCGCCGCGCGCCACCACTTCGGGGGATCGGCTCGCCGCCGCTTGCGGTTCGTCATGAGGGTCGTTAGGGTTGGAGACCCGTTCCGAACAGGCTCCGACCAGCATGGCAGCGTCGCCCTCCAGGCCCGCCGCGTCCCCCAGTCCGGCCGAAATGCAGGTGCTCGTGGCCCATGCCGGCCTGAAGCTCAACCCGGGGCAAATCGCCGACCTCGTCCTGGCCTGGCGTCAGCTTTCCATGCTCGTCGCCAGCATCCCGCGCGAACGGAAGCTTGCTGACGACCAGGCGTTCGTCTTCCGGCTGCCACCCCCGGCGCCCGTCCGCGAAGCGGCCCGCCCCGCCCAAGAAAAGGAAGCTCAAAGGGGGGGCAAAGCCAAGGCCGCGGCCCGCAAGCGGCCTCGCGCGGGTCGATGAGGGAGAGCGTCCCGCCCTTCCTCACCATCGCCGAAGCCCATCGGCTGATCGCCGCCAAGAAGCTTTCCCCGGTTGAGCTGACGCGCGCGCTGCTCGGCCGGATCGCCGCGTCGGACCCGGAGCTGAACGCCTTCATTACCGTTACCGAACGCCAGGCGCTCACCGCCGCCCGCGCTGCGGGGCGGGCGCTGGCGGCGGACCAGGCTGGGGCGCTGGTCGGCATCCCACTCGCCTACAAGGACATCTATGAGACCGCAGGCGTCCGAACCACCGCGCATTCCCGCCTGTTCGCGCAGAACGTGCCTAGCCAGGACGCGGAGCCGGTGCGCCGGCTGGCGGCGGCCGGGGCGGTGATGCTAGGCAAGCTCGCCACGCACGAATTTGCCATTGGTGGCCCGGCGTTCGACTTACCCTGGCCGCCGGCGCGCAATCCCTGGGACCGTCGGCGCTTCACCGGGGGATCAAGCTCCGGCTCAGGCGCCGCGGTCGCGGCCGGGCTCGCGCTCGGCGCCTTGGGCTCGGATACCGGTGGCTCGATCCGGCTGCCCGCCGCCTATTGCGGCATCGCCGGGCTCAAGCCCACGCCGGGGCTGGTCTCGCGGCGCGGCCTGATCCCGCTCGCTCCCAGCCTGGACACGGCCGGCCCGATGGCCTGGACGGCGCAGGACTGCGCCCTGCTGTTGGACGCAATCGCCGGCCACGACCCCGCCGACCCCGCCTCGGTGCCCGGACCGAAGGTCTCCTATTCCCGCGCGCTGGCGCCATCGGTGAAAGGGCTCAGGGTCGGACTCCTGCGCCAGTTCTACGAGCGCGACGTGCCGGCCTCCCCCGAGGCGCTGCGCATGATCGCCGAGGCGGTGCGTGTGCTCCGGGATCTCGGCTGCCGGGTCGAGGAGGCGCGGCTGCCGCCTGTGGACGAGTTCAACGCGGTCGGACGGGTGATCATCAGCGCCGAAGCATATGCGCTGCACGAGCCCATGCTGCGGACGCGCTTGGCCGAGTATTCGCGCGCGTTCCGTATCCGGGTGCTGGCGGGCGCGCTGATCCGGGCGGCCGATTACATCGCGGCTCAGCGCCGCCGCAGTGAGTTGATCGGCGTCACGACGAAGCTGTTCGAACGGTTCGATACGCTGGTCTCATTGCCTGCCGCCGGCGCGGCGCCACTGCTGTCCGAGCAGCGGCCTGACGAGGGTTTCGCCCGTCCGTTCCTGACCACGGTCGCCAACGTCGCCGCTGTCCCCTCGCTCGTGGTCTGCGGCGGCTTCACGGCCGCCGGCCTACCGCTCGGGATCGAGATCATGGGGCCGGCCTGGGGCGATGCGACCGTACTTCGCCTCGGCCATCAATTCGAGCGCGCGGCCGGCACGCGCGCGCGCCGACCCGCCTGAGCAAGCGCTCTTACGCCGTCACAGCTTGCCTTCCGGGGAACGGGCGGCCGGCCCATCCCTGGCTGAGCGGCGACAGGTAATAGAAGGTGATCGTTCGCGACTTGAACTTCCACTCTCCGTCTACCCGCTGCATGACGTCATCGTAATGCCCGGCGGAAACGTAGGATATTCCATCCGCCGCCGATAGGTATTCGAGCGTGACCCGCCCGGTCGCCGTGTCGCCGTCCAGATTCACTGTTTCGTTGGTGCAAAAATGCCAAAAATCCGGTGTGGCCTGCCCGAAGCGCGTGAAGAACTCCAGCAACGCGGCGTGGCCCCGCACCGACTCCAACCCGCTGAACGCCCCGTCTTTGGTGAACAGGGCCACAAACTCGGTCCATTTCCGATCATCCAGCAGGTGGCAGTAGCGGGCGCGGAGTTGGGAGATCGCGAATTGATCCTCAAGTCGGCGGAGCCGGTCCTCGATTGCGGTCATCTTGCACCCCCTTTCGCGCATTGTCGGAGCGGGCCGGCCTGATTGCGTGGCTCGCTTCAGCCCTGCCGCATCCTCAGGGTCCAAGCCTTGAAGGCGCTCAACATGGCGGCGATGATGTCGCGGGTCGGCTGGTCGGTGAGCCTACCCTCCGCGTCGAACTTGCCCGCGGCCATGGTGATCATCACCTCCGGCCGGTTTAGGACATAGCCGTTCATGAACACGAAGGATTGCCGCAGGTGGTATTGGGCGCGGGCGGTGCCGAGCAGGCTGGGGCTGGCACCCATGATCGCGACGGGCTTGCCGTCGAACGGCGGCTCCGGCGGGCGCGAAACCCAGTCGATCGCGTTCTTCAGCACCCCGGGCACCGAGTAGTTGTATTCCGGCGTGACCAGCAGCACGCCGTCCGCCTCCTTCACCCTACGGCGCAATTGCTCGACCGGCGCTGGGAAGCCCCGCTGCTTCACGTCTTCGTTGTAGAGTGGGATCGGCGCGATATCGAAGGTTTCGATCCGCATGCCCTCGGGCACCAGCTCCTGGGCCGCGCGGAGCGCCGCGGCGTTCAGTGAGCCGCGCCGCAGGCTGCCGGCGATGCCAAGAATGCGTAGCGTGCCGCCGTCGCTCATGTTGCCCATGACCCCTCGACCCCGATTGTTCACCTGCGCGCAGTATATCGCGGGCCGGCTGGCCGCGCGCAATCACGTCAATTGGGCGCCAAACAGCAGGTTGGGCTCCCTACTCTCTGTGCTTTCGGAATAGGTTTACATGTGTATTGATTGAGGGTATAGGACAGTCATCACGCCTTGGTGAAACCGCACAGCGCCGGCCGCCAGCATGTCCGGCAGAAGGGTCGGATGGGCAAGAAGCTTCTGGTGATCGACGATCAGAGCGGCATCGTCAGGGCGGTGGGCCTGGTCGCGAGCGAACTTGGCTATGAGACGCGCGGACTTAGCGATCCGGGGCAAGCGGTCGATGTGTTCGTCGAATTCATGCCTGACGTTCTCATACTGGACATGGTGATGCCGGAGAAGGATGGGATCGACGTCCTGCACGAGATCATGCTGACCGGCTTGGCCACAAGACTAGTGCTAACCTCGGGGTTGAGCCAATCATATCTCCGACTAGCCGAGCAGGTCGCGCGCTTCCACACTGCGGAGCACGTCACGCTTCTGCGGAAGCCGTTCCGGCGCGAGGATCTAATCAAGGTGTTGCAGGACGTGGTGGCGGCCTAAGCATCGGCGGCAACCGCTTCGACCACCGGGGGAACCCCCGCCTCACGACGGCGTTCGTCGGGAGTTGCCCCAGATGGGGCCGCCACTCGCATCAACGCTGGGGTCAGCAGCAATGATCCGCGAAAGCGTCATCCTCGCCGCCCTGGCCGTGCTCAGCGCACCCGCGCTGGCGAGCGCCAGGCCCAACGTTGCGTCGCCCGTCGAAGGTCAAACGCCGGCGCCGCCATTCTCGATCTCACCGGGCCAGATCCATACGAAGGCTTCCCGTATCGTCGCAGAACAAAGCGCGAAACAAGTTGTTCAATCCGGGGCGCGCGGAACCCGCGCCGGATGAAGCCTGGCCACCAACAATTGCCGGCGAGGCCGAGCAGCGACCCCAACCTCGCCAAATAGAGAGGCAAAAAGGGGACTTGCAGGACGCAGCCCGGCGTCCATATGACCCGTTGCAGCGGGTCGGCTCCGCCGGGTCGCTGTGTTCGACGTTTCCTCCCTAAACTTGGCGGCGCCTTGGGCGCCGCCATTTTGTTCGGGGAGCAAGCGTCCGGCATCGTACAAGCCGGCTGCTGGCGCGACAAGGGCGGCGCGCCTATTCTCTTCGCATGGACGTTGATTTCTCCGAAGACGAGATCACCCGCTACTCGCGCCACATCTTGCTGCGCGAGTTGGGCGGCGTGGGGCAGGCACGGCTCCGGGCCGCGCGCGTGCTGGTGATCGGTGCCGGCGGGCTCGGCTGCCCGCTGCTGCTCTATCTGGCCGCCGCCGGCGTCGGCACGATCGGCATTGTCGATGACGATCGCGTCGAGCTGTCGAACCTTCAGCGCCAGATCGCGCACACAACCAGCCGGCTTGGCGCCTTCAAGGTTGCCTCCGCGGCCGAGGCTGCCGGCGCGATCAACCCCGGCGTGCGCATCGAGCGCCATGCCCTGCGCCTCACGGCTGACAACGCCGCCGCGCTGATCGCGCGCTACGACATAATCTGCGACGGCACCGACAACTTCGCCACGCGCTTCCTGGTGGCCGATGCCTGCGTGCTCGGTCGCCGTACCCTGGTCTCCGCCGCTGTCCTTCGCTTCGAGGGCCAGCTTTCGGTTTTCAAGCCGCACGCGTCCGCCGGCGGGCCGTGCTATCGCTGCCTCTATCCCGAGCCGCCACCGCCAGGGATGGTGCCGAGTTGCAGCGAGGCCGGCGTGCTCGGGGCCGTGACCGGGGTGATGGGCACATTGCAGGCAACCGAGACACTCAAGGAGATCCTAGAGATAGGCGAGAGCCTGTCAGGACGGCTGTTGATCTGGGACGCGCTGGCGACCCGGTTCCGCACTGTGAAGTTGCGGGCCGATCCGACCTGCGCGCTGTGCGGCCCGAGCCCCACCATCTTGGACTTGTCACTGCACGGCGACGCCGCGGCACCTTCCTGTGCCCTCGTCTGATCGCGAGCCGGCCAGACTTGGCATCCTGCTGCTGTCGGGCGAGCACGACCGCGCGCATTATGCCTTCGTGCTTGCCGCTGGGGCCGCCGCGATCGGCAGGCAGGTGGTATTGTTCGCCACCAATGCTGGCTGCCGGGCCTTGCTCGCGGACTGCTCCAGACTAGGGGACGCCGAACGCGACCAGCGCGTGCAAGCGGCGGGCGTGGCGGGGCTGGCGGAGCTGCGCGAGGCGGCGAGCGAGCTTGGCGTACGCATGATCGCCTGCGAGGCGGGATTGCGCGCCGAGGGGCTTGGGCAGACGGGGTTGTGGCGAGGCGTCGAAGTTGCGGGCGTGGCGACGTTCCTGGCTGAGATCGGCACCGGCCAGATCGTCACGCTCTGAGACTGAACGCTTGACCCGGTTCGGGCCGGTTTGGCATTGAAGCCGAATGGCCCTCCCGCGATCGGGCACGGCGTGCCGTGTCGCATTCCTGCTGCTCTTCGCGGCGCCCGTAGCCTGGGCTCAGAGCAACAGCCAGCCGGACGGCACGCCGCTTGCGCTGCCCGCGCACCGAACGGCGGCGAAGCCGGTCCACGCCAGTGCAGCGCCGCCGCGCAAGCCGACCCATATGCCGCCAAAGAAGCCTACAGCGCCGCACGCATCCGCCCGCTTGGCGAGCAAGCGCGCCGCGACCAAGCCAAAGCCGCTGACCCCGCCGACGGCGACGGCGACCAAGGCGCGCGCACCGTCAGGGGGATCCCCCGCCAAATCCGCCGAACCCCGCGCGCTCGTGCCAGCGGACGTTTCCAAGGGCAGCGTCACAGGCCTGCCATTGCCGCGTTTCGCCGCCTTGCGCGCCGATGACGTTAACCTGCGCGCCGGCCCCGGCACCCGCTACCCGATTGACTGGCTATACAAGCGGCGCGGCCTGCCGGTGGAGATCGATCGGGAATTCGAGGTCTGGCGGCTGGTCACGGCGCCGGACGGCACCAAGGGCTGGGTGCATGAAGCGACGCTGACGGGGCGACGCGACTTCCTGGTGCTTGGCGCCGACCGGACGCTGCGCGCCGAGCCGCGGGACGCGGCCCGCGCGGTCGCTATCCTGAAGCCGGGCGTGGTTGGGCGCATCCGCGCCTGCGCGGCGGGCTCGCAGTGGTGCCGGCTCGAGGTCGGCAACCGGATCGGCTGGCTGAAGCGCGATGAGTTCTGGGGCACCAAGCCCGGCGAGGCAGTTGCGGCGGGGTGAGACGATGGCGACATAAGCCCGAGGTTGCTCCGCTTGCTGGTGAGCTTGTCATTCCGAGGCACACCGCCAACACTTTCGTCGTCGCCCACTTGAAGGACCGGCTACGTGTTGGCGGCATCGCAGACTAGAGCCCCTTCCCCGGCCGGCAAGGAGACGACCATGCGCTTCCTCATCGTCGGCGCTGGCGCGATCGGCGGCTATTTTGGCGGTCGGCTCCTGGAGGCCGGCCGAGATGTAACTTTCCTAGTGCGCCCGCGGCGTGCGGTGGAACTCGCGAAGACCGGACTTGCGATCCGCAGCCGCTTCGGCGACGCCGCGCTGCTTGCGCCGCCTCACCTATCCGCGGGCACGCTGACGGAGCCGTTCGACGTCATCCTGCTGAGCTGCAAGGCCTATGACCTGGAAGGCGCGATGGACTCCTGCGCCTCAGCGGTCGGGCCGCATAGCGCGATTCTGCCCTTGCTCAACGGCATGCGCCACCTCGACGCGCTCGACGCACGCTTCGGCCCTGACCGGGTGCTGGGCGGGGAGTGCGTGATCTCG
The DNA here is from genome assembly GCA_963849305.1 of uncultured Pseudomonadota bacterium. Taxonomy (GTDB): domain Bacteria; phylum Pseudomonadota; class Alphaproteobacteria; order Acetobacterales; family Acetobacteraceae; genus CAWKGV01. The sequence goes on from CAWKGV010000005.1 coordinate 423,206, forward strand.
ACCACCCTCGACCCGGACGGCCGGGTCATCCATCTGAACGACGCCCACACGCTACTATTCGGAGAGAGGGACCGCGCCCGCTCCAACCGCACCGATGCCATCGCGGCAGCGTTTGCCGGAGCCAAGTTCGACGGCCGCCGCAGCGAGGCAATCCTGCAAGAGATGTGGGAAAAGTGGGTGTTCATCGCCGCGTGCGCCGGGATTAACTGCCTGATGCGCGCCGCAGTGGGGGACATTGTGGCGGCAGGCGCGGCGGAACTAGCCGGCGCACTGCTTGACGAATGCGCTACCGTCGCCGCGCGCCAGGGTTTCCCGCCGCGACAGGATTTCCTCGACCGTACCCATCGGATGTTCACCAGGCCCGGCTCGCCCATGACCGCTTCGATGCTGCGGGACATCGAGCGCGGCGCCCCGATCGAGGCCGACCACATTCTGGGCGACCTGCTGCGCCGTGGCGGCGAGGAGACGGCGGCCGATCGCCACTCCCTGCTGCGCATCGCCTACGCCCACCTGAAGGCCTACGAGGCCCGGCGGGCGCGAGAGCAAGCCGCGCAGCCGCATGAAGTATAGGCGTCGCGGCCGGGGCTACAACCAAGCCACCAGGCGACGGAATGGCCGCCACGTCGCTTTCCGCGGGACGGAAGCAACCCGGAGCCGTCAGAATGTCGGCGCAAGATAGAAATGTCACCCGGCGCGCAAAGTAGAGATGACACCCCACAGGCTGCGGACACACTTGTGCGAAACGGCATCTCAACCAAACGCGGGGTGAGGGCGAGGGGGTCAAGGGCCAAAGCCGGCTGGCCGGTGCGCGCAGCTCAGCCTTGAGGCCCTCAGCATCATGAGGCGGCCGTGCGCCCGTCCGAACGGCGTCGCACCGGTCGGCGACTGGCAGCTTCGATCTGGATTAGACGGAGGCGCTGTGACCCTGTCGCGTCGCGGTCGGCCCTTCGTCGGCTGACCCGGCGCTTCCAAATTATTCGGTGGCCGTTGGCGGGCAGGGTCGTAACGGCGACGATTCGGTGTAGGCCGCCTGCTGCTCTTTCACCAACGCCAGCGCCGCACCTGACCGCTTATTCTCCACGATCGCGCCCGTGAAGTGGACCCCGGATTTGGGACCGGTGGCTTAGTTGGAGGTCTGCCGTTCCGTTGCTAGACGGAGCGGACCATGAGGAAGCGAACGAGACGGAAGATCGACGCAGCGCTGAAGGCGAAGATCGCGCTGGAAGCGCTGCGGGAAGAGGCGACGGTTGCCGACCTGGCGCAGCGCTACGAGGTGCATCCGACCCAGGTCGATGCTTGGAAGCGGCAGCTGCAAGATCAGGCGGCGCGGGCCTTCGATGCTGGCGTCGGCCGGGATGCCGACGATCTGCGCGAGCCCGAGATCGAGAGGCTGCACGCGAAGATCGGCCAACTGACGGTGGAGCGGGATTTTTTAGCGCGGAGGTCCGGAAGATGAGCATCCCGGGCCGGCGAGCGCGGCTCGATCGAGATCACCCGAGGCTGTCCGTTCGGCGGCAATGCGTGCTGCTCGGTGTGGCCCGCTCAGGGGTGTATCGCCAGCCGGCAGCGGCGAATGACAACGATCTGGCGCTGATGCGGCGGATCGACGCGCTGTTCACGGATTGGCCGTTTCTGGGCTCGCGGCGGATGGCGGCACTGCTGCGGTCCGAGGGACAGGCGGTAAACCGCAAGCGGGTGCGGCGTCTGATGCGCCGGATCGGGATCGCGGCGCTGGGACCGAAGCCGCGCACGACGAAGCCGGCGCCCGGGCACAAGATCTTCCCGTATCTGCTGCGTGAGAAAGCGATCGAGCGGCCGAACCAGGTTTGGGCAGCGGACATCACCTATATCCCGATCGGGCGCGGTTTTCTGTACCTGGTTGCGGTCATGGACTGGGCGAGCCGGGCGCTACTGGCATGGCGTCTGTCGAACACAATGGACGTCTCGTTCTGCATCTCGGCAGTGGAGGAGGCGTTGGCGCGGTTCGGCACGCCGGCGATTTTCAACACCGACCAAGGGAGTCAGTTCACCAGCGCGGCCTTCGCCGGCACGCTGCTGGCGGCGGGGATCCAGGTGTCGATGGATGGGCGCGGGCGGTGGATGGACAACGTGTTCATCGAGCGGCTGTGGCGGTCGCTGAAGCACGAGGATGTCTATTTGAAGGGCTATGCCGACGGCCACGAGGCGCGCGCCGGGATCGCGGCTTGGGTAAGTTTCTACAATCTTCGGCGCCCGCATCAGGCATTGGGCAACCGACCGCCGATGGCGGTGTTGCGAGCCGGCGTCACCGGCGAGCTCGGAGGTGCGGGTGTGGATATGACGCTGCGCTTGGACAACGCAAGCGCATTGGTGAGTAGGCCGGCGGAATTTCACCGCCAGCCTCTCGCAGGACCCAGCGTGAAACTCTCGCTTCACTGGGCTCCCATCAGGCAAACCCGCCGGTCATGCCGAGCCGCCAATGCACGAAGAGGTCGGGGTGCGCTCGTGCCAGCTTTTCGAGAAAGCTGCCGGCACGAACTTTGTGCCCCTTGTAGCGCTTGAACTTTCGCCGCACCCAGGCCAATAGCGTCAAATTGACGTACCGGAACAGGGTGTACAGAGCCGAAGGCGTGTACCGTCCGTAATACGCGATCCACCCCCGTAGGAGGGGATTGAGCTTCTGGGCGATGTCAGCCAACGACACCTGCGTCATTCGCCGAATGTTCAAGTCCCGGATGGTCGCGCGCATCGCCTTCAGTGCCGCGGGACTGACCGCCGGGGTGTATCCGCCAACCACCTTTCGGTCTGACGGACGCATGACCCGACGCGGCCGGAAGCAGTACCCAAGGAAGTCGAATTTGACGTTTGGGTACGCCCCGCGACAGCCTATGACTTTGCGGTAGACAATCCTTGTTTTGGTGGGATGCATTTCGAGCTGGCATTCTGCCAACCTTGCCTGAAGCGTAGCCTTGACCGCCTCCGCTTCCTGCTCCGTCCGGCAATGCACTAGCCCATCATCCGCATACCGACACCATGGGAGGTCCGGGTAGGCCCGTCGCATCCAGAGGTCGAATGCATAATGCAGGAACAGGTTGGCCAAGATCGGACTGATCACGCCCCCTTGCGGGGTTCCGCGATCTCGCACGATCGTCTTCCCATCCTGCTCCATGGGTGCTGTCAGCCACCTCTCGATGTAGAGCAGCGCCCATTTGCATTTCACATGTCTCCGGACGGCCTTCAGCAAGAGATGGTGCGAGATGTTGTCGAAGGAAGCGGCCACAGACTACCCATCACCGTCATATTCCGGCAATGGTGACGATCCTCCGGGAGCGCCATGCTTTCGAGGGCCGGCAATTGACTGTGACCAGCAGCATGCGGCGGCGCGGGGTCTCGCTTTTGCTGGTTAGCCTGCCGGATGGCAGCCGCTCGCTCATTCCCGCAAAATGGACCGACTGGGACGAATGTGGCGATGGCGGCGGTTCGCCTGCGCCCGACGACGGCGCAGCACAACATGACCTCGGCCGGCTCCGCGATTTGCTCCACCTGCGCACGGTCCTCGACGCTCTCCATGGCCGACTCGGCCAGCCCGTTTTGCCAATGGAGGGCCGCCATGCAGTTGACGCTCCCGATTCTCAATCCGTCCGACCGGCCGTCGATCCCCCCGGCGCCAAGGCCCACTCCGGCACCATGGGACCAGCTCGACGATGCGTCTCGCATGGCGGCGCTCGAGATTCTCGCACGGCTTATCGCCCGGATGCTCGCGACCCAACCGCTGACGGAGGCGGGCGGTGAATGAAGTTTCCAAGATCACCGCCAGTCATATCTCCCGTCAGGCCATTGTCTATCTCCGTCAATCGAGCGCCGCACAGGTCGAACACAATCGCAAGTCGACGGACCGGCAATATGCGCTGGAGATCAAGGCTCGCGAGCTCGGCTGGCCCGATGATCGTATCATTGTCATCGACGAGGACCTCGGTCTCTCCGGTTCCGGCGCTGTCACCCGCTCGGGATTTGCTCGCCTCACTGCCGAAGTGGCGCTCGGCCATGTCGGTCTCGTGCTCGGCCTCGAAGTTTCGCGTCTCGCCCGCAACAACGCCGACTGGCATCGCCTCATCGATCTCGCCGGCCTCAGCGACACGCTCATCGGCGATGCTGATGGCCTCTATCATCCGGCGCTGTTCAATGACCGGCTCCTGCTCGGATTGAAAGGGACAATGAGCGAGGCCGAACTGCACGTCCTGCGCGCACGTCTGAACGGCGGTATTCGCAACAAGGCCGCCCGCGGCGAACTCAGACGCGGGTTGCCGGTCGGGTTCCTTTGGGGCGACGCCGACGGTGAGGTCCGCTTCCACCCGGATGAGGCGGTCGTGACGGCTATCCGCGCCGTCTTTGCCAAGTTTGCAGAGACCGGTTCGGTACGTCGCGTCTGGCTCTGGTTACGCTCCGAAGGGCTCAGCTTGCCGCTGCAGATGCATCAGGGATTCGAGATCCGGTGGGGTGACGCGAGCTATACGGCCATCCACCACGTGCTGACCAATCCGGTCTATGCCGGCGCCTATGCCTATGGCAAAACCCGCACGGAGACGATGCTGGATGCCGCGGGTGGCCGGCGCAAGCGCATTCGACATCTCTCACGCTCCGAGTGGCAGGTGCTCATCCCGGAACACCATCCGGGCTTCATCGACTGGCAGACCTATGAGGCCAATCAGGCGCGGATCGCGCAAAACACGCGCCCGGGGCCACGCAAGGTGGGGGGCGCCGTGAGGGAAGGTAACGCCCTGCTGCAGGGCCTCGCCAGCTGCGGCCATTGCGGACGTCGCCTGCGCACGCACTACCGCGGGCGTCATTCGTCAGCGGGCTATCATTGCCCCGGCAAGGTCCTTGTCGAAGGCCGCGGCGTCTATTGTCTCAATGTGGGCGGCATTCAGATTGACGACGCCGTCGCACGGACCTTCATCGCCGCCCTCGAACCGGCGAAGCTCGCAGCCAGTATCGCCGCCGCCGAAAGGCTCGAAGCAGATCGCGAGGCCATGCTCAAACAATGGCGCCTCGGCGTCGAACGAGCGAGCTACGAAGCGAGGCGCGCCGAGCGCCGATACCGTGCTGTGGATCCCGATAATCGGTTGGTTGCTCGCGGACTCGAGCGCGAGTGGGAGAAGGGCTTGAACGCCCTCGAAGCTGCTAAAGCCGAGCTTGCACGCCGCGAGCGGGAGCGTCCACGCTTACTCTCCCTGGAGGAGCGCGACCGTCTGCTCTCGATCGGGCCCGATCTGGCCAGGGTGTGGCACGCCCCAACCACCGCACCACGTGACAGGAAGGAGTTGCTGCGGGCACTGACTGAGGAAGTCATCATCAAGGTCGAGCGCGACAAAGCCGCCGCGCACCTCACGATCCGCTGGAAAGGCGGCGCGCTCGACGAGATCGACCTGGCGCTGCCGCGCTCGCGGCCGGCCACGATCCGCACTGACGAGGACACGATCGCGCTCGTTCGCCGCCTCGCCTGCCATTACCCCGACAGCGTGATCGCCGGCATCCTCAATCGGCAGGGGCGCACAACGGCATACGGTCATCGGTTCGAGGCGGGTCACGTAGGCAACCTGCGTCGCCACTGGGACATTGGATGCTTTGAGCCGAGAGCCGACGCGCCCGACGGCGAACTGCTGACGATCAAGAAAGCCGCCATCGTGCTCGGCGTTGCCCCGTCGACCCTCCATCGCTTGCTCAACGACGGCATCATCGCAGGCGAGCAACTGACGCCCGGAGCCCCATGGCGCATCCGTTTGACCGATGACCTCATCGCCCGTTTCAATGGCGGCGAAGCCGACGATGGCTTCGTGCCCATGCGGGAAGCAATGCGCGCGCTCGGGGTTTCGCGACAGACCGTGTTGCAGCGTGTCAAGCGCGGCGAACTCGACGCGGTCCACGTGATGCGCGGCAAACAAAAGGGACTCCGGATCAAGGTGATAGCCCGCCAATCCGAACTGCTTATCCCAACCTCATGAACCAGGGCGCATTATGACGCGAGATCCAACAGTCCCTTGATGTCGAACTCCAGAACCCATCCATATTTCCAGCACCGCTTGCGCGTGACGCCGACCGCATCCAGTGCCGATTTGCCCGGCCTGTAGCCGTAGGAATCCGCCAGAAAAATGGGGTCCAGGTCCGGCTCAAGGAGTTGCTTGACCACCATCTGCGCGATCCGATCGCTGACGGTTGGGACACCCAAAATCCTTTCGCCCCCACTCTTCTTCGGAATGGGGACAGCACGGACCGGCGGCGGAAAGTAGGCTCCCGAGCTCATTCGGTTCCAGAGCTTGTACAGGTTTCCCTTCAAGTTGGCCTCGAATCCTTCGATCGTCTGACCATCCACGCCGGCCGCACCGTGATTGGATTTGACCGCTTTATACGCTTCGTACACTTGCCACTTCTCGATCATGAAGGGCTTGTTCGTCGTATTTATCGTCGTCATCCTGGTTCCCAGTTGCTTCGATTCCTACGACCGCCTGACTCGACCCCTTCGCTCCAGCGCCATTACAGAGCCTTCACCGCTACTATGGGCCGATCCGCCCCAGGTCTTGGCTTCGGTACTCTCGCCTCGCGGTGTGCGCCGCTTGTGCTTCTCCCTTGGCATCCAAGACCTGGTTCCCGCAGTTCCGCGCAGCAGCCTGTGCCCAGCTCCCCCCCCTATACGCCGGTCGCCGTCCGCCCAGTCATCAGGCTCCCGGCAGACTGATCCCAGAGGTGTGGACCGCCTCTGGTTTTGACGACACGTATGGTTATCGACGCGTCTTCGAGGGTTTGCTTTCGCTCGGCTTCCGGGCACCCACCTGCCCCAAGTACCCCTCGGGACTTTTCATCCGACGCTCACCACCACGGTCTGGACCGCAGCAGCTCGGACTGGTTTGGGACCTGCTCCTGAAAGCCGATCCCGATGGGCCTACCATCATCTCCCGCGCAGCTTCACGCCACGGTTCAGTTCATCGCTGAACTCCTTTCCGTGCCTCTGCGGCACACGCCCACATACCGCCGATGGCGGTGTTGCGAGCCGGCGTCACCGGCGAGCTCGGAGGTGCGGGTGTGGATATGACGCTGCGCTTGGACAACGCAAGCGCATTGGTGAGTAGGCCGGCGGAATTTCACCGCCAGCCTCTCGCAGGACCCAGCGTGAAACTCTCGCTTCACTGGGCTCCCATCAGGCAAACCCGCCGGTCATGCCGAGCCGCCAATGCACGAAGAGGTCGGGGTGCGCTCGTGCCAGCTTTTCGAGAAAGCTGCCGGCACGAACTTTGTGCCCCTTGTAGCGCTTGAACTTTCGCCGCACCCAGGCCAATAGCGTCAAATTGACGTACCGGAACAGGGTGTACAGAGCCGAAGGCGTGTACCGTCCGTAATACGCGATCCACCCCCGTAGGAGGGGATTGAGCTTCTGGGCGATGTCAGCCAACGACACCTGCGTCATTCGCCGAATGTTCAAGTCCCGGATGGTCGCGCGCATCGCCTTCAGTGCCGCGGGACTGACCGCCGGGGTGTATCCGCCAACCACCTTTCGGTCTGACGGACGCATGACCCGACGCGGCCGGAAGCAGTACCCAAGGAAGTCGAATTTGACGTTTGGGTACACCCCCGCGACAGCCTATGACTTTGCGGTAGACAATCCTTGTTTTGGTGGGATGCATTTCGAGCTGGCATTCTGCCAACCTTGCCTGAAGCGTAGCCTTGACCGCCTCCGCTTCCTGCTCCGTCCGGCAATGCACTAGCCCATCATCCGCATACCGACACCATGGGAGGTCCGGGTAGGCCCGTCGCATCCAGAGGTCGAATGCATAATGCAGGAACAGGTTGGCCAAGATCGGACTGATCACGCCCCCTTGCGGGGTTCCGCGATCTCGCACGATCGTCTTCCCATCCTGCTCCATGGGTGCTGTCAGCCACCTCTCGATGTAGAGCAGCGCCCATTTGCATTTCACATGTCTCCGGACGGCCTTCAGCAAGAGATGGTGCGAGATGTTGTCGAAGGAAGCGGCCACAGACTACCCATCACCGTCATATTCCGGCAATGGTGACGATCCTCCGGGAGCGCCATGCTTTCGAGGGCCGGCAATTGACTGTGACCAGCAGCATGCGGCGGCGCGGGGTCTCGCTTTTGCTGGTTAGCCTGCCGGATGGCAGCCGCTCGCTCATTCCCGCAAAATGGACCGACTGGGACGAATGTGGCGATGGCGGCGGTTCGCCTGCGCCCGACGACGGCGCAGCACAACATGACCTCGGCCGGCTCCGCGATTTGCTCCACCTGCGCACGGTCCTCGACGCTCTCCATGGCCAACTCGGCCAGCCCGTTTTGCCAATGGAGGGCCGCCATGCAGTTGACGCTCCCGATTCTCAATCCGTCCGACCGGCCGTCGATCCCCCCGGCGCCAAGGCCCACTCCGGCACCATGGGACCAGCTCGACGATGCGTCTCGCATGGCGGCGCTCGAGATTCTCGCACGGCTTATCGCCCGGATGCTCGCGACCCAACCGCTGACGGAGGCGGGCGGTGAATGAAGTTTCCAAGATCACCGCCAGTCATATCTCCCGTCAGGCCATTGTCTATCTCCGTCAATCGAGCGCCGCACAGGTCGAACACAATCGCGAGTCGACGGACCGGCAATATGCGCTGGAGATCAAGGCTCGCGAGCTCGGCTGGCCCGATGATCGTATCATTGTCATCGACGAGGACCTCGGTCTCTCCGGTTCCGGCGCTGTCACCCGCTCGGGATTTGCTCGCCTCACTGCCGAAGTGGCGCTCGGCCATGTCGGTCTCGTGCTCGGCCTCGAAGTTTCGCGTCTCGCCCGCAACAACGCCGACTGGCATCGCCTCATCGATCTCGCCGGCCTCAGCGACACGCTCATCGGCGATGCTGATGGCCTCTATCATCCGGCGCTGTTCAATGACCGGCTCCTGCTCGGATTGAAAGGGACAATGAGCGAGGCCGAACTGCACGTCCTGCGCGCACGTCTGAACGGCGGTATTCGCAACAAGGCCGCCCGCGGCGAACTCAGACGCGGGTTGCCGGTCGGGTTCCTTTGGGGCGACGCCGACGGTGAGGTCCGCTTCCACCCGGATGAGGCGGTCGTGACGGCTATCCGCGCCGTCTTTGCCAAGTTTGCAGAGACCGGTTCGGTACGTCGCGTCTGGCTCTGGTTACGCTCCGAAGGGCTCAGCTTGCCGCTGCAGATGCATCAGGGATTCGAGATCCGGTGGGGTGACGCGAGCTATACGGCCATCCACCACGTGCTGACCAATCCGGTCTATGCCGGCGCCTATGCCTATGGCAAAACCCGCACGGAGACGATGCTGGATGCCGCGGGTGGCCGGCGCAAGCGCATTCGACATCTCTCACGCTCCGAGTGGCAGGTGCTCATCCCGGAACACCATCCGGGCTTCATCGACTGGCAGACCTATGAGGCCAATCAGGCGCGGATCGCGCAAAACACGCGCCCGGGGCCACGCAAGGTGGGGGGCGCCGTGAGGGAAGGTAACGCCCTGCTGCAGGGCCTCGCCAGCTGCGGCCATTGCGGACGTCGCCTGCGCACGCACTACCGCGGGCGTCATTCGTCAGCGGGCTATCATTGCCCCGGCAAGGTCCTTGTCGAAGGCCGCGGCGTCTATTGTCTCAATGTGGGCGGCATTCAGATTGACGACGCCGTCGCACGGACCTTCATCGCCGCCCTCGAACCGGCGAAGCTCGCAGCCAGTATCGCCGCCGCCGAAAGGCTCGAAGCAGATCGCGAGGCCATGCTCAAACAATGGCGCCTCGGCGTCGAACGAGCGAGCTACGAAGCGAGGCGCGCCGAGCGCCGATACCGTGCTGTGGATCCCGATAATCGGTTGGTTGCTCGCGGACTCGAGCGCGAGTGGGAGAAGGGCTTGAACGCCCTCGAAGCTGCTAAAGCCGAGCTTGCACGCCGCGAGCGGGAGCGTCCACGCTTACTCTCCCTGGAGGAGCGCGACCGTCTGCTCTCGATCGGGCCCGATCTGGCCAGGGTGTGGCACGCCCCAACCACCGCACCACGTGACAGGAAGGAGTTGCTGCGGGCACTGACTGAGGAAGTCATCATCAAGGTCGAGCGCGACAAAGCCGCCGCGCACCTCACGATCCGCTGGAAAGGCGGCGCGCTCGACGAGATCGACCTGGCGCTGCCGCGCTCGCGGCCGGCCACGATCCGCACTGACGAGGACACGATCGCGCTCGTTCGCCGCCTCGCCTGCCATTACCCCGACAGCGTGATCGCCGGCATCCTCAATCGGCAGGGGCGCACAACGGCATACGGTCATCGGTTCGAGGCGGGTCACGTAGGCAACCTGCGTCGCCACTGGGACATTGGATGCTTTGAGCCGAGAGCCGACGCGCCCGACGGCGAACTGCTGACGATCAAGAAAGCCGCCATCGTGCTCGGCGTTGCCCCGTCGACCCTCCATCGCTTGCTCAACGACGGCATCATCGCAGGCGAGCAACTGACGCCCGGAGCCCCATGGCGCATCCGTTTGACCGATGACCTCATCGCCCGTTTCAATGGCGGCGAAGCCGACGATGGCTTCGTGCCCATGCGGGAAGCAATGCGCGCGCTCGGGGTTTCGCGACAGACCGTGTTGCAGCGTGTCAAGCGCGGCGAACTCGACGCGGTCCACGTGATGCGCGGCAAACAAAAGGGACTCCGGATCAAGGTGATAGCCCGCCAATCCGAACTGCTTATCCCAACCTCATGAACCAGGGCGCATTATGACGCGAGATCCAACAGTCCCTTGATGTCGAACTCCAGAACCCATCCATATTTCCAGCACCGCTTGCGCGTGACGCCGACCGCATCCAGTGCCGATTTGCCCGGCCTGTAGCCGTAGGAATCCGCCAGAAAAATGGGGTCCAGGTCCGGCTCAAGGAGTTGCTTGACCACCATCTGCGCGATCCGATCGCTGACGGTTGGGACACCCAAAATCCTTTCGCCCCCACTCTTCTTCGGAATGGGGACAGCACGGACCGGCGGCGGAAAGTAGGCTCCCGAGCTCATTCGGTTCCAGAGCTTGTACAGGTTTCCCTTCAAGTTGGCCTCGAATCCTTCGATCGTCTGACCATCCACGCCGGCCGCACCGTGATTGGATTTGACCGCTTTATACGCTTCGTACACTTGCCACTTCTCGATCATGAAGGGCTTGTTCGTCGTATTTATCGTCGTCATCCTGGTTCCCAGTTGCTTCAATTCCTACGACCGCCTGACTCGACCCCTTCGCTCCAGCGCCATTACAGAGCCTTCACCGCTACTATGGGCCGATCCGCCCCAGGTCTTGGCTTCGGTACTCTCGCCTCGCGGTGTGCGCCGCTTGTGCTTCTCCCTTGGCATCCAAGACCTGGTTCCCGCAGTTCCGCGCAGCAGCCTGTGCCCAGCTCCCCCCTATACGCCGGTCGCCGTCCGCCCAGTCATCAGGCTCCCGGCAGACTGATCCCAGAGGTGTGGACCGCCTCTGGTTTTGACGACACGTATGGTTATCGACGCGTCTTCGAGGGTTTGCTTTCGCTCGGCTTCCGGGCACCCACCTGCCCCAAGTACCCCTCGGGACTTTTCATCCGACGCTCACCACCACGGTCTGGACCGCAGCAGCTCGGATTGGTTTGGGACCTGCTCCTGAAAGCCGATCCCGATGGGCCTACCATCATCTCCCGCGCAGCTTCACGCCACGGTTCAGTTCATCGCTGAACTCCTTTCCGTGCCTCTGCGGCACACGCCCACATACCCACAGCCGCCGCAACAACAGCAGGCAGCTTGAGATTCACGATGGTCAGGACGGCGCCGCT